>CAWHIC010000010.1:0-563183 GCA_963829165.1 uncultured Acidimicrobiia bacterium | reverse complement strand
GCCACGACGCCGAAGCTGGCGGCGGCGGGCTTGGCGTCGGTGAACAGGCTCCGAACGCCGTCGACCATCCCCGACGCCTCGTCGGTCAACACCCGCTGGAGGAAGGTCACGACCTCGTCCTGGGCCTGCCGGGCGACGGCGTCGCCGACGACGACCTCCAAGACGCCGAGAACGGCGGCCAGGGCGATCAGCGCCGGGAACAGGCCAAGGATCCAGAAGAAGGCGACCTCGCCCGCCCGCCCGCTTCCCCGATGGGAGCGCCACTTCCGGGCGATGTCTCGAGCGAGCTCGGCGGCGGCGCGGGCCGCGGGCCGCGCCGCTCCCACCAGTCGGGTGACAGCTCGGCGTAGGCGGCCGGCGAGCGCTCGATCCCTGGCCGGGGAGGACTCAGCATGGTCGCCGGGCTCGGCCGGTCGGGCCATGTCGGGCTCAGTCGCCGGCCACGAAGAACATCCAGACGCCCCGCTCGTCGATACCGATGCGGTGGCCGGCGTAGACGCCGAAGTCCTCGAACCTCTGGAGGTCCTCATCGTCATACACCGCCCGCAACCCGTCTCGCTCCGCCGGGGGCACGTCCGCCCAACTCTCGTAGGCGTACGCCGAAGGCCACACGAACTGCGTGACGTCGCCCGCCGGGCGCGACGCGAACGGGGTTCCGAGGAGGCGCACCAGGGTCCGCAGCACCGGCCTGCCTTCGTCCTCGGCTGCCATCCAGTAGCCGGCGGGGTCGCCGCCGGCCCCGAAGCTGTAGGTGAAGGTCCCGCCACCCCGGGCGGCGATCCCGGCCAACGCGGCGTAGTCGCAGGCGACCGCGGCGGACACGATGTCGGAGCGCGTGGCGGCCACCGCGTCGGGAAGCCCCGGCTGAGGCTCCACCGACCCCCCTTCAGCGGCCGCGGAGCATGCCGCAGGCGGTGTCGGTAACCGCTCGAGGCTCGTCATCATCTGATCGAGGACGGCGACGTTGGAGGCCAGGGTCCCGGCACTCGCCGTGTCGAACGTCGTGGCCAGAAGGGTCCGATCTTCGAAGTCGACGTAGTACACGACACCGCGCACGCCCGGCGCGAGGAATCCCTCGCCCGTGGCGCTGGTCTCCGCCCGGACCGCCGGCCGACCGGCCACCGTCGTCTCCCGCAGCGCCAGGACTTCGGCCGTCAGCGACCCCTCGGGACCGACGGCGATGTCGGCCATCGGCACCGGCTCGACCTTGACCGCGATCGCCAGCCCGGGAGCCTCGCTCTCCGACGGCACGGTGAACGGCGCCGGATGGTAGAACCGGCACGGGCGGGCCTGTGCCGGGTCGTTGGTCGACCAGGTAGCCGGGTAGCGCAGGCGGAAGCCCTCGGACTCGGCGGTGCACACGACGAAGTTGCCCGGCGGCGTGGTGGTGGACGGGGCCGGCGTCGAGGAGGAGGTCGGCGCCACCGACGGCGCGGGCCCGCCGACGTCACCTCCGTCCCCACATCCCGCCATAGCTGCCGCCACGGCGACCGCCAGGGTGGCCACGACCGACCAGCGCTGACCAACTACGGCCGGTGATGCCGGACGACGCCGCCCCCGGGCGATGATGGTGTGAACCGCGTTGCCACAGTGGGGGCGGACGCCACGCCGCTGGCCCTGCATCATCTCGACCCGTTGTGGGTTCGGGCCGACGCGGCATTCGCGCCTACGTCTCGATCGGGCAACTCCGTGTCCGTGGACGACCCGCCGGCGTCGCCGCGGTGCCAGACCACCCGTTGCGGGAACGGGATCTCGATGCCTTCGGCGTCGAACTGCTGCTTGATCCGCGCTCGCAGCTCCCGGGCGACCCTCCACTGTGAGAGCGGCTTCGTCTTGACCACCAGCCGGATGGTGACTCCGTCGGCGTCGAGGCTCTCGACCCCCCAGACCTCCGGCTCCTCCAGGATCTCGTCCGACCAGCCCTCGTCGGTCCAGGTCTGCTTGGCCACCCGCTCCATGACGGCGATCGCTCGCGCCGTCTCGGTGCCATATGCCACCTGCACGTCGAGCAGGGCCCGAGACCACTGCTGCGACTTGTTCGCCACGTAGGCGATCGTTCCGTTCGGAATGTGCCACACGTTGCCCTCCACGTCGCGCAACCGGGTCGTGCGCAGGCTGACCCCCTCGACGGTTCCGGTCGCAGGGCCGGCGTTGATCACGTCGCCGACGCCGTACTGGTCCTCTATGAGCATGAAGATCCCCGACAGGAAGTCGCGCACCAGGTTCTGGGCGCCGAACCCGAGGGCCACGCCGGCGATCCCTGCCCCGGCCAGGAGAGGCCCGAGCTCGAGACCCACCTCAGCGAAGGCCATGAGCGCGGCCATCGTCCACACGGTGAAGGAGGCGACGCTGCCCAGGAGGGCGCCGATCGTGTCCGCTCGTTGGCTGGCCCTCACCGATAGGGCGGGCGCCGTGCGCAGGAGCGTCCCCGCCGAGCGGTCGACGGCCGACGCAACGTCGGCCCTCACGTCACCGAGGCCCTTCGTGAAGCGTCGGATCGCCCGCCGCAGGACACGGGCAGTGATCCACGCCACGAGCAGTATCAAACCGATTCGGGCTGGTCGCGCCACAAAGACGTCGCTGGCCCGGGCCACCACCTCGTTGCCGGTCAGCCGGTAGACGGTGTCGCAGAGGGCGCCCGAGTGCTCGGGTGCCCCGCAGGCTTCCTCGGGCACGGCTATCTGGGTCAGAACCGACAGGATCCTCGCTGGTCAACTCCTCTCGCCTGGCCGTGGGGCCTCAGCTTCTCGGGTTCCGCCGCCGACACCTGGCGACACGAGCAGCCGGTCTGTCGCTCACGACGCGGTCGGAACCCCGGACATCCTACCGAGTCCTCGACCGGACATCGCGCTGGCTCGCCGGCGGCGACGTCGCGGCGAGGTGGGCGGAACCCCCGGGCTTACTCGTGATGGCGGCCGTGGACCAGTAGGCCACCGGCGACGAGGCCCAGCACCAGACTGGCGATGAGAGCGACCCACAGGGGCGCGGTGACCTCTGGGATCAGAAACCGGATCGTGGTTGACCGCCGGTTCTCGAGGACGAAGATCACGGCCAGCACCACGAGCACAAGTCCGGCGGTCTGCCGAGTGGTGAACGGGAACCAGCGACTGAGACGCTTGGAGTCCATGCCCGCAGGGAATCGGGCGCTGCTCGCCGCTCCTCGGCATCCCGGACCACGCCGCTCGGCGGCATCACCGGGGTGAAGCGGGGAGGTCGGGCGTGGACCTCGACACACGGTTGTGGGGGAGAAGCCGCCGGCGCATCTCGAGCAGCTGAGGGTGGAGGCGACGCGCGAGCATCTTCGCATGGCCGACGATCAGCCCGACCAACCAGGGGCCGTTGTGGGTCGCGGGTCGCGGCGTTCTTCGATCGGGCGGCGCATGTTCGCCGTTGCCGCCGTAATGGGCTTGGGCATGGTCGGAGCCTGTGCCGCCCTGGCCATCGAACCAGTCACCCGGGGGACGGTCGGACCTGGCTCGGTGGCCGTTCGTGCCTCGTTGGGCGGCCGCCCAACGACAGAGTTGGAGCTCCCTCCCCTCGGAGCGCTCTCGGCTCGCACGCACCGGTCACCCCTGAAGCTGTCGGCGACGGTCCAGCAACTCGACATCCAGGAGCTCCAGCGCCTTCTGGCCGGCAGTGACCCAGAACTCGCCCTCCGCAGGTCGATCACGCAGGACGTCGAGCCTCTGCTGCGCGCCTTCGTGGTTCGCACGCTCATCTTCTCGGGTGTCGTCGGGGGACTCCTCGGGGCGGTTGTCCCGCGCCGGCGGCCGACTCTGGTGGTGGCCGGCATGACGGGGGGTGTGGCGGGCGCGGCGCTGGTCCTCGGGCTGACGTGGACCACGTTCGACGCCGGAGCTTTCGAGTCTCCGCAGTTCGTGGGTCCGCTGGAGGAGGCGCCGCACGTGCTGCAAACCATCCAGCGCCATGTCGACAGCTTCGAGGACGTGCGAGGGCGCGTCGACATCCTGAGTCGCCAGCTCACGAACCTGTACCAGGCGGCATCGGCCGAGCCCCAGCCAGGTCCCACTGATACGGCGATCCTGCACGTCAGTGACATCCACCTCAACCCTCTGGGCCTCGAGTTCGCATCGCGGCTGGCCCGGGAGTTCGGGACCCGAGCCATCGTGGACACTGGTGACCTCACGTCGTTCGGCCTCCCTGTCGAAGCCCGCATCGGAGACATCCTCCGCACCATGCCCGTGCCGTACTACTTCGTCCCCGGAAACCATGACTCGCCCGAAGTCCGCACCGCCCTGGCGGGGGTCGCCAATGTGACCGTGCTCGACGGTCAGCTCGTCGAGATCGGCGGCGTCCGGGTTCTCGGGGTCGCCGACCCGACGTTCACCGCCGACAACAAGACGAGCCCCGGGGAGGCGAAGGACGCCAAGACCCAGGAGGCGCCGATCGTCGCCCAACTCGTCCAGGAGCTCGGCCCAGACGTGCTCGCGGTCCACGATCCAGTGTTGGGCGCAGAGGCGGCCGGAGCCGTCCCTCTGGTCATCCAAGGTCACACCCATCGGCGGCGATCTGAGCTCCGCTCAGGCACGAGATTCCTCACTGTTGGAACGTCCGGCGCGAGTGGCCTCGGCGCCTTCACCGTGTCGACCGCGCTGGCGTACGAGGCGGAGGTGCTCCACTTCCGGGGCGGACAGCTGGTTGCTGTCGACTACGTGTCGCTCACCGGAGTGGAGGGCAGCTTCCGGATCGACCGCGAGGTGGTGCCCCGCGCACCCGTGGCCTGATCAGCGGCAGGGGGATCAGACCGGGGGTGTCTCGCCGTAGACGAGCACCGTCGACCCCATGGGCATGAGCCCGGAGTCCCAGATGAAGTCCATGGCCGCAAAGCTGACGCGAGCGCAGCCGTGGGAGACGGGGAAGGGCGGAATGCTGCCGTAGCCGTGGACCGCGATCCCGTCCTCGTGGAAGTACTTCGGCCGGTAGAGGGGCCCGAGATTGCCGTCCTCCCACCCGTCCGTCTCCCAGAACACGGAGTGGGTGCCGGGGGGAGTATCGGCGAGCGCGGTGTAGCCGTGCGGGTGGTCATACGGCAGCTCCGTCCCCGTCGACGTGTTGAAGACCCAGTCGATCCTGCCGTCGACGACGCTGAAGAGGACTTGGCGCGCCTTGTCGATCTCGATCACCCGTCCTGCTCGACTCTGGGGTACGGGCGAGGTCGGATTGGCGAGGGCAGCCCGGGTCTGGGGTCCCACCCGGCCGTCGACGGCAATGTCGTTCGCCTTCTGGAAGGCGTAGACAGCCTGTTGGGTGAGCTGACCGAACGCCCCGTCCGCCGAGCCGAGCCAGTAACGGAGGGCGGTGAGCCGCTCCTGCACGGCGAGAACGTCAGGGCCCTCATCTTCCCGACCCAAGGCCGCAGGTGTCGGGGGCACGGTGGTCGGGGGCACGGTGGTCGGGGGCACGGTGGTCGGGGGCACGGTGGCCGGGGGCACGGTGGTCGGGGGCACGGTGGTCGGGGGCACGGTGGTCGGGGGCACGGTGGTCGGGGGCACGGTGGTCGGGGGCGGAGTCGCAGGGGGGTCCGTCGTGGGCGGGACGGTGGTGGGGGCCTCTGTCGTGGGGGGCACCGTCGAGGGTCCGGAGGTCGTTGATGGAACTGGGGCGATCGTTTCCGTCGAACCGGCAATGGTCGTTGAGGTCGGCACCGGCGTGGTCAGCCCGGCGTCCTCAGGACTGCCGCAGCCAATTGCCAGGGCGAGGAGCGCCACAGGAACCAGAACCTGCCAACTGACGCCCATGGCTCGGCGCCTCGCCGGGTCGCCGGGATCGAAGCCGGTGCCGGAGAACGGGCGTCGAGCGGCCGCAATCAAACCCTGCTGGCCTCGACGCCGTGCGCCAGCGACGCCACTGGCCGGTCCTTCTTCGTCGGACTTGCAGGCGGCCACGGTCGCTCCTTCTCGGCGTGCCTAGCTTTCGAATGCGAGCTGCTTGCTCGCGTCGAGCGCGGCTACCGCCAGTATTGCCTGCCGCCGAAGTGCCGCGACCAGGACCACATCGCCCCATCCACTCGCCACCCCGCGGCCGACTTCGGAGTCGCCGTAGCATCCGGTCGGTGGGATCACGCCGGGCATCGTCGCAAGCCAGGTGGCGGGCCCAGGGCGGGGACCGACGCCGGACACCGACCCCCTTCCGCCGGCTGGCCGAGGTGCAGGTCCTTCACGCCGCGGGCGACGGCATGGTGGCCGTTGCCCTCGCCAACACCCTCTTCTTCGCCGTCCCGATCGGCGAGGCACGCGACAAGGTTGGCCTGTATCTGGCGCTCACCATGGCGCCTTTCGCCGCCCTTTCCCCGCTCGTCGGACCCTGGCTCGACCGACGATCTGGCACCTACCGGCTCGCGATCATCTTCGCCGCGGGAGGCCGGGCCGTCCTCGCTCTCCTTCTCGCTACCCGCACCGACCGTGTCGCCCTGTACCCCTTGGCCTTCGGGCTCCTCGTCCTGTCCAGGATGCACGGCGTCAGCCGCAGCGCGCTCATGCCCGACGTGCTTCCGCCGGACCGGTCGCCTATGTGGGGGAACGCCAGACTGGCCGTGCTTTCCGTCGTGGGGGGGACTCTCGGGGCCGGTCTGGCGGCAGGGGCAAATGTGATCAGCGGGTCGGGACTGGCTTTGGGCTTCGCCGTCGTCGTGTTCTCTGCTGCGGTCGTGCCCGGGGCGCGTATCCCCCGTAGTCCTACGGAGGGCAGGGAGCCCGTCGAAGCCGGCGACTACCGGGCGCTGCTCAGCTCGCGCCTGCTGGCCGGAGGGGTGGCGATGGGTGCCAGCAGGGCGGCGGTGGGCTTCCTCACGTTCCTCCTGGCGTTCCTGCTCCGGGCCGAGGGCGAGCAGGGCCGGGGTTTTGCAGTTGTAATCGCCGGTGCTGGCATCGGTGGCTTCGCCGGTGCGGTCCTGGCGCCAGCCCTGCGCGCCCTAATCCGGGAGACGTTGCTCCTCCAGCTCAGCCTGGGAGCGACGGCGGTGGCGGCGCTCTGGGCCGCGGGATCGTTCGATGTGCCGCGCGCGGCAGTGGTGGCGGGCGTCGTAGGACTGGCGACGGCGAGCGGTCGACTGGCGTTCGACAGCCTTCTCCAGGTTGACGCACCCTCGACCGTGCGGGGCCGCACCTTCGCCCGCTACGAGACAATCTTCCAGCTCTGCTGGGTCAGCGGCGCCGGCCTCGCCACCGCCGTGCCGTTCCGGGCCAGCGGCGGCATGCGCAGCCTGGCGCTCATCGCGTCAGGCGGAGTGGCGCTCTCCATTCTCGGGCTGATCCGACGCCGGCCCACAGGCCGACGGACAACGGGCGCTCCCGGTAGGGCGGGGTGATGGGATTGGCGGCGCGCTGACGTCGTTGGGTGTGGGGCGACGCCATGTCCAACCTGCCGTACCTCAGGACGTGCCCCGCACCGGGCTCGTGGTGCCGGGGCTGATCGCCGCCACCGCGGCGCAGCTGGTGATGGGCGAGTCATCCATCTCCCCTTACCAGCTGACCGGGCGCTCGGACGGCCCAACCGCTGACGCCGCGTCGAGCGACGACGCTCGACCTGACGACCGGGATGCCCCGGGATCGCCCGCGGTCCCCGGCCCGACGCTGTTGATTTTCCTCCGTCCTCGCCGGGCCACCAAGATGGGGGGCAACCACTTCGGTGGCGGGTGAGCCGGGAAGCCTGGTCGGCGGTGTAGCCACGCGACCGAAGGAGCACGCCCATGGGTACCAGCGACACCGACAACGGCGGGCCCGGAGGCGACCTGGGCGGTCCCGGCGCAGCTCTTCCCGGGCGGCGGATGCCGCGAGTCCTGCGCCAGTTCCTGGCGACCGAGTCCGCCGGCGGGCTCGTCTTGCTGGTGGCTGCGGTGGTGGCGTTGGTGTGGGCCAACTCGCCGTGGCACGGTTCCTACGAGGCGCTGTGGCACACCGAGCTGTCCGTCGGCGTGGGCCGGTTCGTGCTCGTCGAGGACCTCCGGCACTGGGTGAACGACGGGCTCATGGCCCTGTTCTTCTTCGTCGTGGGGCTTGAGATCAAGCGAGAGCTCGTCCACGGCGACCTGCGCGAGCCCCGGGTGGCGGCCATGCCCGCCATCGCCGCCCTCGGTGGCATGGTGGTCCCTGCCCTGCTCTTCCTCCTGGTGACCGTCGGCGGCGGCGGGGCCAAGGGCTGGGGAATCCCCATGGCCACCGACATCGCCTTCGCCATCGGTGTCGTGGCGCTGCTGGGTTCGCGGGTGCCGGCGTCACTCAAGCTCTTCCTGTTGACCCTCGCCATCGTCGACGACATCGGCGCCATCGTGGTGATCGCGCTCTTTTACGCCGCCGACATCCAGCCCGTCTTCATCGCCACCGCGGTCGGGATTGTCGTCGTCATGCTCGTCCTGCGGCGGGCGGGCGTCGTGTGGACGGCGCCCTATGTCGTGCTCGGCGTCGGAGTGTGGCTGGCGACGCAGGCATCGGGTGTCCATGCCACCATCGCCGGGGTGGCCCTCGGGTTGCTCGCTCCGGCACGGGCCCTCAGCCCGGCCGCGGTCACCCGCGAGTGGGCACGGGACTTGAGCGACGAACCCGGTCCGGCCGAGCTCGCCGTCATGAACCGCCTGGCTCGAACCACGGTCTCACCCGCCGAGCGGCTCGAGCACCTGCTGCACCCGTGGACGAGCTTCGCCGTGGTGCCGCTCTTCGCCCTGGCCAACGCCGGGGTGGTGATCAAGGCCGATTCTTTCGATGCTCCGGCGACGGTCGGTGTGACGGCGGGCGTGGTGCTCGGCCTGGTGGTGGGCAAGGTGGTCGGAATTTCGGCGGCGACGTGGCTGGCCGTGCGGTGCGGGCTCGGCCGCCTACCCGAGGGGGCTACCTGGGCCATGGTCGTGGGCATCGCCGCCATCGGCGGCATCGGATTCACCGTCTCGCTGTTCATCGCCGAGCTCGCCTTCGATCCGGGTGCTATCCAGGACGCGGCCAAACTCGGTGTGCTGGGTGCGTCCACCGTGGCCGCCTTGCTCGGCGCGGCGCTGCTGGCGAGAGCCTGCCGAGGCAACTCGCACGGCTGAGCGTCCGCGGTTCCGGCTCGGTGCAGGGCTTCGGTTTGCCGGCAGCATGCGAACTCACGGTGGCGACGGGGGTCCGGACCGGCGGCGACGATGCTCTTACGTAGGCCCAAAGATAAGACGTCCGCCACGGCAAGTCGGAGGCCCACTGCGCGCAGCGTCGGTTCGTCAAGGACGCCGAGGCCTTCCTACAGATAACGCCGGTCGCCTTCGTGGTCCCACTCCTGGTGGTCGAGACGCCCCAACGGCCACCCGGCGACCCTTGGCCATGTGCTCGGCGATCGCCTCGGCATGGGCTGCGAAGGTCACGACGTCGATGTAGTTGGGGGGCGGCTCCTTACCATTGCGCTTGCGGCGGGGGACGGCGAGGCGGATGGTGCACACGGCGGTGCCGCCGTCGGTCAAGCGGAGTTCGGGGTCCTTCGTGAGTCGCCCGATGAGCTGGACGGTGTTCATCTGGGTGGTCCTCCTGGTGGGTGGGCTGCGGTACGGCGGTCGATGGGCACGGCCAAGAGGCGAGGAGTGTCAAGGGGCGCCCGCCAGGGCCGTCCGCAGTACAACAGGAGCGCCAGCGACGAGGACACGGAGGCGCCTTGACGCCCGCGCCGGCCGTGCGATCGCGCTGCCGTGTTGCCGCCTGGTCACCCGCCGGGGGGACCCACCAGCTGCACACCGTCAGCTCATCCGTACTCGAGTGGAGGACGATGGCTCTGTCTCACCACCGGCACCGCCACCGACGTACCGTCCGCCGATCGGGCCTCGTCGCGCAGGGGTGAGGGGGTGGTCGCTGACGGTTTCGCCGTCGTGAACTGCGGAAGCCCGCAAACCCAAAGGCGCTCCCAGGGAACGACGCCGGGGGCGGTCGGTCGGGTTGGGGACTGGAGCGGGGTCGGCCTGGAGGTAGGGCGTCCTCCCCCGGGGCCAGGGTGGGTGGCGAGGTGCCCGGCCCGTCAAAGGTCTGCGCCATGTGGGCGACAACCCACACCCTCATGACGGTCCCCTTGACCGGCCTCGTGATGCGGCAGGGTGATTCGATCGAATCAGCCCGGGGGGTGTCTACCGAGGCCGTGCACACGCGCCGACCCCCAGCGCAACTGCGAGGTCGTCCTCGCACTTGCCCGGGCTCAATGCTGCGGGACGGAACCCGACAGTGCCTGGCCCGCGCTCGCCGAGAGCCACCCTGCGCAGAGGGTCAGGCGCTAGCCTCTCGCTGATGGACAGCGCGCCCCCGGCCGGTGCCGACCTGATCCGCGTGCTCGCCCAGGCCCTCTTCGACGCCGCCGACCGGCTCGACCAGGACGCCTTCGCCACCGCCGTCGACCTGCTCTCCAGTGTCGAGGGGCGGGTAGTCCTCTCGGGGGCGGGAACGTCGGGGATGATCGCCCGCAAGATCGCGGCCACCCTCACCAGCACCGGCACCGCCGCCCTCTTCCTCCACCCGTCCGACGCCCTCCACGGCGGCCTGGGCATCGTCACCAGCGACGACGTCGCCGTCCTGGTCAGCAACAGCGGCGAGACCGACGAGCTCCTCGTCCTCCTCCCCTACCTCGAGCACCGCAAGATCCCGGTCATCGCCATCGTCGGCAACCTCCGGTCCACCCTCGCCTCCCGCTCGGCGGTGGCCCTCGACGCCTTCGCCGCCCGCGAGGCGTGCCCGCTCAACCTCGCCCCCACGTCGAGCACGGCGGTGGCCCTGGCCGTGGGCGACGCCCTGGCCATGTCGGTGATGGAGGTCAAGCAGCTCACGCCCGAGCAGTTCGCCTTCAACCACCCCTCCGGCCGCCTCGGCAAGCGGCTCACGCTCCGGGTGAGCGACGTCATGCGCCAGGGCGACGACCGGCCCCGGGTGGCCACGACCGTCCCCTGGCTCGACCTGGTCGCCTCCCTCAGCCGCGGCGGCCTGGGCGCGGTCACGGTGGAGGACGCCGAGAGCAACCTCCTCGGCATCGTCACCGACGGCGACGTGCGGCGGGCGGTCGCCGCCACCGCCCCCGAGGCGCTCCACGACCTCACCGCGGGCGACGTCATGACGGCGGAGCCGGTGGCGGTCCTGCCCGGCTCCCTCGCCTACGACGCCCTCCAGCTCATGGAGAACCGCCCCTCGCAGATCAGCGTGCTGCCCGTCGTCGACGAGCTCGGACACTGCCTCGGGCTGGTCCGCCTCCACGACATCGTGCGGAGCGGCATCTGACGCCTGGCTGGGGGCCGCCGTGATCGAGTTGACGGAGTGGTTCGCCAACGCCTCCCTCCCGGCCCGGCCGTGGCTGGTCCTCGGCAAGGGGCCCACGTTCGACCGCCGGGACCGCTTCGACCTCACCGCCTACAACCGGCTCTCGCTCAACCACGTCGTCAACCAGGCCGACGTCGACGTGGCCCACATCATCGACGTCGACGTGGTCGGCGCCTGCGGTGACGGGCTGCGCAACCGCTGCCGGTGGCTGCTCATGCCCCGCCATCCCCACCTGCAATCGACCCTGAGCGACCGATCCCTGGAGGACTGGTTCGGCGAGTACCCGGTGCTGGAGGAACTCGACCGGGAGGGCCGTTTGGTCTGGTACAACCTCTCCGGCACCCCGGTCCACGGCCGGTCGCCCGTGATCGGGGCCAAGCGCTTCAGCGCCGAGGCCGCCCTCAACCTGTTGGGCGTGCTGGGCGTGCGCCAGGTGCGATCGCTCGGCATCGACGGCGGCCGGGCCTACAGCGCCCCCTTCCAGGCCCTGGCCGACGAGACCATGCTGGCCAACGGGGCCAACTCCTTCGACGACCAGTTCGAGCGGCTGGCGGTGATCGTGGCCGAGCACGGGATCGACTACCGGCCCCTGGTGGAGCCGCTGCGGATCTTCGTCGGCACCGACGAGTCGCAGGTGGTGGCCCACCGGGTCCTCGAGTACTCCATCCGCAAGTCGGCCAGCATCCCGGTCGAGGTGACGCCGATGCTCGACTGGCCCCACCGCCTGCCGAGGGACCCGGCGAACAAGCCCCGCACCATGTTCTCCTTCTGCCGGTTCATGATCCCCGAGCGCTGCGGCTACCGGGGCCGGGCCCTCTACCTCGACGCCGACATGGTGGTCTTCGGCGACGTGGCCGAGCTGGCCGACCTCCCCTTCGACGACCGTTCGGTGCTCTGCAGCGCTCCCCCGCCCACCGGCTCCTGGGACGGCCGGGGGGCAAGCTACCTGGGCCCCCGCAGCGTGGCCGTCATGCTCCTCGACTGCGACCGGCTGCCGTGGAAGATCGACGAGATCGTGGCCGGGCTCGACGAGCACCGCTACACCTACTCCGAGCTGCTGTCCGACGTGTGCGTCGTCCCCCCGGCGGAGGTGGCCGACACCATCCCGCCCGAGTGGAACGAGTTGGAGCGCTTCGAGCCGGGACGCACCAAGCTCCTCCATTACACCGTCGTCCCCACCCAGCCGTGGAAGAACGACGAGAACCCTCTGGCCGAGCTGTGGATGGGCTGGTACCGGGAAGCAGTCGAGGCGGGCGCGGTCCCTCCCGAGGAGGTCGAGGCGCTCCTGCGGGCGGGCCACGTCAAGCCGTCGCTCACCGCGGCGCTACGGTCGGCTCCGTCGCGCCGGTCGGTGCTCACCGGCGCCTCGCTCGACCTGGCGACCGCCCGGCGTCGGGTGGCCGACCTGGAAGCCCGCCTGGCGAGGATGGAAGAGTCGTGGCCGTGGAGGATCGGGAGCGGGATCGTGCGGACGGCCCGCCTGCCGCGGGACCTGGCCCGCAAGGGCCGCTCCCGCCTGACCCGACGGTGACCGACCCGGTCCCAAGCGCCACGACGGTCGGCGGCCCCACCCTCGGCGGCGGGGCCGACGGCGGCCCGGCGGACGCTCCGCAACGGCCCCTCTTGGTCATCGAACAGGGCAGCACGCCCCTGGGCCAGTACCTGCGCGACCTCTTCCACTACGGCGACCTCATCCGGGTGATGGCCCTGCGCGACCTCAAGCTGCGCTATCGGCAGACGGCCCTGGGCGCGGTGTGGGTGGTCGTCCAGCCCGTCCTCTCGGCCGCCATCCTCGGGTTCGTGTTCGGACGGGTGGCCAAGCTCTCCACCGACGGGGTCCCGATCTTCCTGTTCGCCTACGCCGGGATGGTGAGTTGGAACGCCTTCAACCAGACCGTCACCCGCACCACCACCTCCCTGCTCACCAACGCCGCCCTGGTGTCGAAGATCTTCTTTCCCCGGCTCATCCTGCCCCTGGCCAGCACCGCCGGCGTCGTCATCGACTTCGTCATCTCGCTCGTCGTCCTGCTCGGCATCCTCGTCGCCGACGGGCGGGCTCCCGGGGTCGCCGTGCTCCTGCTGCCGGTGTGGCTCATGTTGCTCCTGCTCTGCTCCCTGGGCCTGGGCACCCTGGCCGCGTCGCTGTCGGTGCGCTACCGCGACCTGGCCCAGATCACGCCCGTCCTGCTCCAGCTCCTCCTCTACGCCAGCCCCGTCGCCTACGCGGTGTCGGCCGTGCCCGACCGGTATCTCACCCTCTACTACCTCAATCCCCTGGTCGCCCTGTTGGAGGGTTTCCGCTGGTCGCTCCTGGGCACGAGCCTGCCCGACGCGTCCCGGCTGATCCCCTCGATCGTGTTCTCGGTGGCCCTCTTCGTGGTCGGCATGGTCACCCTGGAGAAGAAGGAGCGGGGGTTCGCCGATGTCATCTGACGCCCCCCTGGCGATCTCCATCCAGGGGATCGGCAAGACCTACTCGATCGCCACCGTCACCGAGCGGCGGCCCGACCTGTTCGTCGACGTCCTCCGCCGTCGTGTCCGCCACCCCTTCGCCCGGACCCCCCGCCACGACTTCCACGCCCTCCAGGACGTCACCGCCGACATCCGCCAGGGTGAGGCGGTCGGCGTCATCGGCCGCAACGGGGCCGGCAAGAGCACGCTGCTGAAGATCCTGAGCCGGGTCACCGAGCCCAGTGCGGGACGGGTCGAGCTCTACGGGCGGGTCGGCAGCCTGCTGGAGGTGGGCACCGGCTTCCACCCCGAGCTGACGGGGCGGGAGAACATCTACCTCAACGGGGCCATCCTGGGCATGAAGCGAGCCCAGATCGCCCGGGCCTTCGACTCGATCGTCGACTTCGCCCAGATCGACGAGTTCCTCGACACGCCCGTCAAGCGCTACAGCAGCGGGATGTACGTCCGCCTCGCCTTCGCGGTGGCGGCCCACCTCGATCCCGAGATCCTGGTCGTCGACGAGGTGCTGGCCGTCGGAGACGCCGAGTTCCAGCGGCGGTGCCTCGGCAAGATGAACGAGGTCGCGTCGCAGGAGGGCCGCACCGTGCTGTTCGTGAGCCACAACATGTCGGCCGTGGCCTTCTTCTGCCGCCGGGTGCTCTTCCTGGAGGAGGGGCGGGTGGTCTTCGACGGCGACACCGCCGAGGGGATCCAGCGCTACCTGGCCCGGTCGGGGGACGTGTTCGACGACCATTCCGGCGTCTTCGACCTCGTCGACCGGCCCCGCCCGGCGGGGGTGGCCCGGCCCGCCATCACCCGGGTTGAGATCCGCCGGGAGGACGGCACCCTCTCCAACCGCATCCCGATGGGCAGCGGCCTGTCGGTGACCGTCGAGGTGGAGGGCTTGCGGGTCCCCCGGCAGTTCGTGGCCGTCAGCCTCACCACCGAGACCGACCTGTGCCTGGTCCAGGTCAACACCAACATGAAGCCGCTCGAGGTCTTCGACCGCAACGCGGCCCAGACGTCGGTCACCCTCACCATCCCCCACCTGCCCCTCAACCCGGGCCGCTATTGGCTCGAGCTGCGGGTGAGCGAAGGCGGCGTCCTCGGTGTCAAGAGCCTGGTCGACAAGATCGAGCGGGCGGCCCCCATCGAGGTGGTGCCGGCCGACGTGTTCGGCACCGGGTTCCAACCCCAGAGCGGCCGGTGGCGGGCGCTGTGCATCGTGAACCCGTCGTGGGAGGTCCGCAACGGCATCGGCGTGGTCGCGGCCACGGCCCCCGTCGCCGAGCCGGCCCCCGGACCCCGGGACCGCCGCACCGCCGAGGGCGGATGAGCGACGTCGAATCAGGCGCGGGCGGGCCGGGCTGGGCCGACGGGTTGCGGATCGGGTTCCGGCCCTGCAGCTACGACCCCGACGTGTTCAGCCCCCGGGTCCGGGCCCACCTGCCCCGCCGGCACCTGGCCGCGGCCGGAGTGCAGGCCGACATCGTCCCGCCCGACGGGAGCGGAACCTACGACGTCGTCGTCTTCCAGAAGGCCTACGCCAAGGCTGACCTCGGCCTCGCCGCCGACCTGGCCGCCCGCGGCACCAAGGTCGTCTTCGACCTGTGCGACAACCACTTCTTCCACCCCCAGCCCCGGCCCGAGCACGCCGACCAGACCCGCCGGTTGCGGGAGATGATCGACCGGGCCGACGTGGTGAGCGTGTCCACCGCCGAGATCGCCAAGCTCATCCACGAGAGGCCCACGTTCGTCGTCGACGACGCCGTCGAGCTGCCCCCGGTCGGGGCGGGGGCCGAGCGGCGGGCGGCGTCCAGGCGGCGGAGGCGGGCTTCTGGCCGACCCCCGGTGCGTGTCGTGTGGCAGGGCCAGCACGGCACCCGGGTCCCCCGTTCCGGGATCTACAGCCTGGACAAGGTCGTCCCCCACCTGGAGGCGCTCCACCAAGAGCTGCCCCTCCGGTTGATGGTGATCGGCAACTCCAAGGACGCCTTCCGGTCGGTCCTGGGCGACGTCCGCATCCCCGTCCGGTACCGGCCCTGGCGGCCGCGGACGTTCCCCGGGCAGTTCAAGGCCAACGACGTCTGCGTCATCCCCAACGACCTGAACCCCTTCACGGTGTGCAAGAGCAACAACCGGGTCGTCCTGGCCCTCATGATGGGAGTGCCCGTGGTGGCCGATCCGATCCCCAGCTACCGGGAGCTGGCGGACTTCGTCACGTTCGCCGGGGCCGATGCCGGGTGGGCCGAGGCCATTCGCGCCTATTGGGTCGATCCCGACCTGGCCGACGGCCACGTCGCCGACGGCCAGCGCTACATCCGGGCCACGTACACGCCGCAACGGGTCGTCGACCAGTGGTCGCAGGTGCTGCGGGCGGCGCTGCGGTCGGGCGCCCCGGCGTGACCCGTCTCCTCCTGGTCGGCTGCGGAGCGATCGCCGCCGCCGCCCACCTCCCGGCGCTGAAGGTCCTCCAGGACGAGGGCCTGGTGGAGGTGGTGGTCGCCGATATCGACGCCGACAAGGCCAAGGCGGCGGCGGCCCGCTTCGGCATGACCGCGGCCACCGACTGGCGGGCGGCGGCGGCCGAGGTCGACGCGGTGGCCGCGATCCTGCCGCCGGGCATCAACGCCCAGGTGGCGGCGGAGGCGGCGGGCATGGGACTGCACGTCCTCTGTGAGAAGCCGCCCGGCCGTGACGTCTCGCAGGCGCGGGCGATGGCCGTGGCGGCGGCCTCCCACCCCGACCGGATCACGATGATCGGGTTCAACCGGCGCTTCAACCCCGTCTATCTGGAGGCGACGGAGCATTCCCGGCCGCTCGGGCCGCCGACGTCGTTCTACGGGCGGGTGTCGGGCGCCAACCTCGGGAAACCGCCGGCCGACGGGGTGGCCGACTGGCTGTCGTCGGCCGGGTCCCACGCCCTCGACCTGGCCGTGGCCACCATGGGCTTCCCGAGCGCGGTGGGCGTCGACCGCCGGGTCGTGGGAGCCGGCCCCGACAACGTGTGGAGCATCCAGCTCCACTGCCCCGCCGGCTCCGCCCTACTGTTCTTCCACTTCGCCGCCGGCCGGCGGACGGAGCACTACGAGTGGGCCGGGGCCACCTACGACGTCCGCCTCGACCTGCCCAAGGACGGCGACTTCGCCGTCGGCAACGAGCTGCAGCCGCTGTCGCGGACGGGGGAGTTCCACGAGGTCAACGGGTTCACCGGCGAGTACCGGGCGTTCCTGGCCGCCATCGCCGGCGGACCCGCTCCCACCTGCGACTTCGCCTATGGCGTCCGGTTCATGACCCTCGTGTCGACGCTCCTGTCGGCCGCGCCGGCAAGCCTGACTCCGGTCGAGGTCGAGATCGAGGCGCCCGGCGAGGTCGTCGCCACGGACCCGGCCGAGGTCGAGTCGGACGGCGAACTCATCGGCGCCGACCGGGCGGCCGCCGCTCGCCTCTGGCGCCCCCGGAGCCCGCCAGCGGACCGCGCCCGCCGCCTCCCGGCCGATCGTCGTCCTCCACCAGCCGGTGGCGGCGCACCCCCGCTTCTTCACCGCCGGCGACCTGTCCGCCCTCCACCAGCGGTGCGACGTCCGGGTCATGGGCGGCGAGGAGCGGGCCGACACCCTCCGCCCGGCCCACGTGATCGTCACCGGGCGGACGGCCAAGGCCCTGAGCAACGACCTGGGCGACGCGCCCGACCTCGGGCTGGTCGTCGTCATCGGCGCGTCGGTGCGGAGCGTGGACGCCGACAAGCTCCTCGACCGGGGCGTCGTCGTGACCAACACCGCCGACGCGGTGGCCCAGAGCGTGGCCGAGCACTGCCTGCTGCTCACCCTCGCCGGCCTGCGGCGGCTGACCCTCACCGACCGGCGGATGCACGCCGGCGAGTGGCCCCGCCCCGGTCAGCGGCCGCCAGGGTCACTGCTCCAGCGGCTCCACCCCCGCCAGCTGATGCGACGGTTGCCGGTTCCGCCCGAGCTCCGCCACCGGCTGGGGGTGTTCGAGCGGCGCCTCCTGGGGGCGGCCCCGGGGACGACAGCCGGTGGGGCGCCGAAGCCCGCCGTCGCCGCTGGCGGGCCCGGGCGCCGACCTGCGGGGATTGGTCGTGGGCCTCGTCGGGTGGGGTCACACCGCCCGCCGCTTCGCCGAGCTGCTCGTCCCCTTCGGCTGCCACGTCCTGGTCGCGTCCGAGGCGGCCGACCCCGCCGAGCTGGCGGCGGCCGGCGCCCGCCGGGCCTCGTTGGGCGAGATCCTGGGTGCGGCCCGGGTGGTGTCCCTCCACAAGGGCCTCACCGACGCCACCCGGGGCTTTGTCGACGCCGCCCTCCTCGACCGCCTCCGCCCTGGCACGGTGCTGGTCAACACCGCCCGGGGCGAGCTGATCGACGAGCCCGCGCTGGTGGCCCGGCTGGCCAAGGGCGACATCGTGGCCGCCCTCGACGTCTTCGCCACCGAGCCCCTGCCGGCCAAGCACCCGCTGCGAGACCTGCCCAACGTCATCCTCACCCCCCACCACGCGAGCACGACCGAGCAGGAGGAGCGGCGCATGGGAGCGGAAGCCCTGGCCACGGTCCACGCCTGGCTCGACGGCCAGCCGGTAGGCGGCCTGACCCACGACCGCCTCGGCCGGATGACGTAGGGCAGGTGGTGGCGCCGCCCGCCCGCCGGTCCCCGGTATGGTGGATGGTATGGCGACGAAGAAGGTAACGGTGACGCTCGACGAGTTGCAGCTTGATCGGATCCGGGCGCTCGTCGAGGCTGGGTCGGCACCGAGCGTCTCGGGGTTCGTTCAGCATGCAGTCGATGTCGCCCTGGACGACGTGGCCGGCTGGGGATCGCTCCTGGCCGAGGCCCTGCGGGAGACCGGGGGCGCCTTGTCGGACGAGGAGCGCGCCTGGGCCGATGGGATCCTGGGTTCGCCGGCGTCGAGTTCTGCGGCCTGATGCCGGGTGTGACCCTCGACGCCTGCGCGCTGATCGCCCTCGAACGTGACCGACCGCCGCGTCCTGGTCCTGCTCGCCCGAGCCCGCGAAACCGGAGCCAAGGTCACGGTGCCGGCGACTGCCCTCGCTCAGGTCGTCCGGGGCACCCGCCCGCCAGATGCGGCTGGCCCGCCTTGTCCGGCAGCCGACGACCGATGTCGTCGCCCTCGGCCGGGTCGACGCCACGAGCGTCGGCCGGCTTCTCGCGGCGAGCGGGACCTCCGACATCGCGGACGCTCATGTCGTCATCTGCGCTCGAAGAGCCGACCAGCACGTTGCCACTTCCGACCCGGACGACCTTCGCCTGCTCGATCCGAATCTTCGCGTCGTTCACGTCTGAGCTCGTAGCGCGGACATGCGATGTCCCCCCCAGCCCGCGGGCGGGGCCGTTCGTCGGCCCACTCGTCATGACGGGGAAGTGCCGGACAACTGGGCGTGCGGGCGATACCGCTCACGTCTACGGAGTCCTCTAGCGTCACCCATAGCGAGAAGGATCGGCACCTTGTGGTTGCCGACTCTAGGGACGAAGCCGGACGGGAATAGCGCTTATCGCCCACGCCCCTAACGGCATATGCCGTAGAGGATCAGGTCGCCTCCCATGGGGAACCTACTTTGTAGACCTTCCTGTCCGCCTCCCACGGGGATCGGACCGGAAACACCCTCCTATCGGCTTCCCACGGGGAGTTCACCACGTAGACCTTCTCTTCTGCCTCCCAGGGATTATTAACGAAGTACACCTTCTCTTCCGCTTCCCATGGTGAGGGAACGATGAAAACTTTCGCCATTCGTCGCTCCTTTCTATCCTAACTCGGAACTCAACAATCTGGCAGCATTGGGTCCCTTTAACCGAAGGCCAATTTTGACGCTGATCATCAACGATGCGGAGCAAAGGAGAAAGTCGAGCAAGCGAACCTGATCAGAACTTGTCGTTCTTCGACGCCTGCTGCTCAAATTTGTCCGCCATGGCTGCCACCATGATCAGTGGCCGCTCAAGCTCACGAATGTCTACGGTGGTAAGCACCTCTGAATGGCGAATTATCACCATCGATCCACGCGTCGCTAGACCTCCGCAAACAGTAGTGCCGAGCGCCGCGACTATCGGACCCAAGTCGATAGATCCAAGCTCACCTACGGGAGATTCGATCGTGAGCCACTCGTCAGGCCCGCCGCCCGCCAGTTCGCGCCACAGCAACACAAATTGTGAGCGGCCGTTGGAGAAGTATAGAAGTATGCGGATCAGCTCCGGCTTCTCCTCGTGCACCTCGTAGTTGTTTCGGATGTGAAATGCAATCTCGCCCCATGTCGCCATCATTACCTCGCTTTGCTCTCAGAGAAGCTCTGCCCTGCTTTCGCGTCCGATGGGAGGATTTCAATATACTTTGCGCGCGCCTCCGAGGGTCGGTGTGAGGGCCACAAGACCCGATCACCCATCCTCGCCGAGAGGGAATTGCGAATCCCCAATCGCCGGCTTCGGGTCGTCTCGTCTCGCAGCGGCGACGGTGCTCAGGCCGGACAGTGCCGGGACTGCCCCATGCGCAGCGGCTCGGAAAAATTCGTGCCCCCTTGAGAGCAGAGCCGAGCCGGGTAGCATGCTTGGGGGGTGCAGTTGAGCGCGATACCCACCCTCCGAGGTCATCCGGAGGTGTTCCTACATCTACCTGGGTGCTATTTGTAGGCTTCTCTCGCTTGTCGTAGGGATCATCTATCGAAGCGCACCAATGCTGGTATATAGGGCTGTGAAGAGTGGACTGTGCCTGTTGGCATTATGTCTGATCTTGAGGAGAGACTGATTGATCGAAATATCGTGCTGCCCGGCCGCGGACCGACGAAAACATCTTCGCTCTCCATGGCTTCCTGGAGGGGCGTGCATCTGATGAGGACCCATCCGCTAGCAGGTACACCGAACCAGAGCTCCACGAGCAAGCCCAATTGAGAACTCGGGAGTGGAACGACGACGCAGGTGGGTTTGGTGTCGGCCAGATGACTGGTCTGGCCATCGTGCTGCCGGTATGTGCGTCGCCTCGCTCCTGAATGGCCAGGTGTGGCAAGGTATTCTTGCCCTGTTCGGCGCGCTGGCGCCTATCACTTTGAGCTATTTTTGGTGGACACAACCGCAACAATAGGCCGACTCGACGAACTTCTCGTCGTGTGTCTTGCCGGGCTCGTGGAATGGCTTCTCTACTCGCTGCCGAACCGCACCTCTACTCTATGCTCCGGCCAATCGCTCGCCGAGATGGCCATCCATCCTCCGTCGGCCAGCGACCTGGCCTGAGAACAATTGCCGGGTTCGCGCCGCCCCACCGAGATGGCTCAGCGTCTGGTATCGAACCGGACACGCAATTACGGGTCGCAAGCAGCCCGGGTTGGGTCGGCTGGGTCCGGCACACATCGGGAGTGGGCAGGTGGGCGGGACGTTGGACCGGCGCCGGCGCTTCCCCCAGCCGCGGGCCGCTCGACCCGCTACTCCGAGTCCGGCGTAGGCATCCCACGGGTAAGCCGGCCGATGATCCGGTTCACCTTTGCCCAGTCGTAGGGCGCAGACGCCTCAGACGAATCCTCGAACACATGCGCCAGCATTCGGAGGGACGGCAAGGCCGCCACAATCGAGAACTCGTCGATGAGAGCGAGCGCGTCGAACCGCTTCCTGGCGTCGTCGGAGTGCGCCCACTCGATGAGCACCTGATCGGCAATGGAGAGCTCCTCGTCCGGAAGCCCGCGGTAGAACGACTCAAGAGCGATGACCGCACCGTGTGAGTCCTTCCGCGCCTGCGCCTCTCGGTCGAGAGCGCGCCACGCCTTTTCCAGCCGAGTACGGACGTCGTTCGTGCTCACCGGATCACGTTCAGGAAGTCCCGCGGGGAACCGAGAGTTGTGTCCTTGGAACCGGATCGGTGCTCGGGCATGAACCATTCTGACGCGCCAGCGCACTGAGTCCTCGACGCGTCACTTCCCCTGCATGCTGATTCGACCGGCGTCCGAGTGAGCGCAAATGCCGGATCTCGTCCGGTGGTTCGTTCGTCAACGGCGGCGGTATCGCTCCGAAGCCGTCGCTATTGCTCGTGACGCACGATACCGAGACGCTCCGGCTGCGAGGCCGCTCGAGTGACGGGACGGTTGGGCTCAGGAGGCTGTCGAGCACCCTCCGATTGCGTCCTCGGAGGTAGCCTCGGGGAGTGGCTGACGTAACGAGGTTGATCACCGCCGAGGAGCTCGACCAGATGTCGCCGGACGAGCGGGCTCGCGTCGTGCGCGAGCACATCGTGACCGACCTCGACCAACTCCCCGACGACTTCCGTCGGCGAGTCGAAGCCACCGCCGGCCGGCTGGCCGAGCAGCTCGATCGCCCTACCGTCGATTGAGCCAACGGCGGCAAGTCCGCGTCTCGCCCTCGTTCTTCGACCGGCTCGACGAGTTGCTTCCTGCTGAACGCAGTGCCTCCGGGGCGCCCTCGACGGCCGACTTCCTGATGCACGAGATCCCGCCTCTCATTGACGTGCTCGCCGTGGACTACGACACGACCACGCTGGCGGTCGAAGGAGTGCCGGGAGTCCGGGTGTTGATTGCCGCCGGCGTTCTAGTCCCCTACGTGGCGCTCTACACCGTCGTCGCGTCAGATGGCGCTATCGAGATCATCTACCTCGATATCGACGAACCCGTTTAGACAGGTGCTGTCCCCTCGGCTCGTTAGCCACAGCATCGCCGTGGATTGTGCTTGCGGCCAGACGGGGACATTCGCGGTTTGAGGTCTGCCACATCACATTCATTCCCCGACGAGCGTGAGCCGAGCAGGAGATCGAGGCGACCTGGAGTCTGACTTCTGCGCATCCCTGTCCGGCGGAGCCGCTCCCGTCGCGGTCGGGCTTGGGAAGGCCTCAGCGGGCCGACCGCGTCACAATCCCCGAGGGACCCCAACGGATAGCGCGGGCCGGGGCCGAAAATGGGTGACGGCCTTCGTCCAGATCGCAGGTCAGGTCGGTAACGGGTAGCTGTGGCGGCGGAGGGAGATGCCGGCCAGCTTCTCCAGGCGGGCGTTGCTCTCCCGGAAGCCGTCGGCCACCCGGTCGATCGCAGCCTGGTCGGCCCGCCCCGGCTGCCGCAGGCGAGGCCCGAGCTTGAGGTCGGCCCGGGACAGCCTGTCGACGACCCGGCCCCGGAGCGGGGAGTGTCGGTTCTTCTCCGGCGCCCAGAGGTTCGGGAACAGGGGCGTGGCCGCGCCGACCCCCGCCAGTCGCGACACCTGGTTGACCCGGCGCAGGGCCGAGAGCGAAGGCCGGGCCAGGGACCGGTTGGCGGTGCCGAGGCTGCCCACCGCGGTCGGTGCGGCCAGGCCGGCGAAAGCGCAGAACTGGGCGACGAACGCGGCGGGATCGGCCACCAGATCCTCGTAGAGCTGCACCAGCACCTGGTCGGGCCCAAACAAATCGATATACGTCCCGACGATCTCGTCGTAGGCGAGCCGGCCGGGGTCG
Source organism: uncultured Acidimicrobiia bacterium (assembly GCA_963829165.1). Taxonomy (GTDB): domain Bacteria; phylum Actinomycetota; class Acidimicrobiia; order Acidimicrobiales; family AC-14; genus JAXDMK01. Next base: position 540,017 of record CAWHIC010000010.1, on the reverse strand, counting down.
TAGTCGTCGCTCTCCAGCCAGCCGGCGAGCGTCCGGGTGCCGCCGTGCTGGAGGTACTGGTGGTAGATCGAGCGCAGGATCGTCCGCTGGCTGCGGACGACGACCATGACCTTGGCGTCCCCGTCCACCTGTTGCAGGCGGCGGGCGGTGCGGCCGTCGTGGTGGTACCAGGAGATGGCCTCCTGGGAGAGCAGGACCGTGGGCTGGTCGCCCCGGACGTCGCCCAGGAACTGCCGCAGCGTGCCCGGGAAGTAGTTGCCGTCGTCGGAATGGAGCAGTGACCAGCACAGCGGCTTGAAGAGGTCATGGGTGCCGTGGGTGGCCACCGCACACCCGTCCAGGCCGGGGAAGACCCCGAGTTGGAGCGCGGTGCTGCCCGTCTTCATGAGCCCGACGTGGAAGACGGTCGCCACCAGCAGGACCGTAGACCGATCCGCTGGGTCCTCCCGGCCCCCCGACGCGCCGACGCGCCGACGCCAGCCCCCAGTCCGACCGACGTTGGCGCACCGCTGTCGCCACCCGACCGAATCGCGCCACAGACCGCCGCCCCGCCCTCCGTCGCCGCCGACGTTGGCGCGCCCACGTCGCCACCCGACCGAATCGCGCCAAAGACCGCCGCCCGGGAAGGGTCCGCCCGCCCGGACCCCTGGCTAGGGTGAGGAAACCGTGAGGCAGGTTTCCGAGTTGTACGGCAAACATGCCGGCGACGACATCTACGTGGTCGGCAGCGGCGCCAGCATGCGTGTCTTCCCCCCCGACTTCCTGAAGGGACGGGTCACCATCGGGCTCAACCAGGCCTGGAAGGTGGCGCCCGTCCGGTACGGCATCACCATCGGACCCCACCTCAACGTTCCCGAGTTCATGCCCGACGAGGCTCCCCGCCCGGAGATCACGTGGATCACCCGGCGGGCGAAGGCGGCCAAGGTGCTCACCGAGGAGCAGTTCCGCCACGCCGACAAGCGCTTCTACACCTTCGACATCCGCCACGGGCAGGCGACCGATTCGACCGACTGGGTCAGCGACACCGGTCGCGAGCTCGACTACGTCCGCCGCCCGACCGGCTCCAACCTCTACCAGTGGTCGTCCATCTCCCAGACCGCGGTCAACCTGGCCGCCAACATGGGCGCCCGCACCGTCATCCTGGTCGGCTGCGACAACTGCTCCCTGGCCGACAACCACCACGGCCACCAGCAGCACACCAAGTGGCTGGGCAAGCCTCCCGACGAGCGCTACGAGCAGTACTACGAGGGCCTGGCCGAGGTCCGCACCGCCCTCCGCCAGCGGGGCGTCGACCTGTTGAGCCTCACCCCGTTCGTGAAGCTCGACGACCCCACCCGCGACTTCCTGGCCCTGTGCGAGGAGCTCGACCGGCCCCCGCTGCTGGCCGGGGAGGACATCTCCGAGCAGGACCATCCCCGACGGCTCCAGGGCCGGCCCGTCCCGCCGCCCACGCCACCGCCCTTCACCCGCCTCGTGCTGCGCCGGGCTCGCACCGCCGGCCGCCGGGCCATGGCCCGGGCCCGCGCCCGTACCCGTTGAGCCCGTCCTCCACCGCATCGCCGACGCCCGTCGACGACGCCGCCGCCCGCCCCCTCCGCATCTTCATCGGCACCGACCCGTCGCAGGTGGTGGCCCACCAGGTGCTGGCCCACTCGATCCGCAAGCACGCGACCATCCCGGTGGAAATCACGCCGATGATCGACCTGCCCGTGCCGGTGCCGGTGCCGACTGACCCTGCCCACCGGGCCCGGGTCGAGTTCACCTTCACCCGCTTCCTGATCCCGGAGCTGTGCCGCTTCGAGGGCCGGGCGGTCTACCTCGACGCCGACATGCTGGTCTTCGGCGACGTGGCCGAGCTGGCCGCCGTCCCCTTCGACGGAGCCAAGGTGCTGTGCAGCTACCAGCGGGTGCTCCCCGACCTGTGGAAGGACAAGGCCGGGTTCAAGGGGGGCCGGAACACGGCCGTCATGCTCCTCGACTGCGCCCGGCTCGACTGGGACGCAGCCAAGATCGTCGCCGGGCTCGACGAGGACAGATACACCTACGAGCAACTGGTCTACGAGCTGTGCATCGTGGGGGACGACGGTGTGGCCGACACCATCCCTCCCGAGTGGAACCACCTCGAGCACCGCGACCCGTCCACCCGCCTGCTCCACTACACGGTGGTGCGCACCCAGCCCTGGAAGGTGGAGAAGAACCCCCTCGGCCACCTCTGGCTGGAGGCCTTCGCCGAGGCCCTGGAGGCGGGGGCCGTCGATCCCGACGACGTGGAGGCGGGGATCGCGGCCGGCCATCTCCTGCCCGATTTGGGCTCGTTCCTCCACCTGGCGCCGGGCCGGCGGGTGTCGGAGCTCGATGCAGCCGCACCTCGCCAGCTGGCTCTGGCCCAGATGCGCATCGCCGGCCTCGAGCGCATGCTGGAGCAGATGCGCACGTCCCGGACGTGGAAGGTGGCCCGGTCGATGGCGGACGCGACCGACGCCGGTCGACGCCTCACCCGCCGGGTCCGGTCGACGTTCGGGCGCTGAAGGCCCGGTTCAGCCGTCGGCGGGCGCGGCGGCCGCGGGCAGGCCGGTGTCGGATGGTGGCGGTGAGGCAGGTGGCGGCGTCTCCGACGGCGACGGGGGCGACACCCGGCGGGGGGTGAACCGGTCCTTGAGCCGGAGGGCGGGCCGCTCGACCAAGGCGAAGGAGAGGGCGGCGGCAGTCACCGTGAGCGCCAAGATGACCACCGGCCGCAGCGGCCCCGGCAGGAAGCTCAGGTGCGGTCGGACGATGTCGCGCAAGGGGACGTGCCACAGGTAGAGGGCGTAGGACAGCCGGCCGCCCCACACCAACAGCTTGGTCGACAGCACCTTCACCAGCAGGCCCGCCGGCTCGTAGACGACCCGGTAGACGAGGACGGCCGTGGCCAGGGCGACGAAGGTGTACCCGCCCTTGAAGAACAGGGGGTCGCTGGCGCCGTGACGGATCCCTATGGCGAAGAACGCCAGCACTCCGACGCTCACGAAGGTGGCCGCCACCGCCAGCCGGCGGGACACCTTGGGGAACCAGCCCCCGACGGTGGCCAGGGCGAGGGCGCACCCGACGAGCAGGATGTCGCCCCGGAGCTTGGTGAGCCGCCGCAGCCCGACGTCGGTGAAGTTCCGCTGGGCCAGCTCCCATCGGAGGACCGACGCCACCACGATCACCAGCAGGCAGGTGCCCAGGAGCACCTTCAGGCCCCGCCGGTAGGCGAGGAAGACGAGCAGCACCGCCGGCCACAGGATGTAGAACTGCTCCTCGACCGACAACGACCAGAGGTGCCCGAAGACCCCGACGTTGTTGCCGAAGAAGCCCCAGTACCAGTTCGAGTAATAGAAGATCACCGACGGGAAGCCGCTGATGGTGCCGTCACGGATCGCCGACGGCGAGGCCAGCGAGCACCCAGACGGCGACGAAGGCGAGCAGGAACCCGAGGGCGGGGAGCAGCCGCAGCGCCCGCCGGGCGTAGAAGTAGCGCAGCGAGAGGCGACCCGTCCGAGCCCGTTCCTCCAGCAGGAGGGTGGTGATGAGGAAGCCGGAGAGCACGAAGAACATGTCGACGCCGATGAAACCGCCGGGCAGGGACCACTCCCAGAAGTGGCCGATGATCACCCCGGACACAGCGATCGCCCGCAGGCCGTCGAGGGCGGGGCGGTAGCCCAGCCGCTCCTGGGCCGCGTGGGCGGCGCCCGGCGGGGCTGCCTCGGGGGGGACCGCGCCGTCGGGAGACTCCTCCACCGCGGGCCGGGTGTCGGCCCCCGTCACCCCTCGCCCTGCGTCCGAGCCGGCACCCATCAGGCCGTCGTCAGGCGGGCGTTGGCCCAGTCGGCCTGGTCCCAGGAGGTGCCGTCGCCGGCGTCGGTGACGACCAGGCGCATCGATGTCGCCCCGGTCACGTTGAGGTCGATGGTCTTGGGACTGGTGCCCCACGTGACCACGCCGCTGTTGTAGGCGGGCGTGGCGCTGCCGTTGAGGAAGACCTGGAAGACGACCGAGCCGTTGGGCTGGGCGATGTCGTCGATGCCGACTGCGGCCTGGAAACGGGTGTAGCCACCGGCGAGGTTGTAGGTCAACGACGACGCCGGCACCACCCCGAGCCCCTTCGGGTAGAGGACCCCCCTCAGCCGGAGCGGACGGCCGTCGTTGGGCGCGGCGGCGCCGTTCGACTGGTCCTTCTCGTACGGGCCGAGGCCGTTGGTGGCCGCGGTGGGGGTCAGGTTGCTGACGAAGACGGTGCCGCCCGAGGGGACGGTGGTGGTGGAGGTCGTGGTGGTGGACGTCGTGGTGGTGGACGTCGTGGTGGTCGGCGCGATCGTCGTCGTCGTGGTCGGGGCCGTGGTCGTGGGCGCGGTGGTCGTGGGCGCGGTCGTCGTGGGGGTGACCGTGGTGGTCGTCGACGAGGTGGTGGTGGCCGTGCCGCTGGTGGTCAGCCGGGCGTTGGCCCAGTCGGCGTAGTCCCAGGAGGTGCCGTCGCCGGCGTCGGTGACGACCAGGCGCATCGATGTCGCCCCGGTGAGGTTGAGGTCGACGGTCCGGGGGCTGGTGCCCCAGGTGACCAGGCCGCTGTTGTAGGCGGGCGTGGCGCTGCCGTTGAGGAAGACCTGGAAGACGAGCGAGCCGTTGGGCTTGGCGATGTCGTCGACGCCGACCGCGGCCTGGAAGCGGGTGTAGCCACCGGCGAGGTTGTAGGTCAACGACGAAGCCGGCACCACCCCGATGCCCTTGGTGTAGAAGACCCCTTGGATCCTGAGCGGGCGGCCGTCGTTGGGCGCGATGCCGCCGTTCGACTGGTCCTTCTCCCACGGGCCGAAGCCGTTGGTGGCGGGGTTAGGGGTGAGGTCACTGACGAAGACGGTGCCGCCGGACGGCACGGTGGTGCTCGTCGTCGTGGTGGTGGGGCCGACCGTGGTGGTGGTGGCCCGGGTGGTGGAAGTGGTGGCGGGCGCCACCGTCGTGGTGGTCGACGTCGAGGGAGGGGGCGAGCCGCTCTTCAGCAGCCGGGAGCGGGCCCAGTCGGCGTGGTCGTAGTTCGACCCGTCACCACCGTCGGTGACGACGAGGCGCAGCGTGCTGCGGCCGGTGACGTTCACGTCGACCACTCGGGCCGGCGACAGGGAGGTCACCCGCCCGCTGTCGAAGAGGAGCACGTTGTTGTCGGTGAAGACCTGGAACGCGGCCGACCCGTTGGGCACGACCACATCGTCGAGGCCGACGGTGGCCTGGAAGGTGGTGTAGGCCCCGCCGAGGGAGTAGGTGAGGGAGGAGAACGGCACCACGCCCAGGCCCCGCCCGTAGGCCACGCCCCTGATGGACATGGGCCGGCCGTCGCCCAGGGCCAGGCCGCCATTGGTGCGGTCGCGCTCGTAGGGCCCGTACCCGTTGGTGGCCGACGTGGGGTCGAGCGAGCTGAGGAAGTCGATGCCCACCTGCGATACGGGGACGACGGGGACCAGGGCGTTGCGGAACACCCCCGCCGCCTGGGCGTTGCCGGCGGCGTTGGCGTGGCTGCCGTCGGGGACGTTGCCCGGCGAGACGGCCGCGTTGACGTTGGCGAAGGAGATCGGCCTCCCCTGGGCGGCGCGGTTGTTGACCAGCCCGGGGATGGAGTTGTTGTACTGGCTGAGCGCCGGCGCCCGGGCGGGATCGAACTTGCCCGGCACCGTCAGGTCGGGCTGGGGAAGGATCGACGCCACCACGATGTGGGTCGAGTGGCTGAGGTTCCACATCTGGTCGAGCAGGCTGCCCAGGCGGCCGGTGAGCAGGGGCAGGTCGGCGACGGGGCCGCCGCGGATGTCGTTGGTGCCGATCATCAGGAGCACGACGTCGGGCGGGGTCGAGCCGTAGTAGCCCGCGATCCCGGCGGCGACGTCGTTGATGCGGAAGCCCCCATGGCCCTCGTGGTTCTTGTCGTTCAGCTCCGGCGGCCCTTTGAGGCCCGAGCCGACGAAGTTGAACCCCCGCCCGTCCGACAGCAGCCTCGTCTCCAGGCTGGTGCGGTAGGCGCCGTCGTAGGCGTCGGTGCCCAGGCCGGCAGTGGTGGAGTCGCCCACCGGCATGATGGTGGGGGGCGTGGCGGCCCGGGCTTCGACCAGTCCGACGAGACCAGCCCCGGCCAGCAGCGCGGCCAGCACCGCCTCCCGAACCCGGCGGCGGTGGGGGGGACCAAGGTGCGTCGCCACCCCTCGTCGATCCACCGTCTCGGCCCAGCACCCGGCGAAGCCTAACTCTGATCGACCCCTTCGTCAGTGGGAACCGGGACCCAGGACGACGGCTTGGCCCGACGACAGGCGGAGCAGCCGCGCCCCCGTCTCCGAGCAGAATCCCTCGACCGCGGTGCGGGCTCCGGGCCAGCGGACGGACCCGAAGTCGTCGCACACCATGACCCCGCCGGGGGCCAGCAGGGGGTAGAAGAACTCGAGCGCGGCCCGGGTGGGGTCGTGCAGGTCGAGGTCGACGTGCACCAGGCGGTAGGGCCCGGCGGGGGCCGCAGCCAGCGACTCCGGGATCCAACCCTGGTGAAAGGTGATGTCGGGGAAGTCGGCCAGCGTGTGGCGGACGACGTCGAGCGACGCCGCGAACATCCCCGCCTGCACCCGGGGGTCACGCGTGGTGTCGTGGTCGCTGAGGGGGCTGAGGCCTTCGAACGAGTCGAACACGTGGAACGACGCCCCCGTGAACGACGGGCTCTCGGCGGCCAGGTAGCGGCTGAGGAGATAGGACGACAGGCCCCGGTAGCAGCCGCACTCCACCACCAGGCCCTCGACGCCGGCGGTGAAGTCCACCATCTGGGCCAGGTTGTACAGCCGCTGGGTGACCCGCACGGCCCCCTCGCCGTCGCCGGTGGGTCCGGCCCCGGCCCGGCTCGTTCCTTCCGCCAGGATCGCCCGGAACTGGTCGTCGAGCTCGAAGAGGAGCGTGCTCTTGGTCAGGCGGACGGCGCCCGGAGGTCGGAGCCGGTGGACGTCGAATCCCGCCCGGCGGGTCGCCCGGCGGATGCGGGCGCCGATGGCCCGGCCCTCGGGCGGACACAGGCCCCGTCGGGAGGCTCGTTCCCGCCACCATCGCCTGCCTCGGTGGAGTCGAACCGCCGCTCCCGCGCCCAAGAGGCGACGGGCTGTGCTCGCCACCTCAGTCCAGCGACGCGTACAGGGCGCGGACGTCGTGCAGCAGCCGCTCCGGGCCGAAACGGTCGGTGATCGACGCCCGGGCGGCCCGGCCCAGGCGTTCCCGTAACGGCCCGTCGGCCAGCAGGGAGGCCAACGCGGGCCGCCACCGCTTCGACGTCGCCCGCCGCCACCACGTAGCCGGTGACCCCGTCCTCCACCACCGCCGCCACGCCGCCCACCCCGGTGGCGACCACCGGCCGGGCCGCGGCGGCGGCCTCGATCAGCGCCATCGGGGTGCCCTCGTTGCGGCTGGTGAGGGCCACTACGTCGAGATCGGCCAGCGCCCCCGGCACGTCGTCGCACCAGCCGGTGAAGTGCACCCGCCCGGTGAGGCCCAGCCCCGACGCCTCGGCCTCGAGGACGGCCCGCAGCTCGCCATCGCCGACGACGGCCAGGTGCACGCCGGGGAGCCGGGCAATCGCGGCCAGGAGCGTGGCGTGGTCCTTGATCGCCACCAGCCGACCCAGGACGCCCACCAGGGGGACCTCGGGACCGAGTCCCAGGGGGCCCCGCAGCCGGCCCGACGGACCTTCCACGGCCAGGAACCGGCCCAGGTCGAGGCCGTAGCCGACCACGTGGAACTGGTCCGGGCGGCCGATGCGCAGGTCGAGGAGGGTGTCACGCACCTCGTCGCTCACCGCGATCAGGGCGTCGGTGCGGGTGGCCAGGCGCCGCTCGACCTCCACGAAGGCCCGCTGGACCCCCGGTGAGAAGTAGCCGTCGAGCACGTGGCCGTGGAAGGTGTGCACGGTGCGCGGCCGCCGCCGCCCGGGCAGGCTGAGAGCGGCCAGGCGGCCGACGGTGCCCGCCTTGGCCATGTGGGTGTGGAGGACGGTGGCCCCGGTCTCGACCAGGAGGTGGCGGACGGCGGCCACCGCCCGGGCGTCGGTGGCCGGTTGCAGGGGCCGGACCAGGGGGACGTGGCGGACCGCCACCGCAGGGTCGGCCATCTCCCCTTCGACCGCGGCCGGGTAGCCGGCGGCCACTGTGGTCGGCCGGTCGGCGGCCAGCTCCCGCCCCAGAAGCAGGACGTGGGCGGCCACGCCCCCGATGTTGAGGCGGGTGACGAGCTGGAGAACGGGCCCGTTTCCGGTGGGGGGCGGGACCGGCACCGGCTCCGGATGCCGGTGGCGAGCGGGAACCTCAGCCACTTTCGGTGTCGGTGCGGACGACGTCCCGGAAACCCCCATGCCCGGGCAAGTCTGGCCCAGGAGGGGATACGAAGCCAGCAGGCCGCGTCGCGGTCGAGAAGGGGGCGGGCTCGCCGTCGGCCCCCGTCCGCGGGCCGGTAGGATGCGCCAGTGCCGCTCAGGTATCTCATCACCGGGGGGGCCGGGTTCATCGGCTCGCACCTCTCGGAAGCGCTTCTGAGCCGGGGCGACAGCGTCACCGTGCTCGACAACCTGTCGACCGGCAGCCACCAGAACCTGGCCGCCGTCGCCGACCACCCCAACCTCACCGTCGTCCACGGGTCGGTGCTCGACGAGCTGCAGGTCGACGAGCTGGTCCACGAGTGCGACTCGGTCATCCACCTGGCCGCCGCCGTCGGCGTCAAGCTCATCATCGACCAGCCCCTGCGCTCGTTCATCACCAACATCCGGGGCTCGGAGATCGTGATCCAGGCCGCCTTCCGCCACCGGCGGCGGATCCTGCTGGCCAGCACGTCGGAGATCTACGGCAAGAACGGGGCCGAGCCGCTCAAGGAGGACGCCGACCGCATCCTCGGCTCGCCCGGCATCGCCCGCTGGTCGTACAGCACGGCCAAGGCGGTCGACGAGATCCTGGCCCAGGCCTACCACCGCGAGCGGGGCCTGCCCACCATCATCGTCCGGCTGTTCAACACCGTCGGACCCCGGCAGAGCCCGGCCTACGGGATGGTCATCCCCCGCCTGGTGCGCCAGGCGGTGGCGGGCGATCCGCTCACGGTCCACGGCAGCGGCACCCAGACCCGGTGCTTCTGCCACGTGTCCGACGTGGTCCGCGGCTTCTTGGCCCTCCTCGACCACCCCGGAGCCATCGGCGAGGTGTTCAACATCGGCAGCCAGGAGGAAGTGTCGATCCGCGACCTGGCCGACCGCATCGTCCAGGCCGCCGGCAGCACCTCCTCGGTGGAGCTCATCTCCTACGAGGACGCCTACGACGTGGGCTTCGAGGACATGCGCCGTCGCGTCCCCGACACCACCAAGATGCGCCAGCTCACCGGGTGGGTCCCCCGCTTCACCCTCGACGACATCCTCGAGGCAACCATCGCCGAGGCCCTCGTGGAGCAGAAGGAGCGCGTGTAGCTGGTGCCGTCCTGGGCACTCGCCTTCCTCACGGCCATTGCCCTGGCGTTGGTAGGAACTCCCGTCCTCCGCCGGCTGGCGACCGCCACCGGGTTCGTCGACCACCCGGCGCCCCGGAAGAGCCACCGCCACCCGATCCCCTACCTGGGCGGGATCGCCATCATCACCAGCGTCCTGGTCGCGCTCCTGTTCGAGGCCCGGGCCGCGCCCCGTGTGGCGGTGCTGATGGTGGGGGCCGCCGCCCTGGGGGCCATGGGGCTGCTCGACGACGACCGAACCGTCGACCCTCGCTTCCGGTTCCTCGCCGAGACGCTGGCCGCGGTGCTGGCCGTGGTCGTGGGCGTCCGCATCCACGCCACGGGCATCGAGGGCCTCGACATCCTGATCACGATCGTGTGGATCGTCGGCGTCACCAACGCCATCAACCTGCTCGACAACATGGACGCCCTGGCCGCGGGGGTGTCGGCGGTGACGGCCCTGTCGGTGTTCGCCCTGGCCATCCTCGGCCGCCAGCCGGTGGTGGCGACCCTGGCGGGGGCGGTGGCCGGCGCCTGCCTGGGGTTCCTCGTCTACAACCGGCCCCCGGCGTCGATCTTCATGGGCGACGCCGGGAGCCTGTTCCTCGGTTTCGTGCTCGCCATCCTCACCATCAACGTCAGCCCGGCCGTGTTCCCGCCAGTCAGCTTCCTCATCCCCCTGCTGCTGCTGGCCATCCCCGTCCTCGACACCACCGTCGTCACCGTGGCCCGGCTCCGGCGGGGCCGGCCGGTGTCACAGGGGGGCCGCGACCATCTCTCCCACCGGCTGGCCAAGCGGGGGCTTCGCCGCCGGAGGGCGGTGGCGGTGCTGATCGGCTGTGAGAGCGTGCTCGGGGTGCTGGCGGTGCTGGCCGGGCGCCGGATCGTGCCGGTCACGGTGGCGGTCCTGGTGGCGGTGGCGATGGTGGCCGGTCTCCTGGCCGTCACGGCCAAGGCGGTCGTCTACCGCGAACCGGTCGTCGGCTTTCCCCGCCCGTTGAAGCGGGCGGTCTTCGCCCTCATCCTGGCGATGCCCATCCTGGGCGCGCCCGCCGTCATCGCCCTGGCCCGGGCCAACGCCCCTGCCCGGGCGGGCGCCGACGCCGCCAACCGGGCCCTCGACGCCTTCCGGACGGGCGACTCCGACGCCAGCGCGGCGCTCTTCCGACAGGCGAGCGACGACCTGGCCACGGCCAAGCAGCGCCTGGGCGGCCCGTTGGTGTCGCTCGGGCTGCTGGTGCCCGGCCTGTCCTCCAACCTCAACGCCTCCCGCACCCTGGTGGCGGTGGGTACCCAATTGGCGGTGGCGGGCATCGACCTGGCCCAGGTGGCCGACATCGACCTGGTCGGCACCGGAAGCGACCACGTCCCCCTCGACCGCCTCAAACGGCTGACGCCGGCCCTCGACCGGGCGGTCGACGTGGTCGAGCGCTCCCGGGGCCAGGTCGGCCGTCTCCAGGTGAACTTCCTCCTGCCGCCTCTGGCCGAGCGCGGTGCGGGAGCTGAGCGGCCGCCTCGAGCGCGAGACCCGCTCCACGACCCTGGCTGCGGAGAGCGCCCACCTCCTGCCCGCCATCCTGGGCGACGAAGGGACCCGCAGGTACTTCCTCGCTTTCCAGAACAACGCCGAGCTGCGGGGGACGGGCGGCTTCATGGGCAACTGGGGCGAGGTGGTGGGCGTCGGCGGCCGGCTCCGGCTGGAGCGGTTCGGACGCCTGGAGGAGCTGAACGACGCCGGGACCCGACCACGGGTGCTGACCTCCGCCCCCGGTTTCTTCGATCGCTGGCGCATGTTCAACCCGGGGGAGTTCTGGGAGCAGGTCAACGTCTCCCCCGACTTCCCCACCACCGCCCGCCTGATAAGCGAGCTCTATCCCCAGTCCGGCGGCTCGCCCGTCGACGGGGTCATCGCCGTCGACCCGCCCGGGTTGTCGGCCATGCTGAAGCTCACCGGTCCGGTCACCCTGCCGAACTGGCCGGTGCCGATCGCCTCCGACAACGTGGTCGACATCACCCTCCGCCAGGCCTACGAGAAGTTCCCCCAGGACGAGCGGGTGGCGTTCCTGGGTGACCTGGCCCGCCAGGTGGCGGAGGCCTTCACCCGGGCCGACCTGGGCCGGCCGGCGCAGGTCACGGCGGCCCTGGGCACGGCCGCCGGCGACGGCCACCTCATGGTGTGGATGGCCCGGCCCGAGGAGCAGGCCCTCATGGCCCGCCTCGGCATCGACGGGTCGATCGACGAGCTCAAGGGCGACTCGCTCCTCGTGGTCAACCAGAACATGGCCGCCAACAAGGTCGACTCCTTCTTCCGTCGCCACGTCAGCTACGACGTCACCCTCGACCCCTCCCGCAGCCCCGCCGCGCTCCAGGCCCGGGTCGAGGTCACCATGGACAACGACGCACCGGCCACCGGGCTCTCCCCCCAGGTCATCGGGCCCTACGACGACCGCTTCCGGGCGGGCGAGAACCGGACCTATGTGTCGGTCTACACCCCCTTCGGGGGCGGGTCGGCGAGCGTCGACGGCCGTCCCGTCACCCTCGAGAACCAGTCCGACCTGGGACGGACGGCCCTGTCGACCGTCATCAGCATCCCCTCCAAGTCGAGCAGCACCCTCGCCGTCGACCTGAAGGGCGAGGTGAGGCTGTCGGACGACGGCTGGTACCGCCTCGACCTCTTCCACCAACCCTCGCTGACGCCCGACGACGTGGAGATCTCCGTCGCCGTGCCCAAGGGCTGGCGCATCGTCCAGGTGCAGGGGCTCAAGGCCGACGGCGGGCGGCGGGCGACGGTCCGGATGGCGCTCGACGGGCCCGTCACCATCCTCGTGCGGCTCGAGCGGGCGGGGTGGTCGGGCGTCTGGGAACGCCTTTCGACCCGGTCCTGATGGGGCGTCTACGGCTGTCCGGACGGGCCTGGCCATGACCGAGGGTGCTGGACCGGTCACGGAGCGGCTGCTAACTTCCCTGCGATCGGGGTGGGGGCCAACATGTCCTCCACCAGGCGGGGCAGGCGCGGTCACACACGAGAGCGGATGATTCGTCGAACTGGGGCAGTGACGGTGGCGATGGTGGCCTGGATGGCTCTCGTCGCCCTGCCTGCCGGTGCCCAAACCTCGCCGTCCAGTCCCGTGGAGGCTCCCGCTCCGGTCGTCGTCGACCTCACCGGCGCCTTGAACCCTGCGGTCGACACGGGGGTGCTGGTGCGGGCCGAGACGTCGTCGGCCATGCCCATGACCGCGGTCTACATCGGCCTGTCGCTGGTGGCGGCCACGCTGGCCGTGATCACCGCCCGCCGCCGCCTGCTGGCAGTGAAGGCAGGGGAGCTGGCCACCGGAGTGGTGATCGGGCGCCGGGCCCGCGCCGAGTTCTGGAGCGGCGGTCCGCAGCACTTCCCCAACGCTAGATCGGTCCGACCGCGGCTGGTAGGGTCCGCCGAAACCGTCATGATGGCGGAGCACGGGCGACGGGTCCGAGCGGGGTACGCAGGGGGAGCCACCGATGGGTGAACGCGACGTGCACGAACCTCGGCCGTCTCTCTCGCGTCGCCAGCTCATACGGCGAGGCATGGTTGCCGGCGGGGTGGCCCTGTGGTCGGCTCCGGTGGTGGCGGCGGCCGCCTTCAACCGTCGTGACGACGGCCGCGATCGCATCGCGGCCCAGCTCGAAAAGTTCGGCGGCGGAACGTCGGGCGGCGGAACGTCCGGCGAAGCGGCGGCTCCCGGGCCGGTCGTCGCCCAGGCCAACGGCTGCACCAGCTACCCGCCGGGCACCTGCATCGAGTTCGTGTGCGGTGGGTCGCACCAGAACTGCGGCCAAGGGGCGGGCGGGTTCGAGTGCTTCTGCGACGTCGACGCCACCGGCGCCTGCGTGTGCCGCAACGACGCCTTCTGCAGTGATCTGACCGGGTGCAACCCGGCGAATGGCAACGCCGACTGCGCGGCCGGCTACTTCTGCCTCCCCTCCAGCTGCTGCGGCGCCCCGACGTGCGCTCCTCCCTGCGGCACCCTGCCTTCCGGGGCCCAGCCCGCCAGTCCCATCACCCAGTTCCTCCCGCTCCTCAACTCCATCCTGCCTCCGGGCACGCTGAGCGGCATCTAGACCCGAGTCGGCGGGGGCAGGCGGGGATCAGCCGGTTTCTCCACGGGCGGTTCGGGCCGCGTCCTGATATCTGACGGCGAAGAGTCCCAGCTTGGGCGGGGTGGGGCAGTACGATTGCCGGATGGGGCTCTGCCACGAGTTCGGCTCCCAGATCCGCTCCGGGTGTGACCACCCGATGCGAGCCGGCGCTTCCGCCTGCTCGTGCGCCGAGTGCGGCGTGGTCTGCCGGGGTCTGTTCGACGGGTGCCCCGACGTGTGGGCCCGGGGGCCACGGCCGGTCGCCATCTCCGCCACCCGGGCGTCGGCGACGCCGCCTGCGGCGGGTGTGTCGACCGGGAGTGCCGGGGGTGCCGGGGGTGGCGCCACGGTCACGTCCCTGCCCACCGGCCGCACCGAGGGGCCCCGGGGCGTGCGCACCGTGTCGCCGGTGGCGGCCATCGGCCCCGCGACCGCCAAGGGCGAGGGTGGCAACGGGTCGAAGGGCGGAGGAGACGCGAGCGGGGGCGCGGCGGGCGGCGACCCCCGGCGGGAGGTGTTCAAGTGGTTCGAGGAGGCGTTCGAGGGCGTCCGGCTCGAGCTGCAGACCCTCATCGCCAGCATGACCCACCAGCAGGCGATGCTGGCCGAGCTGCTCGACAGCCGCCAGGCCGAGCTGCGGCTGGCGTTGGTGGCGGAGTCGCTGCCCGACGTCGTCGGCGACGCGGTCCGGGCGGCGATGGACGACCACAACACGGCCATGGCCGCGTCCTACGACAAGTCCCACGACCGCTTCCGCGACGATGTCGAGCGGGTGCGGGCCACCACCGAGGCCAAGGTCGACTCGCTCCAGGAGTCGTTCGAGAAGCTCGAGTCGGTCATCGCGGTGCACGACGAGGAGGCCGAGCAGCGGGAGACGGTGCGGCTGGGCACGCTCAAGGGCAGCGTCACCCGCCAGATCACCCCCATCACCGACGCCCTCTCCCGGCTGGCGGCCAAGCTCGACGACATCACCGCCCGCCTCGACATCCCCACTCCCGCGGGCACGGCCAGCGTCGCGGTCGGCCCCGCAGCCCGTCCCGCCCGGCCCGCCCGGTCGCCCGCACCGGCGGTCGCGGCCAGCTCTCCGGCCCCGCCCGCCCGTGCCCCCCGATCTCCCGCCCCGGCCCGAGCCGCGTCCCCGGCTCCCGCCCGAACCCCGGCCCGAACCGCATCCCCGGCCCGAGCCGCGTCCCCGGCCCGAGCCGCATCCGCCGTGCCCGCCCGCAGCCTGGCCTCCCCGGCACGAGCCGCGTCCCCGGCTCGTGCCGCGTCCTCGGCCCCGGCCGCCCCGACTGCTCCCGCAGCCCGGTCGCGGCCGTCGGCGTGGGCGCCCGTGGCCGCCGCCGGGCCGGTCGTTGCACGGCGGGTCACGTCCAACCGAGCCGCCGTCGCCGCCGACAACGACGAGGACGAGCCGATGGCCACTCCTCCCCCGGCCAAGCGCCCGGCCGCCGCCCGCCGCCGAACCGCGATAGCGGCGCCCGTCGTCCCCGAGCCCGACCCCGAGCCCGAGTTCGAGCCGGAGGACGAGTTCGACCCCGAGCCCGAGTTCGAGCCGGAGGACGAGTTCGAGCCGGAAGCCGAGGCCGAGCCGGTGGTGCCCCGCCCCACCCGACGCATCACCACCCGTCGTCCGCCCGTCGCCCGGCCCGCGGCGACCACGCCGCCCGCCCCCGGGAACGGTTCGAGCGCCGCCGCCGCCGCGTCCGTCGGCCGCTCGCCGGCAGCGCCCGGGTGACGGCGCCGAGGGCGTCATCCCCGCCTGAGCCGATCCCCGTGCCGCCCACCGTCACCACCCGCCGGGTCCTCGGCCGCCGCCCCGCTCCCGTCGAGGTCCGCCCCAGTCCCCTGGTCACCTACGACCTCGACGACGACCCCGACGGCCTGTTCGGGGTCGACGACGGCGACGACGAGGGCTGGGCTCCCCCCGCCTGGGTATCGGAAGCGGCCGCCAAACGCGCCGCCCCCGGCCGCCGCGGCCCCAACCGCTGACCGCCTCTTAGGGACGCATTTTCGACTGGCCAGGGTTCTGGCGACCGAAGTGCGATGCCGGTCGAGCTTTGTACCCCTCGGGCAGGCGGGTCCCGCCGTCGGCCGCGACCCATCGTCATGAGTTGCCCGCCCCCGGCGGCTCCTCCCGGACCTACCGTGGCCGTCGTCACCGCCATCCAGCAGCCACCGGCCGTCGTGACCTGCTGCGTCAGGAACTGTCGAACCCGAGCCCCAACCGCTCGGCCAACTCGGGCCTCAAACCGGCCCGGGTCGTGTCGACCGCTTGGCCGTCGGGCCGGCGGAAGGTGAGTTCGGAGTCGGGATTTCCCTCTATGCGCCAGCCTTTTCGATGGACGAACCGGTGGTGGAATCCGCACAGGGTGATCAAATTGTCGGAATCGGTGGCGCCGCCGTCAGCCCAATGGACGATGTGGTGGGAGTCGGTCCACCGGCTGCGCCCGCAGCCCGGGAAGCGACAGCCGCCGTCCCGCCGGCGGATGCGCCGGACCAGCCACCCCGGGGGCGTGCGCCGGGCCCGGCCGATGCCGACGGTGCCATCGGCCCGCTCCGTCACCCACTCCACGCGGCTGTCGCACGCCAACTTACGGACGACCTCGCCGTCGACGGGGGCGCCCGCGACCGTCTCGCCCTGGCCCTCGGCGGCCAAGTCCTCGGCCCGGACGTGCACCACCATCGTCGGCCGCTCGCCCGTCTCGTCGCCCGGGGCCTGGCCGGCCAGTTCCACCAGGGCATCGGCGCAGCGGGACTGGTAGGGATCGAGCTCCCCGGTCTCGGGATTGGCGGGCATCTTGTCGGCCAGTCGTTGCAGCGCCCCGGCCACCATCTCCAGCTCCGCCGCCGGAAGGCGCCCCGATACCCGGCCCCAGTCCCGGCGCCGGTCGAGACGGCAGGTGACCGACCGCACCGGCTCGGCCTGATCGCTCGTGCGCCGGGCCAGGGCCAGGAGCTGCGCCGTCGACATCCCTGACACTGTCTCCGCCCACTCCCCGTCGGTCTCGGCCGTGGCCACCGTGGTCACCGCCGCCACCTGGTCCCAGCACAGCACTCCTGTGTGGGCCACCTTGGAGATGGCCGGCAGGTTCTCCAGCGCGCCCGCCACCCGGGCCAGCTCCGCCGCCGACGACCAGGCCATCCCCAGCCGCATCGCCAGCCACGCCGTCATCGACCGTGACCCGTCCTCCCGCCACCCCTCCTGGGCATCCAAGGCCGCCACCAGCTCGCACAGCGCGGCCCGCGCCGCCATCTCCGCCGCGTGCATCTGGACGATGGCCTCGGCCAGCTCCTCCACCCCGCATTTGGCCAACGCTTCCTGATTCATTTGATCCCATTCTACCAAAGGGGTACGACAAGAACACGTGTTCGGGCACCGTTTTCTTGAAGAATTTCCGGATTTGGATCGCTCTGGCTGTCGAGTGGGCAGAAATGTACAAAATGTGTGCCTTTTTGCACACTCGACTGGCGACGTTGGGTGTGCATTTGCGTGGGATAGACCGACGCAACTGCACGTCCGCCGTCAGTCGCTCAGCGCCTCCAGGACTGCCGACCAGGGCACGCGGCCGTCGCGAAGGAGGCGCGGTTCGAGGCCGGTGCAGTCGACCACCGTCGACGGGCTGCCGGTGCACGTGCCGCCGTCGAGCACCACCGGTAGGGCGTCGGCGGCGAACGCCTCGGCCACCTCCGCGGCGGTGGTGAGGGTGGGTTGGCGGTGGACGTTGGCGCTGGTGGTGGCCAGTGGCCCCACCGCCCGGCACAGGGCCAGGGGGACGGGATGATCGGGGCAGCGGACCCCGATGGTGGCGTCGTCGTCGCCCAGGTCGGCGGCCAGGCCGGGGCGGGCGGGGAGGACGATCGTGAGCGCGCCCGGCCAGAAGCGGTCCATCAGCACCCGGGCCGAGTCGGGGACGGCCGTGGCCAGCTCCAGCGCCTGTTGGGTGGACGCCACCAGCACGGGCAGGCTCTCGTCCCGGGACCGGCGCTTCATCTCGAAGACCCGGTCGGACGCCCCCGGCAGGAAGGGGTCGACGGCCAGGCCGTAGACGGTGTCGGTGGGCAGGGCGATGGGCAGCCCCTGGACCAGCACCGCCACGGCCCGGGCCAGGGCCTCCTCCGACAGGCACGACCCGTCGCCGGAACCAGTGGGCACGATCACGCCCCGTACCTACCCACCAGCACCCGGGGCCGGTCGGCCAAATCGGCTCGCACCTCGACGTCGTCGAACCCGGCGGCCAGGGCCAGCCGCGCCGCATCTTCGGCCTGGTGGGGAGCGATCTCCACCACCACCGCTCCCGGCCGGGCCAGCCAGCGGGCCGCCCCCGAGACCACGGCGTCGATCCCCTCCAGGCCGGTGGGCCCCGACACCAGCGCCCCCACCGGCTCCCAGTCGGCCACCTCCGCCGGCAGCTCCTCGTCCGCCCCCACGTAGGGCGGGTTCGACACCACCAGGTCGAGGTGGCCCCGCAGCGTCTCCGGCAGCGGCTCCAGCCACGACCCGTTCAGCAGGCGGACCCGGGGGCCGACCAGGCTGCCGGCGCCGGCCAGGTTGGCCCGGGCCACGGCCAGGGCGTCGGACGACACGTCGATGCCCCACACCAGGGCCCGCGCCACCTCGTCGGCCATGGCCAGGGCGATGGCGCCCGACCCCGTGCCGACGTCGGCGACCAGCGGCGGTACCGGCCGGTCCCGGGGCACCAGCCGGCGCAGCTCCTCGATGGCGACCTCGGCCACCATCTCCGTCTCCGGCCGGGGGATCAGCACCCGCCGGTCGACCATCAGGTCGAGACGCCGGAAGCCCCACTGGCCGATGACGTACTGCAGCGGCTCGCCCCCCAGCCGACGGGTCACCATGGCGTCGACGTAGGTCGTCGACCGGGCCGGCACCTCCTCGTCGAGGTGGCCGACCAGCTGGGCCCGGTCCCAGCCCGACGCCTCCGCCAGCACATGCCACGCCTCCCCCGGCGCGGGCAAAACCCCACCCACCCGGCCCAGCAGGTGGCGCCAGGTCTCGCTCGTCACCCCCGGGCGAACCCGATCGCAGCCGCCACGACCGCCACGACGAAGCCGCGACGACGGCCGCCACGACGATCACGACCCGCCCTCCAGCTGGCGGGCCCGCTCGTCGGCCAGCAGACCGTCGACCAGGGCGTCGAGGTCGCCCTCCAGCACCCGGCCCAGGTTGTGGTCCTTGAGATCTCCCGTCAACCGATGGTCGGTGACCCGGTTGTCGCGGAAGTTGTAGGTGCGGATCTTCTCCGACCGGCCCCCGCCGCCCACCTGGCCCCGGCGGATGTCGGACATCTCCGCCGCCACCTTGTCCTGCTCCGCCTTCAGCAGCCGGGCCCGCAGCACGATCAGCGCCTTGGCCCGGTTCTGGATCTGGCTCTTCTCGTCCTGCATCGCCACCACGATCCCGGTGGGGAGGTGGGTGATCCGCACCGCCGAGTCGGTGGTGTTCACCGACTGCCCGCCGGGCCCGGTGGACCGGTAGACGTCGATCTTGAGCTCGTTGGGCTCGATGTGGACGTCGACCTCCTCCGCCTCCGGCAGCACCGTCACCGTGGCCGACGACGTGTGGATCCGCCCCTGGGACTCGGTGACGGGCACCCGCTGCACCCGGTGGGGGCCGCCCTCGTGCTTCAGGTGGCTCCACACGTCGTCGCCCTTGACCAGAAAGGTGACCTCGTTGAACCCGCCCCGGTCGGACGCGTCGGCCCCGAGCACCTCCAGCTTCCACCCGTGGCGCTCGGCGTAGTGGGTGTACATGTCGAAGAGGTCCTTGGCGAAGAGGTTGGCCTCCTCCCCGCCCTCGGCCCCCCGGATCTCGACGATCACGTTCTTGCCGTCGTTGGGGTCGCGGGGCTGGAGGAGCACCCGCAGCTCCTCGTCGAGCTCGGCGACCTTGGCCTCCGACTCCTCGATCTGGCCGCGGACGAAGTCGCGGTCGGCGCCGGACGAGTCGCCCAGCATGCCCTTGGCCGCTTCCAGATCCTCGGTGTGGCCCCGCAGCTCCCGAAACGCGAGCACCACCGGCTCCAGCTCCTTGAACCGGCGGGAGACGTCGGCGTAGGCCTTGTGGTCGCGCAGCACCTCGGGGTCGCCCAGGCGGCCCATGATCGCTTCGTACTCCGCTTCCAGCAGTCTCAGGCGCTCGAGCATCCCGGCCCAGGCTACCGGCGGCCCGCGGCCTTGCCGATCCCGGCGCGGTCCGCATCGACCGGATGGGTCGGGGTTAGCATCGCCCGATGACGGCCCCGGGCTGCCCGCGCCGGCGTTCCGGGAGCTGAAGAGCCCCAACCCCGTCTCGTGACCTTCTCCTCGCTCGTCTTCTGCTTCTTCTTCCTGCCCGTCGCCCTGGCCACCTACTGGCTGGTGCCCCGCCGGCTGCGGAACATCACCCTGCTCGCCTCGAGCCTGCTGTTCTACGTCTGGGGCGCGGGATGGGTCGTGCTCATCCTGGTGGCGACGACTTTCATCGACTGGGCCCTCGCCCTGGTGGTCGACCGGGCCCGCGTCGACGGCCGCGACGCCCTGGGACGGGCCGCCTGCGCCGCCGCCGTGATCGCCAACCTGGGCCTGCTGGCGTGGTTCAAGTACGTCAACTTCCTGGTCGACGAGAGCAACGGCATCCTCTCCCACCTGGGGCTTCCCACCATCGCCCTGGCCCACGTGGTTCTCCCGATCGGCGTCTCGTTCTTCACGTTCCACCGCATCAGCTACGTGGTCGACGTCCGCCGGGGCCGCCCCGCCCTGCGGAACCCTCTCGACCTGCTCCTCTACATCTCCCTGTTCCCGCACCTCATCGCGGGGCCGATCGTCCGCTACGGCGACATCGCCGACCAACTCCCCGCCACCAGCCGTACGGTCACCCTCGCCTCCTTCAGCGAGGGCGTCGTCCGCTTCCTCCACGGCCTGGTGAAGAAGGTGATCGTGGCCGACTCCGTCGCCCAGATCGCCGACCGGGTCTTCGCCCTCCCCGCCGGACGGCTGACCTTCACCCTGGCCTGGTTGGGAGCACTCGCGTACACCGTCCAGATCTATTTCGACTTCTCCGCCTACTCCGACATGGCCATCGGGCTGGCGGCCATGTTCGGGTTCCGCTTCCCCGAGAACTTCGACCGGCCCTACTCGGCCGTGTCCATCACCGACTTCTGGCGGCGGTGGCACATGACGCTCTCCCGGTGGTTCCGGGACTACCTCTACATACCGCTGGGCGGCTCCCGCGGCACTCCCCTGCGCACCTACGTCAACCTGGCCATGGTCTGGACGCTCACCGGCTTCTGGCACGGCGCCAACATCACGTTCCTGGCGTGGGGGGCCTACAACGGGGCCCTCATCATCCTCGAGCGGGCCACCGGACAGCGACCGGTGGGCGACGAGGAGTGCTCCTATCGGATGGCACGCCGCATCGGGACGATGCTGCTCGTCATCCTCGGCTGGGTCCTGTTCCGGGCCGACGGCGTCCACCACGCGGTGGGCTATCTGGGGGCCATGGTCCCCGTCCACGTGGGGAGCATCACCGACCTCGACATCGCCCGCCGCCAGGAGCTGCTGCTCCTCGTCGTGGGTATCGCGTCCTTCTTCCTCCCCGCCCGCTTCTCCGGCTGGCGCCTCGTCACCCGGGCCGAGGGGCTGGCCGGCGCCGGCCGCCCGGGGCGTGCTGTTCGTGGTCCTGGTGCCCTACAGCGTCCTGGTCATGGCCTCGGGCTCGTTCAGCCCCTTCCTCTACTTCCGCTTTTGATGACCCGCCGCTCGCACCTGCTCGTCTGCGCCTGCTTTCTGCTCGCCATCTTCGTGCCCTTCACGGCGGTGGTGACGGGCCAGACCGATCCCGAGACCATCGAGAACCGGCCCCTGACGAAGTTCCCCCGGTTGAGCCCGACGGACCTGCTCGAGGCCGACACGTACTCCCAGTTGGGGTCGTACATCGTCGACCGCCTGCCCTGGCGGGACCGGGCCATTGCCGAGCGTGAGCGGGCGTCGGTCGCCCTCTTCGCCGAGAGCGCGGGCGACGTCGTGGTCGTCGGCACCGACGGCTGGCGCTACCTGGCCGAGAACGTGCGCCAACCGTGTTACACGGCGGCCGAGATAGATCGGCTCAGGACAGACCTGGCCCAGCTGTCGGCGTTGTTCGCCCAGTCCGGACGCCAGTGGCGGCTGTTGGTCCCGCCGCAGAAGGAGACGGTGTACCCGCAGCACCTCCAGCCGCGAGACAGGCGCAACTCCTGCATCGCCGACAACAGCGCCGTCCTGCAGGCGGCGGTCCGGGGAACGAACCCGGGCTACTCCACGGTCCTAACCGCGAGCCGGACCGACCCCGGCCTCTACCACCCCGCCGGCACCCACTGGAACGACCGGGGGGCCGTCATCGGGGCGGGCGATCTGGTGGACTCGCTCCTGCCCGGCCTGTTCGACGCCGGCGCCTACTCGTTCCGGGTGGTCGAGGGCGAGGTGCTCGACACCGATCTGCTCCGGACCCAGGGCACCCCGGGACTGGACGACGTCGAACGGGCCGTCGCCGATCGACCCGGTGTGGAGGTCACGCTCATCGACCGGGCCGGATCGACGCCGGCTGTGCCCGTGGTCCACCAACTGCGTTCTGGAGGCCCCCTCGTCCCGGGCCGGGTGTTGGTGCTCCACGACTCCTTCGGCATCTCCCTGGAGCCCGTGGCCTCGCCGTGGTTCGCCGACGTGACCTGGTTCACCGTCAACCACGGCCACGAGGGAAACGCCCTCGTCCGTGCGATCGGGCAGGCCGACACCGTCGTGATCGTGCTGACCGAGCGCCATCTGGTCCAGTTCCTCGGCGACTTGGTCGACGTGGTCCGTACCTCGTCGACGCCCGCCGGCTGAGACCGGCCGGGAGTGGGCTACTTCTTCTTGGGGGCGGCGGCGCTGGCGGCGCCTGCGCCCGCCGCGCCCGAGGTCTTGGCCCCGGCCCGGTTGCCGTAGCGGCGCTCGAAGCGCTCCACCCGGCCGCCGGTGTCGACCAGCTTCTGCTTGCCGGTGAAGAAGGGGTGGCACTCGTTGCAGAGCTCGACTCGCAGCTCGTCCCGGGTGGACCGGGTGATGAAGGTGTTGCCGCACGAGCAGCGGACGGACGCGGCCTCGTACCGGGGGTGGATGTCGGCTCTCATGATTCGTCCATTCTACCTGTCCGGGTGCTGTGGCCCGTCGGCCCTACGCCGCGGGGGACGGGGCCTTGGCGATCTCGGCCAGGAACTCGTCGTTGCTCTTGGTGGTGCGGATCTTGTCCATCAACAGCTCGAGGCCGGCCCCTGACTCGAGGCCGTTGAGCACCCGCCGCAGCTTCCAGATCTGCTGCAGCTGGCCCCGGTCGAAGAGCAGCTCCTCGTGCCGGGTGGACGAGGCGTTGACCTCGAGGGCGGGGTAGATGCGGCGCTCGGCCAGCTTGCGGTCGAGGCGCAGCTCCATGTTGCCGGTGCCCTTGAACTCCTCGAAGATGACCTCGTCCATCTTGGACCCGGTCTCGATGAGGGCGGTGGCCAGGATGGTGAGCGAGCCGCCCTCCTCCAGGTTCCGGGCCGACCCGAAGAACTTCTTGGGCGGGTAGAGGGCGTCGGTGGCCAGGCCACCGGACATGATGCGGCCGCTGGCGGGGGCAGCCAGGTTGTAGGCCCGGGCCAGGCGGGTGATGCCGTCGAGGACGATCACGACGTCGCGACCCATCTCCACCAGCCGCTTTGCCCGTTCGGAGGCCAGTTCGGCCACCTGGGTGTGCTCGTCCGACGGGCGGTCGAAGGTGGAGGCGATGACCTCGCCCTTCACCGAGCGGCGCATGTCGGTGACCTCTTCCGGCCGCTCGTCGACCAGGAGCACCATGAGGTGGACGTCGGGGTTGTTGGCCTCGATGGAGTGGGCGATCTGCTTGAGGACCGTGGTCTTGCCCGCCTTGGGGGGCGAGACGATGAGCCCCCGCTGGCCCTTGCCGATGGGCGAGATGAGGTCGACGATGCGGGCGACCATGTTGTTGGAGTCCCCCGGGATCTCCAGCCGCAGCTTCTCGTCGGGGAACAGGGGGGTGAGGTCCTCGAAGCGGGGCCGGTTGCGGGCGTCATCCACCGTCATGTCGTTGACGGTGTCGATGCGGAGCAGGGCGGGGTACTTCTCGGTGCTGCCCGCGGGACGGGCCGCCCCCTTGATCACGTCGCCCTTGCGCAGGCCGAAGCGGCGCACCTGGCTGAGGGAGACGTAGACGTCGCGCGCTCCGGCCAGGTAGCCGTTGGTGCGCAGGAACCCGTAGCCCTCGTCCCGCAGGTCGAGCAGGCCGTCGGCGGGGACGGGCTCGCCCGAGAAGGCCGGCTCCTGGCCCCCTTGGCCCTGGACGCGGTCGGGCTGGATGTCGCGCTCGCCCCGGTCGCGTCCCCGCCGGCGCCGGCTGCGGCGGTTGCCGGGGTCGCCCGGAGGGCCGTCGAACTGCTGCGACTGGGTGTTGCCCCGCTCGGCGCGAGGGCCGTTGTTGTCGGGCCGGGGTCCACGGTCCTCGCGCGGGCCGCGGTCGTCCCGTTGCCCCCGGTCGCGGGTCTGGCGGTCACCGCCGCCGCCGCCTCCGCCGCCGCCGCCGCCGAGCCGCCGCCGCCGCCCGAGCCACGGTCGGTGGTCGGCGGGGCGGTGGACGACGAGGTCGCCGTCGGTGTGCCGCTGGTGGACTCGGCCGCGGGGGCCTCGGGGGCTGTCTCGGTGGACCCACTCGCCTCGCCGGTGCCGCCCTCCGGTGTGGTCGCCGGGGCGCGGGGGGTGTCGATGTCGGTGCCGGCGTCGGTCGGGGCGCTGAAGAGCGTGCCGCCGGCCTCACCGTTGGTGGCCGTCTCGCCGCTGGTGGTGGCGTCGGCCGGTTCCGACGCGTCGGCGGTGGCCGCCCCCGCGCCGTTCGACTCGGGGCCGCTCGTCTCGGGGCCGCTCGACTCGGGGCCGCTCGACTCGGGGCCGCTCGACTCGGGGCCGCTCGACTCGGGGCCGCTCGTCTCGGGAGCCGCGGCCGCGGCCGTGGCCGCCGACTTCGCCGTGGCCTTGGTGGCCCGGGTGCGGCGGGGGCGCTCGGGTGCCTCGCTGCCGGTCTCGATCCCCGCTTGCCGGAGGATCGAGTCGATCAGGGTCGCCTTCGACGCCCGCGACGCGGGCTTGACGCCCATGGCCTCGGCGATGACGGCCAGTTCTTCGCGTTCCTTGCCCTCGAGGACGGATCGCTCGAGCGCCTGGGGCGCAATACTCATGGTGCCTCCCCGCTCGACGCCATCAGGCGCCGTGCGTGTTCGTCTGGTTGGAATGACTGGATAGGTGGGTTGGGACGGCCGGGTTCGGGGACCGCCTTGAAAGCCTGACCGACGACCAGGTCGATGACCTGGGACAACGTGGCATCGAGGTTGTACGACGGGACGATGGCCACGTTGTGTTGCAGGGCCAACGATCGTACGTAGCGGTGCATCTTGCGGATGTTCTGGAAGGAGTCGAGGTAGCGCTCGGCGGGGCGGTTGCGGGAATCGTGGGAGCGCTGGAGGAAGTGGCTGCGGTGCAACTCGACGTCGTCGACTGTCACCACCATCGGTACCACCACCGCCCGTCCTTCGAAACGGGTGAGGTCGAAGAATCCGGGCACCACGTGGGCGCCCTCCACGATGAGATCGGTGCCCTCGGACACGGCCCGGCTGACCAGGGCCTCGATGCCCACGGCCACGGCCGACACCTGCTCCCGGAAGCCGATGATCACCGGGTCGGCGCTGCGGGGCAGGGGGTGCTTCACCAGGCGGGCGGCGTCGAACGACGACGTGTGGAGGCTGGGGAACAGGTCCTCGGTGAACATCGACCGCATGACTTCGCGGATGGCGTCGGTGGGGATGACCCGGGTGATGCCCAGCCGGCTGGCGAGCATGGTGGCGATGGTGGACTTCCCCACGCCGGTGGCCCCGCCCAACAGGACCACCAGGGGCAGGTCGAGGCGCTGCACCAGCTGCCACTTGGAGAACGACTCCGCGTAGTGGTCGCCCACCTCCGACCGCAGCACGTCGTAGGCCAGCTGGTTGAGGTCGACACGGGAGATGGTGGCCACCCCCTGGTCGTCGAGACGGTCTTCGATGACCTCGGCCACGTGGAAGGCGCGGCTCGGCGTCAGTCCGGTGGCCATGATGGCGGAGGCCATGAGGCCCTTGGAGTACGGGAACTCGTACTCCCGGTCGTCGACGACCATGTGGCGGGATGCCACTGCTTTCACGATTGTTCCTGCGTCTCGGGCGTCGATACCGGCCTGGGTGCCGGTCGCTCTGCCAGTCGATGTCTCAGGTGGATGTTGCTCTCCCAGTAAATGTTCCAGTAAATGTTCCAGTGGATGGTGCAAGGTTCATTGCCAGCCGGTGAAGCGCTCGACAGCCAGGTCGGCGAGGCCGATGGCCAGGTCGTCGAAGGTGCCGTCACCCCCGATGGATACAACTCGGTTGTCGCAAAACGTGATCTCCATTCCCCGCTTCAGCGCTGTCTTCGCAGCGAGGTCCACCGCCGCCGCTTTCAACTCCACCAGCAGGACGTCGGCAGGGGGTGCCGCCGCCAGGTCGGCCGCCAATTCTGGCCGGCGAGCCAGGTGATGGGACACTCCGACCACAGTGCATCCGTGCTGCATTTCGAGGTGATCCACCAAAACCTTGCTGGCCGAGGCTGGCGCGGTCGTGGCATAGAAGACCCGGCGACCGGTGATCGGTTCGAGGGGGAAGGGCCGAAACACGGTGTGGACAACCCGGACCCCAGGCACCAACTTCCGGACGCATTCTTCGAGGAACCCAGAACCCGAGCTCAGGGAGGTGGTTCCCGTCGGAGCGCCGGCGCCCCAAACGGCGAACGATGGCTCCATCATGGTAACCACAATCAGGTCACTCAGCAACAACCGGTAGACGCCGAGATAGCCAGTGACCAGTTCCGGATCGACGGAGGCCGGCATCACGCACATGGTGGCGTCGGCATGGACGGGGGGAACCGAGGCTCCGCTTCCCTCCAACACCAGCAACCGCTCGGATCTTCCGTTGGCCTCAACCACCCCCGCGGCGAAGGTGCTGGTGAAGGGCGCGCCCGCCAGTCCCCCGCCACAGCGGCGGGTGCCGACGGTGGCCACGCCCGCCACCAGCGCATCCTCCAGGTGGTCGGAGGCGGCGTGGCGGCCGGACGCGGCCAGCGCCACCAGTCCCGCCGGCGACAGGTCGAAGGTGGACGGGTCGACCACCTCCGGCTCGGGGGGGCCGCCCCGGCCCATGGCCACCACGACGGGCGGCGTCCCCCGCTCGGCCAGGAGGCGGGCCAGGGAGGCGGAGACCGCGGTCTTTCCCGTGCGCTTGCCCGTACCGATGACGGCCACCGACG
The DNA here is from genome assembly GCA_963829165.1 of uncultured Acidimicrobiia bacterium. Taxonomy (GTDB): domain Bacteria; phylum Actinomycetota; class Acidimicrobiia; order Acidimicrobiales; family AC-14; genus JAXDMK01. The sequence continues at coordinate 513,041 of CAWHIC010000010.1, read as the reverse complement.
GCTTGGTGGCCACCCGGGGCCGGGACGGCGGGTCGAAGCGGAAGTCGGCCCCCACGTAGGGCACTCCGGCCACCAGGGTGCGGGCGGCCAGGCCCATGCGCTGGCGGGCGTCGACCACGGGCTCGTCCGACAGGTCGACGACGAGGTCGGGCGAAAAGCGACGGAGGCCGGCGGCGAGGGCGGCGTGGATGTCGTGGTGGCCGTCGGTGGGAGGGGCCCGCACCACGGGCACGCCCAGGTCGAGGTCGTCAGCCAGGTCGGCGGCCAGCTTCTCGCCCCCGGCCAGCAGGACGGCGCCCACCACCATGGCGCCGGGGATGCGGTGCGGTAGTTCCTCGATGGCGGCCCGGACGACGGGCGGGTAGTGCTCGCCGTCGATCAGGACGAGTGTCCTCAGGACGCCCACCGGCCCCGGTGCGTCAGTTGCCGGTGGCGTCGCGTCCCAGGAGGCGGCTCATGAGCCGGTGGCCGGGGACGGGTGTGGCGGAGGCGGTAGCCGCTTCGTTGTAGGTACCGCCGGGGCCGTCGACGGCGGAGTCGACGAGGAGGTAGGGGACGGAGTCGGACGTGTGGGTGCGCAGGGCCACGGGCGTGGGGTGGTCGGGCAGCAGGAGCATCCGCCACGGGCCGAGGGCGTCGAGGCCCTCGACGAGGGGGCCGATGATGCGCCGGTCCCAGTTCTCCAGGGCCTCGATCTTGGCCTCGAGGTTGCCGGCGTGGCCGGCCTCGTCGCTGGCCTCCACGTGGATGAGGAAGAGGTCGTCGCCGCCGGCCAGGGCGTTGAGGCAGGCGTCGCGCTTGCCCTCGTAGTTGGTGTCGTACCAGCCGGTGATGCCCTCGACGTCGGCCGCGGGGATGCCGGTGAGGGCGCCCAGGCCCCGGATGAGGTCGACGGCCGACACCAGGCCCGCCTTGAGCCCGTAGGCGGACTCGAACGACGGGAGCACCGGCTGCGGACCTTGGCCCCAGAGCCAGATCTGGGTCGCCTTCAGGTCGGATGCGCCCACGATGGCCCGGGAGGCGTCCATCAGGGCCTGCAGCTTGGGGGCGGCGGGGCCGGTGGGCCACACCGCGGGCTGGCCGGTGAGGTCGTGGGGCGGGAAGCAGTCGGCGTCGGCCCACGTGTCGGGCGTGACGAGGATGTGGCGGTACTGCACGCCCGGGTGGAAGGAGATGTCGTCGTCGCCCAACTCGGCCTGGAGGGTGGCGATGACGGCCGCCGCCTCCTCGGTGGACGGGTGGCCGCCGGCGAAGTCGACCATGGTGCCGTCGTCGCCCACGGTGGCCAGGTTGCAGCGGTAGGCGATCTGGTCGGGCCGCAGGCGCAGGCCCATGGCCGCGGCCTCGATCGGCGCCCGGCCGGTGTGGTGGACGGCGGGGTCGTAGCCGAGGATCGAGAGGTTGCCCACGTCGCTGCCCGGAGGCATGCCCGCGGGGATGGTGGCCGCCCGTCCCACCTCGCCCCGGGCCGCCAGCTTGGCCAGGTGGGGCATGTGCGCCACCTCCAGCGGGGTCCGCCCGCCCAACTCGGGAATGGGGTCGTCGGCCGCCCCGTCGGGCACACACACCACGTACTTCATGGGCTGGAGCGTAACCGGGAGGGCCGAGCCGGCTCGCCCACCCGGCTCCCGCTGGGTGCCGACGTCGCACGTGCGGAGGAACGACCGGGGCGAGACCCGGCCAGCGTGAGCGACAACGGAGCCTCGACCGCAGCCCGCCCATCGCTACGGGTGGCGAACCACGTCGGCGGGCGGGTCGATGACGGGTGCCGCGCTGGCACCGGGAGCGAGGAGGTGGAGTCCCGTGCCAGCGTCCGAGCGACAACCCAGAGCCCCGACCCGCAGTCCGCCCAGTTGTCGCTCCGATGCTGGCAAACCAGGCAGGCGGGTCGAGCGGCCGCCTCGGCGCTGGCCCTCTGCCCTGGCCGCGGCGGCTGGCGTCGGGCCGTCGTCCGGAGCAAGACAGGTGCGGTCCGTTTGCCAGCGTCCGAGCGACAACGCAGAGCCCCGACCCGCAGTTGGCCAAGTTGTCGCTCCGATGCTGGCAAGCCAGGCAGGCGGGTCGGCGGCCGCCTCGGTCCTGGCCCTTTGCCCTGGCCGCGGCGGCTGGCGTCGGGGTCGTCGTCCGGACCAAGACGGTGCGACCCGTTTTGCCAGCGTCCGAGGGACAACGCAGGGCCCCGACCTGCAGTCCGACAAGTTGTCGCTCTGACGCTGGCAAAACCAGGCAGGCGGGTCGACGACGGGCAACTTCCGCACGCGGTCGCCGTTTACGGCCCGGCTCTCGACGCAGGCGGTGACGTTTCGCTGGGCGTCGGCGTCGGTACGCTCGGGCGGCGATGGCTCTTCGCCGGCTGACGGTCCTCATCGTCGCTTCCGCCCTGGCCCTGGGGACCGCCGCGTGCGGCGACGACGACGACCCGTCGCCGACATCGACATCGACCTCCACGTCCACGTCGGCCGCGCCCGGCACTACGGACACCACCGGTGCCGCGGCGCCTCCCACCGGGGCGCCGGCGGCGGAGGCCCAAGCCCTCGACGCGCTCTCGCTGCAGCTGACCGAGGTGGCCGACGTCACCCAGCCCGTGGCCATGGCCGTCCGGGCCGGCGACACCGCCCTCTACGTGGTGGAGAAGATCGGCCGGGTGCAGGCGGTGCGCGACGGCGCCGCGTCGCCCGTCCTCGACCTGTCCAACGCGGTCTCCACCGGGGGCGAGCAGGGCCTGCTGGGCCTGGCCTTCTCCCCCGACGGCTCCCACTTGTACGTCAACTACACCGACACCGCCGGCGACACCCGGATCGTCGAATACGGCTTCGGCGGCGGCGGGGCCGACCCGTCGAGCGCCCGGGAGCTGTTGAGGATCGACCAGCCCTTCTCCAACCACAACGGCGGCCACCTCGCCTTCGGGCCCGACGGCAACCTGTGGATCGGGATGGGCGACGGCGGCAGCCGCAACGACCCCGGCGACCGGGCCCAGAACCTGGGCACCCTCCTGGGCAAGCTCCTGCGCATCGACCCGACCCCCTCCGCCGGCCGCCCGTACACCATCCCGGCCGACAACCCCTTCGTGGGCCAGGACGGCGCCCGGGGCGAGATCTGGGCCTTCGGGCTGCGCAACCCGTGGCGGTTCTCGTTCGACCGGGAGACGGGCGACCTGTGGATCGGCGACGTCGGCCAGGACGCGGTGGAGGAGGTCGACTTCGCACCGGCGGCGTCGACGGGCGGCGAGAACTACGGGTGGCCGGGGATGGAGGGCACCCGTTCGAACAAGGGCGGTCGGCCGGCGGGCGCGGTCGACCCCATCTTCGACTACCTCCAGTCCGACGGCGGCTGCTCCGTCGTCACCGGCTACGTCTATCGGGGGACGAAGATCCCGGCCCTGACCGGCGCTCTCCTCTACGGCGACTACTGCGCGGGCGACGTGCTGGCCGTGCGCCAGTCGGGGGGAGAGGTGACGGAGCAGGCCGACCTCGGGCTCGACGTCGACAGCCTCGCCAGCTTCGGCCAGGACGGCGCCGGCGAGCTCTACGCCCTGTCCCTGGGCGGGCCGCTGTACCGCGTCGACCCCGCCTGACGCACCACCTCGTCGTAGACCTCGACCGTGCGCTCGACCATGCGGTCGAGGCCGAACACGTCCCGGGCCCGGCGGGCGGCGCCCTCCCCCAGGCGGCGGCGGAGGGCCAAGTCCCCCGCCAGCTCCAGGATCGCCCCGGCTAGGGCGGCCGGGTCGCGGGGAGGCACCAGGCGGCCGCTCTCGCCGTCGGCCACCACCTCGGGGATGGGGCCCACCGCCGTCCCCACGATCGGCAACCCCACCGCCGACGCCTCCAGCGCGGCCAACCCGAACCCCTCGCCGAAGTCGGGGGTGGTCGGGAAGGCGAACACGTCGGCCCCGTTCATGAAGGCCCGGATGTCGTCGACGAAGCCCAGGAACCGGTAGGAGCCGGGCGGGAGGACGGCCGCCGCCTGCGCCTCGAGCGACGCCCGCAGCGGCCCGTCGCCCGCCACCAGCAGCCGCAGGCGGTCGTCGCCCCGGGTGGCGATGGCGATGGCCATGGCGTCGATGAGGTCGGCGTGGCCCTTCTCCGGCACCAGCCGGGACGACACGGCCACGGCCACGTCCGCCGGACCCAGCTCCAACCGGGCCCGCTCCCGCGCCCGGTCGCCTTCGGAGAAGCGCCAGCCGGCCACGTCCATCCCGTAGTGGATGACCCGCACCCGGTCGGCGGGGACCAGCGCCCGATCCACCAGGTAGCGGCGGAGGTGCTCGGAGATGGCGATGGTGACCCGGGGCGACCTCCAGGCCAGCCGGGAGACGGCCCCGTAGGGCGGACGCTCGTAGAACGGGTGGCAGCCGTGGAACGACGACACACTCGCCACCGAGCACAGCCGGGCCGCGGCCTGGCCGTGGGTGTCGCCGTGGATGAGGTGGGTGTGGACCACGTCCGGCCGTTCGGCCCGGATCCGGCGCACCAACCGGGCCACCGCCACCGGGTTGACGTCCGGCCCCGCGGGGATCGTCGTCACCGGTACCCCCGCCGCCACCAACGGATCGACGAAGCGGTGGGCGTCGGCCGTGGCCAGCACGCACATGCGGGCGTCGACGCCCCGGGCGATCAGCGCCGGCAGGAGGGTGAGCAGGTGCCGCTCCGAGCCCCCGATCCCGGAGACCCGCTGGACGTGGAGAACCTTCACACCAAGTAAGAGAGCCGAAAGAAGCGCTACAGGCCGAGCTCGGCGCGGACGGCGCCGATGTCGGCGTCGACCGGCGACGGCACCGCGATCTCGGCGATGGCCCGATCGGGGTCCTTCAGGCCATGGCCGGTGAGCGTGCACACGACCGTGCGCACCCCGTCGGGCACCCCCACCTTCAGCAGCCCGGCCACCGACGCGGCCGATGCCGGCTCGCAGAAGACCGACTCGGTGCCGGCCAGGAAGCGGTAGGCGGCCAGGATCTCGTCGTCGGTCACCGAGTGGATGCCCCCGCCCGACTCCGAGGCGGCGGCGGTGGCGCCGTACCAGGAGGCGGGGTTGCCGATGCGGATGGCGGTGGCGATGGTGTCGGGGTTGTCGACCACGTGGCCGAGCACGATCGGGCGCCGCCCCCGCCGCCTGGAACCCGAACATGGCCGGCAGTTTCGACGCCCGGCCCGCGTCCTGGTACTCCCGGAAGCCCTTCCAATAGGCGGAGATGTTGCCCGCGTTGCCAACCGGCACGCAGTGCATGTCGGGGGCGTCGCCCAGCACGTCGACGATCTCGAAGGCGGCCGTCTTCTGCCCGTCGATCCGGTACGGGTTGATCGAGTTGACGATGGTGACGGGCGCCGACTCCCCCAGCGCCCGCACCACGTCGAGGGCCTGGTCGAAGTTGCCCCGCACCTGCAGCACCCGGGCCCCGTGGATGAGGGCCTGGGCCAGCTTGCCCAGAGCGATGTAGCCCTCGGGGATGAGGACCGCGCACGTGAGGCCGGCCCGGGTGGAATAGGCCGCGGCCGACGCCGACGTGTTGCCGGTGGACGCGCACACCACCGCCTTGGCCCCGTCCTCCACCGCCTTGGAGATGGCCAGGGTCATGCCCCGGTCCTTGAACGAGCCGGTGGGGTTGGCGCCCTCCACCTTGAGCCACACCTCGGCACCGACCCGCTCCGACAGCCGGGGCGCCGGCACCAAAGGCGTCGCCCCTTCCAACAGGCGTGATCACGGGCGTGTCCGCCGTCACCGGCAGGTACTCCCGGTACTCCTCGATGAGCCCGCGCCAGCCGGGTCGGGCCACCGCCGCTACTCCGGCCCGATGACCCGCAGCAGCGAGCCCACCCGGTCGACCACGTCGAGCTCCCGCAGCTCGGCCACGGTCGCCTGCATGTCGCGCTCCCGGGCGGTGTGGGTGACCAGCATGAGCCGGGCCTCGTCGCCCATCCCCAGCTGCAGCACCTGGACGATCGACACCCCGTTGCCGGAGAAGGCGTGGGCCACCCGCTCGAGCACACCCGGCTTGTCGGCCACGTCGAGGGACAGGTAGTACTGCGACTCCAGCTCGTCCATGGGGCGGAGGCGGGCGGTGGCCAGCCCCGCCACCCCGGCCGACGCCGACGTGCCCTGGCGCCGGTTGGCGGCGGCGTCGACCACGTCGCCCAGGACGGCGGAGGCGGTGGGACGTCCCCCCGCTCCCCGGCCGTAGAACATCAGCTCGCCCGCGGCGTCGCCCTGCACGAACACCGCGTTGAACGCCTCCCGCACCGAGGCCAGGGGGTGGGCCACGGGGATCATGGCCGGGTGGACGCGCACCGCCACCTGGTCGCCCCCGGGTCCGGGGACCGAGTCGGCCACCGCCAGCAGCTTGACCACGTAGCCGAGACGGGCGGCCATGGCGATGTCGTCGGTGGTGACCCCGGTGATGCCCTCCCGGTAGACGTCGCCCGCCTTGACGTCGATCCCGAAGGCGACGCTGGCGATGATGGCGGCCTTGGCCGCGGCGTCGAAGCCCTCCACGTCGGCGGTGGGGTCGCGCTCGGCGAAGCCCAGGGCCTGGGCCTCGGCCAGGGCGTCGGCGAAGGAGTCGCCCCCCTCGGTCATGCGGGTGAGGATGAAGTTGGTGGTGCCGTTGACGATGCCGATCACCCGGTTGATGCGGTCGCCGGCGAGGGACTCCCGCAGCGGGCGCATCAGGGGGATGGCGCCGCAGACGGCCGCCTCGAAGAGCAGGTCGACGCCCGACTTCACCGCTGCGTCGAAGAGCTCGGCCCCGTGGCTGGCCAGCAGCTCCTTGTTGGCGGTGACGACGGGCTTGCCCGCCTCCAGGGCGGTGAGGATGAGGGTGCGGGCGGGCTCGATGCCGCCCATCACCTCCACCACCAGGTCGACCTCGGGATCGCAGACCACGCCGGCGGCGTCGGCGGTGAGGGCGCCCGGGGCCAGGTCGACGGGGCGGGGGCGGTTGACGTCGCTCACCGCCACCCGGGTCACCTCCAGGCGGAGGCCGGTGCGGGCGGCCACCGCGTCGCCGTTCTCGGTCACCAGCTGCACCAGCGCGGCCCCGACGTTGCCGCAGCCGAGGAGCCCGATGCGGACCGTGGAGTTGCCGTCCATGCGACCCAACGCTACTGGTCCAGGCGGAGGAGATCGTCGGCGGTCTCCCGCCGGACGACCACCCGGGCGACGCCGTCGCGCACGAACACGACCGCCGGCCGGGGCACTTTGTTGTAGTTCGATGCCATCGCATGGCCGTAGGCGCCGGTGACGGGAGTGCACAGCACGTCGCCCACGGCCAGGTCGGCCGGCACCTGGGCGTCGCGCACGACGAGGTCGCCCGACTCGCAGTGCTTGCCCACCACGGTGACCGTCCTCGGCCGGGGCGCGTCGGTGGCCCGGGGCAGGAACGCCTCGTAGCCGCTGCCGTAGAGGACGGGGCGGGGGTTGTCGCTCATGCCCCCGTCGACGGACACGTAGGTGCGCACGCCGGGGACGTCCTTCACCGTCCCCACCCGGTAGAGGGTGAGGCCGGCGGCGGCGGCGATGGCCCGTCCCGGCTCGGCCGTGATCCGGGACCCGATGCCGGCGGCCAGGCACGCCTCCTGCAGGACCTTGGCCCAGTCGGTGATGGTGGGCGCGTCCTCGCCCTCGACGTAGGCCACCCCCAGGCCCCCGCCCAGGCACAGCTCGGGCAGGCCGAGGGGGGCCACGAAGTCGGCCAGCACCTCCACCGCCTTCTCGTAGGAGTGGAGCAGGAAGATCTGGCTGCCGATGTGGGCGTGCACGCCGACCAGCTCGAAGGCGGGGGCGCCCGCGATCCGGCCCACGGCCAGGGAGGCGTCGCCGCTAGCGAGGCCGAAGCCGAACTTGGAGTCGACCTGGCCCGTCATCACGTACTCGTGGGTGTGGGCCTCCACGCCCGGCGTGACCCGCACCATCACCTTCGTGGGTTGCCCGTCGTCGGCATGGAGCGCCTCCAGCCGTTGGATCTCGTCGAAGGAGTCGACCACCACCCGCACGCCCAGCTCATGGGCCCGGGCCAGCTCCGCCGGCGACTTGTTGTTGCCGTGGAGGACGAGGCGGTCGGGGGGAACACCCGCGGCCAGGGCCACGTGCAGCTCCCCGCCGGTGGCCACGTCGACGATCATCCCCTCTTCGTGGGCCAGGCGGGCCATGGCCAGGCACAGAAACGCCTTCGACCCGTAGGCCACGCCGTCGCCGAAGGCGGCCACCGCCTCCCGGCAGCGGGCCCGCAGGTGGTCCTCGTCGTAGACGAACAGGGGCGTACCCAGGTCGTCGGCCAGCGAGACCATGTCGACGCCACCCACGCGGAGAGCACCGTCGGGGCTCACCACGGCCGTGTCCGGTAGCAGGTGGCGGGGCAACGGCCCGGGGGATATCACCGTCACGCCGACCCCGTCACATCGATCTCGGGGCGCTCACGCCCAGCAGGTCGAGGCCGATGGCGAGGCCGATGCGAGTGGCCTCCACCAGCCACAGCCGGGCCTGGGTGAGCTCGGGGCTGACCCCCTCGCCCATCACGTAGCAGTCGTAGTAGAAGCCGTGGAAGCGCCCGGCCAGCTCCCGGGCCCAGGTGGTGACCTTGTGCGGGGCGCGGGTGCGGCAGGCGTCGCTCACCACCTCGGGGAGCCCGCCCAGGCTGCGCAGGACGTCGAGCTCGCGGGGGTGGGTGAGCAGGCCGATGTCGACCTCGGCGAACGGGCGCCGCTCGATGCCCCGGGAGGCGGCCGTCGACGCGATCGAGTGGATGCGGGCGTGGGCGTACTGGACGTAATAGACCGGGTTCTCCAGCGAGCGCATCACCACCGCGGCCAGGTCGAAGCTCTGGCGGTTGTCGATGGACTGGAGCAGGAACGTGAGCCGGGCCACGTCGGCGCCGACCTCGTCGACCACCTCGGTCAGCTCGATGAACTCCCCGCTGCGCTTGCCCATGCGGACGATCTCGCCCGCCCGCAGCAGCGTCACCAGCTGGCCGAGGATGATCTCCAGCCGGTCGGGGTCGTAGCCCAGGGCCTGCAGGCCGACCTTCAGGCGGGCCACGTGGCCGTGGTGGTCGGCGCCCCAGATGTCGATGAGGCGGTCGAAGCCCCGCTCGAACTTGTCGCGGTGGTAGGCGATGTCGCCCAGCAGGTAGGTGGGGTCGCCACCGGTCTTGACCAGCACCTCGTCCTTGGCCAGGCCGAAGGCGGTGGCCCGCAGCCAGATGGCGCCGTCGGCCTCGAAGGTGTTGCCGCGGGCCACCAGGTCGGCCAAGGCGGCGTCGATCGCCCCCGAGGCCACCATCGAGCGCTCGCTGAACCAGGTGTCGAAGTCGACATTGATCCTCGCCAGCGCCCCCCGCAGGTCGGCCAGCACCCGCTCCTCGCCCCACACCCGGGGGTCGGCGTCGGCCGGCATCTCCGCCGCCCACTCGGCCACGTACTGGCCCTGGTAGCCGTCCTCGGGGACGGGCCGGCCGGCGCGGAGGGCGGCCAGCGACTCGGTGAACAGCTCGATCTGCCGGCCCCGGTCGTTGATGTAGTACTCCCGGTGGACCTGGTAGCCGCACCGGTCGAGGATGCGGCACAGAGAATCGCCGTAGGCCGCCCACCGGCCGCCGCCGGCGTGGAGGGGACCGGTGGGGTTGGCGCTCACGAACTCGACGTTGACCTTCTCGCCCCGGCCCAGGTCGGGTCGGGCGTAACCCTCCTCGCCCGCCTCCACCAGCTGGCGGAGGACCTCGTGCAGCCAGCCGTGGTCGAGCCGGAAGTTCACGAAGCCGGGGCCGGCGACGGAGACCTCGGCCACGTAGGCGGGGGGGTGCTCGGTGAGGTGGGCGACGATGGCCGACGCCAGATCGCGCGGCCGGCGCTTGGTGGTGGCGGCCAGGGCCAACGCCACGTTCGACGACCAGTCGCCGTGCTCGGGCCGGGCCGGGCGTTCGATGGCGATGGTGGCCGGCGGCTCGACCCCGTCCGCCACGAGGGCGGCGCGCACGGACTCGGCCAGGAGGTCCCTAATCAAGTTGGCGACTCACGGAGTGCCTAGCGGCGGGACTTGCCCACGACCGCGTTGAGGCGGTCGATGAGCTGGATGGGATCGAAGGGCTTGGTGATGTAGTCGTCGGCGCCCATGTCGAGGCCGTGCTCGACCTCGGACGTCTGGGCCTTCGCCGACAGGAGGATCACCGGCAGCATCTCGGTGGAGGGGTCGGACTTGAGGTCGGACAGGAGCTGGAGGCCGTCGCGGTGGGGCATCATGATGTCGGAGATCACCACGTCCGGCTGGAGCTCCTGGGCCAGGGCGAAACCCTCGTCGCCGTCCTTGGCCGTGACCACGAGGAAGCCCTCGATCTCGAAGTTGACCCGCAACAACTCGAGGATCACCGGGTCGTCGTCGATCACCAGCACCGTCAGCTTGCCCACCCCGACGATGGTACCGGGGGCGTCGCTCCCACCCCCGCCGCCGGGTACGATCGAAAACCTGCCGCCCTCGTAGCTCAGGGGATAGAGCACCGCCCTCCGGAGGCGGGTGCGTAGGTTCGAATCCTACCGGGGGCACCGAGCGCGACTGCGGATCGAGCAGACTCACGGGATGCGCGTGCGGTTCTGCGGGGTGCGGGGGTCGACGTCGGCGCCGGGGCCGGAGTTCGTCCGTTACGGGGGGCACACGTCGTGCGTGGCCCTCGCCCACGACGGGGCCCGGCCCACGCTCGTCCTCGACGCCGGCACCGGCCTGCGCAACCTCACCGCCCACCTCGACGGCCACCCCTTCCGGGGCACGATCCTCCTCGGCCACCTGCACTGGGACCACACCCACGGGCTGCCCTTCTTCGCCGCCGGGGTGCGGCCCGACAGCGACGTCACCGTCGTCATGCCGGCCCAGGGCGACCCCGAGACGGTGATGGAACGGGCCTTCTCGCCGCCCCACTTCCCGGTCACGCTCACCGAGCTGGAGGGGAACTGGCGGGTGACGTCGTGCGACGAGGGGGAGTTCGACGTCGAGGGCTTCCACGTGCTGGCGGCCGAGATCCCCCACAAGGGGGGGCGCACGTTCGGCTACCGGGTGTCCGACGGGGGCGCCACCGTCGCCTACCTCTCCGACCACAACCCGATCGGGTGCGGCGAGGGCCCCGACGGCCTCGGCACCTACCACCGGACGGCCATGGCCCTGGCCCAGGGGGCCGACGTCCTCATCCACGACGCCCAGCACACGGCCGAGGAGTTCCCCGCGGTCAGCCACTTCGGCCACGCCGCCATCGAGTATGCGGTCGGCCTGGCCGAGGCGGCCGGTGTCGGCACGCTCGTCCTCTTCCACCACGACCCGTCCCGCACCGACGACCAGCTCGACGCCCTCGTCGCCGCCCACCAGGGAGGACGGGCCCAGGTCGTCGGCGCCGCCCAGGGGCTGGTCATCGACCTGTAGGCGCTCCCTTCACCTCAGCTGCTTGAGGGCCGCCTGGGCCGCCCACCAGCCGCACATGCCGTGGACGCCGGCGCCGGGCGGGGTCGACGCCGAGCAGAGGTAGGCGTCGAGGCCCTCGATGTCGAGGCGGTACGGGTTCAGGGCCAGGCGGGGCCGGGCCACCAGTTGCAGGCCGCCGTGGGAGCCGCCGGCGACGTCGCCCCCCACGTTGTTGGCGTTGTGGCGCTCGAGGTCGGCCGGGAACATGGTGTGGCGGGCGAGCACGAGGTCGCGGAAGCCGGGGGCGAAGCGCTCGATCTGGGCCTCGATGGCGCCGGTCATGTCGACGGTGGACCCGTGGGGGACGTGGCAGTAGGCCCAGAAGGTGTGCTTGCCGGCCGGCGCCCGGGTCGGGTCGAACCGGGTGGGCTGCGACGTGAGGACGAACGGGCGCTCGGGGTGGCGGCCCTGGGCCACGTCCCGCTCGGCCGCCACCACCTCGTCGAGGGTGCCGCCGACGTGCACCGATCCGGCCCGGGTGCAGCCCTCGGCCGCCCACGGCACCGGTCCGTCGAGGGCGTAGTCGACCTTGAACGAGCCCGGCCCGTACCGGAACCGGTTGAGCTGCCGTCCCGTGCGCCGGTGGAGGCGGTTGCCGGCGATGGCCGTCACCTGCCGGGGCGTGAGGTCGAAGAGCACCGCCCGGGACGGGGGGAGGTCGGCGAGGGACGTCACCCGCTGCCCGGTGACCACCTCGCCCCCGAGCGAGCGCAGGTAGGAGACGAGGGCGTCGGTGAGGCTCTGCGACCCGCCCTTGGCCGCGGGCCAGCCCACCGCGTGGCCGGACGCGGCGAACGTGAGCCCGAACGACGACGTGAGCGGCGAGCCCAGGTCGAGGATGGCGTGGGCGGCCAGGCCCGCGAACAGGCCCCGGGCGGCATCGCCGTCGAAGGTCCGCCGGGCGAGGGTCTGCGCCGGCCACAGCGCCTTCAACCCGAAGCGGGTGAGCAGGACCGGGTGACGGGGCACCCGCACGAGGGGCTGGAGGATGGCGGCGGTCAGGTCGTCCCAGCGACGGGCGAAGGGTCCGACCAAGCGGCGCCAGGCCCGGCCGTCGCTCCCCAGGCCCTCCGCAGTGGAGTCGATCGAACGCTCCAGCACCGCCGCCCGCCCGTCGGGGAGGGGGTGGGCGGCCGGCGCCTGAGGATGGACCCACTCCAGGCCGTGGTCGGCGAGGGGCAGGTCGGCGAACACCGGCGACGACGCCCCCAGGGGGTGGATGGCGCTGCACACGTCGTGGACGAAGCCGGGGAGGGTCAGCTCCTCCGACCGGCACCCGCCGCCGGCCGTGTCCTCCGCCTCCAGCACCAGCACCGAGCACCCGGCCCGGGCCAGGGTCACGGCCGCGGCCAGCCCGTTGGGCCCCGCCCCGACGACGACGGCGTCAGTCATCCGTCACCCGGCTGATTCCTCGGGCACGGTTGGCACCCTACCCAAGGGGGCGCACCGGGCGAGGTTGGCACCCTTGGTCACCGACAGGGATGGCCCTAGGGTGCAACCGACGCCCGGGACTGGCTGGGGCTGTCCCGAGAGGAGCTCCTTTGATGCGAAGCACCCGTACCGGTCGACGCTCGCGGCAGGTGGGCGCGGCCCTGCTGCTGGCGGCGTTGGTCACCGCCGGTTGTGGCGGCGGCGACGACGACGACACGACCACCTCGGCGGGCGGCACCGTCACGACCACTGCCGGCAGCCCGACCACCGCCGCGACATCACCGTCGGTCACCCCCACGGCACCGGGTTCGGCAACCGTCGGGACGGGCGCCTGCCAGTACGTCACCGTGGCCCAGGCGTCGGCCCTGGCCCAGTCGGCGGTGAAGCCGGGAGTGAACCGGAGCGTGCCCAACGGCCCGGTCACGTTCGACTACTGCGACTACATCTTCGACCCCGGCAACTCGCCCGGCGTGCTGGTGGCGGTGGCCGACCTGGCCGGCAACGGGCCGCAGTACTTCTCCCTCTACAAGCAGGGCGAGGCCGCCGAGAGCGACTTCCAGGACGTCGCCGGCGTGGGCGACGAGGCCTTCTTCGCGGGGACGAACCTCAACGTGCGCAAGGGCGACACCGGGCCTCATCCTGTTCGTGGGCCGGGCCACCGGCTTCCCCCGGGGCGTGGACGCGCTTCCCGACGAGATCGAGCTGGCCAACCTGATCCTGCCCCAGCTGTAGAGGGGCAGGCCGGGCGAGGAGGGCGTCAGGCCGGGGGGCGGAACCCGGCCTGGAACGCCTCGAACACCGGCTGGAGGCGCTCCCAGTCCGCTTCCGGCGCCTGGAAGTTGAGGGCGAACCCGTAGTCGTCGGTGACGAAGCCCAGGTCGACCGCCCGCAGGCCGTCGCCGTAGGTGAACTCCCAGACGGCCGCCGGGAACCCCTGGAACGTGGTCGGTTCGATGCGAACCCGCTGGTAGCCGGCGTTCTCGGCCGCGAACCGGGGCTCGAAGTCGAGCCACGCGGCCTCGGGCGACGGCCCCGGCGGCTGCACGTGGTCGACCCGCAGGTAGGCACCGGTGGACGGATCGCGGAAGTCGGTGAGGGAACCGTCGATGACGACGCTCCACCCCGGCGGGTGGGAGATGGTGAACCCGGTGGACGGGTCGACGTACGGCACCCAGTCGGCGGGAACGGCGCCCGATTCGGTGGTCGATCGGCCATCCCCGGCGGTGTCGCCCGCCCACCACCGTCGCCCCGCCCCGCGAGCAGGGCGCCGGCCAGGGCCACCGCCACCAGGCCTGCGATCGCGGCCACGACCCACGTCGACGACCGGACCGAACGGGCGGCGCGGGATGCCATCGGGGCCACCGGCGGAGAGGGCGGCGCCACCCGCGGATCGGGCTCCGAGGGCACCTGGAGCGGGTCCGGCTCCGACGGCACCCGTTCCGGGTCGGGATCGGGGTCGGGCGCGGGCTCCGGCATCCGCTCGGGGACGGGCTCGGCCGGCGGCACCCGCTCCGGCTGCGGCGCGGGGATGGTTGGATCGGGAACCGGGGTGGTCGGCGGAGGCGACGGCGACGGCACCTCGGAAGGCGTCGGCCGGGGAATGATCACCGGGCCGTCGGGCCCCGTCGGCCCCGGACCCATGGGCCCGCCCGGCCCCGGGGGCACCGCCACGTCGGTGGGCATCGCCGGGTACTGCCGGGTCGAGTCGAGGTCGCCGGCCAGGCCCGTCCCGGTCCCTGTCCCTTCGGCCACCTCGGCCAGCCACAGGCGGAGGAACGGCGCCGTGGGCCGAGCCTCCGGGTCCTTGGTCAGCAGCGCCTCCAGCAGCGGCCCCAACGCCCCCGCCTTGGTGGGGGGACGGGGCGGCTCCCGGACGATCGCCATCATGGTGGGCACGGCCGTGCCCTTGTCGTAGGGCGGGCGGCCCTCGACCGCGAAGTACATGCGTCGCCCCCAGGGCCCACATGTCGGCCGGCCGCCCCACCTCGTCGCCGACGACCTGCTCGGGGGCCATGTAGGCGGGCGAACCCACCATCGCGCTCCCCGTCGTCATCCGCACGTCGTCGAGCACCGCGGCCACGCCGAAGTCGGCCAGCCGCACCCGACCCGAGCCGTCGACCATCACGTTGCCGGGCTTGACGTCGCGGTGGACGATCCCCGCCGCGTGGCCGGCGTCGAGGGCGTCGAGGAGCTCGGCGCCGAGCCCCGCCACCTCCGCCGGCGGCAGCGGACCCGAGGTCTCCACCAGCTCCGCCAGGGTGGGGGCGTCGACCAGCTCCATCACGATCAGGGGCCGGCCGTCGTCCTCGACCACGTCGTAGACGGTGACCGCGCCCGGGTGGTTGAGCCGGGCTGCGGCCCGGGCCTCGCGGAGGATGGCGTCGCGGAAGGCGGCCCCCTCCCCCGCACCGACCACGAGCGGGGACCGGATCTCCTTCACCGCCACGTCCCGGTGGAGCAGCTGGTCGCGGGCCCGCCACACGACGCCCGAGGCGCCGTGACCGAGCGCTTCGACGAGCGCGTACCGGCCCCCGAGCAGTTGATCGACGGCACATTCAGCGGCCATGCCCTGACGCTACCCCCGAGCCCGCCGAGGCCATGCCCGTCGGCCGTCCCAGGGGTCACGAGTATCCTGAGGGCATGGCCCGGTTCGGCGCGGTGGTCACCGCCATGGTCACTCCGTTCGACGTCGAGGGCGCTCTCGACCTCGACGGCGCGGCCGCGCTCGCCCGCTGGTTGGCCGATCACGGCAGCGACGGACTGGTCGTGGCCGGCACCACCGGCGAGGGGTCGGTGCTCACCGACGACGAGAAGCTCGACCTGTGGCGGGCCGTCTCCGAGGCCGTCACCATCCCCGTGCTGGCCGGCACCGGCAGCAACGACACCGCCCACTCCGTCGAGCTCACCCGCCAGGCCGCCGCGGTCGGGGCGGCCGGCGTCCTCGCGGTCACGCCCTATTACAACCGGCCCCCGCAGGCGGGTCTGGAGGCCCACTTCCGGGCCGTCGCCGAGGCCACCACCCTGCCCGTCCTCGTCTACGACATCCCCGTCCGCACCGGGCGCAAGGTGTCGCACGACGTGCTCGTCCGCCTCGCCACCGAGGTGTCCAACATCGCCGGCGTCAAGGACGCCGCCTCCGACGTGGCCGCCACCGCCCGCCTGGTGGCGGCGACGCCCGACAGCTTCGAGGTCTACAGCGGCAACGACGACCTCACCCTGGCCCTGCTGGCGGTGGGGGCGGTCGGAGTGATCGGCGTCGCCACCCACTGGGTGGGGCCCCAGATGTCAGAGATGATCGCGGCCTTCGCCAAGGGAGACACCCAGCGGGCCCGGGAGGTCAACGCAACCTTGTTCCAGTCCTTCGCCTTCGAGTCGAGCGACGCCGCGCCCAACCCCATCCCGGCCAAGGCCGTGATGCGGGCCCTGGGGCTGCCGGTCGGCCAGTGCCGCCTGCCCATGGGCCCCGCCCCGGCCGGCCTCGACGACGAGGCCAAGCGCGTCCTCGCCGGCGTAGGCGCCCGTTGACCGCCCCCGTTCGTATCGTCTTCCTCGGCGGACTGGGAGAGATCGGCCGCAACTGCGCCATCGTCGAGCAGGACGACCGCCTCATGATCCTCGACTGCGGGCTCATGTTCCCCGACGCGGAGATGCTCGGCGTCGACCTGGTCCTGCCCGACTTCACCTGGCTGCGGGAGAACGCCCACCGGGTCGAGGCCTGCATCATCACCCACGGCCACGAGGACCACATGGGCGGCCTCTCCTACCTGCTCCGCGACCTCTCCTTCCCGATCTACGGGTCGCACCTCACCCTCGGCCTGGCCCGCAACCGCATCGAGGAGGCGGGCCTGCTCCACCGCACCGAGCTCATCCCGGTGGTCGACGGCGAGCGCCGGCGCATCGGCCCCTTCGACTGCGAGTTCATCCCCGTCACCCACTCGGTGCCCCACGGCTTCGCCACCGCCTTCCACACCCCCCAGGGCGTGATCCTGCACTCGGGCGACTTCAAGATCGACCTCACGCCCGTCGACGGCCGCTGCACCGACCTGGCCCGCATCGGCGCCATCGCCGCCGGGCCCGGGATCCGCCTGCTGCTGGCCGACTCCACCAACGCCGAGGAGCCGGGCCACACCGCCACCGAGAGCTCGGTGGGCAAGGTCCTGCGCACCCTGTTCGCGGAGCACACCGACAAGCGGGTCATCACCGCCTGCTTCGCCAGCCACATCCACCGGGTGCAGCAGATCGCCGACGCGGCCGTGGCCAACGGCCGGGTGGTGGCCACCCTGGGCCGGTCGATGGCCAAGAACGTGGCCCTCGCCCGCCAGATGGGCCTGCTCACCATCCCCGACGACTCCCTCGTCGACATCGAGCGCATCGGCGACCACGACCCCCGCCGGGTGTGCGTGATCTCCACCGGCTCCCAGGGCGAGCCCATGTCGGCCCTGTCCCTCATGGCCGCGGGCGAGAACAAGTGGCTGAAGGTGGGCGACGGCGACGTCATCATCATCAGCGCCCACGCCATCCCCGGCAACGAGTACAGCGTGAACAAGGTGATCGACGGCCTCTACCGCCTGGGGGCGGAGGTGGTGCACTCGGGGCTGGCCGACGTCCACGTCACCGGCCACGCCAAGAGCGAGGAGCTCAAGACCCTCCTCAGCCTGGCCCAGCCGGCCGCCTTCATCCCCGTCCACGGCGAGTTCCGGCACCTCACCCACCACGCCCGGCTGGCCATCGAGATGGGCGTGGCCGAGAACAACGTGCTCCTGGCCGAGGACGGCGACGTCATCGAGCTCTCCGACGACGGCATCGACTTCGTCGACTCGGTCCCCGCCGGCTATCTCTACGTCGACGGCATCGTGGGCGACGTGGGCCATGGCGTGCTGCGCGACCGGCGGGTGCTCTCGGAGGAGGGCGTGATCGTGGTGGTGGTCACCGTCGACGTCAAGAGCGGCGAGCTGCTGGCCCGCCCCGAGATCATCACCAAGGGATGGGTCTTCGCCCCCGAGGCCGAGGCCCTCCTGGAAGAGGCCCGCCAGCGGGTGGTGGAGACGCTCGAGCAGGCGGCCCACGAGGGCGCCTCCGACATCGAGACGCTCAAGCGCCACGTGCGCCAGGCGGTGGGCCGGTTCGTGAACGAAAAGACCAAGCGGCGACCTATGATCGTCCCGGTGGTTATGGAGGCGTGATGAGTACTTCGAAGATGAGCAACGTGACGAGTGATCCGATGACCCGGGACGAGCTGTCCGAGACCCTTCGAGGCCTCGCCCCCGAGGAGGGTTCCACCCTCTACATCGAGCGCCGGGGCGACGACTACGCCTGGTCCGAGGGCAACGGCCTGGAGAACGCGGCCACCCTTCCCGACGCCTGGATCTCCTACACCGGGCGCTGGCCGGTCGCCGACGACGAGAAGTGGCGGGAGTTCTTCGCCGACCTCATCGCCGAGCTGGAGTCGATGACCGGCGATGCCGACCGCTGCCGCTGGCCCCTCGACGACCCCTGGTCCCACCACCACTGAGATCCGGGGCCGGCTGGCCCCCGTCACAGATGGCGCACGTCCCAACGCTCTGAGTGGTTACTTCGCCGCGAGCGGTCGTCACTCACGGCGCGAAGGTGCTGGTGAGGCGCTTGTTCGGCCCGTCCGACGTCACCCTTGCCGGTTCGGGACCACGTAGATACACTGCCCGAACACAGCAGCCCGGGGGAGGCCCATATTGGATGGAGTAACGCTGACAGGTTGGTACGTCGGCTATATCATCGCAACCGTCGTCATCATCTTGGTGGTCGCCCTGGTGGCCATCATCCTGTCTCTCGTCAGGCGCATCGGGCAGCAGGCCGGCGCAGTCGTCGACATCCTCGACGACATCCGTAAGAACACGACGTCGATTCCGGCAGTCGCCACGCTCAACCAGGCACTGCTCTCGGTCGTCAACCACGCCGCCACCGCCCGCAAGGCCCTAGGAGGGTAGGAATGTTCTCACTCGCATCGGAGCACGAACTGTTCTGGTGGATCACGCTGGGGCTCGGAGCGGTGGTCATCTCCGTGGTGATCCTGCTTCTGTCCCTGCTGCTCTCCTACGTCAAGGACGTGGGCAAGGGCGTCCAGGCCATCTGGGACATGGCCACCCGGGTCGCAGCCCAGACGGTGTGCACCTGGATGCTCCCGACCACTGTCGAGATGTGCAAGGCCCTCCGCGAGGAGCTCGGCCTGCACGTCAAGCTGCTCACGCCGGCCGGAAAGTAGGGGGAGACCAACAATGATTCCTCTTCAAGTCGTTCTCACCTGCGTCGAGATCGTTCTCCTCGCCGGCGTCCTCGTCTACTTCCTGCGGGCCATCGACTCCGAGCTCGTCGGCGTCGTCGCCAACCTGGACAAGATCTCCAAGGGCGTCAAGGCCGTTGAAGACCACTGCGCCATCATCGGCCCAGGTGCCGACCAGGTGAACCGCATCCTGGGCGACGCCGCCGGTGGCCTCACGCAGGCTTGTGTCCTGGCCGAGGGCCTCAGCGCCTAAAGCTCCACCCACATCGACGAGGACTCCGGTCCTCGACCCCAAGAGCGGCGCCGGCCTCCGGCGCCGCTCTTGCTTTTGTCCCAGAGTCCGTACGAGCCGATTCCCAACCTCTCCTTCGGGAAGTGGAATGGCAAGGGCTCGACGAGCCTCTCCACCGGTCAGTCGAAGCACCAAAGAAGCACGTAACGCCGCCGCGCCAACGCCCGATGAGAGGGAACTCGTGGGCCAGCCGCTTCCACTAGGCAGACATATCTGGCCCAGCCCGGCCGGCTTCTCCCAGGGCGGAGGCCAGATTGCTTCGGCTGGTGAGGGTGGAGGGGTGGTCGGGACCCAGCACCCGCTCGTAGTCGGCCAGGGTTGCCTCCAGGAGGGGGACGGCCCGGCCCAGGTCTCCCGCTTCCTTGTAGGCGAGGGCCAGATTCTTGCGGCTGAAAAGGGTGCGGGGGTGGTCGGGGCCCAACAGACGTTCGCTGTCGGCCAAGGTGGCTTCGAAGAGGGGCACGGCCCGGGCTACGTCCCCTGCATTCCGGTAGGCGGAGGCCAGGTTGCTGCGGCTAGTCAAGGTATGGGGGTGGTCCGGGCCCAGCACCCGCTCGCGGTCGGCCAGAGTGGCCTCGAAGATGGGCACGGCGCGGTCCAGGTTTCCTGCATCCCGGTAGGCGGCGGCCAGGTTGTTGCGGCTGCTGAGGGTGTCGGGGTGGTCGGGGCCCAGCACCCGCTCGGAGCCGGCCAGGGTGGCCTCGAGGAGGGGGACGGCCCGGTCCAGGTTTCCCGCATCCCAGTAGGAGAGAGCCAGGTTGTTGCGGCTGGTCAGGGCTTGGGGGTGGTCGGGGCCCTGCACCCGCTCGCGGTCGGCGAGGGTGGCCTCGAGGAGCGGGATGGCCCGGTCCAGGTCCCCCGCGTCCCGGTAGGCGGCGGCCAGATTGTTTCGGCTGGTCAGGGTTTCGGGGTGGTCGGGGCCCTGCACCCGCTCGCGGTCGGCGAGGGTGGCCTCGAGGAGCGGGATGGCCCGGTCCAGGTCCCCCGTGTCCCGGTAGGCGAGGGCCAGGTTGTTGCGGCTGCTGAGAGTGTCGGGGTGGTCGGGGCCCTGCACCCGCTCGCGGTCGGCGAGGGTGGCCTCGAGGAGCGGGATGGCCCGGTCCAGGTCCCCCGCGTCCTGGTAGGCGGCGGCCAGATTGTTGCGGATGCTGAGGGTTTGGGGGTGGTCGGGGCTCTGCACCCGCTCGCAGTCGGCCAGGGTGGCCTCGAGGAGGGGGATGGCCCGGTCCAGGTCCCCCGCATGCCGGTATGCGTTGGCCAGGTTGTTGCGGCCGGCGAGGGCATGGGGGTCGTCGGGGCTCAGGTGTGTGGAGGCGAGCTCCAGCGCCAGCATCCCCATGGCGATCGCGTCGGCCGTCGCACCCCGGTAGCGGTGATAGACGGTCAGGTTGTTGAGGACCCACCAGAGGTCTGGAGCAGCACGAGCGGCATCAGCGGTGGTGGCGGCGGCGAGGGCGTGGGGCACGAGGGCGGCCAGGGCGGCCCAACGGGTGTGGTCGTCACCGTGGCCGTCGGTCTGGGACCGCAGCAAAGCCACTGCGGCGGCGGCGGCCTCCGGGGGCGCGTCGCGGCGCGCGGCGGCCTGAACCAGCCGGTGCACACTCACGGTGTCGTCGGTGCCGATCTCGACGAGGGAGTAGTCGTGGAGAGCAGCGAGGCCCTCGTCCACTTCGTCGTCGTTGGCGGCGAGATACCCGTCGGCCGATCGGGCCAGCGCCCGCAGCCAATCGCAGGGCAGCGGGTCGGGGGCGAGGAAGCCGAGCACCGCCAGCACCCGGGGGGCGCACGGCGCCTCGGTGGCAGCGGCGGCGATTGACACCCGCCACGCAGTGGCGGCGGTGTGGTCGTAGCCGAGGGGCCGGGTGCCGTCGGGGAACGGCTCGGCCGAGGCGTCGTCGAAAAGGGCCACGTAGCGGGCGAAGCGACGGTTGGGGGCCCGCTCCACCCAGGCGGCCGCCTGCTCGAGCGCCAGCGGCAGCCCGCCGAGCCGGGCCAGCACCTCGGTCAGGTCCTCGGCCGCCGCCGCCTCGTTGCGCCTCCCAGCGCGCTCCCGCAGGAACGCCTCGGCCACCGCCGGTGGGAACGTGCCCACCGGGATCACCTCGCCGATGCGGCCCATGTTTCGGTTGCGGGAGGTGACCACCGTGGCGCCCACGCCCCGGCGGGGCCGCCACGGCTCGATCGAGGCTTCGTCGGGGGCGTTGTCGAACACCACCAGCCAGGCGCGGGTCGTGGTCTCCAGCCACTCCCGCACCCCTGCCGCGGTGGCGGCCGGATCGTCCTCGACGCTCACGCCCACCTTGGGCGCCAGTTCGGCCAGGTCCGCCACGAGCACCGCCGGCTGCTCAGCCCGCACCCACCAGACCACGTCGAGTTGGTGGCGCTGGGCCTCGACCAGGGCGGCGGCCACCGTGGTCTTGCCCACGCCGCCCATGCCCTGGACGGTCTGGGTCAGCACGGTCCCGCCTCCGCCCGACGTCGAGGTCCGCAGCTGCTCGAGGAGGGCGTCGCGCCCGGCGAAGACCTGCGGGACTGTCGGTACTCGCCCGCACCACACCTGTGACCCGGCGAGCGCAGGCACCGTGGAGGGGTTTCGGACCACGTCGACGATGGCATCGACGGCCGCGGAGGTGCGGTCCTTTTCGAACCAGTCGAGGGCGTGGAGGGCCTGGGTGCCGTAGGGGAGCTCGGCGCCAGCGTGCAGGCGCACGGGCACGAGCCGGGCGCCTTCGCGGCGCACCTGGTCGAGGGCCATCAACACCTCGGCGTTCTCGAACGTCGCCTCGACAGTGTGGGAAGACAGCAGGGCAACCACCACCGCGGAGGAGCGGAGATGGGTGGGCAGCTCCCGCGTCCAGTTGTCGCCCGGACGCAGCACCGCATGGTCAAGGAAGACCCGCAGGCCCTGGGCCGCCAGCTCGCGGTAGAGCGCCGAGGCGCGATCACGGTCGGGCGACGCGTACGCAACGAAAACGTCCCACTGTCGACCGCCGCTCACCACCCCAGGCTACGGGTCTTGGGGGCGTGGCTCTTTGCCGTCTCGCTCGTAGGGCGCCTGATCGAGGCGGGCCGGTTGACCTCGGCGCGCCCCGTCCCCGCCACAGGCCTCTCAGAGGGCCGTGGCGGGCCGAAAACGCCCTCGCCGGGCAGACGGTCCTCCCACCGGACGAACGACCGTCTGGGCCCGGACGCGCCACTGCGCCGAGCCAGGGCCCGGCGCAGCACCTCGGGGCGCCACAGGCCCCGATAGAACGAACCTTTTGCGGACGCCCGTACCGGCCGCCGGAGTGCCGGCAGTCGGTACGGGCGTTCGCCCTGCTTCTAGGGTTTAGCGACCGCCACGGCGGGCGGCAGCGACAGCCTCGGCCATCTTGCCCGCGCCTGGGGCCACCGAGTCGACAGCCGGAGCCGGCGCGCCGCGGGGGCGAGCCGCGCCGCGGGCCGGGGCCGGCGGCGGAGCCTTGTGCGGGGACGGCTTGCCGGCAGCCTTGGCCGCCAGGGCCGCACCCACCAGCTCGAGGAGGCCCTCGAGGTCGTCGTCGATACCGAGCACGTCACCGGCGATGCCGCCGATGACCCGGTTGACCGGGTCGGTCTGGCGCTTGATGCCCACCAGCGCATCGGCGATCTGGTCGAGGGCGCCAGTGACGACCTTGAGGCCGGAGGCGATCGCGATGAGGTGGTAAGCGATGAGCAGAACGATCACGGCGACCACGACGAGCGTGGCCACAGTTTCGGGTCCCATGAAACTCCTTCTTGTTCTCGGGTTGCCGGGAAAACTACAGAGAGGGCTACAGCGCCCGGAGCAGGGCCGCGCCGTACCTGCCCACCAGGCGGCGAGCCGCACTGGACAACTCCTGGGTCTTGACCAGCTTGGGCACCGCGTCGAGCTTCCTGCTAATGCCGCCGGCACCAGAGATGATGTCGCCCGCCTGCCCCTGGATCGTCTTGATGCGGCTCAGAACGCTGGCCGCGCTCTTGGCGACCACGAGTCCGGCCAGCAACATGACGACGATGCCGACCCACCACAAAACGCTGCTCATCCTTGACTTCCCCCTTGTCTCGGTCCACGGCCGGTTCCGCCGGCATCGCCAGTGGTCTCTGGGACTGGGCCCAGGGATCAGACGGTGCCGCCGAAGCGACCCTGCTGTACCTCTACTGCCGGCTGTCTCCCGAGGGAACCAGCCACTACCACGTCGACCTCTGCCCCGCGCTACGTGGCGGATGCAGGGAGGACGGTAGACGGCCCGAGCCACACGTGTCGAGTGGCAAATGCAAAGAGTCCGTCCCCTGCCCGAAATATCCTCGGAAATGCCACAGGGCCGGCCCCGCGGCCGACCCTGACTCCCCCTGCCCTGCTCTCGCGGCCCCCGAGACTGCGGCCCCCTGGCAACTGCGGCCTGGTGGCGACTACGGGCGCCGAAGACCCTCGAGGGCGCCCCGGCCCGTCTTCAGCAGCTGGCCGGCCATGGGGATGGCGCCGGCCATGGCGCCGTTGAGCACCTTGGTGACGTCACCCGACTGGGCCATGCCCGTGACTGCCTTCTTGACGCTGGCGAGGCTGTCGCTGCCCGACTTGGCGCCCACGAACCAACCCACGGCTACACCGATCAGAATGCCCATTTCGAAACCTCCGAGGGTTCGTCGAATCCATCGAACTCATCTCCACCGTCGTCCTGCGGCCCCCGCATCATCACCAGGCCCCGCATGGCGTTCTCCGCCTCCGCAGGGTCGATCTTCTGCATGGCGAAGCCGACGTGGATCAGAACCCAGTCGCCAGGGACGACGCCGTCCTCGATGAGGCCGGTGTTGACGTTTCGCTTCTCCCCCATGACGTCGATGGTGGCCAGGTCAGCGTGCTCTGGCACCAGCTCGACAACCTTCCCGGGAATCCCGAGACACATCGTGCTTCCTCCTTCATGGGTTCGAGCGACGGCGCGTGGAACCTAGTCTGCGCGTCGCGAACCCCAGCAGTGAAACGACCTCGACGTCGACTTCGGCCGGTGAGGACGGAAAGTCCCCACCGACCGCAGACGATGTCGGCATTACCGATGCGCCGGCCACTCACGTCGCCCGCGCACCGCACTCACATGTGACGAATACGACGGTACCGGTTCATATCCGGGATCGACCGGAGGAACATGAACAGGAACCCGAGAACGAGCAGGGCCAGCACGATAAGTGCAACGATGCCAACAATATTCACGTCAGCTCACATCTCCCGAATCTTGAGGTAGCGCTGGATGTCGGGGAGGGAGTTGACAACCATCCCTGCCACCACTGCCACGACCAGGCTCTTGACCAACTTACCGAGCATTTCAGCTCTCCTTTCCGGCAACAAGTGCCGACATCTCTTGCTGGAGCAGTTCTCCCACCACCACTACCGCCTTGTCAACAGCGGCTGCTACCGCCGGAGAGAGACCCATTCGCTCCTCCAGCTCGGCTGGTTCACAACCGACCACCAACAGCCGCCTGACCTCTCCGCCGAGGTCGGCCAGCAAAGCCAGTACTGCCAACGGGTGCATCTCGTGAGCGTCGACAGCGACCTCGTCACGATCGAAATCCATGTCGGGTTCGAAAAGATACACCGTACCGGGCTCGTCGCCCCGGGGAAGTGCGTCGAGCAGGATCACCAGGTCGTAGTCGTTGTCCCGCAGGTCGTAGGCCAGGTGCAGGCCGCGGATCCCGTAGTCGATGACCGTGACTCCTTCCGGCATGGGCTCATGGCCCAGCCGCAGTGCCAGCTCGACGCCGAAGGCGTCGTCAGCCAGGAAGATGTTGCCGATGCCGGCAACGAGGATCTGGGGTCGGACCGTCACTGGGACAGCACCTCGACCTCGTGGATCCGGAAGTAGCGGAAGCGGCCGATCCAGCTCGGGAGCTCGGTGGCGGCCGGGTCGTCGTCGACGGAGACGGCCAGGTGGATGTCGCCGTCGATGTCGTGGAAGACGCCCTCAACGGTGGCTGTGAGGCCCACCAGGAACATGTCCTGGGCGTCGGAGCGGTTCCCCGGGTGCAGGCGCACCTTGGCCCCCTTGCCCACCTGGACGCCGGCCAGCTTGGTGGTGTCCTCGAACGGCTTGTAGCGGGCGTCGGTCTCGGCGTCGAGGCGGACGTTGCCGATGAGGCCGTCGGCGTCGGTGCTGAACGTCGGGAAGTCGTCGCCATTGCCTTCGAGGTCGCCACCGAACCCATTGGCGAACTCGCT
Source organism: uncultured Acidimicrobiia bacterium (assembly GCA_963829165.1). Taxonomy (GTDB): domain Bacteria; phylum Actinomycetota; class Acidimicrobiia; order Acidimicrobiales; family AC-14; genus JAXDMK01. The sequence goes on along the minus strand of CAWHIC010000010.1, from coordinate 487,421 downwards.
GCCGAAGGGGGCCATGTCGCCCGTGCCCAGCCCGGAGTCGACCCCGTCGTCGTCGAGATCGTCGAGTCGTCGTCGTCGTCGTCGTCGTCGTCGGCCAGGTTCTGGCCGGGGATGGGGATCGACCGCAGGGAGCGGATGGCGCCGTGGAGCTTCTCCATCATCTCCGGGGGCATGTTCTCGACCCGGTCCATGATGGCGGCCGACCGGGGGTCGGTGCCCCGCGCCTCGGCCCGCTCCTCCTCGGTGAGGGTGTTCACGAAGAGGTGGAGCATCTCGTCGACCTCGGTGGCGTCGTAGAAGTCGCCTTCGCTCTCCGGCGCGATCTCCGGGTAGTCGGACAAGGTGATAGGCGACGACAGGATCGTGTTGCGGTGGTTCTCGTCGCCGATGAGGCAGGGCCAGGTGCCGCTGTTGACGCAGCCGGCGACGGCCGGCTTGGCGAACTCGGGCGGATCGGCCAGGGAGATGAACGAGCCGTTGCGCACCTCGAGGAGGGTGTGGACGGCCGCCATGCAGTAGCGGACGAACTCCTCCCGCTCGGCCCCGTGCTTGGCCCAGTCGGTGAGGTTCTCGATGACGACCCGCACCTTGACGATGGAGAACGGGCTGTCGTCCTGCTCCGCGCTCACCCGGGCCACGCACGTGATGGGCACCGTGTCGCGGATCATGCGGCCGACGAGCGTGCCCGCCTTGTCGGTGATGTCCTCGGTGGACGAGGAGGCGGGGAAGTCGAGGGGGATGTCGCGGCCGTGGGCGATGAGGTCGGCCACGGGGACGTCGACCAGGTCGACCTCTTCCTCGATGGCCTCCTGCCAGTCGGTGATGATGCGGTCGTCGACGGTGAGCGAGGCCACCGGCTGGTAGTACCGGTCGCCGCCCTCGGTCTCGACCAGCTTCTCGACCGAGCGGGACTGCACCCGCAGGAAACGCAGCTTCACGTCGAGCACGGGCTGGCGGCTGGAGTCGATCAGCACCTCGGTCTGCATCGACCACCGCTCGCCGGGGTCGAACTCGGCCACCGACTTGGGGGCGACCACGCCGAACTGCCAGCGGACCTGGCTCTTGAGGCTCTTGGCCCGGTAGGGGAACAGCACGTAGCCCTCGTAGAGGACGGCGTCGGCCACCCGACGGGCGTCGGCCAGGCTCACGTGGCCATCCTCCGAACGCCTGGCCTCACGAGGAGGCCCCGTTGCCGTTGGCCCCCTTGGACGGCGCCCCGCTGGGTGCACCGACTTCGGCCCCGACCTCGGCCGCGACCTCGGTGGCGGCCGGAGGGGCGTCGCCCTCCTTCGGCACCGCCGCGCCGGCTGCGTCCATCAGGCCGTTGGGCAGCGCCGACTCACCCAGCAGCACGTCGAAGGTGCGCTCCCATGATGTGAGGCCCCGGATGGTGCGGAAGCGTTCCAGCTTGTCCATGGTGCCCCGCTCGAAACGGATCCAGGCCTGGCCGGGGAAGTAGATGTCCATGACCGCCCGCCAGATGCCGGCCGGGACGCCGAAGCGGGCCTCCTTGTTCCACGGCACCGGCTCGATGGAGAAGCCGGAGTCACCCTTGCTGATGATGGTGCCGTTGAACAGCAGGTTGACGGGAACCTCGCCCGTCTCGATGGCGTGCAGGAACTTGGTGGACGCCAGCTCCCAGTCGTAGGTGAGCGGCACCTGGATGTCGATCTCGACGCTCTCGGTGAACTGGGTGACCATGGTGCCCACCGTGGCCCAGAAGAAGGGCTTGAGCGTCTGCCCCCAGCGCTCACGCTCGCCGAACTGGGCGAGGAGGCGCTGCTCCTCCTCCGGCTCGTAGCGACGGCGCTGGGGCTCGATCATGATCTGGGTGCGGAGGGCGACGGCGTAGATGCTGTCGCCGCTCATCTCCGTGATCCGGACCTTGAACGTGATCGTCGGCGCCGCGCAATAGCGTTCGGGCGCGACGCCAACGACCTCGAACGTCAGGTCGCTCATGGCTGGCTCGTGACAGCCGGCTGTGCTCGCCCTCGGACTCGAGTGAAGAAGTCGGCCATGGCCTGGTGGGCCTCGGTGCCGCCGTCGAAGCCACGCCACAGGCGGCGCAGGTAGCCCACCAGCTCGTAGCAGGCGTCGATGGGCACGATGAAGGACTCGTCGGGCCCGGAGCGGTCGCCCACCCGTACCAGCAGGGCCTCGATGTCGGCCTGCATGGTGGTGAGCACGGGGTTCGACTCGGCCATCTCGGCCCAGGTGTCGACGGGCAGCAGGGACTCGGTGGCGCCGGCGGGGCTGGGGTAGAACGCCACCAGCTGCTCGGCCTCGGAGTTGAAGAAGAAGAAGGCGGTGCTCACCGGGATCTGCAGGTTGTCCCACTGGCTGGGCGTCAGCGCCACCTTGTCCATCGACACGTAGCGGTCGGGGACGGCCTTGTACCGCCCGCCTCCGGCTCCACCGGAGGTGAAGAGCAGGTAGCACGGGCGACAGGCGCAGAGCAGGCTGCGGCTCTCGATGTTGACGATGTGGGGGTGCTCGTCAGGAACGTCGACGGCGCACATCTCGCACTTCTCACCGGGACGGGGACGGGGCTTGGGCTGCAGCAGCTTTTCGATGGCTGCGAACGGCCGAGCCTCCTCCTTCTCCCCCCCCTCGGGGTTGAGCGCCCGGAACGAGCCGAGCCGTAGAAAGTCAGGATTCGACATGACGGTTACCGGTTCGCAGCGACAGGCTTGACGCTGAGCTGGATCGGGGCGGAGGCGGGCAACGGCGCGGCCACGGGTGCGGTCGGGTCGACGTAACCCTCCACCTGGATGTCGACGATCTCAGGCGCAGCTTCGTGGATCGCCTGCTCGACGGAGAGCTTGAGGGTGACCGACGACGACGGACAGCCGTCGCAGCTCCCCAGGAGGCGAACCCGGACGATTCCTTCGGCGACCAGGATGTCGAGGAGCTCGACGTCGCCACCGTGGGACTCGAGGTACGGCCGCACCGAGTCGAGGGCCTTCTCCACGCGGGTGGGAAGGTCGTCGGGGTGAAGACCATGGAGGACGAGCAGGCTGCTCACCAGCTCGTCGTGGACAATTTCTGCGATGAGTGGCGTGGCTTCGGCGTCGACGAGGATCTCGAGGATCCGGTCGAGAGCACCGCCGTAGAGCTGTGCTACCAGGCCTAGGGCCTCCTCGGCCAGAGCCCAGGTCGCCGGCTGTGCCGACGACCTGAGCTCGCTGACCAAGTACTCAATGCGGTCACCGACCGCACGAAGGTTCGTTGCGCTGATGATTTACTCCCCGGTGTTGACCATGGTGGGCGAGTGCAGCTTCTTGACCATCTTGCCCTTGCCCAGGTACATGTGCACACCACAGGGCAGGCAGGGGTCGAAGCTACGCACGGCACGCATGATGTCGATGCCCTTGAAGTTCTCACGGCTGTTCTCTTCGAAGATCGGCGTGTTCTGCACCGCGTCCTCGTAGGGGCCGGGAGTGCCGTAGATGTCACGCGGGTTGGCGTTCCACGGCGTCGGGGGGTACGGGTGGTAGTTGGCGATCTTGCCACCACGGATGACCATGTGGTGGGAGAGCACGCCACGGACGGCCTCGGTGAAGCCGGCGCCGATCGCCTCGTCGGGAACCGTGAACGGCTCCCAGGTCTTGGTGTGGCCGGCGCGAACTTCCTCGAGAGCCTTCTCGACGAAGTACATACCGCAGGCGGCCGAGTAGGCCTGGAAGTAGGTACGGGCACGGTGACGCTCGATCGTGTTCGACCACTTCGGTACGTGCCACTCGAAGGTCGCCTCGGGCTTGAGGGCGGTCTTCGGGAGGTTGATGATGATGGAGTTGCCGGTTGCCTTGATCCAGCCGATGTCGACCAGACCGGACAGCGCGATGGCCATCATTCGGGCGAACGCACCACCACCGGTGTCGGTGGCGAGGTGGTCACGACCGTCGTACCAACGGGGAGCCATGACCCAGCTGTACTTGCCGTCGAAGTTGCGCTTCTGCGGCTGCGGGATCGTGTGCTGGTTCCACGGGTGGTTGCGGTCAACCGCGTTGCCCAGGGGGTCACGGTCGACGAACATCTCCTGGCCTTCCCAGCTCTCGTAGTACGAGTGGCCGAGCAGGATGCGGAGACCGAGGTTGATGTCGACCAGGTCGTTCGTGACGAGCTTGCCGTCGACGACGATACCGGGGGTGACGAACATCGCACGTCCCCACTCGGTCATGTCGCGGTAACGGAAGTTGCACACGTTCGGGTCCTGGAAGGCGCCCCAGCAGATGGTGAGGATACGGCGCTGGCCGTTGGCCTCGTAGCCGGGCATGGCCTCGTACACGAAATCGAAGAGGTCGTCGTGGATCGGGACGATCTTCTTCATGAACTCGCAGTAGCGCATGAGGCGCGCCATGTAGTCCGTGATGAGCTGGATGGAAGCCGTGGTGCCCATACCACCCGGGTACAGGGTGGACGGGTGCACGTGGCGACCCTCCATGAGGCAGAACATCTCACGCGTGTACCGGGAGACCATGAGGGCCTCACGGTAGAGGTCACCCGAGAACGGGTTGAGGGACCGCATGATGTCGCCGATGGTTGCGTAACCATGCTCGGCGGCACCGGGGGCCTCGGTGTCGTTCGCGAGGTCCAGGACGCCGGGGTTGGTCTCCGCGAACATCTTCTCGCAGAAGTCAACGCCGACCAGGTTCTCCTGGAAGATGTTGTGGTCGAACATGTACTCGGCTGCCTCGCCGAGGTTCAGGATCCACTCACCCAGGTGCGGGGGCTGCACGTCGTACGCCATCTGCTGGCAGTAGCACGAGCACACGCAGTGGTTGTCACCACAGATACCGCAGATGCGGCTGGTGATGAAGTGGGCGTCCCGAGGGTCCTTGCCCTTCATGAAGATGGAGTAGCCACGGAAGATTGAAGAGGTGCTGTGACACTCGACGACCTTGCCCTGGGCGAAGTCGATCTTGGTGTAGATGCCCAGGGAGCCCACGATCCGGGTGACCGGGTCCCAAGCCATCTCGACGAGGTCGCTGCCGCCTCTAGTCCTTGCCCTAGCTGCCATATGTATGTGTCCTCTCCTATGAGTTTTGGTGTCGTTTGACGACGAATTGGTGGACGACTAGCGCCAGGTGGGCGTGTAGCCGGTGAGAAGCTTGGTGCCCTTTGCACGCCACTTCGGCTCCTTGTCGACCGTCTTGCCGGTGACCTCACGCAGGCCACGGATGACCGAGCCGTAGAGACCAGAAGCAGCGGTGGAAACCTTGCCGCCCGGGGGCTCGTCCATGAAGGGCATGAACTTGTCGGGGAAGCCAGGCATGGTGCAGCCGATGCAGATGCCACCGACGTTCGGGCAACCGCCCACGCCGTTGGTCCAGCCACGCTTGGGGACGTTGCACTTGACCACGGGGCCCCAGCATCCGAGCTTCACGATGCACTTCGGGGAGCCGTACTCAGTGGCGAAGTCGCCCTGCTCGTAGTAGCCGGCCCGGTCACAGCCCTGGTGGACGGTGTTGCCGAACAGCCACGCGGGACGCAGTGCGTCGTCGAGCGGGATAAGCGGAGCCTGGCCAGTGGCCATGTAGAGCAGGTACAGGATCGTCTCGGACAGGTTGTCCGGGTGGATCGGGCAGCCGGGAACGTTGACGACCGGAAGACCGGCCTTCGAACGCCAGCCCCAGCCGAGGTAGTCGGCGACGCCCATGGCGCCGGTGGGGTTACCCGACATGGCGTGCAGACCGCCGTAGGTGGCGCAGGTGCCGACGGCGAGGATGCCGGTGCACACGGGAGCCAGACGGTCGAGCCAGTCGCTCGTGGTCATGGGCTGGTCGGTGGCGGGGTTGTTGCCGAACCCGCACCAGTAGCCCTCGGACTTGATTGCCTCGTTCGGGATCGAACCCTCGACCACCAGCACGAAGGGCTCCAGCTCGCCACGCTCGGCGCGGAAGAACCACTCCAGGAAGTCGTCAGCTCCACCAACCGGACCGCACTCGAAGTCGATCAACGGCCAGTGAACTGCGATCTTCGGAAGGCCGGGCAGCGCCTGGAGGGCGATCTCCTCGATGCTCGGCTGCGTTGCACTGGTGAGGGCAACGGAGTCTCCGTCGCAGCTAAGTCCGGCCTGAATCCACAAGATGTGGATGACCGGCTCTGCGGATGCTGCTGCCACTATGTGTACCCCCTCTTTCGGGCGCGCGTGCGCCAACTGCCGCTGGGAACCCGCTGCGCTATCGCCAACAGCGTTCTGCCGGTCAGATCTACTCCTTCCGGCACAGGCTTGTAAATAGGTGTCTTGTGACCGCTACATGGAAGGGCACTAGGTGTTCCACGTCCCCTCCGGGCGGGCACCCTAGCAGAATGTCCCGGAGCGGGCCGGGGTGGCCACGGACCGGGTTCGCGCTGTTGCTGGTGTTACTGTTGGGGCCATTGTGGCGACCACGACGCCGCGCCCGAAGGCTGCGACGGGCAAGCCCTCCTCAAAACCTCCGGCCAGAAAATCTGGCGCGAAAGCTTCCCCGAGCGCCCGCCGGGGCCCGGCCCAGCGGCCCTCGCCCGGCTCCGTCACCCGCCGGCCGGCCTCCACGAGGGCCCGCCCGCCGGTGAACGCGGGGAAGAAGGGCACGAAGAACAAGGGCACGGCCGCAGCGCGATCGTCCGCACCCGCCCTCGGCGGCCACGGACCCGACCTCGCCGGCGTCACCCTCGTCACCGCCGGCCTGGTTTGTGGATTGGCTGTGTACGGCGGGCTGGCCGGTCCCGCCGGCCGGGCCCTCACCGACGGGGCCGGGTCCGCTTTCGGGCTCGGGCGCTACGGCCTCCCCGAGGCCCTCGTCGTCGCCGGCGGGCTGATCCTGTGGCGGCGGGCCCTCCAGGAGTACGGGCGCCTGGCCGCCGGGCTCGGCCTCATGGCGGTGGCGGCCTGCGGCCTGCTGCACGTGTGGACGGGGGGGCCGGGTTTCGGTGCGCCGACGTCGGAGCTGCGGGACGCGGGCGGTCTGGTCGGCCTGGTCGCGGGTGAGTCGCTCCGGTCGGTGCTCGCCGGGTGGGGGGCGGCGACGGTCCTGCTGGCGGCATTGGCCGTCGGCGCGCTGGTCGTCGGGCGCACCACCGTCCGGGCCGCCAGCCGGCACGCGGTCACGCTGGCCCGGGGGGTCGGGCGGGCGGGGCGGACGTTGGTCCACCTGGTCCCGCCGGGGCCGTTCGCCGACGACGGCCTCCTCCCCGACTTCGTCGACGACGTCGCCGACGACGACCGCCGCCGTCCGGCCCGGCCCCGGCTGACCTCGCCGCCGGCGACGGTGCCCACGATGGTGGTGCCGCCGCTCCCCGACGCGGTCGCCCTGCCCGCCTCCGACGCAGGGATACCCGAGGCGGCCGTCGAGCCCGACCCGGAGCCGGCGCTCGCCACCGCCTCCACCGTGTCCGTCAAGGGGAGCGGGCGGGGCGAGCAGCTGGAGATCGACCTCGGGCCGGCCGCCGAGCGCAGCGCCTGGAAGCTCCCGCCCCTCTCGTTGCTCAAGCTGGGGAAGGCCCAGGAGGTCGACCGGCGCCTGGTGGAGGCCGAGGGTCGCACCCTGGAAGCGGCCCTGGCCGCCCACGGGGTGGAAACCTCGCTGGTGGGGATGACCGTCGGGCCCACCGTCACCCGCTACGAGCTCGCCCTCGGGCCGGGCGTGAAGGTGGCCCGGGTCACCAACCTGCACAAGGACATCGCCTACGCCATGGCGTCGGCCGACGTCCGCATCCTCGCCCCCATCCCCGGCCGGTCGGCGATCGGCGTGGAGGTGCCCAACAAGGCCCGCCAGCTCGTCCTGCTGGGCGACATCCTCACCTCGGTCGAGGCGGCCAAGGCCACCCACCCGCTCGAGGTGGCCCTCGGGCGCGACATCGCCGGGCGGCCGGTGCTGGCCAACCTGGCCGAGATGCCCCACGTGCTCATCGCCGGGGCCACGGGCGCGGGCAAGTCGTCGTGCATCAACTCGCTGATCACGTCGCTGCTGGCCCGCTCCACGCCCGACCAGGTGCGGATGATCCTCATCGACCCCAAGCGGGTCGAGCTGGGCCAGTACAACGGGCTCCCCCACCTGCTCACCCAGGTCGTGGTCAACCCCAAGAAGGCGGCCAACGCCCTGGCCTGGGCGGTGCACGAGATGGAGCGCCGCTACGACCTGCTGGCCGAGGTGGGCGTGCGCGACGTCACCGGCTACAACGCGGCCTACGACCGAGGCGACCTGAAGCCCGACCCCGGCAGCGAGCAGACCTACCCCCGGCTGCCGTTCATCGTGGTGGTGGTCGACGAGCTCAACGACCTGATGATGGTGGCCGCCCGCGACGTGGAGGAGTCGATCTGCCGGATCGCCCAGATGGCGCGGGCCGTCGGCATCCACCTGGTGATCGCCACCCAGCGGCCGTCGGTCGACGTGATCACCGGCGTGATCAAGGCCAACATCCCCTCCCGGCTGGCGTTCGCGGTGTCGTCGCTGGCCGACAGCCGGGTCATCCTCGACCAGCCGGGGGCGGAGCGGCTCATCGGCCAGGGCGACATGCTCCTGGCCATCGCCTCGTCGAACGTGCCCCGCCGGGTGCAGGGGGCGTGGGTGGGCGAGGACGAGGTGCGCAAGCTGGTCGCCCACTGGCGCCGGCAGGCGACGCCCCAGTACGTCGACGGGGTGGAGGGCGAGGAGGGGGCCGGCGGCGGCGGCACGGCGGGCGTCGAGGACGACGACGAGGAGCACCTCGACGCGGCCATGGAGCTGGTGGTGCGCTCGCAACTGGGCTCGACGTCGATGCTCCAGCGCAAGCTCCGGGTCGGCTTCGCCCGGGCCGGGCGGCTCATGGACCTGCTCGAGCGCCGGGGGGTCGTGGGCCCGTCCGAGGGATCGAAGGCCCGGGCCGTGCTGATGACGCCCGAGGAGCTCGACGAGCTGCGGGCCCGCCAGTAGGTCCCCGTCCCGCCGGGCCCGGGACGCGCCGAGGGCGCCTCGTCGTTGAGGCGCCCTCGTGCGGGTTGGTTGGGATGATCGGAGCGGGTTGGCGCTAGGCGGCGATCCGGTGGGGCCGACGCTCGGAGGTGTCGGTGCGGCCTGCGCCGAGCCAGCCCAGGAGGGCCGACCAGGCTCCGGCCAGCGAGCCGACGACGGCTCCGGTGGCGACGGTGCCCATCCACGACTCCCGGAGCTGGACGCCGAAACCGGCGAACATCGAGTAGTCGACGGCGAGCATGGCCGCGATGGCGACGGCGAACGTGAGTATCGTTCGTGTTTTGCCCAGCGATGGCAGCAGCTCCACCAGCAGGTCGGCGAGCTTCAGGATCGCCAGACCGAACAGTGCGACAACGGCGAAGTGGTACATGGGTCGTGCCTCCTTGGGTGCGCCTGTGTGCGCTCTTGCACGAGTTCGACCGCTGGCGCCTTGGCGGGGTAACACGTCGCTGACCGACGAAGGAGAGAAAACGATGGCCGAGTACGAGGCTTACTGCGTGAAGTGCCGTGAGAAGCGGACGTTCGACGGGGAAGAGGTCGAGCTCAAGAACGGACGGCGGGCGGCCCAGGGCCTCTGCCCCGTCTGTGGCACCAAGATGAACCGCATGCTGGGCAAGAAGGCGTAACCCCGGGCCGGACCGGACCGGCGGAGTCCGGCGGCGGAGTCTGGCGGCGGAGTCTGGCGGCGGAGTCTGGGCCACCCGGCGACACTGGGGGCCCCGGGTACCCTGGGCGGGTGACCGCGCCGGCAACCGGCGCCGAGGTCCCTGTCCGGACTTTCTGGCTGGAGACCCTCGGCTGCCCCAAGAACCAGGTCGATTCCGACAAGCTGGTGGGCACGCTGACGGCCGAGGGCATGGTGGCCGCCCGGCGGGCGGAGGACGCCGACCTGGTGGTGGTCAACACCTGCGCCTTCATCGAACCGGCCCGCAAGGAGTCGGTCGACACCATCCTCGCCCTCGACGACGTCCGGCGTGAGGGCTCCCGGCTGGTGGTGACCGGCTGCATGGCCGAGCGCTACGGCGCCGAGCTGGCCGAGGCCCTGCCCGAGGTCGACGCGGTGGCGGGGTTCGGCGTCCCGGTCGCCTTCGGGCGGCCGTCGTCGGCGGCGACCACCTCGGCGGTCGACGTGGCCCGACTCGACCTGCTCAACCTGCCCCGGCCCAAGTCCGAGGCGCCGTGGGCCTACGTCAAGGTGGCCGAGGGCTGCGACCGCACGTGCGGGTTCTGCGCCATCCCCTCCTTCCGGGGCAAGCAGCGGTCGCGGTCGGAGGAGTCGATCCTCGACGAGGTCGACCGCCTGGAGGCGTCGGAGATCGTCCTGGTGGCCCAGGACCTGGCCTCCTACGGCCGCGACGTGGGCCGCAAGGGGGCGATCGTCCCCCTGGTGGAGGCGGTGGCCCGGCGGGTGCCCCGGGTCCGGCTCCTGTACCTGTACCCCTCCGAGCTCGACGACCGCCTGGTCGACACCGTCTGCGCCACCGGTGTCCCCTACTTCGACCTGTCCCTGCAGCACGTCTCCAAGCCCCTGCTGCGGCGGATGCGGCGGTGGGGAGATGGCGAGCGGTTCCTCCGGCGGATCTCGTCGATCCGCGAACGTGAGCCGGAGGCCGCCTTCCGCTCGTCGTTCATCGTCGGCTACCCGGGGGAGACGGAGGACGACCACGACCTCCTGCTCCAGTTCCTGGCCGACGCCCAACTCGACTGGGCCGGGTTCTTCGCCTACTCGGCCGAGGACGGCACCCACGCCGCCGGCCTCGACGGGATGGTCGACGACGGACTGGTGGCCGAGCGCATGCGGGAGCTGTCGGAGCTCCAGGACGAGATCACCCTCGCCCGGCGGGAGGCGTTGGTCGGCTCCGAGATCGAGGTCTTGGTCGACGAGCCCGGCGTCGGGCGCAGCCACCGGGAGGCGCCCGAGATCGACGGCGTCGTGAATCTGACGGCGGATCTCGCCGCGGGTACCTTCGTGACCGTGACGGTCACCGGCGCCGCCGGCGTCGACCTCGAAGCCCTCTAGGGCGAGGCGGGGCCATGTCGACCTCCTCCTTCGGGCCCTCCGCGCTGGCCACGCCGGCCAACGCCATCACCATGGTCCGGGTCCTGGCCCTGCCCGTCGTCATCCTGCTCATCGTCGGCACCGACACCCAGTGGCAGGCGCTGGGGGTGTGGTTCGTGCTGGCCGTGAGCGACCTGGCCGACGGGTGGCTGGCCCGGCGCCAGGGGGCGACCCGCTCGGGAGCGTTCCTCGACCCGCTGGCCGACAAGGTGCTCGTCCTGGGGGCGATGACGGCGCTGGTGGCCAAGGGGGCCATGTGGTGGGTGCCGGTGACGCTGATCGCCAGCCGGGAGGTGGCGGTGAGCGCCTACCGGTCCTACGTCGGGCGGCGGGGCATCTCGGTGCCGGCCCGGATGTCGGGGAAGGTCAAGACCTGGATGCAGGCCATCGCCGTGGGGCTGGCCATCGTCCCGGTGGAGTCCGACGCCTACCTTGCCTTCGTCGACTTCGCGGTGTGGCTGGCGGTGGGGATGACGCTCGTGACGGGCGTCCAGTACCTCCATGAAGGGCGGCAGGTCGTCCGTGAGCTCTGAGGCGGGGGACGTCGAACCGTCCGTCGCCGCCCGGCCGTACTCGTGCTCGGTCCTCGCCGTCGGCACCGAGCTGCTGCTGGGGCACGTGGTCGACACCAACTCCGCCTTCATCGGCGAACGGCTGGCGTTGGCGGGGATCGACTCCCACTTCCACGTCCACGTGGGCGACAACCTCGGGCGCATCGCGTCGGCGCTGAAGACGCTGCTGGCGGTGAGCGACGCGGTGATCGTGTGCGGCGGGCTGGGCCCGACCCAGGACGACATCTCCCGGGAGGCGATCGCGGCGGCCCTGGGGGTGGGGATGGAGCGCGACCCGGCGATGGTGGAGCGGATCGGGACCTTGTTCGCCCGGCGGGGGCGGACGATGGCCGACAACAACCTGCGCCAGGCGGAGCGGCCGGTGGGGGCGTCGTTCATCGGCCAGGAGCTAGGGACGGCGCCGGGGCTGGTGTGTCCCGTGCCCGGCGGCGAGGGCGAGAGGGTCGTCTATGCCGTGCCCGGCGTGCCCGGGGAGATGCGGGAGATGCTGGAGCGGGCCGTCATCCCCGACCTGCAGCGGCGGGCGGGACCGCGGTCGGTGATCGTCAGCCGCATGCTGCGCACGTGGGGGACGCCGGAGTCGACCCTGGCCGAGCTCATCGGCGACCGGGTCGACCACCAGACCAACCCCACCATCGCCTTCCTGGCCTCGGGCGTGGACGGGATCAAGGTCCGGCTCACGGCCAAGGCGTCCGACATCGACGAGGCGGCGAAGCTCCTCGACGCGGAGGAGGCCGAGCTGCGGGAGGTCCTCGGACCCCTCGTGTTCGGCGTCGACGACGAGTCGATGGAGAAGGCGGTGGGCGACCTGCTGCGCGCCCACGATCTGATGCTGGGCGTGGCCGAGTCGCTCACCGGCGGCATGGTCGGGTCGCGGCTGGCCGAGGTGCCGGGGTCGAGCGACTGGTTCCGGGGCTCGATCGTGGCCTACGACAGCCAGGTGAAGTTCGACCTGCTGGGCGTCCCCGAGGGGCCGGTGGTGAGCGGGCCGGCGGCGGCGGCGATGGCGTCCGGGGCCCGCCGGGTGCTCGAGGCCGACGTGGGCCTGGGGGTGACGGGCGTCGCCGGGCCGACCACCCAGGAGGACCAGCCGGTGGGCACCGTCTTCACCGCCGTCGACATCGACGGCCAGGTCGACGTGAGGGAGCACCATTTCTCCGGCGGGCGGCAACTGGTCCGGCAGCTGTCGGCCATCTCCCTGGTCGACCAGCTCCGGCGGCGCCTGCTCGATCGGCCCGACGGCCCGGAGTAAGACTCGACCCCGGTGCCACGGCTGTTCGTGGCCGTGTGGCCCCCGGACGACGTGCTCGACGAGCTGGCGCGACTGGCCCGTCCCCCGGTCGCCGGCGTTCGGTGGACACCTCGGGAGCAGTGGCACGTGACCCTGCGTTTCCTGGGGGCCGTGGAGGACCCGTCCGTCGTGGTCGACGGGTTGCGGGGGGTGCGGGCGGGGCCGGCGGAGGCCGTACTCGGGCCGGCGGTGGGCCGGTTCGGGAACCGGGTGTTGCACGTCCCCGTAGCCGGCCTGGGCGAACTGGCGGAGGAGGTGATCGCAGTGACGGCCGGGATCGGGCGTCGACCGGAGGACCGGGAGTTCGCCGGCCACCTGACGCTGGCCCGAGTGGCCAAGGGGGCCCGGGTGAACCTCGGTCGGCTGGCGGGCGAGACGGTGTCGGGCCGGTGGACGGTGGGCGAGGTGTGCGTGGTGGAGAGCCACCTGTCGCCCGCCGGGGCCCGCTACGAAGTGCTGGCCTCGCTGGCCCTGTCGGGGGGCGGCCGGTCGTGAGCGCCGTGGGCGAGGAGGAGCTCGACGATCTCCTGGTCGTCGTGGCGGCGGGCGACCATCAGGGCCGTCCAGCCTTCTTGCTGCTCGGCGTCGGGGTCGGCCCCCGCCTCCAGGATGAGGCGGACGGACTCGACGCTGCGGGCAGCGGTGGCCGCGTGGAGGGGCTGCACCCGCATCGGGTTGCGGGCCACGGCGTGGACGTCGGCCCCGTGCCCGAGCAGGAAGCGAACCACCTCGGGATGGCCGAAGAAGGCGGCCAGGCCGACGGGGGTGAAGCCGTCGGGCGACCACGCGTTGGCCTGGGCCTGGCTGGCGGCGACGAGAGCGGCCACCCGGTCGAGCCGACCGAGGGCGCTGGCGTCGAAGATGTCGAGGTCGGGCTCGGCGGAGAGGATGGCGTCGACCACTTCGGGGTGGCCCCGGTAGCGAGCCCACAGGACGGCGGAGACGCCGGTCGAGCTCCGGGAGGCGGCCAACGAGGGGGCTGCGGCCAGGATCGAGCGGACTTCGGCGGCATTTCCGGCCTCGATGGCGTCGAAAAGGGCCATAGGTTCGGTAGGCTACCTATCTATCAGCCCTTCGGCAAGCAATCCACGGCCCGAAGAGGTCGCCGACGGCCTCCATTCGGCCGCCATCCGCCTTCTCCGCCGGGTTCGCCGGGAGGACGAAGCCACCGGGCTCACCGGCGCCCGCCTCTCGGCCCTGTCGGTTGTCGTCTTCGGCGGACCGCTCACGGTGGGGCAGCTGGCGGCGGCGGAGCAGGTGCGGTCCCCCACCGCCAGCAAGCTCGTCTCCGAACTGGAGGCGCTGGGTCTCGTCACCCGGGAGACCTCGGCCACTGACCGGCGGGTCACCGAGGTGCGGGCCACCGCTCGCGGCCGGTGGATGCTGCAGGCCGGCCGGCGGCGGCGGGTGGCGAACCTCTCGGGCCGGCTGGCCGGCCTGGGTGCCGACGACCTGGCCACGCTCGACCGGGCGGTGGAGCTGCTGGAGGAGGTTCTCGCCGACCGGGAAGACGCGTGTGATCCTTGACCGAACGTGCGTTCGGAACTACGCTCGTGAAGTTACGGAGTTGGATCTTCCGGGGGTTGGATCTTCGGTGCGAGAAAGTGTCACACCCCCTTCGTAGGGTGAGTTGCCGTCCAGTCCGACGAGCAGAAGGGAACCACCGGTGGAACGAGAGAGGTCGCCTAGGAGTGGGGCGCTCGACATGGCGATGAGCCAGATCGAGAAGAGCTTCGGCAAGGGCGCGGTCATGCGCATGGGAGAGAAGACTTCGATGGACGTGGAGTCCATCCCCACCGGTGCCCTCGCCCTCGACCTCGCCCTGGGTGTCGGCGGCCTGCCCCGGGGACGCATCGTGGAACTGTTCGGCCCGGAGTCGTCGGGCAAGTCCACCCTCGCCATGCACGTCGTCGCCGAGGCCCAGCGCAACGGCGGCACCTGCGCCTACATCGACGCCGAGCACGCCATGGACCCGGTCTACGCCCGGGCCATCGGCGTCAACGTCGACGAGCTCCTCATCGCCCAGCCCGACACGGGTGAGCAGGCGTTGGAGATCTCCGACATGCTGATCCGCTCGGGGGCGCTGGATGTCCTCGTCATCGACTCGGTGGCCGCCCTCACGCCTCGGGCCGAGATCGAGGGGGAGATGGGCGACAGCCATGTCGGCCTGCAGGCCCGGCTCATGTCCCAGGCCCTGCGCAAGCTCACCGCCACCCTCAACAAGACCGACACCATCGCCCTGTTCATCAACCAGCTCCGGGAGAAGATCGGGGTCATCTACGGGTCCCCCGAGGTCACCCCCGGCGGCCGGGCGCTGAAGTTCTACGCCTCGGTCCGGCTCGACATCCGGCGCATCGAGTCGATCAAGGACGGCGTCGAGGTCATCGGCAACCGCACCCGGGTCAAGGTGGTGAAGAACAAGTGCGCGGCGCCCTTCCGCCAGGCCGAGTTCGACATCATGTACGGCAAGGGCATCAGCCGGGAGGGGTCCCTGCTCGACGTGGGGGTCGACATGGGCTTCGTGAAGAAGTCGGGCGCCTGGTACACCTACGACGGCGAGCAGCTGGGCCAGGGTCGGGAGAACGCCAAGGCCTTCCTCATGGAGAACCCCGAGATCATGGTCGAGGTCTCCGAGCGCATCCGCCAGAAGGTCAAGGGCATCGAGCCGGCGGCCATCGCCCCCCCGTCCGAGGCCACCAACGGCAACGGGTCCACCCCCAACGGGTCGGTGGTGCGGGTCGACTGACGGCGGCCGGCCCCGTCGCCGCCTCCAACACTCTCTCTCTATATATATAGAGAGAGGTTTCGCATCAAAGGGCGCCCCTTCCCCGGGGCGCCCTTCCACATCCCCCCTTCCCCCTGCGGCGGCGGCATGGTAGATGTCTCACTCACGGTCGCGATGCAGGCCAGGCAGGAACGGCAGCGGCCGCCGTCGAACGGTTAGAGCACAGCGCGGTATGGGGGGGCACGTGGTCGAGGTTTTGAAGGTCTCCAGCAAGTCGAACCCGAACTCGGTGGCGGGGGCGCTGGCTGGGGTGTTGCGCCAGACAGGAGCGGTCGAGGTCCAGGTGGTAGGAGCGGGTGCCCTCAACCAGGCCATCAAAGCCATTGCCATCGCCCGGGGCTTTGTCGCGCCCTCGAACCTCGACCTGGTCTGCATCCCCACCTTCGCCGACATCCTCATCGACGGCCAGAGCCGCACCGCCATCCGCCTGGCGGTGGAGGACCGGTCCCGCCGCAAGCCCGAGGTGGCCACCGCCATCCCCGGCGTCGCGGCCACCGCCGCCGCCGACCTGATGGGAGGCCACCTGGGGGCGGGCGACGGAGCGGCGACCAACGGCGCGGCATCCGACGGTGCCGCACCCCGGCCCACGTCCCCGCCGGCACCGGCCACCACCATGATCCCGCCGCCGCCGCCGCAGGCGTCCACCCCCGCCGTCACCCTCACCCCCGCCGCCGGGCTGGCCGAAACCGCCGCCGGGCTGGCCGTCGATCCCGACGCCGCCTCCGTCACCCCGTCCGTCACCATCCCCGACCTGCCGGCGCCGACGAGCTCGGAGCCCGTCCTCACCTGAGGGGTGGCGCCGTCCGGGTCGCCGACCCGGACGGTAGGGTGGCAGCCACCGGGCGCGTGGTGGAATTGGCAGACACGCTGGCTTTAGGTGCCAGTGCTTCGGCATGAGAGTTCGAGTCTCTCCGCGCCCACGCCGGCCGTGGCTGTCCGGGCCCGCGGATTCGGGCGCCGGAAACCGAGCGAGGGGCGAGCAGCTACCTTGGAGCAGGCACCCCGGAACATCGCCCCGTCCAATGCCAAGGAGCGTGCATGACCTCCGACCTCGCCGTCCCCACCTACAACGCCCAGACCTACGTGGGCGACCGGTCGAGCGAGGTGTACTCGCGCCTGCTCAAGGAGCGAATCGTCTTCCTCGGCTCCCAGGTCGACGACTCGTCGGCCAACCTCATCTGCGCCCAGCTCCTGCTCCTGCAGAGTGAGGACCCCGACCGCGACGTCTACCTCTACATCAACTCGCCCGGCGGGTCGGTGTCGGCCGGCATGGCCATCTACGACACCATGCAGTACATCAGCTGCGACGTGGGCACCATCTGCCTCGGCCTGGCCGCCTCCATGGGCCAGTTCCTCCTGTGCGCGGGGGCGCCGGGCAAGCGCTACGCCCTCCCCCACTCCCGGGTGCTGATGCACCAGCCGTCGGCCCAGATGCAGGGCACCGCGGTGGACATCGCCATCCACGCCAAGGAGATCATCTACACCAAGAAGATCATGGCCGAGCGGATCGCCTTCCACACCGGCCAGTCGGTGGAGCAGGTCCTGATCGACTCCGACCGTGACCGCTGGTTCACGGCCGAGGAAGCCCGCACCTACGGCATCATCGACCACGTGATCGAGCGCTCCCGGCAGGTCGCGGCCTAGGCCCTCGGTCGTCGGTCGTCGGTCGTCGAACCCCCGGACGAGCCGGCATGCGCGTCGCAGTCACCGGCTCCAACGGGCTCGTCGGCACCGCCCTCGTCGAATCGCTCGAGGGCGACGGCCACCAGGTCACCAAGCTGGTGCGGGGAGAGCCCCGCGGCCAGAACGAGCTGCGGTGGTCGCCCTCGTCCGGCACCATCGACCCCGCCGGCCTCGAAGGCCACGACGCGGTGGTCCACCTGGCGGGCGTCGGCATCGGCGACCACCGGTGGACCGACGAGCACAAGGCCGCGGTCCTCGACAGCCGGGTGCAGGGCACGTCGCTGCTGGCGACCACCCTGGCCGGCCTCGACCGTCCCCCGCAGGTCCTGGCCTCGGCCTCGGCCGTGGGCTACTACGGCGACACCGGCGACCGGGCCGTCACCGAGGCCGACGGTCCCGGCACCGGCTTCCTGGCCGACGTGGTCCAGCAGTGGGAGGCGGCCACCGCGCCCGCGGCCGACGCCGGCATCCGGGTGGCCCGGTTCCGCAGCGGCGTGGTCCTCACCGACCGGGGTGGCGCCCTCGACAAGCAGCTGCTCCCGTTCAAGATGGGCCTGGGAGGACGGGTCGGCACCGGCGAGCAGTACCTGAGCTGGATCAGCCTCGACGACGAGGTGGCCGCCATCCGCCACCTGCTGACCACCCCGACCATCGACGGCCCGGTCAACCTCACCGCCCCTGCCCCGGTGACCAACGCCGAGTTCACCCGGGCCCTGGGCAAGGTCCTGGGCCGGCCGACGGTGATGCCGGTGCCCAAGCTCGCCCTCCACACCATGTTCGGCAAGGAGATGGTGGCGGAGATGCTCCTCGCCGGTCAGCGGGTGCTGCCGGCCGTGCTCCAGGCGTCGGGGTTCACGTTCGTCGACGACGAGATCGAGGCCGCCCTCCACCGCATCCTCGGGAGATGACGCTGACGACGGCCCGCTAGCGGAGGCAGGAACCGGTGTCGACGGCGCCGCCCCGGGGCACGTCGAGCACGGCGGTGAGCTCCTGGGTGGCGAGGGCGTAGGCGGTGGCGGGCTGGTCGGGCGCTATCGCGAAGGCGACGCCCACCACGTCGCCGTTGACGTCGACGAGGGCGCCGCCGGAGTCGCCCGGCGCCAGTTGGGCGGCCAGGATGTAGATGTCGCGGCGGGTGGTGGAGTCCCCGTACAGGTCGCGGCCGAGGGCGTTGACGGCGGACTCGATGCGCGCCGGGGACACCTCCACCTCGTCCTGCCCGCCGGGGTGGCCGAAGACGGCGGCGTCGGAGCCGACCACCGCCGTCCCGATGGCGAGGGGCGCCTCCCCCAGCCCGGGTACGGAGAGCACGGCCAGGTCGCGGTTGGGATCGAAGACCTGCACCGTGGCCGGGAGGCGTCGCCCGTCGGGACGGATGACCGACGGGTTGTCGACGCCGGCCACCACGTGGGCATTGGTGACGATCGTGTCGGTGTCGGCCGCGAAGCCGCTCCCGGTGAGAATCCGCCCGCAGGCCTGGCCGCTGACCCTGACCGTCGACCCGATGACCCGGTCGACCAGATCGGGGGCGAGGGCGGTGGCCACCGGCGGGCTGCCGGTGCTGGGGGCGGGGCGCAGCCGGGAGAAGACCTCGGGGAAGTTGGCGTCGACGACCTGCTGGCGCAGGTCCTGGAGGGGACCGGGGGCCCGGGGGGCGGCGGCGTCGATGGCCCGGGCCACGGTGGAGTTGCGGACCTGCTTGGAGACCTCGCCGGGGACGTCGGCCAGCACCGGCATGAGCAGCCACAAGACCACCAGCACGCCCACCGCTCCTGCCACCGCCCCACCCACGTGGTCGGCCATCCGCAGACCTCCGAGGGGAAGCAGGCCCCGGAGACGGAACCCGACCATCTCCCCCAGCGCCGCCCCCAGGCTGGCCAGCAGCAGGAAGATGCCGACGGCCATCAGCAGCTTGACCTGGGGATCGGGCGAGTGGACGAGGTCGAGGACCCGGTGGGAGAACGACGCCGCCAGCACCAGGCCCAGGATCCACCCGATCCACCCCGCGACCCGGGCCAACAGGCCGACCCGGTAGCCACCGAGGGTCGCGGCCACCATCGCGACCGCCACCACCAGGTCGAAGATGTTCACTGCCCGCCGAACCTACGCCACGGGGGGAAGGTTGGGCGGACGCCCGTCCCCCCCGGCCACCGCCGCCCGTCCGCCGCCGGGTCTGAACCCCCGCCGGGCCGCGTGGGCGCCACCCCCCCAGGCGCGTCCGCTAACTTCTCCAACAACAGCCACACCAGCAACAGGACGACGCGGGACGACGACGACAACATGAGCGCCATAGAGCACCTGGTCGGACGGGAAGTCCTCGACTCCCGGGGGAACCCGACGGTCGAGGTCGAGGTCGAGCTGGCCGATGGCGGCCGGGGCCGGGCCATCGTCCCGTCGGGGGCGTCCACCGGCAGCCACGAAGCCCACGAGCGCCGCGACGGCGGCACCCGCTACATGGGCAAGGGCGTGCAGGGGGCGGTGGCCAGCGTGAACGGCGAGATCCGCGACACCCTCCTGGGCTGGGACGCCCTCGACCAGCGGGGCCTCGACCTCCAGCTCCTCGACCTCGACGGCACGCCCAACAAGGCCCGCCTGGGCGCCAACGCCATCCTCGGCGTGTCCCTGGCCGTGGCTCGGGCGTCGGCCGACGACCTCGACCTGCCCCTCTACCGCTATCTGGGCGGGCCCAACGCCTGCGTGCTGCCCCTGCCCATGCTCAACGTCCTCAACGGCGGGGCCCACGCCACCAACCCCCTCGACATCCAGGAGTTCATGCTGGTGCCGGTGGGCGCGGCTTCCTTCTCCGAGGGGCTGCGGTGGGCGACGGAGTGCTACCACGTGCTCAAGGACATCCTGAAGGACCGGGGCCTGTCGACGGGCTTGGGCGACGAAGGCGGCTTCGCCCCCCACCTGGGCAACGAGGAGGGGGTGCAGGTCCTGCTCCAGGCGGTGGAGCGGGCCGGCTACCGCCCCGCGGTCGACATCGCCCTCGCCCTCGACGTCGCCGCCACTGAGTTCTACGACTCGGAGACCGGCGTCTACTCCCTCGCTGGCGACGGTCAGGAGCTCGACAGCGCCGGGTTCGCCGACTTCCTCGTGGGCCTGGTCGACAACTACCCCATCGTCTCCATCGAGGACGGCATGTCGGAGGACGACTGGGACGGGTGGAAGAGGCTCACCACCGCCCTCGGCGGCCGCATCCAGCTGGTGGGCGACGACCTGTTCGTCACCAACTCCGACCGGCTGGAGAAGGGCATCGAGGCGGGCGTGGCCAACTCCATCCTCATCAAGGTCAACCAGGTGGGCAGCCTCACCGAGACGCTCGACACCATCGCGGTGGCTTCCCGGGCCGCCTACCGGTCGGTGATGTCGCACCGATCGGGCGAGTCGGAGGACACCACCATCGCCGACCTGGCCGTGGCCACCAACTGCGGGCAGATCAAGACGGGCGCCCCGGCCCGGTCGGAGCGGGTGGCCAAGTACAACCAGCTGCTGCGCATCGAGGATGACTTGGGCGAGGCGGCCGTGTTCCGGGGCGGCGCCGAGCTGGCCGGCAGCGGCGGCAACGGCAGCGGCGGCCGGCCTCGCCGATGATCCGGCAGGCGCTGCGCCACCGGGTGGGGGTGGCCATGGCCGCCCTGGCCCTGGTGGGCGTGTTGTTCCTCGCCGTGTTCCCGTTGCGGGCCTACGTCGACCAGCGCCGCCAGCACGACCAGCTGGCGGCCCAGGTGGCCGCCCTGGAGGGGGCCAACCAGACGCTGGCCCAGCGGGCGGCCGAGCTCCAGTCGACCGAGGAGATCGAGCGCCTGGCCCGCCTCCACTACCAGCTGGTGAAGCCGGGGGAGGAGGCGTTCGTCATCCTTCCCGACGGCACGTCCCCCACCACCACCGTCGCTCCAGCCCCGGCCGCCCCGGCCGATCACAAGGGCCTCCTGGGCGCGCTGTGGGACCGGATTTCTTCAATTTTCTGAGGACTTCTAACGTTGGCCTGTGTCGAGGTCGCATGGCTGACGTGAGGGTGGGGACGAGCGGCTGGTCCTACCCCGAGTGGCTGGGTCGCTTCTATCCCAACGGCACGGCGCCCGCCCGCATGCTCGACTTCTACGGACGGCGGTTCACCACCGTCGAGTCCCACGCCACCTACCGCCGGCTGCCAGCGGCGACGGCACTGGAGAAGTGGCAGTCGCAGGTGCCGCCCGGGTTCATGTTCGCGGCCAAGGCCCACATGGGCATCTCCCACCGCCGCGACCTCGACGGGGTGGAGGACCGGGTGGCCGCCTTCCTGGCCGCGGTGGCGCCGCTGGCCGACAACCTGGGACCGGTGCTGCTCAGCCTGCCCCACAAGGACCCCGACCTCGACCGCCTCGACCGGCTCCTAGCCGCCTTCCCGCCGCCACCCGACGGCCCGGTGGTGGCCTTCGAGTTGAGCCCGAACTGGTACACCAGTGAGGTGCTCAACCGGCTGGAGGCCCACGGGTCGACCGTGGTCGTGATCGACAACGACGCCGAGCGGGAGGAGCGGGCGCCGCTGACGGTGGGGCCGCTGGCCTACGTCCGCCTCCGGCGCCAGCGCTACGACCGGGCCGGCCTGGAGGCGTGGGCCGAGAAGCTGAGCAAGGTCGGGGCCGAGGGCCGCGACAGCTACGTCTACCTGAAGCACGACGCCGAGGGCGACGGCCCCCGCTACGCCCGGCGCCTGGCCGAGCTGCTGGCCGGGCAGTGAGCCCGAGTCCGAGCCCGAGCACGACCCAGGTCGACCTCGACCGGGCCGCGGTCACCGCCCTGTTGGGCCGGCCGCCGCAGGGCGACTTCGAAGTGGTGGTGCGCGACCCCGAGGGCCGGCCGGTGGTGATCCGCAACGCCCCCCTGATGGGCGACGGCACGCCGATGCCCACCCGCTACTGGCTGGTGCACGCCGAGCTGCGGCGGCTGGTGAGCGGCCTCGAGTCGTCGGGTGGCGTGCGGGCGGCGGAGGCGGCCGTCGACCCGGGCGAGGTGGCCCGGGCCCACGAGCGCCACGCGGCCGAGCGCGACTCGGCCCTGCCCCCCGACCACGCCGGCCCCCGACCGTCGGGCGGCGTCGGCGGCACCCGCAGGGGCGTCAAGTGCCTGCACGCCCATTACGCCTGGCACCTGGCCGGGGGCGACGACCCCGTCGGACGATGGGTCGCGGCCCGCCTGGCCGAGATGCAGAACGAGGCATGACCGGCACCGGGCCGCGGGCGGCGGTCGACTGCGGCACCAACTCCACCCGGCTGCTGGTGGTCGACGAAGGCGGGGCGACGTTGGCGCGCCTCATGCGGATCACCCGTCTGGGCCAGGGCGTCGACGCCACCGGCCGCCTGGCCCCGGAGGCGATCGAGCGGACAGTGGCGGTCCTCAGCGAGTACCGGGCCGTCCTCGACCGCCTCGGCGTGGAGCGGGATCGGGATCGGGACCGGGTGCGGATGGCGGCCACATCCGCCGCCCGTGACGCGGCCAACCGGGACGAGTTCTTCGACCGGGCCGAGGCCGCCATCGGCGTGCGCCCGGAGCTGCTCGGGGGCGACGAGGAGGCCCGGTTGTCGTTCCTCGGGGCCACCGCCGAGCTCGACCCGGCCGACGGCCCCTTCCTGGTGGTCGACATCGGCGGCGGGTCCACCGAGTTCGCCGTCGGCACCGACCGGCCCGAGGGCGTGGTGTCGGTCGACATCGGCTGCGTCCGCGTCACCGAGAAGTTCCTGGTCTCCGACCCGCCCGCCCCCGAGGAGCTGACCAACGCCCTCACCGTGGTCCGCGACTACCTCGACGACGTCGTCCGCGTCATCCCGGCCGCGTCCGACGCCGCCCGCCTGGTCGGGCTGGCGGGCACCGTGTCGAGCGTGGCCGCAGTGGAACTGGGTATCGACTACGACCGTGACCGCATCCACCACTTCCGCCTCACCCGGGACGCGGTGGAGGACGTCTTCCGCACCCTGGCCACCGAGACCCGGGCCCAGCGGGTGCACAACCCCGGCCTGGAGACGGCCCGGGCCGACGTCATCGTCGGCGGCGTGGTCGTGCTGGCCGCCGTCATGCGCTACTTCGGGTTCGACGAGTGCCTGGTGAGCGAATCCGACATCCTCGACGGGCTCGTCATGAGCCTGAGCCGTTAGGGTCGGGCGCGATGGCCCTCGGTGAGCGCATCCCCACCACCCTGCGGGGCCGGCGGGTGGTGCTGCGCCCGCTGTCGGCGGCCGACTTCGAGGGGTGGCGGGAGGTCCGCCAGCGCAACCGGGGGTGGCTGCTCAAGTGGGAGCCGAAGCCGCCGCCGGGGGCGCCCGACGACACCGAGAGCAGGCCCGCCTTCGTCGCCCGCTGCGGCGCCCGGGAGCGGGAGTGGCAGATGGGCTCGGGCTACGGCTTCGGGATCTTCGTGAGCGGCCAGTTCGCGGGCGAGCTCAACCTGTCGGGCGTGCAACGGGGCCCGTTCCAGAACGCCTACGTCGGCTACTGGATCGACGAGGCCCACGCCGGCCACGGCTACGTCCCCGAGGCCCTGGTGGTGGCCGCCCGCTTCGCTTTCGAGGAGCTGGGCCTGCACCGGCTGCAGGTGGCGATCATCCCCCGCAACCGGGCCAGCCGCCGGGTGGCGGAGAAGCTCGACCTGCGGGAGGAGGGCATCGCCCACCGCTACCTGGCCATCAACGGGGTGTGGGAAGACCACATCCGCTACGCCCTCACGTCGGAGGACTGGGCCACCCGCCGCGACGAGCTGCTCGACACGTGGGTCGGCGACACCCGCGCCCACCTCTCCTTGAAACCGCGTCCGTAGCGAGGCAAACCGACGGTCACCGTCCTCAAGTTGGTGGAGGGGCCGGTCGATACCTTCGGAAATGACATCACGGCGGTTGACCCGGACTGCCCTCGCGCTCGGGGTCGCGGTGTGCCTGCTCACCCCCTCAGCCGCGTCGGCCCAGTACTTCGGCCACGTCTTCCAACGCATCCCCTTCGTCGAGTGGACCGTGCCCGGCACCGGCCCCCTCGACGGGATCGGGCAGTGGGTCTACCTCGCTCCCGTTGCGCCCCCGGGATCGGCCCAGCTGCCGACCACCGGCTACACCTACGGGCCCAGCTTCCGCCAGGGTTCGAGCCGGGGCCTGATCGCCCTGTCGAGCGACGAGCGGGGCCCGATCGCCGGCATCCAGCTCGGGACGAAGGTCACCATTCCCTACGACTGGTCCGCGGGGAAGTACTACTTCCTCTTCGTCTACCAGCTCGGCGGCGGGCAGTTGGGCGGATGGGTTTTCAACTTCGCTACGTCCGAGTGGACCTTCATCGGCCGCGTCCAGGGTGGGGGCTCGGGCCTGCTCGAACCGGTGGTCACCAACCATGTCCCGGGGGCGCAGGGTCTGCCCATACCGCCGTTCTCGGATGTGGGCCGCCCGAGCGTCCCGGGGAACTGCCGGTCGTTCCCCGAGGTCGACGTCTCCTTCTATCCCCCCATCGGCTACCGGGGTGCGGACACCCCCCTGGCCACCATGACCGAGACCCTCCAGTCGCCCGGCGAGTGCCCGACCGACCTCACGGTGGAGCAGGACTGGGTGCACTTCGGCTTGGGCCAGCCTGCCGTCGCCACCGGGCCGGCCACCATCACCCCGTCCCCGCAGTTCTGGCCCCCCGACATCAACTCCCACCACCAGGCGGCGCCGCTCATCGATTGGCTGGCGCCGGGGACGGAGCCGCTCGACGGTATCGGCCAGTGGCTGTACGTGGCCCCGATACCGCCGGCGGCGGCCGGCCAGCTGCCCTCGACCGGGTACGTCTACGGGACGACGTTCCTTCCCACCCCCGGGCCGACGAACGACACGGTCAGCATCGGCCTCATCGGGTTGTCGACCGACGAGCAGGGCCCCATCGCCGGCATCCACGTGCGCGGCGACACCATCCTCGAGCCGGTGACGATCCGGTACGACTGGTCGCCCGGGAAGTACTACTACCTGTTCGCTTATCACCTGGCCGACGGGGGCTGGGGGGGCTGGGTCTACGACCTGGCCGCCACCGAGTGGACGTACATCGGCTCGATGCGGGCGGCGTCCGGCTCCGGTCTCCTGCAGGTGGACAGCGGCACGGCCATCCACGACGTCGGAGGCCCCCCGGCGCCCGGCTTCACCGGTGGAACCGGGACCGTCGCCCACTGCTCCGACTTCCCCCGCGTTGACGCCTACTTCTACCCGCCCGACGCCTACCGCGGCTCGACTGCATCGCTGTCGACGCTCGACCTCAGCCGCGCCGCCTTGGGTGACTGCGCCGCCGAGACGACTTTGGAGGACGGTTGGATCCACTTCCGCCTCGGTACCGCCGCCGCCTGAGGATGAACTAGATGTAGCCCATCGGGTCGACGGGATCGCCGTCGACGCGGACCTCGAAGTGGAGGTGGGGGCCGGTGCACGAGCCGGTGCAGCCGACCCGGCCGATCATCTCGCCCTGGGTCACCGAATCCCCCTCGGACACGAGGATCGAGCTCTGGTGGCCGTAGAGGGTGGCCAGGCCGCCCCCGTGTTCGACGACGGTGGCGTTGCCGTACCCGCCGAGGCTGCCGGCGCTGGCCACGATGCCGTCGCCGGCGGCGTAGATGGGGTCGCCGGTGTCGGCGCCGAAGTCGACGCCGGTGTGGAGGCGGCCGTCGCCGTAGATGGGATGGACCCGGTAGCCGAACGACGACGTGATCGGCGCCCCCGGGATCGGGTGCTGGAGGGTGCCGCCCCCGGCGGGCAGGGCCGGGATGGAAGCGCCCGCGCCGGCCCCCGCAGCCGCGCCCGCGGGAGCGGCGGCGGCGGCAGCGGCGGCCGCGGCCCGGGCCGCGGCCCGCTGGCGCAGGGTCTCGGCGATGGCGGCCGACTCCGCCTCCAGGTTGGCCTGCTCGGCCTGGAACTCCTCCTTGCGGGCCAGCACCTCGCCCCGCAGTCGCTCCTGCTCGGCGACCTCGCCGGCGGCGTCGTCGCGCACCACGTTCTGGGCGTCACGGGCCACCTGCAGCCGGTCCCGCTCGTCGGCCACCACATCCCGCTGACCCACGGCCTCGGCCCGTGACCGCTCCAGCTGGTCCTTGAGGTCGCTGACCTGGTTGCGTAGCCGCTCGTTGTCGGCGATGACGTCGGCCTGGCTGCCGACGACCGCCTTGAGGTACGACCGCCGGTGGACGAGCTCGTCGAGGCTGCCGGCCCCGAGGAGCATCCCCGCATAGCGGGCTGCCTCCGACTGGCCGGTGTAGGCGGCGATGGCCTGCTGGGCCAGCTGGGCCTTGGCCGTCGCCAGCTGCCCGGTGGCCTCCTCCAAGTGGGCCTCGGTGCGGTGCTGCTCGGCCTCCAGCCCGTCCAGCCGGGACTCGGCGGCCGCCACGTCGCCCTGCGCGACCGAGATCCGGCCGTCGAAATCGGCCACCTTGGCGTCGAGCCCGGCCAGCCGCCCCGAGCTCTCGTCGATCAGCCCCAGCAGCCGCTCCTCCTCGTCCGAGGCCTCGCTGACCTGGTCCTTGAGCGACTCGATCTGGTCGTCGATCTGGGACTTGTCGGCCTCGGTCTGGCCCTGGGCGGGCGCGACCATCCCGCCCAGAACGGGGACGAAGCCGGGGACCACGCCGGGGAGCAGGACGAGCAACGCGATGGCCGCGACCACCACGCGCCCGACCAGCCGGTGCTTCACTCGGGTCACGCTAGCAACACCAGCAACAGCAACAACAGAACCGCCCCTCGAGCATCGACGCCTAGACGTCGAGGAAGCGGCTGACCGCCAGTGCCGACCCCACCGTGCCCACCAGGACGCCGACCACCAGGAGCAGGATTCCGGTACCGGCCACGTCGCCGCTGGTGACCAGGAACTGTTTGAACAGCTGGATGTCGTTGCGGGCTTCGGTGATTCGGCTCTGGATCAGGTCACGCCCGATCCAGACGACGCCGTAGGCCAGCGCGGCCCCGGCCAGGCCTTGGATGAGGCCCTCGAGCATGAAAGGTATTCGGATGAACCAGTTGGTGGCCCCCACCAGCTTCATCACCGCCACCTCCCGGCGGCGGGCGAAGATGGCCATGCGGATGGTGTTGAGGATGAGCAACGACGCCGCCGCCAGGAGCACCGCGGCCACCGCCCACAGCATGATCTGGAGGAAGTTGGTGACCGACACCAGGGCGTCGACCTCCTCCTTGGCATAGCTCACGCGGAACACGCCCGCGGTGTTGTCGAAGCGCTCGCCGATCACCTTGGTCTGCTCCGCCTGTTTGGGCACCACCCGGTAGGACGGGGGGATCTGCTCCACGGTGAGGCTGTCGCGCACGTCGGGCTCGTTGGCGAAGATCTTGCGGAACTCCTCGAACGCCTCCGGCTTGCTCACGTAGTGGTAGCGCTTGACCTCGGGCATGGCCTTGAGCTGGCGGTCGATGGCGTCGGACTCGGGGGCCGAGGCGTCGGGCTTCATGAAGATGGAGAGCTCGACGTTGTCCTTCCACTGCACCGTGGCCCGGTCGACCCCCCGCTTCACCAGCAGCGCCCCGCCCACCAACGTGAGGGAGACGGCGACGGTGAGCAGCGCGGCCGAGGCCATGGAGATGTTGCGCCGCAGGTTGGAGATCGTCTCCCGCGCCACGTAAGAGAGGTTGACGGCCATGTGTTACGTGAACGCTCCGTAGACGCCACGCGCCTGGTCTCGGACGAGGGAACCGCGGTCGAGCTCGACGACCCGGCGGCGCATGGTGTCGACGATGCCGGCATCGTGGGTGGCCATCACCACGGTGGTGCCGGTGCGGTTGATGCGATCCAGCAGGCGCATGATGCCCACCGAGGTGTTGGGGTCGAGGTTGCCGGTGGGCTCGTCGGCCAAGAGGATCAGGGGCCGGTTGACGAAGGCCCGGGCCACCGACACCCGCTGCTGCTCACCGCCGGAGAGCTCGCTGGGGAAGTGGTCGCGCTTCTTGGACAGGCCGACCAGGTCGAGCACCTGGGGCACCTGGGCCTGGATGACGTGGGCCGGCCGGCCGATGACCTCCAGGGCGAAGGCCACGTTCTCGTAGGCCGTCTTGTTGGGGAGGAGCTTGAAGTCCTGGAACACGCAGCCGATGTTGCGCCGCAGGAGGGGCACCTTCCACGATCCGAGCTGGCCGATGTCCTTGCCCGCCACCCAGATGCGGCCCGAGTCGGGCTTCTCCTCCTTGAGCAGGAGACGGATGAGGGTGGACTTGCCGGAGCCGGTGGGGCCGACCAGGAAGACGAACTCCTGCTTGGCGATGTCGAGAGACAGACCCCGCAGCGCGGTGACGTTGCCTTTGTACACCTTGGTGACGTCGCGAAGTCTGATCATAAGGTCCGGGGTTGCCTCCCTGGGGGTTCGGCAAGGCAGATGGTAACGGCTCCCGGGGGGCCCGTGCGAGCACCCCGCCGCCGCTCCGCTCGATGAGGGCTGGGGGCGACGCCGGGAGAACCGCCGGGCACGGGGAAACGGCGTCCTAGGTGGCCGGCCTGGTGGTCGTCGGCCTGGTGATCGTGACCGTCGGCCTGGTGATCGTCGTCGGCGGGACCGTGGTGGTCGTCGGCGCCACCGTTGTCGACGGCCTGGTCGTCGGCGGCGCGACCGTGGTCGTCGGTCTGGTGATCGTCGGTCTGGTGATCGTCGGTCTGGTGGTTGTCGGCGGGACCGAAGTTGACGGTCTGGTGGTCGTCGGCAGGACGGTCGTCGGCGGGACGGTCGTCGGCGTGGTGGTCGTCGACGGTCTGGTGAGCGTCGACGGTGTGGTGGGCCTGGTGGGCGATGTGGTCGTGGTCGTCGTCGACGCCACGGTCAAACGGATGTTGCAGCTGGTGTACGGCCCGGTGACGGGGGCGGCCGTCTGCCGCCCAGCCACCACGACGTTCACCAAACTCCCGGCCGAGGCGCGGAGCGAGCTCCACTGGCTAGCACTGGGGGTGAAGCTGGTGCCGGGCTGCTCGGCAGACTGGAGGAGCAGAGTGGCGAACGTGGCGTCGTAGAACTTGACGATGAACCGGTTGTTCCGGAAGGCGGGGCCCCCGCCCTGCGCGCTCCAGGTGAAGGTCGGGGGCAACGCCGCCGGTGCCGCCGAGTTGTCGGCCGGCGCGGTGATCCGCGGCGCCACCGCCTGCTCGGTGAAGATGCAACCGATGTCGGCCACCGCACGTGCGCTCTTGCCGGCCACCAAGGCGGCATAGGCCTCCGAGAGGGTGAAGGGCGACGACGCCTTCAGCGGGCTGAAGACGCCGGCGTCACCGAGGCCGACCCCTCGTTGGTCGCCGGCGTCGGCGATCGTGTCGTAGAGGTCCCACAAAGCCCGCTGCACCGTCAGCTCGTTGTCTTCACCGAGGCCGGTGCCGCCCGATGGTCCTTCGAGGTCGTAGTCGAGGGTGGAATCCTCGGTGTCCGTGTAGCGGGTGTCGCCCACGTTGGGGATGCCGAAGGCGGCCGTGCCCATGACCTGTTGCAGGCTGGTGCCGAAATAGGTGGGGAAGCCCTCGCCCCAGGAAAGTCGCGTGCCCTCGTCCTTGCCCCGGCCACCCGTCTCGGACAGGTTGTCGCTGGTTGAGTGGTTACCACCGGGGTTGTCCTCGATCCCCTGGTTGCTCATGAAGTAGTGGCCGAACTCGTGGAGGTTGACGTCCCAGTCGAAGCGGTCGAGCTGGAGGATGTGGAGCGCCCCGTCCCCGAAGTTCGAGGTCTCGTCGGCCGTCGGGAAGTCGACCGCGATGGCGGGCAGGGCGGCGCCGGTCAGGGTGGCCGCGTAGGCGACGGTGGTCACCGAGCGCGTCATGGACGGAGAAGGCGGTGTTGTTGTCGTCGGTGTTGTTGGCGGTCAGATTCACCGTGAGGGTGGCCCCGTCGGCCACGTTGTTGGTGACGGCCGAGTCGATCCGGTGGGTGCCGGCCGTGCCCTGGATGTCGAAGCCGGTGCTCTTGGCCAGCGCCCGGATGAAGAGGTCGCGGCCCCCCTCGCCGGTGCCGTCGTCGTTGTTGACCGTTGCCGTGAAGTTGCCCGTGGCGCTGGTGTTCACGGTGGTCACGAGGACAGACTCGACTGTCTCTGCGTCCCGGATCTCGACGGGGGCCAGCCGCACGGGATGGGTGTTGCCGGCACTGTCGGTGTACCGCACCTGGCCGGAGATGGTCACCACCCCGCCGGGCGATTGGGCCTGGCCCGGGCCCTGAGCCGCCGTTCTCGACGTGGTCGCCACCGCCCCTCCGCCGAGGAGCCGATCGAGCGCGGCGGTGTAGGCAGCGGCCGTGAGGGAAGCCTTGGCCGAGGACAGGGCGCTCACCGCCGCGTCGAGCGAACCGCGGGTGCTCTGGAACACGCCGCCGTCCCGGGTGGCAATCCACAGCCTCGTCGAGCGGGTGACGATCGAGTGGCCGCTGCCGTCGAAGGCGGTGACGCTCGCCTGCACCACACCCGCCCCGGGGCCGGTGACGACGAACGGGAAAGGCAGGTCGACCGATTGGCCCGCGGCCGGCGACGCCACCACCTGGAGCAGGGGTGCGGCGGTGGTAACAGGGCCGACCGTGCGCACCGCGACCTCCAGCCGGGCGAAGTCGGCCCCGGGGGTGACGTGCAAGGAGGCGGTCGACTCCTCACCGATGGCCGGCGTCCCCGGCGCGGACGCCATCCCGACGGTGACGCCTCCCGCGGGCTTGACGTGGTCACGGCTGCCCGATCCCGTGGCTGCTGCCGCCTGCGCCGGTGTGGACGGCGAGCCCAAGGCCCGGCTCGGCCCGGCGCCGGCGACAGCCGCCAGTGCAAGCATTCCGACCGACAACCACAGCGCCACCGAACGCGGCCGCTTCGCAACCATAGTCATCGCAGTCCCGTCACGAGAGGGGGGAGGGCGCAACTTACTTCCCGGCCGACGACGCCGCACGTCCCGTTATGGGATCACCGCCCGCCGGCACCTGGCTACCCCGTCGTCGCTCCCCCACCGAGGATTTCGTCCCGCAGGCGGATGTAGTCGTCCTCGCCGACGGCTCCGGAGGCCCGCTCGTGATCGAGGTGTTCGAGGCGCAGCTGCAGGAGGCCCGCCCTACCGGTCAGGACCTCCGAGTTGGTGGCCAGCACCGACACCTCGTCGATGCGCCCGTACCGCACCTCATCGCCGTCGACCACCTCGACCGTGCCCCGGAGCTGGCCGCTGCCGACGGCATCGATGCGGACCGTGGCGTCAACGGTCAGCTCCCGGCCCGCCGCCGGGTCGCTCGATCGGGCGGCCCCGGACTCGACGACGGTGACGACCCCCGACCCTTCGACCCGTGCCCGCACCCCGCTCATTGGCTCTCGGGTCGCGAAACGCAAGGTCACCCGGAACGGCACGCCGATCTCCGGAGGCTCACCTGGGAGCACCAGGCTCAGGTCGAGCGGCAAGAGTGGCTTCCCGTCGCTGACGGGTGTGGTGGTGGCCGCCGGAAAGGACGTCGGGGTGCTTGGTCGGCTCGGCTCCGTTGGTCGACAACAGGCGAGAACGGCGCCGGCCACCAGGACCGGTACCGCTCGCCGGACCGCGGCCCCGATATCGCATGCGCTTCTCCGCGTCACACCCGTTGGCGCTGCCTCCAGCGCAGCCACGACTCCATGAAACCGTCGAGGTCGCCGTCGAGGACGGCGCCGATGTTGCCCACTTCATGGTCGGTGCGCAGGTCCTTCACCATCTGGTAGGGGTGCAGCACGTAGGAGCGGATCTGGCTGCCCCAGGCCACGTCCCGCTGCTCGCCGGCGAGGGCTTCCATCTCCCGCCGCCGCTCCTCCCGGGCCCGCTCGGCCAGCTTGGCGGCCAGGATCTTCATGGCCACCTCCTTGTTCTGGTGCTGGCTGCGCTGGTTCTGGCAGGACACGACGATGCCGGTGGGCTCGTGGGTGATGCGCACGGCCGAGTCGGTGACGTTGACGTGCTGGCCGCCCGCTCCCGACGACCGGTAGGTGTCGATGCGCAGGTCCTTCTCGTCGATCTCGACCTCGCCCGACAGGTCCTCCAGGAAGGGAACGGCCTCGAAGGAAGCGAAGGCGGTGTGGCGGCGGGACTGGGAGTCGAAGGGCGAGATTCGCACCAGCCGGTGGACACCCTTCTCCGCGCTCAGCAACCCGTAGGCGTGACGGCCCCGGACGATGAACGTGGCCGACGAGATCCCCGCCTCGGTGCCGGGCGAGACCTCCTGCAGCTCGGCCGCGAACCCCCGCCGCTCGGCCCACCGCAGGTACATCCGCAGCAGCATCTCGGCCCAGTCCTGGGCGTCGGTGCCTCCGGCGCCGGAGTGCACCTCGCACACCGCGTCGAGCTCGTCGTGCTCGCCCGAGTACATGGCCCGCAGCTCGACCACGGCCAGGTCATTCTCGACCGCGGCCATCCCCGCCTCGACCTCGGCCTCGAACGACTCGTCGCCCTCCTCCCGAGCCAGCTCGTGGAGGACCTCGACGTCGGACAGCCGCCGCTCGAGGCTGTCGAGCTCGTCGACGTCGTCCTTCACCCGGGCTAGCTCCCCGGTGACCTTGCGGGCCGCGTCGGGGTCGTCCCACAACGACGGGTCGGACGCCTGCTTCTCCAACTCGGAAAGCCGCAGCCGACGCCCCGGCAGATCGAGCGTCTTCTCCATGTCGCCGAGCCGGACGCGGAGCCCTCCGAGGGCGTCCGAAAAATCCCTCATCGAGTCAGACGAGTCGATTGATCCGCGCAATTACACCTGTGAGGGGGCAACTGCGCGAAGTGCTCGCCTATTTCCCGTGGCACAGCTTGAACTTCTTGCCGCTGCCGCAGTAGCAGGGCTGGTTGCGGCCGATCTTCTCGTGCTCGCCCTTCACCACCTGGGCCACGGTGGGGCTGTCGTCGATGGCCACTGCGCCGCCCTCGCCCACCTCGCCGCCGGCCGCCGCCTCCCGCGCCGCCGCCTGCTTGACCCCGGCCGACCCGGACGACGGATCGTCGGGGCCCGACAGCTGCACGTTGACCACCTCGGGCTGGGGCGCGTTCTCCACGACCACCTCGAGGTGCATGACGTAGCGCACGAAGTCGTCGGAGATGGCGTCGATCATCTGGCCGAACATGTCGTAGCCCTCGCGCTGCCACTCCGAGAGGGGATCCTTCTGACCCATGGCCCGGAGGTTGATGCCCTCCTGGAGGTAGTCCATCTCGTAGAGGTGCTCGCGCCAGCGCTGGTCGAGGATGGAGAGCATCACCCGGCGCTCGATCTCGCGCATGGTGTCGGCGCCCAGCGACTCCTCCCGCTGCTCGTAGTAGCGCAGCGACTCGGCCAGCAGGCTCTCCCGGATCTGGGCCGCGCTGGTGGCGCCGGCCAGCTCCTCGGCGGTGAAGCCGGTGGGGAAGTAGGTGGCGATGTCGTGGAGGAGGCCGTCGAGGTTCCAGTCCTCGGCGTAGTCGGTGGAGCAGAACACGCCCACCTGGCGCTCGATGACCTTGGTGAGGTGGGTGAGCGCTTCCTCCCGGAGGTCGGCCCCGTCGAGGATCTGCTGGCGGCGCCGGTAGACCACCTTGCGCTGCTCGTTCATGACCTCGTCGTACTTGAGGACGTCCTTGCGGATCTCGGCGTTGCGGGCCTCGACCGTGCCCTGGGCCTTCTCGATGGCCCGGGTGACCATCTTGGCCTCGATGGGCACGTCGTCGGGGAGCGCCTTGCCCATCACCCACGACATGGCGCCGGTGGCGAACAGGCGCATGAGCTCGTCCTCGAGGGACAGGTAGAAGCGGCTCTCGCCGGGGTCGCCCTGGCGGCCGGAGCGGCCCCGGAGCTGGTTGTCGATGCGCCGGCTCTCGTGGCGCTCGGTGCCCAGCACGTAGAGCCCGCCCAGGTCGCGGATCTTGTCGCCCTCGGCCGCGCACTCGTCCTTGTACTGCTTGAACAGCTCGTCGACGCGGGCCTTGCCCTCGGGGGTGTCGAGCAGGAGCCCCTCGGCCAGGGTGTCGAGGGTGGCCAGGCCCTCGGCGTTGCCGCCGAGGATGATGTCGACGCCTCGACCGGCCATGTTGGTGGCGACGGTGACGGAGTGGAGCCGCCCCGCCTGGGCCACGATCACGGCCTCCCGCTCGTGCTGCTTGGCGTTGAGGATGGCGTGCTGGATGCCCCGCTTGCCCAGCAGGCGGGACAGCCGCTCCGACTTCTCCACCGAGACCGTGCCCACGAGCACCGGCTGGCCCGACTCGAAGCGCTCGGCGATGTCGTCGACGACGGCGTTGAACTTGGCCTCTTCCGTCTTGTAGATGAGGTCGGGGTGGTCGACGCGGATCATGGTGCGGTGGGTGGGGATGGGCACCACCGCCAGGTCGTAGGTGTGGGCGAACTCGGCCGCCTCGGTCTCGGCCGTGCCGGTCATGCCCGCCAACTTGTCGTACATGCGGAAGTAGTTCTGGAGGGTGATGGTGGCGAGGGTCTGGTTCTCGTGCTTGATCCGGACCCGCTCCTTGGCCTCCACCGCCTGGTGCAGGCCCTCCGACCAGCGCCGGCCCTCGAGGATGCGCCCGGTGAACTCGTCGACGATCTTGACCTCGCCGTTCTGGATCACGTAGTCGTCGTCGCGCTTGTAGAGCTCTTTGGCCCGCAGGCCGGCCTGCAGCTGGTGGACGTAGTTGGCCGACAGCTCGTCGTAGAGGTTGTCGACGCCCAGGGCCTTCTCCACCTTGGTGATGCCGGCCTCGAGGGGGAAGACGGTGCGCTTCTCCTCGTCGACCTCGTAGTCCTCGTCGCGGACCAGGGTGCGGACGATGCTGGCGAACTTGTAATACAGGGCTGCCGCGTCCTGCACCTGGCCGCTGATGATGAGCGGCGTGCGGGCCTCGTCGACCAGGATCGAGTCGACCTCGTCGACGATGGCGAAGGCGTGGCCCCGCTGCACCATCTGGTCGCGGGACATGGCCATGTTGTCGCGGAGGTAGTCGAACCCGAACTCGTTGTTGGTGCCGTAGGTGATGTCGGCCCCGTAGGCCTGCCGCTTCATGGCCGCCTGGTCGTAGCGGGGCAGGACGATGCCGATGGTGAGCCCCAGCCACCGGTGGATCTGGCCCATCCACTCCGCGTCCCGCTGGGACAGGTAGTCGTTGACGGTGATGACGTGGACCCCGCGGCCGCTGAGGCCGTTGAGGTAGACGGGCAGGGTGGACACGAGGGTCTTGCCCTCGCCCGTCTTCATCTCCGCGATCCACCCGAAGTGGAGGGCGGCCCCGCCCATGAGCTGGACGTCGTAGTGGCGCTGGCCGATGGTGCGGCGGCTGGCCTCGCGGGTGACGGCGAAGGCCTCCAGGAGGATGTCGTTGAGCGCCTCGTTGACGCCCTCGTTCCCCTCGAGCTGGCGGGCCCGGTCGATCTGCTCCCGGAACTCGATCGTCTTGTGCTGGAGGTCGGCGTCGGACAGGGCCTCGATCTCGCGCTCGAAGGCGTTGATGTCCGGGACCAGGGTGGTGAGCGCCTTGAGCTTCTTGCCCTCCCCGGCACGGAGGACCTTCGTCAAAATCGACATAGGAACCGAGTCTACCGGGGGGCCACCTGGCCGAGGTTGGTCGGGTAGGGGTGTCGGGGCCAGAATGGGCCGTGGCCCGACCCGACGACGACCCCGACGCGCCACCGTCGGAGGTTGCCGGCGATGCGACGGCTCCCGATGAGGTCGTCGACCGGGCGGCCCCCCCGGTCGCCGTCCCGACGGACGACGGTCCAGCCGCCGAGACCGGCACCGCGGCCGATACGCCCGTAGCTAGCGTCGACCCCACCCTCTCGCCGACGGACGACGCTCCCGCCCCCACCGGGGAAGTGGCGGCGACGGCACCCGCACCGGCCGCAGCCGGTGTCGCCGCCGACGCCCGTCCCTCCGTTGGGAGCGACCACGACGACGGGCGGGATCGGGCCGACTTCTCCGCGGTCACGTCGTTCCTCCGGCGGCGGGGGGTGCTCGGTCCGGCCCGGGAGAAGGTGCCGATCCTCGTCCCCCAGCGTCCCGGGATCCCGCTCCCCGAGGGGGCCGATCCCACTCCTCGCCCGGCGCCGGTGTCCCGCCCCGACCCCGACGACCTCGACCAGGTCAACCTCTCCCCCCTGATCGAGTGGGCCCGGGGGCGCGACCCCGTCCGGTGGACCCTGTTCGCCATGGTCGCGGTGTGGTCGATGGTGTTCATCACCCTCGGCTACCGGCGCCACGCCCACTTCGGCACCTTCGGCTTCGACCTGGGGATCTACGACCAGGGCATCTGGCTGCTCTCCCGCTTCAAGGACCCCTTCGTCACCGTGCGGGGCCTCGACCTGTTCGGCCACCACATGAACGTGGCCCTGCTGCTCTTCGTCCCCTTCTACTGGCTGGGCGGGGGGCCGATCTTCCTGCTGGTGGCCCAGGTCCTGTCCCAGGCCTCGGGCGCCATCGCCATCTTCCTCCTCGCCCGCGACCGGCTGAAGGCGCGGTGGCCGGCGGTGGCCCTCAGCAGCATCATCCTCCTCCACCCCACCTACCAGTTCCTCGTGTGGGAGTACTTCCATCCCGACGCCCTGGCCCTCGGTCCGCTGCTGTTCGCCTACTGGGCGGCCCGGGCCAAGCGGTGGAGGTGGTTCGCGGTGGCCGCGGTGCTGGCCATGGCCTGCAAGGAGGACGTGGCCCTGGCCTTCATCCTGATGGGCGTCGTCATCGCCATCCGGGGCGACCGCCGCATCGGCACCATCGTGGCCGCGGCCGCCGCCGCCTGGTTCATGGCCGCCACCCGCATCTTCATCCCCCGCTTCAACGGGATCGGGCCCTTCTACGACTCCTTCTTCGGCGAGTTCGGCCGCAGCCCGACCCAGGTGGTGGGGCACGTGGTCACCCATCCCGGCCGCACCTTCGACGTCGCCACCGAGCCCGATCGCATGAACTACTACCGGATGCTGTTCGCCCCGGTGGCGTTCCTGCCCGTCTTCGCCCTCTCCACCCTGCTCATCGCCCTGCCCATGCTGGGGGTGAACGTCCTGTCGACCTTCCCCTACCAGCGGGACGCCAAGTTCCACTGGTCGGGCCTGGTGCTGGCCGGCATCATCCTGGCCACGGTGGAGGCCATCGCCTGGCTCGGGCGCACGCCGACGGCCAAGGCCTTCCTGGTGGGGCTGGTGGTGGCCACGTCCCTGGCGTCCACCGTCGCCTGGGGGCCGTCGCCCATCGGCGTGAAGTACCACGCCGGCTACTGGCCCTTCGGACCCGACGCCCGGCGGGCACCCAAGGAGGCGGCCGCGGCCATGGTCCCCGACGACGCCGACGTCAGCGCCGTCTACCTGTTCGTCCCCCAGCTGGCCCACCGGGAGAAGATCTACGAGTTCCCCAACCCGTGGGTGGTGGTCAACTGGGGCGTCGACGGCGAGAACCCGGACGACCCGGCCGACGTGGACTGGCTCGTCGTCGACCGGGAGCTGCTGAGCGACAGCGACGACGCCCTCATCGCCCGCCTGCTCGAGCGGGAGTTCGTCGTCCGCTACGACAACCTCGACATCATGGCTGCGGAACGGGTCCGCCCGCCGGTGCCCCAGCCTTGAGCAGTCAGGTCTTGAAGATGCGGGAGCGCATGACCCCCGAGCGGTGGAGCCGGTAGCGGACCATCGTGCCCAGCGTTCCCAGGCCGTAGCGGACGTTGGCCCGCATCGACGTCGACGACGCCTCCGGGAAGTAGCGGGTGGTGATGGGCACCTCCACGATGCGCTGGCCGAAGGCGACGGCCTGGGCGATGACCTCGGTGTCGAACACGAAGTTGTCGGAGTTGCGCATGAACGGCACCGTCTCCAGGAAGCCCCGGGAGTAGGCCCGGTAGCCGGTGTGCATCTCGCTGTAGGCGGTGCCGAGCATCTTGTTCTCGATGGCGGTGAGAGCCTTGTTCGACACGTAGCGGTACAGGGGCATGCCCCCCGCCCGGGCCCCGCCCGCCACCAGCATGCGGCTGCCCAGGACGAGGTCGGCCTCACCCCTCGCCACCGGGCCCACCAGGTCGGGGAGCAGGGCGGGGTCGTACTGGCCGTCGGGGTGGAGCATCACGATGACGTCGGCCCCCAGGCGCAGCGCCTCCAGGTAGCACGTCTTCTGGTTGCCGCCGTAGCCGACGTTGTGGGGAAGGCTGATGGTGCGGATGGGCAGGCTGGCGGCCACCGTGAGGGTGTCGTCGTGGCTGCCGTCGTCGACCAGCAGGACCTCGTCGACGACGTTGGCGGGGATCTTGCCCCACGTCTCGACCAGGGTGCGGCCGGCGTTGTAGGCGGGCATGACCACCAGGACGTGGGGTCGATGGTCGCCCACGGCGGCGGGTCCGCGGTCGGGGTCGGGGTCGGGGGCCTCTCGCGTCACAGTGTGTTGACCATCAGGTGACGAACGGGTTCGCCCAGCCCCACGGGGTCGGCCGAACGCTAGCCGATCCCCTAACCACGGCCACGGCCACGGCCCGAAGAGGCGCCGGGGCCGCAGTCCCTCCGACTCCGTCGGCGACGGGGCGCCCATCTCGTGTCGAACTCCGTCCGGCACGTCGTCGACGCGGGACTCCTGGCAGTCACCGTCGTTCACGTGGCTGTGCCGGCGCTCGGGCACCACGGCCCCGTCGCCGACGGGGACGCCGAACACCACCCGGGAGTGGGTGAGGTCGGAGCACCGCACGAGGGCGCCGTAGTACTCGGTCCACATCACCGACCACCGCCCGAGGCCCTTCACCTGGTCGCGCACCCGGATGCGACCGATGAGCCGGGTGACGTCGGCCTCGATGTCGGTGACGGAGGCGGCCCACCAGCCGGGCTCGTCGGTCCACACCCGCAGCCGGTAGGAGCGGCCGGCGACCCACGGGTAGGAGATGCGGCAGCTCCACCCGGTGCCCTCGCCGCCGAACGTCTGGGCGTGCTCACCCTCGCCGCCGACGGCGTCCCAGATGGAGAAGATGGCGATGCGGTCGAGGTGGCTCGGGTCGAGGTTGCCCCAGGTCTGCAGGCCCAGGTAGCCACCGTCGCCCCCTTCCAGCCGGAACTGGTGGGCCCAGTACCAGGGGGTGTGCAGTCCGGGGTCGAGCTCGGGGGTGAGGACGTGCTCGAAGCTGCGGTAGCCGTCGGCGCCGGCGGGGGCGGGGGCGGGCGGCCAGAACCACTCGGTGTAGGTGCCCCGGGGCCGCAGGGGACTCAGGTGCGGGGAGCCCTCATCAGGTCGCGGTCTCGATCTGGGCCCGGAGCTGCAGCTTCACCAGGATGTTGGCCACGTGGTTGCGCACCGTGTTCTCCGACACCCCCAGCCGTTCGGCCACGTCGTGGTTGCCCATGCCCAGGGCGATCATCTTGAGGATCTCGACCTCCCGCTCCGACAGCCGGGGCCCGGCGCCGAGGACCGCATCCTTGAGGGTGCCCACCTGCCCCTCGAACTCGTTGAGCAGCTTCGACGCCAACGAGGGCGAGATGAGGCTCTGCCCGCCGTAGACGGCCCGTACCGCGTCGGCGACCTCCTCGATGGAGACCTCCTTGAGCAGGTAGCCGTTGGCGCCCGCCTTCACCGCCCCGTAGAGGTCGTCCTCCTCGTCGCTGACGGTGAGGACGATGATGCGGGTGGCGGGGAAGAGCTGGCGGATGACGCGGGTGGCGTCGATGCCGCCCATCCGGGGCATGCGCACGTCCATCAGCACCACGTCGGGGGCGAGCTCCTCGACCCGGGCCACGGCCTGCTCACCGTCGGCGGCCTCGGCCACCACCACGATGTCCTCCTCCGCCTCCAGGACCATGCGCAGGCCCTTGCGAAACAGGTCGTGGTCGTCGCAGACCAATACCCGGATGGGCTCGCCCCCTGCCATGCGTCAGTCGGCCCTTTTAGTTGGCATCGATCAGGCCGACGTCGCCGTCGTTGCGGCGGTAGACCACGGCGGCGGTGCCGGTGTCGGCGTTGGTGAAGAAGTAGAAGTCGTGACCCAGCATGTCCATGTGCAGCGCCGCTTCCTCGGGGGTCATGGGCTTGATGTCGAAGCGCTTGGTCTTGACGATCCTGGACTGGTTCGATGTCGACTCGTCCGCATCGGCTGCTTCGTCGGCGGTCGGCACGCCTTTCTGGTGACCCGAGTCTACCGGCCGGCGGGGGTGCGACCGGCTCTGCATGCGGGACTTGAGCTTCTCCATCTGGTGCTCGAGCTTGTCGATCACCCGGTCGACGGAGGCGAAGGCGTCGGACGAGGCGGCCTTGGCCCGGATGACGTGGCCGTGGCCCCAGACGGTGACCTCGCAGACCTCCTTGGCCGAGATGCGGGGGTTCTTCTCCTCCGAGAAGTGGATCTCGGCGTGCTCCCACCCGTCGAGGTGCCGGCTGAGCCGGGTGACCTTCTCCTCGGCCGTCGCCCGCAGACCGTCGGAAACCTCGACGTTGCGTCCTCGAATCGTCACGTCCACAATCGCGCTCCTTCGGTTAAGGGCTGGCGAGAAGTATGGGCCGTGTGCGGCTGACCTGGTCTTTTCCCCCACACTCGCCTGCCGGAGAGCTCACGGGTTCCGACGGTGGCGGTCGTGCCCAGTGACCTGGGATGCGACCCGGCACCGCCTGCGGGACCCGTTTTCCTCCCTCTCTCGCCGGTGCCCGCCAATCGGGCGCCTGCGAGGCAGGGCTTACTCCTAAGCCGCACCATGCTCAGCAACCACGGGTTGCCTTACGTGGGTCGTTTCGCCTGCGACTGGCCTCGACTTTCAACCACAGACCCACACACGGCCACACATGGGGAGTGTAGGCCCGGCGGGGGACTGCGCCGACCCGGCGCGGTGCGGGCTGCGGCCACCACGTGGACCATGTGGGCGCCGTTGGCCTTGAGGGTGCGGGCGGCGGCGGCCACGGTGGCCCCGCTGGTGACCACGTCGTCGACGAGGAGGATGCGTGGCGGGGACGGGGGCGGGGACGGGGGCGGCGACGGGCGGGCGGGGTGGAAGGTGGGCCCGGCCCGGCGGACGTCGAGGGGTTGGCCCGTCTGGGCCCGGCCCGGGGGCCTCACGAGGAGCGGCCGGCAGGGGACGCGGAGGCGACGGGCGAGGGCCCGGGCGAGCAACTCGGCCTGGTCAAACCCCCTCTGCCGGCGGCGGACGGCGGTGGTGGGCGCCCACGTGACGACGTCGACCGGCGTCTCGTGGTTGACGAGGGCGGCGAGGCGGTCGGCCAGGAACGGGAGCGACGAACGGGCGTTGCGGTACTTGAGGCGGGCGACGATCTCGCGGCCGACGCCCTCGTAGGCGAAAAGGGCCCGGCACGAGTCGACATTCGGCGGCGGGGGGAGCGAGGGCGCGGGACGAAGCTCGGCCGCGCACGCCGGGCACGGCGCCGCCCCCAGGGCGCCACACACGGGACACGTCCGCGGCAGGAACACGAAGCCGGAGGATAGGGAGAGGGTCGGACAGTCAGACGGTCCCCCGGCATCTCCCGGCGCCTCGCTCGACCCACGAAGGCGACGAGGTACTCCGACCGAATGCCACGGCCGATGGCGTCCACCCACCACGACAGCGTCGCCGGACCCGGCGCCCGGGTGGCGCTGGATAGTCGAGTCGACGAGTTCGCCCCGGGCCGCGGCGTGGACGAGCATCAGCACCGCAGGCGTGGGACGGCTGTAGCCGGTGCGGAGGACGGCAGCCCGGCGTGGGACGGCTGTAGCCGGTGCGCAGGACGGCAGGCAGCGTGGCCCCGCCGCCGGCGTCGAGCGGACGCTATGGGCCGCATCCGGGGCGACAGCTCGGCGTGGGACGGCTGTGGCCGGTGCGCAGGACGGCAGGCAGCGCGGCCCCGCCGCCGGCGTCGAGCGGACGCTATGGGCCGCATCCGGGGCGACAGCTCGGCTACGCCTCCGGCCCTTGACACCCCGAGGCACACCCGTGCGATATCACCCAGTCGCCTCGCACTAAACACCGCTGCAGGCTGGTCTGGATCACACGCCGTCGACCGGACCGCCGCCGCGGTCGGGCCGGGATCGCCCCGTCGCCGTCCGAACCCTCTTGGGCGGTGGCGGCGCGGGTCAGCTTGCGCCCGCGATCTAGCAGCGGGCGGCGGCCAGCTCGGGTTGGGGGGCGTCGGGGTCGGGCGGGGGGCCGTGGGTGCCCTCCCACAGCCAGCGTTTGCCAGCTCGGGTGATGCGCCAGCCGTGGTGGGTCTTGAGGTAGTGGTGGAACCGGCACAGCCGGCACAGGTTGGCCAGCTCGCTGCGCCCGCCGGCGGCGAGGGGGCGGATGTGGTCGATCTCCAGGTCGCGGTCGACGGAACAGTCCGGCACCACGCACACCCGGTCCCGCTCGACCAGGGCGGTGCGGACCTTGGCCGGGATGACCCGGCCCAGGTGGGCCACCTTGAGCACCTCGCCGTCCTCGACCAGCAGGGCGGCCACCACCGCATCGCCCAACAGGCCCTGGACCCAGCCCACGGTGACCGGTCCCACGCCCGGCACCTCGCACACATCGCCCGGCTTGGTGTGTCCCCGCTTGAGGGCGGCGTGATCGACCCGTACGTGGATCATGGCCGAGGGCGTGGGCCGCAGCGGGTCGCCAGGCTGTGCACCTGCGCTCCGGGCCATCTCCACCAGCGCGTCGGCGGCCAGCGCCGCGTCGCAGTCCCGCCGCCGGCGCCTGCCCTTGTCGGATTCGGCCGCCCGGCGGGCCATCGCCTGGCGGTGGGGCTCCATCCCCGCCAGCAGGATTGCCCCCGCCTCGGGGGTGAGGCTGCCGGAGAAGCGGAACGAGCCCTCCACGTCGACCCAGTGGCGGAAGTGGCGCCGGCGATGGGCCCGACGGTGACGTTCCTCGTCATCGGTGGCCGCAGCCCGCACCCGGGCCGCGGCCCGTTGCAGCTCGACGAAGGACTCGAGTTGGGCCAGCTCCAGCAGCTC
Organism: uncultured Acidimicrobiia bacterium; assembly: GCA_963829165.1. Taxonomy (GTDB): domain Bacteria; phylum Actinomycetota; class Acidimicrobiia; order Acidimicrobiales; family AC-14; genus JAXDMK01. The sequence goes on along the minus strand of CAWHIC010000010.1, from coordinate 444,292 downwards.
CGCCTCCGACGTCTGATCAGCAATGGCGGCCGACGCCACCTCGATCGCCTGGCGCTCGGTGAGCGCCCCCGAGCGGAACTTGTCCTCGGTGGCCGGCAGTGTCTTCATGGCCTCGGCCGCATCCAACAGGTCGACGGCGTGGCGCACCGAGGAGCCGGTGGTCTCGGCCATCAGATGACAGGGCGAGCGGTGGCCCCCGGAGAACCAGGCCCGCGACGCCGCCATCTGCCGGGCACACAGCGTCTTGCCCGCCGCCCCCAGCCGCTCCATGCGGTGGAACGTGGCGAACAGCTCCAGCGACTCCGGCCCGCTCAGGGCCTCGGGGTCGAGCTCTTTGAGCGCCCTCTCCATCCCCGCCAGTAGCTCCCTCACCGCACTACCGATCATATGTTCGATCATACCATGATCCTGAGACAGTATCGATGCATTCCACCGGTTTCTGGACCTTCTTTTCACCCCACCCGGCGGCTCCAGCACCTCCACGCTTCCGGAGCCGCACGGCTTGCCATCGCTCACCGTGACATGCGAGACCCCTGGGACGGCATCCTCAGCGGCCCGTCGACGGTCCGGCCGCGCAACGAGCCACCTACCCCGGGTGACAGCCACTCCCCGGCCGCCGGCTCCATCGACGGGCGACGGCCCCGCGGTCAACGTCGTCCGACCCGCACCACCACCCCACCGCCCCGACCACCCACGTCGCCGGCCGACGGCCGAGCGGCCGGCCGGCGGCACCGCCCGAACAGGTCGAACTAGGTGCCCACCGTCCAGGAGGTGAGGTACTCCTGCTGCTCCGGCGTGAGGGTGTCGATGGTGATGCCCATGGTGTCGAGCTTGAGGCGGGCGACCTCGGCGTCGATGAGGGGCGGGACGTCGTAGACCCGGGCCTCCAGCTCGCCCCGTTGGCTCAGCACCCACTCGGCGCAGAGGGCTTGGTTGGCGAAGCTCATGTCCATGACGGCCGCGGGGTGGCCCTCGGCTGCCCCCAGGTTCACCAGCCGGCCCTCGGCCACCACCAGCAGCCGGCGGCCGCCGATGTCGAAGGCCTCGACCGACGGGCGGGCGGGCTTGCGGCCCCCGGCGGCGGCAGCCATCTCGGCCAGCGCCTCCAGGTCGATCTCGATGTCGAAGTGGCCGGAGTTGGCCAGGATGGCCCCGTCCTTCATGACCTCGAAGTGCTCCCGACGCAGGACGTCGCGGTCGCCGGTGACGGTGATGAAGATGTCGCCCTCGCGGGCGGCGTCGGCCATCGGCATGACCCGGTAGCCGTCCATGGTGGCTTCGAGCGCCCGCAGGGGGTCGACCTCGCACACGATGACGTGCCCGCCCATGCCGTCGGCCCGGCTGGACACGCCCTTGCCGCAGTAGCCGTAGCCGGCGACCACGATGGTCTTGCCCGCCAGCAGCACGTTGGTGGCCCGGATGATCCCGTCGAGGGTGGACTGGCCGGTGCCGTAGCGGTTGTCGAACATGTGCTTGGTGTTGGCGTCGTTGACGGCCACGATGGGGAACTTCAGGGCCCCGTCGACCTCCATGGCCCGCAGCCGGATGACTCCGGTGGTGGTCTCCTCGGTGCCGGCGATGACCTCGCCGACCTGGTCGGGACGCTCCCGGTGCAGGCGGGACACGAGGTCGCAGCCGTCGTCCATGGTGACCTGGGGGTGGGCGTCGAGGATGGCGTCGAGGTGGCGGAAGTAGGTCTCCGTGTCCTCGCCCTTGATGGCGTAGGTGGCGATGCCGTCGTCGATGGCGAGGGAGGCGGCCACGTCGTCCTGGGTGGACAGAGGGTTGGAGGCGCAGGCGACCACGGTGGCGCCGCCGGCCTTCAGCGTGCGCAGCAGGTTGGCCGTCTCGGTGGTGATGTGGAGACAGCAGGCGATGGTGACGCCGTCGAGCGGGCGCTCCTTCTCGAACCGGGCCCGGATGCTGGCCAGCACCGGCATGTGGCTGTCGGCCCACGCGATGCGCTGGCGGCCGAGCTCGGCCAGGGACGCGTCGGCGAAATCGCCGGTTGCGGTGGAGGTGCTGGACTGGTCTGTCATTCGGGGGTGCTCTCTTCCGGGGTCGGGTTCAAGTCAGGCAGTGTTGGGGTCGTCGCGGTCGCGCTCGCCGGCCGACGTGGCCAGGGCGGTCTTGATGTGGTCCTGGGCCGGGATCGGGCCCGGGTCGATGCCCTCCTGGAGGGCCAGCTCGATCGACGTGACGTCGCCCACCAGGATCAGGTCGAGGAGCTGGGCCAACTCGCCCTCGCCCTCCGCCTGCACCTCCTCGATGCCGGCCACGACCTCGTCGAGGAGCCGGTAGGTGAGCTCGAAGCGGTGCATGACCTGGGGGTGCTCGAAGTCGTGGCGCAGCCCGACCAGGGTCATGACCTGGCGGGTGACGTCGCCGTGCTGGCCCCATCCCGAGACCTCGTTGTGGCAGAGCTCGGGCTGGGTGTTCCAGAAGGCGGGGATCTTGGCGTTCTCGTTCATGCTCGACTTCCACCGGTAGGCGGCGGCGGCTCCCACCGGCCCCCCACCGTGGATGACGGGGATGGTGCGGCCGATGGCCCGGGCCAGGGCCTGGGCCACGTTGTCGGGCTTCAGCAGCTGGTCGCGGCGGATCTTGAGCTGCTCGACGGCGGCGTGGACCCACGCGGTGGCGCCGGGAAACAGCCCGATGTCCTCTAGGACGGCCAGGGCGGGGATCGAGAGCGCGCCCAGGCCGCAGCGGGGTTGGGGGATGCCGGGCGGGATGCGCACCATCGGCACCTCCCACGCCTCGGCCAGGCGGGCCAGCTCCCCGCCGGTGGTGATGGCCACCACTTTGGCCCCGGCCAGGGCGGCCTCGGTGACGGCCTCCACCGTCTCCTCGGTGTCGCCCGAGAAGGAGACCGCGAACACGAGCGTGCCGTCGCCCACGAAGGCGGGCACGTTGTAGCCCCGGAAGGCGAGGGCGGGGACGGGCAGGAAGGGGCCGGCGGCGGCGACCAGGATGTCGCCGGCCAGGGCGCTGCCGCCCATGCCCAGCACCACGATGTTCTCGACGTCGTCGTGGTCGGGCAGGCCTTCGAGCCCGTGGCCCGCGGCCATGGCCTCCGCCACCTGCTCCGGCAGGCGCATGGTTGCGTGGAGGATGCCCTGGGTGTCGAGGGGGGTGCGTGCGGTGGCTGTCATTGGTGGCCCATCACTGGTGGCCTATCACTGGTGGCCTATCACTGTTGGAATGTAGGCCGGATCCCGTCGGCCTCGGCCTTGGCCAGGAGACGGGCGTGCTCGGCGTCGTCGACCGCCTCCGCCTCGTCGACCAGCATGATGGGGATCCCGTCGCGGATCGTGTACCGGCGCTGGGTGCGGGGGTTGTAGAGCGAGTCCTCGTCGGCGAAGTAGAGGAGCGGACCCCGGTCGGCGGGACAGGCCAGGATCTCGAGCAGCCGGGAGTCGAGCCGCCGGGAGGCGGGCGGCTGGGAGTCGGGCGCCTGGGAATCGGGGGTCATGGGGCTCAGTTCTCCCCGGCCATGAGGTTGCGCACCTCGGCCACGTGGGTGTGGCAGGACTCGGGGTCGGCCGCCTCCAGGTTGAGGCGGAGGACGGGCTCGGTGTTGGAGGCCCGCAGGTTGAACCACCAGTCGCCGAGGTCGACGGTGAGGCCGTCGACCCGCTCCTGGTCGGCATCCGCATACGCCTCGGCCACCCGCTCGACGACGGCCTGGGGGTCGTCGACGGTGACGTTGATCTCCCCCGAGGCGGCGTAGCGCTCGAAGGGCAGGCGCAGCTCCGACAGCGGCCGGTGGGCCTTGGACAGGAGCTCGAGGACGACGAGGGCGGCGATGATGCCCGAGTCGGCCCGGAAGTTGTCGGCGAAGTAGTAGTGGCCGCTGTGCTCGCCGCCGAAGACGGCGCCCGTCTCCGCCATCACCGACTTGATGAACGAGTGGCCCACCCGGGTGCGGACGGGCTTGCCCCCCCGCTCGATGACCACCTCGGGCACGGCCTTGGAGCAGATCAGGTTGTAGAGGATGGTGGCGCCGGGGTTCTTCTCCAGCATCGAGGCCGCGACCATGGCCGTGGTAGTCGACCCGGAGAGGGGCTGGGCCTGGTCGTCGACGAGGAACACCCGGTCGGCGTCGCCGTCGAAGGCGAGCCCGACGTCGGCGCCCACCTCGAGCACCCGGGCCTGGAGGTCCTTGAGGTTCTCGGGCTGGATGGGGTCGGGCGGGTGGTTGGGGAAGGAGCCGTCGAGCTCGGCGTACATCAGCTCCACGTCGAAGGGCAGGCCGGTGAAGACCTCGGGGGCCACCAGTCCGCCCATGCCGTTGCCGGCGTCGGCCACCACCTTGAGGGGACGGAGCACGGCCCGGTCGACGAACGAGCGCACGTGGTCGCCGAACTCGCCCAGCAGGTCGAGGGACGAGACGGAGCCGGCGGCGGGCTTGGCCGCGGCATCGCGTCAGGGCATCCGCTTCAAGGCCTCCTCGACCATGGCCTGGATCTCCTGCAGGCCGGTGTCCTGGCCCACCGGCTTGGCCCCCGACAGGCACAGCTTGATCCCGTTGTACTTGGCCGGGTTGTGGGACGCGGTGAGCATCGCCCCGGGCGAGTCGAGGCTGCCGGCGGCGTAGTAGATGAGGTCGGTGGAGATGAGGCCGAGGTCGACGACGTCGGCTCCCTCGGCGGTGGCGCCGTCGGCGAAGGCGGCCGAGAGCTCCACGCCGGTGGCCCGCATGTCGCGTCCCATGAGGATGCGGGGGGCGCCGGTGAAGCGGGCGAAGGCCGAACCCACGGCCCGGGCGATGGACGCGTCGAGCTCGTCGGGGACCACGCCCCGGATGTCGTACGCCTTGAAAATCTGGGACAGATCCAACCTCACCGGTCCGTTCGCCTGTGCGCCTCGACGGCGGGCACGTCCCCGCCACAGTAGTTGGGGCAGGATGAGGCCGTGATCTCGGTCGTGATGCCTGCCCACGACGAGGAGCCCTTCCTCGCCGCGGCGGTGGGCGAGGTCGTCCTGGGCCTGCGGGGATGGGGCGGCGCCTTCGAGATCGTGGTCGTCGAGAACGGGTCCACCGACGCCACCGCCGCAGTCGCCGCCAAACTGGCCGGCGAGTACCCCGAGGTGCGATCCCTGTCCCTCGACCACGCCGACTACGGCAACGCCCTGCGCCAGGGTTTCCTGGCGGCCCGGGGCAACGCGGTCGCCATCTTCGACGTCGACTACTACGACCTGGGCTTTCTCTCCCGGGCCCTGGAGGCGCTCAACCAGCCCGGGGGGCCGTCGGTGGTGGTGGGCAGCAAGCGGGGGCCGGGATCGGTCGACACCCGGGCTCGGTCGCGGCAGCTGGTGACGGGGGTGTTCAGCACCATCCTGCGCTACGGCTTCGGGCTCAAGGTGCACGACACCCACGGGATGAAGGTGCTGCGACGGGACGACATGGTCGCCCTGGTGCAGGGGTCGCGGTTCGGCACCGACCTGTTCGACACCGAGCTCGTCATCCGGGCCGAGCGGGCCGGGATGCGGGTCGACGAGCTGCCGGTGAAGGTGGCCGAGACCCGCCCGTCGCGGTCGTCGATCGCCCGCCGCATCCCCCGGTCGATCGTGGGCCTGGCCCGCCTGCGGGTCGTGTTGTGGCGGGAAGGCAAGCCCCAGGCGCCAGCGGCGCCGCCCGCGCCCTAGCCGGCCGCCGTCCGGAAGGCGGCGATCACGGGCGCGAACCGTTCGACGGCGGCCACGTCGAGAGCGGGGAACCGGACGATCGCCGTCTGCACGCCCGCCTCGGCCAGCCCCCGGAAGCGGCCGACGTGCTCCTCCACCGTCCCCACCAGCGCCCTGACCGGCACCGATTCGGGCGGCTCGTCGTCGGCGACGACGTGGGCGGAGGACAGGTGGGTCACCCGGATCTCGGACGGGTCCCGCCCGACGTCGGCGCAGTGGCGGTGGAGCACGTCGAGCTTGTGGCGGACGGTGGCCGCATCGCCGAAGAGGTTGCAGGCGTCGGCGTAGCGGGCCACCAGCCGTAGCGTCCGCTTCTCGCCCGACCCGCCGACGAGGATCGGGATCCGCTCCTGGATCGGCCGCGGGTAGCAGATGGCCTCCGGCACCTCGATCGCCTGGCCCTTGAACGCGGGGGCACCCGGCCCCCACATGATCGGCAGGAGCTGGAGGGCGTCCTCCAGCAGCCGGAACCGCTGGCGGACGGGCGGGAAGTCGAACCCGTAGGCCTTGTGCTCGTCCTCGAACCAGGCCGCCCCCAGGCCGCACACGGCCCGGCCGCCGGAGAGCACGTCGAGGGTGGCCGCGATCTTGGCCAGGTGGGCGACGTTGCGATAGGTGACGCCCGTCACCATGGGCCCGAGGGTCACCCGGCTGGTCACGCCCGCGAGGAAGCCGAGGGTGGTCCAGCTGTCGAGCATCTCGTCCCAGCGGCGGCCGACCTGGGGGATCTGGACGAAGTGGTCCATCACCCACAGGCCGGTGAAGCCGACCTCCTCCGCGGCCCGGGCGACGGCGGCCAGGCGGGGGCCGATGGCGGGGGCGCCGCCGGGTCCGCCGAAGGTGGCGATCTGGAGGCCGAAGTCGAGGGGCAAGGGGTCCTCCTGCTGGCGGCGGGCGGCCTCGGGGGCGCCCACCAGTTGGTGATCGACGACCCGGACCGGGCCGGGACGGTGGATGGTGTCGAAGCCGTCGTCGGCCAGCTCGTCGAGCACGGCCGGCCAGCGGGCCAGTTGGGCGGACAGGACCTTGGCCGGCACCGGCCGTCCCGGGCGGGCCGCGTTGCGGGTCCGGCAGTCGGCCGGGGAGACGTCGTCGAAGGCCACCGCCACCACCGGCCGGCCGTGGCGACGGGCCAGGGCGACGTACGCCCGCCGCCGGTCACGGTCGAGGCCGAGGGTGTCGACCACCGTGAGCAGCCCTCGCTTGAGGCGGCGGTCGACCACCAGGTCGAGGACGGCGAAGGCGTCGGTGCCCGCCCGCTGGTCGTGCTCGCCCTCCCCCACCAGGGCCCGCATCCCGTCGCCGGACACCACCCGTCCGGGAGCGAACCACGCCGCCGCCCACGTCGACTTCCCGCTCCCCGACGGCCCCACCAGCACCACCAGGCCCGACGACGGCAGCCGGATCACCACCGTCCGTCCCCGTCCGCCTCAGGTGGTGGACGGGGCCGCGCCGGCCGCAGCCGCCGCGGCCGGCTTGTCCTTCTCCTCGTGGTACTTCTCCTCCACGTTGACGGCCCAGATGTCGTGGGGCGGGTCGGCGCCGAGGATGTTCTCCACCGACCGCATGGCGGTGAGCATGGAGTGGTCCTGGTTGTTGTACTTGTGCATCCCGTTGCGACCCACCGGGAAGACGTTGGGCGCGTTCTCCGCGATCCACGCCCGGAGCACGCCGACGTTGGCCTTGTAGTCGGCGTCGTACATCGGGTACGCCTTCGGCATCCGCACCACGTACCCGGCCTCCACCTTCGACGTGTCGTCGAGCAGGCCCAGGGTGTGGAGCTCCTTCTTGCCCAGCTCCACCAGATCGTCGTCGGCCATGGTCCACAGGTCGTCGCCCTCGAACACGAAGTACTCCAGGCCCAGGCAGGTGCGGCCCTGCTTCACCAGGTAGGGCGACCACGAGCCGAAGTTCTGGATTCGACCCAGGCGGACGTCGGGCGAGTGCACGTAGATCCAGTTGTCGGGGAAGCCGCACGCCTCGGGCACGACCAGGGCGATGGTGAGGAAGTCGCGGTAGGTGAGGGCCTTGGCCGCGGCCAGGACCTCGGCCGGCGGCGGCGGGTCCATGATCTTGAGCAGGGTCGTGATCGGCATCGACGAGATCACGTGGCTGGCCGGGTAGCGGCCCTTGGGGGTCGACACCGCCACCGCCTTTCCCCCGGCGTGGTGGACCGCGGTGACCGGCTCCTCCATGGCCACCGTGGTGCCCCGGGCCTCCACCAGCTCCCGGGCCCGCTCCCACATCATCCCCGGCCCGTACTTGGGGTACTGGAACTCCTCGATGAGGCTGGTGATCTCCTTCTGGTTCCGCTTGGGCAGGACCGCGTTGGTGATCGCCTTCATGAGGGACAGGTTCTTGATGCGCTGGGCGGCCCAGTCGGCCTGGATGGAGGTGGCCGGCACGCCCCACAGCTTCTCGGTGTAGGTCTTGAAGAAGATCCGGTAGAGGCGCTTGCCGAAGCGAGAGGTGGTCCAGCCCTCGAAGTTGCTCTGGTCCTTGGGCGGGCGGACGCGGGCCCAGCCGTACGACGCCACGCACAGGGTGGCCTCGAGCACGCCCAGGTTCTTGAGGGCGTTCATGGGCTTGAGCGGGTAGTCGAAGAACTTGCCGTCGTAGTAGATGCGGCTCATCCGGGGCCGGGTGAGGAACTCGTCGTCCTCCAGGATCTCGTGCCACACGTCCTCCACCGCCTGGACCTTGGTGAAGAAGCGGTGGCCGCCGATGTCGAAGCGCCACCCGTCGCGCTCGGCGGTGCGGGCGATGCCGCCCACCACCGAGTCGCCCTCCAGCACGGTGGACGTGAGGCCCTGCTTGGCCAGCTGCCACGCCGCGGTCAGACCGGCCGGTCCGGCTCCGATGATGACGACGTCGAGGTCCTGATTCTTGTCAACCACGGAGGGCACCCTACCCGGCCCTTAATTTGGCCCGTACCGCACCAGACCAGGGCGCTCGGAGGTGTTCGTCGACACCTTCACCACCCGCTGCTCGCCCGGCCGGAGGGCACGCAGGTCGGTGAGCAGGCCCTGGCACCGGGAGCCGAGGGTGCGGTAGTTGGGCGCCCACACCACCCAGACGGAGGCGTCGGGCCCGGCCAGGTCGACCAGCATGCGGGCGAACGGGGCCGGGGGCGCCTGGTTGGTCGCCAGGTAGTCGACCCAGTCGACCAGCTCCGGAGGAGTGGCCCGGGGGAACGTGAGCTGGCGCAGGCCCGGGGCGTCGCCCAGGTAGCGGCTCACCGAGGGTCCGAGCTGGTCGGGGCAGTAGGCGACCACGTCACCCGGATTCGCCTGGGCCCGGAGGGCGGCGGCCACCCGTCCCGCGGTCGTGCGGTCGCCGGCCGCGTTGGGGATGGCGGTGGCGAAGCCGAGGGCGACGGCCAGGCCCAGCACCACCGGGCCCCGCCACGTGCCGGCCAGGGTGGCGCAGCCGAGCGCGGCCAGCAGGAGCACCAGGGGGAAAACCACCGCTGCGTAGCGGATGGCGAAGGCGGACTGGGTGACCTGGCCCACCACCACGGCCAGGGCCATGGTGTAGCCGGCGGCGGCGGCCAGCATCCGCCCCGGGGGACGGCCCCGGAGGTCGAGGGTGACGATCCCGGGCTCGGGACGGGCGGAGGCGGCCCCGGCGGCGAAGCCGAACAGGCCCAGGGCGAGGAGGGCGTAGAGCAGCAGGCCGAGGGGCACGGCCGTGTCGGGCAGGCCCGCCCCGAACTGCAGGACGATGTCGAAGACGGCCCGGGGCTTGGGCGGTGTCCCCCACGGCGTGCCCGTGTTGCGCATCTGCTCCAAGAAGGCCGGGACCCAGGGGACGAACAGCAGCGAGCCCGCGGCCATGGCCAGCAGCGCCCGCCGAGCACCCGACTCCTGCCGCCGCACGCCGAGCAGCCCCGCCACCGCCGCCACCAGGAAGAACGCCCAGTAATGGGTGAGCAGGAGCAGGCCGGTAACCGCCCCCAGCCCCACGCTCGCCGGCCACGAGGGACGGTGGCGGACGGTGTCGAGGGCGAGGAAACCGGCCAGGACCAGCAGCACGACCAGCGAGTACATCCGGACCTCGGTGGCGTAGTGGATGGCGAACGGCGACGACGCCAGCAGCAGCACCCCGGCCCACGACACCCACCGGGCCGCGGACCGATCACCGTCGCCCACCAGCCGGCGGCCGACCTGCCACATCAACGGGAGCGACGCCACCGAGAACAGCCCCGGCAGGGCCCGGGCGGCCACGTCGCCGGTGCCGGCCATGTCCATCCAGCCGTGGAGGAGCAGGTAGAACAGCGGCGGCGCCCCGTCGTGGCGGAGGGCCTGGAACAGGTCGCCCAGGGGCAGGCGGGCGATGTTGACGGTGAGCGCCTCGTCGAGCCACAGGTGGGAGACGGTGAAGAAGCGGGCCGCCACGCCGATGGCGACGACGAGGCCGATGGCAACCGCGGTGGCTCGCCGGACACGGCGGCTGGCACCCGACGAAGGGGGACTTCCGGTGCGGTCGGAGTCGGGGCCCGGGGGGTGGACTCGAAGGTCCTCGACGGTCAAGAGGGAAGGAGGCTCAGGCGCCGTGGTCGGAGACCGGGACCGGCTGCGGCTCGACCGGGGCGTCTCCTCGCTGTCCGGGGGGACCGGGTGGAACATGGGGGCCAGGTGGACCGGGTGGAGCGCCCGGGCCGGCGCCGTTGCCCACCGGGTGGGCCGGGCCGGTGGAGGCACCATCGCCCGGCGCCGGCAGGAGGGGCTCCGGCCGGTCGGGGTCGTCGACGACCATCGGCCCCCGCCGGGCCCATTTCACCGCCAGCCCGATGCCGATGAAGGTGAGGATCCACCCGGTGTAGTCGACCGGAGTCCAGCCGTAGTAGACGCTCACGTGCTCGGACGTGGGGAGCACCACCATCATGTTGGGCGACACCCGGTAGGGCCCGTGGCCGCCCGACACCTTCCAGCTGGGGAAGTAGGAGGCCTTGACCAGCACCGGCACGCCCACCCGGTCGACGTCGAACGTGATGCGGTTGTCGCTGGTCTTGATCCCGCTGACGGCCACCGGCGGAAGCGGGCGCCGCGGGGCCGTCTCCACCTCGACGTCGGATCCCACCGTCTTCGAGTCGGTGACGACCTTGTTGACCTCGACCCGCGGCCACTCCTTGGGCCCGGAGGCGGCCAGGAACACGTCGTGGGCACCAAAGTCCTGGTACCAGTCGGACATGACCGCCATCCACTCCCGCTCCCCCTTGCCCCCGCCGGTGATCACCGCCGGCTGGTTGGTGAGGGGGGAGACGATCTCCGAGCCCTTGACCTCGTAGGCCCGCCAGTCGCCCGTCTGGCCGACCAGAGTGAGGTTGGCGTTGGAGTCGGCCTGGGCCACGGCCTCGGGCGAGAAGGCCAGGTAGTAGCGGGCGCCCAGCATCTGCAGGTGCTCGACGCCCTTGGACACGTCGAGGCTGGTGTAGGGCAGGTCGCGCTGGGGGTTCGACGGCCCCTTCGACAGCTCGGCCGCGGTCATGAAGTGGTACGGCACCGTGGCCGACGACTCGAAGTAGAGGCCCTCCATCGACCCGATGCAGCCGTCGGTCCAGTAGGGCAGGAGCATCAGGGCCATCGGGGTGCCGAAGCGGTCGAGGTGGGAGTCGTACTCCCAGTGGGTGCGACCGCAGCCGTTGGTGTTGCCGATGGAGGCCATCATGTCGACGACCCGCTTGTACTCGGGGTACGACTCCTTGCGCTCGTAGCCGGAGTAGTTCCACTTGGCCCAGTCGTCGACGTAGCTGCTGTCGGTGGTGGCGGGCTTGGGCAGCCAGCGGGGCAGCACCCCCAGGGGCAGTCCGACGAACATCCACACCGCCAGGGCGGCCGCGATGGGCGTGATGCGCCGGGCCAGGAGCTGCATGCGGACGGGGTCGGCGGACGTGACCCGGGTGGCCGGCTCGCCGGGATCGGCGGCGAAGATGCGGCCCAGGGCGGGGCCGATCTCGGTGACGGCCACGCCCGCCAGCAGGTAGAGGCTGAGGAACCAGAAGGGCAGGACCCGGGCGTTCCACAGCCGGCCGGCGGGGGCGAGGACGAACAGGGAGCCGGTGATGGCGGCCATCCCGACGAGGAAGAGCCCCACCCGCCGGCGGAGGGCCACCGCGAACACCACGCCCGCGGGGGCCAGCACCAGCCACAGCCAGGCCTTGTTCTCGGGGAACAGGTTCTGGCTGTACTGGGTGATCTTCTCCCAGCCCATGTTGTTGGCGTAGCCCAGGCGCATGCCGAACGGGAACGACCAGAAGGCGGCGAGCAGCGCCCCCACCCCGATCAGGCCGAACAGGAACTTCAGGCGGGCCCGACCGGGGCGCAGGAGGTAGAGGAGCAGGGCGCCGACCACCGCGAAGACGGTGGGCAGGAGGTGGCTCAAGCCGGTGAGGGCGAGCAGGACCGCCCCCAGGGCCCGGTTGCGGCCGGTGTCGAGGCCCCTCGCCACCACCCCCAGGAAGAGGAGGGCGAAAGACAGGCTGATGGAGAAGGAGAACTCGCCGGCCAGGGTGGACGGGATGTTGCCGCCGTAGATGGTGAAGCCCCGGTCGAAGAGGAACGGCATGGTGGCCAGGGCCAGCATCACCGGGCCCGGGAAGCGCATCCCGGCCAGGCGGCCGAAGGCGAAGGCGCACAGGGGGAGGGTGACGAGGCCGGAGACGGTGATGAGCTTGAACGCCACGCCGTAGGGCAGCACGAAGCTGAGCAGGGCGATCGCCAGCGACGGCAGCGGGAAGTAGAAGTGGTAGGCGGGGAAGCCCGAGTACCAGTCGGGCGCCCAGCCGGTGAGGCGGAGGTTGGGCAGCAGGTGGTGGCGCATGTAGTCGGGGCCCCACACGTGGGCCCCCATGTCGCCGCCCGACGGCGTGGTGTCGGCGAAGAGCAGGTTGGGCTGGAGCTGGAGGAAGACGAAGAGCATCGCCGCGGCCACGATGACGGCGGTGATGAGGGTCTCCGGCGTCACCTGGCTGGCCCGCAGCTTGAGCTCGTCGACCGATGGCACCCGGAGGGTGGGCCGGCGCAGGCCGACCCGCTCCTCGGCCGGGCGCTCCTTCACCGCGATGCTGCTGACCTTGAGGCGGTCGGCGAGGATGCTCGGTAGCTTGACGCGGTCGAGCGCCGCCCGGAGCGGCGGCCGCCGCTGTACTGCCATCTCAGTATCTTGTCATTCCCCGCCGTGCCGGTCGCGTCAGGACCGGCGGTGTCGCTGCGGTCAGCGGGCGGCAACCAGGTCGAGGACGGTGCGCAGGCCCAACGACTCGCCGCCCCGGTCCCACCAGCGGCCTTCGCACGTCTGGCACGAGTGCATGGTGACGGTCTCGGCGTGGAGCTGCATGCGGATCTCGACCAGGTCACGCGAATGGCAGTGCGGACACGTCATCTCAATACCCCTCCCTAGCGAAAAGCCCTCCCAGGCACTACCGGTATCGGCACATCTGGTTGAACCCTTGAGCGGGGTTATCCACAGATGTGGAACCATTGACGGCGGTGGCGGGTCTAGGGCCTGAGAGTCCAGTAGTGATGGTTCACGGAGATGAGGCTCGGACGATGAGTGGCCTGAGATGCGGCGCACTGCGGCGGCCCCTCCTCGGCGCGCTCGCGGCCCTCGTCCTGAGCGCCTGCTCCGCCGACGGCTCCGAGATCCGCTCGGCAGGGGCCAACTCGACGACCACCACGGTGAAGACCGCGGTCACGTCGTCCACCGTCGTCGCCACCACCGCGCCCACCACGTCCACCACCGTCGCCGCGCCGCCGGTCGAGGTGGTGAGCTCGGCCGACGTGCGGGCCGTCCAGGAACGGCTGGCCGAGCTGGGCTACGACGTCGGTGAGCCCGACGGGAACTTCGGCGGGCGCACCAGCTACTCGATCATGGCCTTCCAGAAGATCGAGGGCCTCAGCCGCACCGGCGACATCGAGGACGGCCTCCTGGCCGCCCTCGCCGCCGCCTCGCCCCCCGGGCCGTTGGCGGGCGGGCCCTCGACCAGGGTGGAGATCGACCTCAACCGCCAGGTGCTCATGCTCTGGGTCGGTGGGGTGCGCACCCGCATCCTGCCCATCTCCAGCGGCAACGGCGAGGAGTACTGCGTCGACGGCGAGTGCGACATCGCCGTCACCCCGCCCGGCTCCTTCTCCATCGGCCGCAAGGCCGAGGGGCTGGAGATCGCACCCCTCGGGGAGCTGTGGTGGCCGATGTACTTCAACGGCGGCATCGCCATCCACGGCTCGCCGTCGGTGCCGCCCTACCCCGCCTCCCACGGGTGCATCCGCATCCCCATGTACGCCGCCCCCACCCTCTACGACCAGGTCGGACGGGGCACGGCCGTGATCCTGGTGGGACGAGGACCGGGGCCGGAGGGCCTGGCTGCGCCGCCCGAGCCGCCGCCCAACCCGGTGGTGTCGTCGACCCTGCCGCCGGAGACCGATCCCCCGACCATCCCGACGGTCCCCACCACCGTCCCCGACGAACCCGATCCCACCACGACGATCCCGCCGGATGAGACCACCACCACCGAGGTCACCACGCCGAAGTAGCGGTCGGCCCGGATCAGTGGGTCAGGGGTCAGTGGGTGAGGGCCCAGACCAGGCTGATGAGGTTGAACGTGGCGTGGGCCACGATCCCCGGCCCCAGGCGACGGGTCTTGACGGCGAGGGTGGCCAGGGCCGCGCCGAAGACGGCCAGGGACACCATGATCACGGCCTGGGCCGCGGCCGGCAGGTCCTGGGGATGGGACAGGCCGAAGAACACCGACGACCCCACGATCGCCCACACCGCGCCCCAGCGCTTCTCGATCGAGCGCAGGAGCAGGCCCCGGAAGAACAGCTCCTCCACCAGGGCCGCGCCCACCACCGCGGTGAGGACCAGCCCCACCAGGGCCCCGCCGTGGGCCTCGTCGATCAGCTTCTCCACCGGCCCCGACACCTCGGGCCGGCCCAGGAGGGGGCGCAGGAGGATGGCGACGCCGGGCACGATGAACAACTGGGCGCCGATACCGACCGCCACGCCCAGGGCCAGGTCGACCCGCCGGAACGCCCATCCGAAGTCGCGGGTGATGCTGCCCGAGCCCTTGCGCCGGGTGGCCAAGATCACGCTGCCGACCAGGCCGATCCACAGCCCGATCTGGGCGAAGCCCTTGCCGCCGATGCTCAGCTCCTCGTCGTTGCTGAACCCCATCCAGATCCCGGCCAGGACGCTCGACAGGAACAGGCCCACGACCAACCCGAGGATGACGTCGCCCAACCCCCAGCGGGGCGGCGGGCCGACGTCGGGAGGGGCCGGGTCGGCCGGGGCCGGGTCGGTGGCGGCGGGGGCTGGGTCGGCCGAGGCCGGGGCGGAATCGGGGCCGGGGTCGGCCGGGCCCAGATCGGGTTCGCCGGGGTCGGCCGGGGCGGGATCGGCCGGGGCCGGGTCGGGGTCGGGGTTCATCGGCCGCCGAGCCTACGGTTCCGCGCCGTGGGGACGGCCCCACCCCGACCGCCGGGCGGACGGGATTAGGAGGCCTGGGCCCGCAGGTCGCCGGCGCCGGCGGTGTCGGCGGTGGAGGACGCCTCGGCCGCGGCCCGGCGGCTGGCGGCGCGGCGGTCGTGGCCGGTCCAGCCCTTGGGGGCGGCCAGGCGGTCGGCGTGGCGGCCGCAGAGGTCGATCGAGTGCGGCTCCTTGATGCCCAAGTCGTCGAGCCACACGGTGCTGGTGGCGTACTGGAACGTGAGGCTGGCCGTCGCCGCCTCCCCGCACCCTGGACGCGCACACAGGCGAGGACGCTGCATTCCCCAACGGTACCCGGCGGTCGCGGCCCGCGGGCGGACCCGGTTGGGCCCCGGGGGCGCATAGCATGGCGACGTGAGCCCGTCCCTACCCGAAAAGATGGGTCGCGACCAAAACGGGCACGAAAAGACGAGGCGTGAGCAGATGGGGAGAGATCCCAAAGCACCCGATTCCAAGAAGGACCGACCCCCCGGCTCGGGCCTGCCCGTACCCGGCGCGTCGTTTCCCCGGCCCGTCCTGTGGGCGCTGATCGCCATGGCGGTGCTGGCCCTGGTGGTCGCGCCCGGCCTTACCCGTACCAACGCCGACAAGATCGACTACTCCACCTTCCGCACCCGCGTCGATGCGGGCCAGGTGGAGAGCGTCAAGGTCACCAACGAGTCGTCCCGGATCAAGGGTGAGTACAAGGATCCGGTCGACGGCAAGACCGAGTTCACCACCACGGCCCCTGCCGTCATCCCCGACGACGACCTCGCCCTGCTCCGGGAGAAGGGGGTCGAGGTCGAGTTCATCTCCCCCAGCTCCAACCTGGTCGGCACCCTGCTCGTGTGGCTCCTGCCGATCGGACTGCTGATCCTCTTCTGGTGGTGGATGGGCAAGCGGGCCCAGGGCCAGATGGCCGGCATCATGTCGATCGGCCGGTCGCGGGCGAAGGTCTACACGACGGAGAAGCCGAAGACCACGTTCGCCGACGTGGCCGGCTACAAGGGCGTGAAGCAGGAGATCAACGAGGTCGTCGACTTCCTCAAGCAGCCCAAGAAGTTCCACGACATCGGCGCTCGCATCCCCAAGGGCGTCCTTCTGGTGGGTCCGCCGGGCACGGGCAAGACCCTCATCGCCCGGGCGGTGGCGGGCGAGGCCGGGGTGCCGTTCATGTCGATCACCGGCTCCGACTTCATGGAGATGTTCGTCGGCGTGGGCGCGGCCCGCGTACGCGACCTGTTCCAGTCGGCCCGCAAGCAGGCCCCCTGCATCATCTTCGTCGACGAGATCGACTCCATCGGGCGCAAGCGGGGCGCGGGGCTCGGTGGCGGCCACGACGAGCGGGAGCAGACGCTCAACCAGATGCTCTCGGAGATGGACGGCTTCGAGACCACCGAGGGCGTCGTCATGATGGCGGCCACCAACCGGCCCGACATCCTCGACCCGGCCCTGCTCCGTCCCGGCCGCTTCGACCGTCAGATCGTCGTCCCCCTGCCCGACCTCGAAGAGCGCCTGCCCATCCTCCAGGTCCACTGCAAGGACAAGCGCCTCGCCCCCGACGTCGACCTCGAGGTCATCGCCCGGGGCACCCCCGGCATGAGCGGGGCCGACCTGGCCAACCTGGTCAACGAGGCCGCCCTCCACGCCGTGCGCCGGGGCGACAAGGACATCCACATGCTCGACTTCGAGTCGGCCCGCGACCGCGTCCTCATGGGCCAGCGGCGGGAGTCGATGGCCCTCTCCGGCAAGGAGAAGGAGGTCATCGCCTACCACGAGGGTGGTCACGCGGTGGCCGCCTACGTGCTCGAGCACGCCGATCCCGTGCACAAGGTGACGATCCTGCCCTCGGGCATGGCGCTCGGCGTCACCCAGCAGCTGCCGGTCGAGGAGCGCCACATCTACCAGCTCCCCTACCTGCAGGACTCGCTGGTCGTGCGCCTGGGCGGGCGCATCTCCGAGGAGCTCGTCTACGGCATCATCTCCACCGGCGCCAACAACGACCTGGTGGGCTGCACCGACCTGGCCGGCAAGATGGTCCGGGAGTGGGGCATGTCCGACAAGATCGGGCCCATGGCCTGGGGCTCGCAAGGCGCTGTGTTCCTGGGCGACGACCTCATGCGCCAGCGCGACTACTCGGAGGACACCGCCCGGGTGATCGACGAGGAGATCGAGCGCATCCTGCGGGAGCAGGAGAACCGCTGCCGCGACCTGCTCCGCGAGCACCGGGCCGGTCTCGACGCGGTGGCCGCGGCCCTGCTGGAGAAGGAGACCATCGACGGGGCCGAGGTCCGTCGGCTGGTCGACGAGGCCGCCGGGCGCCTGGTCCGTCCCCCGGAGGTGCCCGCCCCCCGTATCGCCGAGCTGATCGACCTGCCCGGGGGCCCGCCCAGCAACGGGGACGTGGCCAACGGCGACGGCGACGGGACCGGCGACGGGGCCGGCGATGACGACGGGGCCGGCGACGGTCGGCGCGAAGGCGATGCCACCCGCGACCAGGTCGAGGGACCGGCCCAGCCCGCTCGCTAGGCCGGCGTTCCAGCCCAGGCCCGCTAGCATCGGGTTCCGACCGGGACGCGCCGCCGCGCCCTCCCGTCGCCCACGAGCCGCAACCCGCACCACGATCCAGTCCCGGAAAGACAGCCTGCCTTGAGTCGCTTCACGTCGGACGCCGCCGCTGCCCTCGACGGGCCGGACTGGCTCCGCGCCCGCCGCACCGCCGCCGCCGACCGCTTCGCCGCCGCCAGCCTGCCCACCGAGGCGGAGGAGATCTGGCGCTACAGCCGCGTGTCCCAGATCGACCTCGACGCCTACACCGCGGCCGGCGCCGGCCCGGGAAACGGCTCTGGCGGCCACCATGCGGGGCTGCCCGATGAGGTGGCGGCGGTGCTGTCCACCTCCGGCACCCGCTCCGGCCTGCTCATCCTCCACAACGGCCGGGTCGTGCGCCGCGAGCTCGATCCCGCCCTCGAAGCCCGGGGCGTGGTCCTGGCCGACGCCCGTGACCTGCCCGACGGCGACGCCGTGGTCGGCGCGTCCGACACCGACGCCGACGCCTTCACCGAGCTCAACGCCGCCTTCCTCCTGGGGGTGGCCGTCCTCCGGGTGCCCGCCGGGGTCGAGGTGCCCGAGCCGATCCTGATCCTGCACTGGTTCGACGGGGAAGGCACGGCCGCTTTCCCCCGCACCGTCCTGCAGGCGGGCGAGGACAGCCAGGTGACGGTGGTCGAGCACCAGGCGTCGGCCGACGTGCTGGCCCTGGTCGACCCGGTGGTGCAGATCGACGTGGCCGCCGCCGCCCGTCTCCGCTACCTCAACGTCCAGAACCTCGGGCCCCGCGTCTCCCAGGTCGGCTACCAGTCCAGCCGGATCGGACGCGACGCCAGCCTCAACTCCTCGGTCGTGGCCCTCGGCGGCGACTACGCCCGGGTGCGCACCGACTCCCGCATCGACGGCAAGGGCGGGTCGGCCGAGCTCAACGCCGTCTACTTCACCGACCTCGAGCGGATGCACGACTTCCGCACCCTGCAGGACCACGTGGCCCCGTCCACCACCAGCAACCTGTTGTTCAAGGGGGCGGTGCAGGACCACGGGCGCTCGGTGTACTCGGGGATGATCCGGGTGCGGCCCGAGGCCCGGGGCACCAACGCCTTCCAGACCAACCGCAACCTGGTGCTGTCGGAGGGAGCCGGCGCCGAGTCGGTGCCCAACCTCGAGATCCTCACCGACGACGTCAGCTGCAGCCACGCCTCGGCCGTCGGACCGGTCGACGAGGAGCAGCTGTACTACCTGGAGAGCAGGGGCGTCCCCCCGGTGGCGGCCGAGCGCCTCATCGTCATGGGCTTCTTGGGCGAGGTCCTCGACCGGCTGCCCAGCCCGGCCCTGTTGGCGGGCGTGCGGGCCACCATCTCCCAGCGGTTGGCCTCCCGCGACGATGCGCCCGCCGCCGCCGGGGCCAGCCAGTGACGCGCACCACCGCGGTGCGGCTCTGCGCGGCCGACGAGATGAAGCCGGGCACCGCCCGCCGCTTCGACGTGGGCAAGCTGCGCATCGCCCTCGTCCGCCTGGGCGACGACTTCTACGCGGTGGGCGACCGTTGCAGCCACGCCGACTTCTCCCTGTCCGAGGGCGAGCTGTGGCCCGACGAGTGCGAGATCGAGTGCTGGAAGCACGGCAGCACGTTCTCCCTGATCACGGGCGAGCCCCAGTCGCTGCCGGCGGTCAAGGCCATCCCCGTCTACATGGTCAGCGTCGTCGACGGCGACGTGCTGGTGGAGCTGTCGAGTCATGAGTGAGCTGAAGGTCACCGGCCTGGAAGCCGGCATCGACGGCCAGGACATCCTGCGGGGCATCGACCTGTCGGTGGCCAGCGGCCAGGTCCACGCGGTCATGGGCCCCAACGGGTCGGGCAAGTCGACCCTGGCCAACGTCATCATGGGCAAGGCCGGCTACCTCGTCACCGGGGGGTCGATCACCCTCGACGGGGTGGAGATGCTGGGCCTCCCGGTCTGGGAGCGGGCCCAGGCGGGGCTGTTCCTGGCCATGCAGTACCCGAGCGAGGTCCCCGGCGTGTCCCTGGAGGAGGCCCTGGCCGCGGCCCTGATGGCCCGGGGCGACGACATCGACGACCTGCGGGAGCGGGTGGCGGCCGAGGCCGGACGCATCGGGCTGCCGCCGGCCCTCCTCGACCGGGCCCTCAACGTCGACCTCTCGGGGGGCGAGAAGAAGCGCAACGAGACCTTGCAGCTGGGCATCCTCGGCCCCAAGATCGCGGTGCTCGACGAGATCGACTCCGGACTCGACGTCGACGCCCTCCGGGCCGTCAGCCGGCGGGTGGAGGCCATCACCGAGGAGCGGGGCCTCGGGGTGCTCGTCATCACCCACTACAGCCGCCTGCTGCGGGAGCTCAAGCCGGACGTGGTGTCGGTGCTTCAGGCCGGGCGCATCGTCGACACCGGCGGTCCCGAGCTGGCCGAGGAGCTCGAGCGCACCGGCTACGCCGGCTACGAGCAGGAGTCGAACGGGCAGAAGCCCGAGTAACTCGCTCTCGCTCCCCTCTCCCCTCAGCCGGTGGGGAGCGCCGAGGGCAGGGTGATGGTCGGAAGCGGACCCACCGGTTCGGGGGGCGGCGGCGGGCGCGGAGGCACGATCTCGTCGCCCACGCCGTTGGACACGAACACCGGCCAGCCGTTGCCCACGATGTTCGGGAACCAGTCGGCCGCGTTCATGGGAATGCGCACGCACCCGTGGGAGGCGGGGTAGCCGGGCACCGAGTAGGCCCCGTGGAAGGCGATCCCGCCGTTGAAGTAGAGGGGGTTGTAGAGGTCGCCCAGGGGGCCGGTCTCCCACCCCGACGCCACCCGGTAGACGCTGTAGGCCCCCCGGGGGGTGACCGCGAAGCGGCAGTACCCCTCCGAGCAGAACCGCTCCTCGGAGCCGGTGGAGACGGGCAGGATGCGGGTGAGGCCGCCGCCCTGGTAGAGGAAGAGGACCTGGCGGCCGAGATCGACCTCGACCCGGTTGGGCCCGCCCTGGGGGGCGAGGGCGGCGTGGGTGCCCGGGTCGGCGGCCATGGCCGCCACGATGGCGTCGGTGGCCAGCCCGTCGCGGCCGAAGCCGTGGACCTTCTGGAACGCCATCACCGCGTACATGGTGACCTTGTCGAAGGTGCCGTCGATGTCGCCCACGTCGTAGTGGAGGGCGTCGAGGCGCTGCTCAAGGGTGAGCACGGCGGGACCGGTGTCGCCCTCGCCTAAGCCGGTGGGGGTGGCGTCCTCGTCGGCCGCGGCGACGGTGGTCGAGGTGGTGGACGTCGACGTGCTGGAGGTAGAGGTGCTGGTGGACGGGGTGGAGCTGGAGGTGGTCGTACCCGCGGATGCGGCGGTGTCGGCCGACGACCCCGCGTCTGCAACCGGCCAGGAGCAGGGCGAGGGCGACCACGCCCAGCGCGGGGCGGGCGTGGCGGTGACTCAATGGGGCACCTTCTCCGGGCCCTCGTTGGCGAAGGCGGTGATGAACCGCTCCATGGTGTCGGCCTCCACCGAGCCGCAGACGAGCCGGGCGTGCCAGGCGGTGGCCGCCACCGGTGTCGGCAGCGAGGCTCGGGGCACGATGAGCACGTCGCGGGCGTGTTTGCCGGCCACGTCCCGGAGAGCGGCCAGGCTCTGCTCGTCGAGGTCGGCTTGGTGCCAGAGCACCACGTAGCCATGCTCGAGGGCATGGACGAGTTGGCCGTCGGGCGGGGCGGTCTCGGCGGTGAAGACGCCGGAAGAGGCGGCCTGGGGCGTGTGATTGCCGCCGGCCGGCGGGTTGACCTCGTAGGTCGGGTTGGCCACGTGGTTCCGCCCGGCGCCGGCGTCGGCGTCGGACTCCCGGTCGAAGGTGCACGAGGCGGTTTGGAAGCTGTCCGCCTCCTGGTCGGCCTCCCGGCGGTCGGAGACAATCACGAAGCCCACCACCGCGATCGTCACCGCCACCACGGCCGCCACCAGGGCCTTGTTGCGGATGCTCTGCCGGCGCCGAGCGGCGGCCGCCGCCGCCAGCCGTTCCTCCCGCGTCGGGCTGCCCCGGGGCCGGCCCCCCGCCCCCTGCTTGCCAGGAGCCGCCGGACCGCCGGCCGCCTTGCCCGCGGCCGCCTTGCCTGCAACCGCGCCGCCGCTCTTCGCCCCGTCCGCCGACTTCGCCCCGCGGCCAGGCTTGGCCGTGCTGGCGGGCTTGGCGGGAGCGGTGCCGGCCTTGGCCGGGGTGGCGGGCTTGGCCGTGCTGGTGGGCTTGGCCGTGCTGGGGGGCTTGGCCGTGCTAGCGGGCGTGCCGGTGGCGCTTGACTTGGCCGCCCCGGCGGACCTGGCCGCTCCGCCGGATGTGCCCCCGTCGGTGGCCTTGGCCGTGGCGCCCGGCTTCGCTGCGCCGGCTGACGGGGAGATGCCGGACGTGGTGTCGGCGGCGGGCTTCGCCGCGGTCGGATCGGCGGCGGCGGCGGGCTTCGCCGGGTTCGCCGGGTTCCCGTCCGCGCCGGGCTTGGGGACGGTGATGCGCTTGGCCGGGCTGGCGGGACGGGTGGCCGGGCCTCGACCCTTGCCTGGTCCCTTCTTCTTCGCGGCCATGGTCGGCCGACAGTACCCGCCAGAGGTGCCTACAGTGCGGCCATGCTCGCCCGCGGCGCCCACGCGCCGTCGTTCACCTTGCCCGACATCGACACCGGCGAGCCCGTCTCCGACCCCTGGCGGGCGGCCTCGGGACCCAGCGTCCTGGCCTTCTTCAAGGCCACCTGCCCCGTGTGCCAGCTGGCCGCGCCCATGCTCTCGGCGATGGCCGAGTCGGGCGCGACGGTGGTCGCCATCGGCGAGGATCCGGCGCCGAAGCTGGTCGGCTACCGCGACCAGTGGCGGCAGGTGGTCCCCACCCTCAGCGAGCCCCCGCCCTACCGGGTGTCGGCCGCCTACGACCTGGTGAGCGTGCCCAGCCTGTTCCTGGTCGACCGGCAGGGCAGGCTGCTCGACGTCGTCGTCGGGTGGGACCGCGACGACTGGAACAAGGCGTCGGTCGCCGCCGGCGGTCAACCCGTGTCCGCCGCCGGCGACGGCCTCCCCGCCTACCGCCCCGGTTGAGGCAGCCGCAACAAGCACTGACCCGGTCGGGCCAGCACGAGGTTGATCGCCCAAGTTGATGCATATTGGGGAATGAAACTTGAGTCGCCCGTTGTTAACTCTTAGGTAACCTGACTCCTGAAATCCTGAGAGGAACCGCATGCAGAAGCAGAACTGGGTCCGTCCGGCGACGATGCCGATGGACGCCTACCGTCACGAGAACAACTTGATCGTCAACTTCGACCTGCCCGGCGTCGACGCCGAGGCCGTCGAGGTCACCCTGGAGAGCAACACCCTCAAGGTCGTCGCGCCCCGTCCCCGGCCTACCACCGAGGGCATCCAGTGGCTCACCGCCGAGCGCCCCTACGGCACGTCCACCTGCCGGCTGCCCCTGGGCGACGACATCGACGTCGACGGCCTCCACGCCCACGTGGCCAACGGCGTGCTCACCATCACCCTCCCGGTGATCGAGCCCGCCAGCCGTCGCATCGAGGTCACCACGGGCGGGTCGGCTCCGGTCGAGCGCATCGAGACTCCGGCCGCGGCCTAGGCATCACCCAAGAGGTTCGTCTCGGCCCCGGCAATGTCGCCGGGGCCGTTTCGCGCCTCCTCACCGACACCGACTCCCCCCGGGGGATCGTCGAGGGCGAGGGCCAGGTCGGGCCGGAGGGCGCGAGCCGCCAGCACCACGGCCAGGAACACGGCCGCCCCGGCGACGGTCACCCGCCGCAGGCCGAAGCGGTCGCCCAGCGACCCTTGGATCACGGCCCCGATGGGGTAGACGACGCCCAGGGCCACCCCGTAAAGGCTGAGGATCCGAGCCCGGAGGACCCTCGGCGCCCGGAGCTGCACCACCGTCCCCAGGCCGGAGAGGATGCCGATGTACCCCGCGCCCACGCCGGCCAGGGCCAGCGTCGCCAGCGGCAGGGAGGGCGCCAGCGCATAGAGGGCGAGCAGCCCGGGCAGGAGCACCAGGTTGGCCATGAGCACCCGGCGGCGACCGAAGCGGTGGGCCAGGGGGGCCAGGGCCAGGGCGCCCGCCACCGCCCCGACGCCCTGGGCCGTGACCAGGATCGACGTCCCCCGCTCGCCGGCGTCGAAGAGCTTCACCGCCACCGCCGGGATGAGGGCGATGAAGGGCGACAGCAGCAGGGCGGCCACCCCGATGGCGAGGATGGCGGCCCGGCAGCCGGGCTCGGCCCACCCGCCCCTGGCCCCGGTGACGATGCGGCGCCCGATCCCGCCCGTCTCGTCGGGGTCGGGCCGGGGCGGCGGGAGCCGGACCAGGGCGATGGCCAGGAACACCGCTCCGAACGACACCGCGTTGACGACGAAGGCGAAGGTGTACGAGCCCACCGCCAAGATGAGGCCGGCGAGGGCGGGGCCGATCACCCGGCCCAGGTTGTACTGGGCCGACGACAGGGAGATGGCACCCAGCAGGTCTTCCTGGGGGACGAGGTCGGGGAGGATGGCCTGGTAGGCGGGGAAGCCGAAGGCGGCCATGCACCCCCCGCCCAGGGCCATGGCGGCCAGGTTGGCGGGCGTCACCGATCCGGTGGCGGCCAGCACCGCCAGGAGGGACGCGAAGCCCACCTCCCCCAGGGTGGTGAGCAGCAGGAGCCGCCGGCGGTCGGCCCGGTCGGCCATCACGCCCCCCACCGGCGACAGCAGTCCGATGGGCAGGAAGGCGGCCGCCGCCACCAGCCCCGTCCACCGGGCCTGACCCGTCAGTTCCGTGACCAGCACGCCGATGGCCACCGTCTGCACCCACGAGCCGATGTTCGACACGAGGGCCGCGCTCCACACCAGGGCGAAGTCGCGGTGGCGGAGGGGCTGGAG
The DNA here is from genome assembly GCA_963829165.1 of uncultured Acidimicrobiia bacterium. GTDB lineage: Bacteria > Actinomycetota > Acidimicrobiia > Acidimicrobiales > AC-14 > JAXDMK01. The sequence continues at coordinate 419,711 of CAWHIC010000010.1, read as the reverse complement.
GGAGCTGAGGCCCCGAAGCCCCCGCCGGGCCACGGCCGGGGGCTGGGGCTCGTCGGGGATCACCGACAAGCCGGCCGGAGGCCTTGGCTTGTCGGAACAGGAAACAGCCCGCCGAAGGCGGCCAACGCGTTGGCCTTTGCCGGGGGGTCGTTGGGGGGCGGAGTGCACCTCCTCATGGGAATCACACCTGATCGGGCGCCTGGTAGCGGGCCTCCAGCCCGTAGTGGTCGTCGAGGCGGACGACGCGGTTGAAGTCGTCGAACGTGGTCAGCAGGCCGAGGTCGTCGCGCAGGGTGCCCTTGGCCGCCAGCACCCCGTAGGCGGTGGCCAGGGCCCGGGCCGCGGCGAACAGGCCGGTCAGGGGGGACACGATGAGATCGAAGCCGAGGTCGTGCAGCTCGGCCGGCGTCATCAGGGGGGTGCGGCCGGCCTCGATCATGTTGGCTACCCGCACCATGCCCGGCGTGGCGTCGGCCACCGCCCGCATCTCGTCGACCGACTCCGGCGCCTCCACGAAGATGGCGTCGACGCCGAGGGCGGCCGCGGCCTGGGCCCGGGCGATGGCCTCGTCGAGTCCCACCGCCGACCGGGCGTCGGTGCGGGCCACCACGAACAGGCCCTGGGTGCGGGCGTCGAGGGCGGCCTCCAGCTTCGAGAGCCAGTCGCCCCGGGGGACCACCCGCTTGCCGGCCATGTGCCCGCACTTCTTGGGCCACACCTGGTCCTCCAGGAAGATGCCGGCCCCGCCGGCCGACTCGAACAGCTCCACCGTGCGCCGGGTGTTGAGGGCGTTGCCGTAGCCGGTGTCGGCGTCGACGATCACCGCCATCTCCGGCGCCGCCCGGCACACCCGCCGGGCCACGTCCGCCATCTCCCCCTGCGTCAGGTACCCGAAGTCGGGCAGGGCCAGCAACGACGCCGACGTGGCGTACCCCGACAAAAACGCCACCGGAAACCCCGCGTCCGCCGCCAACCGCGCCGAAAGCGCGTCATACACCCCCGGCATGAGCACCGTCCCCCCCGCCGAGAGCAGCGCCCTTATATGTTCACCGTTCACCCAGCCGACAGTACGACAGCCCGCCCCCGCCGTCCCCCGTTCCAGCCCGTCACTCCACCGCCGTGTTGCCCGCCGACCGACAACCCCGCCGAAGCCCTTTGCTTGTCGGAACAGAAGCAGCCCCGGCGCAGGCGGTCAATGCCCTTGGCCGGTGCGGGGCGGAGCCCGCTGACAGTAGGCGACTCGGGCCGGCGTCAACGCCGTGGACGTTGACTTCCCGGGGGGGCCGCCCCCCGACTGGGCAGAGTCTCCGCTGGCGAAGTTGGCCGGCGCCCCAAGCTACGCCAAAAGTCCGAGTCCCCAGACCACATCCGCCCCGCCGGCCAACTTCGCCGGCGGACCGACAAGCCGGCCGAAGGCCTTGGCTTGTCGGAACAAGAGACAGCCCGCCGCAGGCGGTCAACGCCCTGGTCGTTGACCTTTCGGGGGGCCGCCGGGGGGCGCCTCTCAGCCCCCCGGCTGTATCCCGCAGACCTGGCGGCCGTAGGAGGCCAGTTCCTGACCGGCGGCCTGGAACTCGGGGTCGGCGAGGACATTGAGGTCGATCTGACCCGCCTTGGCCGAGGCCAGCATCTTCTCGAAACCATCGGCCAGGACGGGGATCTCGTCCTCCAGCTCGGGCGGGCTGACCTTGACGATCTCGCGCACCGCGGGGGCCACCTCCTCCAGCAGGGCCGCCAGCTGCTCCGGGTTGGAGACAGTGCTGCCGACCTGGGACACGCGGGTGGAGTTCTCCCGGGCCAGGGTGCAGAAGATCGAGTTGGGGTCGCCCGTGTAGAGCCGGGTGGTGGGAGTCGACGTCTCCACCACCGACGAGGTGGTGACGACGGCCGCGTCGTCACCGTCGTCGTCGTCGCTGCTGCAGCCGGCCAGACCGATCACGGCGACCACCGCCAGGACGGACGCCAGGACTCGCACTCGGACTCGGGGCATCATGCTCCTTCGGCTTCGGTGGTGACCCTCTGGGCACCCGCGCTCGGAACCTGGCCCGAACGGGCCTCGTCGAGCGCTAGGGCCAGCGTGTTCCACGACAGGGTGGCGCACTTGATTCTTACCGGAAACTTCACCACGCCGCGCAGCGCCTCGAGGTCGCCGAGCTTGATGTCGGGATTGGGGACGACCGCCTCCACCACCTCCCGGCCATCGCCGTCGAGGCGGTGCTCGTGGATCGACATCATGGCCTTGAACGCCCGGATCAGGTCTCGGGCCTCGGAGGCGGTGCGGCCCTTGACCGCGGCCGACATCATCGACGCCGACGACTGGCTGATGGAGCAGCCCTGGCCCGAGATCTTGATGTCGGCCACCCGGTCGACGCCCCCCCCGCCGTCCGCCACATCGTCGGCCACCACCATGTCGACGTAGAGAACGACCTCGTCGCCGCACAGGGGGTTGAACCCCTCCACCCGCAGGGCGGGCGGGCTGGGCAGGTCGCCCCGGTTCCGCGGGTTGCGGTAGTGGTCGAGGATGATCTCGCGGTACAGGTCTTCGAGCGACATCGGGCGACCCCTGGCTAGGCGAAGAACTTGGAGGCGGACAGGAGCGCTTCCGACAACGCGTCGATGTCGGACTCGTCGTTGTAGATGTAGACCGACGCCCGGGCGGTGGCGTTGACGCCCATCCGCCGCATCAGCGGCTTGGCGCAGTGGTGCCCGGCCCGGATGCACACACCCGTCTCGTCGAGGACCTGGGAGAGGTCGTGGGGGTGGATCTCGTTGAAGGCGAAGGAGAGCACCCCGCCGCGGGCCTCGGGGTCGGGCGGGCCGAAGACCTTGAGGTCGTCGCCGTGGCGCTCGGCCAGGGTGGTGAGGGCGTAGGTGGTGAGCTCGATCTCGTGGCGGCGCACCGCGTCCATGCCCAGCCCGGTGAGGTAGTCGACCGCCGCCCCCAGCCCGACCGCCTCGGCGATGGGGGGAGTGCCCGCCTCGAACTTCCAGGGCAGGACGTTGGGCTTCCAGCCGTCGAGGCGCACGTCGGTGATCATCTCGCCCCCGCCCAGGAAGGCGGGCATGCGAGTCGAGCAGCTCCTCCTTGCCCCACAGCACGCCGATGCCGGTGGGCCCGCACATCTTGTGGCCGGTGAAGGCGAGCAGGTCGCAGCCCAGCTCGGCCACGTCGGTGGGCAGGTGGGGGACGTACTGCGAGCCGTCGACGGCCATGACCGCCCCCACCGCGTGGGCGGCGTCGGCCAGCTGGCGGATCGGGTTGAGCGTGCCCAGCACGTTGGACATGGCGGTGACGCTCACCAGCCCCACCCCGTCGAGCAGGCGGTCGAGGTCGTCGAGGACGAGGGTGCCGTCGGCGGCCACGGGGAGGTAGCGCAGCTCGACGCCCGTCTCGTCCCGCAGCATGAGCCAGGGGACGAGGTTGGCGTGGTGCTCCATCTCCGTGAGCAGGATGGCCTGGCCCGCGGGCAGGCAGCGCCGGCCGTAGCTGTGAGCCACCAGGTTGAGGGCCTCGGTGGCGTTCTTGGTGAACACGATCTCGGTGGAAGACCGGGCGCCGATGAAGCGGGCCACCTTCGACCGGGCGTCCTCGAAGGCGGCGGTGGCTTCCTCGGCCAGCCGGTACACGCCCCGGTGCACGTTGGCGTGGCGTGTGCTCGTAGTAGTGGTCCATGGCGTCGAGGACCGCCTGGGGCTTCTGCGAGCTGGCCGCCGAGTCGAGGTAGACGAGCCGCCGCTCCTGGTTGAGGAGGGGGAAGTCGGCCTTGACCGACGCGTTCAGGCCGTGCGCCACGCGTCGTAGCCCTCTCGCTCGAGGCGGTGGGCGAGGTCGGCATCGCCCTGGGCCACGATGCGGCCGTCGATCAGGATGTGGACCACGTCGGGCTCGAGGTACTGCAGGATGCGCTGGTAGTGGGTGATCAGCAGCACGCCCAGCTCGGGCCGGTCCTTGCGCACCTCGGACACGCCGTTGGACACCGTCTTGAGGGCGTCGATGTCGAGCCCGGAGTCGGTCTCGTCGAGGACCGCGAACTCGGGCTCGAGGATCGCCATCTGCAGGACCTCGTTGCGCTTCTTCTCACCGCCCGAGAAGCCCTCGTTGAGGTAGCGGTCGCCGAAGGAGGGGTCGATGCCCAGCCGGGCCATCCACTCCATGATCGACAGCCGCAGCTCGAGCACCGACAGGTCGATGCCCTTGCGGGCCGACAGCGCCTGGCGGAGGAACTGCACCACCGACACCCCCGGGATCTCTTCCGGGTACTGGAAGGCGAGGAACAGCCCCGCCTTGCCCCGCACGTCGGTGGCCCAGTCGGTGATGTCGTCGCCCTTGAAGCGGACGGTGCCCGACGTGACCTCGTAGTCGGGATGGGCCAGGAGGGTGTTGGCCAGGGTGGATTTCCCCGACCCGTTGGGGCCCATGAGGGCGTGCACCTCGCCCGGCATCACGGTGAGGTCGACGCCCTTGAGGATCTCCGTCCCCTCGACCGAAACGTGCAGATCCTTGATCTCGAACAGAGGCTCAGCCACGCCCCCATATTACACCTACGGCCGTAGGAGAAATTGGGTGAGACGGGTTTGGCTATCGTCGGGCCTATCGCCGATCCGTGGACCTTCATGGGCGCCAGCCCGTCCCTGGGCCAGGCCGACGGCCACGTCACCCTGGTCGAAGGCGCCTCCTTCTGCATCTCCGACCGCAGCGGCGACATCCGGGCGGGGGCGGCCCAGGGCCTGTTCTTCCGCGACACCCGGTTCCTGTCCGGCCTCGAGCTGAGGATCAACGACTACCCGCCCGAGCCCCTGGCCGCGGAGACGTCGAACCCGTTCTCGGCCACGTTCGTCCTCCGCAGCCAGACCCGGCCGGGGGCGGCCGAGAGCTCGCTCATGGTGTTCCGCTACCGGTACGTGGGACGGGGCATGCGGGAGGACGTGGTCCTGTCCAACTACGGCGAGGAGGCGGCCTACTGCTCGGTCGAGCTCTCCTTCGCGGCCGACTTCGCCAACCTCTTCCGGGTCAAGGAAGGACTGACTCGCACCGAGGGCACGGTGGAGCTGCACACGTCGGCGTCGGGGCTGGCCTTCGACTACCGCAAGGGACCCACCACCAAGGGTCTGCGGGTGGCGGCCAGCGAGCCGGCCCGGGTCCTGTCGTCCACCCTCCACTACGAGCTGGTGATCCCCGCCCGGGAGAGCTGGAACCTCTGCCTGCAGTTCACGCCCGTCATCGAGGGCGACGAGATCGAGCCCCGCTACCTGTGCGGCCAGCCGGTCGAGCAAGCCACGCCCACCCAGCGGCTCCATCAATGGCGCAGCATCGTCCCCCGGGTGGAGACCGACTACGAGGACCTGCGCAAGGTGGTCGCCCGCTCGGCCGAGGACCTGGGCGCGCTCCGCATCTTCGACCCCGACCATCCCGACCGCACCGTGGTGGCGGCCGGCGCCCCCTGGTTCATGACCCTCTTCGGCCGCGACTCGCTGCTCACGGCGTGGATGGCCCTGCTGGTCGACCCCGACCTGGCCCTGGGCGTGCTGCAGACGCTGGCCCGCTTCCAGGGCACCCGGGTCGATCCCCGCCAGGACGAGGAGCCGGGCAAGATCCTCCACGAGATGCGCTTCGGCGAGGCGCCGTCGCTGTCGCTGGGCGGGGGCGACGTCTACTACGGGTCGGCCGACTCCACGCCCCTGTTCGTCATGCTGCTGGGCGAGCTGCGCCGGTGGGGCCTGGCCCCGGACGTGGTCGACGCCCTGCTCCCGGCCGCCGACCGGGCCCTGTCCTGGATCGAGGACTACGGCGACAAGGACGGTGACGGCTACGTCGAGTACCGGCGGGCGTCCGACAAGGGCCTGGCCAACCAGGGCTGGAAGGACTCCTGGAACGCCATCCGCTTCGCCGACGGCCGCCTGGCCCGTCCTCCGATCGCCCTCTGCGAGGTGCAGGGCTACGTCTACGCCGCCTACCTGGCCCGGGCCCACTTCGCCGACGAGGCGGGCGACACCGACCTGGCGGTCGACTACCGGGCCCGGGCCAACGACCTCAAGGTCCAGTTCAACCGGGACTTCTGGCTGCCCAAGCAGGGCTGGTACGCCATGGGCCTCGACTGCGACAAGCGCCCCATCGACGCCCTGGCCTCGAACATCGGCCACTGCCTGTGGACCGGGATCGTCGACGAGGAGCGGGCGCCGCTGGTGGCCGAACGGCTGCTGTCGCCGGAGATGTTCAGCGGCTTCGGCATCCGCACCCTGGCCACCACCATGTCCGGCTACAACCCCATCAGCTACCACATCGGCTCGATCTGGCCCCACGACAACGCCTTGATCGCGGCCGGGCTGATGCGCTACGGGTTCGTCGACGAGGCCAACCGGGTCATCAAGGGCCTGCTCGACGCGGCCACCCACTTCGAGCACGGCCTGCCCGAGCTGTTCGGGGGCCTCCCCCGCGACGACGTCCCGTTCCCCGTGAGCTACCCGTCGTCGTGCACGCCCCAGGCGTGGGCGGCGGCGTCGCCGCTGTTGTTCCTCCGGACGCTGCTGCGCTTCGACCCGTGGGTGCCCCACGACAAGGTGTGGGTCGACCCCGAGCTGCCCGAGTGGATGGGTCGGCTGCGGGTGGCCAACATCCCCCTCGCCGGCCAACGCATCACCATCGACGTCGACCGGGCCGGCACCAAGATCGAGGGCCTCCCCCCCGACATCGAAGTCGTCGGCGCCCCCCGCGACCCCCTGACCGCGTAGTCCGATCGAACTGGTGACACTTGACCCCCTCTGGTGGGGTGAAGTGTCACCAGTTCGGGGTGGGGGACTCACCAGCCGCGGTCGACCCACTCCTGGAGGTGGGGGCGCTCCTCGCCGATGGTGGTGTCGGCGCCGTGGCCGGGGAGGACGAGCGTGTCGGGCGGGAGCGTGGCGAAGAGGCGGTCGTCGATCGAGCGGATGATGGCGGCGAAGTCGGAGTACTCCCACTTGGTGGCGCCGGGGCCGCCGGGGAAGAGGGTGTCGCCCGAGAACAGCACCGGCGATCCCTCGATCTTGAAGCACATCGACCCCGGCGTGTGGCCAGGGGTGAGGATGGTGTGGAGCTTGAGCCGGCCGACGGGGATGACGCTCTCGTCCTCCAGCAGGAAGTCGTACGACGGGAGCATGCCCGCGTCCGCCGCCGTCACGCCGACCATGTAGCCCGCCTCCCGGACCGCGGGGACGGCCTGGATGTGGTCCCAGTGGCCGTGGGTCTCGAGCACCTGGCGGACGTCGAGGCGCCGGCACAGCTCGAGCAGCTTGTCGTGCTCGTTGGCCGCGTCGAGCAGGGCCGCCTCCCCCGTCTCCCGGCAGCGGACGACGAACACGTTGTTGGCCACGGGTCCCACGACCAGACGGGTGATCTCGACCTGGGAGTCCTCGTAGTGGAGCCCGGCGGCAGCCATGGAGTGGAGTATGGCCTGTGCGCTTCGTCTCCACTGCCGCCCAGGACGCAGCTCCGGGCCGAGGCGCGGGCGTTCTTCGCCGAGGCGTCGCCGTCGGCCACCGTGCGCCGGCTGATGGAGACGGACCGCGGGTACGACCCCGCGGTGTGGGACGAGATCGTGGCCCGGGGCTGGCCGTCGCTGCCTCTGCCCGACCTCGCCATCGTGCTGGAGGAGGCGGGCGCCGCCCTCCTATGGTGCTCCTCTGCTGGGGACGGCCGTGGCCCGGGCGGCCGTCGGCGGGGATTGGGACCCGAGTGCCATCGTGGCCCTGGCCCTGGCCGAGGACTCCGGCCGGTGGGAATCCGAGGCCGTGACCCTGGCCGCGACCCCGTCCCCCACCGGCGGCGGCTGGCTCCTCGACGGCCACAAGAGCTTCGTGGTCGACGGGTGGGTGGCGGACACCCTCCTCGTCGCCGGCCGGACCGCACCGACGGCGGCGTCGCCCTGTTCGTGGTCGACGGGGACGCCCCCGGCGTCGACCACACCCGCCTGGCGACGGTGGACCTCACCCGCCAGCAGACCCGGGTGGAGTTCACGGGCACGCCCGGTCGGCTGGTCGGCGACGAGGGCGCCTTCGAGCGGGTGGTTGACCTGGCCGCGACCCTGCTCGCCGCGGAGCAGGTCGGGGGCGCCCAGCGGTGCCTGGACATGACCGTCGCCCACGTCCGCCGGCGGGTGCAGTTCGGCCGGCCCATCGGCAGCTTCCAGGCCGTCCAGCACCGGTGCGCCGACATGCTCCTCGAGCTCGAGTCCGCCCGCTCCGCCTCCGCCTGGGCCACCCACGCCGCCGCTTCCGACGCGCCCGACCTCCCCCAGGCGGCGGCCACGGCCCAGGTGGTCTGTTCCGAGGCCTTCGCCTTCGTGGCCGCGGAGACGATCCACCTCCACGGCGGCCTGGGCTTCACGTGGGACCACGACGCCCACCTGTACTTCAAGCGGGCGAAGGCGTCGCGGCTCCTCTTCGGCGACCCCCGGTTCCATCGGGAGAGGCTGTTCCGCGGCCTCGACCTCTGACCGCCGGCGTAACGGCGCCCGTGTTCGCCAGACTTAGCGATGAATGCCACTGTCGCCTGCGCCGGGAGCCCCCACCGGGGAGGACGGGAAGGGCGACGACCGCCTGCTTCCCGCCACCCGCGCCGTCGCCCTCGTCATCATCCCGGTCCTGGTGGCCGCCTTCACCGTGCTCTTCGGCTTCCCCGGGCGTACCCAGCGTCTCTGGGCCTGGACCATCCGCCCCGACCTGGCCGCCCTGATCATGGGCGGCGCCTACGGGGCCGGCGCCTGGTTCTTCGCCCGGGGCGTCTACGGGGGCCGATGGCACCGGGTCGCAGTCGGCTGGCTGGCCGTCATCCCCTTCACCGCCCTCCTGGGGGTGGCGACGTTCGTCCACTGGGACCGGTTCAACCACGACCACGTGTCCTTCTGGGCGTGGCTCATCCTCTACACGGCCACGCCGATCCTCCTCCCCGTCCTCTGGCTGCGGAACCAGCGGGCGGCCGGAACGCCACCGGAAGGCTCGGGCCTCCAGCTGCTGACGCCGGTCCGGGTCCTGACCAGCGCCTTCGGTGGAGCCCTGCTGCTGGCGGCGACCGTGCTCTTCGTCCGGCCCCAGACCGCGATGGGCCGGTGGCCGTGGGCGTTGACCCCCCTTACCGCTCGGACGCTGGCCTCGTTCGCTACGTTCCTGGCCGTGGTGTGGCTCGCCTTCGCCTTCACCCGGGAATGGGACCGGCTGGTGATCCCCTTCGAGGCCTCGACCCTCGGGCTGGTCATCGTCGCCGTCGCCGTGCTCCGGGGTCGCCACGACCTCGCCGGCGGCACCCGCACGCTCGTCTTCGCCCTCCTCCTGGGGGGCGCCATCCTCGGCTCCTCGGCCCTGCTCGCCTGGGCCGCCCGCCGCCGGCGGCGGGACGTAGCCTGCGGCTGATGGCAGAGGCAGATCCCCCGATGGTCGGCGGGTCGTTCCTCTCCGGGTCGGCGGCCGACCTCAAGCGCGACCAGCTCGCCACCTACGCCCGCGCCCTGCGCGACCACGGCGGGCGCCGGGTGCGGTTCCGCGTCGGACCACCCAGGCTCGGATTCGTGTTCGACGCCGTGTTCCGGCCGGAGGACGCCCGCCAGGTCCTGGCCACCGAGGCCGCCCGCTACGACAAGGAGGTGCCCGGCATCGGCGAGCTGCGGCGGCTCTTCGGCAACGGGCTCCTCTTCAGCGGCGGCGACCGATGGCGCCGCGACCGGCGCATCGTCGCCCCCCTGTTCACCCGGAAACGGATCACCTCCTACGTGGACGGGATGGCCGCCGCCGCCGACCGGCTGGCCACCACCTGGGCCGCAGCCCCCGACGGACGGGTGGACCTGGCCGCGGCGGCCACCCACTACGCCCTCGACGTCCTCGGGCGGAGCGTCTTCGGCGGCGACGTGGGGTCGGCCGCCCCTGTCCTGCGGGCCACGGTGCCGGTGCTCAACGCCTACGCCGCTCGTCGCATCCTGTCGCCCGTGCGGCTCCCCGGGTGGGTCCCGACTCGGCCCAACCGCACCGCCGAGCGAGCCCGACGGGAGCTGTGGGGCCTGGTCGACGGCCTCGTGGCCGAGCGGCGGTCGGGGACACTCGAGGGCGACGACCTGCTCACCCTGCTCCTGACCGCCCGCGACCCGGAGGACGGCTCCGCCCTGGGCGACGACGCCGTCCGCGAGCAGGCCCTCATCCTCCTCGTCGGCGGGCACGAGACGACCGCCACCACCCTGGCGCTCACCCTCCACGTCCTCGGGCGCCACCCCGATGTCCAGCAGCGGGTGCGGGACGAGGTGGCGGCCGTCGTCGGCAACCGCCCGGTCGGGGCTGACGACCTGCCCCGGCTGACGTACACCGCCCAGGTGATCGACGAGACCATGCGGCTCTACCCACCCGGCCACACCCTGGTCCGCCACGCCCACCAGGCCACGACGCTCGCCGGCCGCCAGGTACCGGCCGGCCACTTGGTGGCGATCAGCATCTGGGGGGTCCACCACAATCCCGACGTCTGGCCCGACCCCGACCGCTTCGACCCCGACCGCTTCGACCCCGACCGGTTCGCCACCGGCGACGTCGGCCGGTACCACCACGTGCCGTTCGGGGGCGGACCGCGGGGCTGCATCGGGCAGCACATGGCCACCGCCGAGCTGGTGGTGGCGGTGGCCACCCTCGTCCGCGCCTTCCGTCTCGAGACGGAGGGGGACGATCCGCCCCTCGAGGTCGCCGTCGCCCTACGGCCCCGCGGCGACCTCCCCTGCCGGCTGACGCCCGCCCGGTGAAGTCGCCCGGGCGCCCCCCGGCCGACGCGAGCCTCGTCGGGCTCTGACCTCGGTCATCGCCAACAGACCCAAGGGCACCCCCACCAGAACGAACGGCGACAATGAGCCTCGCAACGCCATGGCCACCCCGCCGAGGGCGGGGACCACCCAGCGGATGCGCCCCCGAATGGCGTGGGCCGCCACCGGGAACGGGTCGGCGGCGGTGTTGGCGTCGCCCTTGGTCTGCCACACCGGCGCCTCGCCCGGCATCCGGTGCACGGCCCGGTGCGCCACCAGCCGGCCCGGCTCCGACGGGTCCTGGAAGACGAGCGTCATGCCCGCCCGCACATCGGCCGGGTCGACGGGCTCCACCACCGCCAGCGCGCCTTTCGGGAAGGCGGGGGCCATGCTCCCGCTCTCGATGACCTGCAGCTGCCAGCCGAGCAGCAGGACGGTGCCCATGACGACCACGAGGGGGAGCGCGATGGCCAGGCCCACCGCGGCCACCGGTAGCAGCACGGCCGGCCGCGGCCGGGTCACACCACGCCGGAGAAGGCGAAGCGCCACGTGAGCTGGTCGGACTGGGCCGCCTGGCGCTGGATGGCCGATGCCCCCGACATGAACAGGCTCGACAGGAAGCACCCGGTCTGGTTCGAGCCGATGGTGCCGAAGCTGACAGGGGTGGCGACGGTGTCGCGGAGAAGCACGAAGTCGGCCGGCGCCTCGAGCTGGAAGCCCGTGACGCAGTCCATCCCGAAGAACGACACGCTCACGATGTCGCCCAGCTCGCCCCCGGCGGCGGCCACGCAGGTCTGGTCGTAGGCTTCCTCGTCGCCGGTACAGGCGACCTCGACGTCGGCGAAGTCCACCGACGAGGCGCTCAGCTTCACCGGCTGCGACCCCACGTTGCGCAGGCAGTAGGCGTAGCCCTGGCCGGAATCGAAGCCTGGCGTCTGGTCATCGAGGGTGATGAGCGCCGTGGCCAGGTCGTCGGTGAAGGTCCCGCACGAGAAGCCGGCGCCGAGCGTGGCCGTGGCGATCTGGAGGTCGGCGGAGCTGGGCAGGCCTTGGGTCGCCACCCGGTTGGAGCCGGTATGGGCGGTGTCGGACAGGGCCGCGAACAGGCCCGCGCTGAGCAGGCTGAGCAGGGCACCGAGCGCGGCAAGAGTCAGTAGGACGGATCGTCTCATCGCTGCAGGGTGCGCCCGGCCGAGCAACAGCCACACAATGCCAACCCAACTTTCCGTCAAGTCCTCGGCCGCTAGCCTGCCGTCGTGGCCGTCTTCATCGTGGCCCTCGCGGTGGCGGGGGTGTTCGCCATCGCGGCCGTGGTCATCGGGCGGGAGGTCCGCCGTCTGGCCGGTCGTCCCCCGCAGCGGTCGTTCGACTTCGAGGAGGCGGTGGCCTACGTGTGCGATCACGTCGGGCTGGAGGTGGCGTCGATCCTCAGCCCCGACGACGTGCGCAAGATCCTCGACTGGCACCTCGAGTACTTCCGCCTGCGGGGGGTCGCGTCCAACGGCGACCGGCCCCACGTGGAGGGTCCGGTGGTCGTGAGCGGGGCGGAGACGGTCGATTTCGTCCTCCTCCGTTCGGAGGCCAGCGGCAACCCCTACACGCCCGCTCAGGTGCACGCGGTGCTCGACGCCCAGATGCGCTACCTGGAGGAGATCGGCGCCGTCGGCCAGGTGGCCGAACCCGACGAGTAAAACGCCACCACTTTCGGTCCCGGTTGTGCTTTCATACATGCACCGAAGAAAGGAGGTGGTCCAACTGTACGAAAGTAGTTTTGGGACCTCGGAGGTGGCTGTCCGCTAGCGGTCAGCTGGACCACGCTGGCGAATACCGCCAGTCACCGCTCGTGATCGCGTCCGGACAATGGTCCCGCCCGGAGTAGTCCGCAGATCTCGGGTTTTCCTTTCCAGCACGAACTCCAGCCGAGGGGGCGCGCACCGCGCCCCCTCGGCGCGAGCGGGTACGAACGGGGGCGGACATGCGCATCGAGATCGACTCCGGCGGGCTCCGTCTCGTCGGCCACCTCTACCGTCCCCCAGAGGATTCCGGGTCCACTGGATCCCGGGGGCTGGTGCTGTGCCACGGCTTCCCGGCCGGCCCCGGCGGCTCGGCCACGTCGGGCCAGACGTTCCCCGAGTTCGCGGAACGGCTGGCCACCGACACCGGCTGGACCGTCCTCACCTTCAACTTCCGGGGGACGGGGGCCTCGGAGGGCGACTTCTCCCTCTCCGGCTGGCTCACCGACCTGCGGGCGGCGATCGACTTCCTGCTCGCCACCGACCTGGTCACGGGCGTGTGGATGGCGGGCACGGGCACGGGCGGGGCCCTGGCCATCTGCGCCGCGGCCGAGGACGACCGGGTCCGGGGCGTCGCCGCCCTCGCCCCCCACGCCGACTTCCGGGACTGGGGCAGCGATCCCCAGGGGTTCCTGGAGCACACCCGGCGCATCGGGGTGGTGCGCGACCCGGATTTCCCGCCCGACATGGACCTGTGGGCCCGCGAGCTCATGGAGATCCGCCCCATCGTGGTGATCGGCAAGGTCCCGCCCCGGCCGGTGCTGCTGGTCCACGGCGGCGACGACGAGGTGGTCCACCTGCAGGACGCCCGCTGGCTGGCCGACGCCACCGACGGCAAGGCCGAGCTGCGCATCGTCCCCGAATCCGGCCACCGCCTGCGTCACGACCCCCGTGCGGTGGCCATCCTCATCGGCTGGATGGAGCGTCAGCCGGTCGCCTGAGCCTCAACGGTCGACGGCCCGATCGATGGCCTGGCCGAGGGCCGTGGCCGCGGCCTTGGGGTCGTCCGATTCGGTCAGCCACCGGACGACGACGAAGTGGCGGGCGCCGGCGGCCACCATGTCACCCACGGTGGTCGGCGTGACCCCGCCGGTGACGAACCACGGGCGGGTGGCGCCGACGGTGGCGGCCGCGTAGCGCAGGTACCCGAGGCCGGTGCCGGGGCGGCCGGGCTTGGTCGGGGTGGCGTTCACCGGCCCCGTCGACACGTAGTCGACCGGCTCGCCGGCGGACGCGTCGAGCTCGGCGGGGGCGTGGGTGGAGAAGCCGACGATGGCCTCGGGGCCGAGGAGGCGGCGGGCGAGCGCTGGCGGGGCGTCGTCCTGGCCGACGTGGACGCCGTCGGCACCCACCTCGAGGGCCAGGTCGGGACGGTCGTTGAGGATGAAGGGCACGCCGTGGTCGCGGCACACGGCCGCCGCCACCCGGGCCCGCTCGATGAGGGGACGGGCGTCGAGGTGCTTGTCCCGGAGCTGGACGAGGTCGACCCCGCCGGCGATGCAGGCGTTGAGAAACGTATCCAGATCGGGACGGTCGGCCGTGCACAGGTAGAGCCGCCGCCCCGCCAGCCGGTCAACTCGGTCGGAGGGCGTCATCCGGCGAACAGCGGCGTGCGGCGGCGGCGGGCCAGCCGGTCAGGCCGGTCCTCGGTGGCCGTCATCCGGCGGCGACGTCGAGGGATGGCTTGCGATACTGACCGCCGGCGAGACGGTCGGATGACGTCAACGTGGGCGTCATCCGCCGGCGACGGCGCGGACGAGCTCGAGGCGGTCGCCGTCGGCCAGGAGGGTGGTCGACAGGTGGCGGCGCTCGACCGGCTCGCCGTTGCGCTCGACCAACACCCACCGTCCGCCCAGACCGAGGAGCGCCAGCAGGTCGTCGACGGTGGACCCGTCGGCCAGCTCGACCGGGTCGCCGTTGGCCACCACGTTCATTCGGCCGCCTTGGCCGCCGCCTTCTTGGCCTTCTTGTACTCCCGCACCTTGGCCAGCGACTCGGGGCTGTCGATGTCGGCCACCGAGTAGAAGCCGTCGGCCGCGTAGGGACCGGCGGCCTCCTCCCAGCCCGGAGGCTGCACGCCCAGACGCTTGGCCAGCAGGGCCAGGAAGATGCGGGCCTTCTGGTCGCCGAAGCCGGGCAGGGCCTTCAGCCGCTGATAGACCTCCTGGCCGGTGGCGGCGGAATCCCAGACGGCCGCCGCCGATCCCCCGTACTCGTCGACGATGGCCCGGGCCAGGGCCTGGGTGCGGGCGGCCATCGAGCCGGGGAAGCGGTGCAGGGCCGGCGGACGGGCGAAGATGGCGGCGAACGCCTCCGGCTCGTGGTCGGCGATCTCGCCCGGGTCGAGCCGTCCCCCGAGGCGCTCCTTGAGGTCGCGTGGGCTGCGGAAGGCCTTCTCCATCGGCACCTGCTGGTCGAGCAGCATGCCGATCACGAGGGCCAACGGGTCGGAGCTGAGGAGCGCGTCCGCCTCGACGTCGCCCGTGAGGTGGAGCACGTTCGGCGCCATGGACGTCAGCCGACCCCTTCGCCGACCGGCGTCTTGAGGTCGCGGCCGACGAAGAAGCCTCCGAAGGGGATGGCGGCGGCCACGATCACCCAGATGGTGCGTCCGACGCCCCAGCCCTGCTCGGGCCGGACCTTGAGCACGAGGATCACGTAGATCAGGAAGATGATCCCGTGGACCATCCCCAGCACGGGGACCAGGTCGGGACCCTCGATCACCCGTTTCACGAAGCTGGCGGTGAGCAGGAGGAGGAAGCTGACGGCTTCGACGTAGGCGATGGTGCGGAAGTTCTTCGTCACCCGGTCAGCCTCCCATCCCCAGGTCGCCGGGAACCACTCGCCGAACGCAGATGCCTGGTCGCGGCGGCCCACCGACCGCCGGCCGAAGCGCGGCGGGCGCAGGCGGTCAGCGCACGCGGGGGTCGGGGAGGTCGGGGTCGAGGCCGTAGCGGGCGATGGCGTCGGCCACCTCCTCCGGCTTGGCCTCGTCGGCCCGGGCCAGCGACTCGAGGACGGCCACCACCACATGGGCGGCGTCGGTCTCGAAGTGGCGGCGGAGGTTGGCCGCCGTGTCCGACCGTCCGTAGCCGTCGGTTCCCAGGGGGACGAAGGGCGCCGGGACCCACCTCGCGACCTGGTCGGGCACCATCTTCATGAAGTCGGTGACCGCCACCACCGGACCCTCGGCGCCCGTCAGGGCCTCGGTGACGTACGGGGTGCGGGGGGTGTCGGTGGGGTGGAGCCGGTTCCACCGCTCGGCCGACAGGGCGTCCTCCCGCAGGGCCTTGTAGGAGGTGGCGCTCCACAGCTCGATGGCGACGTCGTGGTCGGCGGCCAGCATCGTCTGGGCCTCCCGGGCCGCACCCTGGGCCGTGCCGCTGAAGAGCACCGTCGCCCGGCGACTCGGCCCCTCGGGCGCGGCCGCGAACCGGTACAGGCCCCGACGGATCCCGTCCTCGATGTCGCCCGGATTTGGCCCTTCCGGCATCGGGGGCATGGCGTAGTTCTCGTTGTAGAGGGTGAGGTAGTAGAAGACGTCCTCCGCCTCGGGGCCGTACATGCGGCGGATGCCGTCCTCCACGATCACGCCCAGCTCGTAGGCGAAGGCGGGGTCGTAGGCGGCCAGGTTGGGGACGGTCGAGCCCAGGACCAGGCTGTGGCCGTCGGCGTGCTGCAGCCCCTCGCCGTGGAGGGTGGTGCGGCCGGCGGTGGCGCCGCAGAGGAAGCCCCGTCCCCGGGCGTCGCCGAAGGCCCAGATGAGGTCGCCCACCCGCTGGAACCCGAACATCGAGTAGAAGATGAAGAAGGGCAGCATGGGCGTGCCGTGGGTGGCGTAGGCGGTGCCGGCGGCGGTGAAGCTGGCCATCGACCCGGCCTCGGTGATCCCTTCCTCCAGGATCTGCCCGTCCTTCTTCTCCTTGTAGGAGAGGAGGAGGTGGGCGTCGACCGGCTCGTAGAGCTGGCCGTGGGCGGCGTAGATGCCGACCTCGGGGAAGAGCGAGTCCATGCCGAAGGTGCGGGCCTCGTCGGGGATGATCGGCACCACCCGCGGGCCGAGGGCCTTGTCCCGGAGAAGGTCGCGGAGCAGGCCGGCGAAGGCCATGGTGGTCGACACCTGGCGGGTGCCGGAGCCGGCCTTGGTCGCGTCGAAGACCTTGGCCGCGGGCATCGGCAGCTGGCGGGCCCGGACGATCCGCTTGGGGATGGAGCCGTCGAGCGCCCGGCGCCGCTCCATCATGTACTCGAACTCGGGAGATCCCTCGGCGGGACGGCAGTAGGGCGGCTGATCGGCGTCGGCCAGGGCCGCGTCGGGGAGGAGGTCGTCGATGCGGAGCCGGTCGCGGAACTCGCGCAGGTTCTTCTTCGACATCTTCTTGATCTGGTGGGTGGCGTTGCGGGCCTCGACCTCGGGGCCGAGGGTCCACCCCTTGATGGTCTTGGCCAGGATGGCGGTGGGCGCTCCCTCGTGCTCGACCGCGGCCCGGTAGGCGGCGTAGAGCTTGTGGTAGTCGTGCCCGCCCCGGGGAAGGGTGCGCAAGTCGTCGTCGGTGAGGTGCTCGACGAGGGCCCGGAGGCGGGTGTCGGGACCGAAGAAGTGCTGGCGGATGTAGGCGCCCGACTCCACCGAGTACTTCTGGAACTCGCCGTCGAGGGTGGTGTTCATCTTGTTGACGAGCACGCCGTCGACGTCGCGGGCGAGGAGCTCGTCCCACTTGGAGCCCCAGATGACCTTGATGACGTTCCACCCCGCGCCCCGGAAGACGGCCTCGAGCTCCTGGATGATCTTCCCGTTGCCCCGGACGGGGCCGTCGAGGCGCTGGAGGTTGCAGTTGACGACGAAGGTGAGGTTGTCGAGCGACTCCCTGGCGGCGAGGGAGAGCGCCCCGAGCGACTCGGGCTCGTCGCACTCGCCGTCGCCGAGGAAGGCCCAGACTCGGGAGCGGCTGGTGTCGGCGATGCGACGGTTGGCCAGGTAGCGGTTGAAGCGGGCCTGGTAGATGGCGTTGATGGGACCGATGCCCATGGAGACGGTGGGGAACTCCCAGAAGTCGGGCATGAGCCGGGGGTGGGGGTAGCTGGAGAGCCCGTTGCCGCCGATCTCCTGGCGGAAGTTGTCGAGCTGGGTCTCGCTGAGTCGGCCCTCGAGGAACGCCCGGGCGTAGATGCCGGGAGCGGCGTGGCCCTGGAAGAAGACCTGGTCGCCGGGCTGGCCGTCGTCCTTGCCCCGGAAGAAGTGGTTGAAACCGACCTCGTAGAGGGCGGCCGAGCTGGCGTAGGTGGCGAGGTGTCCGCCGATGCCCGGCGCCTTGGCGTTGGCCCGGGTGACCATCACGGCCGCGTTCCACCGCACGAAGGCCCGGATGCGACGCTCCATCGTCTCGTCGCCCGGGAACCACGGCTCACGCTCGGGGGGGATGGAGTTGATGTAGTCGCTCGACACGGTGGCCGGGAACCCCACCTGGAGCTCGCGGGCCCGCTCGAGCAGCTTCATCACGAGGAACCGGGCCCGGGTCTTGCCCCGGACGTCGACCACCGCGTCGAGCGAGTCCACCCACTCGGACGTCTCCTGGGGATCGATGTCGGGGCCTTGGGCGGAGAATCCGTCGAAGATCATCGGGACCTAGTTTCGCCGGTTTGCGATTGATCCGCGCAATTACACGCATGAGGGGGTGAGTGCGCGGACTGTTCGCCGACCTCGCACCCCCGAAATCGATTGATCCGCGCAATTACACGTATGAGGGGGCGAGCGCGCGAAGTGTTCGGCGGGACCGCTCGATGTCGCACCCACCCGATTCAATGTCCTCCATGTCAGACACCGAGCTGGCCGCCCTCGCCGAACTGCAGGAGGGCCTCGTCACGCGTCCGCAGGCGCGTCTCCATCTCACCCGCAAGCAACTCGAGCACTGGCTGGCGACGGGGCGCCTCACCGTCGTTCGCTGGGGGATCTACCGGTTCGCCGGCGTCCCCGCCACACGGTGGCAGCCCCTTCGTGCGGCGCTGCTCGCCGCCGGTTCCGACGCCCTCGCTTCGCATTCCTCGGCGGCCGAGGTCTGGGGAATGCCGGGGGTGATCGCCTACCAGCCCGAGCTCACCGTCCCGTGGCCCATGTGGACCAGGCTTCCCGGCGTCACCTCGCACCAAAGCAGATACCTCCTCGACCACCATCGAGCTGTCCACGAGGGGGTGCCGGTAACGTCACCGGCCCGTACCTTGGGTGACCTGTCCGGCGTCGTCGGCGTCCAGCTCCTCGGCCGTCTCGTCGACGACAGCCTGCGTCGGCACCTCCTCCTCCTCACCGACCTGCGGGAGGTCTACGGCGTGCTCGCCAGCCGGGGGAGGCGCCGTCTCACTGTCCTCCGGGCGGTCCTCGAGGACCGGCTGCCCGGTTTCCAACCCGGCGACAGTCCGAAGGAGCTCGACGTGCGGCAGATCCTCGTCGACGCCGGCCTGGGCGAGCCCGTCCTCCAGTTCCAGGTCGTCGTCGGGTCGACGGTGTACCTCCTCGACTGTTCGTATCCGGACGACAAGATCGCGATCGAGTTCAACGGCTTCGACTACCACCGCTCACGGAGTGCGATCGACCACGACGCCGCCCGTTACGCGGCGCTGACCGCCTTAGGCTGGCGGATTCTCCCGGTGACGTCGTCGACCACGGCCCGGAACCTTGCCAACCAGGTGCGAGCACTCCGCGCACTTGCCCCCTCTGAGGTGTAATTGCGCGAATCAATCACGGTGGTGTTCACCGACGGGGCGTGTCTGGGGAATCCGGGGCCGGGGGGATGGGCGTGGGCGGTGCCGGGCGGGCGGTTCGCCAGCGGGGCGGAGGCGCACACGACCAACCAGCGGATGGAGATCCACGCCGTCCTCGACGCGGTGCGCTCGCTCGAGGGCCAGGTGGAGGTCGTGAGCGACTCGACCTACGTCGTGAACTGCTTCCGCGACCGGTGGTGGGAGTCGTGGATCGCCCGGGGCTGGCTGACGTCGGCCAAGAAGCCGGTGGCCAACCGCGACCTGTGGGAGCCCCTCATCCAGGAGGTCCGCCGCGACCCGACCCGGATCGCGTTCCGGTGGGTGAAGGGCCACAGCGGCGACGCCGGCAACGACCTCGTCGACCGGCTGGCGGTGGAGGCGGCCCGCACCCAGCAAGGCCGCACGGGCGACGGCACCCCCACCGACCTCGGCGCCCCCGACGACCCGACCGCGACGAGCAGGGGGGCGCCCGCCACCCTCGACCCGCGGCTGCCGGCCGGCCACCTGGTTGCGGTCACCGGCCACCGCCCGCCCGAGCTCGGCGGCTACGAGGTCGGCAACCCCGTGGCCAAGGGCGTCCGCGACAAGCTCACCGAGATCCTCGTGGCCAAGCACCAGCTCCACCCCGACCTCGGCGTCCTCACCGGCCTCGGACTGGGGGCCGAGCAGCTGGCGGCCGAGGCCGCGATCGAGGCGAACGTCCCCTTCGTCGCCGTCCTCCCCTATCCCGACCCCGACGGGGTGTGGCCGGCCGAGAGCCGCCGCCACTTCCGCCAACTCCTCGACCAGGCCGCGTCCTTCGTCCTCCTCGAGGCCAAGCCGCCCTCCACCAAGCAGTTGGCCGGCGCCGCCCTCCGCCGGCGCGACGCCTGGCTCGCCCGCCACGCCCACGAGGCGATCGTGGTGTGGGACGGCCACGACACCAGCGTCGGCCGCACCGTCCGCTCCCTCCAGGACGCCATCGGCGAGGACGACGTGTGGGTGGTCACGCCTCCGCGCTGACCGCCAGGCGGCTCACCGGCAGGCGATCCCGCACCATCCCCACCGGCGTGTCCCGCACCCGCTCCAGCCGGGCGAGGAACTCGGTCCGCGGTACCGCCACCACCCCCATCGACGCCAGATGGTCGGTCGGGATCTGCACATCCACCATCGTCCCGCCCGCGTCGCCCCACCGCCGCACCAGGTCGACGAACGCCACCTTCGACGCGTCCGGCTCCCGGTGGAACATCGACTCGCCCGTGAAACACCCGCCCACCCGCACCCCGTAGAGACCGCCCACCAGCCGCCCGTCCCCGTCCCACACCTCCAGGCTGTGGGCCCACCCCAGCCGGTGGAGGCGCCCGTAGGCGGCCCGCATCTCGTCGGTGACCCACGTCCCCTCCCCCGTCGGCCGGTCGGCGCAGGCGGCGGCCACCTCGTCGAAGGCGACGTCGACGGTCGACGTCCACCCGCACCGCCGCAACCGTTGCCGCAACGACTTCGACACCGACGCCCCGCCCGCCGACGCCACGTCGAGCACGAGCACGCCCCGGGGATCGGGCGAGAACCAGGGCAGCGGCATCGCGTCGTGGGGCCAGGGGAAGATGCCCCGCCGGTAGGCGTCGACCAGGGTCTCCACCGCCAGGTCGGCGCCGAAGGCCACCAGTCCCGACCCCTCGTCGGCCGTGATCGCTTCCGGCAACGCCCACACCGACCGCCCCACCCGTGCCGGCGGCGGCGACACGCCCCCCGGGCCCGCCCCCGGCCCCGGCCCCGGATCAGCCACCAGCCGGCGGCCGCCGCAGCGCGTCCAGGTACACCGCCCGCACCGCCAGCGCCTCCCGCACCTCGCCCAGCACGTCGTCGAGGAACTCCCGCCGGTAGGTGACGTCGGTCAGCACGTAGACCGTGAAGTAGAAGCCGGAGAAGGCGGTGAGAAAGCCTGCCACCTGCAGCAATTCCGTCGTGAGGGCCACCGGCCGGCCCCACCACACCCAGTCGGCGAGCACGTTCACCGACACGCCCGACCACAAGGCGGCCGTCGCCGGCGTCACCGTCAGCAGCCCAAACACCACGAAGAACACGCCGATCATGAGGCTCACCAGCAGGATCTGCACTCCCTGACTGAAGAGCACGACCAGTCCCAGGTTCACCCATTGCCGCCGGGACAGCGGCGGCGACGGCACCGGGCCGCGGACCAGCGCCGCGGCCGGCGTGAGCGCGGCCACCGCGGGCACGTCGGCCAGGTTGGACGAGATCCCCTTCACCTCCCGGGGGATGCGGGCGACCACGAACACGATCCCCACCAGGGCGAACATCCCCATGGTGACGGCCAGGAACGGCCCGTCGAGCGTGGCCGCCGCCTGCCACACCTCGGCGGTGAGGAAGAGGAACGTCACGAACAGGAGCAGCAGCGGCATGGCCCGCACGAAGAGGTTGAAGACGTCGCCCACCTGGCGCACGAGCCGGCGCACCGCCCACCGGGTCATCGGCAGCAGCCCGTAGCTGGTGGTGGCGTAGATCAGCCCCAGCAGGACGAGGTTGCCGACCAGCGTGTTGAGCGCGGTCAGCCGCTGCCCGCCGGCGAGCAGGGGCAGGACGGCCGGCACCAGCACGAACACGGCCAGCTCGGTGGGTCCCACCCGGTCGGGACGGGCGAACAGCGGCCGGTGGCGCACCGCGTTCGTGACCGCCCACACCCCGAGCAGGGCGCCGAAGCTGCCCCCCGCCACCAGGACGTTCACCCACCACGCCCAGTGCGAGTTCAAGGCCAGGGCCAGCTCGAACAGCAGGATCAGGGTGAGCGGGGGCAGCGTCCGGGTGAACACGTCCCGGGTGACGCTGTACCCGTCGATGAAGTGAGGGATCCCCCGGGACAGGAACCAGTCCTCCACCCCCTTCACGACGAGCGGGTCGACAGGGTCCACGGCCCACCAGTGTGGTGGGCGAGACTCATCGGGTGCGTTGCGGCGTCGACACCGGGGGGACGTTCACCGACGTGGTCACCGACGACGGCACCGTCGTGAAGGTGTCGAGCACGCCCGACGACCCCGCCCGGGCGGTGGCGGCCGGGCTCGAGGGCCACGCCGACGAACGCCGTCCCGAACTGCTCGCCCACGGCACGACGGTCGCCACCAACGCCCTCCTCGAGCGGCGGGGGGCGGTGGTCGCCCTCGTCACCAACCGGGGCTTCGCCGACGTGATCGAGATCGCCCGCCAGGACCGACCGTCGCTGTACGACCAGTGGGCCGACCGGCCCGAGCCCCTCGTCCCCCGTGCCCTGCGGCTGGAGGTCGACGGCCGCCTCGACGCCACCGGCACCGAGATCGAGCCCATGGGCGACGCCGACCTCGCGGTCCCCGACGGCGTCGAGGCGGTCGCCGTCTGCCTCCTCCACGCCGACCTCAACCCGGCCCACGAACAGGCGGTGGCCGAACGGCTCCGGGACCGGGGCCTCGACGTCACCTGCTCGTCCGCCGTCTCGCCCGAGTTCCGGGAGTACGAGCGCACCGTCACCACCGTCCTCAACGCCTACCTGCGGCCCCGGTGCCGTGACTACCTCCGCCAGCTCGACCGGCTGGCCGACGAGGTCCTGGTCATGACCTCGGCCGGTGGACTGGTGCCCGCGGCCGAGGCGGCCGAGCTCCCCGTCACCCTCCTCCTGTCGGGACCGGCGGGGGGCGTGGTGGCCGGCGCGGCGGCGGCCGCGGCCGCCGGCTTCGCCGACGCCGTCACGTTCGACATGGGCGGGACGAGCACCGACGTGTGCCTCGTCCAGGGGGGCATGCCCGAGCCGGCGCCGGGCCGGGTGGCGGCCGGCTTCCCGGTGCGGGTGCCCGCCCTCGACATCCACACCATCGGCGCCGGAGGGGGTTCGATCGCCTCGGTCGACCCCGGGGGCGCCCTCGTGGTGGGACCGGAGAGCGCGGGCGCCGCCCCGGGACCGGCCTGCTACGGCCGGGGCGGACGGCGGCCGACCGTCACCGACGCCGACCTCGTCCTCGGCCGCATCCCGGTCGACGCCGCCTTCGGCGACCTGGGGAGGCTCGACGTCGACGCCGCCCGGACTGCGCTCGCCACCGCGGGCGTCACCGCCGAGGGGGTGGTGGCGGTCGTCGACGCGGCCATGGAGCGGGCGGTGCGGGCCGTCACCGTCGAGCGGGGCGTCGACCCGTCGGCCCTGGCCCTGGTCGCCTTCGGCGGGGCCGGCCCCCTCCACGCCTGCGCCGTCGCCGCGGCCCTGGGCATGGCCGCGGTGGTC
This sequence comes from uncultured Acidimicrobiia bacterium, assembly GCA_963829165.1. Classification (GTDB taxonomy): domain Bacteria; phylum Actinomycetota; class Acidimicrobiia; order Acidimicrobiales; family AC-14; genus JAXDMK01. Next base: position 396,177 of record CAWHIC010000010.1, on the reverse strand, counting down.
GTCCCGCCCCGGGCGGGCGTGCTCTCGGCGGTGGGGCTGCTGTGCTCGCCCCGCCAACGCGACCTCGTCCGCTCGTGGCCGACGCCCGCCGACCACGACGGCCTGGCGGAGGCCGCCGCCGCCCTCGTCGGCGAAGCGCGCGCCGCGGTAGGAGGTAACGACGCCGAGGTCACCACGTCGTTCGACTGCCGCTACGCGGGCCAGAGCCACGAGCTCACCGTCCCCTCGCCCGACGACTTCCCCGCCGAGCACCGCCGCCGCAACGGCTACGCCCGCCCCGGCGCACCCATCGAGGTGGTCGCCATCCGCGCCCGCGCCCGCCGGCCGCCGCCCCTCGACCTGACCGACCTCCCCGCCGCCACCACCGAGCGCCGCCCCACCAACGGGCCAGCGGTGGTCGTGGAGCCCGACTGCACGGTGTGGATCCCCGAGGGCTGGTCGGGCCGGGTCGCCGCCGACGGCAGCTGGGTGCTTCGCACCGGCCATACCGGACGAGCTGCTAGATCTGGGGACGGTTGATGGGACCTCTGCGCCGCCTCCTCGATTGGTGGATCCGGGTCCGTCCGGCTTCGGCTCCCCCGGCGCCGGCGACCCCTCCGCCGGCGCGGGGGCCGGCCGCCACCGGCCCGCCGCCCCGTAAGGTCACCCTCCGGGCCGAGCGCAGCGGCTCCGACTACCGCCACCTGGAGGCCTATCTCGACCACGGCCGGCGTCCTCCACATCGACGGCCAGGACCTCGGCCACGGCACGGGCATCGTCAGCGACGACGGCGAGTACGAGTGGTTCGAGACGATCGCGGCGGCCGACGTCCCCCGAGTCGTCGCCTTGCTCGGCGGCCAGCCCGGCGACGACCTCCTCGACCTGCTCGAGCGGGACTACACCGGCACCGGGTCGTACGAGTTGGAGAAGCGCCTGCGGGAGAGCGACATCACGGTCACGCGGCACGTCTGGTGAGCGCCCTCGGCCCGGCCGAGCTGCAGATCCTCATCTCCCGGCTCACGGGGGTCGCCGAGGAGATGGGGGCGGTGCTGCGCCGGGCCGCCTTCAGCCCCAACATCAAGGAGCGGGCCGACTGCTCGGCCGCCCTGTTCACCGCCGACGGCGAGCTGCTGGTGCAGGCCGAGCACATCCCCGTCCACCTCGGGTCGATGCCGGCGTCGGTGGCGGCCGCCATCGAGGCGTTCGACGGCCGGCTGCGGCCCGGCGACCAAGTCGTCCTCAACGACCCGTTCGCCGGCGGCACCCACCTCAACGACCTCACCCTGGTGGCGCCCTGCTTCCTCGACGGCCGGCTGGTGGGGTGGGCCGCCAATCGGGCCCACCACGCCGACGTGGGCGGGATGGCGCCCGGGTCGATCCCCGCCGACGCCACCGAGATCTACCAGGAGGGCCTCCGCATCCCGCCCGTGCTCCTCACCCCCGGCGTGGAGCACATCCTGGGCGCCAACTCCCGCACGCCCGACGAACGCCGGGGCGACCTCGACGCCCAGCGGGGGGCCAACGTGGTCGGGGTCGAGCGGCTGGCCGCCCTGGCCGCCACCGGCGCCCCGTTTGACGAGATCACCGCCTACGGCGAGCGGCGCATGCGGGCGGCGCTGGCCGAGGTGCCCGACGGGCGGTGGACGTTCGCCGACGTGATCGACTCGTGCGGCCCCCGGCCCGACCAGCAACGCCCGGCCCACATCGAGGTCACCCTCACCGTCGACGGGGAGTCGGCCGTGTTCGACTTCACCGGCACCGACCGCCAGCGCCCGGGCAACGTGAACGCGGTGGAGGCCGTCACCGTCAGCGCGGTGGCCTTCGCCCTGCGGTCGGCCACCGACCCCACCATCCCCGCCAACGGAGGGGCCCTGCGCCCGGTCACCGTGGTCGCACCCCCGGGCACGCTGGTTGCAGCCCGTCCCCCGGCCGCGGTCGGGGCAGGCAACGTGGAGGTGAGCCAGCGGGTGGCGGACGTGTGCCTCGGCGCATTGGCGATGGCGATGCCCGGCCGGCTGGGCGGGGCCAGCCAGGGGACGATGAACAACACCCTCGTGGGCGGGACGGGGTGGGTCTACTACGAGACCGTCGGCGGCGGGCAGGGCGGACGTCCCGGCCGGGCGGGGATGAGCGGCGTCCACACCGGGATGACGAACACAGATCAAGTTGACTACCAACCGAACCCGGGGATGTCGGGTGTTCATACCGGCATGACAAATACGAGAAATACGCCCATCGAGGCGCTTGAGCGTGCCTATCCGATGCGCGTGGTGCGGTATCGGCTCCGCCGCGGGAGCGGCGGTGCTGGCTTCTCACGGGGCGGCGAGGGGATCGAGCGCGACCTGATGATGCTCGAGGACGTGACCGTGTCGATCATCACCGAGCGCCGGGTGTCTCGCCCGTGGGGTATGGCTGGCGGCGAGCCGGGCGAGCGAGGCGAGAACTGGCTACTACGGCAGGGCGATGAGACTCGGGCAGAGCGTCTGATCGACAAATGCACGATTCGGATGCGGGCCGGCGACGTGCTCCGCTTGCTCACACCAGGGGGCGGGGGTTGGGGCACAGAGTCCACCAATAGCAATCTGCGCGAATAATAACGATGATGGCTATAAACGCCACAGATCTCTATACTTCGACACGATGGACAGGGTGCGAAATCCGTTCACGCCCGGTGCCGGCAGCCCTCCACCCTTGCTCGTGGGCCGCGATCAGGAGCTCGAGGCCATCTCTGTGGCAGTGAGACGACTCTCGCTTGGCCGGTTCGAGCGAAGCATGCTGCTCAAGGGCCTTCGAGGCGTTGGCAAGACGGTGCTGCTCAACGAGTTCGGACGGATCGCAGAACGAGAAGGATGGATCGTCGGTCACTTTGAGGCGACTGAGGACGTTCGAGTTGCGACAGCGATGGCTGGCCTAGCTCGGCGAGTCCTCCTCGAGCTGAGCATGAAGGAGCGAGCCAAGGATCGAGCCCGCAGAGCACTCGGTGCGCTTCGGAGCTTCGTCAAGGTCCATGTCCCGGCAGGCGACGCAGGAACGCTCGTCATAGATTTCGAGCCGCGGCCCGGTACTGCCGACACCGGCGAGCTTGACGGCGACCTCAGCGGCCTCTTCGTGGAGCTTGGGGAGACCGCTCGCGACGCACTCACCGGCGTACTGCTCACAGTCGACGAGATCCAGTATCTGGGCCGCGGCGAGCTCTCAGCCCTGATTGTCGGCCTGCACCGTGTCTCACAGCTCGGCCTCCCTGTGCTGCTTGTCGGGGCAGGACTGCCGTCGCTCCCGGGTTTGGCGGGTGAGGCTCGGTCATACGCAGAACGCCTGTTCAACTTTGTCGATATCGGCTCCTTGAGCCCGGCGGATGCGACAACGGCGCTCGTGAAACCGGTGGAGGACGAAGGAGCAGCCTGGAGCCCCGCTGCTGTCGACCGCGTGATCGCTGACACGCAGGGGTACCCCTACTTCCTCCAGGAGTTCGGCAAGCAAGCATGGAACGTCGCCGACGGAGCCACGATCGAGCTGGCTGATGTTGCCGCCGCCGTCGTCTTGGCCCTTGACGATCTCGACCGAGGGTTCTTCCGGGCGAGGATCGACAGGACCACTGATGCGGAACGCGACTACTTGAGGGCGATGGCGGCGCTTGGAGGCTCAGGCCCGTACAGGTCAGGCGCCGTCTCGCAGAAGATGGGGAAGAGGACTACCCAAACGGGCCCGGTTCGCGACAGCCTGATCAAGCGAGGGCTCATCTACGCTCCTCGTCACGGCGACCTGGCCTTCACCGTCCCGATGTTCGACGGCTTCATCCGTCGTGCGCTGACCTAGGACACAGCGCAAGCTTCCGACGCGACTGCCTGCTCCTAGATCCCGACGACCCCTCACCCGTAGGTAGACCGCCCACCGGAACCCGCAGAGGCTTTCCACACAGTTTCACCGGACGGTGATCCCGCCATCCCCGCGAGTACCGAGCGGTCCTGAGCGCGGTTGCGAGCGCCTCGGGCGACCTGTTGGTCTCCGTGATGAAGGCCGATCATCGATTCGTGGCGCGAGGTTTCGGAGCGCTCACCGGCCTAGTTCTTCGTGAGGGTAGGTGCGTGGTCCCAGCGAGGTGAGCAGTCTCGCTGCCTCAAACGGTTTCGACGCTCGTGATGAGCGTCGATCCCCTCGGCCCCGACGGGGCGGCGGCCTACTACCTGGAGTTCATCGTCGGCGGCTCCGAGGACTACTACCTACGCCCGGGAGAGTCACCTGGCCGGTGGATCGGCACCGCGGCGGCCGAGGTCGGTCTCGTGGGCGAGGTACGAGCCGAGGACCTGGAGACGCTGCTTGCCGGCCGTCACCCTGGGACCGGGGAGCGGATCGGCACTTGGCTCACCCGACCGGCGTATGACCTGACGCTCTCCGCCCCGAAATCCGTCTCTCTCCTGTGGGGACTCGGCGACGAAGCGGTCGCCGCTGCAGTTCAGGAGGCGCACGACCAAGCGGTGGACGCCGCCATCGCATACCTCGACGGGAGCGCTTGCGTGGTTCGCCGTGGGAGGGGCGGGCGCCTCCGGTCTCCCGGCAACGGCCTCATCGCCGCCGCCTTCCGGCATCGGACAAGCCGGGAGGCCGACCCGCAGCTGCACACCCACGTCCTGGTCGCCAACCTCACTCGTGGCTCCGACAACGAGTGGAGCTCGCTGTTCGGACGAGTCCTGTTCATGCACGCACGCGCTGCCGGTTGCGTCTACCAAGCGGTCCTGCGGCGCCATCTTACTGAGAGGCTCGGCGTGCGATTCAGCCCGGTTACGAAGGGCTACGCCGAGGTCGTCGGCATCGACCAGCCGGCCCGACGGACCTTCAGCCAACGTCGTGTGGCTATCGAGCGGGCCATGGCCGATCACGGATGCCGCTCGCGGTGGGGAGCGCAGGTCGCGACGCTCGACACGCGCCCGGGCAAGCCGAAGCCGATGAGCGAGGCGGACCTGCGGTCCTCCTGGGCGGAACGGGCGGGCGAGATCGGCCTCGATGTCGCCCAAGCCCTGGGGCGACCCGGCCCAGCGGCAGTGATGGTCGCCCTCGACGCCGAGCTGTCCCGCGTCCTCACGGAGAAGAACGCAACTTTCCTGCGCTGCCGGGTTGTCGAAGCCGTCGCCGAGTCCGGTCGCAATGGCCTGTTGCTCGAAGAGATCACCTCCCGTGTTGACGAGTTCCTCGCCGGCAAGCAGGCGGTCGCGCTGCCCGGCGATTCTTGGACGACGCCGGAAATGCTCGCCATTGAGGCCGAAGTCGTGGACCTGGCCTCCGCTACGACGCAGGCCCCGACCCCGAAACCCGAGGTGGTGGATTCGGCCATCGATGCGCGACCGACCCTGAGCGATGAGCAACGCGGGGCCGTGCGACGGATCACCGACGGGGGAACAGTCAGTCTGGTTGTAGGGCACGCGGGCGCCGGGAAGACGTTCGCTCTCGACGCCGCACGGAGCGCTTGGCAGGCGAACGGCCAAGAGGTCCTCGGGTGCTCGCTGTCAGCCCGCGCCGCCCGACAACTCGAGACAAGCGCCGGGATCCTCTCGGACACCGCCGACAAATTGCTCAACGACCTCGACGGCGGGCGGCGGAGGCTCACCAGCCGAAGCGTCGTGGTCTGTGATGAAGCTGGCATGCTCGGCAGCCGCCGCCTCGTCCGACTCCTCCGGTACACCTCCCAGGCGGGCGGCAAGCTGGTGATTGTCGGCGACCCGAAGCAGCTGCCGGAGATCGACGCCGGTGGCCTCTTCGCCCTCCTCGCCCGTCGAATTGGTCACGCGGAGCTCACCGAGAACCGCCGTCAGCGGCACCGCACCGAACGACAAGCCGCACGCGAGCTGAGATCCGGAGAGGTGGAGCGGGCGCTCCTGCGCCTCAGCCGTAGCGGCCGCATCACGACTGACTCGAACGCCGACGCGCTTCGCGATCAGCTCGTCCGTGACTGGCACCTTGAGACCCGGGCCGGCTCGGACGCGGTGATGCTGGCCTTGCACCGCAGCGACGTCGCAGATCTCAACCGTCGGGCCCGTGCCCGGCTCCTCGGCGCAGATGCGCTGGGAGACCCGGTCATGACGATCGGCGACCTCGAGGTCTCCATCGGGGACAAGGTCATGGCACTGAAGAACGATCGCCGCCTCGGGCTGCTGAACGGCACGATCGGTACGGTAAGCAGGGCCACCGACGATGGTCTTGTGATCGAGACCGGGGCCGGCGAGGAACGAAGTGTGCCGCTCAGCTACGTCGCGCTCGGGCATCTGACCCACGCCTACGCCTTCACCGTGCACAAGTCGCAGGGGCTGACGTGCGACGTCGCACTACTGCTTGGCGACGACACCCTCTTCGCTGAAGCCGGCTACACCGGCGTCACCCGAGGTCGGAGTCGGAACCAGCTCTACGTGGTTCGAGCGGAGGACGGCGACGGGCTCGACCCGCTCCGGCGCGCCCTTCAGCACAGCGGCGCCAAACACACCGCAATCGAGCAGCTACGTCTCGGGCGATGACGAAGCCGTCCAAGGCGGGAGACGGCGAGGGTCTTGGCGACCGCCCGCACCCTGCCGTCGAGCATGCACGCGTGATGCGAGCGGGAGCCGGACTGACGCCATCGCTCACGTGTCCGGATGTTCTCGCGCGGGTGCGTGCCATCTTCCGGCAGGCGAGTGATCAGCGGAACCGCGGCAACCCGCCACGGCAGGACTCCGCTGCGTGAACGACCGGTGCTCGCCGCTACCGGACGGCGCCGGGAGCCCAGCTCACCCTGATGCTCTCGAATACCGGATTGCGGCGGTTATGGCAGTAACGATCTTTGATCCCTTGCGGCTAAAACCGAGGACGCTCATGGTCTCGTCAAGCAGCTCATCCTCCGTCCGTAGCAACGTGTCGGACTCGATCCAGCGCAAGGTGGCGACGAGCTCCGCACGGGTGTACGCGTCGATCCCGCCAGGACGATTCGCCGCGACCGGGCCCGTATTGCGGCGGCGGGCTGCCGCCGGTGTATCTGGCATGTCGGGGGTTGAGGCTGACTGTGCGGCAACCTCGGCAGGCGTCTCAGCGGTAGCCATGAAGCCACGCCCATCCCGCCGATCGACCTCTGCGACCGCCGCGTAATAGGCATCGAGCGCACGTTGAACCTCGCGCTCGCGGTGGTAGAACCAGTCCTGGCTCCAGATGCGGTGGAAGATCCAACCCAGGCGCTCCAGATGCTCCTGTCGCAGCCGGTCTCGGTCCCGGGCCGTCGCTGACGAGTGGTAGCTGGCACCATCGCACTCGATGGCGAGCACCATCTGGCCCGGTCGCACAGGGTGCTGGGCTCCATAGTCAATCCAGTAGCCGGAGCACCCGAACTGCGCCACGAGCGGGATTCCGGCTGCCCTCAGCTGCGTCTCGACGTCGCGCTCGAACGGATTCAGGAGGGGCTTGTCCATGATCACGGGCCCGAGGTCGGTGCCACCCGACTCTGCGTAGGCGAGGTAGCGACACAGCATCTGAGCGCCCTCCGAACGAAGCTTGTTCGAGTCCATGTCGGAGGACTTGAACGACGACACGACGGTCATGCGAGCTCGTGCCCGGGTGATGGCAACGTTCAGGCGGCGCTCGCCACCCTCGATGTTGATGGGTCCGAACCGGTACAGCATCCTGCCGTCGGCATTCTTGCCATAGCCAACGCTGAGGATGATCGCGTCCCGCTCATCACCCTGGACTCGCTCAAGGTTCTTGACGAAGAATGGCTCCTTCGCCGCCTCGGGCGAGGCTGTCCCGTCAAGGAAGGCATCCAGATCCGCGTCGTCGCCTCTAGCGCGGCGCACCGCCTCGTCGATCCGGTTCGCGTGCTTGATGCCCATCGCGATCACTCCAAGGGACTGGTGTCCACAAGTGCGAGCGTGCTCGGTCACGAGTCGCACGACCTCAAGCACCTCATCGGCGACCGACGCCTCCTGACCGACTCGGCCGGGCCGGAACGGGATAGCCACATGGCGAATGCAATCGGCTCCGGCCACCCCCGGGAATGTGGTGAGCGCCCAGTCGTACAGATTGGGCTGAGCGTTCGAGAAGGCGATCAGGCGCTCGTCGCGTCGACCGGTAATGCCAGCCGAGTGTCCTGGTTCCTTTCGGAGGAGGAAGCAGCGCACTCATAACGTCGAGGACTGACTCCATGTTGCGGGTACCAGCCGGAGCCCCAAGCTCCTGTTCCTCGAGGTCCTCGTCATCCTCCCCCCCGCCGGAGGTGGCGAAGAAGCTCGTGGGCGGTAGCTGGTGGGGATCCCCGGCGACGACCGCCCGCTCCGCCCTCATCAGCGCTCCCACGGCATCCGCGGGTGTGACCTGAGACGCCTCGTCGAAGATCACCAGGTCGAAACAACGCTGCGCCGGCAACAGCTGGGAGACGACGAGCGGGCTCATGGCCCAGCACGGCTTCAACGCTCCCAAAACGTGCGGAGCTGCCTGGAACAGTTGACGGACCGGGAGATGGCCCCGCTTGAGCCGAGCCTGGTGCTCGATGATCTCAGACTCCCTCGGCCATTCGTCCCGCGCCGTCGTGGTGCGCTCGGCCACCGCTCGCAGGACTCGCTGGGCGGCCGTGTCGATATGCGCACGGTCGGCGGCGCGGTACTCGGCGACCGTTCTCCTATGAGCCTCCCCGTCGAACGCGCCTATGCATGAATCGGAGACCGACACGGTCTCGAGGATCGACGAGAGCCACACGTGCTTGACGCAGGCGAGTGCCTGTTCGACGGTCAGGTTCCGGCTAGAGATCTCACCCAAGAGTGGCCCGAGGCCGGCGGCCTGGAGCTTGGAACGAAGGCGGGTGAGTTCGGGCAGCTTCGACAGAGTCTCGATGTCGTCCAGAAGCGCCGAGGTCTTGGCGCGCAACGCTGCGAGGGACATCTCACCGAGGTCGTCAGAGCCCAGCATCCTGCCAAGGGCATCGATTTCGCTTAGGAGTTGGCCGTACGCACCCTCCGTCCCTGCCAGGTCGTCAGGTAGCCGTGGGCGGCCGCCGTCAATTGCCACGCGAGCCCATCGGGCCAACTGGATGGCGGCGGCGGCGACTGCCACGTGCAGTTCCGCCGGCTTCGGCTTCGGCGCCTTCCAGAGAGTCAGCGCCGTCTTCCGTGAACGGCGATAGTCGCCATCGGTGAGCACCGCTCCAGCGCGGCCCAACGCCCCCTTGTCCCCCGGGGCCAGCGCCTCAGCCAGCTCGGCAAGGGGTAGTTCGAACACGGCTGTGTCGAACAGCGCCAGCGTGGCCGCCACGTCGTCGAGCAGACTCAGGGCCTGCCGCCAGGTCCCGACGGTGTCGGGGACCGGCAAGGCACACTCGCTCAGCGCTCGCTGGAAGCGTGTCGTCGCCTCCGGCAGGGTGTGGGCGGCAAGAGTTGTGACGGCATCGAGCGCTGCCTGCGCAGCCGGGGCGGTCGTAATGGTCCCGGCCGCGAACGCGCTCGCCCATGGGGTGGTCGAGTGACTGACTCGCAGACCGCCAAGGCCCATAAAGGCTTCGACGTCGGCCCGCACCGCCTGAAAGGCACGGCCGTCGAGCCGGCTAAGGATCTCGCCTCTGAGACGCAGGCCCGACCTGGCCGGGGTCGGCACGCCGGCGAGGCCGGCCTGGGCCTGATAGACGCTGATACCCCACGGCAGGCGTGGCTCGTGGATCGCCCGGGTCCGGCTCACAAGGACCTCTCGGCGACGGACAAGAGTCTCCTGGGTGGCGGACATGTTCGGCCGCGGGAGGCTGCCCACAGCAGCTAGGGCCCGGGACAGGTCTGCAGCCAGCTTGCGCTTCGAACCGGCGCCCTCGTGAAGATCCAACACGAGTCCCCCCAGACCTACGCGGTTCAGTCGGTCGAGCACGGCGTCGATAGCGGCTCTCTTCTCGGCGACGAATAGGGTCCGCTGGCCGCGCGCCGCCGAGGTAGCGATGAGATTGGCGATCGTCTGGCTCTTGCCTGTCCCGGGCGGCCCATCGATGACGAGGTCAGCGCCCCCGACCGCGGCGTTGATCGCGTAGCTCTGCGACGCATCTGCATCGAGCACAAGGAACTCGTCCTTCGGCGGCACCATGTCCGGTTCGTTCATGGTCAGGTTCGGGTGCCGAGCTCGTACTGCCTCCCGGGCAGCCTCGTCACCAGCGATGGCGCAAATCAGCTCTGAGTCAACGATGGTGTCGGTCGCCGTTTGCAGGTCCAAGACCATGGGCAACTTGGCGTAGCTGAAGTTGCCGATGACCACCCTGGGCACGACTCCGAATCCCGTGAGAGCCGCGGCGGCCTTGGTGAGCGCCTCGAATACTGGTAGTGCGTCTGGAGGTTCAGCCTCCTCGTCGAGGAACGCCAGGACATCCTCACCCTTCAGTTCAAGCAAGTAGTCGGTCCGGAGGAAGTGCAGCAAGGTCGGATTGACCTCCCACTCGCCGGGGAGGGTCAGGTCGAAGTCCTCGCTGGCGCCACCCCTGGGACTGAGCGCGGCCTGACCCAGGAGCACCGGCGCCGCTGGCAGCGCGGCTCCCTTCGTGTTGGTCCATGTGGCCATTCCCCATGCGAGGAACGTCGTCACGAGGCCCCGCTCCTCGAAATTCTCGTTCGCCTTCGCCTTGATCGTCCTTGCCCGCCGGGCGGCGGCAACGACGCTCGACCCGTCGAACAGGTTTGACAACCTCGTCGTGCGGCCAGCTAGAAGCTGATCCACTGCGACATCGTTCGCCAGTGACCCAGAGCTCAGATCAAGGGTTCCCTGCTTCAGGTCGCGGTAGTACAGGAGCGTGTTTCGGCCGCCGAGGTCGATCAACTCACCGGTCCATGTCCTCACCGACTTGGTGATCAAACCGGAGCGCCCCGCAACCTCTGCAGGCGAGCCAGTCGTCGGAGTAGTCATAGAGCCGCCGGCATCGACACACATGTTACGAGGCGACGTCCTCCGATCGGTTGGGTCGCTCGAACCCTGACGCCGGGACGCCCGCTTTCCAGCCCTGCAAGCGAGACAGGTCGGCCTCTCCGAGCCCGTTCGGCCGCATCACGAGCTCGATTCGCAGGCTGCCCCCGATCGACCTGCTCGTCAGGCCCTCGGATCGACATCCAGCCTGGCGGGGTCGAACAGCCGGCGGCGCGTGCCGGCCGGCCTGACCGTTATCGGGTGGAGGATCGCTTCTGTGAGGCGGCGTTGGAACTCGACGCCGCGCTCGTCCCACGACTCGACCAGCTCCTCGAAGGTGGCCGGGATGTCGATGAGCGCACCTCTCCCGCTCCGCTGGGCCATCTCGCCCTCGATGGCCCGGGTTCGCCCGTCCAGCTCGTCTCGGCGGGTACGGAAACTGCCTCGGTCGATATCGCCATCCGTGTACAGGTCGATCAAGTGTTGGCGCTTCGTCTCGATCACTCGGAGATCTTTCACAAGCGACCCCGCTCCTTCACGCTCGCCGTCACCGACGTTCGCGAGTGCGGCTCGGGTTTCGGGGTCGGCCAGCATGCCGCACACCAGGTCGCGAACGAACGCCTCAACCCCCTGGGCTTGGATGCGGATGCCGCCGCACCCGTCGAGTCCCGGGCCCTTCCGGCAGGCGTACGACCGACCGCCATTCTCCCGGGCGAGTGAGCGGAGCGGGCCGCCACACTTTCCGCACCGCAACAACCCCACAAGCGGGTAGGTGCGGACCCGATCGCCAACCCTGCGTTTCGTGGCCAGCGCGACGACGAGCTGGTCGTGCAGGTCCCTCCCGATGATCGCCTCCCACCGACCCGGGCCGACGACGTCGCCCTTGTGCTCGCGCAGCCCTGCGATTCTCCCGGACCTCAAGATCGAGGTCAGCGTCTGGACGGTCCAGGGTCGGCCCGTGACCGTCGGCACGCCCTCGGCGTTCCAGGCTGATGCGATGCTCCATATCGACTCCCCGGCGAGCACTCGCTGGGCTGCATCCTTGATCCGAGAGACCTCGGCCTCGACGTGCTGGGTCATGTCACGTGAGAAGCCATAGGCCCGGCGACCAGCGAGGCGAGGGACGCCATCTTTCGCCTCGCGGCACGAACTGCCAGCATTCGATCCGAGGTCTTCTTCGACTCCTCGCGATCCATGGCCGAGCGGATTCCGATCTCGAACTCGCTCACCCAGCCGTCGGTCGTCGCCACAGTCCGGTCCGGGTCTCGACCGGCCGCCTCGAACGCGTCGACCAACGGTGCCCACCCTGGCCCTCCTCCACGGGAGAGCCGGTCGGTCTTGTAGGCGACCACGCAATCGACCTCGCCCGCCCGGATCAAATCGAGCAGCGCCTGGAACTTCGGCCGGTTCCGCCCCCGGTTGCGATAGCCCGATGTCGATGGTGCCTCAACCAGTTCGACGATCACGTCAACCTTCAGCCTCGTGGCCGCAGCGCGACACGCCTCGACCTGCACGTCGAGCGACGCCGAACCCTCCCGGGTGATGGACTGGCGGGCGTAGATCGCTGCTCGAAGCGCCATAGGTAGTCAAAGAATACTGAGATGACGAACACCAAGAACACGCCGGTGGAAGCCCTCGAGCGGGCGTTCCCCATGCGGGTGCGCAGCTACCGCCTGCGGCGAGGCTCCGGCGGCGAGGGCGGATCGCCCGGCGGCGAGGGCATCGAGCGCGACCTGGAGATGCTGGAGGACGTCACCGTCTCGCTGATCACCGAGCGCCGGGCGTCGCAGCCGTGGGGCGCCGACGGCGGCGGGCCGGGCGCCACCGGCGAGAACTGGCTCGTCCCCGCGGGCGACGAGTCCCGCGCCGAGCGTCTCCCCGACAAGTGCACCCTCCACCTCGCCGCCGGCGACATCGTCCGCCTCCTCACCCCCGGCGGCGGCGGCCTCGGACCCCCCGGCTGACGAACCCGACCTCCCGCCGCCCACTGGTCACGACGATTTGCCTGCACGAATCGCTTCCTGCGCCGGAAGCCGCGTGATGCGGCCGTTCTTGACCCAGTTCACGCCGATCTCGCTGCATCGAATCGTTTCGTGCGCCGAGCCGGTGGTGATCACGGCGAGGTTCACCACGCCCGGCACCACCGCCGACAGGATGGGCCGGGCGGCATGGCCGGTCCCCCGGGGTGGGCCGGGCCCACGTTGCCGATCCTGTTCAGCAGCGTGACGCCGAGAGCGCCCGCGCGGGAAATCAGGCCCATGGAGGTTCGCCATCGCGCTCGTGGGTGAAGGAATGGGCCGGGGCAGCGTCGAAATGCTTCAAAGCTCCGTCGGGTCGCTTGTAGCTGGGAGAAGCGATGGCCATGGGTGATGGTTCGATGAACAAGGGCGCCGGTTCCGGCCGCCGGCGAGAGGGGACGCCGGTCGTCCTGGGGACGGTCCTCCTCGTGCTGGCCATGGTCGTTGCCGTCGAGCGGGCGCAGGGGGCCTACCCGGGCGCGAACGGCAAGATCGCCTTCGAGTCGGCCCGGGACGGCAATCTCGAGATCTACTCGATGGACCCCGATGGGGGGAACCAGACGAACCTCACCAACGACGTGGCCGAGGACACCGACCCCGTGTGGTCCCCGGACGGCACCCGGATCGCCTTCGTCAAGGCCGCCGAGGGGCACCGCAACATCTTCGTGATGGACGCCGACGGGACCGACCAGGTGAACCTCACCCCGGGCGCGGACACGACCGGCCAGGCCAACGCCGGTGTGGCGCCGACGTGGTCGCCCGACGGCACCCAGATCGCCTACACCTACCAGGGCGACATCTGGGTGATGAACGCCGACGGGTCCAGCAAGACGAACCTCACCCCGGGTGCCCCCACCGGGACTGACCCGAGCTGGTCGGTGACCGACAAGATCGCCTTCGCCCGCGACGGTGACATCTGGGTGATGGACGCCGACGGCGGCAATCCCCAGCCCTTGACCAGCCACGATGTGGCCAGCGCGGCGAAGAACTCGCCCGACTGGTCGCCCGACGGCAGCCGGATCGTCTACGTGTCGGGCCCGGGCTCCCGCCTGTGGGTCATGGACGCCGACGGGTCGGACCAGACCATGCTCGCCGCCGCCTCGGGCGGTCTCATCGGCGAGGAGCCGGCCTGGTCACCGGACGGGACCAAGATCGTCTACCACTCGAACGCCGCCCCCGCCCCCAACGGCGACGACATCTTCGTCGTCAACGCCGACGGCTCCGCCCCGACCAGGCTGCCCGTGCCGGTCCCGGCCAACGACGACGACCCGAACTGGCAGCCCGTCCTCCCGCCCACGACGACATCGACCACGTCGACATCGACGTCCAGCACCTCGACGTCCACCACCTCGACGTCCTCCACCAGCTCCACCTCGTCGACGTCGACCACGTCCACCACGCCGACCACCAGCTCCACCACGTCGACCACCACCTCCACCACGTCGACCAGCACGTCGACCACGAGCACCACGTCGACCACCGTCCCTTCGACCACCGAGGTCACGTGTGGCGGGTTGCCGGCGACGATCGTGGGCACCGAGGGGGACGACGTCCTCACCGGGACGGACGGGGCGGACGTGATCGCCGGTCTGGGCGGCAACGACGTCATCGACGGCCGGGGCGGCGACGATGTGATCTGCGGCGGCGACGGCCGTGACGTCGTCCGCGGCGGCGACGGGAACGACGTCATGCTCGGGCAGGGCGGCGACGACAACCTGGTCGGGGGCGCGGGCGACGACCGGCTGGCGGGCGGCCCCGGCGTCGACACCCTTTCCGGCGGCGACGGCGACGACGCCCTCGACGGCGGCACCGCGGTCAACGTCACCGACGGCAGCGAGGGCTACGACGCCTGCAGCGACGGCTTCCTCGACTTCGGCGTCTGCGAGCGGAAGGCCCCGCTGCCGCCGGCAACGACCCCCTCCTGCGGGGGACGGGCGGCCACCATCGTGGGCACCCTCGGCGCCGACCCGATCACCGGCACCGACGGTCCCGACGTCATCGTCGGCCTCGGCGGCGACGACACCATCGACGGGCGGGGCGGCGACGACATCATCTGCGGAGGCGACGGCAACGATGTCCTCCGGGGCGGAGACGGAGGCGACCTCATCCTGGGCGGCTACGGCGCCGACCAGATCCTGGGCGGCGCCGGGCCCGACGAGCTGTGGGGTGGCCCCGGCAACGACACCATCGACGGTGGTACGGCGGTCGACATCGTCGACGGCGGCCAGGGCACCGACGCCTGCGACGGCGGTCCCCCGTTGTTCGTCAACACCGTCCGCAACTGTGAGGGAGGCCTCCCCGGCACCCCGACGCCTCCTACCGGGGGACCACTGTGCGCGGGCCTGCCGGCGACGATCGTGGGAACCGCCGGCAACGACGTCCTCACCGGCACCGACGGGGCCGACGTGATCGCCGGCCTCGGTGGCGACGACACCATCGACGGGCGGGGCGGCGACGACGTGATCTGCGGGGGCGACGGGAACGATGTCCTGATCGGAGGCGGCGGGGGCGACCGCCTGCGAGGGGAGGCGGGCGACGACCGCCTATCCGGCGGGCCCGGAGCGGATTCCCTCTCCGGCGGCGAGGGCGACGACGCCATCGACGGCGGCACCGCGGCCAACGTCACCGACGGCGGCGAGGGCTACGACGCCTGCAGCGACGGCTTCCTCGACTTCGGGCTGTGCGAGCGCAAGGCCCCGCTGCCGGCGCCGACCACCCTCTCCTGCGCCGGGCGGGCGGCCACCATCGTGGGCACGCCCGGCGCCGACGTCCTCAACGGCACCGCCGGCGCCGACGTGATCGTCGGCCTGGGGGGCGACGACACCATCGACGGGCGGGGTGGCAACGACGTGATCTGCGGGGGCGACGGCAACGACGTGCTCCGGGGCGGGGACGGGGGCGACCTCGTCCTGGGCGGCTACGGCGCCGACCAGGTCTTCGGAGGCGCCGGCGGCGACGAGCTGTGGGGCGGTCCCGACAACGACACCCTCGACGGCGGCACCGCCATCGACACCCTCGACGGCGGCCAGGGCCGCGACGCCTGCAACGGCGGTCCCCCGGTGTTCGTCAACACCGTCCGCAACTGCGAGAGGTAAGGCTCCTCACCTCCGGCGGAGACGGCTGCGCACGCGGCCGGGGCCGGCCCGTGCCCGGCGGAGGGCGAGGAGCGCCATGACCGGCGCGCCGACGGCCGCCGCCGTGACCAGTGTCTCGCGGCCCCGCTCCCGCCGGCGGCGCCACCGCATTCGGGCCAGGTCGGTCGGTCGGGCCGGGAGAGGCTCCGGCAGCCCGGGACGGTCGGGATGGGGAAGGGGTGACGCCGGTTCCCAACGCGGCGGCCACGCGGTGCGTTCCGTCCCGAACGCCGCCCCCAGCTCGGCGGTTCCGCCCGGGTCGCCGTGGAAGGGGTCGACGTGCCACCACTCGGCTACCGCCCGGTCGGGCGTGAGGTCGAGGACGGCATAGCCCCGCTCAGTGATCTCCGCCCACCGCACGTGGGACATGTGGCGGACGGACCAGTCCAACACCCGCCACATGGCCGGGGGGTGGGTGCGCGACATCGGCACCGACGACACCGCCGGCACGGTGACCTCCACCGCCACCGCCGGCCGGTCGGCACCGTCCGCCGCACCGACGTCGGGGTCGGGGTCGGGGTTGGTCGGGCCGTCGAACGCCCACGACGAGTGCACGTCGCCCGACACGACCAGGGTCCGCCCGTCGGCCCGGCCCCGCTCGCCCATCCAGCGGGTGACTCGCGCCCGCTCGGCCGGGTACCCGTCCCACTGGTCGTCGTGGAACACCATTCCGTCCGCCACCTCGTACCCGCTGGGGAGCAGCGGGTTGAGCCCGGGAATCGGTGGCAGCCTCAGGGCCAGCTCGCTGATGACCACACCGCTATGGACGACCGACCACGGCCGGCTGACATCGGCCAGCCGCTCCTGGAGCCAGGCCCGCTGATCGTCGCCCAACAGCGACCGCCGGGGGTCGTCCCGGTCGAGGCTGCCGTCGTCGCCCGGCTGCTGGTCGCGCTCGATGCGGGTGTCGAGCAGGACCAGTTCGGCCAGGTCGCCCACCACAATCGATCGCCAGGTGATCTCGGGCCGGTCGGGTTGGCGCAGGCGGGACGGCAGCCACTCCTGCCGGGCGCGGGCGGCCGCCTTCACCCGGTCCTCCCACCGGCCCTGCTCGGCCTCGTCGTGGCTCTTGGCTCCCCCCCGCCAGGCGTTGTCGGCCAGGTCGTGGTCGTCCCAGATGGCGGTCATCGGGTGGCGCAGGTGCAGCGCCTGGCAGTCTGGATCCTCCCTTACCTGGGCCATCCGGTCCCGGTAGTCGGCCAGCGTTACGGCCGGCCACGGGGGACGGTGGCGGCGCGGGCCCCGTTTGTCGTCGTCCTCGTAGATGTAGTCCCCCAGGTGGACGACCAGATCGACCTCCCGCTCGGCCATGGCCCGGTACACGCCGAGGGGTGCCACCGAGTAGCGGGAGCAGCAGACGTAGCCGATGCGGAGGCGCGCGACGGGGGCGTCCGGCAGTGTGCGGGTCCGTCCCGTGGGTGACCGGCTGCCACCCGTTTCGAAGCGGTACCAGTAGGTGGTGCCCGGGCTCAGCCCGGTGGCCTCGACGCAGACGGTGTCGTCCCGGTCGGCTCCGGCCCGCACGTGGCCGCCGGCCACCACGTCCCCGAACTCGGGGTCGGCGGCCAGCTCCCACGTCGCCTCGTCGTGGCCAGGGGCCAGTCGGGTCCACAGCAGGACCGCATCGGCGCGGGGCTCGAACGACGCCACGCCCCACCGGAAGGGGCTCATCGGAGGCACACTCCGCCCGTACCCACGTGTGCCGGCGAACCAACGGGCGGGCGCGATGATCGGGAGGTGCAGGACGACGCCGACCGCCGGATCGGTGCCCCCGCCCGGTGACCCTCCAGGCGGTGGTTTTCGACTGGGGTGGGACGCTGGCCGAGTTCGTGTCGGCCGAGTTGGTCGACGCCTGGCGGCTGGCCGCCCGCCACCTCGCCCCCGAGCGGGAGGACGAGCTCACCGACCGGCTGGTGGCGGTGGAGGCCGCCTTCTGGACCACGACTGCCACCCATCAGCGCAGCGCGACCCTGGCCGACCTGCTGGCCGCAGCCGCCGACGAGCTCCACCTCGACGTGGCCGGGGCCCTGCTGGAGGAGGCCGCCGTCCGCCACCTCGACTCGTGGACGCCCCATGTCCGCCACGACCCGGACGCAGGGCCGACCCTGGTCGCGTTGCGGGACCGGGGCCTACGCATCGGGCTTCTGTCCAACACCCACTGGCCCCGCTCCTTCCTCGAGCGCTTCCTCGAGCGGGACGGGTTGGCCGGGCTGATCGACGTCCGGCTGTACACCAGCGAGATGCCGTTCCAGAAGCCCCACCCCACCGCCTTCCGGGCCGCCCTCGACGCCCTCGACGTCGACGACCCGTCCACCGCCGTCTTCGTCGGTGACCGTCCGTGGGACGACATCTCCGGCGCCTCGGGGGTGGGCATGCGCACCGTCCTCCGTCCCAACCCGATGGTCGACGAGCGGAGCCCGAACGCCCCGGACGCCCGCATCGCCGCCCTCCCCGAGTTGCTCGACCTGGTCGACGCCTGGTCGGAGGGGGGCCGGGCTCAGGCGACGGTCGCCACGCCCCGCATGCCGTAGTCCCAATGGCCGGGGAGGTGGCACCCGAACTCGACCTGGGCGCCGGGGGTGCCGGGGGTGCCGGCGAAGGTGAAGGTGGTGGCCCGGGTCTCCCCGGCGGGGACCGAGACCTCGCCCGGGCGGGGCGGGTGGAACGGCTCGGTGCCCTTCTCGTGACGCTCGTGGACGCCGGCGTCGCCGATGATCAACTCGTGGCCGATCGGGTCGAGGTTGTGGACGACGAGCTTGACCGTGGTGCCTGGCGCGACCTCGAAGTGGGCCGGCGAGAACTTGGAGAACCGGGCGGTGAGCTCGATCGTCCGCTCGGAACCGGGGCCGCCGCACCCGGCCAACCCCGCCAATCCGGCCATCCCGGCCAGGAGAGCGGCGGCCAGCCGGGTGCGGTGGCCGAACATCACCGGCGCCGGTAGGCGAGGGCGACGCCGCCGACCACGCCGACCACGACCAGCCCGGCGAGGCCGACGAAGGCCACGTTGCGGCCCGAGTCGGTGTCGCCGTCGTCGGTGCCGAGGAGGCCGCCTTCCGGCTGGGCGGCCACGTCGTCGTCGTCGGATCCGAGCAGGCCGGCGGCCTCGGCCGAGGGCTTGCCCGCCCCGGTGGCGTCGATGGCGAGGTCGTAGGTGAGCTCCGACGGCGCCGCCGCCACCTTCAGGTACGACAACCACATCTCCTGCGGCAGCCACTCCATGCCCTTGTCGGTGCGCAGGTCGGTGAGCAGGGCGTCGGTGGCCGGCTCCTGCCGGTCGAGGACGACCCCTGCCGAGTCCTTGCCCGCCAGGAGGGTGGGCTTGAGCTCGGTGAGGACGAAGACGTCGGCGTCGATGCGCTCGCCCTCCTGGCGGCCGAGGCCGAGGATGCGCAGCGGCACCCACGGGTTGTCGGTGGGGATGGTGATGTGCACGGGCGTGCCGTCGCCGACGTTGACGCCCTTGTCGGCCACCGCGGCCGCGTCGAAGCGGGCGGCGAGGAAGATTGGGCTGCGGCGGGCGTAGAAGTCGAGGACCTCGGGGGCGTCGGCGGTGAGGAGGAAGCCGTTGTCGACGGCCCACTTCCCGACGGCCTCGGCCCCGCCCTTGAGGACGGTCAGGTCGAGCGCACCCACCCGGGTCTCGAGCAGGATCTCGGCCGAGTCACCGGCGGCGGCGGAGGCGGCGAACTCGAGGCGGGCCTGGGGCGGCGGGGGGCTGACTTCCTTGACCAGACGCTGGAGGGTCCACTCGCCGCCCTCCTCCACCGACGTGGGCACGCCCGGCAGGGGGACGATCGAGCCGAAGGCCCCGCCGGTGCCGGCGAACTCGAAGGCCGTCACGTAGTGCTCGATGCCGTCGGCATAGCCGGCCAGGGTGGTGGTGCGGGTGAGGTTGACCTCGCCGTTCTGGCTGAAGAAGCCGCCGCAGGCCAGGGCGGGGCCGGCGGTGGCGGTCAGGGCGACCGTGGCCGCAGTGAGGGTGAGGAACCAGGACCTTCGTCGAATGGAGCGCATCATCGACCTCCCGTCGTGTGAGCTTGTCCGTGAGACGCCGGCGGCGGGTGGGTCGGTTCCCGGCACCTAACCTGTTTCTCCGTGCGATACCAGGAGGTCGGCGGGGCCCGGGTGTCGGTCGTGGGCCTGGGGACGTGGCAGTTCGGGTCGGCCGAGTGGGGCTACGGCGAGGGCTACGCGGCGGTGGAGGCGGAGGCGATCGTCAACCGGGCCCTCGATCTGGGCGTCAACCTGATCGACACGGCCGAGGCCTACGCCGGCGGACAGTCGGAGCTGATCGTGGGGCGGGCGATCGCGGGCCGGCGGAAGGAAGCGTTCCTGGCCACCAAGGTGTGGCCGGTGGCGCCCTTCGCCGGGGTCGTCGAGTCGCACGGGCGGCGGAGCGCGGGCCGGATGGAGGTCGACGTCATCGACCTCTACCAGGTGCACTGGCCCAACCCGCTGGTACCGCTGGGGTCGACGATGGCCGGCATGCGGCGGTTGGTCGACGGGGGCGTGGTGCGCCACGTGGGGGTGAGCAACTTCTCCCTCCGGCGGTGGCGGGCGGCGGAGCGGCGGTTGGGGACGCCGGTGCTGTCGAACCAGGTCTGCTACAACCTCGTCGCCCGCAAGCCGGAGCGAGGGATGCTCGACTACGCGGCCGCGTCCGACCGGCTGGTGATCGCCTACAGCCCGCTGGCGAAGGGCCTGCTGGGGGGACGGTACGACGAGGCCCACCGCCCGTCGTCGATGATCCGCAAGGCGAGCCCCTTCTTCATGCCCGAGAACCTCCGCCGGGTGGCGCCCCTGCTGGCCGTGCTGCGGGAGGTGGCCGCGGCGCAGGGCACGAGTCCGGCCCAAGTGGCCCTGGCCTGGGTGCTGCGGAGGCCCAACGTCGTCGTGATCCCCGGCGCGAGGACCGTTGAACAACTCGAATCCAACGTCGCCGCCGCCGACCTCGACCTCACCGACGACGAGTTCGCCGCCCTCACCGTAGCCTCCGATGCCTTCCACAAAGCATCCATCGTGAGAGCCGCCCCCAGCCTCCTCCGCAGCCCGGAGAAGACATGACCTCGACTCACGTCCTGGGCATCGCCACTCGCCGTTCGGCGCGGTAACGGCGGGCCAGGCGGGCGATGCGGATTCCGACCACGAGGAGCACGGCCACCTGGGCCACGCCCTCGACCGGCCGGTGGTTGCGCACCAGGCTGACCAGGACCAGCACCAGCGCCGCCACCAGGGCGACGATGCCGACGACGAGATGGAATGCCGGCACCTCGCTGTGGGGCCAGCCCGGCTCGTGCCCCTCGTCGGAGGAAGCGTCGCCTGGCGGCCGGCTGGCGGTGAGCATCCGCGACGACCACGGGTCGGTGGCGCGACGTCCCAGGCGGCCCAGCCCGGCAGCGAGGGCGACGAGGACCAGGGCGTACCCGGACAAGAAGGCGGCCTCCGGATGCACCGTCAGTGGGTCTCGATGAGCTCGGGCGGTACGGGCGTGACCTCGGTGAACAGCAACAGATCCTCATCCTCGAGGACGTCCTGGTGGCTGCCCCGGTACCGGACTCCCTGGAAGCCCATCCACAACAGGGGTAGCACCCCGCCCCCGATGAACAGCACGTCACCCGGCAGCCGCAGCCAGCCGAGGAGGGCGTTGAGGTCGTTGGTGAGGAAGTTGAGCTCACGGGCGGCCCAGTAGCCCTGGCCCACGGAGCGGTAGAGCTGCACGATCCCGAGCGGCAGGAGGGTCACGAAGCACATCCAGGCCAGGCCGATGTTGAGCGACCAGAAACTGATCTTCGCCGCCTTCTCCGACCATTTGTCCTCGGGCAGGAGGTAGCGGAGGCAGAAGAGCATGAACCCGATGGCGAGCATCCCGTAGACGCCCATCATCGCCGCGTGGGAGTGGTTGGCGGTGAGGGCGGTGCCGATCTCGTAGTACGAGACGATCGGCAGGTTGATGAGAAAGCCGAACACGCCCGCGCCCAGGAAGTTCCAGAACCCGACGGCGACGAGGAACATGACCGCCCATTTGTGGGGGAAGGGGGTGTCCGACTTCGACTCCTGGCGGATCCCGAGCTGCAGGAAGCTCCAGGCCTCGAGGGTCAGGAACGTGAGGGGGATCACCTCGAGGGCGGAGAAGAACGCCCCCAGGGCGAGGACCTCGGCCGGTTCGCCGTTGAAGTAGAGGTGGTGGGCCATGCCGATCACGCCGCCGGAGCTGTAGAGGATGATGTCGAGGAAGATGACGGTCATCGCCACCCGCTGGCGGACGACGCCCAGCAACACGAACAGGTAGGCGACCATCACCGTCGTGAACAGCTCGAGGAAGTCCTCGACCCACAGGTGGACGACGATGAACCGCCAGAAGTCGGCGACGGCGAAGCTGGCCCGGGGGTGGGCAAGGAGTCCGACGGCGTAGAAGGCGGGCAGGGCGAGGGCGGCGTAGAAGAACAGCCAGGGCATGTTGGTGCGGTGCTCGACCCTGAGCCGGCTGCGAAGTCCCCGGTAGAGGATGACGACCCAGAAGACGAGGCCCACGGTCAGCAGGATCTGCCAGAACCGCCCGAGGTCGAGGTACTCGAAGCCCTGCATCCCGAACCACGACCAGAGCCCGCCGAACCAGCCGTGGATACCGCCCAGCTCACCGAGGAGGCTGCCGGCGACCACGATCACCAGCGCCGCCAGCAGCAGCTGGGTGAGCACGCTCTGGCCCTTGGGCTCCCTGTGGCCGGCGATCATGGGCGTCAGGAAGATCCCGACCGCGAGGAACGACGAGACCACCCAGAAGATCGAGAGCTGGACGTGCCAGGTGCGCACGATGTTGAAGGGCAGGAACTTGTCGGTGTCGATTCCGAAGAAGCCGCCGATCTCGGCCCGGTAGTGCTGGCTGGCCACGCCGACCAGGCTCTGGACCAGGAACAGCAGGCCCATGACCAGGAAGAACTCGGCCGTGGCCTTCTGGGAAGGGGTGAGCGCCACCCGGTCGGGGCGCCGGAACGAGAGCTCGTGCTGGTCACGGCCGTGCCAGCCGAGCCAGTTCCACCGCCCGAACACCGCCAGCAGGGCGCCGATCCCGGTCAGCAGGGCGACCAGCGACAGGACGCTCCAGACGACCACGTCGGGGGAGGGGCTGTTGTCCACCAGCTTCTCAGGCGGCCAGTTGTTGGTGTACGAGTAGTCCTTGCCCGGACGTTCCGCGGCCGAGACCCACGCGCTCCACGAGAAGTAGGCGGTCAGGTGGCGGGTGTCGTCGGGGTCGGTGATGGCCGACGGCCGCAGCCCGGTGTCGCCCCCGGGATCGGCGAAGAACTCGTGGTAGTGCCGGACCAGCGCCTCGAAGGCGTCCGCCTGGGCGTCGGTGTACGTGAGGGTCCCGGTGGCGGCGTCGTAGGCGTTGGTGCGGAAGTCGTCGACCGTCCGCTGGCGAGCGTCGAGGTCGCCGCCGTAGGTGCTCTCGACGCTGACCGCGGCCCGGTGCAGGTAGTCGGCGGTGAAGTCGGGGCCGAGGTACCCGCCGTGGCCGAAGATCGACCCGAACTGCATGAGGCCGTTGCGGAGGAAGACGTCCTGGCCGGCGCGGACGTCGTTGCCGGAGAAGAGGAGGGTGCCCGATGGGGTGACCACCCGGTCGGGGATCGGCGGCTCGGCCTGGTAGGTCCTCGCGGCCATGAAGCCGAGGACGGTGAAGCCGAAGAGGCTGACCAGCAGCACCGCCTGGATCCAACCCTTGGCCATGACGCGCTCGGCGCGCGGCGGCTTCGCTTCCCGGACGGCCACGGCCACTCCCACTGGGGATTGGCGCCATGCGGGGGCCGGACATCCGAGACGAGTGTTTCTTGGGCGCGGGACGTCTCGGCGCACCGAAGCTAGTGCAAGGAGGTCATGGCGACGACGAAGGGCGGCTCGGCAGGTTGTTTGTCCACGCCTCTTGCGAAGCCCTGAAAAGACATGATATGACCTAGAGCCGTGAGGCGCCTGGCGGTCGTCGGTGTGGTCGTGGCGGCTTTGTTGACGTCCTGCGGCGGCAGGGAGGAGCCCCTCGGCCCCACGGCGACGGTCCCCCAAGGCACCACCACGACCAACCCCTACGCCATCCCCGCCGTCATCGACGCCGCCTACGTCAACCGAGTCCTCGCCGGCCTCGACCAAGCCGTAGGCGACGTGACGCGGTTGATAGTCGCTACGCGGACCGTTCCCCCGGAAGCGATCGATCGCCTAAAGGTCATCTACCTGGACCGTGGGCTGCTCCAGCTTGTAGTGGACACGTACCAGCACGACCTCCTAGGGGGACTGGAAGGCGTCCGCCCGGATCCCGGGAACCGACGCACGACAGTCACTGAATTGCTGACCGTCAAGCCCCGTTGCGTCTTCGCCAGAGTCCAAACCGACGCTTCCGCTGTTGCGTTGAGTCCCAGTTCAATGCGGGAGCAATGGGTTGGTATCATCCACATGGAAACCGCCCCTCCGGTCAGCTTCAACGCCACACGGTGGGGTTATATCTACGAAGGCTTCGATCGTGATCTCCCAGTGCCGTCGGATCCATGCGACGAATACTGATCGTCACCACTGTCCTCGGAATTTCCTTCGTCAGCGTCACTGACCATGCAATGGCCAAGCCGGAGAGTTGCCATTGGAATGCTACTGAAACGACCTGGATCTGCGAGGCCGATGAGGCGGGGTCTGACGTAGTCGACCGCGTGGTTGATCAGATCCAAGAGTCCGGCACGCAAGGTCAGGAGGCCTCTACCCCCCTTCTTGCGCCCTATGAGCGCATCATTCCGGATGGCAGTCCAGAGGGGACACCCTGTGTTACTACCGGATACCGCGAGGTCCCGGACGGTGTCGATCCCGATGTGGTTTCTGCGATGTCGGATAGATCGTTCACGAACATCCTCGCCAACTACCCTCCGTGTCCGGTTTTGCCTGGAGAATCTTCAGCACCCGATACCCCACAGAGTTATGCCCGAAGGTATTGGGCGCAAATATCGCCGCCAGCCCCTCTGCCCTATATCGCTCCGGGCCGAGCCATAACCGGCATGTTCGCCTACCTTGAAACCCGCGGCACTACGACGCACACTTTCATTGAGCCCAACACGCCATTCGGACCATTGACGATTGTCGCAACCGGCAGGTATTACGTCGACTGGGGGGACGGGACGAGGACGGGGCCGCACTCGGCGGAGGGTGAGCCTTGGCCGGACGGAAAGATCAAGCACGAGTATCTCCACATCGGGGAGTATGACGTGGTGGTCACCGAGCGATGGACAGGCACGTGGACCTTCGGAGATCAGTCAGGAACTCTCGACGAGTTGCGCACCGTCGGGCGGATCGACGACTTTCCCGTCCAGCAGATCCAGGCGGTGGTGCTCCGGTAGGAGACCCTTGGCGGAGATCTTCTGCGGCGCGTGCATGTCGCCTGGCGATCAGTTCGCGCCAAAGAAGGGGCTCTGGGGGGCGACGGGTGGCTTTCGCGGCGCGTAGGTGTCGGCTGGCGACCTAGACGCGCCAATGAACCGGACGGCAGACGCTCCTTGTAGCGTTTGGCGCGGGTGGCGCCCCGTGCGCGACAAAGACCGAGCGCTAGGACAGGTGGCGGGGGCCGATGGTGTCTTTCCAGACCGGTTCGTAGCCGGCGGCCCTCAGCATGGAGGCGATCTCGGAGGGGGAGCGTTCGTCGGCGACTTCGAATTGGCGTTCGGCCTCGCTCGGCTCGGCGTAGCCGCCGGGCTCGGTGTGGGAGCCGGCGGACATCGAGGTCACGCCCAGGCGGAAGACGCCGTCGCGGAACTCGGGGGCCTCCCGGGTCGACAGCGAGATGCCGACCGTGGGCAGGCACAGACGTAGGGCGCACACGACCTGCACGAACTCGGCGTCCGACAGCGGTCGGGCGGGCTCGAAACCGCCGGCCGCGGGACGCAACCGGGGCAGGGACACCGTCACCTCGCACCGCCACCAGCGTCGCAACAGGGCCGAGGCGTGGGCGCCCACGGCCAGCACCTCCCGCCGCCAGTCGGAATCCAGCCCCAACAGAGCCCCGATGCCCAGCGAGCGCATCCCGGCCGCCGCTCCCCGGTCGGGCGCGGCCAGGCGCCAGTCGTAGTTGCGCTTCTTGCCCTTCAAATGGCACGCCTCGTAGACGGAGCGGTCGTACGCCTCCTGGTAGACGACCAGCCCCTCGCACCCCGCCGCCACCAGCCGGCGGTACGTGGCCTCGTCCCACACCTGCACCTCGACCGAGATCGACGGCACCACCGGCGCCAGCGCCCGCACGCAGTCGACCAGGTAGTCCTTCGACACGATCCGGGCGTGCTCGCCGGCCACCAGCAGCACGTGGCGGAAGCCCCGGGCCACCAGCTCCCGGCCCTCGGCCACCACCTCATCGACCGTCAGCGTCCGCCGGGCGATGTCGTTTCCGGCCGAGAAACCGCAGTACGTGCACACCGATACGCACTCGTTCGACAGGTACAGCGGGGCGAACAGCCGCACCACCCGTCCGAAGCGCTGCACCGACGCTCTAGCCGCGGCCGTGGCCAGGTCCTCCAGCCGGTCCCCCGCCGCCGGCGACAGCAGCACCGCCAAGTCCGACAACGACCGCCGCGACTTCCCGAGTGACCGGTCCACATCGGCCGAAGTGGCGAGTAGGGATCGGGCGGCCAGCCCGGCCAAATCCGTCGCCAGGACGTCAGCCGCGGCCGTCCCGTCCGGCACCCCCACCGGGCGCGACGAGAGCTCGACGCCGACGGCGGTCACGGCGAGAGGAAGCCGGTCAGGGGCGACGACGCGTCGGCCACCCGACCGACCGACGGCAGGCCGGCCAGGTACCCCCGCCGCCCGGCGTCCACCGCCAGACGGAAGGCGGCCGCCATCGCCGCCGGATCGCCCGCGGTGCCGATGGCGGTGTTCACCAGGACCGCGTCCGCCCCCAGCTCCAACGCCTCCGCCGCCTGCGACGGCGCCCCGATCCCGGCGTCGACCACCACCGGCACCAGCGACTGCTCGATGATGATCTCCAGCGCGCCCCGGGTGCGCAGCCCCTGGTTCGACCCGATCCACGACCCGAGGGGCATCACCGTCGCGCACCCGACCTCCTCCAGCCGCTTGCACAGCACCGGGTCGGCGTTCACGTAGGGCAGCACCGTGAAACCCTCACGACAGAGGATCTCGGCCGCCTTGAGCGTCTCCACCCCGTCGGGCAGCAGATAGCGGGGCTCGGGGGTGATCTCCAGCTTGATCCACGGGGGCAGGCCCGCGGCCCGGGCCAGGCGGGCCAGGCGCACCGCCTCCTCGGCGTCGTCGGCCCCCGACGTGTTCGTCAGCAGCAACACCCGATCGGGGTCGATGGCGTCCAGGATGTCGCCGTCGGCCGCGGTCACGTCCACCCGCCGCAGCGCGACCGTCACCATCTCCGTCCCCGACGCCACGATCGCCGCCGCCAGCGACGCGTTGGACGGGAACTTCCCGGTCCCGAGGAACAGCCGTGACCCGAACTCACGCCCCGCGATCACCAGACGATCGGCCACCAGAGAATCCGACACCTGACGCTGCCTTTCGCCCGCATTACCGGGCTGGTCGAGAGGGTCGCGAGCCGATCGGGCCCGCCTCTCAGCCCGGCGCTCCGAGCTCCCCTGCGTTCGCGTTCTACCGTACAACCGTGCGCTACTGGACCGTGGAGGAGGCCCGGGACTACCTCCCTCGGCTCAAGCAGCTGGTGGAGACCATCCGCCGCACCAACCAGGTGCAGGCGGGCAAGGTCGGGTCGCAGAACGGCCAGACGTCGCCCGTCGCCGAGGCCCGGGAGGCGGTCGCCGAGCTGGCGGAGGGCGACATCATCCTCCGCGACACCACCACCGGTCTGAGCGATTTCCCCGCCCTGGGCGAGGACGGGGTGGTCTACTACCTCTGCTGGCGCCTGGGCGAGGACGAGTTGTCGTGGTGGCACCTGCCGGAGGAGGGCTTCCCCGGCCGCAAGCCCCTCCCCCGCCATCCCCGAGGTCCCGGAGGCAGTCTGTGAGTACCCGGAAGCTCATCATCCTGGCCCTTATCGCCGGGCTGGCCATCCTCATCGCCTTCGCCATCCAGGTCACCATGGCCACCTAGGCTCTGGTCGATGGCTGACGCGTACGACCTCGTGGTGATCGGCGGCGGACCGGGCGGGTACGCGGCCGCCCTCTACGGGGCCGCGGCCGGGCTGTCGGTGGCGGTGGTGGAGAAGGACAAGGTCGGCGGCACCTGCCTCCACCGGGGCTGCATCCCGGCCAAGCAGTTCCTGGAGACGGCCAGCGTGTTCCGCACCGTGGCCGGAGCCAAGGAGTTCGGCATCCAGGCCGAGCAGCCCACCGTCGACTTCGCTGTCAGCCAGGCCCGCAAGCAGAAGGTGGTCAACCAGCTCTGGAAGGGCCTCCAGTCGCTGATGAAGAGCCGCAAGATCACCACCGTCACCGGCACCGGCACCCTCGGGCCGGGGCGGACGGTGCGGGTGACCGACGCCGACGGCGGCACCGCCGAGCTGGTCAGCCGCCACGTGATCCTCGCCTCGGGATCGGTGCCCCGCACCCTGCCCGGCTTCGACGTCGACGGGCAGTTCGTCCTCACCTCCGACGAGGTCCTCGCCCTCGACCGGCTGCCGGGGTCGGCCGTGGTGATCGGCGGCGGGGCCATCGGCTGCGAGTTCGCCTCCATGATGAGCGACCTCGGCACCCAGGTGACCGTCTTGGAGGCCCTCCCCCGGCTGCTGGCCGGGTGCGACGCCGACGTGGCCGAGGTGGTGGCCCGCTCCTTCAAGCGCCGGGGGATCGACGTGCACGTCGGTGTCCCCGTCCACGGCCACCAACCGGGTCAGGGCCAGACAACGGTTTCGTTCGGCGACGGCAAGTCGGTCACGGTCGACATGGTGGTCGTCTCCGTCGGACGTCGACCCCTGAGCGACGGGCTCCTCCTCGACGGCACCGCGGTGGCACTCGACCCACGGGGTTTCGTGGCCGTCGATCAGCTCATGCGCACCGGCGAGGACGGGGTGTACGCCGTCGGCGACCTGGTCGCCACCCCGCAGCTGGCCCACGTCGGCTTCGCCGAGGCCATCGTGGCCGTGCAGCACATTCTGGGCGAGGACCCCCTGCCCGTCGACTACGGCAACGTCCCGTGGGCCATCTACTGCCACCCCGAAGTGGCCTTCGCCGGCGTGTCCGAGCAGGCGGCGCGCGACGCCGGCCGCGACATCGTCGTTTCCAAGCACCGGTTCGCCTCCAGCAGCCGGGCCATGATCATCGGGGAGACTGAGGGACTGGTGAAGGTGATCGCGGAGAAGGCGCGGGACGGGAAGGCGGGCAAGCTCCTGGGCGTCCACATGGCCGGCCCGTGGGTGACGGAGCAGCTGGCCGAGGGTTGGCTGGCCGTCAACTGGGAAGCCACGCCGGCCGACATGGCTCCGTTCATCCACCCCCACCCCACCCTGTCGGAGACGTTCGGCGAGGCCGTCCTGACCCTCACCGGAAGGGGGTTGCACGGCTGATGGACGTCACCATGCCCCAGCTGGGCGAAACCGTCACCGAAGGCACCATCACCAAGTGGTTCAAGCAGGTCGGCGACAAGGTGGAGGAGGACGAGGCCCTCTTCGAGGTCTCCACCGACAAAGTCGACTCCGAGGTTCCGGCGGCGGCCTCCGGCTACCTGGCCGAGATCCTGGTCAAGGAGGGCGAGACGGTCGACGTCGGCGCCAAGCTCGCCGTCATCTCCGACCAACCGGCCGGCGGCGGGTCGGGCGCGGGCGAGTCCAACGGGCAGGGCACGGCCGAGGCGGAAGCACCGTCGGAGGCCGAGGCGGAAGAACCGGCAGCGGCCGAGGGCGAGAGCGACGACGCCGAGGCCGAGGCCGACGATGCCGGCGCGCAGGACGAGGACGGGGCCGTCGAGGACGAGGCCGCCCAGGACGAGGCCGCCCAGGACGGGGCCGAGGTCGCCGAAGCCGAGCCCGCGCCGCAGCCGGAAGCGAAGTCGCAGCCGGAAGCGAAGTCGGCACCCATGGCCGCGCCGAAGGCCGACGCCCCCTCCCCCGCGTCGTCGCGGTCCGGGGGCGGTCGGGGCGACGGGGCCGGCCAGCCGGAGGGACCGAAACGGGTGCTCTCGCCCGTCGTCCGCCGGCTCATCGCCGAGCACGACCTCGACGCCGACCAGATCGCCGGCACCGGCTACCAGAACCGGATCACCCGCGACGACGTCCTCGCCCATCTCGATCGGGGCGCCACCGGCGCCGGCCCCCGACCCACCGCACCCGCCGCCGCACCCGTGCCCAGCCGGGCCGCAGCCGCCACTGCAGCCGCGGCCCAGGCCCCGGCGGCACCAACCCCCACCGCCGACCAGGTCCTCCCCTTCTCCAACATCCGGCGGCGGACGGCCGAGCACATGGTCCGTTCCCTCGACACGTCGGCCCACGTCCTCACCGTCATCGAGGTCGACTTCGACAACGTCGACCGCGTCCGGCAGGCGGCCAAGGGTCAATGGAAGGCGGAGGAGGGCTTCTCCCTCACCTACCTCCCGTTCGTGTCCCGGGCCGTGATCGACGCCATCCGCGACTTCCCCAATGTCAACGCGTCGGTCGACGGCGACTCGCTCGTCGTCCACCGGGCCGTCCACCTGGGCTTCGCCGTCGACCTCAACTTCGAGGGCCTCATCGTCCCCGTGATCCACGACGCCGACGCCAAGCGCATGCGCGGCCTCGGTCGGGAGCTGGCCGACCTCGCCGCCCGGGCCCGGTCCAAGAAGCTCAACGCCGACGAGATCCAGGGCGCCACCTTCACCATCACCAACCCCGGCGGCTACGGCACCCTGCTCACGTTCCCGGTGATCAACCAGCCCAACGTGGCCATCATCTCCACCGACGGGGTGAGGAAGCGGCCGGTGGTGATCGAGCTCCCCGACGGCTCCGACGCCATCGCCATCCACCCGGTGGGCAACCTCGCCCTCAGCTTCGACCACCGGGCCTTCGACGGCGCCTACGCATCGGCCTTCATCGCCCGGGTGCGCGACATCCTCGAGACCCGCGACTGGTCGCAGGAGCTGTGACCCCCCATCGAACCGGTGACACGTACAGCCCCCAGAGGGCGGTAACCGTCACCAGTTCGCGCTGAGCGGCGTGCTCCGGGCCCGCTGGCTGGGACGGACGCAGTTCGCCGACGCCCACGCCGTCCAGCGGGCGTTGTTCGAGCGGGCCGTCGACCCCTACCTGCTCCTCTGCGAGCACCCGCACGTCTTCACCCTCGGCCTGCGGGGGACGCTCGACCACGTTCTCGCCGACTCGACCGCCCTGGGCGCGCCCCTCGTGCGCACCGACCGGGGCGGCGACGTCACCTACCACGGGCCCGGCCAGCTGGTCGGCTACCCGATCCTGACGTGGCCCAACGGGCCGGGCGCCACCCCCGCCTACGTCCGCGGCGTGGAGCAGGTGGTGATCGACGCCTGCGCCGACCTGGGCCTCCCCGGCGCCGGTCGCCTCCCTGGGTACCCGGGCGTGTGGGTCGACGCCCACCGCAAGCTGTGCGCCATCGGTGTGCGCCGCAGCCGGGGCCGCACCATGCACGGCTTCGCTCTCAACGTGTCGACCGACCTGGCGTGGTTCGACCGCATCGTCCCCTGCGGCATCGACGGCTGCCAGGTCACCTCGCTGGCCGCCGAGGGGGTCGACGTGACCATGGCCGAGGTGGTCGAGCACATCGTGGCCCGGGCCGCCGAGCAGTGGGACGGGGGACGCTTCGAGTTGGAGTCGGTCGACGGTGAGCGTCCCCCGGGTGGGCTCCCGGTCGACGAGCGCAAGCCGGAGTGGCTGCGGGTCCGCGCTGACCTCGGCGCCGGCTACCGCGACGTCAAGCGCACCATGCGCAGCCTCGACCTGATCACCGTGTGCGAGGAGGCGGGCTGCCCCAACATCTTCGAGTGCTGGGCCGACGGGACGGCCACCTTCATGGTCAACGGCAGCCAGTGCACCCGGGCCTGCCGCTTCTGCCTGGTCGACACGTCCCGCCCGTCGGGTGCGCCCGACCCGGCCGAGCCCGAGCGGGTGGCGGAGGCAGTCGAGCACATGGGACTGGCCCACGCGGTGGTCACCGCGGTGGCCCGCGACGACCTCCCCGACGGGGGCGCGGCCGCCATCGGGGAGACGGTGAAGGCCATCCGTCGCCGCACGCCGCACGCCCTCGTCGAGGTTCTCATCCCCGACTGCAAGGGCGACCCGGCGGCGCTGGCCGCCATCTT
Organism: uncultured Acidimicrobiia bacterium; assembly: GCA_963829165.1. Taxonomy (GTDB): domain Bacteria; phylum Actinomycetota; class Acidimicrobiia; order Acidimicrobiales; family AC-14; genus JAXDMK01. The sequence continues at coordinate 363,938 of CAWHIC010000010.1, read as the reverse complement.
CGACACCCGTCCCGACGTGCTCAATCACAACCTGGAGACCGTCGCCCGCCTGCAACGCCTGGTCCGCCCGTCGGCCGGTTACGCCCGCAGCCTGGCCGTGCTGGCGAGGGCCAGGGCCGCCGGCCTCACCACCAAGTCGGGCCTGATCGTGGGGATGGGCGAGACCCACGACGAGGTGGTGGCGGCCATGACCGACCTGCGCAACGTCGGCGTCGACATCCTCACCGTGGGCCAGTACCTGCGGCCCTCGGTCGACCACCTGCCGGTGGCACGGTGGTGGACACCCGCCGACTTCGATCGGGTCCGGGAGGCGGGCGCCGCCCTCGGGTTCGCCCACGTCGAGGCGTCGCCCCTCACCCGGTCCAGCTACCACGCCCGCCAGGCGGCAGAGGCCGCCCGCTGAGTCCCCCTTCCCCATGAGCACCGCCATCCTGTGGTTCCGGCGCGACCTGCGCCTGGCCGACCACCCCGCCCTCCTGGCCGCCCTCGACGCGGCCGACGAGGTGGTGGCCCTGTTCGTCAACGACCCGAAGTTGCAACGGGCCTCGGGGGCGCCCCGGCTGGCCTTCCTCGCCGGCTGCCTGGCCGAGCTCCACGACCGGACCGGGGGCAACCTCGTCCTGCGCACCGGCGACCCGGTGCACGAGGTGGCGGCCGTCGCCCGGGAGGTCGAGGCGGAGCAGGTCTTCGTCACCGCCGACTTCGCTCCCTACGGCACCCGCCGGGATGCGGCGGTGGAGAAGGCCCTCGCCGCCGACGGCCGCCGGCTGATCGCGGTCGACTCGCCCTACGCGGTGGCCCCGGGCGACGTCACCACCGCCGCCGGCGAGCCGTTCCGGGTCTTCACCCCCTTCCACCGGCGGTGGCGGGAGCACGGCTGGGGCCTCCCGGCCGACGAGCCCACCTCGCCCCGGTGGGTCACCGGCCTGCCCTCGGAACCCGTCCCCCAGGGCCCCGACCTGGGCTCCACCACCATCCTCCCTCCGGGAGAGACAGCCGGCCTGGCCCGTTTGGCCGATTTCGCCGTGCGGGTGCCCGACTACTCCCGGGGCCGCGACTTCCCGGCCGAGGACGCCACCAGCCGGCTGAGCGTCTACCTCAAGTACGGCTGCGTGCACCCCCGGCAGGCCCTCGACGCGGTGAAGCGCCGCAAGGGCGAGGGGGCGGAGCGGTTCCGGGCCGAGGTCGCCTGGCGGGACTTCTACGCGTCGGTCCTGGCCGCCTTCCCGTGGTCGGCCCGAAACTCGTTCCGCCCGGAGATGGCGGCCATGAAGGTCGACCGCGGGCCCGACGCCGACCGTCGCTTCCAGGCGTGGGCCGAGGGCCGCACCGGCTACCCGATCGTCGACGCCGGGATGCGCCAGCTCAAGGAGGAGGCGTGGGTGCACAACCGGGTGCGAATGATCGTGGCCAGCTTCCTGGTCAAGGACCTCCACCTCGACTGGCTGCGGGGCGCCGACCTGTTCCTCGACCGCCTCCAGGACGGCGACCTGGCCTCGAACCACCACGGCTGGCAGTGGGTGGCCGGCACCGGCACCGATCCCGCTCCCTACTTCCGCATCTTCAACCCCACCAGCCAGGGCAAGAAGTTCGACGCCGACGGCGACTACGTCCGCCGGTGGGTGCCGGAGCTGCGCCACGTCGTCGGCGGCACCGTCCACGAGCCGTGGAAGCTCAAGGGGGGACCGCCCCGGGGTTACCCCCCGCCCATCGTCGACCACGACGAGGAGCGGCGGGAGGCATTGGCCCGCTACAACAAGATTCGGGAGCACACAACGGAGCGCCACGATCGGCCGGCGGCGCGACGATCACCACCATGACCGAAGATGATCGCTGGGCCGCAGTTCTCGCCCGGGACGAGGCCGACTTCTACTACTCGGTGCGCACGACAGGCGTGTACTGCCGGCCGTCGTGCGCCGCCCGCCGCCCCCGTCGGGAGAACGTGGCCTTCCACGCCACCGTCGACGACGCCGAAGGGGCCGGGTTCCGCCCCTGCCGCCGGTGCCGGCCCGACGAGGCGCCCGCGGCCGAGCGTCGGGCCGCGGTCGTGGCCGCCGCCTGCCGGTCGATCGAAGCCGCCGACGACGGCCCGCCACCCTCCGTCGACGAGCTGGCCGCCGTCGCCGGCATGAGCCGGTCGCACTTCCACCGGGCGTTCAAGCTGGTCACCGGGCTCACGCCGAAGGCCTACGCCACCGAGGTCCGCAACCGGCGGGTGCGGGACGCCCTGGCCCGCCCGGGCACCACTGGCACGGTCACCGACGCCATCTACGACGCCGGCTACAACTCCAACGGCCGCTTCTACGCCACGTCGACGGCCGCCCTGGGCATGACCCCCACGACGTTCCGGGCGGGCGGGGGCGGTCTCACCATCCGCTTCGGCGTCGGGCAGTGCTCCCTGGGATCGGTCCTGGTGGCAGCCACCGACGTCGGCGTGTGCGCCATCTTCCTGGGCGACGACCCCGACGTCCTCGTCCACGACCTGGAGGACCGCTTCCCCGGGGCCGTCTTGACCGGCGCCGACGCCCCCTTCGAGCGGTGGATGGCGGCGGTCGTCGCCCTCGTCGACGAACCGAGCACCGGCCTCGACCTCCCCCTCGACGTGCGCGGCACCGTCTTCCAGCAGCGGGTGTGGCAGGCGCTGCGGGCGATCCCCGCCGGCCGGACGGCGAGCTACGCCGAGATCGCGGCCACCATCGGCGCGCCCACCGCCGTCCGGGCCGTGGCCGCCGCCTGCGCCGCCAACAAGCTGGCCGTCGCCATCCCCTGCCATCGCGTCGTCCGCACCGACGGGGGCCTGTCCGGCTACCGCTGGGGCGTCGACCGCAAGCGCCAACTCCTCGACCGAGAAGCATTGGGTTAACACCGTTTGGTGTGCAGTTAGGTGGGATATTCCGACGCAACTGCACACCAAACGCGCCCGGCCGGGGTCGAGCGGATCACGTCCTAGCCTGTCGCCCATGAACGACTCGGCCCTCGCCGCCCGCACCGATGGGGTGCGCGCCCGGATGGCGGAGCTCGAGGTCGACGTGCTCCTGCTCTCGCTCGGGGCCGACCTGCCGTGGCTCACCGGGTACCAGGCCATGCCCCTCGAGCGGCTCACCATGCTCGTCCTGCCGTGCGACGGGGAGGCGACCCTCATCGTCCCCCGCCTGGAGGCCCCGAGGGTCGAGCCCCACCCCGACCTGTTCGGCATCCTGGCGTGGGAGGAGTCGGAGGACCCGATCGGGTTCGTGGCCGAGCTCGCCGGTCGGCGCCGGCAGCGGATCGCCATCTCCGACCGCACGTGGGCCACGTTCGTCCTCCGCCTCCAAGAGGCCCTCCCCGGGTGCTGGTGGCTCCCGTCGTCGCAGGTCACGTCGCCCCTGCGGGCGGTGAAGGACCCGACCGAGGTCGACGCCCTCCGGCGGGCGGCGGCGGCCGCCGACCGGGTGGCCACCCAGTTGGTGGGCGGCGAGATCCCGCTCGTAGGTCGCACCGAGGCCGAGGTCTCCCGCGACATCGGCGAGCGCCTCCTGGCCGAGGGCCACCAGAAGGTGAACTTCGCCATCGTCGGCAGCGGTCCCAACTCGGCCAGCCCCCACCATGACGCCGGACCCCGGGTGATCGGGCGGGACGAGGCCGTCGTCTGCGACTTCGGCGGAACCCTCGACGGCTACTGCTCCGACATCACCCGCACCGTGTTCACCGGCCGCCCGCCCATCGAGTTCCGCACCCTCTACAACGTGCTGGAGGAGGCCCAGGCCATGGCGGTGGAGGCGGCCACCGTCGGCACCCGCTGCCAGGACGTCGACCTGGTGGCCCGGGCCCACATCCACGAAGCCGGCTTCGGCGCCTACATCGTCCATCGCACCGGCCACGGCATCGGCCTGGAGGAGCACGAGGACCCCTACATCGCCGGCGGCAACGCCCTCCCCCTCGCCCCCGGCCACGCCTTCTCCATCGAGCCCGGCATCTACGTCCCCGGACGCTTCGGCGCCCGCATCGAGGACATCGTGGTCGCCACCGCCGACGGCCCCGAGCCCCTCAACCGGGTCGCCCACGGCCTGGCCCTCGTCGAAACCTGACGCCTGACGCCTGACGCCTGACGCCACCGATCGGATGCCGTCGACGGGGCCAGGATTCTCGGGCCTCAGCGGAGGAGGCCGGTGGGGCTACCGCTCGTCGGGGCTGCTGGGGTGCTGGCGGCGGGTGTCCTGGCGGTGGCGGCGGGCGGGCTCGTCCTGGAGGTCTTCCATGGCGGCCTGGGCCCGGGTCCACTCGCTAGGGACGCCGTCGAGCTTGCGCAGGGTGTGGCGGAAGCGCCAGATGCCGGCGGTCTGCTTCAGCCGCTGTCCGGCCACCCGGGCGATGAGAAGAGCCACGCCCAGTGCCAGACACGCGTAGGCCGCCACTTCCAAGATCGTGTCAGTCATGGTCTCATCTCCCCGAAGGTCATCGTATTCCCTGCTTCTGTTTTCGGCATCGGGGGCCGGCAGCTTGAGTCCCGATACCTGACGATTCCTCGCGGAGGCCCCGTCCAAACGCTTACGGAGCCCATGGGAGACTCGGATGCCTTGATTCGCCTCGACGCCGCCACCGTGCTGCTGCAATGGGCTAGCGGCGGCCTGCTGTTCCTCTGGGTCACGTCCCGACGCCGCCTCCTGGGAATCGGCTACGGGTGGCTTCTCCGCACCGTCTACGCCGTGATCGCGGCGGGCGCGGTGGTCGCCGGCCAGCTCGTCGGGCCGGTCCCGGTCCGCGACGTCGCCGCCGCCCTCGTGGCCGTGGCCGCCAGCGTCGCCCTGGTCGTCTCCATCATCCGGCGCAAGGCGGGCGTCTCCGGGGGACGGGCGGAGAAGGAGCGGCGGGCGGCCCGGGTGGCGGCCATGCTCGGTCAGGACGGCGGTCCCGGGCCGGCCGAGACGCCGGCGCCGACGGCCCCCGCCCGGGAGTTTCCCCCCGTTCTCGACCTGATCGCGCCCGCCATCGGGGTCGTGGGACTGGTGGCGGCCGCGATCGACGCGGGCGGGCCCACCGTCCTCGCCCTCGTCCGGACCCTCGCCGGCGCCGCCTTCCTGGGGGCGGTGTCCGACGCCATGCTCCTGGGCCACTGGTACCTGGTGCAGCCCGGACTCGGCCGCCAGCCCCTCCTCGAGCTCAACCGGTGGCTGGCCATCACCTGGCCCATCGAGGTGGGCGCCCTCCTGTGGCCGACGGGCATGGTGTCGGTGCTCGCCGGCTCGATCGACGACGGCTGGAACGGCACCCTGGGCTGGTTCTGGGTGGCGTGTGCCCTCACCACCCTCGTCCTCACCTTCGTCACCAGCAAGGCCCTGGAGGAGAAGTCGTACTCGGCGGTGATGGCCGCCACCGGCCTCCTCTACCTGGCCATCCTCATGGCCTTCGGCACCGACCTGGTGGCCCGGGCGGTGCTCGCCGGCTGACACAAGTCAGGCCCGCCGGCGAGCACCCCCAGTGACCTAGAACAGGTCGTACGCGGGCCAGGCCACGGAGCCGGACACGATCCCGTCGATCACCCCCTTCAGCTCGAAGCAGAAACCGTCGTTGGCGGGACGGGTGTTGCAGAGCACGGCGAAGGAGAACCCGTCGTTGCGCCGGACCAGGAACCCGATGGTGCCGTTCATGGCCCCGTTGTGGCCCCGGTAGGCGCTGTCGACGATCCAGCCCAACCCGTAGCCGGGGTTGGAGGGGGCGCCGGCGAACATGGTGGCCTCGGTGTTGGCGAAGAGGATGTCGGACTTGGCCGCGAACCCGTCGGCCCGCACCATGAGGCGCAGCAGGTCGATGGGGGTGGCGATCCATCCGCCGTGGGCGTCCATGTGGCGCGGCCGCAGGTTGTAGGCCCCGCCGCCCTGGTAGACGACCTCGGCCGGCTTGCGGTCGGCGAGGGTGTCGCCGCCGATCTCCATCCGGGTGATGCCACAGCCGTTGAGCATGAGCTTGACGTGGTTCTCGTAGGTCTGGCCGGTGACCTTCTCGATCACCCGCCCGAGGACGCAGTACCCGAAGTTGCAGTACTCGTTGGCCGTCCCCGGGGTGGTCTTCAGCGCCCGGTTGTCGAGCATCCAGTCGATCACCGCCTTGTGGCTGGCGTGGCCGGCGAACATCGGGTCGCCGCCGTCGTTGGTGAACCCGCTGGTGTGCTGGAGCAGGTGGCGGACGGTGATCTTCTTGACGTCGGCCGAGTAGGGCTTGGTGCCGAAGGTGGTGCCGAGGAGGGCGCCGGTACCAAAGACCTTGTCGTCGACGCCGAGCTTGCCCGCCTCCACCAGGTCCATCACGTCAACCGCGGTGATGGGCTTCGACACGCTGGCCACCCGGAAGCGGTGCTTGGGGTTGACCTTCTCGCCGGTCGAGGGGTCGGCGTCGCCGTAGCCCTTGGCGAAGACCAGCCGCTCGCCCTTGGTTATCGCTACCGACAGGCCGGGGATGGAGTGCTTCTTCATGTAGGCCTTGACCTGGGTGTCGACCGACGCCAGGTCCGACCCGGCGATGCCTTCCGCCTTCCAGATGGCGGCGTAGCGGGCACCGGCGGAGATGCCGTAGCCGCTCACCCACGCCAGCCGGTAGCCCTGGTAGTAGGCGTTGTCGAACTCGCCCTGGTACTGGGCCGAGGTCAGGCCGTGGCGGGCCATCCAGGCCGGACCGGACGACTTGTCCCAGATGGCGGCGTAGCGGTCCTGGCCGCCGACGCTGTAGCCGCTGACCTGGACCAGCCGGAACCCCTGGCCCCCGAGGGTGTTGAACTCGGCCTGGTACTGGGCTGACGTCATCCCGTGGCGGGCGGCCCACGCCGGTCCCGACGCCTTGCTCCAGATGGCGGCGTAGCGGTCCTGGCCGCCGACCTCGTACCCGCTGACCAGGACGAGGCGCAGCCCGAGGCCCACCTGCTTGACGAACTCGGCCTGGTACTGGGCCGACGTCATGCCGTGGCGGGCGACCCATCCCGGACTGGGGGTCTTGTCCCAGATGGCGGCGTAGCGGTCGCTGCCGTTGACCGTGTAGCCGCTGACCTCCACCAGGCGGAAGCCCTGGCCCACGCGCTTGTCGAACTCGGCCTGATACTGGGCCGCCGTCATCCCATGGCGGGCGACCCACCCGGGGCTGGGCGACTTCTCCCAGATGGCGGCGTAGCGGTCGCTGCCCCCCACCGTGTAGCCGTTGACATGGATCAGGCGGAAGCCCTGACCCACCAACTTGTCGAACTCCACCTGGTACTGGTCGGACGTCAGCCCATGCCGGGCCACCCATGCCGTCGCCATCGTTCAGCCTCCTCGCGCGTCGCCGCTGTTTGGTTCCAGGGTCCGCCGGAGGGGCGAGAAATACAATGGGCCGAATGACCGGTATTGGCTGACGTGGCCACCCAGGACGACGTCCGCGGCATCGCCCTCGCCCTCCCCGACACCACCGAGAGCGACGACCGGTTCGCCTTCTCCGTCCGTCACGGGGCCAAGGAGAAGGCCTTCGCCTTCGGGTGGACGGAGCGGCTGGCGCCGAAGCAGCCGAGGGTCCCGAATCCGGACGTCTTGGCCGTGCGGGTGGCCAACGAGGCGGAGAAGCAGGCCCTCATCGCGGCGGCCCCCGACCGCTTCTTCACCGAGCACCACTACAACGGCTACCCGGCCGTCCTCGTCCGCCTCCCGGCCATCGAGGTCGACGAACTGGCCGAGCTGCTCACCGACGCCTGGCGCACCCAGGCGCCGAAAGCCCTGGTCAGGGCCTTCGACGCCGACCGCTGACGGGCCCGAGTCAGGTCTTGACGGCGACGATCATGAGATAGCGGAAGCTCTCCTCGCGGTAGGCGGTGAGGAAGGGCCCCTCGATCCCCGTCGCGACGGACGACTGCTCGCGGAACGCCCAATAGGGGATCGTCTGAGGTGTCAGGTCGACGACCTGGATGGGCACGAGATCGTTGGCCGCCAGCGCCTTGAAGTAGGTGCTCTGGGCGTGGACGTCGCAGTTGTAGTGGTTGTCGATGGTGGTCACTGCGGCCGATTTGGCGCCGAGCGCGTCGTTGTAGCAGCCGGTGATGTTCACGTACCGGCCGCCGGGGACGAGGAGGCGGGCGAACTCGCGGTAGAGGTCGAACAGGTCGACGTACATGGTGGTCTCGTTCGTCCAGATGGCCTGGAAGTCGCCGTCCGGGAACCCGGTGTTGAGCATGTTCCGCAGGTGGAACTGCACCCGGTCGCTCACGCCCCGCTTGGTCGCCTGGTCGTTGGCGAAGTCGGCCTGGTACTGGGAGATGGTCACGCCGTCGACTCGGCAGCCGAAGCGGGCGTTGGCCATGATGCTCGTACCTCCCCGGCCACAACCCCCGTCGAGCAGGTGGTCGTCGAGACCGACCCGGCCCAGGTTGTCGAGGAGGACGTCGGCCTGGGCGGTCTCCAGACGGTGCATCTCCCTGATCATCAGCTCGTCCCGGACGTCGTCCGGCGCATCGAGCAGGGACAGATCGGGATCGCCCAATCCGTAGTGGTGGTGGTAGATGTCGTCGACCTTCCCCAGTTCGAGGTTGACCGGGTCGTTCGTGTTGGTGTCCCAGTAGCGGGCGACGTCGCGCTGGAAGTCGGTGGTCACGACCTCGCTGAGGTTGCTGGTGGTCATCCGGGTTATCCCCTTTCGAAGTTTGTCGGCACGGGCTCTCGGTGTCCGCCGAGACCCGGCGGGCGGCGAGGGTCCCCCGGCGGCCGATCGCGGCCGGAGTTTCGGCGCCGGGCTCATGGCGACCTCATCTCCCGCCCAGGGCGACGAACGACCGCCGCAGCACCTCGGCCGCCCATGGGGCACCGTCGGCGGACGCGACCAACCGGTACGCGTCCTCGTAGAACAGGCAGGCGACCTCGTCGATCTCAGCCGGATCGGCCGCGGTGCCCGAGGTGTCGGCCACGGCCACGAACACGTGGTCGTGCTCCCACTCGACCAGGCCCGACGGCTCGTCGCGCGCCCGGTAGACGAAGGAGCCCGCGGGCAAGAGGTCCGACACAACCAGCCCGACCTCCTGGGAGGCCCGCCGGGCGGCGGCGACGGCCGGATCCTCCCCGGGCTCGGGGTGGGTGCAGCAGGTGTTCGCCCAGCGGCCGGCGAACGTCAATTTGGAGGCCGCCCGGCGCTGGATCAGCCAACGGCCCGAGAAGTCCACCACCTGGAGCGACACGGCCAGGTGCAGGACACCAGGGGCGGTGTGGGCCACGCTCCTGGGGACAGCCGACAGTGGGTCGAGCTCCTCGTCCAGGGCCACGACCATCTGCTCGGTCACTGGAGTCATCGGGGTACCGCCAACGCTCGCCCGGGCACGGCGGCCAGCACCGAACCCGCGATTCCGGGGCCGTCGAGGCCGAGGGCCGCCAGGATCCGGTCGGGATGGCCGTGCGGGATGTAGGCGTCGGGCACCCCGAGCACCAGCACCGGCGGACAGGGAAGGCCGGCGGCCAGGGCCCGCTCCGGCAGCGAGACGGCGATGGCCGCACCGGCACCGCCCCGCCGCACACCGTCCTCGACCGTCACCACCAACCAGTGGCGAGCGGCGTCGTCGAGCATCGCCGGGTCGAGAGGCTTGACCGCACGGACGTCCCACACCGAGGAGGTGATCCCGTCGGCGGCGAGGATCCGGGCCGCCTCCTCGGCCGGCCCCACCATCTTTCCGACGGCCAGGAGGCAGACGGCGCTTCCCTGCCGGATCCGCCGGGCGTGGCAGCCGATCCCGACGCGCCCGTGGGGGGCGGCGGGCGCCAGCCCCTTCGGGTAGCGGAGAGCGGCCGGCCCGTCGAGGGTGACGGCGTAGTCGAGCATGGCTCGCAGCTCCTCGGCGGTGGACGGGGCGAGGATCGTCAGGCCCGGAACCTGCAACAGGAGGGCGAGGTCGAGCACGCCGTGATGGGACGGCCCGTCGTCGCCGGTGACACCGGCCCGGTCGATGCAGAACACCACCGGCACGCGGTGGAGTCCGACGTCGAGGTTGACCTGGTCGATGGCGCGGGTGAGGAACGTCGAGTAGACGGCGACCACCGGCCGGAGCCCACCCATGGCCATGCCCGCGGCGGCGGTGACGGCGTGCTGCTCGGCGATGCCGACGTCGACGACGCGCTCGGGCCATCGCTCCTGGAACGGGCACAGGCCGGTCGGCCCGGCCATGGCCGCGGTGATCGCCACCAGATCGGGTCGGCGCTCGCCCAGTTCGACCATCGCCCGGGCGAAGACCTCGGTGAAGCCGCCGGGAGCCCAGCGGGGGGGTCCGGTGGCCACGTCGAAGCCGGGGGCGTCGTGGAGGCACCGCTCGCGGTCGGCCTCGGCCGGGCCGTAGCCCCGTCCCTTCTGGGTGAGGACGTGGACGACGATCGGCCCGTCGTGCTCCGCGGCGAGGGCGAGGATGCGCTCCATACGGGCGACGTCGTGGCCGTCGACGGGCCCCACGTAGCGAATACCGAGGTCCTCGAAGAACCCCGCGGGGCTGACGACCACCTCCCGGGCGGCGGCCCGGACCCCGTCGACACCCCGGTCGAGGTACTCCCCGATCTTGGGCACGCCCCGCACCGCTCGCTGGAACCAGTCCCTGCGCTTGACGTAGGTCGGGCTGAGGCGCAGCCGGGTCAGCCCCGAGGCCAGCCGGCCGACCGTCGGGGCATAGGAGCGACCGTTGTCGTTGAGGACGATCAAGACCCGGCTCTGGCTGTGGCCCAGGTTGTTCAGGGCCTCGTAGGCCATCCCGCCCGTCATCGAGCCGTCGCCGACCACGGCCACGACGCGGCGGGTGCGCTCGCCGTGGAGGCGGAGGGCGACGGCGAGGCCGTGGGCGTAGCTCAGGATCGTGGACGCGTGGCTGTTCTCGACCCAGTCGTGCTCGGACTCCGCCCGGCACGGGTAGCCCGACAGTCCACCGGCTTGGCGCAGGCGCTCGAACCCCTCCTGTCGGCCGGTGACGATCTTGTGCACGTAGGCCTGGTGGCCGGTGTCCCAGAGGATGACGTCGTGGGGTGAGTCGAACACCCGGTGCAGGGCGAGCGTGAGCTCGACCACCCCGAGGTTCGAGCCCAGGTGGCCGCCGTGGGCCGCCACCGAACGGACGACGAACTGGCGGATCTCGGCGGCCAGGCCATCGAGCTGCGCCGCGCCCAGACCCCGGAGATCGGCTGGGCCCGCGATGGCGTCGAGCCGCACCGAAGCGGCCGTCAATGGTCCCGCCTGACCACGAGCTCCGCCAGCTCGTGCAGCTCGGCTCGGGGCCGGGCCGAGGGCCGGGCCGCGTCCAGGTCGTCGAGGGCGGCGGCCCAGAGCCGATCGATCTGGGCCAGGCTCCACGCCCGCCCGCCGGCCGACTCCACCAACGCCGCGGCCCGGCCCAGGTCGCCGTTGGCGAGCGGGCCCTCACCTCGGTAGAGCTCGGCCAGCTCGGCGCCGGCGGGCGTGCCGGACGCGAGCGCGGCCACGACCGGCAGTGACTTCTTGCGCCGGCCGAGATCGGCGTGCACCGGCTTGCCCGTCACCGACGGATCCCCCCAGATGCCCAGCAGGTCGTCGACGTGCTGAAAGGCCAGACCGAGCCGTTCGCCGAAGCTGCGGAAATGCTCGATCGCCTCCGGGCCGGCACCGCCGAAGGTGGCGCCGAGAGCACAGGCGGCGCCGATGAGCGCCGACGTCTTCCTTTGCGCCATGGTGACGACCTCAGGGAGGCGCACGTCGTCGCGAGACTCGAAGGCGAGGTCGGCGATCTGGCCGTCGACGAGGGCGATCACGGCCTTGCTCAACGAGCTCACGCTGTCGCGTGCCCTCGCGTGCCCGCTGGCGGCCAGCACCTGGACGCCAAGGGCCAGGAGCGCGTCGCCGGCGAGGATCGCCTCGCCGATGCCGAAGACGGTCCAGGCCGTCGGTCGGTGGCGGCGGGTCTCGTCGCCGTCCATGACGTCGTCGTGGAGCAGGGAGAACTCGTGGACCAAGCCGACCGCGACCGCGGCCGGGATCGCCGCCTCCGCCCGGCCGCCAGCCGCCTCCGACGTCAGGAGGACGAGGGCCGACCGGACCCCCTTCCCACCGGTACCGGGCGTCGGCACGCCCGCCGCGTCCCACCAGCCGAGCTGGTAGCCGGCCATCAACCGCATCGGCTCCTGGAGGGTGTCAACCGCCTCCCGAACTGCGGGATCCACGGCCCGAGTGGCCTCGTCGAGGACCTGCTGCACCGGTCGGGGATGGTCGAACCCCGTCGGCACCAGGCGGGCGGGCATGCCCATCAGCGGGCGGTCTCGACGTTCTCGAGGATCCCGAGCGCGTCGGGGACGAGGACGGCCACCGAGAAGTAGGTGCTGACGAGGTAGGAGATGATCGCCTTCTCGTTGATGTTCATGAACCTGGAGGTCACCCCCGGCTCGACCTCGCCCGGCAGACCGGTCTGGTGGAGACCGACGACGCCGGCGTCGTCTTCCCCCACCCGCATGCACAACACGGAGCTGGTCCGCTCCCGGGTGATCGGGATCTTGTTGCACGAGAGGATGGGGACACCCCGCCAGCCGGGCACCGTGCAACCGCCCATGTCGACCGGCTCGGGGTAGACGCCCCGGCGATTGCACTCGCGACCGAAGGCGGCGATGGTGCGAGGGTGGGCGAAGAGGAACCGGGCCTTGCGGCGGCGGGAGATGAGCTCGTCGAAGTCGTCCGGCGTCGGGGGGCCGCTGCGGGTCTGGATGCGCTGGGACAGCTCGGCGTTGTGGAGCAGGCCGAAGCTGCGGTTGTTGACCATCTCGTTCTCCTGGCGCTCCCGGAGGGCCTCGATGGTCAGGCGCAGCTGCTGCTCGGTCTGGTTCATGGGGTTGTTGTAGAGATCTGCCACCCGGGTGTGGACCCGCAGCACGGTCTGGGCCACGCTCAGCTCGTACTCCCGGGGGCTGGCCTCGTAGTCGACGAAGGTGCCGGGCAGCTCGGGCTCGCCCCGGTGGCCCGACGCCATCTCGATGGAGGCCTCGCCGTGGCGGTTCTGGGAGTGCGCCTGGCCGGCGGCGTAGGCCGCGATGTGGGCGGCCAGGGCGGGCGAGGTGGCCACCACCGACTCGAAGGCCTCCTGGCTCAGCGTCAGGGCGATGACCGGCGTCACCGCCTTGGCGGTGAAGTCCCACGTGTCCTGGTCCTCGAGCAGGGCCTGGTAGGTGAAGTGCTCGCCGTCGGCCAGGGTGCCCAGCACCGTGTCCTCGCCGTACTTGCCGACACCGATCTTGTCGACCTTGCCGTGGGCGATGAGGCAGATCGAGTCCGCCGCCTCGCCCCGGGACACGATGACCTCGCCCACGCCGTACTCGTGCTGGACGAAGCGCCCGGCCAGGGCGGCCAGCACCTCGTCGTCGGCGAAGCTGCGCAGCCCGGCCAGCTCCCGCAGCTCCTGGGGCACGACCCGGACCTCGGCCCCCGTGGAGATGAACGACAGCCGCCCGTCGCCCACCGCGTAGGTGAGGCGGCGGTTGACCCGGTAGCGGCCACCGGACACCTCGACCCAGGGCAGCACCCGCAGCAGCCAGCGGGAGGAGATCTCCTGCATCTGGGGCGGGGTCTTGGTGGTGGTGGCCAGGTTGGCCGCCGCCTCCGTCGACAGGCTCATCTGGTCGCCGTTGGGACCGGTGCCGTTGTGCCCGTTCTGAGCAGCCAGGTCGATCAGGGTCGTGTCACTCACAGGTGCTCCTCCAGTCCCCAACCCGTCGGGGAGGTCGTGGTCATGAGCCGGTCATCGAGAGTGCGACCCGGGTCCCGGGCCGGCTGGCGAGCCGGACGGCGGACGTCCCCAGGCCGCTGGCGGCGCCGAGGGCCTGCCCGGGGGCCGACCGGTAGCGCAGGCGTGACGGCACGTACCGGGCTGTCCTCCGATGCCATTCCAGGACGCCGGCCATCCAGTTCTGGAGCGCGTCGGCGTAGGCAAAGACGGCGTCGCTGGTCGCCTGGTCGAGGCCGTAGTCGGCGCAGAGGACAGGCAACTCCTCGGCCACGATGCGCTCGAATTGGCGCATGCGGGCCGTCATCAGGTCGTTGACGACCCCCACCGCCCGCCGCCGGTCGACGTCGAGGAAGTTCTCGATGACGACGACCATGTTGTGGAGCTCGCCCTCGAACTCGACCTCCTTCTGGTAGGAGAAGACGTCGTTGACGAAGCAGCCGTGGTCCATGGCCGAGCTCTCGAGGTTGCGCAGCGGCCGGGAGCCGAACACGGCCGCGGGCAGGACGTCGAGGTGTGACAGCCGGGCCATGGCCACCGTCAGTTCGGCGCCGAACGTCCTGCGGCGCATCTCGACGTAGTCCACCGGGTCGGGGACCCGGTTCTGGGCCTCGTTGGACAGCTCCCACGCCCAGCTGAAGGTCATGGCCTCGATCGCCCGCCTGAGGATCCGCCGGGCGTCCGTCGACATCGGGGTGGCCGTACGCACCCACAGGTCGGCCAGGCCCCGCTCGGCCGGAGTGAGCGGAGGCGGCATGGAGACCGCGTCGAGCGGCATGAACATGGAGAGACGGGCGGCGAAGGCCTTGACGCCGGGCACGTCCCGCCGTTGCCCGTACACCCGGGGGACGTAGTCGTCGACGTAGGTGCCCCACGTGAGCCATCCCGAGGCCACGTCGAGCTCCTCGGCCGGCGCGTCGGGGTTGATCATGGCCGCGCAGTGGGCGAAATCGAAGCCGACCAGCATGGGTTCGTCCCAGATGGCGGGTTCGGGAAGGCTCGGAAGAGAGTCGAGAAAACCCATCTCCCGCGCCCAGCTGACGAGCCGGGTCCGGGCCGCGTCCACGTGGCGGTTGATCCGGAACTGGTAAGGCATGTAGAAGTCGGGCAGGTCGGTCGGCCCGACGATTCGGTAGGGCACGAAGGTGAAGCTCTTGAACCGGGTGAGGCCGAGCGCCACCGGCGACAGGGACAAGCGAGCACCGTTCGGGCCGATCGGGAGGAGCGACGACGACGCCGCCGGCTCCTCCTTCATGTACCGGCTCGACCGCAGGTGCCACTCGTGGCCACCCGCCTGCCAGTCCTGGAGGCCCTTGATGTAGAGCAGGACGTGCTCGCGCTCGATCGGGGAGAGGGCGTACTCCTCGAAGAGGGGCGGGACCTCTGTGACCGCGGTGTTGTCGAACTGGTAGAGACGCGACGTCAGCACGTCGTTCACCAGGTCCGCCGCCTCTTGGGGGCCGACGTCGAAGAACCGTTCCGCGACCAGGACGCTGTTGTTGATCTCGCCTTCGGTGTCGATCTCGCGCTGGTAGGAGAACAGGTCGTTCCGGAGGTGGACCGCGTCGGAGAAGCAGTCCCGCAGCACCCTCAACGGCCGGGTCTCCGCGATCCGCTCAGGGACCTCGACGAAGTTGGCGTGCTCCACCAGGTTGGCCGACCAGGGGGCGCCGCCGACCCGGCGCCGCATCTCGATGTACTCGATCGGGTTGGCGACCCGCTCCTGGCTGATGTTCATCTGCTCCCAGAGCAACCCGTCCATGTAGGCCCGGTTGTTCTCGAAGAGCCGCCGCCTCCAGCCGACGGTCTTTCCGGGCACGGTCCGCAGCCACAGGTCGGCCAGCCCCCGCTCGACCGGGTTGGTGGGCTCGGGCATCGGCGCCGTCAGGTCGACGGGCATGAACATCGGCAGCCGTTGCACGTGGGCCTTGGCCCCGGCCTTGTCCATCGGGCGCTTGTAGACCTCGAGGAAGTGGTCGTCGATGTAGAAGACCCAGACATACCAATCGGTGATGAGGTCGAGCTCAGGGGCAGGCGCGTCGGGATGCGTGTACGCGCACAGCCCGGCGAAGTCCATCGTCTCGAAGCTGTCCTCCTCGAAGACGACGGGACCGTCTGCCTCGACGGGTCCGAAGAAGCCCATCTCTCGGGCCCACTCGCGGGTGTGGGTCCGGGCGCCCTCGACGTGCGGGTTCAGCCGCGCCGGCCACGGCCGGTAGAACTCGGGCAGTTTGTACGGGTTCATAGGCGCGCGGGGGCCTGGGCCGATCCGGCTCTTCCTCAGCCCTCGTACCGTCCGATTTCGGCGTTCTCCAGGATGGCGAGCGCGTCCGGGACCAGGACAGCCGCCGAGAAGTACGTGGTGACGAGGTAGGAGATGATCGCCTTCTCGTTGATCCCCATGAACCTCACGTTGAGGCCGGGCTGGTACTCGTCAGGCAGACCGGTCTGCTGCAGCCCGACGACACCCTGGTCGGGCTCGCCCATCCGCATGCACAGCACCGAACTGGTTCGGGCCGCGCTGATGCCGATCTTGTTGCAGGGGAGAACCGGCACCCCGCGCCAGGCAGGAACCTTCTGTCCACTCATGTCGATCGACTGCGGGTACACGCCCCGGCGGGTGCACTCCCGACCGAAGGCGGCGATGGCGCGGGGGTGGGCGAGGAAGACAGCCGCGTCGCGCACGGTGGCCATGAGCTCGTCGAAGTCGTCCGGCGTCGGGGGGCCGCTGCGGGTCTGGATGCGCTGGGACAGCTCGGCGTTGTGGAGCAGGCCGAAGCTGCGGTTGTTGACCATCTCGTTCTCCTGGCGCTCCCGGAGGGCCTCGATGGTCAGGCGCAGCTGCTGCTCGGTCTGGTTCATGGGGTTGTTGTAGAGATCTGCCACCCGGGTGTGGACCCGCAGCACGGTCTGGGCCACGCTCAGCTCGTACTCCCGGGGGCTGGCCTCGTAGTCGACGAAGGTGCCGGGCAGCTCGGGCTCGCCCCGGTGGCCCGACGCCATCTCGATGGAGGCCTCGCCGTGGCGGTTCTGGGAGTGCGCCTGGCCGGCGGCGTAGGCCGCGATGTGGGCGGCCAGGGCGGGCGAGGTGGCCACCACCGACTCGAAGGCCTCCTGGCTCAGCGTCAGGGCGATGACCGGCGTCACCGCCTTGGCGGTGAAGTCCCACGTGTCCTGGTCCTCGAGCAGGGCCTGGTAGGTGAAGTGCTCGCCGTCGGCCAGGGTGCCCAGCACCGTGTCCTCGCCGTACTTGCCGACACCGATCTTGTCGACCTTGCCGTGGGCGATGAGGCAGATCGAGTCCGCCGCCTCGCCCCGGGACACGATGACCTCGCCCACGCCGTACTCGTGCTGGACGAAGCGCCCGGCCAGGGCGGCCAGCACCTCGTCGTCGGCGAAGCTGCGCAGCCCGGCCAGCTCCCGCAGCTCCTGGGGCACGACCCGGACCTCGGCCCCCGTGGAGATGAACGACAGCCGCCCGTCGCCCACCGCGTAGGTGAGGCGGCGGTTGACCCGGTAGCGGCCACCGGAGACCTCGACCCAGGGCAGCACCCGCAGCAGCCAGCGGGAGGAGATCTCCTGCATCTGGGGCGGGGTCTTGGTGGTGGTGGCCAGGTTGGCCGCCGCCTCCGTCGACAGGCTCATCTGGTCGCCGTTGGGACCGGTGCCGTTGTGCCCGTTCTGAGCAGCCAGGTCGATCAGGGTCGTGTCACTCACAGGTGCTCCTCCAGTCCCCAGCGGATTGGCAAGAATGTTTCGTTGTGGCTGATGGTCTGCGGTGCCGAAGGGAATCGGAGATCATCCACGAATGGCATATGGCCACATCCGGATGCCCGCTCTCCGGGAACCTACAAAGCAGTGTCCGAGGTCGTGACCCGTAATGCCGTAGTCCTGACCGCGCATCTCGTCCGACCTACGGAAAACCGTCCGCCGGCTGCGGCGTCCCATCCAACCCGGGGCGGACGCGTCAGCCGTCGCTGACGGCGTTGTACCGACCAGTGGTGGCGTGCCATTCGCGGCTGCCACCGAGCCAGGCCCAGATGTCGGTCAGGAACCGGCGCAGCGCGAGCGAGCCGAGCTGGCTGAGGATCGTCGCCTCGGCGACGAACGTGTGCATCAGCTCGTTGTGGATCTCCACCGTGCGCTCGATCGCCTCCTGCCGTGAGCACTTCTCCTCGTGGGCGATCACCTTGGGCAGGTCGAAGTCGGCGTCCGATTCCTTGCCCATCGAGTACAGGTCGTTCAGGATCACGCTGGCGGTGCCGGCCAGGCAGAACACGCGCCGCACCCGCCGATCGGCGAACTCAAACGACGGAATCTCGTAGCCGGCCACGGGGTCGACCAACACCATCGGGGGGAGGAAGCTGTTTTCGTGGCGGTGGGTCAGGTACTCCCAGACGGGCGGGATCCGGCCTTCCCTGCGCCAGGTCGCCTCGTGGTTGTAGGCGAGGTACATCACCGCCAGCTCGTGGCGGAGGCGCGCGACCTGGGTCGCGCTGGCGTACCGGGCCAGATGGGCGAACGCCGAGCGGTAGGCCACCGCCACCGGATCCTCCGATATGGCCTGGTCGAGCTCCAACGCGTAGGTGATGGGGAGGTCGGCGGGGTCGATGGCGGCGTAGCTGACGCCGAGGCGGCACCCGATCGTCGCCGCGTCGGCGCCCAGGGACTCGTCGTCGAGGTAGTGGTCGTCGGTCGCCCATTCGGCGAGGACGCACTTCGCCGCCGCCAGCAGCCGGTCAGGGTCGTCCGTGGCCGGATGGGTCAGCATCATCAGCCGCCCGAAGTTGGCCCGGCGGACCTTGTCGAGCTGGCCGGGGTAGATCCCGACCTCCTCGGCCCACAGGACCAGGTTGTCGTTGACCTCCTCACCGAGCGGGCGGTTGTCGCGGACCGCGCCCGGGCAGTAGACGGCGGGAAACGGATCGCCGTCCTTGGACTCGACGATCGGCCCGGGCTCGACCGGCGCCGCGTCGTCGAGGCCGTCGACACCTGACGGCAGGACGACACCGTCGGGCAACAGGGAGCGGACCGACGTCGTACCCAGCCCCGACGGCCCGAGGGCGATGCGGCGGGCGGTGGAGCCCAACGGCTCCGGCATCGCCCTCGGCGGCAGGTAGCCCAACGGTTCGAGGAGCTCTTGGGGAGCAGACGGGTCGCGGTTGGACAGGATGGCGGTCACCATGGCCGCCAGGTCGTCGGTGGGCATCGGAGCCGACATCCGTGACAGAAGCGACATGGTCAGCTCTCCTCTTCGGTTCGAACTCGGAGTGTGGCGATGGCCGTCACCGGCGCGAACCGGCCCCGGCGAAGCTCGACCCCGACCGGGGTTGCGACCAGTCCCGCGTCCAGGTGGCGGTGGTCGCCCCGCCGGCGGCCCCCTCGGGCAGGAACTCGAGCCATCGGGGCAGGTACCAGGCGTGGCGGCCCAGGAGCGCGATCGCGGCCGGCACCACGAGCAGGCGCACGACCAGGACGTCGACGAGGAGACCGGCGGCAAGGGCGAACGCTCCCTGCTGGAAGATCACGCCCCGACCCAAAGCGATGCCGACCAGCAGCGGCAGGAGCACGATCGTCCCCGCCACGACCGCGCCCGCCGAGGCCCCCATCCCGAACACCACCGCATCCGAGCCGCCGGATCCCTGGAGGTGCCGTTCGCGGATGGCGACGGCGACCCGTAGGAACGCGTCGATCGTGAGGGCGACGAGCGTGCAGTAGACCATCAGCGGGATCCAGACGTAGACATGGTCCGCTCGTTGCAGGCCGAAGGTGCCGGCACCGAAGCCGTCATGGAAGACGAGCGCCGTCAACCCGAAGGCGGCCGCCGTGGTCAGCAGGCTGCACAGCACCGCGATGAGGGGCAGCAGGATGGATCGCAGGGCAACGACCAGCCCCAACAGCGTCGCGCCCAGGGCCAGGGCGACGACGATCGGGAGCCAGTGGTTGGCGACGTCGGCCGCGTCGCCGAACCCGGCGGTCGCCCCACCGACGTAGGTCCTCACGTCCATCCCGGCGAAGGCGGCCGGTACGTAGTCGGCGCGGACGCGGCGGACGGCCGAGATGGCGGCCTCGCCGGTGGGGTCGGCCAACAGCGGGGCCGAGACCAGGACGACCGTGTCACCGTTGGTCACCGTGGCCGGCAGGAACATCGTGTCCCCCGCAAGGGTGTCCACCAGGCGCTGGACGCCCGCGGCCACGGCGGGGTCGGTTGGCGCGCCCGCCACCACCACCTCGACCGGCTTCACGAGGGTGGGGAAGTTGGCGGCCAGGGTGCCGATGGCGCGCGCCGAGTCGCTGGTGGCAGGCAGCGTGGTGGGGCTGGGCGTTCCGACCTTGAGGTCGCCCCCCAGGCTGGCGCCACCGAGGAGGAGGGCCACGCCGAGGAGGAGGAAGACCGAGGGCAGACCGACGACCGTGCGGGCGAAGCCGCCGAGAACCCCACCGCCATCGCCCTGGGCCACGATCCCCGGCCGCACCGACAGGCGGTCGACGCGGTCGCCCATCATCCTGAGGATGGCAGGCACCAGCGTGACTGAAGCCGCCATGCTCACCACGACGACGAGGATCACGCCCGCGGCGATGCTCCTCACGACGTTCGACGGCACCAGGAGCAGCCCGGCCAGGGCCAGCACGACGGTGGCACCGCTGTAGACGCCCACCCGACCGGCGGCTGCGGCCGCGGCCTCCGCCGCCGCTCCCGGATCGAGGCCCCGGTCTCGCTCCTGTCGGTACCGTGACACGACGGAGACGGACTGGTTGATGGCGACCGCCAACGCGAAGACCACCACCGCCAGCGCGGCCAGGGCCGAGAACTTCGCCAGTTGACCGATGACCGCCATCCCGGCCAGGGCGACGACGGTGAACGCGACGACGAGCACCATCGGGAGCCCGAGCGCGACCAGCCCGCCGAGTGCGGCCACCAGGAGGAGGAGGGCCACGACGAAGCCGACCGTCCCCCCCGCACCAGGTCGTCCTGCGCCATCCGGCCCACCTCCTCGGCCGCCGAGGCGTCACCGACGAGCTGCACCGTGAAGCCCGGTTCCTGGGTGGCGGCCGCCACCCGGCGTAGCGCCGGGACCTTCTTGGTCGCCTCACTCACCTTGCCCGCGACGACGGTCGGGACGAAGGTTGTCCGCCGGTCCGGGGACACCATCGAGGGATCCTGGGTTTGGTAGTACGTCACCACGACGGTGACCACCTCGGGCCCGAGGCCCTGCAGTGCGGACTGCAGGCGCTCGACGTAGGCCCGGAACTCCGGGGCGTCAACCGACGAAGTCGCCGACGAGACGAGGAACAGCTCGGTGTCGGCGTCCGGTCGCAGCCGCTCGGCCAGGACCGTCGTCGCCTGTTGCGACTCGGTGGTCCCAGTCAGGTGGATCTCCTGGCTGAGCGCCGGTCCCAGGAGCAGGGCTACGACCACGACGCACACCGTCGCCGCCGCGCCCCAGACCGCTAGCGTCCGCCCAGGTCTGGCGCTGCTCCCACGGGCGAGGTCGTCCGAGATGCCCATGTCGACCCACCTCCTCTCGATCGTTCGTAGCGATTCGTCGGCAATCTGAGACGGCCGGTCGGACACAGACCAGGTCGGAGCGACACTCACGGTGCACGGGCTGTCGGCGACCCCGCCACCTTGTCCAACGGAGAAACAGACCAATCGAGCGCGACTTTGCGGACGCTACAAAGCGCCCGCACCCCCTCGTGACCCGAATTCCCGTAGTCCTGCGGACGGCAAATCGAACCCTACGGAAAGCCGTCGCGGGCTCGAACAAAGGACTGGTCATATGGAGATAGGACGGCAGTACCATGCAGTCGGAATGGGCACGGTGGCGGGATCCCCCGACCCTGCGTTCAACTATGCGAGCCCTCCGGAGCTGGTGACTCTGCGGGAGATGCTCGCCGACGCCCGCGTCGGGCGTCCCCGATTCGTGCTTCTCGAGGGCGAGCGTGGCATCGGCAAAACGGCCTTCCTGCGCCAGCTCTCGGCCGACCTGAGCGACACCCAGGTGCTTTGGGCATGCGGCGATGAGTCGGAAGCCGACCTGCGCTACGGGGTGGTCGAGCATCTTGCCCGCTCGGTGGGCGAGGTCCTTCCCGAGGAGCTGGCGGTCCTGTGTGATCGGACGAAGCCGGAACCCGAGCCCTTCGCGGTCGGCCACGCCCTCCTGCGGCTGCTCGTGACCTTGCAACAGAAGGCGCCGGTCCTCGTGCTCGTCGACGACGCCGACCTCGCCGATGATGGGTCGCAGGTCGCGCTTCTCTTCGCGCTGCGCCGACTGCACGACAGCCGAGTCCTCACCGTCCTCGCCGCCCGCGACCCGGGAGGGCTCATCGTCGGGATGCGCAAGCTCTTCTCCACCGATCACGGGGCAACGCTCACCCTCAAGGGGCTCGACCACGGGTCGGTGATGCGACTCGGTGCCTCGCTCGTGGGCCAATGGCTCCCCCGCCGGTTCGTCGAACGGCTGCGCGAGCACACCGGCGGGAATCCCTCGCACATCCGGTCGGTGCTGGCGACGCTCGACGGCGCCGGCAACGCCGACACCGGTGACGGCCCTCTTCCGGCGCCGCCGGCCTGCCACTCGATCGTGTTCGAGCGACTTTCTCGCTGCGGAGTCGGGGCTCGCCGGCTGGCGGCGGCGGCGGCCGTGCTCGGCGAGCGGTGCTCACTCGAGCTGGTGCGCAAGTTGGCCAACCTCGACGAGCCGCTGCAACCACTCCAGGCCGCGATCGACGCCCGCTTGGTCGAGTGTCGGGGCCGCGACGTGGTGTTCGTCAACCCCTTGGTGCGCGCCGCCCTGTACCACCAGCTCGGGGTCTCCGAGCGGGCCGGCCTCCACCGCCGGGCGGCGGAGCTGGTAACCGAGGAGGGGGCCCGGCTCCGCCACCTCGTTGCCGCCGCCTTCGACTACGACCCCGGGCTGGCTCAGTCCGTTGCCGACTTCGCCGCTCGGACCGCAGCCGTCGGCTCCGCGCTCAGCGCGTCGGGATCGTTCGTCGACGCGGCCGAGCTGGTCCCGCCGGGGCCGGCCCGCGACGCCTATGTGCTGGAAGCCGTGGAATGCCTGCTGGCGGCCGGCGACCCTGCGGGCGCGAGCCTGGTGGCGGCCAGGTTCGTCGATGGCGGAAAGGGGGCTCGGGCACTGGTCGGCCAGGCCCGAGTGGCCCGAGTCGTCGGTCGGATGGAGGACGCCGAGGAACTCCTCATCCGGGCTCAAGCCGCCTCCGGCCCCGAGGACCTCGACCTTCAGGGGCGGATCGCGACCGAGCTGGCCACCGTGTCCGTCGCCCTCCTCCGGCCGGCCGAGGCCGCCCGCTGGGCCGACACATCCCTTCGGGTCACGGCGGGCAGCGCGGTCGATGGTGGGTATCCGCCGGTGGCGTGGGCGCTGGCCATCGCCGGTCGATCCGACGAAGCCTTGGCCCTCCTCGAGGTGCCCGCGACCTCGTTGGACGAGCTGACAGCCACCGACGCAGGGCTGCTCCTCGGGCGCGTCGTCGCCGAGCTCTTCACCGGCGCCGTCCGTGAGGCTCGCGACCGGGCCGCTCAGCAGGTGAGGATCGCCGGACGATCCGGACGGCTCCCGCTCCGGCTGTGGGGACTGGCGATGCTCTCGCTCGCCGAGTACCGCCTCGGGCGGTGGAGCGACGCCGCCGCCTACGCCGAGCAGGGGGCCGCGATGGCCGAGACGACCGGACCGGGACTTCCTCGAACCATGCTGCATCTGGCCGCCCTCCTCCCCCTCGCCGGCCGCGGCCAATGGGAGGCCGCCGAGGAGCACGCGGCCAAGGGGGCTGACGCGGCGACGAATCCGTTCGACACCGCCCTCGCGTGGATGGGCCGGGCCGCGCTGGCCCACGCCCGAGGCCAGCACGACAAGGTGATCGACGCCGTCGCCTCATTGCGAGCGACGGGCGACGCAGGTGCGGTCGATGAACCAGGGGGACCGTGGCCGTGGCAGGAGCTGCAGGTCGAGGCCCTGATCGGCACCGGCCGGCTGGAGGAGGCGGAGGAGGTTCTGGGCCGGTTCGAACGCCTGGCCGAGGCTCGCAGCAACCTGGCCGCGACGGCGGTCGCGGCCAGACTCCGCGCCTGCCTGGAAGCAGCTCGGGGTTGCGAACGGCAGGCGCAGCTCGCGTTCGCGCGGGCGAAGGAGGTCGGCGCCAAGGTGCCAATACCCTTCGACTGGGCCCGCACGAACGCTGAGAGCGGCGCCTTCCTGCGCCGGGCCGGAAAGCGCTCGGCGGCCGTGGCTGAGCTGACCTCGGCCCGCGAGTGCTTCGACCGACTAGGTGCCCGACCCTACGTGGCCCGGTGTGACAAGGAGCTGGCCGCCGCCGGACTCACCCCCCAGCGGCGGCGCGTCGGCAGCACCGAGGAGCTCACACCCCAGGAAAAGTCGGTCGCCGAGCTCGTCGCCCAGGGAAAGACCAACCGCAAGGTGGCCAGCGAGCTGGTCCTCAGCGTCAACACGATCGAGTACCACCTCAAGAACATCTACGCCAAGCTCGGAATCTCGTCGCGCAGCCAGTTGACGCTGCGCTTCGGGGTGCGCACCGCCACCGCCAACGGATCCGCCACCAACTGACCCTCACCCCCACTGGTGACGCCCGGCGGGCCGACTACGGATTTCCGGGTCACGAGGGGACCGAGAATTTTTTACGGTCGCCAGGAGTGGGGGTGAGTACCCCGCCCGACTCGGAGGTGCCCGACGATTGGCCCCCTCGCGGCGAGGGGTCGGGCCGGGAGACGCCCGAGATCGTTCGACAGCTAGGTACGCGGAAGGCGGGACCATCTACGCCACACGAGGAATGCGGGCAGCGGCCCTGGCCCCACCCATCCCGGGCGCGCGGTGACGGCCACACCGAGGCACCGAGTGGCGGCGACCCGAGGGCCGGCGCCGCGACCACCCTCGCCTCGGCCCGGTCTGCGGGCCCGGCTCCGGTACAAATTCGACAACAGCCTGGCCCATGGTCCCCTGGCCCTCGTCGGGTGGCTCGGCGTCGTCGTCCTCGGGATCATCCTGTTCGGGACCATCGTCGCCACGTTCGTGCTCGGCAATCGACACGTCGGCGGCTTCGGTGCAGGGTTGTGGGAGACGATGGTGCGGGTACTCGACTCGAGCGCGTTCGAGGCCGAGTCGGCGTGGCCGTCCCGGTTCGTCGCCCTCGCCATCACGATGGCGGGGATCCTTCTCGGCGGCTCGCTCATCGGCCTCATCGCCGCCGCCCTCGACCAGCGGGTGTCGGACCTCAGCAGCGGCCGCAGCGCGGTCATCGAGACCAACCACACCCTGATCCTGGGATGGTCCGCTCGCCTGCCCGCGATCGTCGCCGAGCTGGTGGTCGCCAACGAGAGCGTTCGCCGACCGGCGATCGTGATCCTCGCGCCGCGAGCGGTTCAGGGGATGGAGGCCGAGATCCGTGACCGGGTCCGCGACACCAAGAACACCCGGGTTGTCTGCCGAAGCGGCCATCCAGCCAAGCCGGCCGACCTGGAGCTCGCCAACATCGGCGCGGCCCGTTCGGTGATCGTTCTCAACGACGACGATGGCGACGCCGGGACGGTGAAGGCGATCCTTGCCATCAAGACGCTCGACCCCGACTTCGCCCGGTGTGCTGTCGTCGCCGAGTTTGCCAGTCCCACCCTCGCCGCCAGCGTCCGCACCCTGACGGGAGACGCAGTCAGCACGGTGAACTCGGACGAGGTCATCGCCCAGGTCACCGCGCAGGCGTGCCACCAGTCGGGCCTGGCCGCGGTGTTCCGCGAGTTGCTCGACTTCGACGGGGACGAGTGCTACCTCGTGGAGGTGGCGGAGCTCGTCGGGCACACCTACGCCGAGGCCGTCCTCGCCTTCCCGACCTCGTCGGTCATCGGCCGGCTTAAGGCCGACGGTCGCGTCGAACTCAACCCTCGTCCCCTCACGGTGTTCGAAATCGGAGACCAGGTGGTCGCGGTCTCAGCTGACGACAGCACAGTGAAATTCGGCGGGTTCGTCAGCCCGCCGGTACTCGAGCGGAGGGCGACCGAAGGCCCGGAGCCGCCGATACAGGTGCTCATCGTAGGGTGGAGCAGCTTCGGGCCCAAAGTCGTCGAGGAGCTCGACCAGTTCCTGCCCACAGGGTCCCGCATCGAGGTCTGCGTCGACGGAACACTGGTCGGTCAGCCGGCAGCGGCCGAGATCGAGCGTCTGGTGCCCGGGATGCAAGTCTCGTTCCTCGACGACGGCCCCGACGGGCTCTTCCGCCTTGGCGAGGGCGAGCACTACGACCAAGTCGTCGTCCTCGGCTACCGCGAACACCTCAGCCCGGGCGATGCGGACGCACGCACGCTGCTCACCCTGCTGACGCTTCGAAACCTGTGGCCGACCGATGCCAGCCCCAAGGTGCGGATCATTGCCCAGCTGCTCGACCAGCGCCATGTCGAGCTGGCGGCTGCTTCCGCCGTCGACGACTTCATCGTCAGCGACGCGCTGGCCAGCCTCATGCTCGCGCAGCTGTCGGAGCGGCGGGAGCTGCGGGCGGTGTTCGACGACCTGTTCGACCCTGACGGACCGGTCCTCGAGCTGCGCCCGGCGAACGGCTTCGTGGGCGACACCGAGGTTTCGTGGGCCCAAGTCGTCGCCGCAGGCATCGAGCAGGGGATGTCGGTGCTCGGCCGGCAGGTGGGTGCAACCGGGGTGGTCGTCGTCAACCCTTCCAAGGACACAACCTTCCGCGCCAGCCCCGGCGACCGCATCCTCGTGATCGGAGTGCGCTCGCAATGACGTGCGAACCCCGGCGGCGCGTTCGTTGTCGCCGGTGCAAGGGCCAGTGAAGGAGACGACTCGGCCCGCCCGTACGGTTCCGTTGCACGTCGTCGTCGTTGGCGCATTGTTGCTCGGCGCGAGCCTGGCCTTGTCCGCACCTCCGCTCGCGGCATCGGGCCAGGTCGGGAACCCGATCCGGGTGGAGCCTCAGCTGGCGAGCCCGGTGGCGATCTTCGATAGCGGGCGGACAGGGACGATTTCCATCAGTCGTCCGTTCCTGAGCCTGCCGGGAGTGCTCGAGCTCACGGCCATCCGGTTCTGGCCTTCCTGTGGAGACACTGACGCACCCTGTGGCACGCCGGACACGGGCGTGTTCTCGTTGAGCCCGACCGCAGTCGGGACGGCCGGTGCCTGCGAAGGGCTCACCTTCGCCATCAGCGCCCCGGACGGAACGGGAATGGTGACATTCACCCCGTCGCGCCGCATCTTCTTGTCGACCTTCGGCGCGGACGACAACTGCGCCATCCAGTTCTCCTTCGACGTTCTCAGGATTCCCACCATCGATGTACTCGGCTCGCCCGGCGTGCAAACCGCTTCGCCCGCGCTCGTGCTCGGTGAGGTGCACCTTCCGCTCACCGTCAGCGCCCGTGGTCAGGGGGTCGATTTCGTCACGGTCGACCCCGTGCTGCCGAGCATCTCGACGGTCGCCTCCGGCCCGATCCAGGTAGGCGCCGAGGTCACCGACACCGCCACCCTGGCGGACGGTTTCGCCCCCACGGGAACCATGACCTTCCGACTGTTCGGCCCCGACGACGCGGCGTGCACCACGGCCGTGTTCAGCTCCGACCGGCCCGTCGCCGGAAACGGGCCCTACACCTCGGGCGCGTTCTCGCCCACGGCGGCCGGCACCTACCGGTGGATCGCCTCCTACGGGGGCGACGTGGCCAACGCGGCTGTCTCCGGTGGCTGCAACGACGCCAACGAGGCGGTGGTGGTGAGCCGGGTGGTCCCGACGCTGGTGAGCCAGGCGTCGGGCCCGGTGACCGTCGGAGGCCAGCTCACCGACACCGCCACCCTGGCGGACGGTTTCGCTCCCACGGGAACCATGACCTTCCGACTGTTCGGCCCCGACGACGCGGCGTGCACCACGGCCGTGTTCAGCTCCGACCGGCCCGTCGCCGGAAACGGGCCCTACACCTCGGGCGCGTTCTCGCCCACGGCGGCCGGCACCTACCGGTGGATCGCCTCCTACGGGGGCGACGTGGCCAACGCCGCTGTCTCCGGTGGCTGCAACGACGCCAACGAGGCGGTGGTGGTGAGCCGGGTGGTCCCGACGCTGGTGAGCCAGGCGTCGGGTCCGGTGACCGTCGGAGGCCAGCTCACCGACACCGCCACCCTGGCCGACGGCTTCGCCCCCACGGGAACCATGACCTTCCGACTGTTCGGCCCCGACGACGCGGCGTGCACCACGGCCGTGTTCAGCTCCGACCGGCCCGTCGCCGGAAACGGGCCCTACACCTCGGGCGCGTTCTCGCCCACGGCGGCCGGCACCTACCGGTGGATCGCCTCCTACGGGGGCGACGTGGCCAATGCCGCTGTCTCCGGTGGCTGCAACGACGCCAACGAGGCGGTGGTGGTGAGCCGGGTGGTCCCGACGCTGGTGAGCCAGGCGTCGGGTCCGGTGACCGTCGGAGGCCAGCTCACCGACACCGCCACCCTGGCCGACGGTTTCGCCCCCACGGGAACCATGACCTTCCGACTGTTCGGCCCCGACGACGCGGCGTGCACCACGGCCGTGTTCAGCTCCGACCGGCCCGTCGCCGGAAACGGGCCCTACACCTCGGGCGCGTTCTCGCCCACGGCGGCCGGCACCTACCGGTGGATCGCCTCCTACGGGGGCGACGTGGCCAATGCGGCCGTCTCCGGTGGCTGCAACGACGCCAACGAGGCGGTGGTGGTGAGCCGGGTGGTCCCGACGCTGGTGAGCCAGGCGTCGGGTCCGGTGACCGTCGGAGGCCAGCTCACCGACACCGCCACCCTGGCCGGACGGCTTCGCCCCTACGGGAACCATGACCTTCCGACTGTTCGGCCCCGACGACGCGGCGTGCACCACGGCCGTGTTCAGCTCCGACCGGCCCGTCGCCGGAAACGGGCCCTACACCTCGGGCGCGTTCTCGCCCACGGCGGCCGGCACCTACCGGTGGATCGCCTCCTACGGGGGCGACGTGGCCAATGCGGCCGTCTCCGGCGGCTGCAACGACACCGGCGAGTCGGTGGTCGTAGCTCCGACGACGACCACGAGTACGACGACCACGAGCACGACGACCACGACGGTCCCTACGACCACCACGTCATCGACGACGACGTCATCGACGACGACGACGTCATCGACGACGAGCACTTCGACGACCAGCACTTCGACGACCAGCACTTCGACGACCAGCACGTCGACGACGACGACCGTTCTTCCCACGACGACAACCTCGGCACCGACAACGACGATCGTGGTTCCCACCGGGACGACCTCGGCTCCGACGACGACGACGACCACGACCACGGTCCCCACGACGACCACGGTCCCCACGACGACCACAGTCTCAACGACGACCACGGTCCCCACGACAACCTCCGTGGTCCTCACGACGACGACCTCGGCTCCGACGATGACGACCGCGGTTCCCACGCCGACTACCTCGATCCCCACGACGACGAGCTCGGCCCCGACGACAACCACTTCGACACCAGCAACCACAACAACGGCGCCAATCCCGCCGACCACGTCCCCGACAACCGTCGCTCCGACGACGACCACGGTCGTCGCCCCGACGACAACGGTTCCAGCCCCGCCGGACCGAGGGCCGCCCCCGCCGCCCGGACCCACGTTGACTGCGATTGGTACCGGCAGTTCGGCGGCGAGCCCTCCCGGCTCGGTGCTGGAGATCGACGGGAAGGGGTATGGCGCCTGCGCCGAGGTCTACTTCTTCGTCGACGGGGGACGTATCGGGTCGCACCGGCCCGACGGCGCAGGAAATCTCCACGTCGACGTCGACATCCCGGGTGACCTGGCTGCGGGGCAGTACACCGTCTCGGCATCCTGCGACATCTCGGGCTCACCCGTGGAGGCGTCGACCGTGGTCCTCGTGTCGAACCCCGATCTCCACCGCTCGGTCGTCGTCACCGGGATCCCCAAGCCCACCGACATCGATCTCAGCCCGAAGTCGTTGGGTGCCAGCGCCCTCCTTACGATCGTCTTCCTCCTGCTGGTCTCGTTCCCAGGCGCCCTGCTCGACACAACCTTCGACGAGAACTACGACGAGATCCGTGGTTGGTTCGGACGGAAACCCGCGGCGGAGAAGGCGCCTCCAGAGCGAAGCACGACCTTCCGAGGATTGGCTTTCATCGGGTTCCTCCTGGTCGGCGGAATCGCCGGCGCGTTCCTCGACCCGAGCGTGGGGCCGAGCCTCACCACCGCTGCCCTCGCCGTCGGGCTGGCGACGAGCCTGGCCGTGGTCTTCATCTGCTTCGGCCTCCCGGGCATCGTCTACATGCGGCGCAAGCACCGAGACCGGGGCGAGATCGTCCTTCGGCCGGGAGCGCTGCTCCTGACCGCCGCGCTGGTTCTCGCGTCACGGGTCCTGCATCTCGAGCCCGGCTTCTTGTTCGGCCTCATCGGCGGCCTCGCATTCGGGACGGACCTCACCTCGAAGTCGACCGGACGTCTGGCCGTCGTGACCTCCTTCTTCACTTTGGGCGTCGGTCTCGCCGCCTGGTTCCTCTGGATTCCGGTATCCGCCGCCGCCGCCCAGGGGGACGTGACCTTCTGGCTCGCGGTCGCCGACTCCGCATTGGCCGGCACCTTCATTGCCGCGGTCGAAACGCTCGTCATCGGCCTCATCCCGATGAGGGAGCTGGACGGCGGCGCGATCAAGTCCTGGAAGTTCCTGGACTGGGCTGCCGTCTATGCGGTCGGAGCGTACGTCTACGTGTTGGTCGTGCTCCGACCCGCAAGCTCAACCGGCCCCGACAACAACGGTGCGCCGTGGAAGGCCCTGCTCATTGCGTCGTCGTTCGCGGCGATCTCGATTGCGTTTTGGGCGTACTTCCGATTCCGTCCCTCGTCACGGGAGACGCGGGATGCCGATATGTCGTCTACATTCGCCGACTTGGCGAAGGAATGAGGCCCGTGAGGAAGACAAGAAACCGCATGCTCGGCGTCGGATTGGTGGCCATGGCTCTCACGCTGGCCTTGTGTCGGAATGGGGGCTCGGCCATCGGGATCACTCTCGGGGCCTTCAACTTCCCCGAGAGCGCCATCCTGTCCAACATCTACGGTGGGGCGCTCCGCGAAAGCGGTTTCGACATCAAGTTCCGCACCAACCTCGGGAGCCGGGAGGTGGTAG
Source organism: uncultured Acidimicrobiia bacterium (assembly GCA_963829165.1). Taxonomy (GTDB): domain Bacteria; phylum Actinomycetota; class Acidimicrobiia; order Acidimicrobiales; family AC-14; genus JAXDMK01. The sequence continues at coordinate 333,102 of CAWHIC010000010.1, read as the reverse complement.
GTCCCGCCCTGCAGGACGGCGACATCGACGCCTATCTCGGGTATGCCGCCACCGACCTCGAGTTCTGGAACAACAGTGCCGGCCAGGCCACGCCGGACGCGACCGAGACGGTGAGCCGGCTGAACGTCGTCCTCCAGCCGAAAGGGCTCTTGGCCCTCGACCCCTCGCACGCGGTGGACCAAAACGCGTTTGCCGTCACTCAGGCGACTGCCGATCGGTCTGCAAATAACGAAGTTGTCGGACCTGACTGCGCTGGCCTCGCAACTCACGCTCGGCGGCCCGCCCGAGTGTCCCACTCGTCCGTTCTGCGCTTTGGGCCTGGAGACCAAATACGGCATCGGATTCAAGTCGTTCCGAGTTCTCGACGCCGGGGGCCAATTGACCAAGACGGCGCTACGCGACGGTGACATCGACGTCGCCCTGCTGTTCACCAGCGACGCCACCGGCTTCGTCCTGCTCGACGACGACAGGCAGCTGCAGAACGCGGATGCGGTAGTCCCGTTGATCGTGGCCGTGAAGGTCGGCGATCAGGCTCGCTCGGTGCTCAACGCAGTCTCCGCCAAGCTGACCACCGAGGCGCTCTCGGAGCTGAACCATCGGTTTCTCGCCACCGGCGGAGATACCGACGTCGTGGCCCGGACCTGGCTCCGCCAGAACGGCTTCTCCGACTAACGAGCAGGCTCGCCGCGGTCGGCGGCTATCGGGCGACGAAGTACTTGGCCTGGGGGTGGTGGCAGATGAGGGCCGACGTGGTCTGCTCGGGCACGTACTGGAAGTCGTCGCTCACCTCGACGCCGATGCGGTCGGCCTCCAGCAGCTCGGCCACCTTGAGGTTGTCCTCCAGGTCGGGGCAGGCGGGGTAGCCCCACGAGTAGCGCCCGCCCCGGTAGCCCTGGCGGACGAGCATGTCGGTGAGCCGGCCGTCCTGGTCGCCGAAGCCCCACTCGTCGCGGATGCGCTTGTGCCAGTACTCGGCCAGCGCCTCCGCCATCTCCACCCCCAACCCGTGGAGCATGAGGTACTCGGTGTAGCGGTCCTGCTTGAACAGCTCGGCCGTGGCCTCCGACACCCGGCTCCCGATGGTGACGATGTGGAAGCAGGCGTAGTCGACCTCGCCCGAGTCGCCCCCGTCAGATCTGGCGGGGCGGAAGAAGTCGGCGATGCACCGCCACGGCGACGTGCGCTCCCGGGGGTAGGAGAACCGCATCCACTCCGACGTGCGGGTGTCGTCCTTCCAGATGATCAGGTCGTTGCCGTCGCCGTTGGCCGGGTAGTAGCCGTAGACGAGCTGGGGCACGAGGAAGCCGCCCTCGATGGCCTTGCCCAGCTCCTCCCGCAGCTGGGGCCGGATGCGGTCCTTGAACTCGACGTCGGGCTCGCCCTTGTGGGGCCGGAACTGCCACTGGTTGCGGAACAGGGCGGTCTCGTTGATGTAGCCGGCGATGTCGTCGAGGGCGATCCCCTTCACCACCCGCGACCCGAGGAACGGGGGGACGTAGACGGGGTTGTCGGCGGCCACGTCGGGCGACCGGAGGGGGAGCTCGTCCTCCGACATGCCGTCGCGCTCGATGGTCGGCAGCACCCGGCCCAGCGGCACCCGGCCGAAGGACGGGTCGTCGTCGCCCGAGCGCTTCATCTCCATCAGCTTGTCCATGGTGTGCAGGCCCTCGAAGGCGTCCTTGCCGTAGAACACCCGTCCCTCGTAGACCTCCCGCAGGTCGCGCTCCACGTAGCGGCGGGTGAGGGCGGCGCCACCCAGCAGCACCGGCACCTCGGTGAGGCCCCGCCGGTTCAGCTCCTCCAGGTTCTCCCGCATGATGAGGGTGGACTTCACCAGCAGCCCGCTCATGCCCAGCACGTCGGCTCCGACCTCGTCGTACTTGGCCAGCATCTCGGCCAGCGACACCTTGATCCCGAGGTTGTGGACCTCGTAGCCGTTGTTGGTGAGGATGATGTCGACCAGGTTCTTGCCGATGTCGTGGACGTCGCCCTTGACCGTCCCGATCACCAGCCGGCCCTTGCCCCCCGAGGCGGCCTTCTCCATATGGGGCTCGAGGTAGGCGACGGAGGCCTTCATGCACTCGGCCGACTGGAGGACGAACGGGAGCTGCATCTCCCCCGCCCCGAACAGGTCGCCCACCACCTTCATCCCGGCCAGGAGCATGTCGTTGACGATGGCCAGGGCGGGCGTGGTGAGCAGGGCCTCGTCGAGGTCGGCGGTGAGGCCGTCGCGGTCGCCGTCGATGATGCGCTGCTCCAGCCGGCGCGCCACCGGCCAGCCGCTGCGGTCCTCCTTCACCAAGGTGGCCGACGACACCCCCTCGAACTGCTTCAGGAGCTCCTGCAGGGGGTCGTAGCCCGGCTTCCGCCGGTCGTAGACCAGGTCGAGGCACACCCGCCGCTGCTCCTCCGGGATCTTGTTGAGGGGCATGATCCGGGCCGCGTGGACGATGGCCGCGTCGAGCCCGGCCTCGATGCACTCGTTGAGGTACACCGAGTTGAGGACGTGGCGGGCGGCGGGCGTGAGCCCGAAGGACACGTTCGACAGGCCGAGGATGGTGGACACGCCGGGGAGTTGGGCCTTGATGAGCTTGATGCCCTCGATGGTCTCGATGCCGTCCCGCCGGCTCTCCTCCATGCCCGTCGACAGGGGGAGGGCGAGGGCGTCGAAGATCAGGTCGGACGGCTCCATGCCGTAGCGGTCGACGGCGATGTCGTGGATCGCCTTGGCCGCCCGCAGCTTCCACTCCGCGGTGCGGGCCTGGCCCTCCTGGTCGATGCACGTGCACACCACGGCCGCCCCGTACTCGCGGGCCAGGCTGAAGAAGCGGTCGAGGCGGGTACCGGGAGCGTCGCCGTCCTCCAGGTTGACCGAGTTGAGGACGGCCTTGCCCCCGATCCACATGAGGGCGGCCTCGATGACCGGCGGCTCGGTGGAGTCGATGACGAGGGGCAGGCTGGCCTGGGTGGCGAAGCGGACGGCGATCTCGTCCATGTCCTCGACGCCGTTCTCGCCGGTGTAGTCGACGCACACGTCAAGGAGATGGGCGCCCTCCTTGATCTGGTCGCGGGCCATGGCCACGCACGTGTCCCAGTCGGAGGCGAGCATCGCCTCTCGGAACTTCTTCGACCCGTTGGCGTTGGTGCGCTCGCCCACCACCAGGAACGACGTGTCCTGCTTGAACGGGACGTGGGTGTAGATCGACGCCGCCCCCGGCTCGTGCACCGGATTGCGGGGGGCGGGGGTGAGGTCCTTGCAGCGGTCGACGACCGCCTTGAGGTGCTCGGGCGTGGTGCCGCAGCACCCGCCGATGATGCTCACGCCCAGGTCGGTGACGAAGCCGTGGTGGTACTCGGCCAGCTGGGCCGGCGTGAGGTCGTAGTGCATCTTGCCGTCGACCACCGAGGGCAGGCCGGCGTTGGGCAGGCACGAGATCGGAACCCGGCAGTGCTGGGACAGGTGGCGGAGGTGCTCGTGCATCTCGGCCGGGCCGGTGGCGCAGTTGAGCCCGATGACGTCGGGGCGCATGGCCTCGAGGGCGGTGAGGGCGGCGCCGATCTCAGTGCCGGGGAGCATGCGCCCGGTGAGCTCGATGGTGACCTGGACCTGGATCGGGATCTGGCGGCCGACCGCGGCCATCGCCCGCCGGCAGCCGACGATGGCCGTCTTGGCCTGGAGGAGGTCGAAGACGGTCTCGATGATGAACAGGTCGACGCCGCCGTCGAGGAGGCCCCGGGCCTGGACCTCGTAGGCGTCGCGCATCTCGGGGAAGCGGATCTGGCCGAGGGAGGGGAACTTGGTGCCGGGGCCGATCGATCCGGCCACCCATCTCGGGGTGTCGGGGGTGGTGAACCCGTGGGCGACTTCTTTGGCGATCTCGGCCGCCTTGCGGTTGAGCTCGTAGGCCCGGTCGGCGATGCCGTACTCGTTGAGCGTGATCGACAGCGACCCGAAGGAGTCGGTCTCCACCACCTCGCTGCCGACCTCGAAGAAGGACCGGTGGAGGTCCGCGATCACGTCCGGCCGGGTGTCGACCAGGATCTCGTTGCACCCCTCGAAGGTGGGCCCGCCGAAGTCGTCGGCGGTGAGGTTCCGGAGCTGGAGGTTGGTGCCGGTGGCACCGTCGTAGATCACGACCCGCTGCCGGACCGCGTCGAGGTAGCTGCTCATGTGGACATCCAGGCTAATGGGGCTGCCGCAGTCTCCGGTCGGGAATCCCGGCGGCCGCGCCTCAGGGGGCGAAGGCGGTCCGGGCGGCGGTGGCCAGCGCTCCGGCGCGGAGGCGCAGGTTCCGCTCCACCATCACCACGACGACGGTGTCGGCCTCGGACAACGCCTGGGAGAGCAACGAGGCATCGAAGGAGCCGCCGATGATCGAGAACCAGGTCACGTCGGCCAACCAGGGCGACACCAGCGGCTGGAGGGCGACCCCGAAGGAGTCGTGGACGACGAGAACCCGCTCCGATACCAGCGAGGTGCCCGTCCGCCGCTGGTGGACGATCTGGGCCCCCGGCGTCGACCGGGCCCGGTCGGACTCCACCAGCTCCACCGACGGCCGTTCGACCACCACCGCGTCGGCCACCTCGGTGCGGGTCTCGCCCTGGAACCGGGCCAGGTTGTCCGGTCGCACCTCGCCCCGGGGCACGAACCGGTAGGCGGAGGGGTCGAACAGGCCCGGCTGGAGCACGTCGACCAACTCGGTTGTGGCGATCAGGGCACCCCGCCCGTTCCAATGCTCGTCGCCCTTGTAATACAGGTCAGGCCCGTCGGCCGCCCGGGCGGCGACGGCCGAGTAGCCCGGCTCTAGACCGCGGATGACTCCCGGAGGGCAAGGCTGTTGGGCAGGGCGCACGAGGGGCGGAGGTCACGGGCGGGCACGTGCTGGGGGTAGGCGATGTTCTTGTCCGGCACGACCAGGAGGCGGAATGTCTTGCCCGCCCCCTCGGTCAGCCCCGCGATGGTGTTCAGATCCGTCCGGAGCCGGGCCATCTCCTCGGCCGGGACGCACTGCTCGCGCAACGGGGCGGCGACGAACAGCCAGCCGTCGTCGCCGGCGACGATGCTCTCGCTGGCGGTTTCGCCGAAAAGGGAGGTCGAGATCTGCTCCCGGGCGCGGATGGCCCGGTCTCGCCCCGGGATGCGGTCGGTGAGGAAGTCGGTCAGGGTCTTGTAGGTCTCGGAATGCAGCAATGCCTCCGGGGTCAGCCGGGGGCGGGGCGTGAGGGGCCGATTCTCCAGAGGGGCCGGGTGCACCACCCCGCTGGCGGCCACGATCGACGGCACGAAGGTGCCGGCGAGGAACACGAGGCACACCAACACCTGGGTGCGCCGGCTCATCGGGCATGCCCGGAGGAGAGGGGCGAGAGGACCAAGGCCGCAGGCTAGGACAGCGGCCGACAGATTTCTCCGTCGAGGCCGGGGCGGCGACGGATCACACTCCATTGCGTGCGGCGGATGCGGATGGGCGGCGTTCTACGCCGGTGGCGGCGCCGAACCCCGCTGGATGATGGCGGCCGCGACTGTCGCGGTGGCGGACGCCGAGGCGTGCACCATGGCCGGCACCCACAGCGAACCGGTCGACAGGCGGAGCCAACACAACCCCCCGCCCACCGTCCCCAAGACCACGATCGCCGAAGCCATGAGTGCGGGCGTGGCCGCGACATGGTTCGTGGCCAACGTCGATCGCACCGGGACCACGTGCCACAGCCCGAAGAGCGCCGACGACGAAGCCACCGCCCACTCGAACGGGAGGAGGCGGTCGCCCAGGGCGAGGAGAACCCCCCGGAAGACGACCTCTTCCAGGGCGACCGTGCCCAACGGGATGCGGACGAATGCCCGGTAGGCCGTCCCGAAAGCGCCGACACCCGCCATCCTCCGGTCGGCGAAGAGGGGACCGAGTCAACGGGACGAGGGCGCCGCCGACGATCGCCAGGACCACCACGGCGGCGGCCGCCAGTCCCACCCCGATGCCGTCCGCCGACAGGCCGAGCTCCTCGGCGCCGATCCCTGCCCACCGGGAGATACCGACGAGGATGGTGGTCGTCGTCAGGCAGGCGGGGACGTACAGGGCCGGCCGCAGCCGTTCCACGCCCCAGTTGTGGACGACCAACAGGGCGAGGGCGGGAGTGAGGGCGACAACCGACCTCAACCGCGGGCGGCGCGGGCGCCGACCAGCCACCAACCGGTGCCCAGCAGGCCGAGGGCCACCACGGGCAGGCCGGCCGGCATTCCGGGGGCGTCGAAGCCGTGGCGGGCGAGGAGGCCCATGGCCACGGTGATGGCTACCGCCGCGCCTACCGCTCGCCACCCGGCGACGGCGGAGGTGCGGATGCGGGCCGCCTCCACCCGGGCGAAGACGGCGACCAAGGGGACCAGGGCCGCCGCCAGCAGGAGCACCCACACCGGGCGCCACGCCCACCAGGCCGCGGTTCCGGTCGCGGGCGAGGGCAGGAGGCCCGCCGGCAGCACCGCCGCGGTGACGATGACCAGGGCCGTCAGGTGCCAGAGGTAGAGGGTCATGGCCATCCCGTTGGCGGCCACCACCGTCGTCCACACCCGGGGCCGGGCCAGCCACCGGTCGACCACCGGGCGAAGGGCGAGGACGGCGCCGAACTGCCACAGGGCGAGGGCGACGATGGCGAACGACGGCGGAAAGGTGTTCGTCCGCCCGCCTTCGACGCCGCCGACCATCGAGCCCGGATAGCCGAACGTCGACGTGAGCACGACCAGGATTCCCATCCCGGCGACCGCCATCGCCACCGCTCGGCCCCGGGACCAGGTCCCGACCGACCCCATCCGCCAGGCCACGCCGAGCTGGTGGGCGAACAGCCACACCAGGCCCAGGTTCAGCCACCCCACCATCGGCACGCCGAAGCCCCACCGGGCGATGTCGATGGCCAGCACCGCGCCGCCCAGGGCGAGCGTGACCGCTGCGCCCCACCGCTCCTGGGCCGCCACCATCAGGGGCGCCAGGGCCACGACCACCACGTAGACGGCGAGGAACCACAGGGGCTGGGCGATCGATCCCGCCCGCAGCCCGCCGGGGTCGACGCCGGCCGCGACCATGACGGCCGCGGCTGCGGTCCACACCACCGCGAAGGCCAGCACCGGCCGCACCAGACGCCGGAGACGGCTGCCGAGCCAGGTCCCGTAGGTGACGCCCTTGCGGCGGGCGGCGGCCAGCGACGCCGAGTTGGAGAAACCGCCCACGATGAAGAAGACGGGCATGACCTGGAAGATCCAGGTCAGCCGGCGGGCGGCGGGCGTGACCTCGAGGACGTTGGAGGTTTGGAGGCGGCCGTCGGCCCAGATAACCACCGCCATCAGCCAGTGGCCGAGCATGACCACCATCAGCGACGCCACCCGGAGGAAGTCGACGTAGCGGTCGCGGGTCTTGGGGGTGGCGGCGGCCAGCTCGCCGGCGGACAGGTTGCCTGCTGTTCGGGTGAGTCCTGCAGTACGGGTGAGTGTCGTGGTCATGGGCTCATGGTCGGCCCCGACGGCGATGCGCCCCACGCGGGTTGCCCCCCAGGGTTCCTGGGGTCGAGCCCCAGACTTTGGGGGGGCCGCCGCGTGGGCGGGACGGCGGCCGAGGTCGACAGTCGAGTCATGACCTCCCACCTGAACCTGGCCACCCTGCTGGCGGACTCGACTGCCCGCCACCCCGAGCGTCCCGCCCTCGTCGCCGGTGACACGACGATCGACTACGCCACCCTCGATGCCTTCGCCCGGCGGTTCGCCGGCGCCCTCGCCGACCTGGACGTTCGCGCCGGGGAGCACGTCGCCCTCCTCCTGCCCAACGTCCCCCAGTTCACCGTCGCCTACTTCGGCGCCCACTACGCGGGCACGCCCGTCGTCCCCCTGAACGTCCTGCTCACCGCCGACGAGCTCGCCTACCACCTGGAGGACTCGCAGGCGGCGGTGGTCGTCGTCTGGGAGGCGTTCCTCGGACCCCTCCAGGAGGCGATGGCCCGGGTGGGCACCGTCCGCCACGTGCTCGTGGCCCGAGCCGACATGTCCGACCTCACCGCTCCCGAGGGGTGCCGCAACCTGGTCGCCACGATGGCGGCTGCCTCCCCGGTCGCCACGCCCCACCCGACGGCAGCCGACGACACCGCCGTCGTCCTCTACACGTCGGGCACCACCGGCCGGCCCAAGGGCGCCGAGCTGACCCACGCCAACCTCCTGTCCAACGCTCGGGCCGCGGCCGGACTGGTTGCTCTCGACGAGACCACCGTCGCTCTCGTCGTCCTCCCCCTGTTCCACGCCTTCGGGATGACCGTCATGCACAACGCGGTGCTGTCGGTCGGTGGGTCGCTGGTGCTCGTCCCCCGCTTCCAGGCGCCGACGGTGCTCCAGCTCCTGCAGCACCGCCGGGTGACGTTCCTGGGCGGCGTGCCGACGATGTTCATGGCCCTCCTGGAGGCAGCGGCACCCGACTGCGACCTCTCCGCCCTCCAGTGGTGCGTATCGGGCGGGGCGCCCATGCCGGCGCCGGTGATGGCCGAGTTCGAGGCCCGCTTCGGGGTGACCCTGCTCGAGGGCTACGGGCTGTCGGAGACCTCGCCCGCGGTGAGCTTCACCGTGCCCGACCGGCCCCGCACGCCGGGATCGATCGGCTACCCCCTGCCCGGTGTCGAGGTCCGGCTGGTCGACGGCAACGGCGCCGTCGTCACCGGGCCCGACACCGCGGGGGAGATCGAGGTCCGGGGCGCCAACGTGATGAAGGGCTACTGGCGCAACCCGCAGGCCACGGCCGAGGCCATCGTCGACGGCTGGTTCCGCACCGGCGACATCGGCATGACCGACGCCGACGGTGCCCTCCGCATCGTCGACCGCAAGAAGGACCTCATCATCCGGGCCGGCTACAACGTCTACCCCCGGGAGGTCGAGGGCGTGCTCCACCTCCACCCGGCGGTGGCGCAGGCGGCGGTGGTGGGCGTGCCCGACCGGCGGCGGGGCGAGGAGGTCAAGGCGGTCGTCACCCTCAAGCCGGGGTCGACGGCCACGCCCACCGAGATCGTGGCCTTCTGCCGCCGCCACCTGGCCTCGTACAAGTACCCCCGACTGGTGGAGGTGAGGGACTCGCTGCCCCTCGGCCCCACCGGCAAGGTGCTCAAGAACGAGCTGCGGGAGCCGGCCGGGCGGATGTCGGCCTAGCGGCTGCGGCCGTAGCGCTCGGCCCGGTTGCGGTGGCGGGCCAGGCCGGCGTCGACCAGCTCGTCGATCAGCTGGGCGTAGGGGACGCCGGTGGCCGCCCACAGCTTGGGGTACATGGAGATCGGCGTGAAGCCGGGGATGGTGTTCACCTCGTTGAGCAGCAGTCCCCGGCCGTTCTCCTCGTAGAAGAAGTCGACCCGGGCCATGCCGTCGACCCGGAGGGCGGTGGCGGCGGCCACGGCCAGCCGGCGGACCTCGTCGGCCACCTCGGGCGGGAGCGGCGCCGGCACCAGCAGCTCGGCCGCCCCGTCGGCGTACTTGTCGTCGTAGTCGTAGAACTGGTGGCTGGGGCGGATCTCGCCCGGCACCGACGCCCGCAGCCGCCCGTAGCCGAGCACGCCGCACTCGATCTCCCGGGCGGTGACCGCCTCCTCCACCACCACCCACTCGTCGTAGCCGAGGGCGAGCTTCACCGCCGCCCCCAGCTCGCCCACGTCGGTGGCCCGGGTCACGCCCACCGACGAACCGAGGTTGGCCGGCTTCACGAACACCGGCAGGCCCAGGTCGGCGGCGGCCCGGGCCATGGTCGCGTCGAAGTCGTCGTCGAGGTCGACGTCGCGAAAGGCCAGGTGGCGGACCTGGGGCAGGCCGTGGGCGGCGGCCGCGTCCTTGGCCATGGCCTTGTCCATGCAGAGCGCCGAGCCGAGCACCCCGGTGCCGACGTAGGGCACGCCCGTCATCTCCAGCAGCCCCTGGGCGGTGCCATCCTCGCCGAAGGGCCCGTGGAGGAGGGGGAAGGCGACGGTGTTCCCACCGCCGAGGACGTCGCCCGGCTGCACCTCGGGGCCCTCGGCGGTGAGGCGCCCGACGGCGGGCTCGGCCCGGACCCACCGGCCGTCGTGGGTGATGCCGACGGAGACGACGTCGTAGCGGTCGGGGTCGGCCGCAGCCAGGACGTGGGCCGCGGTCACGCAGGAGACGTCGTGCTCGGCCGACCGCCCGCCGAAGAGGAGAACGAGTCGAGTGAGCCCCACAAAGCTGCGAGTGTAGGAAGGGATGGAGCTGCAGGCGTCGGAGGTGGCCCGCGCCACGGGTGGGACCCTCGTCGGACCCGACGTCGTGGTGCGGGGCGTGGCCATCGACTCCCGGCTGATCGAGGGCGGGGAGCTGTTCGTCCCCATCGTCGGGGAGCGGGACGGGCACGACTTCCTCGACCGGGCCCTGGCCGCGGGGGCGGCCGCCTACCTCACGTCCCGCACGCCGTTGGAGGGGACGACCGCGGCCGCGGTGGTGGTGGCCGACACCGGGGCCGCCCTCACCGCCCTCGGCGGGGCCGCCCGCGACCGGCTCCCCGACCGGGTGGTGGGCATCACCGGGTCCGTGGGCAAGACCAGCACGAAGGACCTGCTGGCGTCGATCTTCTCCCGCCGGCTGGTGACCGCGGCCAGCCTGAAGTCGTTCAACAACGAGCTGGGCGTGCCGCTCACCCTCGCCAACGCCCCCGCCGGCACCGAGGTGGTCGTGGTCGAGATGGGGGCGCGGGGACGGGGGCACATCGCGTCGCTGTGCGCGGTGGCCCGGCCCACGGTGGGCGTGGTCACCACGGTCGGGATGGCCCACACCGAGCTGTTCGGCACGCGTCGAGGAGGTGGCCGCGGCCAAATCCGAGCTGGTGGAGAGCCTGCCCGCCGACGGGACGGCCGTCCTCAACGCCGGCGTCCCCCTGGTGGCGGCCATGGCCGAGCGGACGGCTGCGACCGTCCTCACCTTCGGGATGGGGTGCGGCGAGGTGCGGGGCGACGTGCTGGGCGTCGACGGCGCCCTCCGGCCCTGCCTCGACCTGCAGACGCCGTGGGGTTCCACCGCTTTCTGGCTGCCGGTGCGGGGCGAGCACCAGGCGGCCAACGCGGTGGCGGCGGCGGCGGCGGCCCTGGCCTGCGGCGTCACCCTCACCATGGTGGTGCAGGGCCTGCGCCACGCCACCCTTTCCGCGTGGCGGATGCAGCTCGACGTGGCCCCGTCGGGCGCCCTGGTGCTGAACGACGCCTACAACGCCAACCCGGTATCGACCGAGGCCGCCCTGCGGTCGCTGGCCCAGCTGCCGGTGGCACGGCGGACGGCCATCCTCGGGATCATGGCCGAGCTGGGCGACGCCGGCCCCGCCGAGCACCGCCGCCTGGGGGCCCTGGCCGCCGAGTTGGGCCTGCGGGTGATCGCGGTGGCCGCCCCCGACTACGGCGGCGAGCAGGCGACCGATCCGGACGACGCCCTCCGCCTGCTGGGCCCGGTCGGGGCGGGCGACGGGGTTCTGGTGAAGGGCAGCCGGGCGGCGGGGTTGGAGCGCCTCGCCGGTAGGCTGGCCCGCACGTGAGCAGGATCTACACGCGGACCGGCGACGACGGCACCACCGGCCTGCTCTACGGCGGACGGGTGGCCAAGGACCATCCCGCCCCCGCCGCCTGCGGCGATGTCGACGAGGCCCAGGCCGCCATCGGCGTGGCCAGGGCCGTCGCCCGACCCAAGCTGGCCGCCATCCTGGTCGACGTCCAGCGCGACCTGTGGGTGCTCATGGCCGAGTTGGCGACCGCTCCCGAGAACCGGCCCAAGCTGGTCGAGGGGCGCACCCGGGTGACGGCCGCCATGGTCTCCGCCCTCGAACCGATCATCGACGACGTCACCTGCCGCGTCCCGCCGCCCCGGGAGTTCGTCCTCCCGGGTCAGACCCCGCTCTCGGCCGCCCTCGACCTGGCCCGGGCCGTCGTCCGCCGGGCCGAGCGCACCGCCCTGGCCACAGCCAGCGGCGACTCCCAGGTCGGCCCCTACCTGAACCGGCTCTCCGACCTGCTGTGGGCGCTCGCCCGCGAGCAGGAGGGCCAGCCCCTGCCCGCCCGCCCCGCCTCCGACCCGATTCCCAAGGACTGACACCCACCATGCCCATCGCCCTCGCCCTGGCCGACGCCATCCCCGACGACGTCGAGGTGATCGGGATCCCGGTCTACGCCGGCCGCACGTCGCCCGACGGCGCCGGTCCGTCCCTCGACGTGGGCTACCTGGCCGAGCGGGGCTTCGAGGCCAAGGTGGGCGAGACCATGACCCTGCCGGGCACCGCCGGCGGCGCCACCGTGGTGGCCGTCGGCGTGGGCGATCCGGCCAAGATCACGGCCGAGACCCTCCGCCGGTCGGCGGCGGCGCTGGTCAAGGCCACCTGGCGCGACGCCCGGGTGGCCACCACCCTCCTGGCCGCGGCCCCGGCGTCCGTCGCACCCGCCCTCGCGGCCCAGGCGGTGGCCGAAGGAGCGTTGCTGGCGTCGTACAAGTTCGTCACCTACAAGTCCGACCCCAAGGGGTGCCGGATCGAGAGCCTGGCCGTCGTCGGCGAGGGCGCCGAGGCCGACCACGACATCGATCGGGGCATCCAGCGGGGCGTCCGGGTGGCACGGGCCGTCGCCCTCGCCCGCGACGTCGTCAACGAGCCGGCCGCGGCCATGACCCCCCGGCGCCTGGCCGAGATCGCGACCCGGGTGGCGGAGGAGGAGGGCCTGCAGATCGAGGTCCTTGACGAGATCGCCATCGTCAACGAAGGCCTGGGCGGGCTGGCCGGCGTGGCCCAGGGGTCGGACGAGCCCGCCCGCCTCATCCGCCTCACCTACGACCCGCCCGGCGCCACCGCCACCCTCGCCCTGGTGGGCAAGGGGATCACGTTCGACTCCGGCGGCCTGTCGATCAAGACGGCCGAGGGCATGGAGACGATGAAGACCGACAAGTCGGGGGCGGCGGCGGTGCTCGGCGCCATGTCGGCCATCCCCGCCCTGGCTCTCCTCGACAACCTGGCGGTGAAGGTCATCGCCATCATCCCCACCGCCGAGAACATGCCCGGGGGTTCCGCCATCAAGCCGGGCGACGTCCTCAAGATCCGCAACGGCAAGACGGTGGAGGTGCTCAACACCGACGCCGAGGGCCGACTGGTGCTCGCCGACGGCCTGTCGCTGGCGGTGGAGGCCGGTGCCGACGCCATCCTCGACCTGGCCACCCTCACCGGGGCCTGCGTGGTGGCCCTCGGCAAGCGCATCGGCGGGCTGATGGGCAACCACGAGGGGTGGATGGGGCAGGTGCGGGAGGCGTCGGAGCGGGCGGGCGAGTCGTTGTGGCCGCTGCCGCTGCCCGAGGAGTACCGCAAGATGATCGATTCCGACGTGGCCGACATCAGGAACATCGGCGGCGGGAGGTACGCGGGCGCTCTCACCGCGGGGCTGTTCCTCAAGGAGTTCGTGGGCGACGTGCCGTGGGCCCACCTCGACATCGCCGGCCCCGCGCGCAGCGACGACGACGAGGGCTACCTGTCGAAGGGCGGCACCGGCTTCGGCGTGCGGACGATCCTCGAAGCCGTGGCCGGGTTTCGTTCTCCCTGAAACCCGGAGGTGGCACCGGCGTCGGGGTCCGCACGATCCTCGAAGCCGTGGCCGGGTTCCGGGCGCCCTGATCGGTCGGGACAGGTGTTCTTCCGAAGCGGCTCGGCCACGGGGGGATGACCGAGCCGCTTCGAAGATCTTGCCGCCCTGAATCTGTCAGCCGGCGACGCCGAGCTCGAGGACTTGGGCGTCGGTGGAGGTGAGGCCGTGGACGGCGGCGGAGAAGGCGGCCCGCTCGGCCACCCGGGGGGCGGCGATGCGGAGGCCGTCACCGACGACGAGGACGTCGACGCCTTGGCGGGCGAACCCGGCGGCCAGCTCCTCGGCCCGGTCGGTGACCAGGAATCGGAAGGGGGGGCCGACGTTGCCCCCGACGACGGTGCCCAGGGGGGCGAGGGCGTGGGCCAGCCAGCCGCCGTCCTCCGCCAACTGCCGACGCACGGCCTCGGCCCACACCCGGCTGGCGAGTGCGGCTTCGGTGGCGACGACGTCGAGGCCGGAGATGGGCGACGTGAACCGGGAGTCGAAGAGGACCTTGAGCATGTAGCGGTCCCGGCTCCAGGCGACACCGGCGCGAGTGGAGCCCATGCCCGAGAACTCGGCGATCGACCGCAGCACGACCACGTTGTCGGCGTCGGTACCAACCAGCGAGAAACGGCTGGGCTCGGAGAGGAAGTCGATGTCGGTCTCGTCGACGACGAGGGTGGACATCGGGTGGCGGTTTGCGATCTGGGCCAAGACCAGCGGGTCGAGGATGACGCCGGTGAGGGCGTTGGGGTTGGACATGACCACCAGGTCGGCGTTGTCCATGGCCTCGTCGAGCTGGGTGTGGGCGGGGATGCCGTCGCCCGGGGTGGGGCTGACGCCGCGGCCGGGGAAGATGGCCAGCAGCTCCGCCGGCGCCGGCAGGAGCACGGCCACCGAGCCGTGAGGGGCGCGGGCGGCGATGGCGCGCAGGGCCTCGGACGGGCCCCGGTTGGCGATGAGCTCGTTGGGGTCGACCCGGAGCACCTCGGCGTAGCGCTCGGCCAGCCGGGAGGCGGCGTCGGCCGGCTGGGCCTGGAGGTCGCGAGGGGAGAGGGTGCGGAGGGCCCGGAGGACGGCCTCGGGCGGTCCGTAGCGGTTGACGTGACCGGACAGGTCGAGGCGGCTACCCGCCGCGTGACGCATCCGGCGCTCGGCCAGGGTGGTGGTCGAACGGTGCGATCTGTCGAACGATTGGCTCGCCATGGGACTCTCTCTTCCCCCGGTTCTGTTGGTACCTATTTCGACACGCGGAGGGCCAATCTGTAACTGGTGCAGGCCAGTTTGTTGCGAGGGGGTGCCACCACCCCCGTCCCGTGCCGTGGGAGCCGGCGGCCGGGGGGTCGTGGGCCCCGGCCGCCGGCAGATGGTGATGTCAGGCGGCCCAGTCGGGTTCGGGATCGGGGCCGTCGTAGGTGGTCGTGGCCCGTTGGTGGCGGTCCCACGCCCAGGCGGCCGACTCCCGGCACAGGCCGGGTTGGAACTTCCACCGCAGCAGCTGGCGCTCGGTGGCGTCGAGGTCCTCCCCCAGCTCGAGCAGGCTCAGGGCCAGGCGCCGGGCCCGGCGGCGCTGCTGCTCGGCGGCGGGAGTTCGCAGCTCTCCCTCCTGCCACGCCTGATGGGCGGCGACCAGCGACGGTGGCAGGCGCAGGACCTGGCGCCGGTTGAGGGGCGGCACCTTGCGCCGCACCAGGAGCGTGCCGTCGGGCCCGGCCAGGGCCAGGTCGAACTGGCAACAGCGGCCGAGGGCCCGCATGAACGGCGAGTGGCGGCCGCCCTTGGACCCGAGTCCGAGGGACGCGGCGGTGTCGGCCAGGTCGAGGTCGAAGCCGGCGGGCGACGCGTCGAGCGACGCCGCCAGCCGGCGCAGGAGCCAGGTCGTACTGGGTCCCAGGATCCCGAGCCAGAACAGCTCGACGTAGGTGGACCGGGGGTCGTGGCCCAGGGCGTCGATGACGGGATCGGGCCAGGGGCGGACGGGCAGGACGGTGAGGGTGGGACAGGTGTCGACGGGGAGCAGCGAGATCGTGCTCATGGAGCCTCCAAGTTGCGGCGCGAGACTGGGGGGAAGCTCGTAGCGTTTCGTGCCGTTCCAGTATTTCGGGTGTTGCCACGGCTCGTCAAGTGCGAACACAGGAAGGAATGTCGACCGTCGCGGTAGGGTTTGGCTGAGTACTCCCCCATCGGGGAACCCCTCCCGGAGGACGATCGCCCATGCCCAGCTTCCGAGACCTCCTGGCCCAGACCAAGGCCACCATCCGCGAGGTCGACACCGCCGCCGCCGAGTCCACCATCGCGGGCACGCCCGGGATCGTCGTCCTCGACGTCCGTGAGCCCGACGAGTACGAGCAGGGCGCCCTGCCCGACGCGATCCACATCCCCCGCGGCCACCTCGAGAGCCAGATCGAGAACCGGGTGGCCGACCACGCTGCGCCCATCGTCGTGTACTGCGCCGGCGGCACCCGCTCCGCCTTCGCCGCCCAGACCCTCGCCCAGCTCGGCTACACCGACGTGCTGTCGATGGCGGGCGGGTTCAACAAGTGGAAGAACGAGGGGCGCAACTGGTCGACGCCCCGCACCCTCTCCACCGAGCAGCGCAACCGCTACCAGCGCCACCTGCTCCTGCCCGAGGTGGGCGAGGAGGGGCAGATGAAGCTCCTCGACGCCAAGGTCCTCCTGCTGGGCGCGGGCGGCCTCGGTTCCCCCGCCGCCCTCTACCTGGCCGCGGCCGGCGTGGGCACGCTCGGCATCGTCGACATGGACGTGGTCGACGAGTCCAACCTCCAGCGCCAGATCCTCCACAACATCGACCGCATCGGCGAGCGCAAGGTCGACTCGGCCAAGAAGACGCTGGTCGCCCTCAACCCCGACGTCAACGTGGTCACCTACGACGTCCGCCTGGGGGCCGACAACGTCCTCGACGTGATCGACGGCTACGACGTGATCGTCGACGGCACCGACAACTTCCCCACCCGCTACCTGGTCAACGACGCCTCCCTCCTCAAGAAGATCCCCGTGGTCCACGGGTCGATCTTCCGCTTCGAGGGCCAGGCCACCGTCTTCGCCCCCTACGCCGGCCCCTGCTACCGCTGCCTCATCCCCGAGCCGCCGCCGCCCGAGCTCGCTCCGTCGTGCGCCGAGGCGGGCGTGCTGGGCGTGCTCCCCGGCATCATCGGCTCCATCCAGGCCATGGAGGCGATCAAGGTCATCCTCGGCCTGGGCGACCCCCTGATCGGCCGCCTGCTGGCCTACGACGCCCAGGAGGAGAGCTTCCGCACGTTCAAGGTCGGGCGCGACCCGTCCTGCCCCGCGTGCGGCCCCGACGCCGAGATCGTCATCGCCGAGTACGACGAGCACTGCATGCCCCACGGGGCCGGCGCCGCCGCTCACTGAGCCACCGGGGGCGGGGATTGTTCTCCCGTCCCGGGCGGTACGGTGACCGGCATGCGATCGACGCGGCGGACGGGCGCGAACCCGGCGGCGATCGTCCTCACCGTCGCCGTCGTCGTGGCCGTCATGGCCGCGTTGGGCTCGGTGGCGCCGGCCGCAGCCTCCGGGTGGGGTGACGGCCCGAAAACCCGTGGCACCCCCTCGCGTGTCTCCTGGACGTTCGAGGGCCAGTCCTGTCGCCTCATCTCGACCGCGGCCGCTTCGCCGGGGGCCCTCGTCGGCGGTGACACGTGCGGCGGCGTCCGCCCCGGGGCCCCCGTCCTCACCCCCGTCGGCCAGTGCACGCTCAACTTCCTGTGGCGGGGCAGCGACGGCCACGACTACATCGGCACCGCCGGCCACTGCCTGCTGGAGGGCTCCAGCCGCACCCAGGCCGTCTTCGCGCCCGGCGACGGACCCTCGGCCCGCGACGCGGCCGGTCACCGGATCGGCGAGTTCGCCTACGCCGTCCTCGACCCGGTCGGCGACTTCGCCCTCATCCGGCTCGACCCCGACGTCGAGGCCAGCCCCGAGATCTGCCGCTTCGGTGGCCCCACGGGGATGGACGTCGGCCCCATCGGCCCTCTTACCCCCCTGCACCACGTCGGCCGGGGCACGCTCACCGGCGGCCTCGTCCCGGCCCGCACCCAGCTGGCGGTCGAAGGCGGCGACATCCGCGTGGTCACCGGCCTGGGCGTGGCGTCGGCGGGCGATTCGGGCAGCCCCCTCGTCGACCTCGCCGGGCGGGCGGTGGGCGTGGTGGTGGCCACCGGTCCGTCCCTCCCCCTGGCTCCGACCGGCCTGTTCGTCTTCAGCATGCGCATCGCCCCCGAGATGGGCCGGGCGGCCAAGGCGATGGACGTCGCCTTCGACCTGGTGACCGCCCCCCTGGCCCCGGCCGTGCTCCAGCCCTGACCGGCCCCCGCCCGACGTAACCGCCCGTTCACGGTCGTCCCGTAGCGTGGGGTCGTGCCCGGGGTGCGGTTCGTCATCATCGGAGGTGGGCCGGCCGGGAACTCGGCCGCCACCGCCGCCGCCCGCCTCGGGGCCCAGGTCACGCTCGTCGAGCGCGACATCGTCGGTGGCGCCGCCCACCTGTGGGACTGCATCCCGTCCAAGGCCATGATCGCCACCGGCGGGGCCATGGCCTTCGTCCGCCGGTCGGTGGGGATGGGACTGAGCCAGTCGGCGGCCGAGCTCGACCTCGACAGCATGAAACGCCGGATCACCGACATCGAGGAGCGCCTCCACCGGTCGGTGGCGAGCCTCCTCGTCGACCAGGGCGTGCGCATCATCTCCGGGACGGGCCGGCTGGCCGGACCTCACCAGGTGGTGGCGACCGCAGTCGACGGAGCAGAGGAGGAGTTGGAGGCCGAGGCCGTCCTGCTCGCCACCGGCAGCCGTCCGCGAATCCCCGACTGGGCCCGTCCCGACGGCGAACGGGTGCTCACCACCCGCCAGGCCTATCCCCCGCCGGCCATGCCCGGGCACCTGGTGGTGATCGGCTCCGGCGTCACCGGGGTGGAGTTCGTGCACATGTTCGCCTCCCTCGGGTCGCAGGTGACGCTGGTGGTGAGCCGCCAGCACGTCCTGCCCAACAAGGACCCGGAGGTGGCCCAGGCCTTGGAGGACGACTTCCTCCGCCGGGGTGTCCGCCTGCTCAAGGGGGCCCGGGCCGAGGCCATCGACCGCGACGACGACGGGGTGGCCGTCCGCTGCGACGACGGACGGGTGGCCCGCGGCACCCACGCCCTGCTGGCGGTGGGCTCGATCCCCAACTCCGAGGGTCTCGACCTCGAGTCGGCGGGCGTGGAGAGCGATCGGGGCTACGTGCCGGTCAACCAGCACTGCCAGACCAACGTCCCCCACATCTACGCCGCCGGCGACCTGTCGGGGAAGCTGCCCCTCTCGTCGGTGGCCGCCATGCAGGGGCGCAAGATCGCCGAGCACGTGATGGGGGGCCACTCCCGCAGCCACCGCCACCTCGACTACGACAAGGCGGCCCAGGCCGTGTTCACCGACCCCGAGATCGCCGAGGTCGGCATCGCCGAGTCGGAAGCGTTCGCATCGGGCCGCAAGATCCGGGTCACCAAGGTGCCGTTCTCGGCCAACGCCAAGGCCCTCATCAACGACGACTGGCGGGGGTTCGTCAAGATCGTGTCCGACCCCGCCACCGGCGTGGTGCTGGGCGGCTCGATCGTCGGACGCCACGCAGCCGAGCTCATCTCGGTGATCGCCCTGGCCGTCAACTGCGGCCTGCGGGTGAGCGACGTGGTCGACTCCCTGCTCATCCACCCCACCCTGGCCGAGTCCCTGGCCGACGCCGCCGAATAGCCCGAACCGGTCATCGGTTCGGAGGGGTTACTCGATGACGGCGAGCACGTCTCCCCCGCCCACGTTGTCGCCGGGGACGACGCGGACCTCGGCCACCCGGCCCGCCCGCTCGGCACTCGACCAGGTTTTCCATCTTCATGGCCTCCAGGACGCAGATCCCCTGGCCGGCGGTGACCGTGTCCCCCACCGCCACCAGCACCTCGACGATCGTGCCCTGCATGGGGGCGACCACCCGGCCCCCGCCGGCGGACGGGCGCGGGGCCGGCGCCAGCGGCGCCCGGCCGGCGGGCCTTGGGCGCGGCGGCCGAGCCGGCGGCCGAGCCCGAGCCCGCCCCCGCGGCCGACTCCGGCAGCCACACCTTCACCTCGTAGCGGCGGCCGTCGACCTCCACGTCGACCGGTCGGGCCTGCATCGGCGGTCCCGGTCGGCCCCCCGACGGAGGCCCGGGCGGGATGTCGGAGAAGTCGAGGCGGTCCTCGACCCACCGGGTGGAGTGGCGGCCGGCGATGAAGTCGGGGTGTTCGAGGATGCGCAGGTGGGCGGCCATGTTGGTGGTGACTCCCTCGATGGTCGTCTCCCGCAGCACCCGCAGCATGCGCCGGCGGGCCTCCTCCCGGTCCTGGCCCCAGGTGAGGAACTTGGCGATGAGGTTGTCGTAGTGCTGGCTGATGGCGTCGCCCTCGCCGTAGCCGGCGTCGATGCGTACGCCGAAGCCGCCGGGACGGGAGAAGCGAGTCAGCGTGCCGGGCGAGGGGAGGAAGCGTCCGTCGGCGGGGTCTTCGGCGTTGATGCGGCACTCGATGGCGTGGCCGCGGCGGACGAGCGACTCCTGGGTGAACGACAGCTCCTCGCCCGACGCCACCCGCAGCTGCTCGGCCACCATGTCGAGGCCGCAGGCCAGCTCGGTGACGGTGTGCTCCACCTGCAGGCGGGTGTTCATCTCCAGGAAGAAGAACTCGCCGTCCTGGTAGAGGAACTCGACGGTGCCGGCGTTGACGTAGCCGCACGCCCGGGCCACCGCCACCGACGCCTCGCCCATGGCCTCACGGACGTCGTCGGGCAGGCCCGGCGCCGGCGTCTCCTCGATCAGCTTCTGGTGCCGGCGCTGGGCCGAGCAGTCCCGCTCACCCATCCACACCACGTGGCCCTGCTGGTCGGCGAAGATCTGCATCTCGATGTGGCGGGGCCAGTCGAGGTAGCGCTCCAGGTAGACCTCGTCCCGGCCGAAGTAGGCGTGGCCCTCCCGGCGGGCGGCCTCCAGCGAGGCGGCGGCCGTCTCCGGACCCTCGACCACCCGCATCCCCCGGCCGCCGCCGCCGTAGGCCGCCTTGATCGCCACCGGCCACCCGTGGCTCTGGCCGAAGGCGACCACGTCGGCACCGGCGGTGACCGACCCCTCGCTCCCCGGGACCACCGGCACTCCGGCCGCGGCCGCGGTGACGCGGGCCGACAGCTTGTCGCCCATGAGGTCGACCGCCTCCGGCGGCGGACCGACGAACGTGACCCCGCGAGCGGTGATGGCCCGGGCGAAGTCGGCGTTCTCGGAGAAGAACCCGTAGCCGGGGTGGACGGCGTCGGCGCCGCTGCGCTCGAGGGCGTCGAGGATGGCGTCGGTGTTGAGGTAGCTCTCGGCCGCCGTCACCCCGCCCAGGGCGAAGGCCTCGTCGGCCAGGCGCACGTGGAGGGCCCGCCGGTCGAGGTCGGAGTACACCGCCACCGTGGCGATGCCCAGCTCCTGGCAGGCGCGGATGACCCGCACCGCGATCTCGGCCCGGTTGGCGATGAGGACTTTCCGGAACATGAAGGACCCTATGGTGCAGGCGTGTTGGACACCGGCGCCATTGCGACCCTCGCCGCCACCCGTTTCGCCGACGTGACGTGGCTGGCGGAGGTGGCCTCGACCAACGACGAGGTGGCGGCGCGGGCCCGGGCGGGCGCGGCTGAAGGGGTCGTGGTGGTGGCCGATCGGCAGACGGGGGGAAGGGGCCGGCGGGGACGGACGTGGGAGGCGCCGCCCGGGTCGTCGCTGCTGGTGTCGGTGTTTCTCCGGCCGCCATCACCCCATCTGGCGCTGATGGCAGCGGGCCTGGCCGCGGTCGACGCCTGCCTGGCCACGACGGCCGACGTGCGTCCCTCGCTCAAGTGGCCCAACGACCTGGTGGTCGACGGTCGGGGCAAGCTGGCCGGCATCCTGGCCGAGGCGGCCGGGGACGGCGTGGTGGTCGGCCTCGGGCTCAACGTGGATTGGGGCGACGTGTCCCTGCCCCCGGCTGCCACGTCACTGGCGGCGGAGGGCGGCGGCGACATCGACCGCGCCTCCCTGCTGGTGGCCTACCTGGTCGCCCTCGAGGGCCGGTGCCGCCGTTCCCCCGTCGACCTCCGAGCCGACTACCGCAACGCGTGCTCGACGATCGGCCAGCAGGTACGGGTGGACCTTCCCGGCGGCGAGTCGGTCGAAGGCCGGGCCACGGGCGTCGACGACGACGGCCGCCTGATCGTCGACGGCCGGGCGGTGGCGGCGGGCGACGTGGTTCACGTGCGCTCGGCATCGTAGGCGGCGACCACCCGCTTCGGCGCCCGCGACCGCCACGCGTCCTCGATCAGCTCCCGGACCAGGTCGGGCTCGTCCAGCGACGGAAGGTGGATCCGGACTCCACACAGCTTCTTCCCCCACCACAGCTCCTCGAAGGCGGGGCCGCTCTGGGCCGCCACCGCCCGGGCCTCGTCGACGTCGACCATCACGTGGAGGTGCTCACCATCGGCAGGCAGGGTGGCGAAGATCCGGCCCCGGACGCGGAACGACACCGAGTCGAAGTGCGGCGCTTCGGTGGCCTCCGGCAGCGCCAGAGCCGCGCCACGCACCGCCTCGACCTCCACCCCACCACCATAGGTTCGGTGCCGTGGTGCGCCGGGCAGGGCCCGCCGACGCCGCCACTAGGAAGGCATGTGCACGACCAGGATGGCGGTGTCGTCGCGGGGCAGACCGTCCCGATACTCACCGACCTGGGCCTCGAGGAAGGCAGCCAGGTGTGCCGCGCTGCTCCCCCGACCGGCCATGGCGATGAGCTGGCGCAGGCCGTCGACGCCCAGCTCCTCCGCCCCCCGCCGGGACTCGGTCACGCCGTCGGTGTAGAAGACGAGGCTGTCCCCGGGCTCCAGGACGAACCTGGTGTCGAGCAGCGCCGGGCTGTCGAACATCCCCAGAGCCATCCCTGGACGGCACGCCTCCTGGACGGTGTCACCGTGTCGCAGCAGAGGCAGGGGGTGCCCGGCGGCGCTGAGTGTGACCAGCACCCCCCTCTCCGACAGCCGCAGGTTCGCCAACGCGACCGTCAGGTAGCGCTCGTCGCCTGGACGCTGTTGCAGCAGGGCGGCGTTCAACCGCCCGAGCACCCGGGACGGGATCACGCTCTCCGAGGCCGCAGCCCGGATCGTGTAATGGGCGAGGGCAGTGACAGTCGCCGCCTCCGGCCCCTTGCCGCAGACGTCGCCCATGACCACGCACCACGACGAGCGGGCCGCCTTGAACACGTCGTAGAAGTCGCCCACCACCTCTTCGCCTCGTGCCGGTTGGTAGCGGGCGGCAACCTCCAGGCCCGGGACGTCGGGCAGCATCGGCGGAAGGAGGCTGCGCTGCAGAGTGCGGGCCAGGAGCCTCGTCCGCTCGCCGCTCTCGACGACCAACCGAGCCAGACCGGCCGCCTCGGACGCCTGCCGATCGGCCTCGGCGTGGGCCTGCCGCTCCGCCCCCAGGGCCGCTCGCAGCGCGATCTCGCCCGATGCCGCGCCGGCCAGGGTCTCGAGAACGAGCACGTCCCGGGCGCTCCACTGGCGGGGGACGGTGTCGACGACACAGAACGTCCCCAGGACCTCGCCGTCGGGACCGTGGATCGGGAAGCCGGCCCAGGCCACCATGCCCATACTGGCGATGGCAGGGTGGCCTCTCGTGCGCCGGTCGGCCCGGGCGTCGGCCAGGATCAGGGGCTCGTCGCTCTCCACCACGAACTGGCAGAACGACTCCTCCATCTCCGCGAAGCGTTCGGCGTCGGGGGCGAGGCCGACGCAGCTCCGGTACCAGGAGCGGGTGGTGTCGATCACGGTGACGAAGGACAGGGGCGCGGTGAGGATCGCGGTCGCGGCCCGGGTCAGGCGCTCGAAGGCCTCATCGATCGCCGTCTCCGGCGGGGCGGAGGACAGCGGCGAGGTCATCTGGGAGTCGAAGCGCCCGGATTCCGGCAACGTGGTGGCCATGGGAGCCCTAGAGGGAGACCGGGGTCCACAGCACCGCGGTCGCGCCCGGCGCTGCGTCCTGCGATCCTGGGATCCGCCCCAGATGTGCCATCCCGACCTCCTGGTCGCATCGTCCCTCTGGGACGCTGCCGGGGTCTTGGGCAACGAACTGCGGCGTCGACCAGCGCAGAAGTACCCGCGCTGCGACGAACGTCCAATTCTACCCGGTTGCGGCGGCAGGGCACCCCGGCCGACTGACCGGCGGCCCCGCCCCTGACGGCCGGATCAGGTCGACCAGGTCCAGTCCCGCACCTCCCTCATGTCCTCGTGGTGCTCCCGGACGTAGTCGTGGTGGCGGGACAACATCGAGTGGCAGAGGTCTTCGAGCTCCCGGGCGCCCTCCGGCACGCGCGCCGACCGCCGTAGGGCCTCGAGCACCAGGTGGTAGCGGCTCATCCGGTTGAGCACGACCATGTCGAACGGGGTCGTGGTCGTCCCCTCCTCGACGTACCCCCGCACGTGGAACCGGCCCGGCTCCGGCCGCCCGTGCAGCACCTTGTGGAGGGCCCGGGCGTACCCGTGAAAGGCCACGACCACGTGGGCGTCGCCGAAGAGGGCGGCGAAGGCGGGCTCGGGCATGCCGTGCGGGTGAACATCAGAGGGCGCGAGAACCATCAGGTCGACCACGTTGACGAACCGCACCCGCAGGTGGGGGACGTGGCGCCGGAGCAGCCAGGCCGCGGCCAGGGATTCGAGCGTCGGGATGTCGCCGGCGCAGGCCAGGACCACGTCGGGCTCCAGGCCCTCGTCGTTCCCGGCCCACTCCCAGACCGAGGCGCCGGCGGCGCAGTGGGCCCGGGCCGCTTCCAGACCGAGGTACTGCAGTTGCGGCTGCTTGTCGATGACGATGAGGTTCACGTAATCGCGGCTGCGCAGGCAGTGATCGGCGACCGCCAGGAGACAGTTGGCGTCCGGCGGCAGGTAGATCCGGGCCACGCTGCCGTTCATCGACAGCATGGTGTCGATCAAGCCGGGTCCCTGGTGGCTGAAGCCGTTGTTGTCGTTCCGCCAGCAGGTGGAGGTGAGCAGCATGTTCAGCGATGCGACCGGCTCCCGCCACGCCAGATCTCTGGCCGCGTCGAGCCACTTGGTGTGCTGGATGGTCATCGACGCCGACACCATGGCGAAGGCCTCGTAGGTCGCGAACAGGCCGTGGCGGCCGGTGAGCAGGTAGCCCTCCAGCCAGCCCTCGCAGTTGTGCTCCGACAGGACCTCCATCACCCGGCCGTCGGGGCGAACCGCGTCGTCGTCGGGCCGGGCGTCGATGAGGCAGCGGTTCTCCACCTCGAAGACCGCCCCCAACCGGTTGGAGTTGGTCTCGTCGGGACAGAAGAGCCGGAAGTTGGCGGCCGCCGCGTTGCGGGTGAAGGTGTCCCGCAACAGCTCGCCCAGCCGGCGCGTCGACTCGACCTGGGTCGCTCCCGGAGCCGGGACGTCGACCGCGTACCGACCGATGTCGGGAAGGTCGAGCGCGACGAGGAGCCGTCCGCCGTTGGCGTGGGGACTGGCGCCCATCCGCTTGTCGCCCGTGGGTGCCAGCGCGGCGAGCTCGGGGACGAGCCGTCCGAGCGCGTCGAAGCGATCCCCGGGTCGGTAGCTCCTCAGCCACGTCTCGAGCAGGGCCAGGTGGGCCGGGTTCTCCCGCACGCCGGCGAGCGGCACCTGGTGGGAGCGGTAGGTGCCCTCGACCCGCACGCCGTCGACGACGGACGGGCCGGTCCAGCCCTTCGGTGTCCGCAACACGATCGCCGGCCACAGGGGCCTCCCCCCGAACCCTCCCAATCGGGCGTCGGCCTGGATGGCGGCGATGGTGGCGTGGCAATGATCGAGGACGGCGGCGAAGTCGCGGTGGACCTGGCGGGGATCGTCGCCCTCGACGAACCAGGGGTCGTAGCCGTGGCCGACGAGGAGCTGGCGGATCTCGTCCTCCCGGGCCCGGCCGAGCACGGTGGGGCCGGCGATCTTGTACTCGTTGAGGTGCAGGATCGGCAGCACCGCGCCGTCACGGCCCGGGTGCAGGAAGCGGACGCCCTTCCACGACCCTTCGAGCGGGCAGGTCTCCGCCTCGCCGTCGCCGATCACACACGCCACCAGCAGGTCGGGGTTGTCGAAGGCGGCGCCGAAGGCGTGCATCAGGGCGTAGCCCAACTCGCCGCCCTCGTGGATCGAGCCGGGTGTCGGCACGCTCACGTGGCTGGGGATCCCACCGGGCGTGGAGAACTGGCGGACCAGCCGGCGCAGTCCCTCCTCGTCGGTGGAGACGTCCGGGTAGACCTCCGAGTAGGTGCCCTCGAGGTAGACGTTGGCCACCACCGCCGGCCCTCCATGGCCGGGACCGGCGATGAAGAGGGCGTCGACACCCGTCCGCCGGATGAGCCGGTTGAGCTGCACGTAGACCAGGTTCAGGCCGGGTGACGTGCCCCAGTGGCCGAGCAGCCGGGGCTTGATGTGCTCCGCCCGCAGGGGCTCGCGCAACAGGGCGTTCTCCCGCAGGTAGATCTGGGCCACCGTCAGGTAGTTGGCGGCCTCCCAGTAGGCGACGAGCCCATCGAGCTCGGCATCGTCCACACCCGTCGCCGCGAGGGCGGCAATTGGTTCAGTCAGCATGTCACTCCGATGTTGTGGGGGTGAGGACTTTCCGCACCTCACGGGCGATCTCGATGTCTTCGCGGGCGGCGACCACGACCACGGCCGTCGCAGCGCGGGGACGGGACACGACCCGGTCTCCCGTCCCGTGCTCGTTGGCGTCGCCGTCGACGTCGATCCCGAGGAACTGCAGTCCGTCGCACGCGTCACGGCGCAGCCGGGCCGAGTTCTCCCCGACCCCACCCGTGAACACCACACCGTCCAGCCCGCCCATCGCCGCGGCCATCGCCGCCACCCCGGCCCGCAGCCGGTGCAGGTACACGGCGTAGGCCAGCTCGGCTGGGGCGTCTCCGGCATCGGCTGCGGCGAGGACGAGGCGCAGGTCGCCCGACACCCCCGAGAGGCCGAGCAAGCCCGAGCCGGTCTCGAGGGACTCCTCGACCTCGGCCGCCGACAGCTTCCCGGATCGCACCAGCCAGAGCAGGAGGCCGGGGTCGACGTCCCCCGCCCTGGTCGCCATCATCAGTCCCGCCAGGGGCGTGAAGCCCATGGTGGTGTCGACCGATCGGCCGCCAGCCACCGCCGCCAGCGACGCGCCCGAGCCGAGGTGGGCGGTGACGAGCCGGAGGTCGGCCGGCGGACGCCCCAGCAGCGCGGCCGCCCGGCGGCTGGCGTAGGCGTGGCTGAGGCCGTGGAACCCGTAGCGGCGGAGCTGCCACTCCGTGTTCCACTGGTGGGGCAGGGCGTAGGTGGAGGCGGCCGCCGGCAGGCAGGCGTGAAAGGCGGTGTCGAAGCAGGCGACCTGGGGCAGCGCCGGTCGTAGGCGACGGAGCGCCCGTACCGCCTCGATCGCGGGGGGGTTGTGCTGGGGGGCAAGGTCGCCCAGCCGGTCGAGGTCCGCCTCCATCCCCTCGACGAGGACGAGGGGGACCTGGAAGTCGGCACCGCCGTGGACGACCCGGTGACCGACGGCCCCGAACGGCGGCGCAGTGGCCAGGAAGCTCGACAGCGCGTCGGCCACCGACGCCGGCGTCTGCCGGGGCAGGTCGGCCGTCGCCGTCACCGCGTCGTCGGGCCCGACGACGCGCAGGCGCATGCTGCTCGAACCCGCGTTCACCGTGAGGATCGACAGCGCGTGACCTTGGCTACGCAGGTGGCTCCTGGCCCCGGTCGAGCACGACTGCGTAGGACCCGCTGCCGAGCAGGGCGCCCGCCGCGATCTCCCGATTGCCGACCCGCAGCATCTCGATCGTTCCGGTCTGGGGATCGAAGGTGACGTCGTCGAGCGTGCCGATCTGGTTGCCGCCCTCGGTGAGGGCATGCTTGCCCAGCACCTCCAGCTTGCCGTCGGCGGCCGCCCGTTCCCGGTCGTCGACCGGCGGGCGCAGGGCAAGCTCGTCGGCCACCATGATCGCGTCGGGCCCGAAGCTGCTCACCTGGGCCCAGTCGACCAGCATGACGTTCCTCCCCTTGCCCACGACGACGGCCGTGATCCGGCGCTCCACCGCGTCGACCAGCAGATGGCTGACCGCTCCGAGCTCTTGGGCATCGGCCCGGCTCACCAGCTTGCGCCCGGTTGCCTGCCGAAAAGAGTCGCTCATGCCAGCCCCAGCCGGGCTCGGAACTCGTCGACCGCCGCGCCCAGGCCGACCAGGTCGTCCCGGACGAACTCCTCGGTCACGTCAGGAACGACGAGTGCGACACCGGACACCGCCAGCTGGGCGGGCAGGGGGATGTAGCCGTGCCCACCCGTGGGCTTCTCGATCTGATAGCCGACGACCTCGCCGCTGCTGCCCACGAGCAGGGCGAGGTCGCGCACGACGCCCAAGCTCCTGCCCCCTTCGGTGAGCACGTCGTCGCCGATGACGTTGCGTTCGGTGGCCGGGTGGCCGACGTCGGCGGCGGCATCCTCGGGAGCGGTGAGGCAGGAGTCGTCGAGGATCATGACGGCGTCGCGGCCGATGGCGTGGATCTGCTCGGCCGGCAACACCTCCTTGCGCCGTCCGGAGAAGAACCCTCGCTTGTTCAGGGTCAGGCCGACGAGTCGCCCCGCCTCGGGGTCGTAGATCACGTCGCGCACCTCGGCCACGTCCTCACCGCCGCGGACGGTGACCACCGGGAGGCCGTTGATCTGAGATGCGGTCATGAGCAGCTTCATCGCTTGCCCCTGGTGGCAATGACTCCGCCCGCCCGCCGGCGGCGCTTGAGAACGAGGAAGGCCACCGCCACGATGGCGAGCAGGACGAGGACGAGGATGACCCAGTCGAAGGCGCTCATGCTCCCCCCTCAGCCAGGCCCGAAGATGGCCAACCCGCCAGCGAAGGGAGTGGTGCAATCGTTGCGTAACGCATCGGGTGATCTCCTGGTGGCATGACGTCGAGCGCTCATGCGCTACCAGGGTCCGGAGCAACGCTCCCGGAGGCTGCCGAACATCGGCCGAGTCCGACCCGGATGGGAATTGGCCCGAGTCGAGATGATCCTACCCCTCCCCGTCGAGGGCCCGGTCGTGGGTAGTGGGCGCGGTGCCCTCGACGTGGGCTTCACACCGGCCCCCGCCGCCGCTCGGCTAGGAGCAGGGCCGCGATCGTCGCACCGATCGCCAGGCCGAGGCCGGCGCCGCCGACGATGTCGAGCGGGTTGTGCGCTCCGGCGTGCACCCGACCGAACCCGTTGAGCACCACGAAGACCCAGGGCACCGCCCTCCAGCGGACCGGGAGGGTGGCTGTGAGGAGCACCGCCATGGCGGTGGTGATCACCGCGTGTCCCGAGACGAAGCTCAACCCGTGGTCCGGCACGTGGTCGCGGAGGATCGCCTCGACGCCGATGGAGGTCCCGGGTCGCTGGCGCTCGACGAAGACCTTGACGATCCGTTCGAGCACGAGCTTCGACACCGCAGCCACCGGCGCCGCCAACACCAGCCTTCGATTCCTCAGAATGAGCCCGACGGCGACCGTGACGAGCGTCGCCACGACCAGGTTGCCGGCCTGCTGGAAGATCCACAGGGGCGAAGCCAGCCCGGCGGGGAGGCCGTTGACCCAGAGGAAGACGTCACGCTCGGGCTGGCTGACGGTGCCGCCGGCCACGATGACCGAGCAGAGGGCAAGGATTCCCAGACCAGCCGCCGCCAGCGCCAGCCAACCGGATCTCGTCCATGGCGCGTGCCGCCGGGTCATCGGCCCACCGCCGCCCGCAGGGGTCGGGCCACGAGCCGACCGATCCCGACCGGCACCCAGATCTGGAGGGTCTTGACGACCAGAGTGGCGGCGACGGCGGCGGGAAGGGGCATCCCGGCGGCGGCCAGCCCGGCGACCATCAGCGCCGATCCGGGCCCGACTGCACCCCGCCCGGAGCTGAAGAGGGCCACCATCGAGACCGCGGCCGCGACGGCGACGACCACCCCCACGGCCGGTCCCGGACCGAACGCCGACACGACGGCGACGGTCGAGGCCAGCTCGGCGGCGGTGGCGACGCCGACCCCCAGCAGAAGCATCGGGGCTGCGGGACGTCGTCCCCGGCGGACGGCCGGCCGGGGCCTCGGCCGTCCTCGGTCCGCCAGCAGCCATTGGAACGCGACGCCGGCCGTCGCCACGACCACGAGCGCGGCGAACCTCGGAGGCAGGTCGAACCGCACCTTTTCCTCCCATGCGCCCACGACCCCGGCCATGACAGCCAGCGCACACATCAGCCACCTCGTCCGCCGGAGGCGGGCGATCCCGTCGAGGACCTCTCCGGAACGGCCACCGGATCGGGAGAGGTAGCCCACCAGCACCCGGCCCCCGGCCCCGGGCCCGACGAGCACCGAGCGGGCCTGGGCGTGCAACTGGACGAGGGCGGTGCGGCCGATGGCGAGGCGTCGGCCACTGGCGGCGACCAGGGCCCAGGCGGCGGCGATGACCGCCCCCACGGTGGCGATCGCTGCGAGGCCGACCCACCGCAGGCTGAGCGTCGTCAACGCCTCCACCACCGCCCCGGGGCCGGCCACGGCCACCAGCGCCCCGCTGACCAGCGCCGCCAGCGCCACGACCGCGGCTATCCGGATGGCGCCAGGGCGATCCGGCTCGGAGCCGGCCCCGACGGGCTCGACGCCGACCGCCTCCTCGAGCCCGCGCCGCAGCCCGCTGAGCAACGTCGGGTCCTTGGCCAGGGCGTGGCGGGCTTCGGGTGTCAGGGCGAGAGGCTGCAGCTCGTCGAGCGCGCCGGCCAAGCCGTCCCGACCGAGGACGTCGACCGCCGCCCTGACCGCCCGGTCGGGCCCCACCAGGAGCGAGGTCGTGACCAGCAGCTCGGCCGCGTCGTTGTCCATGGCCCCGCTCGGGGCCGAGCTGATGGCGTGGGCGAAGTCGACGAGCCACGGTTGCCCGGCGTCGTCGAGGACGACGTTGCTGGCCACCAGATCGCGGTGGGCGAGCCGAGACGTGCGCAACAGCAGGAGCTGGCCCCAGAGGTCGCGCAGCGTCTCGTCACCCAGCTCGGCCGGTTCGAGGCGGGTCAGGTCGCGGCCGGGGACGAAGTCCTGGATGATCCACACACGCTCGCCATCGCGCTCGATGCCCCGCACCACGGGTACCCGGGCGCCACCCGACCGGGCCAGCAGGGTCATGGCTGCCTCGCGATAGGCCCGGGCGGGAGCGTCCAGGATCGACGCCTCGTCACGAACGTCGCGGAAGGCGAGGAAGCGGGCGGCGCGGTAGATCCAGTCGCGGTCTCTCGGCTCGGGATCGAGCAGCTTGATGAAGATCCTGCCCTCGGATGTGGCCGCGGTGAACGGGAACGAACCCCTGGCATCGGCTTCGACCCGCTCGACCTCCACCGGCTCGTCCGCTCCCCGCCTCACGACCCGGGCCGCGTCGCTCAGGTCCGGGACTCGATGCGGGGCCCCCAGGACCAGGTGCACGGACGCCCCGACGATCCAGCCGACGGCGGCGCCCCCGACGATGTCGAGGGGGAGGTGGGCGCCGACGTAGACGCGGGCGAAGCCGACGGTCCACGGCAGGACCCAGATGGCCCGTCGCCAGCGCCGGGGGAGGTAGGGAGCGGCGGCGGTGGCGATCGCGGCCGCGACCGCGGTGTGGCCCGACACGAACCCCAGACCCGCGGGATGGCCGAACCGCACGACGTCGAAGAACCCCGCCGGGCGGGGACGCTCGACCACGAACTTGACCGCCTTGGCCGCGAACCAGGCCACCGCGCCCGCGGTCGAGACGTCGAGGACGGCCCGGAGGCGCTTCCGGTTGAAGAACACGACAACGATCCCGAGGACCGGCGCGGCGACGACGTTGCCCGCCTGCATGATGGTCACGAGGACCGGCTCGATCACCGCCGGCAGGTCGTTGATCAGGCGGAAGACGTCGGTCTCGAACTGGCTCAGCTGCTCGCGCCGCACGGCCAGGCTGGCCAGGAGGAGCACGACCAGGCCGACGACCACCCGAGCCACGTCGCCCGGGTGACGGGAGGTGAAGGGGTCGGGCGCGGCCCGGCTCACGGTCGACCGGCTCATGCTCGACTGCGTTGCTTGAAGCGCCGGGTCGAGCGGTAGGCCACGGCGGCGAAGGGCAGGTGCATCCAGAACGAGACGGTGCGCGTCACCACGACGGCAAGACCGGCGATGGCGGAGTCGGTTCCGATCGCCAGGCCGGTATAGAGAAGGATCTCGGCCGCGCCGAGATCCCCGGGGGCGGGCGTCAGCGAGGCGATGGCGTAGGCGGCGATGGCGATCGCGACCAGCCCTTCGGTGCCCGTGGTGACGCCGGCCGACCTCGCCGCCAGCACGAAAGCGATGCCCTGCGCACTGCGGACGAGCGCCCACCACCAGACCTCGGTGAACACTCCCGAGCTGCGCTCGAGCATCGCCTGATGGGGGCGCAACCAGATTCGATCCAGCTCGTGGGCGGAGGGCCCGAACCTGAGAAAGAGCAGCTCAGTGGCGGCGAGGGCGCCGCCCGCGAGCAGGCCGATGCCCAGTCCTTCGAGGTAGCCGCGGGCCACCTGGAAGGCGGCGGCGGTGAACCCGGCCACCATCAGGGGCGACACCACGAGCGCGCCGACCGTCCACCGGCTGGCGGCGGCCTTGGCCTCGACCGCCCCCAGGCCTTCGCCCCGCGCCGCGTCCGACAGGACCCGGTTGGCCCACGACCAGTAGGTCGGCCGCCTCACGGGCGCTTCGCTGGCGAGGAGTGCCCGCATCGCCGATCGCAGAGAGACCCGCCCCTTGGTCGCCGATCGGTAGGCGGCGGCTCCCAGGGGGATCACCGCCAGGCTGACGACGAAGGCGAGCGCGGCCAGGCCCCATCGCACCTGTCCGACCTCGCCCGCGACCTCGTCGTCGACGAAGACGGTGAGCACCGAGTAGACGCCGACGCCCAGCAAGCCCAGCCCGGCCACCCGTTGGGCGGCGAACCGGCCCAGGGGCTCGTACTCGGCGATCGTGTGCCCCGTGCGCCGAGCCACCTCGGCCCGCAGCTCGTCGAGCATGCCGGCGCGACCCAGCGCGGTCCGAGTGGCGTGGCTCAGCGCCAGTGGGTGGAGCCAGTCGCGAGCGGACTCGAGCACGTCGACCCCGACGACCCCCAGAGCGACCCGGACCGCTCGTTCGGTGCCCAGGGCGACGGCGGTGGCGGCCAACAGCTCGGCGACGTCGGTGTCGAGCAACTGCGGGTGGGCGGCGAGCTCGGCGAATCCGAAGTCGATGAGCAGGACCCCGCCGTCATCGGCCAGGAAGACGTTGGCCAGCCGCAGATCCCGATGGGCGACGGCGTGGGCGTGCAGAAGCATGACGTGGCGCCACACCTCGGCGACCACTGCGTCAGTCAAGAGTTCGACGGGCACCTTGTCGAACGACCGACCGTCGATCGCTTCGTAGGCCAGGGCGACGTTGTCGCCACTGATCTCGGCCACCGCCACGACGCGGGGCGTCGGGACGCCGAAGGACCGCGCGTGGTGGGACACGAGCGCTTCATGCTCTGCCGCTCGCTGGAGCGACACCTCGGGCGGGGTGTCGCCGGCTCGGCGCAACCGGACCCAGCGGACGGCGCGAAAGAGCAGGTCAGCCGATCGTTGGTCGCCGCTGAGGGCTTTGACGAAGACCTTCGTACCGTCGGTCGCGACGCCTCGCCACGGCTCCGACCCGCGGGCGTCGACGTCGGCCGACCACAGGTCGGACACCTCGAGACCACTTCTCGACAGGCCGTCGAGAAGGGCCTGGCGATCGGGCTGCAGGTTCGGCGTGCCGAAGATGAGGGCCACCACCGACCCTCCGACCAGGCCCAGGCCCAGGTCGACGAGCAGGCCGAGATAGGGGGGAGCGTCGGCCAAGGCGAAGTTCGACGCCAGCCACAGGGTCAGCGCCGCGACCACCATCGGCCGGATGCGACTCGGCAGCCAGCGGCGGCACATGACGACGACGGCGATGAACCCGGCCACCACGGGATCGGTGGGGAGGAGTCGAGGGCTGTTGCTCGGGAGGTCCTCGAAGACGGCTCGCACCTCGGGCTGGACGACAGCCATGAGGAGGGCCGAGGCCAGGATCGACAAGGCCATCCCCGCGACCAGCGAGGCGTAGACCAGGCCCAGCCGTCGATACCGCCGCTCGGCCAGGAGCCACACGTTGACCCCGAGGAACCCGCCGACCAAGCCGAGCGTGGCCACGACCCCTGGTCCTGACTCCATCCAGTCGGGGAGCGCCCCGAGCGTCGAAGCAACGTCCCGCGAGGTGGCGACGATGCCGTGTTCGAGCAGGGTGGCCGCCGCCCATCCGCCGATGGAGACCAGAGCACCGACCACCAGGGTGAACACGAAGACCGGCGACCGGGTGTGCCGGGGCCGGGATGCGGCGGGTGTCGGTCGCCGGGCGGCGGTGCCCTCAACCTCAGGAGGTGAGAGCGAGGACGTCATCGGGGCTACCTCCCCGCGTATCGGGAGGCTGCTTCCACGACCGGGCCGAGCGGAACACCAGCCAGGCGATTCCACCCAACAGGATGGGAAGCACATAGGTGACGGTCCGGAAGACGAGGACGGCGGCCGCGATCTGCGAATCGAGTCCCGCCCCCGCGCCGGTGGCCAGGAAGCCGACGTAGCCGAGCTCGACGACACCGACGCCGCCCGGCGTGATGGGTATCGCCGAGAGCAGGCGCACGAAGGCGAAGCCGGCCAGGATCTTGGCCCAGCTGGCCTCGGTCTCCGATACCCCGACGCTGCGCAGCGTGATGAGCAGAACGAAATACAGCGACAGGTGGCTGACAACCGCGGCCGCGGTGATCCGGTAGCCGGTGGTGTGAACCAGATCGAGCATCTGTCCCCGCATCCGGGCGAGCCAGCCCTCGATGTCGGTCGGGTGCCGCCAGAGCCGCCCGATTGACTTCGCGAAGAGGCGGTCGAGCCAGGCGCCGACCCGCCTCGTCGACACCTCGGCGCGGAGCGCGACGGCACCGACGACCAGCACCGCGCCGACAGCACCGATCCCCACCAGCGTGAGTTTCACGAAGGAGCCCTCGAGCTCCCCCGTCGCCGCGACCGCGACCAACGCGATCACCGGCAGGCCGAACTTCACCAGCGTGTTCCAGATTCCGGTCGCCAGGACCTGGCTGGCGATCGACGGGGAGGTGAACCCCCACGAGCGCAGCATCTCGTAGGTGACCCCGAGCGCGATCGCCCCGCCGGCCGGGACCGTGTTGGCGACCGCAGTGCTGGCCTGGTTGACGACGGCGGCCTCTCGCAACCTCAGCCCCGGCAACGCCAGGATCAGCATCGGCCAGTAGGTGAACAGGTTCCACAGCCCGGCGAGGGCGATGACGCCGAGCTCCATGGCGGTCATGTCCGTGACCGTGGCCCACGCCTCGCCGTAGTCAGCGGTGCGGGGAAGCACGAACCCGAAGACGACGACGAGCACGAGCAGCGCCAATCCGACGCGGAGCAACCCCGACGAGCGGCGCCGACGCGGTCCGTCCGGGACGTTCACCGCCGGTTCGCCGGAGCGAGATCGGCGACGAGGACGCGCATCGGTGCCGTCCACCGCTCCCGGTGCGATCTCGCCGACGATGACTCGCTGGGGAACAGTGCCTGCTCCTGGCCTGCGTCGCTGCTGATGACGCGCTACCAGGGTCCGGAGCATCGCTCCCCGAGCCGGCCCAGGCCAGCCCGACACGGTCAGGGGTCTTGTCGTGTCACCAGGAGAATACCCCGGGCGCCGGGTCGACGACGGAGGCCACGTCGGCACCGCGACGGGATGTCAGCGGCGGGTCCGTCCCCGTCGTCCGTCGTTGCCGGTGGCCGCCGAGTAGGGAGTCTGACCGGAGGTCACCAGCCGGTCACGGGTCGATGTCGCGGCGGATGAGCTCCCGGAAGCGGGCCGCGGCTGCGGTTGCGAAGCCGCCCCCCGCCGGCGTAGGAAGGACTTGGCCGTCGACGGCGGCGATGGGCTGCACCTCTCTCGTGCTCGAGCTGAGGAACGCCTCCCGGGCCGACGCCAGGGCCGAGATGGGAAGGTCGTCCTCCTCCACGTCGAGGATCTCCAGGAGCAGGTCGCGGGTCACGCCGGCAAGGCAGCCCGAGGCCAGGGGCGGCGTGACCAGCCGGGACCCGATCGCCACGAACACGTTGCTGCCGGTGCCCTCGCACAGGTTGCCGACCAGGTTGGCGAAGATGGCCTCGCCCGCCCCCCGCTCCCGGGCGTAGGCCATGGCCACCACGTTCTCGCCGTAGGAGGTCGTCTTCACGCCGGTCAGGGCGGCCCGCTCGTTCCGGGGCCAGGGGACGGTGACCACCGCAGTCGACGCCGGCCACTGGGTGAGGGGCGCGGCGGCCACGATCACGGTGGGGACGATGTCGCCCCGCGCCGTCCCGAAGGGCGCCGGGCCCCCGGTGACCGTGATCCGCAGCCGGGCCGAGTCCAACCGGTTGGCCGCGACGACCTCCGCCATCGCCTCCCGGAGGGCTTCGGCGTCCGGGCAGGGCAGGCCCATGGCCCGGGCCGAAAGCGTCAGCCGCTCCAGATGACGACGGGCGGCGAAGGGCTGGCCCCCGTAGACCCGCAGGCTCTCGAACACGCCGTCTCCGGTGAGCAGGCCCTGGTCGAAGGGCGACACCCGAGCCTGCTCGGCGTCGAGCAGTTGGCCGTCGATCCACACGTGGGTCATGGCCGCGAACCACGTCCCCCCGTGACCCGCGACCACCTCACCCGGCCAGCGTAGGTCCCGACGGGGTCGCCGCGGTCGGGTTGAACGGGCGGCGGAGACCCGGCGGCGGCGATGCCGGGCCCGCGGGGAGCGGCGCTAGCCTCCCGACGTGGTACGAGCCTTGAACGCCAACGGGACCAGCGTGTGGCCGCTGCGCCTGCTCAAGGGCTCCATCGCCTTCCTGACCCTGTGCGTGGTCGCCGCCGGCGGCGGATACCTCTACCTCCGCCACCAACTGGGCCGGATCAACCGGCTCTCCATTCCCGGGCTGGACGAGTCGGGCGACGTCATGAACGTCCTCCTGGTCGGGTCCGACAGCCGGGCCAACGTCACCGGCGACCTGGCCGAGACCACCGGGGCCGGTCTGGTGAGCGGCCAACGCAGCGACACGATCATGGTGTTGCACGTCGACCCCAAGAACTCCAAGGCCGCCATCTTCTCCATTCCCCGCGACCTCTACGTGCCGATCTCGGGCACCGACTACTCCGACCGGGTCAACACCGCCTTCTCCGTCAGCGGCGCCGCCGGCCTGATCGCCACCATCGAGGAGTCTCTCGGCTTCCAGATCAACCACTACGTCGAGGTCGACTTCGTCGGCTTCCGCGACATCGTCAACGCGGTCGACGGGGTCAAGGTCTACTTCCCGTCCCCGGTCCGGGACGAGGTGGCGGGCCTGTCCATCGACGACCCCGGGTGCGTCAAGCTCGACGGCGACGCCGGCCTGGCCTTCGTCCGCAGCCGCAACTACGAGACGTACGAGGGCGGGGAGTGGGCGATCGACCCCACCGCCGACCTGGGCCGCATCCAGCGCCAGCAGGACTTCATCCGCCGCATGCTGCGCAAGGCGGTCTCCTCCGGGTTGAGCAACCCCCTCACCCTCAACCGCCTCATCGGCATCGGCGTGCGTGACGTAACGCTCGACGACCAGATGAGCACCGGCGACATCGTCCGCCTGGCCCGCCGGTTCAAGTCCCTCGACGCCGACACCGTCGACATGGTGACGTTCCCCACCACGCCGGAGGACATCGGGGGGGCGTCGGTGCTGGTCCTCAAGCAGGAGGAGGCGCAGCCCTACATCGACCGCCTCAACGGTCTGGGCGGGCCCGACGAGTCGGACTCCGGCTCGGTGCAGCCGTCCGACATCCGGGTGCGCGTCCTCAACGGTTACGGCGCCGACGGCGTGGCCAGCGAGGCCGCCTTGGGCCTCACCGGGGCGGGGTTCAACGTGGCCGACCGGGGCGACGCCGACTCCTACAACTACACCGCCACCGTGATCCGCTACGCCCCCGGCGCCGATGCCAAGGCCGACCTGCTCAACGAGTACGTCGACGGCGGTGCGGTCATCGAGGAGGACTCGTCGCTGCGGACGGTCGACGTGACGCTGGTGCTCGGCTCCGACTACACCGGCCTGGTGAGCGAGCCCGTCGGCGGTACGACAATGCCGCCCACCACCGCGGACGCGCCCGACGACACGTCGCCGCCGAAGGGCGCAGCCGCCGGCCCCTCGTGCTGACACCCCCGGGCCCCCCCGGTCCCCGCCGCGTGTCGCTCCGCGCCTCCCGCAAGGGCGGGAAACGGGGTGATGCGAGCTCGGACGGTCAGTCCCCCGCCGCCAGCTGGCAGCGGCCGGACGACGACGAGCCCACCCGGGCCTACGCCGCCATCCCGTCCGACGTTTCCGACGACGAGGAGGACGTGGACGACGGCGACGAGCCCGGGGCCGGTGATGTCGATGAGGCCGACGAAGACGACGAGATCGATGCCCTTGCCGACGAGGGAGACGATCGGCCGGAGATCGACCGCGACGAGGACGACGACGACGACGACCTGGACGGGCTGGCCCAGGACGTCGACGCCTATGCCGACGACGTGGCCGACGACACCGACCCCGACGAGTACGCGGGCGAGGTCGAGGTCGAGGGCGACGACGAGGGCGTCCACTACGGCGCCTACGACGGCGAGGCGGACCCCGACGGGTACGAGTACGCCGACGACGACCCCGAGAGCGACGACGCCGACGATCTCGCGTCCCCCGGTCGGGCCAGCGCCTTCGCCCACGCCTACGCCACGGCCGAGGACGACTACCGGTACCCGGACGACGACGGGCCCGACCAGCCCCCGCCGACGAATCGGCCGCCGGCGCCGCCCGTCCGACGGCGTCGGTCCGCCCCCGCCCAACCGCGTCGGTCCGCCCCCGGCCCACCGCCTCGCTCCGCCCTCGACCGCCCCCCGGCGCCGACCCGCAGTCCGCCTCGGGTCCCCCGGGCGGTCATCCTCAAGCAACGCCGCCGGCGCCGGCGGGCGCTCATCGGGCTGACGTTCTTCTTGTCGGCCAGCGTCAGCATGGTCGGCAGCGGCTACGTCTACCTCCAGTACCGGCTGGGCCAGATCGCCCGGGTGGCGGTCCCGAGCCTGGTGCAGGACCAGCGGGGCCAGATCATGAACGTCCTGCTGGTCGGCTCCGACAGTCGCGACCGGCTGGAGGGCAAGGACGCGCTCCAGGCCGGGAAGGGCGCCGTCTCCGGACAACGCAGCGACACGATCATGGTCCTGCACATCGATCCCGCCCAGGAGCAGGCGGCCATCCTCTCCATCCCCCGCGACCTGTACGTGCCGATCGCGGGCGAGGGCTACTCCGACCGGGTCAACGCCGCCTTCGCCCTCGGAGGCGCCCAGGGCCTGAGCGAGACCATCCAGGAGTCGCTCGGCATCACCATCAACCACTACGTGGAGGTCGATTTCGTCGGCTTCAAGGACATCGTGGACGCGGTGGGCGGGGTCAAGCTCTACCTGGCGGCGTGGGTGCGCGACTTCACCAGCGGACTCGACATCCACGAGCTCGGCTGCGTGGAGGTCGACGGCACCCAGGGCCTGGCGTGGGTCCGCAGCCGCAACTTCGAGATCCTGCAGCCCGACGGCCTCACGTGGGTGCCCGACCCCCGGGCCGACCTGGGCCGCATCGAGCGCCAGCAGGACTTCATCCGCCGCATGCTCAAGAAGGCGCTCTCGTCGGGCATCACCAACCCGCTGCAGCTCAACAAGCTCCTCGGCATCGGCGTGCGGGACGTCACCCTCGACGAAACCCTCTCGACCAAGGACATCACCACCCTCGCCCGCCGGTTCGACAACCTCGACGCCAACGCGGTGGCCCTCCTGACCCTGCCCACCTCGCCGGAGGACGTCGACGGGGCGTCGGTGCTGGTCCTGCGGGAGGACGAGGCCCAGCCCTATCTCGACCGCATGAACGGCATCGGCGGTGGCTCGGCCCTGCCCACACCCGGCGCCGTTCCTGCGCCGCTCGCCCCCACCACCACGGTGCCCGAAGGCTCACTGCTCTACCCGGACGACGTCGAGCTGCGGGTGCTCAACGGCGAAGGCACGCCGGGGGCGGCGGCGGACGCGGCCGAGGCCCTGGAGAGCGCCGGCTTCGACGTCGCCGGCACGGGTGACGCCGCCGAGATCCCCCGCACCACCATCCGCCACCCGGACGACGGCCTGGCTGCGGCCCAGATGCTCCAACGGGCCCTCGCCGGCGGGGCCAACCTCGTCGTCGACGACACCGTCACCACCGACCTGGTCCTGGTGATCGGCGCCGACTACGAGGGCCTCACCGTCGGCCCGGTGACGCCCGTCCCGGCGCCGCCCACCACCGTGGCCAGCGACGAGTCCGACACCGGCGACGAGACTGGCAACGAGACTGGCGACGACGGTGGACTCCACCTCCACCACCACCCCCCCGACCACCCTCGCCCCCACCACCCTCCCGCCGGGCGTGGAGTGCTAGCCGCCTGACGGCCGCCCTCCACCTGATGGCCCACGGCCGGTGTTCGCCGCCGGGCGGCCGGGTCCCGTAGCTTTGACGCCCGTGAGACTCCTCGTCACCGGCGGTGCCGGGTTCATCGGCGCCAACTTCGTCCGCTACTGGACGCAGAACCATCATCGCGACCACGTCGTGGCCTACGACCTGCTGACCTACGCCGGCAACCTGGCCAACCTCGACGACGTCCGGGACCGCATCGCCTTCGTCCGGGGCGACATCGGCGACCTGGAGAGGGCCGAGCGCACGCTGCGGGAGCACAAGATCGACGTGATCGTGAACTTCGCGGCCGAGTCCCACAACAGCCTGGCCGTGCTCGACCCGGGCCGGTTCTTCCGCACCAACGTGATGGGCACCCAGACCCTCCTGGAGGCGGCCCGGCGGGCCGGCGGCATCGCCCGCTTCCACCACATCTCCACCTGCGAGGTCTACGGCGACCTCGACCTCGACTCCGACGAGATGTTCCACGAGGACTCGCCCTACCGGCCCCGGACGCCCGTACAACGCGTCCAAGGCGGGGGCCGACCACGCGGTGCGGGCCTACTACGAGACGTTCGGGCTGCCCGTCACCCTCACCAACTGCTGCAACAACTACGGGCCGTACCAGTTCCCGGAGAAGGTCATCCCCCTCTTCACCTGCAACGCCATCGACGACCAGCCCCTGCCGCTGTACGCGTCCACCCAGAACCGGCGGGAGTGGCTGCACGTGATCGACCACTGCCGGGCGGTGGAGGCGGTGCTGCTGGAGGGCCGGGTGGGCGAGACCTACCACGTGGGCAGCGGCGTCGAGCGGAGCATCGCCGAGATCGCCGACGTGGTGCTGGCCGAGCTGGGCAAGCCGTCGTCGCTCAAGACGATCGTCCCCGACCGTCCCGGCCACGACCGCCGCTACCTGCTCGACTCGTCGAAGATCGCCAGCGAGCTCGGGTGGAAGCCGACCGTCCCCTTCGAGCAGGGCCTGGCCGACACGGTGAAGTGGTACGCCGCCAACCGGGCCTGGTGGCAGCCGCTGATGGACCGGGCGCCGGTCGAGGAGGGCACCGCCTGGGAAGAGCCGGTCGACGCCCAGAGCCTGGACCTGTGACCTGATGCGGGTGCTCGTCACCGGCGCCGGCGGCCAACTGGGACGGGAGGTGGTCGACGCCTTCGCGTCCGCCGGGTCCCACCACCAGGTGCTGGCCTGCTCGCACGACATGATCGACGTCGCCGACCGGGACAGCTGCCTGCAGGTGATCGGCACCTTCGCCCCCGACGCGGTCGTGCACGCCGCCGCCTGGACCGACGTCGACGGGTGCCAAACCGACCCCGACCGGGCCTGGCGGGTGAACGCCCTCGGCACCCGCCACGTGGCCGAGGCGTCCCGGCTGGTGGGGGCCCGGGTCTGTTACGTGTCGACCGACTACGTCTTCGACGGCACCGGCGACCGCCCGTACCAGGAGTGGGACGACACCAACCCGCTGTCGGTCTACGGCCGGTCGAAGCGGGCGGGAGAGATGGTTCTCGGCCCGGACGACACCGTCCTGCGGACGTCGTGGGTGTGCGGCCGGCACGGGCACAACTTCGTCAAGACCGTCCTCCGCCTGGTCGGCGCGGGCCAGGAGATGAAGGTGGTCGACGACCAGCACGGCTGCCCGTCCTTCGCCGACGACCTGGCCGGGATGGTCTACCGGCTGGTCGTGGCGCCGGCGGCCGGGCCTGTTCCACGTGACGAACCAGGGCCCCACCACCTGGTACCGGTTCGCGGCCGACATCGCTGCCGCCGCCGGGCTCGACCCCGGCCTGGTCACAGCCCATCACCACGGCCGAGCTCCTCCCGCCCCGGCCCGCCCCCCGTCCGGCCAACTCGGTGCTCGACAACGCCGCCCTGCGCCTGTCCGGGATTCCCCTGCTCGACGACCATCACGTCCCCCTGGAGCGGCTGGTCAAGGAGCTGGCCTCGTGAGCCCCACCCGATGAGCAACATCGCCGTCATCGGCGCCGGCTACGTGGGGCTGACCACGGCTGCCTGCTTCGCCTCGATCGGGCACTCGGTGGTGTGCGCCGACATCGACGCCGAACGCATCGCCGCCCTCAACGACGGCGTGGTCCCCATCGTGGAGGCGGGCCTGTCGGAGCTGGTGCGGGCCGGGCTCGACACGGGCCGGCTGCGGTTCGTGGTGGGCGCCGCCGCCGCGGTGCACGACTGCGAGTTCGCCTACCTGTGCGTGCCGACCCCCCAGTCGCCCGACGGCTCGGCCGACCTGTCCTACATCCGCTCGGCGGCGGGCGAGATCGGGCCCCTGCTGCCCACCGAGGCCATCGTGGTGAACAAGTCCACCGTCCCCGTGGGCTCCACCCGCGTGGTGGAGGAGGTCCTCGGCCGCGACGACGTGCGGGTGGTGTCGAACCCCGAGTTCCTCCGGGAGGGCTCGGCCGTACACGACTTCCTCAACCCCGACCGGGTCGTGATCGGCTCCGACGACCAGGCCGCCGCCTTCCGGGTGGCCTCGCTCTTCGACCCCCTGCGGGCCCAGCTGCTCATCACCGACCCGGCGTCGGCGGAGACGATCAAGTACGCGTCCAACGCCTTCCTGGCGGCCAAGGTGTCGTTCGTCAACGCCATCGCCAACGTGTGCGAGGCGGTCGGCGCCGACGTCCGCGACGTCCTCATGGGCATGTCCTACGACAAGCGCATCGGCTCCGAGTTCATGCGCCCCGGCCCCGGCTTCGGCGGCTCCTGTTTTCCAAAAGATACGGCGGCGCTGATTCGGATCGCGGCGGACGCGGGGTACGACTTCGGGTTGTTGCGGGGGGTCACGGAGGTCAACGCCGAGCAGTTCGAGCGGGTGGTGGCCAAGGTGGAGACCTCGGCCGGGGGGAACCTGGACGGCGTCACGATCGCGGCGTGGGGCCTCACCTTCAAGGCCCGCACCGACGACCTGCGCATGTCGCCGGCGCTCGAGGTCATCGGCCGGCTGCTGGCCCGGGGGGCGCGGGTGCGGGCGTTCGACCCCGCCATCGCCTCCGGGTCCGGCCACCGGTCGCTCGACGGCATCGACGTGTGCGCCGACGCCTACGCCCCGTGCGAGGGGGCGGCGGTGCTGGTCGTGCTCACCGAGTGGGACGACTTCCGGCGCGTCGACTTCAGCAAGGTGGCCGGTCTCCTGCGACGGCCGTTGCGGATGGTCGACGCCCGCAACCTGCTCGACCCGGCCGAGCTGCGCAAACACGGGTTCCAGTACACGGGGATCGGCCGCTGATGCCAGCGGGTGCGTCGGGCCGGCGGGTGGTGGTGACGGGCGGGGCCGGCTTCCTCGGCTCCCACCTGTGCCGGGCGCTCATGGCCCGGGGCGACGAGGTGGTGGCCGTCGACAACCTCCTCACCGGCCGCCGGGAGAACCTCGACGACCTCTTCGGCCGGCCCGGGTTCATGTTCCAGCTCCACGACGTCAGCAACTTCGTGCACGTGGCCGGGCCGGTCGACGCCGTGCTCCACTTCGCCAGCCCGGCGTCGCCCGTCGACTACCTCCTCCACCCCATCCCCACCCTCAAGGTGGGCAGCCTGGGCACCCACAACACCCTCGGCCTGGCCCTGCACAAGGGGGCCCGGTACCTGCTGGCGTCCACCAGCGAGGTCTACGGCGACCCCCTCGTCCACCCCCAGACGGAGGACTACTGGGGCAACGTCAACCCCATCGGCCCCCGGGGCGTCTACGACGAGGCCAAGCGCTTCGCCGAGGCCAT
The DNA here is from genome assembly GCA_963829165.1 of uncultured Acidimicrobiia bacterium. GTDB lineage: Bacteria > Actinomycetota > Acidimicrobiia > Acidimicrobiales > AC-14 > JAXDMK01. The sequence goes on along the minus strand of CAWHIC010000010.1, from coordinate 289,160 downwards.
GGCCACCGCCTACCAGCGCTTTCACGGCCTCGACGTGCGCATCGTGCGCATCTTCAACACCTACGGGCCCCGGATGCGGCCCGACGACGGCCGGGCCGTCTCCAACTTCCTCACCCAGGCCCTGGCCGGCAAGCCCCTCACCATCTACGGCGACGGGAGCCAGACCCGCAGCTTCTGCTACGTCGACGACCTGGTGCGGGGCCTGCTCAGCCTGCTCGACAGCGACCACGTCGGGCCCATGAACATCGGCAACCCCGACGAGTACTCGCTCCTCCAGCTGGCGGAGACCGTGCTCGAGATCACCGGCTCGTCCTCGGAGGTGGTCTTCGAGCCCCTCCCCGTCGACGACCCCAAGGTGCGCCGGCCCGACATCACGCTCGCCCGCCGGGTCCTGGGCTGGGAACCGGAGGTCGACCTCCGCCAGGGGCTGGCCCGCACCGCCGACTGGTTCCGCAGTGCCATCTCGTGACGCCAGGCGCAGCTCCTGACCTGCCAGTGGTCGATGTGGACGCGGTCATCGTCAACTACAACGCCCGCGACCACCTGGTGGAGTGCGTGCGCAGCCTGCGGGCGGACGGGGTCGGCGACGTGGTGGTCGTCGACAACGCGTCGAGCGACGGGTCGGAGGCGGCGCTGGCCGCAGCCGACGGCGACAGCCGGTTCCTCCCCACCGGCGCCAACCTCGGGTTCGGCACCGCGGCCAACGTGGGCGTGGCCAACACCACCGCGCCCTACGTCCTCGTGCTCAACCCGGACACGATCGTGCACCCGGGGACGACGAAGGCCCTCACCGCCGCCCTCGATCGCGACCCCCGCCTGGCCGTCGTCGGCCCTCGGGTCGACAACCCCGACGGCACCCTTTACCCCTCCGTGCGCCGCTTCCCGAGGACGGGCGACGCCGCCGGCCACGCCTTCCTGGGCATCGTCTGGAAGGCGAACCCCTTCACCCAGCGCTACCGGATGCTCGACTGGGACCACGCCCAGGCCCGAGCCGTCGACTGGGTGTCGGGAACGTGCATTCTCGTCCGGCGGAGCGCGTTCGAGCAGGTCAAGGGCTTCGACCCGGCCTATTTCATGTACGTGGAGGACGTCGACCTGTGTTGGCGCCTGCAACGGGCAGGGTGGACGATCGGCTACGAGCCGGCGGGGCGGGTCACGCACACGGTGGGCGCGTCGAGCCAGCTCGCTCCCTACCGCATGATCCTGGCCCACCACTGTTCGCTCCTGCGCTTCGCCAATCGCACCACCACCGGCCGGGGGCGGGTTCTCCTGCCGGCGGTGGCGGCCGGTCTGGGCCTGCGCACCGTCCTGTCCTGGGCCCAGCACCGCTTCGACCGCCGCCCCCCCGCAACGCACTGAGAGGGGGCGCACTAGCCTCCCGGGGCGGTCGGGCTGCTGCTGGGTTAGGGCGGCCGTCCGAGTACCTTCGAGGGGGTCATGGGAAAGGCATCGTCAAGCAAGAAGGTCGCGCGCGCCGCTCGTACCGGTGGTGGACGCACGCGGCGGGGGTCATCGTCGTGGCTGTGGCCGGCGCTGATGGCGGTCATCGTCGTCCTCGGCACCGCCGGGGTCGTCTACTCCCGTGAGCAGCGGGCGCCCGACAACAGCCGGCCCGTAGCCGCCGGCGCGGGCCGGGAGGGCGACCACTGGCACGCCGCCATCGGCTTCTACATCTGCGGCCAGTTCCAGCCCGACATCTCCGCCGCCGCCGACCCCCTGGGCATCCACACCCACGACGACGGCATCGTCCACATCCACCCGTTCACGTCCCGCGCCGCGGGCAAGAACGCCAAGCTGGGCGTGTTCTTCGACACCGTCGACGCCAAGGTCAGCAGCACCGAGCTCCGGCTGCCCCGGCCAGGACACCAAGAAGAACGGCGACAAGTGCGGCGACGAGGCGGCCGACGTCCAGGTCAAGATCTGGCCGGACCGGAACGCCGACACCGAGGGCACGCTGTTCAAGGGTGACCCCGGCGACATCCGCCTCACCGACAGCCAGCTGATCACGGTGGCGTTCGTTCCCGACGGCACCGACATCCCCAAGCCCCCGTCGGAGCCGCAGCTCGACAAGCTCACCGACATCGGCACCACCCCCGTCCCCGACGAGCTGGCCACCACGACGACCAGCCCGTTCACCACCGAGACGTCCGTCGTCACCGATCCCACCACCATCCCGCCCGAGACGACGACGCCGCCGCCGGCCCCGTGACCCTGCAGGCGGTCGTGCTGCTGGGCGGGATCGGCACCCGGTTGCGCCCGCTGACCTACTCCACCCCCAAGCAGGCGCTGCCGATCGCCGAGATCCCGATGATCGAGCGGGTCCTGGCCCATCTGCTCGACCACGGGGTGACCGGGGCGGTTCTGTCCCTGGGCTACCTCCACCAGGCTTTCGCCGACCTGTTCGACAGCGGCCACTTCCGGTCCGAGTCGGGGCGGACGATGACGGTGCGGTTCGCGGTGGAGCCGGAGCCCCTCGACACGGGGGGCGCCATCCGTTTTGCCGCCACCGAGGCGGGGATCGACGAGCGCTTCGTCGTGGTCAACGGCGACGTCCTCACCGACCTCGACGTCTCGGCCATGCTCGAGTTCCACGACGCCCGGGTCGGCGCCGAGGCCACCATCGCCCTAGCCCACGTGGCCGACTCGTCCGCCTTCGGGCTGGTCATCACCGACGAGGCCGACGGCCGGGTGGAGCGCTTCGTCGAGAAGCCGCCCGCCGACCAGGCCGGCCCCGGCCACGTCAACGCCGGCACCTACGTGTTCGAGGCCCGGGTCCTCGACCGCATCGAGGCCGGCCGCCGGGTGTCGGTGGAACGGGAGGTCTTCCCCGGCATCGTCGCCGATCGGGCCCTGTACGCCTTCCCGTCGTCCGACTACTGGACCGACACGGGCACGCCCGCCCAGTACCTCCGGGCCCAGCTCGACATCATCGGCGGGGGGCGGCCGGGTCGTCCCGCACCGGGGGCGGTCACCGGCGGCGACGGGGTGTGGCGGATGGGACGGGCGACGGTCGAGGGCGACGTGCAGGGCCCGGCCCTCCTCGGCGTCGGCGCCCGGGTGGCGGTGGCGGCGATGGTGCGCAACTCGGTGATCGGGGCGGGCGCGTTCGTCGACGAAGGGGCGGTGGTCGTCGACTCCGTCCTCCTGCCGGGAGCGCTGGTGTCGGCCTACGCCGCGGTCCGGGGGTCGGTCGTGGGTCCGGGCGCGGTGATCGGCGAAGGGGCATCGGTTTCCGGCTGCTCGGTGATCGGGGCCCGCGTGAAGGTCGAGCCCGGCTCCAACATCGTCGGTGCCCGCCTGCCCGAGGGCGTGGCGCGCGGCCTCCGGGACCGGCTGATCCTGGCGTGAGGGCACTCGTCACCGGCGGTGCCGGCTTCATCGGGTCCACCCTGGTCGACCGGCTCCTGGCCGAGGGGCACACGGTCGACGTGGTCGACGACCTGTCGGCCGGCAACCTGGCCAACCTGGCCGACGCCCGCAACACCGCTGGCCACGACCTGAGCTTCCACCGCCTCGACATCCGGGAGCCGGGCCTGGTCGAGCTCATGGCCCGGCGCCGGCCCGAGGTCGTGTTCCACCTGGCCGCCCAGGCCGACGTGCGGGTGTCGGTGGAGCGTCCCCTCTTCGACGCCGAGGTCAACATCCTGGGCACGCTCAACGTGCTGGAGGGGGCCCGGGCCGCGGGGACGTCGAAGGTGATCCTGGCTGCCAGCGGGGGCACCCTCTACGGCGAGCCCGACGAGCTGCCGGTGCGGGAGTCGGCGCCGCAACGGCCGCTGTCGCCCTACGGGGTGTCGAAGAAGGCGGCCGGCGACTACCTGGCCGCCTACCGGGAGCTGCACGGCATCGAGTTCACCGCCCTGGCCCTGGCCAACGTCTACGGGCCCCGCCAGGACCCCCACGGGGAGGCGGGCGTGGTTGCGATCTTCGCCGGGCGGCTGCTGGCGGGCGAGACGTGCACCATCTTCGGCACCGGCGAGCAGACCCGCGACTTCGTCTACGTCGACGACGTGGTCGACGCCTTCGCCCGGGCCGCCACCAAGGGGAGCGGCCTGCTCATGAACGTCGGCACCGGCCGGGAGACGTCGGTCAACCGCCTGTACCGGACGATGGCCGACGCCGCCGGGGTGGCCACTCCGCCGATCTACGCCGCCCCTCGGGCCGGCGAGCTGGCCCGGTCCGCCCTCGACCCCGGCCGGGCCGGCATCCACCTCGGCTGGGAATCGTGGACGACGTTGGAGTCCGGTACCGCCGATGTCCTCCGCTGGTTCGAGGCCCGCCGGGGCTGACGCGGACGCTATGCCGGCTGCAGGACGCGCACCGATGTTCTGAGCGGGTCGTCGCGAGGCAGGACCAAGCGAGCGGCCCCAACGCCGATAACGGCCCGCAGGGCGGCACTGATGATGGCGGCGCCGTGCCTCAGTGCTTCGAATCGGTCGCCGTCGTCGACGACGACTCCGATCGTCATTTCGACGTCGTCCCCCGCTCGACACGTCCCAACGGACGGCGCCACGGATGCTTCGTCGAGTAGGTCGACGATCATTTCGATCAGATCGGTGATCTCGTCATCGGTCAGTGGACTACCGGTCGATCCGAGCCGCAGATCCATCTCGACGACGAACATCTCCTTCAGGTTACTGGGAAGGAGCAGGTCGCGATCATGCGATTCGCCTTCTGGCGGAAGTGGCTCGCCAACGAAGGGGTCTTGTGCAAGGTTTCCTGATGGGCGCCACAGCGGCAACGCATGATCAGGTAGCCGCCCTTGGTCACTCGCGCCACGTACCAACCGTGTTCGGCGACCCTCGCCACCGCCCGATTTCGCTCCTGCTCGGCGGAGTCCGTCACTCGTTCCCGCCGTCGGCCGGGTCGGCCTGCAAACGCCGAAGCAACTCTTCCATCCTGCTCCGGCTGCAGTGCACGAGGTAGACGACCTCCTCGCCGGTCTGATGCACCGGGAACGTGCCTGAAGATTTCAGCGTGCCGGCATCGTCGGGGGCGGCGTCAATGTCGATTTCGTCGAGATCGACGATGATCATCGGAGCCACTCCCCCCGGATGCCGGCAGCGTGCCGCCCCGTCATAGCACCGGGCCCTCGGCAGCAGCCGTCATCCCTTCCCTTAGACCAGTAGTCATCCCACTCGCTGCGGCTCGTGGACGATGCGGTGGCTCATCCGTAGTGGTTGCTCGGTTGAGGCGGCGACGCGTCGGCTACCGGAAGAGGTCGTCGGCCGGGGGACGGACGATCTCCTCGCGTACCGACCCCCGCTTGCGGAACCACGACGGATCGACTCCCCGGATGACGGCGGCGCAGATGCCCGTGGCCTTGCCCATGACCAGCTCGGCGGCCCCCGCCAGCTCGTCGACCACGGCCACCTCGGTGGCGTGCAGCTCCTGGCCCAGGGTGTCGGTGGTGCCCCGGAGGTCGACGATGGCGGCGATGCCGGCGCAGCCGATGGCCACGTCGGTGAGGCCCCGGCGCCACGCCCGCCCGAAGGTGTCGGACACGATCACCGCCACCTCCCGCCCGGTCCGGGCCCGCAGGCCGTCGCGGATGCGGCGGGCGGAGCGGTCGGGGTCGAGGGGGAGGAGCGTGGCGTAGCCGTCGGGGACGTTCGAAAAGTCGACCCCGGAGTTGGCGCACACGAACCCGCCCCGAGTCTCGGTGATCACCAGGTCGCCCCGACGGCGGAGAACCCGCACCGCCTCCGACTCCACCACCGCCATCCTCCCGTCACGGTCGTCGTGGTCGACGGGCACCATCCGCCCCTCCGCCTTCGACACCACCTTCTGGGTGACCACCACCACGTCACCGTCCTCGAGAGCCACCGAGGCGGCGGCCAGGAGGTCGGCCAACCGGTCGCCGGGACGGACCTCGGGCACCCCCTCCACGGGGATGATCTCGAGGCGGGGCACGTCAGGCGCCGAGGACGGTGGCGGCGAGGGCCGTCGCCTCGGGCCGGCCCCGCATGACGGCGGGGGCGACGACGCAGCGGATCCCCTCGTCCTCCACCGCCGCCGCCAACCAGCCGTCGGCCTCGTCGACGACCAGCACCGACGCCAACGGGGCGTACAGGCGGGCGACGCCCACCACCGACACGTCGTGGCCGAGGTCGGCCAAGAGGCGGGCGGCCGGTCCCTTGAGGGCGGCGCCGGCCACGATGGGCGAGACCGCCACCACGTCGTCCCGGCGGGCGACGACCGCGTCGCGGATCCCGGGCACGGCCAGGATGGGGTCGATCGACACGATCGGGTTCGACGGGCAGATCACGATCCGGTCGGCGTGCGCCAGCGCGTCGAGCACCCCCGGTCCGGCGGTGGCGGCGGCCGCGCCGTCGAACCGCACCGCCCGGACGGGGACGTCGTGGCGGCGGCGGACGAAGTAGTCCTGGAACTCGATCTCGCCCTCGCCCGGCACCTCCACCCGCGTCGCCACCCGGTCGTCCGACATCGGGAGCAACCGCACGCCCACGCCCCAGGCGGCGGCGACCTCCGCCGTCACGGCCGACAGCGGCGCCCCCTCCCCCAGGCGGCGGGTGCGGTAGAGGTGAGTGGCCAGGTCGCGGTCGCCCAGGCGGAACCACGTCAGCTCGGGGCCGAACCGGTCGAGGGCCTCCATGGCCGACCACGTCTCGCCGGCCAGGCCCCAGCCCGTGTCCGGGTTGACGGCGTCGGCCAGGGTGTAGGTGACGGTGTCGAGGTCGGGGCACACGTGGAGGCCGTGGATGACGAAGTCGTCGCCCGTGTTCACGATGGCGGTGACCGACGTGGGCTCGACCACCTCCACCAGGCCCCGGAGCAGCCGGGCCGCCCCCACCCCGCCGGCGAGGGCCGCGATGCGCACGTCGAAGAGGCTACCGGCGGACCCCGGCCTCCACGGCCCGGCCACTAGCCTCGTGCTCCCAGTGACGGCATCGACCCACGATCGCGTCGACCCGCACCCGGCTCCCCCTCCCGAAGGTGGGCGAGGCCCGGGCCCGGCGCGACCGGAACGACGGATCCCACGGGCCCACCTGCTGGTCCTGATCGCCATCGCCGCCGTCGGTCTCCTCCGGGGCGGGTTCTGGGTCGCCACCACCGAGGTCTGGAGCCCGATCGACGAGGCCCACCACTACGGGTTCGTGGAATCGCTCGCCACCGGCCACGGCATCCCCACGGTGGGCAAGGACGTCATGTCCGTCCAGGTCATCCAGGTGATCAAGACGTCGCCGACGCTGGCGTCCCGGTCGACGCCGCATCTGCCGGTGCTGGAGGAGGGGTACTGGTCTGTGGCGTCGTCGCAGTACGAGGCCGTCCAGCCGCCGCTGTATTACGCCCTGGAGGTGCCGTTCTACTGGCTGTCGCGGCCCTTCGGCTTCGTGGCGTCGATCTACGGGCTGCGGGTGGGATCGGTGCTGATCTCCCTCGCCGCGGTTCCGCTCACGTGGCTGCTGGCCAAGGAGCTGTTCCCCCGCCGACCCGTCATCTGGCTGGCCGCCCCCGCGGTGCTGGTGGCGATCAACGGGTTCAACACCAACCTGGCCACCATCGGCAACGACGCCCTGGTGGTGCCCGTCGCCGCCCTGGCCCTGCTGGCCGCGGCCCGCTTCTACCGCTCGCCCAGCCTCCGGGGGGCGGCCCTCACCGGGCTGGCCCTGGGGGCGGCGCTGATGGCCAAGACCACGACCCTGGGCCTGGTCGGCGTGCTGGCCCTGCCCTACCTGTGGCTGCTCGTGACCCGGCGCCAGTCGCTCCCCCAGGTGCTGAAGGCGGGGGCGGTCACCGGCGCCGTCACCGGCGTCGTCCTCCTCCCGTGGGTGGTGTGGAACATGGCCACCTACGGCTCACCCACCGCCGCGTCCGCCAGCAGCGCCATCACCGGCCAGATGATGGCCCAGACGGGCCTGAGTGCCGGGGTCCTCGGCGACCACGTTCGCCTGGCCAACATGGGCTTCTGGGACTCGGCCCTGTTCAGCCACTTCGCCGGTCCCCCGTACGAACGGGTCTTCGTGGCGGCGGTGATCGTCGCCCTCGGGGCCGGATTGGGCGTGGCCGCCGCCCGTCGGGACCGGCCCGCCCTGGTATCGCTGGCGTGGGTCGGTACGGCCCTTCCCCTCGCCTTCCTGGGTATGGAGGCCATCGTGTTCGGGCTCTTCAACGGTGTGGGCCATCCCGAAGGGCGCCACCTCTACACCGCCCTGGTGCCGGTCAGCGTGCTGATCGCGGCGGCCGCGGCGGTGGCCCTCGGGCCTCGCTGGGGTGTGGTGGCGGTGGCCGGCGTGATCGCGGTCGCGTTGGTGGCCGAGCAGGGTGAGGTGCGCGACTACGTGCGGTCGACCTACGCCGCCGGCCGCCTCGGCGCCGACTTGGCGCCCGTGGTCGACCAGCCGTTGAACGAGGGATTCGTGGCGGCGAGCGTCATCCGGGTCGACCCGCCGTGCCCGGTGCGGGCGGTGGGGCTGGTCGTCGACGGGCCGCCTCCCGCCACGCTCCTCGTCGGAGGCTCCGTCACTCCCCTCACGGGGACGCTGGCCGACCTCACCCCCCGGCCCCGGCCGTCCGACCCCGAGGTGCAGGTGTACCTCCTGGCCACGCCACTCTCGGGCCGGTTCGACGTCGTCGCCCCGGGCCCGTTCATGGTCGGCGCCAGTGTGGCCGACACCGACTCCCGCCTGTCGTTGCCCGATCGGCCCGGCGATCCCGTCGCCCGGCTGTACTGCCGGGTCGACAACGCCGAGCGGGTGCGCTTCGAGCAGCAGTTCCCCCCGCAGCACCCCAGCCAGATCGGCTATTCCGCGATTCAGGCGTGGCCTCGGGTGTGGGCGTTCCTCGGCTTCCTGGGGCTCCTGGTCTCGGTGGCGGCGGCGGTGCGACCCCTCCGCCCGACGAGGAGGAAGGTGGCCGACCGGTGACCGAGCCCATCCGCAAGGAACACCGCCACATCGAGTTCCCCGGCGGGGCGTGGACCGCCTTCGACCGCTACAGCCGCTACGGCGCCATCGTCCGGGCCCTGCGGGCGACCCTCGGCGACGGTCCCCTCCGGGTCCTCGACGTGGGCGACGGCGCCGGCTACCTCTCCGCGTTCGACCCCGGGGTGGAGGCGGTGTCGGTCGACTTGGCGCCGACGGCCGACCCCCTGCCCGGAACCGTCCGCCTGACCGCCGACGGCACCCGCCTGCCCTTCCCCGACGCCTCCTTCGACGCGGTCGTGAGCAGCGACGCGTTGGAGCACGTCCCGCCGTCGCTGCGGGACGGCTTCCTCGGCGAGCTGGCCCGGGTGAGCCGCGATCTGGTACTGCTGGCGGCCCCCTTCGACACCCCTGGGGTGGCCGGGGCCGAGGAGCTGGTGCGCCGGTTCGTACTGCTGGTCACCGGGTCGGCCCAGGAGCAGCTCGACGAGCATCGGGATCACGGGCTGCCCGGCGTGGATGACACGGTCGCCCACTTCGAGCGTCTCGGCCTGCAGGTGGCGGTGGCCGGTGCGGGCAACCTCCACGACTGGCTGGCCATGATGCTGCTCAAGCATCAACTGGTGGCCCGCCCCGCCCTCGGCCCCCTCGATACCGGCTACGACATCGCCTACAACTGGCTCTTCTCGGCCCGCGACCACGTCCCGCCCTTCTACCGCCACCTGGTCGCCGCCGGACGCAGCTCGCGGCCGTCCTTCGGCGATTCGTCGGTGGAGGACGTGGACGGGTCGTCCGCAGGCGACGTGGCCGGGCTCTTGGCCGTCTTCACCGCGGCCAATGTGGCTGAAGCCGTCCGCCAGGACACCGACTCCCGCCTGGCCACCACCGAGGCCCTGGTGGCCGACGTGGGGCCACGCCTGGCCGCCATCGAGGCCGCGGTGGCCCAGCTCGACGCCCGCTCCCAGGCCATGGCCACGTCGATCGAACACCTCCTCCACCTCGTCCGCCACCCCGTGGCCGGCGTCGCCGAAAAGCTCCGACGCGGCCTCAAACCCAACGGCTGACCCACAGCTCGCGAACTGGTGACGGTTACAGCCCGGAGAGGGCTCCAAGCGTCACCGGTTCGGTGCGGACCACGAACCGGTGACGGTTTCGGTCGTCAGCCACGGCCAGATCTGTCACCGGTTCGGTTCGGGGCGGCGGACGACTGGCGGGCGGGACAGTCACCAGTTGCGGTGGGAGCGGTCGAGGCGGTGTCGGACGGCTTTGGCGCCATAGCGGGTGAGGCGGATGGCGGTGGCGCGGGGGCCGTCGGTGCGGACGCTCTCGCGAAGCACCGACACCAGGCGGGCGGCTTCGGCCAGGGCGGCCTGGGTCCGGCCGAGGGGAGCGGGCGCGGGCGGCGGGGCCCCGCTGGGCAGGGGTGACTCGCCGTAGGGTTCAAGCTCGAAGGGGTGCGGCGGCTCGGTGTGGGCGACAGCAACCCATCCCGACCAGGACGGTTTCCGCATCTCGGCCGATTCCAGGATCTCGCGATAGCGGTGAGCCTGGAGGTGGGGTGACCAGCGCAGAAGGGCCTCCCGGCGGGCACGGCGGCCGATGGACCGGCGGAGGTCGTCGTCGACCAGCAACCGGTCGATGGCTTCCACCCACTCGTCCACCGTCGCCGCCAGCATCCCCGTCACCCCCGGTGTGATCGCCTCCCGGAACGGCTCCGTCGGGCTGGCCACCGTGGGCGTCTCCACCAGGGCCGACTCCAGCCACTTGATGGCGCTCTTGCACTCGTTGAACCGGCTCCCGGGGGCCAACGGGGCCAGGTTGACGTCGACCTGGCGCAGCACCCCGGGAAGCTTCTGCCAGGGGAGGAAGGGGAGGCGCACCACCCGGTCGGCGAGCGGGTCGAGGGCGGCCGAGGGCGTCACCATGCCCGCCAGCCACAGCTCGACGCCCGGATGGCGGGTCAGGATCTCGACGATGGCGGGCTCGACGTGGGCCCAGTCGAGGTCGTGGGTGTTGGTGCCGCTCAAGTACCCGACCCGGGGCGGACCGGGCTGTCGGTCCTGGCGCAGGGCGTCGTCCGACGCGGCCCCCAGCAGCATCCCCACGCCGTTCGGAAATCGCCACGCCGCCAGCCCAGTGACCTCGGTGGCATGGGCGCACAGGGCCGCGGTCGTCCCGATGAAGGCGTCGCACGCCTCCATCGTCGTCCGGTAGCGGCGGACGCCCTCCATCCACAGCTCGGCCTCGTCCGCCGGCAGGATCTCGAGGGCGGGGATCTCGGACGCCACCTCGGGGTCGAAGATGAGGTCGTCGACGTCGAACAGCACGGGTACCCCCCGGTCCCGTACGGAGGCGATGACGCCCAGGATCTCCACCGTCGCCGGCACCCGGTAGACGACGACCGCATCGGCCGCCGCCGCCAGCCGGGGCACGTCGGGGTGCCGGTAATGGCGGACGTCGCTCTCCACCCCCAACAGCCCCAGCGCCTCCGCCGGCAGCCGGGCCCGGTAACGAAGCGGCGCCCCCTCGATCCCGACCACGAAGAGCACCCGGCGCACCGTCCGCCGTCGCCGCGACGCGGCACCCGAGGCCACGTACCCCGCCACCAGCCCCTCATACGACCGCTCGAGCCCCTCCACTTGGTCGTCGATTGACCGCACGGGCAGCGGCGGCTGACACCCGGCCCGCAGCCGGTCGAGCAGGCCGGGCTCGACCACCAACGATCGGAGGGCGGCGGCCAGCGCGGGCCCGTCCCCCGCCGGCACCACCAGCCCGTTGCGCCCGTGGTCGACCACCTCCTCCGGGCCGAGGGTGTCGGTGCACACGACCGGCAGGCCTCGGGTGAGCGCCTCCCGGGTGACGATCGAATACGACTCCCGCATGAGGGAGGGGACGACGACCACGTCGGCGCCGGCGTAGACGGTCTCCACGTCGGCCGGCTCGAACGGCGGGAGGACGTCGACCGGCAGCCGATCGGTGGGCGGCGGCGGGGCCACCTGATCGTCCCGGACGGGACCGTCCCAGCCGTAGGCCGACAGGCGCCAACCGGGGAGCGACGCCATCCGGCGGGCGGCGTCGAACAGCACCTGGCCGCCCTTCATGGGGTTGTTCCCGCCCGTGAACAAGAATCGCACCGCCCCCCCGTCCCCGGGCGCCGCCACCGTCACCGTCGCCGGGCCCCCGACGGGCAGCCCGTTCTCGTCGACCTCCAGCCGGGCCGGGTCGACGCCGTTGGCGGCCAGCACCCGGGCCGCGCTGGCTGAGGGGGCAAGGATGAGGTCGGCGCCGGCGAGCATCGTCGCCAGCCGCCGGTTGCGGGCGTCGAGCCACTCCCGGTCGACCTCGCACGGGCAGCTCCCGGCCGCCACCACCAGCGAGCACGGGTGCAGGGCCCGGTCGACGAGGAACTGGCGGGGGCAGCACCACCAGAAGTCGTGCATGGTGACCACGACCTTGGCCCCGGCCGCGGCCGCGATCGGCACCAGGTTCCCGCCCAACGACTGCAACGCGTGGAGGTGGACGACGTCGGGCCGCACCTCGGCCAGGTGGGCGGCGAAGTGGGCCCCCACCTCGGGATTGTCGAAGTTGCGCTCGTCGCCCCAGCCGATCCACCGGCCGCTCGACACCCACCGCACCGGCAGGCCCGTCTCGTCGACGTCGTCCCAGCTCTCCAGGGGCGGACGCTCGCCCAGCCATCCGGCGTACACGCTCACCTCGTGGCCGCGCCCCCGCAGACCCTGGGCCAGACGCTGGGGCTGGAGGGTGCCGCCGCTGACGAAGTTCGGCGGAAAGTGGGCCGACACGACGACGATCCGCATCCGCCACCGACCCTACAGCGGTTGCCCCGGCGCCCCTTGGCCCCTCGCCGGGGGACCGGGACGGTATCCTGCCATCGCCGATCTCGTCACGACTGGGCGTCAGGCCGCCGGCCGATGACGCCTGCCGGGAGGGCCTAGGTTCGTGCGGGTGCTCGAAGACGACGTCGTGGCCAGCGCCACCGACAAGCGTCGCCCGCCCCGCCCCCGGCTCCTACGGGCCACCGTCGGCAGCGTCCGGGAGATGTGGGACGCCCGCAACCTGCTGGCCAACCTCACCCTGCGGGAGCTGCGGGGCAAGTACAAGCGGTCGCTGCTGGGCTGGGCCTGGTCGCTGGTCAACCCGTTGGCCACCATGCTCATCTTCGCCGTCGTGTTCGGTGTCTTCCTCAAGGTCGACGTGCCCCCGGGCGATCCCAGCGGCCTCGACGTGTTCGCCCTCTTCCTGCTGTGCGGGATCCTCCCGTGGAACCTCGTCTCCAACGGCATGACCGGGGCCATGGGCACCATGCTGGCCAACTCCAACCTGATCAAGAAGGTCTACTTCCCCCGCCAGATCCTGATCGCGGCCAACGTGGCGTCGTCGGTGGTCGCCTTCCTCATCGAGATGGCGGTCCTGGCCGTCGTCCTGGTGATCGCGGGCAACTTCGTGCTCCCCTGGATCCTGCCGGTGGTCGCCCTGATGGCGGTGCAGGCCGTGTTCGTGCTCGGGATCGGCCTCACCCTGGGCGTGCTCAACGTCTACTTCCGCGACGTCCAGCACTTCACCAGCATCCTGCTGCAGCTCTGGTTCTACGCCACGCCCGTCGTCTACCCGGTGTCGGTCGTCCCCCAGAAGGCCGACGCCCTCGGTATCACCATCCCGGTGCGGTTCCTCTACGACCTCAACCCCATGGTGCGCTTCGTGGAGGTCTACCGCGACCTCCTCTACGACGTGCGAGCGCCGGCGGCGGCCGACCTGGCCTACCTGCTGGTCGTGTCCCTGCTCAGCCTGGGCGTCGGCCTCATGGTGTTCGCCCGCCTCGAGCCCAAGCTGGCGGAGGAGCTGTGACCGCGACGGACGCCACCGCGCCGACGGCCGCCGCCGCCGCCGATTCCCCGCCCGCGGTCGTCGTCGACCACGTCACCAAGCGCTTCCGGCTCTACCACGAGCGCAACCAGCACCTGAAGTCCACCCTCCTCCGCGGCCGCAGAGCCCAGTACGAGGAGTTCCTCGCCCTCCGCGACGTGGTCCTCACCGTCCCCGAGGGCGCAACCTTCGGCCTCATCGGCGAGAACGGGTCCGGCAAGAGCACGCTCCTCAAGTGCATGGCCCGCATCCTCCGCCCCGACGAGGGCCAGATCGAGGTCAACGGCAAGGTCTCCGCCCTCCTCGAGTTGGGCGCCGGCTTCCACCCCGAGCTCTCGGGACGGGAGAACATCCAGCTCAACGGCTCCATCCTCGGCCTGGGCAAGAAGCAGATCGCGGCCAAGTTCGACGAGATCGTGGAGTTCGCCGGCCTCGAGCGGTTCATCGACACCCCGGTGAAGAACTACTCGTCGGGGATGTACGTCCGGCTGGGCTTCTCGGTGGCCATCAACGTCGAGCCCGACGTGCTCCTGGTCGACGAAGTGTTGGCCGTGGGCGACGAGAGCTTCCAACGCAAGTGCAACGAGAAGTTCGCCGAACTCAAGGCGGCCAAGAAGACGGTGGTGGTCGTGTCCCATGGACTCGGGTCGATCCGCAGCCTGTGCGACCAGGTGGCGTGGCTCAAGGGCGGCATTCTGCACGCCTGCGGCGCCGCCGGCGACGTCGTCGACCAGTACATCGACGAGGTCCACCCCGACCGCCAGCAGGTCTCCGGTTCCGGCACCCGGTGGGGGTCGGGCGAGGCCCGGGTCGACCGCATCGAGATCATCGACGGCAACGGCTCGCCCACCGGCAAGGTTCGCACCGGCGAGCGGGTGACGTTCCGCTTCCACTACGTGATGCGCGAGCCCATCCCCCGGCCCGTGTTCGGCATGGCCATCCACACCCTCGACGGCCAGCACGTCACCGGGCCCAACACCCGGGAGGCGGGTTGCGTCCCCGAGCGGCTGGAGGGCGAGGGCCACGTCGACCTGGTGGTGCCCGTCCTCATGCTCCTGCCCGGCACCTACGACGTGTCCACCGCCATCACCGACTACGCCACCCTCCACCAGTTCGACTTCCGCCACCGCACCTTCCGCTTCGACGTCGAGCCGGGCCAGCCCAAGGAGTCCTACGGCGGTGTCGTCTCCCTCGGGGGCCTGTGGCAGATTCACTCGGTGGACGGAACCCCTCAGTGAGCCCGACCCCGTCACCAAACGAGATGGTCTCGGTGGTGATCCTCCACGAGGGCGCCATCGTCGACACCGTGGCCGGGCTGCAAGCGCTGGCCGACCTCGACCTCCCCGCCGACCGGCTGGAGGTGGTGCTGGTCGACGCCGGCGCCGTGAGCGGCGATCAGCGCCGGCTGCGGGAGGCGGCTCCGACGGCCATGGTCGTGTCCCTCAAGCGCGACCCGGGCCGGGCGGAGGCCCTCAACCGGGCCGCCGACGCCTGCACCGGCACCTCCATCGCCTTCCTGGGGGCAGGCCACGTCGCCGACCGGCGGTGGCTGCAGGCCTCGCTCGACATCCTCGACCGCGACCACTCCGTCGCCTGCGTGGCCACCCGGGTGCAACGGTCGGGCGGCGGCGACGCCTGGCCCCCGGCCGTCTCCTTCCTCGGCCTCCCGGTTCCCGCCGACAAGAGCCAACCGGCCACGTCGGGCGCCACCGTGCAGGAGGTGCTCTACGCCCCGATCGAGGCCATGGTCGTGCGGGCCGACGTGTTCCGCGAGACCGGCGGCTTCGACGCCCGCTACGAGCGGGGCTTGGAGGATGTCGACTTCGGGTGGCGGCTGTGGCTGCTCGGCCACCGGGTGGTGGCCGCGCCCGACGTGGCCGTCGCCGGGCCGACCGTCCCCCGCTCGACCCCGTCGGTGCGGGAGCAGTTCCTCCGGGAGCGCAACGCCCTGTTCACCATCTACAAGAACTACGACGACGCCAGCCTGGCCGCGGCCCTGCCCGCAGCTCTCGCCCTCGGCGTCCGCCGGGGCGCCGTGCTGGGCGGCGACCAGCCGGAGCCGGTGCCCACCAGCTCCGCCCCCATGAACGCGTCCCCCCAGCTGGCGGCCTCGGCCCACGCCATCGATGCCTTCCTGGGCGGCCTGGCCGACCTGGCCCCCGTCCGGAAGGCGCTCCAGGCCCGCCGCCGGCGCACCGACCAGGAGATGTTCCGACTCCTGCGCCTGCCCCTCGCGGCCGACGTCGACGACCCCGCCTACCGCGCTGCCTTCGACGAGGCCGTCGCCTCCCTGGGCGTGCAGGAGCGCTTCGGCAGCCGTCGGCGGATCGTGGTCGCCACCTGCGACACGCTCACCCCGGCCATGGCCGGCCCCGCCATCCGGGCCTGGCAGATCGCGTCCGCCCTGTCCCTGGAGCACGAGGTGGAATTGGTCACCACCTCCACCGCCACCGTCACCCATCCCCGGTTCAGGGTGCGCTCGGTCGACGACCGCGACCTGCGGGAGCTCGAGGAATGGTGCGACGTCCTCCTCTTCCAGGGGTGGTTCCTCACCGGCCGACCCTTCCTGCTTCATTCGACCAAGGTGATCGTGGCCGACATCTACGACCCCCTCCACCTGGAGCAGCTGGAGCAGGCCCGGGACGAGGGTGAGAAGCGGCGGGTGGAGCTGGTGTCGGAGGCGGTCGGAGTGCTGAACGAGCAGCTCATCCGGGGCGACTTCTTCCTCTGCGCCAGCGAGAAGCAGCGCGACTTCTGGCTGGGCCAGCTGTCGGCGCTGGGCCGGGTCAACCCCCTCACCTACGACGACGACGGCACCCTGCGGTCGCTCATCACGGTGGTGCCCTTCGGGATCTCCGACGCCCCGCCTGCCCACACCCGGCCCGCCCTCAAGGGGGTGCTGCCCGGCATCGGCCTCGACGACAAGGTCATCCTGTGGGGCGGGGGCATCTACAACTGGTTCGACCCCCTCACCCTGCTCCACGCCGTCGACCGCCTGCGCCACCGGGTGCCCAATGTCCGCCTGTTCTTCATGGGCCTCAAGCACCCCAACCCCGACATCCCCGAGATGCGGATGGCGGTGTCGGCCCGGGCTCTGTCCGACCAGCTCGGGCTCACCGGCAGCCACGTCTTCTTCAACGAGGGATGGGTGGAGTACGAGGACCGGCAGAACTACCTGGTCGAGGCCGACATCGGCGTCAGCACCCACATCGACCACGTCGAGACGGCGATGTCGTTCCGCACCCGCATCCTCGACTACCTGTGGGCGTCGCTGCCGGTGGTCTGCACCGCGGGCGACTCCCTGGCCGACCTGGTGGAGTCCCACGGACTCGGGTTGACCGTGCCCTCGGGCGACGTCGACGCCCTGGAAGCGGCCCTGTTCCGCATCCTCGACGACGAGGGCTTCCGGAAGGGGTGCGTGGAGAACGTGGCCCAGGTCGCGCCCGGGCTGGTGTGGTCGCGGGGGCTCCAGCCGCTGGTCGACTTCTGCCGGGCCCCCCGCCGGGCGCCCGACCTCCTCCACGACGACGCCAACAACCACCTGCGGCGCGATCTGGCCCCCGGCCGGAAGACCCTGGGCGGGTGGCAGCACGACCTCCGGGCCGGTATCGACTACCTGCAGTGGGGCGGACCCCGCCTGGTGGCGAGAAAGGCCCTGGGCCGAGTCCGCCGGCTCCTTCCCTGAATCGCCCCTCGATCATCAGTCAGACCGCGGGCGACACCGGGCGCCGGCCGCGGGCAGGCGCCCGCCAGGTGGCGGGTCCGGCGCTGGTGCTGCTGGCCGCCGCCCTGGTCCTGGCCGGCTGGGTGCTCACCAACCCCGTCGGCGGATCGCCCGACGAGCTCAACCACGTGCTGCGGGCGGAGGCGGTGGGACGGGGCGACTTCTCCGGCCGGCCCAACCCGGAGCTGGCGGGCGTCGACCCCGCCGAGGTCCTGCCCAAGGAGTGCTGCGGGCCCGACAACCCGGGCCGGGCGCGGTGGGTGCAGCGGGGAGCCCGCCTGGTCGACGTCGTCGCCCCCCTCGACTTCGGGACCTGCTTCGACCGGCCTGCCGGGACCATCGCCCGGTGCGTGGCCGACGGTCGGGAGCCGATCCCGCGGGAACGGCTGACGACGATGGGCACGCTCGAGCCGGCCCCCTACCTCCTGCCCGGCCTGGCCACCCGGCTGGCGGACGACCCCGTGGAAGCGGTGCGGTGGGCCCGGGCGGCCAACGCCATCGTGATGTGGACGCTCCTGGCGCTGGCGGGGTGGGTCCTGTGGTCGCCGGCCGGGG
This sequence comes from uncultured Acidimicrobiia bacterium, assembly GCA_963829165.1. Taxonomy (GTDB): domain Bacteria; phylum Actinomycetota; class Acidimicrobiia; order Acidimicrobiales; family AC-14; genus JAXDMK01. The sequence continues at coordinate 271,112 of CAWHIC010000010.1, read as the reverse complement.
CTCTGGCGTGGGTGGGGCTGCTGGCCGCCGTGAGCCCCATGGTCCTGTTCGTCGGAGCGTCGCCCGCGCCCAGCGCCCTGGAGGTGGCCGGAGGCATCTGCTTCGCCGCCGCCCTGCTGCGCCTGGCCCGGGCACCGCAGGAACCAGCGACCGCGGCGGTCTGGGTGTCGCTCGCCCTCGGCGGAGTGGCCCTGGCCGCCAGCCGGTCGCTGGGCCCGGTGTGGGTGGCCCTCGACGTGGTGATGGTGATGGCGCTGGTCGGCCCCCGCCGCCTGTGGCGCACGGTGCGGGCGGGCGGCGGTTGGGCAGCGGGAGCGGTGGCGGCGGTGCTGGCCGCCGGCGCGGGCACCGCGGTGTGGGAGGTCACCCACCAGCCGGGAGTCCCCTTCGACCGGGACTTCTTCTTCCACGAGCTCGGACCTTCGACCTCCGACCTGGCCCGGGTTTCGAGGGAGCTGGTGGGCGTGTTCGGCTCGGTCGACGTCGGCCTTCCCGGTCCCGCCCGGATGGGGTGGATCGTGCTGGTGGGGGTGGTGGTCGTCGGGGCCCTCGCCTGCGGGACGGCGCGGCAACGGATCGTCGTGGTGACCGCCGTCGTGGCCGCGGCCGGTGTCACCCTGCTCGTGTCGTCCGCCCTGCTGCGCCAGAACGGCTTCCAGATCCAGGGCCGCCACGTCCTCGCCTTCTTCGTGCTCGTCCCAATCCTGGCGGGCGAGGTGGTCCACGCCAATCACCGGGCCGGGCGGCTGCGGTGGCTCCGTCCGGGGGCAACCGTCGGCGTCGTGGCCGCGGTGGCGGTCGCCATCCACCTGGTGGGGCTGAGGACCAACGTCGACCACTACGCCGGCACTCCGGACCAGGCTGCGTCTACGCCGTCATCCCTCGGGGGTCGCTGAACTGGTTGGCCAGGACCTGCTGAACCCGTTGATGGGAGACCCCGACCAGGCGGGCGATGTCGCGCATGCCCAGCTTGCCCACCAACTCCCCGGCCAGCCGGTAACGACCATCCCCAGGCTTTCTCTCCGGAGGACTTCGACCTGGCCCGGACCGTCGCCGGCCACATCGCCTTCGCCCTGGAGAAGCGGCGCCTGGAGGACGAGCTGCGGGCGACGTCGGAGGAGCTGGGCGCCAGCCTGACTGCGGCCGCGGGCCAGTCGGCGGCCACGATGGCCGAGGTGGTAGAGGCGGTCGCAGTCGAGAACGAGGGCGACCACCGCGACGACATGGCCGTCCTCGTCCTCAAGGCCTGACCGACCACCCCGGCCGTGGGCGGCGATGTGACTGGCGTCCAACCCGAACTGGTGACACTTCACCCCACCGGGACGGGGCGGAGTGTCACCAGTTCACACGGGGGGCGTGAGCGAGGCGTCGGCGACGGCCTCCCCTAGTATCCGCAGCGCCCCCGCCAGCCGAAGCCTGAACGTCCGGAGCCGTCCCGCGTCCTCACCCGCCAACCGCGCCGACACCCCCAGCCGGCTCCGGCAGTGGGCCCGGGCCTCGGAGGGCACGGTGGCCATCGCCGCCGGGCTGGTCGTCCTCGGGCTCACCGCCTACGGGTTCCTGGTCATCGCCGCCCGCGCCCTCGGGCCCGAGGCCTACGCCCCCCTCTCCGCCCTGTGGGCGGTGGTCTTCCTGGTGGGGCCGGGGTGCTTCATCCCCATCGAGCAGGAGCTGGCCCGCAGCCTGGCCGCCCGCCACGCGGCCGGCCTCGGCGGGGGGCCCGTCATCCGCCGGGCAGCCAGGCTGGGCGGCGGCGCCGTCGCCCTCCTCACCGTCGTTTGCGCCGTGGCCGGCTTCGTCCTCCTCGACCGGCTCTTCGACGGTGAGGTCCTGCTGGTCGTAGGCCTGCTCCTCTCCCTCGTCGGGTACTACGCCGAGCACCTGGCCCGGGGCGTGCTGGCCGGTTACGGGCGGTTCCGGCCCTACGGCATCGCCCTCGCCACCGAAGGCACCCTGCGCCTGGTCGGCTGCGCGGTGCTGGCCGTGCTGGGGGTGGCCACCGCCGGTCCCTACGGCGTCGTCCTGGGGGCGGCACCCCTGATCGCCACCGCCGTGGCCCTGCGGGGCCAGCACGACCTCGCTCCCCCCGGTCCCGAGGCCGACCGGCGGGAGCTGACGGTGGCGCTCGGCTGGCTCCTGGCCGGATCGGTGCTGGCCCAGGGCCTGGCCAACGCCGGGCCGGTGGCGGTGAAGCTGCTGGCCGACGACAGCGAGCGGGCCGTCGCCGGACGATTCCTCGCCGCGCTGATCGTCGCCCGCGTGCCCCTGTTCCTGTTCACCGCCGTCCTCGCCCCCGCTCTCCCCCGGCTGGCCCGGATGGCAGCCGCCGGCGACCGGCCCGGCTTCGACGCCGGCCTCCGCCGCCTCCTCGGGCTGGTGGCGGCCCTGAGCGTGGCCGGCACGGTGGGCGCCCTGGTGGCCGGCCCCACCGTCGTGCGCACCCTCTTCGGCGCCGACTTCGAGCTTCCCGCCCACGACCTGGCCACCCTGGCCGTGGCCTGCGCCGCCTACCTGTTCGCCATGACCCTCGCCCAGGCCCTCATCGCCGTCTCCGGCCACGGTCGGGTGGCGATGGCGTGGCTGGCGGGCGTGGTGTCCTTCGGCGTCGTCACCGCCCTCGGGTCCGACCTCCTCACCCGGGTCGAGTTGGGGATGGTGGCGGGTGGGGTGGTGTCGGCGGTGGCCATGGGCGGGCTGCTCCTCCCCCTCCTCCACCACCGCGTGGGACCGACTGGCTCCGCCGCCGACCTCATCACCTCGCCGCCGCCGGGCATGACGCCGTGACGCGGTGACGCCCCCGGCCCCGAAGGTCGACGTGGTCATCCCCGCCTGGGGCGACGACCCGTGGTTGGAACGCTCCGTCGACTCGATCCTGGCCTCCACCGGCGTCGACGCGGCCGCCATCGTCGTCGACAACGGCAACGACGCCGCCACCATCGACCGCCTGGCCCGCCGCCCTCGGGTCACCATCGTCCGCCCCGGCACCAACCTCGGCTTCGCCGGCGGCTGCAACGCGGGAGCGGGCGTGGGCGCGGCCGGAGCCGGCCCCACCGGCGACATCGTGGCCTTCCTCAACCAGGACGCCATCCTCGAGCCGGGGGCACTGGCCGCCCTGGCCGAGGTCGCCCTGCGGCCGGACGTGGGCATCGCCTCGGCCAGCGTCCGCCTGGCCGACGATCCCGACCTGCTCAACTCGGCCGGCAACCCCGTCCACTTCCTCGGCTTCTGCTGGTCGGGCGCCTACGGCGAGCCGGCCGCGAACTACCAGGTGGAGGCCGATATCGCCTCCGCCGCGGGCGCGGCCATGGCCATGCGCCGAAGCGTCTGGGAGGCCGTCGGCGGGTTCGCCGAGGAGTACTTCGCCTACCACGAGGACACCGAGCTCAGCACCCGGGTCCGGCAGCGAGGGCTGCGCATCGTCTACGTCCCCTCCGCGGTGGTGACCCACCGCTACCACTTCTCCCGGAACGCGGCCAAGTGGTACCTGCTCGAGCGCAACCGGCTGGTGTTCGTGCTCACCACCTACGAGCGGCGCACTCTGCTGCTGGTGGCACCCGCGGCCCTGGCGGTGGAGGTGGGCATGCTCCTGGTGGCGGCCCGGGCCGGGTGGCTGCGGCCCAAGGTGAAGGGCTGGGTGTGGCTCGTCCGCCACCGGAGATGGGTCGGCGAGCGTCGGCGGCGGCTGCAAGCGGAGCGGGTGGTAGGCGACCGGGCCCTGGCTCCCCGCCTGGCGACCAGGTTCGACGCGGCCAACATGGGCATCCCCGGCTGGATAGGTCCCCTCGACGCAGGACTGTCGGCCTACTGGTGGCTGGCCCGGAGGATGCTCCGCCGGAGCGGTCCCCTCGCCTAGGCTCTGGGGGCCTTGAGTTCCCGCGGCCACCTGCTCGTCCTGCTGGTGACGCTGTCCAGCGTGCTGTTCATCGTCCGGCTCCTCCGACGCCACCACCTGCCGGCGCGCTACGCGCTGCTGTGGCTGTCGGTGGGCGTGGTGCTCGTTTTCCTGGCCGCCTTCCCCGGCGTGCTCGACGCCACGTCCGACTTCCTGGGCATCAGCTACGGGCCCACCACGTTCTTCCTGGGCGCCATCACCCTGCTCCTGCTGGTGGTCGTCCACTTCTCCTGGGAGCTGTCCCGGCTGGAGGAGCGCACCCGGCTGCTGGCCGAGGAGCTGGCCATCCTCCGGGCCGAGGCGCCGCCCACCCCCCCCACCACCACCAAATCCACCGGCGGACGGGAGGACGAAATCGCACGATGGTGAACCGCCAGTGGGGCGCTCCGCCCCGTCCCCGGCGGACGACGTCGCACCAGGTGGCGGTGGTCCTCGTCCTCGCCCTGGCCACCGCCCTTTCCACCCTGGCCCCGCCCGCCTCCGGGGCGCAGTCGGAGCCCACCCCCCACACCGATGCCGACGCGGCCGAGGCCGGGGCCCAAGCGGCCAGCCAGACGCCGGCCGAGATCCCCGTGCCCACCGGCTCGTTCGTCACCTACCGGGTCTTCGCCACCCAGTACGCGTCGCACGACCCGGCCAGCGTCGAGGTGGCGGTGCCCGACAAGTGCGCCAAGTTCGCCGCCCTCAAGAACACGGGCGCCCTGAGCAGCCAGGGCTGCCCCTCCGGCTACGGCACCAACCTCGACTACCGGGTCATCGTCACCCTGGCCAACGGCCGCAGCGAGGTCATCCCGGTCAAGGACGTCGGGCCGTGGAACGTCGACGACAACTTCTGGGACCCGAGCGCGGCCGGCTCGCCCCGTCCCCGACGCCTGTTCGGCGACCTGGCCACGGGCAAGCCGGAGGCCACCGCCGCCTTCAGCGAGGGCTACAACGTCCAGGCCAACTGCAAGGACCTCGACCAGAAGCCCACCGACCGCACCGCCGGCGCCGACCAGTTCGGCCGGTGCGTGCTCAACCCGGCCGGCATCGACCTCTCCCTCGAGGCGGCTAAGAAGCTCGGCCTGCGCCCCGGCGAGAACGCCTTCGTCAACGTGACCTTCCTGTGGGAGCCGGTCACCGCCGGCACCAAGCCCGCCCTCATCCGGGGCAACATGCGCTACCTGCGCCAGACCCGCATCAGCGGGCCGGCCGACTTCAACTACATGTACGGCGACGCCGGCGACTTCCCCCTCATCGGCGACTGGGACGGCAACGGCACCAAGACGCCGGGCGTCTTCCGCAACGGCACCTGGTACCTGCGCAACTCGAACAGCAGCGGGGTGGCCGACCTCGGCTTCGGCTACGGCAACCCGGGCGACTACCCCGTCGTCGGCGACTGGGACGGCGACGGCCGCGACACCATCGGCGTCTTCCGGGCCGGCCAGTGGTATCTCCGCAACTCCAACTCCAGCGGGGTGGCCGACGCCGCCTGGCCGTTCGGCGACTTCGGTGACACGCCGGTGGTGGGCGACTGGAACGGCAACGGCACCGACACCTTCGGCGTGGTACGACGTGGCATCTGGTATATCGCCGACTACTTCGACGCCGGTCGGGCGGAGAAGACCTTCGGCTACGGCAACCCCGAGGACACGCCCATCGTGGGTGACTGGGACGACGACGGGGCCGCCACCGCCGGCATCTTCCGGGACGGGCAGTGGTACATCACCAACACGCTGGGCTCGGGCACCGCCGACCACAACTTCCACTTCGGCGACCCCGCCGACCGCCCGATGCCCTGGAGCTGATCCGGCTTCGGTCCGAGCCCGACGGTCTGGCCCCTGACGGTCCGGCCGAGACCGGTCCGACATAGACTCCGTGGCCGTGAGCCCCCGGCCCGAGGTTGTGGGGCCGACCAACCGGAGCCCTGTGGCGGCGGCGCAAACGCTCCTCGTCATCATCCCCGCCCTGAACGAGGAGGCGGCCCTCGCCGGGGTCATCCGGGAGCTGCGCACGTGGTCGCCCGACGTCCACATCCTGGTGGTCGACGACGGGTCGACCGACTCCACCATCGCCGTGGCCCGGGCCGCCGGCGTCCACGTCGCCCCCCTCGTCTTCAACCTGGGCGTGGGCGGCGCCCTCCAGACCGGGTTCCGGTACGCGGTGCGCCACGGCTACACCCGGGCCATCCAGTTCGACGGCGATGGCCAGCACGACGCGTCCGAGATCCCCGCCCTCCTGGCCGGCCTCGACGCCGGTGCCGACCTCGTCATCGGCAGCCGCTTCGCCACCGCCACCACCACCAGCGGCAGCGGCACCGACTCCGATGCCGCCGTCGCGCCGGGAGACGGGTACTCGGTGGGCCGCATCCGGGGCGGGGCCATGCGGGGCCTCCAGCTAGCGGTGCGCATCCTGGGCGGACGCCCGTTCACCGACGCCTCGTCCGGCTTCCGGGCCTTCTCCGCCCCCCTCCTCGACTTCTTCGCCCAGCGCTACCCCAACGAGTTCCTGGGCGACACCGCCGAGGCCCTCCTCCTCGCCTGCCGGGCCGGCTTCGACGTGGTCGAGGTGCCGGTGCGGATGCGACCCCGGGCCGGCGGCACCCCTTCCAACGGCCGGGTCAAGCTCGCTTACCACTACGTGCGAGTTCTCGTCAGCATGATCGGCACCTCTTCACCACGGCGGACGACGGCGCGCCACCCGGTGCCCGAATCCGGACCGAGGTGATCCGCCGGCCCGGCTCGCGCGTCCGCGTCGTGGTGGTGAACTACAACGGCAGCGGAACCACCCTGGCCTGCATGGAGAGCGTCCTCGCCACCGACTGGCCGGAGGACCAGCTCGAGGTGGTGCTGGTCGACAACGCCTCCACCGACGGGGTGGTGGCCGCGGTCAAGGCCGGTTTGCCGCGGGTCACGGTCATCGAGTCGGGCTCCAACCGGGGCTTCGCCGGCGGCTGCAACCTGGCCCTGCACGACCTGTCGGGCGTCGACTACATCGCCCTGCTCAACAACGACGCCACCGTCGAGCCGTCCTGGCTGCGACCCCTGGTGGCGGCGGTGGAGCGCGATCCGGCGGTGGGCGCGGCCTGCCCCAAGATCCTCTTCACCGGGTCCTACGTCGACGTGGTGCTCGAGTCGTCCACCGCCGTCCGGGGTCTGGGCGACCGCCGCCCGCTGGGCGTGCGCCTCAGTGGCGCCCGTCTCGACGGGGAGGACGCGTCCGGCAAGGTCCAGATGGTCGACGGGTTCTGGGGTTTGGAGCACGGCCACGACGGCGAGGGCGCCTTCCAATGGAGCAACGGGGCGGCCCACGTGCGGGTGCCGGCCCGTCCCGACGGCAGCCTGCCCCGGTTGCAGCTGCGCCTGGCCGCCAGCAGTCACCGCACGGTGGTGGTGAGGTCCGACCCGGACGAGTTCGAGATCCCGGTGACCCCCACCGCCGACTGGTACGACGTCCCCATCGTCGGGCTGCCCTTCCCCGTGCTCAACAACGCCGGCAACCTGCTCCTGCCCGACGGCTACGGCGCCGACCGCGGCTTCCAGCAGCGCGACGGCGGCCAGTTCGACACGCCCGACGAGGTCTTCGCCTGGTGCGGGGCGGCGGTGGTGCTCTCCCGCCAGTACCTCCAGTCGGTGGGCCTGCTCGACGAGCGCTTCTTCCTCTACTACGAGGACACCGACCTCTCCTGGCGGGGCCGGGCCCAGGGCTGGCGGTACGTGTACGTGCCCGAGTCGGTCGTGCGCCACGAGCACTCGGCCTCGTCGGTGGAGGGTTCACGGCTGTTCGCCCACTACGTCGAGCGCAACCGGCTGCTCATGCTCACCCGCAACGCGCCCCTGTCCCTGGCGGCCAAGGAGACCGGCCGCCACCTGCTCATCACCGGCTCCTACGCCCGCCGCGACATCCTCAGCCCCCTGATCCAGGGCCGCCGCCCGACAGTGGAGACGGTCCGTCGCCGGCTGCACTCCCTCGCCGCCTTCGCCCGGCTCATCCCCGGGGCGCTCGTCGCCCGCCGCCACCTCCGCAGCCGCCGCACCGTCGACGACCACGACCTCCTCGAGAAGTGGGTCACCAAGCCGTAAGCCGACGGCGGTCAACCGGCGACCGCGGCCGCCGCCGTTTCGATCAACGAAATCGTCGTGATGTTTTCGCATTGCCGATCACGGCATTTCGTGCTTCCGCACGCACAGCGTTTCGCGCCTGCCAATCGTCGTCGTGCCCAACCTCATAACTCTCTCCCATAAGCGGGCGCGACGAACAATCGATTCTTGAATCAGATCAATATTCTGACCAATCCCGGCAGAAGGAATCGAGTCCTCCAAGATCTCGAAGAGTTGCACATGCCGACGGCGCGCATCCGGAGAATACGTATTATTCAATTCCAACAAGAGTGCCAATAATACGAAATCACCGTTGGCAGCACTTTCGGCCGCTAGATCAACACCACGGTTAAACTCACTAGGCGCAGGCTGAACCGATCGCACGCTAATTGATCGCGCTCTGGCGCGCAATCCAAATTCGAGGCTTCGGTTAGGCGCGATCGTTGCTAGATATGCATAGCCATTTAGAGCCGCTCTTGCAGCGGACTCATAGCGAGAGCCCGACCGGTACAGGTTCTTTCGGTGGTCGTGTGACGCCACTTGAGACTCAAGGACGTGCACTGCAATATAGTTGTCGATTGTCGCTCCGTGGCGGAGGTCTTCTAGACCCTTTGTACGGAGGTCATGCAGGCTCGCTCTCTTCGTCGCCATGGAGCCTCTCAGCCATAAGGAAATCTGCCTGGCGTACGTCAGATCCCCCGCGTATCCTTCCGCTGCGTCAGAGACAAGATCGTCTAGCCCTGATTCGAGTTGTGCCCATTGGTTTCTACGATAGAGCCGTCGCAGCCGTGCAGTCTGAAACTGAAGCGAAGCATCATCGATGGTTTCTCGGTACGGCCAGTATCCTGGTCCTCAAAAAAGCTATCGGTTTCTCGAAATACTTGGGCACTGGTCGCCCGCCCAATCGCAGTTTTTCCTAAGACCTGTCCGTCTCTCCGGAAGAAGTGATCTACCCACTTCATCTGGAGAGGGTTATAGAATGGCACAAGCAGTTCCGTTAGCGGGTCGATCCCTGATACTCGATCACCCTTGAACCGGTTACAACGAGCGCAAGACGGTACCGTTAGAGTCGAGGTCGGCTCCCTTGAGCGTGGAATAACGTGCTCGTCCTCTTTCGCTCCGAGTTGAAGCAGAGGTCGTTGGCAATACGCACAGATTCCGCGACGTAAAGGTGCCATCCGAGAGCCAACCTATCCGCGGGAGCACCGACTCTTGACCTGCGACTCGGAGTTCAGCTCTCTCTGCCTGCAAGGTGCGCCTGGTCCAGCCAAAAAGATGCCGAGAGGTCTACCGGGCGAACTCCCTGGGACGGCCATCACATCCCCGTGTCCTGTTCGGGTCCTCCCGACCGATGGCACCCTTCGTCGGGGACCGTTGTCATCGCCGGTTTCCGTACGCTGACGATTCATACTACTCTCCTGTTGACCGCTCCCGCTGTCGCTCAGGTCTGGGACTGGCTGCCGGGGAAGGGGCCGCGGACGTCGACCGTGCGCTTGAGCAGGGTGAAGCTGGGCTGGCCGCCTTCGGGGACGAGCCGCTTCCAGATGAGCTCCAGCTCGGGGTCGTGGACCTCGCCCGCGGCGGTGGCCAGAGCCTCCGCGAACCAGTCGAAGCCCTGGGCCAGCTTGCACTCGGGCAGGCCCAGCTCGTCGGCCCGTTCGCCGAAGGTCTTGAACCGGGCCCGGGTGATCTGGTCCCACTTGGGGGTGACGGTGGGGCTCATCACCACCGCCGACCGGAGGAGGTTGGCGTAACGGGGCACGAGCTGGGCCTCGTCCATCTTGAGACAGGCGTCGCCGATCTCGACCAGGGCGATCTTGGCGTCGGTGTAGGTGACCGGCCCCATCCGGCGGACGTCGGCCATCGACAGCCCGGCCAGGACGATCGTCTCCAGCAGATGGCCCAGGGCGGCCTCGGCCAGGGCCAGCTCGTAGAGGTAGGACCGGCCCATCCGGTCCCAGTCCTGCTTCTGGACGTCGTCGGCGAACCCCTTGCGCAGGATGGCCGACGCCTCCGCCGCCAGCCCGCTCATCCGGTAGGTGCGGGCCTGGAGCACCGTGAACAGGGAGAACTTCTCGCCCATGGCCGCGGCGGCCTCGTCGGCCACCACCCGGGCGATGCGGTCGGCCCGCTCCCGGGGGATGCCGAAGCGCTCGTAGCGCCCGGCCAGCACCGGACCCGCGGTCATGATCGGCCCGTCCGACACCAGCGGGCCCAGCTTGCGCCCCACCCGCCCGGTGGACTGCACCAGCGCCCGCCAGATGTCATCGAGGTCGCGGTCGCCCGCCCGGCCCGCGTCGACCAGCCGCACCGCGGCCTTGGCGATGGCCGGGTGCCGGGTGCGCAGCGAACTCCCGCTGCCCGCGCCCACGCCGGCGGCGATGAGCCGGGCCCGGATCGCCGGGGCGTCCGACCGCTGGATACCCGCCAGGTCGGCGATCACGGCCAGGTCGACGCCGTCGAAGTCGCACGCCTCGGCCACGGCCACGGAGAGGAACGCGGCCAGGTCGGCCCCGCCGACACCGGCCAGGAGGGTGGCCACGTGGTCGGGCAGGGCGTCGGGGCCGAAGCGCTGGTCGAGGATGCCGCCGAGGAGGGTGGCGTCGCACATCCCCTGCCGCGACCCGACGGCGTCGAGGAGGTACTGGCCCCGCTCCTCGGCCGGGTCGGTCTCCAGCGCCCGCAGCGACCCGTTGGCGGCCCACACCTCCACCAGCCGGTCGGCGTCGGCCGGGGCCAGCTCGATGAGCTTGGTGCGCATCCCGAGCGTCGGCCACAGGCTGACGAACTTCTCCCACGGCGGCTCCGCGCTGCGGCCCTGCGTGCTTGAACTTGGACTCCCAGTCGGGACTGCGGCCCACCAGGACCCAGTGGATGTCCTTGCGCAGCTTGGCCAGGGGGGTGACCGTGCTCTCCAGGTCGGACGCGATCTCCTCGGCGTCGTCGCTGATCAGCACCCAGGGCCCCTCGGGCAGGGCCGCCACCGCGTCGCCGTCGAGGCGGACGCCGGGGTCGCGGAACAACACCTTGGTGCCGGCCCGGACCAGGTCGACCGCGATCTGGCGGACGGTCGTGGTCTTGCCCGACCCCCGCGGTCCGACCAGCAGGACCATGGCCGACTCGATGGTGCGCTCGAACGCCGCCACCGCCGGCGCCACCGCCTGCCGGCGCAGGACCTGGGCTCTCCGGCGCCTGGGCGATGCGCCAGTCGGCGGGACCGCCGTCGTAGTAGCGGACGACGTCGTCGGTCCCCAGGGGCTCGCCGTCGCCGGCCAGCAACTCCGGGGTGACCTCGGTCCAACCCTGCAGAACGCTGCTCATGATTCTCCCTCGACGTCTTCACCCAGCTGGCGCAAGCCCTCCGCCAGCGCTGCTCGCAGGCGGCGGGCGGACCGGGGCGTCAGGTGGGTGATGATCCCCGCGCCTTTCCGGTCCTCCTCCTCAACCGTGATCTCGACCCGGAGGTCCTGGCACTCCTCGCAGTCGTCGGCGATGGCCACCGCCCACGACGCCGGCGGACGCTCCCCACCCGGCGGGTGGTCGTCCATCCCGAAATCGATTGACTTCTTCATGGCGACTGGTTCATACCGCCTGCGGCTTGGGCAAGGGGATGTCCTCGCCGCCGGCCACGTTGGCCTGTTTGCAGATCTCGCCCTCCACGACCTGGTCGAGGTTGGGCGTCTGCGAGTCGACCAGCGGGTCCCAGCCGGGACGGGCGCTCACGTCGTAGCCCGCCTCCAGCAGCAGCTTCTCGATGTGGAGCTGGGCCTCGGGCCGGAAGCGACGGACGACGCCACCCGGCAGCATCGGCAGGGGGATGTTGAGCATCCCGCACGCCACCTCCAGGGTGGCGTCGTACTGGCGGATGTAGTCGGTCCACTCCCGGGTCTGGTCCTCGTACTCGATCCGGGTGAACTTGGAGTAGCCGGCCATGATCGTGTTGAGGCGGCGCAGCTGGGCCCCGATGATGACGATGTCGAGATCGGCGCCGGGCGCCTCCAGCAGCCACTCGTCGACCTCGTGGCGCTTGGCCAGCTGGGCCGCCTTCTTCTCGTAGACCTGGATCTCCTGCGGGTACGTGCTCGACTGAGCCTGGGCCAGCATGGCCCGGATCCGCACCACGATCTTGAGCCACTCCGCTTCGGAGCGCGCCTCTTCTTCGTCGACTGTCATGGGCCGTCCATCATCAAGCGAAGCCTCGGGAAGTTTTCGAGCTGCTGGGCGTCATCGCAGGTGGGCGACGACATCTCCACCGGCCATGATAGCCGGGGGGTCAGTTAAGCCGACCGTCCACGTTGATCGTCACGCCCCCGCGGAGAGCGTTGGAGACGGGGCAGGAACCCTCGGCCGCGGTCAGCGCCTCCCGGAAGGCGGCCTCGTCGGCGCCGGGGACGGTGGCCACCACGACCAGGTCGACGGTAGTGATCGTCGGCGGCTCGAAGGTGCAGGTGGCCTCGACCTCGACGAGGGCGGGCGGGTTGCCCCGGGAGCTGAGCTCGTTGGACAGGGCCATGCAGAAGCAGGCGGCGTGGGCGGCCGCCAGCAGCTCCTCGGGGCTGGTCTTGCCCCCCGGCTGGTCCTCGGTGCGGGCGGGCCAGCTCACCGGCGCGTCGGTGAACAGCCCGGTGCTGGCCGCGGTCACGGTCCCGTTGCCCTCGAACAGGTCGCCTTCCCACTTCGCACTGGCCTTGCGCTGTGCCACGGGCCCTCCTCCTGAGTTGCCTGTCGTCGACGGTCCCAACGTAGGCGGCCGGCGGGGGGAGACGATGAGCGGCTCCACCCGCCGCCGGGCGACAAGCGAGCTCACCGCCGCGGCCAGGACGTCGCCGAGGACGAAGGTGAGGCGGGCGGTGACCGCCACCGCGGCCGCGATCCCCGCCGGCAGAGGGCCCGCCGTGGCCACGAAGACCGCCTCCCGCACCCCGATGCCACTGGGGACGGGAACGGCCACCAGGCCGGCCAGCCACGACACGCTGGTGGCGAACAGGACCCGGACGTACCCGATGTCGGCGTGCAGGGCCCGGGCCGCGCACCACGTGGCGGTGCCCACCAACAGCCAGGCGGGGACGCCCCGCACCACCAGCAGGGCCGTTTGCCGCCAGGGGGGCGGGACGTCGAGGTCACGGTGGCGGCCGAGGACGCGCAACCCGACGCGCCACGGCGCCGGGTGCAGCAGGACCAGCCCGGCGACGGCCACCGGGACGATCCAGAGTGCCGAACGGGCGCCGGTGCGGTTCAGCCCCGCGGGCAGGAGGGCGATGGCGAAGAGGGCGCAGGCCACGTAGCCGGCGAGCAGCGACAGGACCACGCTTCCGTACCCGATCGCCCGGGGCACGCCGGTGCGCGTGATCATCTCCGAGCGTCCGACGACGGCCCACGGGCCTCCGGGCACGTACTTGCCCAGCTCCCCCCGGAAGTACATGGTCGTGGTCGTCAGCCAGCCCGTGCCGGCGCCGAGGACGTGCAGCGCCGCACCCCACAGGAGGGCGAGCACGGCCATGCCGGCAACGGCCGCCACCAGGCCCAGGCCCAGCCAGAGCGGGTCGGCGCCGGCCACCGCGTGGCGGGCCAACCTCCACTGGCGGGCGAGGGCGTGGACCACGAACCCGCAACAGACCAGCGCCACGAGCACGCCAAGGCCCTTGGCCAAGCGGGGAGATGGGCGCGGGATGTTCCTCACAACCATGGCGCCGGGCGGCGGACCCAGCCTACTTGCCGTAAGGAAGCGGAGGGTGGCCTGGCGGTCGGTTCCTCGTGGGAGTGGAGTGGGCAGACATGAAGGCGTGAGCAACCAGACGATGTTGTGGAAAGGGGCCGGCGCCCTCAGCGGCGCCGCGTCCGGCGGCCTCACCCGGACCGCCATGAAGAAGGGCTGGGTCAAGTGGAAGGGCACCGACCCGCCCACCAACCCGGCCTCCCCGTCGACCAAGTGGTCGGAGGCGCTCGCCTGGGCCGCGGCCTGTGGCGTGGCCATCGCCATCGCCCGCCTGGTCGCCCAACGGGGCGCCGCCGAGGTCTGGAAGAAGGCCACCGGCTCCTACCCCCAGGGCCTGGAGACCGTCAGCCCGTAGCGCGTCCGCCGGTCGGTCGACGCTGATCGCCACGTCGGCTCATGCGGCGGCCCGCGCCGGCGCCGGCGGCAAGGTGAGGCTACGCACCATGTCGTCGAAGTCCTCCGACGACTGGGCGCTCCCGTCGGAGCGATACGACGCCAGCCACGCCTCTGATCCCTGGGGCAGGACGATGACCCGTCCGTCCCGGCCGGCAATCTCGGCCTCCATCGATACGGCCCGGCCCGCGGGGAGGTCGAAGACGGACACCGAAGAACCGTCGATCACGATCTCGTCCGGCAGCGGGAAGGCCCCCCGGGCGAAGCCTTGGGCCAGGACGTCGGCCGACGCCACAACCCCCGGCAGGACCACGTGGGCCACCTCGACCGTCGCTCCCAGCGGGCCGTTGGCGACCAGGTCGTCGTTACCGAAGGGCGACGTGACCACGTTGTACGTCCCCGGGATGGCGATGGTGGCGCCGGCCACGTGGTGCTCCACCGCCGGCCCGTGGGCCGCGGCCAGGGCGACGGCCAGCAGCACCCCGTTGAAGGCGGCGTGGGTGGCGATGGAGCCGACCAGGCCCCGCCGCCAGTAGACGACGCCCAGGGCGACGCCCATGAGCAGGTAGTAGCGGAGCTGGGGCAGCGACAGGTGGGCCAGGCTGAAGGCGCCCGCGCTGAGGATGATCGCCAGCCGCTTGCCCGACCGGCGGTAGGACTCGGCCATGAAGCCCCGGAAGACCAGCTCCTCCACCAGTGGCGCCGCCACGACGATGACGAGGAACCCGAGCAGCAGGGCCAGCCCCGAGCCCTGGGAGGCGAGGAAGGCGGTGGACGGGTCGAGGACCGGGTGCCCGGTGATGAGGCGGAGGCCGGCCACCAGCAGCACCGCGGCCACACCGCCGACCACCGCGCCCTCAGCGGCGCCGACGGCCCAGTTCGACCCCAGCCCGGTGAAGGGACGGATCTTGAGCGACGCCGACCGGCCCAGCACCCAGAAGGCGGTGATGGCGTAGAAGGCCAGTCCCGTGAACAGGGAGGCCTTGACTGCGGTCGCCCGGGGCACATCGGCGCCGGCGAAGTAGGCGAACTCGACCAGCTGGATGGCCAGGTTGGCGAGGATGATCGCCATCACCGTGCGGTTGGCCTTGGTGCCCGTCTTCACCGGCGGCCCGTACAGGGGCGGGGGCACGTAGGGCTCCTCGTAGACCGTGGGATCGGTCAGGAACTCCGTCGGTGCCGGCCCGCTGCACATGAGGCAGCTGTTGCGGCCGGTGTTGTCGTAGCCGCACTGGCACCGCCAGCGGGTGGCCCAGCCGTTGTGGGACAGGACCACGGATTCGGGTCTCCGACGCGCCATGGCCCGCCTTCCAGTTGCGTAGAGCCCCATCGTCGGCCTCCGGGGGGCCGGACTTGAGCGCGGGTGTGCCGAACGGCTAGGCCCCGGCGGGGACGAGGAAGTCGATCGCCAGGCGGACGGGGCCGTCGACGGAGACGGCGTGCGGCACGCCGGGAGGGATGGCCTGGCTCTCCCCCGCCGTGAGTTGGGCGCGGATCGGGGGGTCGGTGTCGAGGACGATGCCGGCGAAACCTTCGATGACGCGCAGGCGGCCCCACACGCCCTCGGCCACCCGATGTGCCTTCCGCAGGCCTGGGGGCAGGGTCGTGGCGTCGAACGGGCCCGCGGTGCGGGACACGTGCAGCCCGTCGGGGAGCTCGGCCCGGTCGCACAGCGGACAATCCAGGTCGGCGCCGAGGCGACCGCTACGCCCCGCCTCCGTCGTCACCCACGGCCGCTCCTGGAACGGCGGCCGGTGTCGAACGTGCTGGTTGTGCAGGCAGGACAACTCGGCCACCCAGTCACCGGCGTCGTCCTGGTGGAACCCCGATATGGCGCGCCGCAACGTCGAACTCCCTCTCTCCCGCGCCCAACGCGGCGTCGATCCGGTCGTACCCGCCCATCATGGCCTCGTGCCGACCCCTCGTATTCTTGCGGGATGGCGCCACGTGAGCGACCGGCCCGGGTGGAGGACGTCCACCAGCTGGCCCAGGCCATGCCCCACGTGACGGTCGTCCCGGGGCCGAACGGCAACCCCGTCTACCAGGTCGGCGGCAAGTCGTTCGTGTTCTTCCGCAACCCGCGGCCCGACGCGGTCGACCCGGTCACCCGCCAGCGCTACGACGACGTGATCGTGATCTGGGTCCCCTCGGAGGACGAGAAGCAGGCGCTGGTGCAGGACCCGGCCTCGCCCTTCTTCACCACGCCCCACTTCGACGGCCATCGCTCGGTGCTGGTGCGGGCCGGCCGGATCGGCGAGCTCAGCCGCCAGGAGCTGGCCGAGATCGTCGAGGAGGCCTGGCTCTCGCAAGCGTCGAACCGCCGGGGCGAGGCGTGGCTGAAGTCCCGATCAGGTGACGGCTAGCGGTGGTCGACGCGCTGGGGCCGGTTCGACCCGAGGGCGACCTACGACGAGGCGTCCCGTGACTACGAGGATGCCTCCCGCGACTACTGGCAGCACCTGTCGCTCCGCGTCTACCAGTCCTGGGCGGCGAGGAGCAGCGCCGCGAGCGGCTCGAGCGTGGCCATGAGCTCGTCGAGCTCGCCCGGCTCGAGGCTTTCGTAGGGCTTCGCCGCGAGGTCGTCGGTGAGCGCCTCGACCCGCTGTTTGACAGCGCGACCCTGTTCGCTGAGCCAACCGTCATCGCCTATCAGGCCGCGATCGCGCATTCCGTCGATCACGGTGGCGAGCTGCGCGGCCGGGAGGTGGTGGATGCGTCCGAACTTCTCCGCGGGCATGCCCATGTCGAGGGCGAACAGGACGTGAGCCTCGAGGCGGCCGACACCCTCGATCATCAGGGCTGCGATGTGTCCGTCGCCACGGTGCTCGCGCAGCAAGGAGGCGGCATGGAAGAGGCGGGCCACCACGTCATCGGGGATCGGGATGGTGCGCAACGCGGCGTACATCGGCCGGCCCTCGAACGGTGCGCTGGTCGCGGCCTTGGTCAACAGTTCCGCGGCGCGGGCGAAGCCGGGAGAGTCGACGTGATCGCCGAGGATCCGCCGCAACGCCTTCACGCAGCCCGCCTGGCGAGCGGCGATCGCCGCTTCGGGTGTGGTGGTGCGCCACACCTTCGGAATGTGTCGGGCCACCTCACCGGGAGCGAAGTTGTAGAAGAGCGCGTCCACCACCTCCGCGGGGGCGAGGCCCAAGGGCGCCGCCCGTCCGGCGAAGTAGGTGTCCCAGTAGTTGGTGAACCCGAGGGCGAACATCGCTTCGTTGGGTTCGTCGGCTGAGTAGGGGATGGCACCGATCGGCTCGACGAGCTCGAACATCCGGCGTGCCATCGAGTTCATGGTGCACTCCTCCTGCCGCCGCCCCGGCCCCCCCCGCGGCCAGTTGAATCAGTCGAAGGGTAGGAGCTCGACGTTGTAGTCCGAGAGCCGACCGTCGACGGTGATGAGCGTGACGCCTTCGACCTGCGCCTGGGCGATGAGCATCCGATCGAAGGGATCGGAGTGATGAGCGGGCAAACGCCCGGCGGTGACTGCATGGACCGGGGTTATGGAGAGGGTGTCGAAGTCGTTCGCCAACAAGGCGCCCACGATGTCGTCGGGTGCTTCGAGGCGGCCGGCGGCTCTCTTGATCTCGATTTCCCAGACGGTGGCCGCGGAGACAACCACTTCAGTCTCCGCGTCGGCGATGACGGTGGAGGCTCGTGACGGCAGTGACGGGTCGTCGGCGAGCCACCAGAGAACGATGTGGGTATCGAGCAGAACCCTCATCCCGTCTCGCCGCGGAAGGCAGCTTCGACGTCGGCGGGAAGGTCGTCGAAGTTGGCGTGGATGCGAACCCGACCTGCCCAGAGGCCGGGCCGGCGCGCGGCCGGGGGGCGAGGCGGGACGATGCGAGCGACCACGTGTCCCGCCCGTGCGATCTCGACCTCGTCGGTCTCTCCCGATTCCACTGCCGCCACCAATCGGGACAGGTTCGTCTTGGCGTCGTGCATGTTCACTCGCACCACCGTATGTTAGCTATGTTAGCTAGGTCGGGTCAAGGGACCGTTCGCCACACCTCGGCCCCGCACCCAGCGAGCGGACCTGGCTCGTTGCCAGCCGGCTCCCGGCGCGTTCCCGACCTCGCGTCCCAGAACGTGCGGCGGGCTGCACCCCGCCGCGCAAGAAGGTGGGTTGGCGGACAGGGCGAACGTTGCCTGCGGCACTGGAGCGAGTCACCACTTCCAGGTGTCGGCCAGCTTTTCGCGGACGGTGGCCGCGTATCCCTCGAGGGCGCCCAACCGCTCCTCCGGGTTCAGCTTCATCTCCGAGGACCGTACGAACCACGCCGGCGCCCCGTCGGCTCGGCGGGCCTTGATGACCGCGAACACCGACTCGATCACGTACTGGTCGCCCACGCCGAGCGTGTCGAGGCCCGCCAAGAGCTCGCTGAACTGCATGGGCGGCAGCGGCGCGCCGGGGCCGCGCCGGCGTCTGGTTCTTCCACGCCATCGTCAGCCGCTGGCGCATCGAGGTGGTGAGGCCGTCGAGGACACCCAGCAGCTCCTCGCCCGCCAGCGGGACGCCCCCGTTGCGGATCGACCACGCCGCGCTCCCGTTCTCGGCTCGGAGCTTGAGGAGTGCGAACACCGATTCGGCCCGGACCCCTTCGCCGATGGACGTGGTGCCGTAGCCGGCGAGGAGCGCACTGAACGGCGTGGGTTCCTCAGCCACCCGACGTGTCTTCCACAGCACCCACGGCTGAGGAAATTACTCCCCGGACTGGGGCAGGTGGACCTTGGCGTCGTCGTAGGTGCCCTCGGGGGCCGACTCGGCCGGTCCGTAGACGAGGTTCAGCACGCCCGTCGTGAACGTCTGTGACGAGATCAGCTTCAGGGGGACCGGGGTCTCGTCTTCGTCGAAGAGGCGCATGCCCTTGCGGACGGCGATCGGGTGCACGAGCAGGTGCAGCTCGTCGAGCAGCCCCGCGGCCAGCAGCTGGCGGACGATGGAGACCGAGCCGCTCATGGCGATGGTCGTGTCGCCCGGCTCGTTCTTCAGGGCGGTGACGGCCTCCACGAAATCGCCCTTCAGCAGCTCGGAGTTCCGCCACGTGAACTCCAACGGCTGCCTCGACAAGACGATCTTCCGGGCGTCGCCGAGCGCCTTGGCCATGCCCGCGTCCTCCTCGCCCGCCGCTTCCCGATCGGGCCACGCCCCGGCGAAGCTGTCGTACGTCTTGCGCCCCAGGAGCAGGGTGTCGGACTGGCCGATCGACGCGGTGACGGCCTCACCCATCTCGTCGTTGAAGTACGGGAAGTGCCAAAGGTGCGGATCCTCGACGACCCCGTCGACGGAGATGAACAGGCCGGCCGTGATCTTCCTCATGATCCCTCTCCCAAACTCGTCGGTGAACGCTGCACACCGGTCGGACGACGGGACCCTCACGAACTCTTCGGCTGCCAGACGCAGACTTCTCCGGTCACGGGCCTCGAAGCGACGTTCATGGCGCTGCGTAGCCGGGCGATGAGATCTCGCGCCGCGTCCGTCCGTACTCCAAACTAACGGCAGCCGACAAAGGGGAACAGATGAGGACGTTGCATTTTGGCCTGCGGGTGGCCGATCTCGACCGATCGCTCGCGTTCTACACCGCCGTCGGATACAAGGTCGTCGGCAGCGTCCCCGAGACCGGGATGGGCCACCTGACCATGCTCCAGCTTCCCGGCGACGAGTTCGTCACCATCGAACTGGTCCACGATCCAAGCCAATCTGAGGTCGACGTCGCCACGGGGCTCAGCCACTTCGTCATCAAGGTCGAGTCAATGGACGCCACCATCAGCTCGCTCGCCGCCGAAGGCATCGACGCCGAGGTGCCCACGTCACCGGACGACTCAGACGACTTTCGAACGACGTGGATCGTCGATCCCGACGGCAACCGCATCGAGTTGGTCCAGTGGCCGGCCGGTCACCACGACGGCATCACCGCCGCGGACTGGGCCGAAGACGGCACATAGAGTTCTGGTGGAACCGACGTTGCCAGGCACAACTACTCAGAGGCCCCCTCACGGTAACCAGGAGTTGCAGGAGCAAGTCGGCGACAGACATCCTCGAACAGTTCGGCCAACTGCGGGTCGCGGGCAAGATCCCGGGTAAGGACGCCGCCGAACGCGTTTTCCGCTTTGCGCAGAAGCGCGGCTCGATACTGCTCGATATCGTCCTCCCGCTTCCGGTCAAGGTCGAGCTCGACGCGAAGCGCCTGTAGCTGAACGAGCCTCCGCCGGAAAGCGCGGCGGAATCGGACCTCGCCTATCGCTGCCCACACGATACCGAGGCTGCCGAGGGTTAGAGTGATCGCCGCCAACCAGCGGGTGAGCACCTCAATTGATGTCATGGTTGGTGCATCCGGCGGATTGTCGTGGTGTATTGCCCGCCAAGGGTCTGTATGCCTACACAGAGAATCGCCGCCCACAGGAACAACACGGCGATCGCCAACCCAGCGAGGCGCACTGTGGCGTCGCCCAGTTGCTTGGCATCGAAGGCTGCAGCAAAGGCTGCCACTGCCACCGCTGACGCCGTCCCACCCATTCCTTTGGCCATCATGGTGGTGCGTTCGCGTTCCCATTCGAAAACCCGCTCCACGACGTCGCGATCACCCACGGCGGCGGCCTGAAGAAGCGAATCTGCAGGCACGGACGGCCAGAGGAACGTGCGAGCGAGCTGAAAGGTCCACTCCAAACACGCCTTGATGCCCGTCATTGACTGCCCCCGGAAACGCGACGCGTATACCCAGCAGCGTGCCCGCGACTCAAATCGGCTATCTTCTGGTGCAGGTTCACGGACAATATCTCCTCGTACGGTAATCCGACGAGCGCCTTAAGATCGTTGAGCTTGCTCTTGTACTCGGACACACATAAATTGGGAGTTGCACAAAGCACTCGATGTGCGATCCCCGCGATATCCGCACGGAGTGATGATGCCCACCTCGGCTCCGGCCGAAGCGTGCTCGCAACTCCGACGGCATCCTTTAGCTCTCGACGTCCGGTTCCATCGTCTGGGCCGTCTTCAATCTCGCCGCCCAGGCGCACCAATATTAGGTCAAGATCGATGATGGCTCGACCCCAGCCGTCGGACGACAGCACCTTCGATTCGACTGCAGCAAGGAGGATGTTGTTCGCCTCCTGGTCGTCACCCGACCACATCAGCGTTAGGGCGACTGCGTGAATCAAGACAACGACATCGCGCTCGCGCACGGGCCGAAAGCGAACGAGCCCTTCGGCGAGCGGCTGGGCGGCAACGGCCAGCGACACCGGGACAGTGACATGGGCCGTGGGGACTCGAGAGCCCCACGGTGTCGAAGCTGGTCTCGCGATCGCCTCCACGAGCTCGTTACAGGCAGCTGACGCGGCAACAACAGGCCAAGCGCGTCGGCGAACCATGGTTATCGCCTCGGTCGCACGGCGATAATTCACTTCGATTGCTCCGACCACGCGTGTCCCACCCGCTCGTCAGCAGACGGCAACTATGTCACAACGCAACTTCTCAGCACCTGCGCCGATGGGAGCACGAGGTCCGTTCGCCTGAAACGTAGACCTAGGTCGGTGAGCTGGATATTGACGAGGGTGGCCTAGTCCGACTCTGGAGTGGTGGAGCCGAGCTGACCCAAGGGAGCACGTTGTGGCGGAGCTCGGGGTCTCGGATGAGACCGCCGATGAGCCGGACGGTGTTCATGGGTTCCTCTCGTTGGTGGGTGATCTACCGGTACGGCACTCGATGGGCACCGCCCACCGGCAAGGGAGGTCAAAGGGCAGACTCACGGGTCCGGTCGGAGGCCCATAAGAGCGGAGCAACGAGGAGATGTAGCCGCCTTGACGGACATCGGGATCGCCTCTGACCCATCCTTCCGCCAGCGATCTCGATGTACTTCACGTTGCCGGCGATCAGGTGCGCGGACAGATCGCGCACGGTCCAAGTCCGTGCAGGGGGTCGGGGCCGCGTGCTGATCCGGCGAGGTCGCATCGATGAGCGCCGCCGTGCCGTGGGCGGCCCGTCGGTCGAGATCGACAACGTCCATCAGCTCGACGATGCCCAGGAGAACCCGTTCGCCACGTGCGGCGTCGAGCGTGAACCTTCGCCGCCATGAACAAGATATCGCGAGGGAGGGGGCTTGCCGCAAGCGACCGAAATGTGCTGACCATGACTCGTCCGCTGAGCCGATCACGGCCAGAACCTATGAAGCCAGGAGTCGTGGAATGCGTGTGTTGCCTTCGGCAGATGGGTGGACCGGGAGCGGAACCGGTCGAGGAGCCGGCAGGGAGGACGCTTTCGCTCGGCGGCGTTGGCTGTCCTTGTCCGGGGCCGAGTTGGCCGGGGGGCGCCGATGACCGAGCATGCGGTGGTGATCGCAGGAGGCGGCCCGACCGGGCTGATGTTGGCGGCCGAGCTGGCGTTGGCGGGGATCGACGTCGTCATCGTCGAACGACGCGCCAGTCAGGATCTCGACGGCTCGCGAGCCGGGGGTCTGCACTCCCGCACCATCGAGGTGCTCGATCAGCGTGGCGTCGCGGAACGATTCCTCTCGGCGGGGCAGGTCCATCCATTCGTGGGCTACGCCGGGACCTTCCTGGACATCAGCGACTTCCCCACCCGCCACAACTACATCCTTGGCGCTCTGGCAGAGCCACTTCGAGCGCATCCTGGCCGGCTGGGTCGAGGAGCTCGGGGTTCCGATCCTTCGCGGCTGCGAGGTGGTGGGCTTCGCGCAGGACGACACCGGCGTCGATGTCGAGCTGTCCGGCGACACGTCGCTCCGGGCGGAGTACCTCGTCGGGTGCGACGGAGGACGCAGCCTGATCCGCAAGGCGGCCGGCATCGACTTCCCCGGGTGGGACCCGACGACCAGCTACCTGATCGCCGAGGTCGAGATGGACGAGGAGCCGGAGATCGGCATGCGCCCCGAGGGTGGTGGCATCGGTCCCGTCAACCGGGAGGAGGGCGGAGGGCCGTACCGGGTCGTCCTGCTCGAGAAGCGACGTCGAACACACCCGCGAGCCCACCCTGGAGGACCTCAGCGAGGCGCTCGTCGCCGCCTACGGGACGGACTACGGGGTGCACAGCCCCACCTGGATCTCCCGGTTCACCGACATGACCCGGCAGGCGGCGTCCTACCGCGAGGGACGGGTGCTGCTCGCCGGCGACGCCGCCCACGTGCATGGCCCGCAGGGTGGACAGGGCCTCAACACGGGCGTGCAGGATGCCGTGAACCTGGGATGGAAGCTGGCCCAGGTGGTCAACGAGACGTCACCCGAGAGCCTCCTGGACACCTACCACGCCGAACGGCATCCGGTCGGTGCCCGGGTGTTGCACAACACCATGGCGCAGGTCGCGCTCAGCCGCATCGACGAGCGCAGCCAGGCCCTCCGCGACACCATGCTCGAACTGCTGGGCATGGACGAGCCGCGCCGGCGCATCGCCGGGATGATCTCCGGTCTCGACATCCACTACGACCTCGGAGAGGGACACCCGCTGCTCGGGCGGCGCATGCCCGACCTCGACGTGCAGACCGCCGACGGTCCCACGCGCGTCTTCACCCTGCTGCACGACGCCCGGCCCGTGCTCCTCAACCTCGGTGAACCCGGCGGCTTCGACATCTCTCCGTGGGCGAATCGAGTCCGGTTGGTCGACGCCAGGCACGACGGCGTGTGGGAGCTCCCGGTCCTGGGCGAGGTCGCTGCGCCCCCGGCCGTGTTGATCCGACCCGACGGGCATGTCGCCTGGGCGGGAGACCTCACGGACCCGGAGCTGCCTCGAGCACTGGCGACCTGGTTCGGAGCGGCGCGCTAGCTGCCGTTGCCGACCGCCACGACCACCGTCTACGACCACCGCCGCCAGAGCTTCGACCGCCACGCCGCCTACGTGATGGTCGCCTTCGTCGCCGGCGGCTGATCTACCCTGCTAGCTATGTCGGAGGAGCACGCCGGCCCGACGCCACTGCTCGACGAGTGGCGAGCCGAGGTAGGCGACGAAGCCGTGGCACACGCGGTCGAGGCTGCCCGGGCGCAGATCGCCGACGGCTCGCTTCGTAGCTTCTCGGACAAGGACGAGCTCAAGGACTACCTCCAGGGCACCGACCGCCGCTCGGCGTGACCTGGCACATCTCCTAACCGACTCGTCCCAGCCGGACCTCGACCGCCTCACTCCAACCGATCGTGCCGAGATCACGGACGAGCTCTTCGCCTCGTTGCAGAATGGGCCGCCACGGACGGAGGGTCAGGTCGTCGCCGGCGTCCAGCTGTTTGAGGATCGGCTGCCATCGGGGATCAGCGTCACCTATTTCGTCGACGAGCAGGTTCCCTACGTCGGTGTCCTCAGAGTGCGGCGACGCTGATTCCGCCTCGGCGGAGATATCTCATAACCGGAACGACGTCGGCGGTCGGTGCGCCCACATCGCCGGGCCCGGAGCACATCCACCTGGCGCCGCTCCAATGGACGCCTTCGTGTACCGACCACCATTCGGAACCACTGTCCAGCGGACAACGTGGGATGTCAAAGGTATGCGACGCGATGGGCTTGCGCAATGAGAGGAACGAATCTCGCTGCGGTTCAGCTTGCGCCATTAACCGCAAGCGACACTATCCGTAGTCCTTTCATGCTATATAAGAATGCGATCGCCACTGGTGTTTACGAGTCGAAGATTCTTCGTCAAACCAGCAATTAGGACGACGTCCAGTATGTGACTGCGCTCCCACTCTCTTATCTCCGTTGCATCACGACCATGGAAGCCAACGGATGTCAGTAACCCGTAGGCGACGGCCGCTTTGAGAACCTCCAAGTTGCCGAATACATCGTACATTCCGTTTTCCCATAGACGTCTATGGACACCTCATTACCACCGAAATATTGGACCGCGTACGCCGCCTGCCGGGACAGACGAACACTGAGATAATCGTCCACAAACGCGACTAGATCAGCGAACCAGGGCTGTAGTTGTAGCAGTTCGTCGATGGTAGTTCGAACCCAGGATCCCGTCTCCAACAGCGATCTGTTACTATGCACCGAGGTGAGAAATTCATTAACACTTGAGCGATCACCGGTCCACAG
This sequence comes from uncultured Acidimicrobiia bacterium, assembly GCA_963829165.1. Classification (GTDB taxonomy): domain Bacteria; phylum Actinomycetota; class Acidimicrobiia; order Acidimicrobiales; family AC-14; genus JAXDMK01. The sequence goes on along the minus strand of CAWHIC010000010.1, from coordinate 246,000 downwards.
ATCCACGTAGGCGTGCACGCCTTCTTCTGACGTAAGAATATACGCAGCGCCTTCACCAATCGGACCGACCCAGAACTCCATGGCGGCGGGTATATCGTAGTCACCCCTCACCAGGAGACTGTCGATGGAACCGGCCTCCGGAAGCGGGTGCGGCGGACGGGCGAACGTCGGGAATTCGCTATTAGGCGTATCACGGAACTGAAGTAGACCATCGGACCGAGCCGTCAACTGGCCAGAGGCACTCGCTACACATAGCCAATCACGATTCGCCAAACACCTGAGCGTGTAACCACGGATTCCCTGGATCGTGGTCGCGTCATGCTGCGAAGACAACCTCGCGACGTGTAAGTCCCTCAGTCTAGCGAACCGGTCAGCGTCACTCTGCTCTGTTCCAAGGGCCCTGTGAACTTGAGGTGCATGCTGCGGATCCGCGTCATACCTCCCGTGAAACGCGTCATTGAATGACAGAAGTTTCTCGACGGATAGCGAGGTATCCCTGAGCTCATCGAGCCTACCCATGAATCGTGCGCCAAGACTTAGGGCGTCGTCGAGAGAACTTTGAGCATCGATCGGAGCCAGTATGTCCGCCGCTAGGACATAGTCATGGAATACGTACGCCCTTAGGAAGCTGAGAATGAGTTCGCCGTCGCTCGCGAGCTGACAGGTATCCAGTAGGGCGCTTTGAAACCCTTTCACGAGGAGGTAACCCGTGAGGTATCCGCCACGGCGACGAGGATCGAGTGGCTGAGCCAACAATGCGTCCTTCCGCCGAGCCGTCGACTCTGCCGACCGCATTGCGGTCAGAATGTCCTCGAGTAATGGCTCCGACGGGTCAGATCTTGGGATGCTAGCTAAGCCAAAGTGCTCGATTGGGCGTGCGATAGGGCGAAGCCACTGAAAAGGGAGACAGGACAGATTGCCCGCACCAGGAAACGCGTCAAATTCTGCAAAGCAGGCTAGCCCCTCGACAATCGGTCGGATCAGTTCGAACATCACCCTTTGACGTGCCAGAAGGTTGCCGACTCCCGTTCCGGAAGAATCTGTCAACGAGCGCTCAGTAAGTTCCGTCCGGCTAAGCGAAAGCGCGATTCCGACGGGGGTATTGAAACACCAATGATGAATTGACTCGTGCAAGATGTCCGGCAGGAGAGCTGGGTGGACGCCGGTCGGTTGGGCACCCATAAGCAGCCGCGTTATATGCATGGCGTTGAAGGCGTTCAGGTGGACCAAGTTTGTATCGAGGAATGTTCTCGCTGCCGGTGAGAGAGCAGAACTCCACGCAAATTGCCCTAGCTGGTCAGCATTGCGAGCACATCATCGATGTTCTCACCGCTCAGGGCATCGCTGCGCTTTACGCGGAGTCGACGTCGCTCGGAGTTCCCCGTCTGCTCGACGTATCTCAACATCCTGTTCTATCCAGGTTTCGTGCCGGTCCTTAGCGAGCCACGCCACTAGCCCCTTGATCGCTAGCGTGCCCAGGCCAATGATGGCGAAGGTCACCGGATCGAGCACGCCTGCAGCATTTCGGTCGATTGGCTGCTCCTCTAGGGTCGCGCCGCCGAAATCACGCTGATGGCGTCGCAGATCTAACGCCTCGGCGCGATTCAATCCGAGAACTGCCAATTCAGACTTGGTGCCGCCCACCTCGCTCCCCCCCGTTGGTCAGGAACGTCAAATAGTACCGGATCGGACGGCTCGCCCGCCTGCTCAACGAGCGACCCCGCTCCACTAATCCCCCACCGCGACACTTCGGAGGCAACCGAACGGGACGGTGACCCAGGGAAAGCCGGATGACGTGCGTAGGAGGCGGGGCGCCGAAGACGGACCAAACCGGAACAACGGCGTTCCCCTCCTCGCCGCCCAAGGCTCGCCAGGAGCGCAAAAGGTGCCGATGTGCGTGGTTCCGGGGGGGGTCCGCACCCCACCGATAATCGTGGATACCTCCGGCTCCGTAGTGTCCCGGGTCCCGCGAACAACTGCCGAATCCTCGAGTCGGGTGTCATCGGCCCGAGTGACCGGGATAACCGCATCGGGGTTCCCCTCTCGATCCGTCACTCGTCCGGGACCTGCACACATCGGCTCGCAGGCTCGAGCTACTCGTAGGGGCCGAGGAGGCCCTCGTTCGGACATAACGCCGGTCGAATCGGGGTTTGGTCGTCGAGCGGGCAGAGTTACGCGACGGCCACGACTGGCTCGCTATTCGTAGACGACGAAGCCGGCGGGGGGGACGGTCAGTTCGATTGACTTGCCGTTGCGGGGTTCGACTGTCAGCGACATACCCTCCTGGGACCGGTCGGTTGAGTAGCGGCACGTCAGGCGGTCGCCGGCGGCGTGGAGGTCGTTGTCGATGGTCACCCAAGCGGTCCGAGCCGACAGTGGGTCGGTGTTGAGGGCGCAGACGACCTCGGTGTCGGCGAACAGGCGGGACCAGGCCACCACGGAGCGCATGGGGCCGTCGCCGATGCGGCGGGGCAGGCCGAAGTGGACGCCGTTGCCGGAGATCTGCCGGAGGTACTGCCTCCCCCTCCGCAGGGCCTTCATCGACCGGCGCAACGCCAAGAGCCGGGACAGTTCCTGGTACACCGTCCCGTCCTCCCGGAACACATGCCGGCCCCGGCTGCGGAACGGGCCGAACTCGCCGCCGAACATCGCCTCCCGGATGAAGCGGTCGTTGCCGCCGGCGCCGTCGAGCAGCTGCTCGCTCCCGTAGTAGATGCACGGGATGCCCAACGTCGTGCAGTTCAGGGCCAATACCGCCAGCGCCAGCGCGGGCCCCTCGAAGTCGGCGCAGAACCGGGCCTTGTCGTGGCCCTTCCGCACCTGGTCGTGGTCGTCGTAGACGGTGACCACCTTGTTCCGGAACCACACGTGCGAGTCCTTGTGCACCAGCTCCGAGTTCCGGAACAGGCTGAAGTACTCCTGCGGGTCGCGCCAACCCTTGACCAGGAACTCCAGCTTGTCGGGGATGTCGTCGATGCCGAGGGCGGCGTCGACGCCGGTGACCTCGAGCGTGTCGTAGGCCCGTATCCGACCGCCGGTGATCTCGCCGATGAGATAGAAGTTCTCCTTGCCGATGCTCTGGGCGAACTCGTGGATCGACGAGGCGAAGAACCGGGTCGCACCCAGGTCCATGTGCTTCACCGTGTCGATGCGGAAGCCGTCGATGTCGGTCTCCGCGATCCAGTACTGGTAGACGCGGGTCAGCGTCCGCAGCGCGGCCGACGGCCGGTAGTCGTCCACCGATCCGACGCCATGCTGCACGTCCTTGAGGCTGAAGAAGTCGCCTTCCAGGAACTCGGGGTCGTTGTCCCAGGAGTCGATGCGCCCCCGCTGGGTGAACGTGGTCGGGACGTGGAGCTCCTCCGGCCACACCCCGCCGTCGGTGGACGCCCCCGGCCCGGCGGGTGCCGCGAAAGGGATCGTCGGCCGCCCGTCGGCGCCGTTGAACCCGGCCACCCGGTAGGGACGACCGTCCCACCGGGGGTCGAAGCCGCCGTCGCCGGTCGGGTAGCGGTCGGGGTCGTAGGATGAAGACGTTGCCGGTGTGGTTGAGGATGATGTCGAGGACGACCCGGATGCCGTGGGCGTGGGCGGCCGCGACCATGGCCTTGAGGTCGTCGACGGTGCCGAAATGGGGGTCGACGTCGAGGAAGTTCTGGATCCCGTAGCCGTGGTACGACTCCTCGAACCGCACCTGGCGGAACACGGGGCTGACCCACACCGCGGTCACCCCCAGCCGCTGCAGGTAGCCCAGCTTCGCCGTCAGCCCCCGGAGGTTGCCCCCGACGAACCGGCCCCCGGCGTCGAACCAGGCCGCGGCCTTGGCCGGAGTGTCCACCGCGTTGCCCCGATCACCGTCGGCCAGGACGGGCGTGGTCACGTCCTCGTTGCCGTCGGAGAAGCGGTCGACGAGGAGGAAGTAGAGGACCTCGTCCTCCCATGCCGGCGGGGACGGGAAGAACTGCCGTCCGCCGAAGCCACCGAAGTCGAGATCCGCCACGCGCCGGGCCAACATGCCTCCGCCAGTCTTGTCCTTCCGGCCGACGAATGGGTTACGGGCGGGTCAACACCTGGTCGACCAGGGCGGGGATGTCGGCCGGGCGGTAGGGCTCGTGCAGCAGCAGCCGGCGCAGCACCAGGGGCCCGATGAGGCACTCGGCCAGCAGACCCAGGTCGGCGGCGGCCGAGATCTCCCCCGCTACCACCCCCTCGGCCAGCAGGTCGACCAGGATCTGGCGCCGCTCGTAGGCCAGGCGGCGGTGGATGGCGAGCACGTCCGGGTCGCGCTCGGCGGCGTCGATGATGGCGGGCAGGCACGACGACCAGGCCGAGTCGGCCAGGCCCGCGGCCACCCCCTGCAGCAGGGAGGTCACCCGGTCCCGCACCGAACCGCGGCCGGCGTCGGGCACGACCGGCTTGAGGAGGCGGATGGCGTCCTCGATCAGCTCGAGCTTGTCCGGCCAGTGCCGGTAGACGGTGCTGCGGCCGACGCCGGCCCGGGCCGCCACCGCCTCCATGGTGACGCCCCCGCACCCGACCTCGGCCAGCAGGTCGAGGGCGGCGGCCAGGATCACCCGCCGGGAACGCTCGACCCGGGGATCGAGCTCGCCGGTGCCGGTGCTGGTCGGGTCAGGCGTCGGCGTCGGCGTCGGCGTCGGCGTCGGGCTCAGGCTCCCAACCCCATGCGCGCCGCCTCGGCGTCGGCCTCCACCTGGGCGCCGGCGGCGATGGCCGCGTCCTCCGTCCTCCGGTTGAACACAGCCGCCACCGCGCCCGCCGCCGCCAGCGCGACCACGGCGGCGACCATGGCGGTGATGTTGAAGGCGTCGGTGAAGGCGGTGCCGGCCCGGGCCGCCAGCTCGGCTCCACCCTGTCCCGCCTGCCCGGCGATCACCGTGGCCGCGCCCACCGACTCCGTGGCCGCGTCCCGGACCCCGGGCGGCAGCGACAGCCCCGAGAAGTCCACCGACGACCGGTAGGCGGCGCTGGCGATGCTGCCCAGCACGGCGATGCCGAGCGCCCCGCCCACCTCCCGGGTGGTGTCGTTGACGGCCGAGCCCACCCCCGCCTTGGCCGGGGGCACCGCGCTCATGATGGAGCCGGTGGCGGGAGCGGCGGTGAGGCTCATGCCCGCGCCCAGCAGGACCAGGGACAGGGCCAGCACCAGGTACGGCGTGTCGGGGCCGATGAAGGCGAGCACGCCGAAGCCGGCCGCGATGAGCAGGAACCCGGACGTCATCACCCTCCCCGTGCCCAGCTTCTCGGCCAGGGTCGCGCTGCGGGGGGCGATGGCGATCAGGGCGAAGGCGAGGGGCAGGGTGGACAGGCCTGCGGCCAAGGGCGAGTAGCCCCGGACGAACTGCAGGTAGAGGGTGAACATGAAGAACAGGCCGAACATGATGAAGAAGGCGACGGTGACCACCGCGCTGCCCACGCTCATGCGCCGGTCCTTGAACAGGTGCAGGGGCAGCATGGGGTGGGTCGACCGCGCTTCCCAGGCCATGAAGCCGATGAGCCCGACCGCAGCCAGGGCGAAGGCGATCAGCACGCCGCCGCTGGTCCAGCCGATCTCCGGTCCCTCGATGATCCCGTAGACGAGGGCGCCCAGGCCGACCAGGGACAGGAGGGCGCCGATCGGGTCGAGGGGGGTGGCCTCCGGGTCCTTCGAGGTGGGCGAGAAGATCGCCACCGCCAGCAGCACGAGGGCGACGATGGGGATGTTCACCAGGAAGGCCGACCCCCACCAGTACTTCTCCAGGAGGGCTCCCGTCACGATGGGACCGAGGGCCCCGCCGGCACCGGCGAAGCCGGCCCACAGGGCGATGGCCTTGCGCCGTTCGTGGGGCGGGAAGATGGTCGTGAGCAGCGACAACGTGGCCGGCATGACGAAGGCGGCGCCGATCCCGGTGACGATCCGGCCGGCGACGACCTGGCCCGCGCCAGTGCCGAGTCCGCCGATGAAGGAGCCGGTGGTGAAGATCACCAGGCCGAGCATGAGGGCCTTCTTGCGTCCGAAGCGATCGCCCAGGGCGCCGGCGGGGAGCAGGAGGGCGGCGAAGACCAGCCCGTAGGAGTCGACGATCCACTGGAGGGCGCTGGAGCTGGCGCCGAGCTCCCGCTGGAGGCTGGGCAGGGCGACATTGAGCCCCGCCACCGACATGACCACCATCACCAGCGACAGGCACATGACGCCCAGCAGGAACCACCGCCGGCGGAAGACGACAGGGTCTTCGTGCAGGAGTCCCGCCCTGGGCGGCGGGACGGGAAAGTCGGTCATCGGCGGTCCTTTCGATACGCGACTGTCTCGCTACGAGACAGGAACGTACCAGAAGTCCGGCCGGGGGACCGCGGCCGAGCTACGCCCGCCAGGTCAGTGGCTTGTCACCCGCGTCGCCGTAGGAAAAGGTGACGTCGGCCACTCCGGCGGTGTTGGAGTTGCGGAGGAACCAGGTGTTCCCTCGGGTCACTCCCGGTGTGCCGGACGCCTTGCCGTCCCAATCCCCCGCCAGCGGCTTGTCGCCTGGGTTGCCGTAGGCGAACGACGTATCGGCGACGCCCTGAGTGTTTGAATTTCGCAAATGCCAAAAGCCGTTGCGCACTACGCCCGGCGTATCGGTCTTGGTGCTGTCCCAATCGCCGACGATGGGAATGTCGCCCGGATCGCCATAGATGAAGGAGACGTCGGCGGTGCCCTCGGTGTTTGAGTTTCGCAGGTAGAAGGTGCTGTTGCGGACCACGCCGGGGGTCACGGTGCCGTTGCCGTCCCAGTCGCCTGCAACTGGAATATCGCCTGGATTCCCGTAGACAAAGGATAGGTCGGCCGCACCAGTTGAGTTGGCATTACGGAGAAACCAGATGCCACCCCGGACCACCCCCGGCGTGACCGAGCCATCGCCGTCCCAATCACCGGTGATGGGAGTGTCGCCGGTGGGATTCCCATAAATGAACTTCGTGTCGGCGCTGCCACTGGTCTGGCTGTTGCGCAAGTACCAGGTGTCACCTCGAACCACGAGCGGTCGGACGATCGACGTGGCCGGGGGGGCGATCGTCGTGGTCGTGGTCGACGTGGTCGTCGCCGACACACCGGCGACCGGCTGCCAAGCGGGCTCGTTGTCGGATGCATCTGCCGTGACGGGTGTCGCCGAGGATCCTTCAGGGGTGAAGAAGTAGATCCCCCTTGGGATGCTCGCATTCGTCGACTGCACCGCGACCCCGACGAGCTGAAGGCCGTCAGGCGCCCAGGCCGGCGCCAAAATGCGGGCGCGGTGACAATCCGTGACCGTCGGACAGGACTCGGTCGTTGCCGGCAGCAAGTGAAGGTTGCTGCCGTCGGCATTGGCGACGAAGCTCCCCTCCGAGTGGTCCGCCCATACGATGCGAGAGCCATCTGGGGACCAATCCGGTTGGGTGGAGTGACCCCCGCCCCCTATGGACACATCATTGGAGCCGTCGATGTTGATCGCCCGTACGTTGGCACCCGTGCCCTCACCTCTATGGAAGGCGATCCGGGCGCCGTCGGGAGACCACGACGGTCCCGAGTTGCTTCGCTGTACATAGCCGCCACAAACGGTCGGGTCGACGGGGGCAGGCTGGTGACATCCGGAGGTCGTGATGCGGGTGACGGACGCGTCGGTGAGCCGGATGGTGAAGACTTCGAAGAACTGCCCGGCGCGAGTACTAGCGAATGCCAGCCGGCTGCCATCGGGCGACCAACTGGGATCCCGGTCCTCTGCGGCGTCTTGAGTCACATTGACGACATCGCTGCCGTCGGCGGACATCAGGTAAATCTCCTTGTTCCCGTCGCGCTCGCTGACAAATGCGATGCGGGTCCCGTCCGGTGACCATTCGGGCGAGGAATCGGGCGAAGAGTTCGTGGTCAGGCGCACCAGATTTGATCCATCCGGATTCACCTTGTAGATATCCGGATTGCCGCTGCGGCCACTGGTGAACGCGATAGTGCCATTCGATGTCAGCGGGGCCGCAACGGCGGGACCTCCGCCCACCACGGTGCAGGTCGCAACAGTGAAAACGGTGAACACCAAGAAGGATCGCAGGCGTCCGCGCTGAGATGTTGCGATTGTTGCCTCAGGCATGAAGGTCGCCCCCGCCGTTTGAGTTGTCGCCGATATGGTCGGCTTGGGTCTACACGCGCCCCCCGGGGGACGCAAGTGCATGCGGCTTGGTCCGGACACTGTCGCGCCCGGGTTCCGGCTCGAGTTTTACGGCCGCCAGGTCAGTTGCTTGTCGCTGGCGTTGCCGTAGCTGAAGGTCACGTCGGCCACCCCGGAGGTGTTGGAGTTCCGCAAATACCACGTGTTGCCCCGCACGACGCCGGGCGTGACCGAGTCGTTCCCGTCCCAGTCGGCGGCCAATGCCTTGTCGCCGGTATTGCCGTAACTGAAGCTGCTGTCGGCGATGCCCTGGGTGTTGGAATTGCGGATGTACCAGACGCCATTGCGGACGACGCCGGGCGTGGTGGTCTTGCTGCTGTCCCAATCGCCGACCACCGGAATGTCGGTGGGGTTGCCGAAGATGAAGGAGATGTCGGCCACACCCTGAGTGTTGGAATTGCGCAGGTAGAAGGTGCCGTTGCGGACCACACCGGGGGTGAATGTGCCGTTGCCGTCCCAGTCACCCACGATCGGGGTGTCGCCCGGGTTGCCGAAGATGAACGACACGTCGGCGGCACCGCTGGAGTTGGCGTTGCGCAGGAACCAGGTACCGCCCCGGACCACACCCGGCGTGACCGAGCCGGTGCCGTCCCAGTCACCGGTGATGGGCGTGTCGCCGGTGGGGTTGCCGTAGACGAACGAGGTGTCGGCGTTGCCGGACGTCTGGCTGTTGCGGAGGTACCAGGTGTCACCCCTCACCACCAGGGGCCGGGCCTGCTTGGGGCCGGCGGGCGGCACCGTGGTGGTCGTGGTGGTGGTCGACGACGTGGTGGTGGTGGTGCCGCCCACGACGGTGGTGCTGGTGGTCGTGGTCGCCCCCGGCGTGGTGGTCGTCGTCGTGGTGGAGGTGGAGGAGGTTGACGTCACCGGGTTGACGCACGAGGCCAGGACGGCGATGTCGAAGTCGCTACCCACCGTCACCCGGCCGATCCCGAAGGTCTTGGCCAGCGGGAACTCCTTGGTGGAGTGGGCCGGCACATTGAAGGAGCCGGCGGGGACTGCCCCGGGCTCGCCGCTAAGGGTGCCGGAGACGGGCGTGTTGCGCTGGTTGTTGATGACGATGAAGTTCGTCGTCTCCGAACCGGTCCCGCAGCGGCCGCTGACGACCACGTCGGCGATGGCCGCCTGGGCCGGCGACATTGTCACGAATCCGGCGGCGACCATTGTCGCTACACACACCGCCCGTAGCGTCCAGACCCGAGTGGACCGGTTCATCATCGTCCTACCTCCTGCTTCCGCTGAACGTTTGACGAAAAACATCACGCATTGCGCCACGTCAGTGGCTTGTCACCGGCGTCGCCGTAGCCGAAGCTGACGTCGGCCGTGCCGCCGGTGTTGGAGTTCCGCAGGAACCAGGTGCCGCCGCGCACCACGCCCGGCGTGGTCGACCCGTTGCCGTCCCAGTCGCCGGGCAGCGGCGTGTCGCTGGGGTTGCCGTAGCCGAAGGTGGCGTCGGCCGTCCCCGAGCTGTTGGAGTTGCGCAGGAACCAGATCCCGTTGCGCACGACGCCCGGCGTGGACGAGCCGGTGCTGTCCCAGTCGCCGGTCACCGGGAGGTCGCCCGGGTTGCCGTAGATGAAGGTGACGTCGGCCACTCCCGCGGTGTTCGAGTTGCGTAGGAACCAGGTACTGCCCCGTACGACGCCCGGGGTGACGGTTCCGTTCCCGTCCCAGTCGCCGGTGATGGCGAGGTCGCCCGGGTTGCCATAGGCGAAGGAGAGGTCGGCGACGCCGCTGGTGTTGGCGTTGCGCAGGTACCAGGTGCCGTTGCGCACGACGCCAGGCGTAGTCGACCCGTTGCCGTCCCAGTCGCCGGTGACGGCGAGGTCGCCGGTGGGGTTGCCGTAGTCGAACACCACGTCGGCGACGCCCGAGGTAGCGGTGTTCCGCAGGTACCACTTGCCGGCGCGCACCACGAGGGGCCGCGACTTCTTGTCGTTGGCGGGGGCGATGGTGGTGGTCGTCGTGGTGCTGGTGCTGCTGGTGCTGCTCGTGCTGCTCGTGCTGCTGGTGCTGCTGGTGGTGGTGCTGCTGGTGACGGGCGTGCCCCCCAACGGCTGCCAGTCGGGCGAGGTGGCGCCGGCCCCCGCCACCAACCGGGCGATGGCGTTGCCGGCGATGTTGTAGCCGTAGAGGCCGCTGCCGGTGACGGGCACGTCGGTGACGCGGAAGACGATGATCGTGCCGTCGGGCGACCACGCGGGCTCGGCCACCAGGCATCCGCCGTCGGGGACGTCATCGAGCCCAGTGCCGTCGGCCGACGACATCACGAAGATGCGGCTGTCGCACCCGCCCGCCTCGGCGGTGAAGACGATCCTCGCCCCGTTCGGCGACCACTTGGGCGTGACCAGCTTGTCGAAGGGCTTGGCGTCGGGAGACGTGGTGCCGGTGAGAGGGGTAGCCGTGCCGGTGCCGTCGGCGTTGATGGTGTAAATCCGACTGCCGCCGTTGCCGTCGCCCCGCTGGAACACGATCTTCTGGCCGTTGGGCGACCACTCGGGGGCGCCGTCGTCGGTGCCCGCGTCGAGGTTGTCGCCGTTGGTGAGCGGGACCAGGCCGCCGGAGCCGTCGGTGTTCATGATGTAGAGGCGGTACTCGTTGCCGACCCGGTTGCTGGCGAAGACCATCCGGTTGTTGTCGGGCGACCACGCGGGCTGGATGTCGTCGGCAGCGTGGTTGGTGAGGTTGGTGGTGAGGGTGGCGTTGGCGCTCACCTTGAACACGTCGCCCTTGCCGCTGACCTGGCGGTCGAAGAGCAGCCAGGCGCCGTCGACGGACCACGCCGGGTGGTCGGCGTCGTCGATGAGCTTGGCCGGGCTGCCGCCGTTGGGCAGGGCCGTCCACAGGTCGGCGTCCTGGATCCACGCCAACTTGCCGTTGGCGCCGGGGAACGTGGCCTGGCTCGGAGGCATGGCGATCACCCCGAGCACGACGGCCATGACGACCCCCGCGGCGGCCTTGATCCGAGTTGAAATTGCCCGCATGCGCACCCCCTGCGGCCCTGTCTGCCAGACCGCGGTCCGGCGAACCGATGGGCCACCCTAACGATCGATGTTGGTTCCCGCCATCGCGTCCATCTTTCGTCGTAGACGCCCGGCCCCTGGGGACGGTTCCACGGCGCCCTGTGGACGTCCTGGGGGTAACTACGAGGGGTCGAAGTGGAAGGCCAACCAGCTGGTGCCTTGGTCGACGCTCGTCAGCCGATGGGGGACGTCCGCTGGGAGGAGGACCCAGTCGCCGGGGGCGAGCTCTATGCGCTCGCCTTCGACCTCGATGGTGGCTCCGCCGGCGAGGATGGTGACCCATTCGTGTGTCGACTCGAGGTAGTCGGCGGGCGTCGCCACGTGGCCGCTGAGGATCTGCTCGATTCTGGCTTGGCCGTCGTCGGTGGTGACGAGGGGGTCGATTGTCTCGCCGTCGTGGGGTGCGTCGGACGGCGGCCGCAGTCGACCCCGCCGGATGGACGTCACTCGCTCGCTCGCTTCGCTCGCCTCAGCCCTTGTTGGCCCCGTGGGCCCGGACGTAGTCGTTGACCTGGTAGTACGCGTCGATCGATTCGCCCGCGTCGCCCCAGAAACCGTCGAGGACGTCGTATTCGATGGTCTGCTGGTCGACGTACCAGTTGTTGACGTCGGTGATCTCCAACTCGCCCCGGCCCGAGGGCACGAGGGTGGTGATGATCTCGAAGACGGACTGGTCGTAGAAGTAGATGCCGGTGACGGCGAAGTCGCTGGCCGGAACGTCGGGCTTCTCGACGATGCGGACGACGCGGCCGTCGGGTCCGAGCTCGGGGACGCCTAGGTGGCTGAGGTGGGCCGGGTCCTCGACCTTCGACAGGAGGATGCGGGCGCCCTTGTCCTGGTCGCGGAAGTTGTCGACCGCCATCCGGATGGACCGACCGACGATGTTGTCGGCGAGCATCACGACGACGCGGTCGCCGTCGACGAAGCGCTCGGCGAGGGAGAGGGCCTCGGCGATGCCGCCGGCGCGTTCTTGGTAGGCGTAGGAGAGGCGCTGGATGCCCCACTCGTTGCCGCTGCCGAGGAGGCGGAGGAACTCGCCCGCGTGGGTGCCGCCGGTGACCATCATGATCTCGTCCACCCCGGCCGTGACGAGGGCCTCGATGGCGTACGTGACCATCGGCCGGTCGTAGATCGGCAGGAGGTGCTTGTTGGTGATGCGGGTGAGCGGGTGCATCCGGGTGCCGGTGCCCCCCGCAAGGATGACGCCTTTCACGAAGCCGAGACGTTAGCCGTCGGGTGGCTGTTGGTGACTGGACCGGTCTGTGGTTGAGGTCGAGGTTGAGGATGTTGTGGGACAAAGGTGCTGGTCACGGGCCTTTTGTCGAGGGTTGGGCTGTGGGGAGGATGTGTTGGATGCCCTCTGGGCACACGGTCCGGATGGTCGTAATCGACCTGCCGCCGTCGGCGGCGGTGGGGGTCGGCGGCGGTGGGGGTCGGCGGCGGTGGGGGTCGGCGGCGGTGGGGGTCGGCGGCGGTGGGGGTCGGCGGCGGTGGGGGTCGGCGGCGGTGGGGGTCGGCGGTGGTGGGGGTAGGCGGTGGTGGGGGTCGGCGGTGGTGGGGGTCGGCGGTGGTGGGGGTCGGCGGTGGTGGGGGTCGGCGGTGGTGGGGGTCGGCGGTGGTGGCGGGGGGGGTCGGCGGTGGTGTGGGGGGTCGGGCGGTGGTGGGGGTCGGCGGTGGTGGGGGTCGGCGGTGGTGGGGGTCGGCGGTGGTGGTGGTCGGCGGTGGTGGGGGTCGTCGGCGGTGGTGGGGGTCGGCGGTGGTGCGGCGGGGGGGTCGGCGGGTGGACGGGGGCTCGGTCGGTGATGGGAATTGTGCGGCGGGCGCGCAGGCTGACCGTGTCGATCAGGCCACTCGGACCTTGCCACAAGAAAGTTCGCCATTGGCTTGACATACGAACGTGTGTTCGATAGCATGGGAACATGTCGGAAGGGCGGCAGGGCGGTGGACTGGTAGGGATCGTGTCGTCGTTGGGCGAGATGGTGTCGGGTTTCGATGCCGGATCGTCTGGACGGGCCGGCGGCGGTGGAGGCGTTGCGCCTGTTCGGCGAGATCGAGCGCCTGGCCGCCGCGGGCAAGGCGCTGGCCGCGGGACGGGTGGAGGCGACCCGGGCGTGGCAGGGATCGGGCAACCGCTCGGCGGCCCACTTCGTGGCCAACCAGTCGGGGTCGTCGGTGCGTCGGCGGTGGTGGCGTTGGAGACGGCCCGGCGGCTGGAGTCGCTGCCGGCCACCGAGGAGGCGCTGCGGTCGGGGAAGCTGTCCCTGGCCCAGGTGAGCGAGATCGCCTCCACCGTCGGTGATCGTCCGGAGAAGGAGGCGGAGCTGGTGGCGGCGGCAGCGTCGGAGTCGCTTCCTGCGCTGCAGGAACGGTGCCGGGCGGTGCGGGCCGAGGGCGTGGCCGCGGTGGAGGGCTACGAGAGAGTCAGGAAGAGCCGCTACCTGCGTCACTGGACCGACGCCGAGGGGGCGTTCCGCATGGAGGCCCGGCTGTGTCCCGACGACGGGGCCAGGGTGCTGGCGGCCCTGGAGCCCCATCAGCGGCGGGTCTTCGCTTCGGGCCCGGCGCGACGGTCGGCGGGAGCCCTACCAGGCCTATGCCGCCGACGCCCTGGTGGCGCTGGCCCGGGGGGAGGAGGCCGGGCCCCGGGCGGCGGTGGCGGTGCGAGTGGATCATGCGGCCTGGGTCCGGGGCCACACCGAGGGGGGCGAGGTGTGCGACATCGCCGGCATCGGGCCCATCCCCGTGGCCACCGCCCGGGCCCTGGCCAACGACGGGGTGCTCAAGGTGGTGGTGACCAAGGGCGTCGACGTGGTGGCGGTGGCCCACGCCGGGCGCACCATCCCCGCCCACGTGCGCACCGCCCTGGAGGCTCGTGACCCGAGGTGCGTGATCCCCGGCTGCGACGTGGGCGATCGCCTGGAGATCGACCATCTCCTCGCCTTCGCCGAGGGTGGTCCCACCACCTTGGACAACCTGGCCCGCATCTGTCACCGCCACCACTACCTCAAGACCCACCAGGGCTGGGTCCTCGGCGGAGGCCCCGGCGCCTGGACCTGGGACCGACCGGATGCGCCGGGGCCGTGACAACCCCGGCCTCGTCGGCCGCCCCGGGCCTGGACCTGGGACCGCCCGCTGGAGCGACCACCCTTCGGCAGGGGGCATTCGGATCGGGGCGGGCGAGTCCAGCGGCCATCGCCAACGGCATCACCGACGGGCTAGGCGTCGTCCCGCCCGGCGGGCGGCCGAATGGCCCCTTCAAGCCGTGGTTCCAGCGCGGCGCAGCGGGAGCGACGTGCCGGGGCCGCTCGGGAGCCCCGGCTGCTGGGCGCGGCAGGCTCCCGGGTGGGTGGGGGGTGGCGCCGCTAGTCTCGGGGGATGGACCTGCCGCCCCCGGTGCAGGACCCGGAACAGCAAGAAGACGCCGGAGACCCCGACCGCCGGTTGGCGGCCGTGGAGGCCGGACTGATCGCCCTGGGCGCCCGCTTGGAACAGCTGGAGGCGTCGCTGCAGCAGGCGGTGCGGGAGGAGACGAGGCGGGCCTCCAACGAGATCCGGCACACGGTGAGCGAGCTCGGTCGGCGGCTGGCGCTCGACCTGCCGCAGTTCCTCGACCGCCACCGCCAGCTCATCGTGAACGAGCTGCGGGGGACGGGAGCCGGGGCGGGGGCGACTGCCGCCGCGCCGGCGGGGCCCGCGGCCGCCACCGACCCAGCCTCGCCCGCCGCAACCGCCGAGTCAGCCGCCGCCGATCCCAACGCCCCACCTGCCACCGACGCCGATGACGACGACGCACCCGGCGACGATGCCGGCGGGGGACGTCGGAAGCGCCGGCGCCGGAAGGAGGGCTGACCGGTGCGGATCGGCTTCGACGGCACTCCCCTGCTCGGGCGCAAGACGGGCGTGGGGTGGTACACCCACGAGCTCATCGACGCCATCGCCCTCCTGGCCCCCGAGGACGACATGGTCGTCTTCCCCATCTCCTGGCGTACCGCCCGCTACCTCAACCTCGACCCGCCCCACCGGCCCAATGTCGGCGTCGAGCGCAAGCTGGCCCCCGCCCGTCCCCTGTGGGCCATGTGGGACCGGGTCCCCTTCCCCCCGGTCGAGTGGCTGGTCGACTGCGACGTCTTCCACGCCACCAACTTCATCGCCCCCCCGTCCCGGAAGGTGCCGGTGGTGGTCACGGTGCACGACATCGGGTTCGTCCACCACCCGGCCGACGTCTCCCCCGGCGTGCGGCGGATGGCCCGGCTGCTGCCCCAGATTCTGTCCCGGGCCGCGGCCGTCATCACCGTGTCCGAGTTCACCCGAGACGAGCTCCTCGACTGGCAGCCCCACCTGGCCGACCGGATCACCGTCATCCCCAACGGCAGCCACCACCGGGCCAAGGCGCTGGGTTCGGCGTCGCCGGCCGCCGTCGGTGCCCCCTACGCCCTCATGCTCGGCACCCTCGAGCCCCGCAAGAACCTGCCCCTTGCCCTCGACGCCCTCAGCATCCTGCGCCGGCGGGGCGTCGACCTACGCCTGGTGCTGGCCGGCGGACGCAGCACGCTCATCGACCTCCCCGCCATGCTGGCCGAGCGCGGCCTCGGCAGCCCCGAGGTGACCTGCACCGGCTACATCGACGACGCCCGGGTGGCGTCCCTGCTCACCGGGGCCCGGATGCTCGTGTTCCCGTCCCTCTACGAGGGGTTCGGGATGCCGCTGCTGGAGGCGATGCAGGTCGGGGTCCCAGTCGTAGCGGCCCGCGCCGGCGCCACTCCGGAGACGGTGGGCGACGCCGGGCTGCTGGTCGACCCCACCGACGCCGAGGGCTTTGCCGACGCCATGGCCCAGCTCGTCTTCGACGACGAGTTGCGCACGACGCTCATCAAGAAGGGACGGGCCCGGGAGGCCGAGTTCACCTGGGAACGGGCCGCTGCCGCCTGCCTGCGCCTCTACCGCCAGGTGGCCGCCTGACCACGAGCCGGCCGCTCGCCGCCGTCCTGGTGGCCGACCAGTTGCGCCGGCCCGTCCCGGGGGGGATCGGCACCTACGTCCGGGGCCTGGTGGCGGGGCTGCGGACGGCCGGTCCCGAAGAAGTCGACGTCACCCTGTGGACGGGTCGGGCCCCGGCGGGAGTCGACCCTCTCGCCGCCCTCGGACGGATCAAGGCGTCGCCCCTACCGGGTCCCATCCTCACCCGCCTGTGGGACCGGGGCTTGGGTCGGCCGCCGGCGGGGGCGGACGTGGTCCACGCCACGTCGTTGGCCGTACCCCCCGCGGGACCGGCCCCGATGACGGTGATGGTGCACGACCTCGCCTGGCGTCACGAGCCCGACGCCTACCCCCGCCGGGGCCGGGAGTGGCACGAGGCCGCCTTGGAACGGGCCCGGAAGCGGGCCGCCCTGGTCATGACGCCCTCGACCGAAACCGCCGACGACCTGGCAGCGGCCGGCTTCGCCCACGATCGGGTGGCGGTGGTCGAGGAAGGGAGCGACCACCTCGACCCTCCCGACCATGAGGGCGCGGCCGCCCTGCTCGCCCGCCTGGGCCTACCGGCGGGCGGCGGCTACCTGCTCACCGTGTCCACCCTCGAGCCCCGCAAGAACCTGCCTCGGCTGCTCGACGCCCACGCCCTCGCCCTGCCCCGACTGCCCGAGCCGTGGCCGCTGGTGGTGGTCGGACCGACCGGCTGGGGTCCGGCGCTCCCGCCCCGCCCCTCGGTGTTGCCGGCCGGTCACGTCGCCGGTGGGGTGTTGTCCGCCCTCTACAACGGGGCCCGCCTGGTGGCCTACGTCCCCCTCCGCGAGGGATGGGGACTTCCGGGCGTGGAGGCCATGGCCTGCGGGACGCCGGTCGTGGCCACACCGATGCCCAGCACCGGCGGCGCCGCCTGCGAGGTGCCCCCGGCCGACGTCGAGGCCATCGCCGAAGCCCTGGTGTCCGTCGCCACCGACGAAGCGCTCCGGGCCCGCCTGGTGGAGGCGGGACGACGAAGGGCGTCGGGCCTCACCTGGCACCGGGCCGCGTCCCGCCACCTCCAGCTGTGGCGAAAGTTGATCACCGGATGACCACGCCGACCCCGAACAGTTCGCGCGCCGACCCCCCCACGGGGTACTTGCGCGGAGTAATCGGGGGGCGCGGGCTGCCGTCCCGAACAGTTCGCACGCCGACCCCCCACACGTGTACTTGCGCGGAGTAATCGGGGGGCGGGGGGTGCCGTCCCGAACAGTTCGCGCGCCAACCCCCCCACGCGTGTACTTGCGCGGAGTAATCGGGAGGTGGGGGCCGCCGTCCCGAACAGTTCGCGCGCCGACCCCCCCACACGTGTAATTCCGCGGAGTAATCGGGGGACGCGGGCCGCCGTCCCGAACAGTTCGCGCGCCGACCCCCCCACACGTGTACTTGCGCGGAGTAATCGATGAGTGGGGCGGTGCGGGTGAGCGTGGATGCCACGGCCGTACCGGCCAAGCCGGGGGGTGCGGGACGGTACGTGCTCAACCTGGTGTGCGAGCTCATCCGGCCCGAGATGGACGACCAGGTGGAGGTCACCATCGTCTGCCGCCAGGGTGACCGGAGCCGATGGGAGGCCCGGGCCGGCGCGGGCCGGGTGGTCGACACCGCCCCCACCCGCCGCCCCGTCCGACTTGCGTGGGAGCAGACGGCTCTGCCCCGACTCCTCAACCGCATGCCTACCGACGTCCACCACGGCCCCCACTACACGATGCCCGTCGCCGCCCGGGGCCCGAGCGTGGTCACCGTCCACGACCTCTCCTTCTTCTCCCACCCCGAGTGGCACCACCGGTCGAAGGTCGCCTTCTTCCGGGGGGCCATCCGGGTGGCGGCGGCCCGGGCCGCGGCCATCGTCGCCGTCAGTCACGCCACCGCCGAGCGCCTCCAGGAGCGAACCCGGCCCCGCGGCCCGGTCTACGTCATCCCCCACGGCGTCGACCACGACCGCTTCCGACGGCCGGCCGGTGCCGAGGAGGTGGAAGCCGACATCGCCGCCCGCCAACGGCTGGGCATCGAGCCGAACCAGCCCTACGTCGCCTTCGTCGGCACCCTCGAACCGCGCAAGGACGTCCCGTCGCTCATCCGGGCCTTCGACCTGATCGCCACCGGACGCCCCGACACCGTCCTCGTGCTCGCGGGCCAGCGGGGATGGGGCGGCAATGCGATCGAGGCCGCCATCCACGCCGCCCGCGCCCGCAAGCGGATCATCGTGCCCGGCTACGTCACCGAGCAGGAGAACGTGGCCCTCCTCCGGGGCGCGACGGTGGTGGCTTATCCGTCATTGGAGGAGGGTTTCGGGCTCCCCGCCCTCGAGACCATGGCCTGCGGCACGCCGCTGGTGACGACCTCGGGATCGGCCATGGAGGAGGTGGTGGGGACGGCAGGCCTCCTCGTGCCCCCCGGTGACACGGTGGCCCTGGCCGAGGCGCTCGACGCCAGCCTCGACGGCGGCCCCGACGTCGAGCGCCGCCGAGTGGAAGGCCTCGAGGTCGCCGCCCGCCACACGTGGTCGGCCTCCGCCCGGGGCCACGTCGACGTGTACCGGTGGGTGTCGGAAGGAGGCGGCTGACTACCGGCTGCGGAGCTTGGACATGAGGCGGAGCAGCTCCAGGTAGAGCCACACGATGGTGACGATCAGGCCGAAGGCGCCGTACCACTCCATGTATTTGGGTGCGCCCTTGGCCGCGCCCCGCTCGATGAAGTCGAAGTCGAGGACGAGGTTCATGGCCGCGATCACCACGATCACCAGGCTGATGAGGATCCCGAACGGGCTGGCGTCGTGGATGAAGGGGACGTCGGCGCCGAACAGACGCAGCACCATGCTCACCAAGTAGACGACGAACACGGCGCCGGTGGCGGCCACGATGCCCATCCGCAGCTTGTCGGTGACCTTGATGATCCGGGTGGCGTAGAGGAACAGCAGGATGGCGAACACGGCGACGGTGAGGCCCACCGCTTGGACGACGATGCCCTTGTACTGGAGGTTGTACAGGTGGGAGAGGGCGCCCAGGACGAGGCCCTCGACCACGGAGTAGACGGGACTGGTGAAGCGGGCCAGCCGGGGCTTGAAGAAGGTGAGGACGGCGACCCCGAGGGCGACGAGCACCGCCGGGAGGATCCAGCCGGGCATGCGGATGCCCTCGGGCGAGGGGCTGACCTGGGCCCAACCGACGCCGCCCGCGGCCAGGAGGATCACCAGCAACACGGCCGCGGCGCTGACGGTGCCGCCGATGGTCATGGTTTCGGCCGACGGCGGGGGGGTCCAGGGCGAGACCCGGTCGTCGACGGGAGGACGGGCGATTCGACCCCCGGCGGCGCCGGCGTTCGCCTGCGCGATCTCGCGATCGAAGACCTTGTCGTTCAGAGCCGGATTCGTGGTGCGCATGGCCGTCATCGTACAGCCGGCGGCATCGCTATCGGCGGTCGGCGGCGGGACTGAACCCGCAGGTCAGCCGGGTCGGCGACGGCTGCGCCAGGCCACGATCAACTGCTCCCGCCACACCAGCACCGAGATCAGCGAGATGGTGCCCGCCGCCACCGCGCTGAGCACGAGCGGCTCGTTGTCGAGGACGAACCCGACCACCAACAACACCGTCCCGATCGCCCCGAAGAGAATCGACACGACCAACGCCGGCGGCCGGTCAGATGAGGGAGCAGCCATAGAGGCCACTGTGCCACGAAGCCCGCGACCGTGGGGTTCCACGCCGGGACGCCGCTCCGATCAGTTCATCGACGGGTCGGGGGGGTAGTCGGCGAAGAGGGACACGGTTCCGGGCTGGCGCCGGAGGACCTCCCGCCAGAGGTCGTCGGGGAGGGGCGAGAGGGCGTCGGACGGGTCGGCGTCGACCACGAACCACCCGCCGTCGGCGATCTCCCCCTCCAACTGCAGCGGCCCCCACCCGGCGTAGCCGGCGAAGATGCGCACCTCGTCGACGTTGGGCACGGCCTGGGCCGGATCCTCGCTCAGGTCGACCGTCCCGACCTGGCCCACGAGGGGATTCCAACCGCCGTCCTCCATGTCGGGGGCGACCCGGGCCAGGCACAGGGCGGCATTCGGGCTCACCGGCCCGCCCAGGAACACCACCGGCGGGGACACCACCACCTCCGTCCAGCCCGGCAGGTGCTCGGCCACGTGGATCTCGCTGGGCCGGTTGAGGACCACACCCATGGAGCCCTCGTTCGAGTGCTCGAGCACGAGGATGACGGTGCCCTCGAAGTTGGGGTCGCCGACGGTGGGCGTCGCCACCAGCAGCCGCCCCTTGAGGCCATCGAGTCCCAAACCCTCGTTCATGGCGTGCGCAGCCCACCCCGGTGCCGGTAGAGGCTCTGGTCGGACACCGGCACCAGCCAACCACACCCGTTCCCAGGAGACCACGAATCGGGGGCGGCTAGCCTCGCACCCGAGACATGGACCCGCAGCCCTCCGCCCCGCCGGTGGTGGCCGTGGTCGTGGCCAACGAACCGGGCGACTGGTTCGAGGAAGCCCTGGTGGCGCTGGGCAGCCAGGACTACCCCAACCAGTCGGTGTTGGTCATGGACGCCGGAGGCGACGCCGATTCGGCCCGCCGGGTGGCGTCCGTGCTCCCCGACGCGTACCTGCGGCGGGTCCCGACCCGACCCGGGTTCGCGGCCGCGGCCAACGACGTCCTCCAGACGGTGCAGGGGGCGTCGTTCCTCGTCTTCTGCCACGACGACGTGGCCATGGAGCCCGACGCCATCCGCCTGCTGGTGGAGGAGGCCCTGCGCTCCAACGCCGGCATCGTCGCCCCCAAAGTGGTGGAGTGGGACCATCCCGACCGGCTGCTCGAAGTGGGCCTGGTGGTCGACAAGACTGGCGCCTGCGCCTCGGTGGTCGACCGGGGCGAGCTCGACCAGGAGCAGCACGACGCGGTCAAAGACGTCTTCGCCGTCTCCAGCACCTGCCTGCTGGTGCGCAGCGACCTGTTCAGCGAGCTGGGCGGCTTCGACTCCGAGATGGGCGACCACGGGGCCGATGTCGACCTCTGCTGGCGGGCCCAGGTGGCGGGCGCTCGGGTGGTGGTGGCCCCCCAGGCCGTGGTCCGCCATCACGACGGAGGGGGACGCCACCCCGAGGACCCCGTCGACAAGGAGGCGGCCCAGACCCGCCACCACCTGCGCACCATGTTCAAGAGCTACTCGTTTCTCACCCTGCTGCGGGTGGTGCCCCAGGCGATGGTCGTCACCCTGGTGGAGACGATCGTCGCCCTCTTCGCCCGCCGCTGGGGCGAGGCCCGCCAGCTGGTGGCGGCCTGGTTCTGGAACGTGCGCCAGCTCAACCGCCTCCGGCCCCTCCGCAAGGCCGTGCGCCGCAGCCGGAACGTCCCCGACAGCGAGGTCCGTCGCCTCCAGGTGCGGGGCAGCGTCCGCCTCACCAACTACCTGCAGCGCCGCCTCCACGCCGAGGAACGGGCCCGGGCCCTGGTCACGGCCGGCCACGACCTGGTCGAGTCGGTGTGGCAGGGTCCGGCCCGGGCCGCGGCCGCCCTGCTGGGCCTGGTGGTGCTGGCCTTCCTCATCGGCAGCCGGGGGCTGTTCTCGGGACGGCTGCCCGCGGTGGGCCAGTTCGCCCCCTTCCCCCGGCCGTCCACCCTCCTCACCCACTTCGTCGACGGCTGGCGCACCACCGGGCTCGGCTCGTCGTCGTCCGCGCCGCCGATGTTCGGCATCCTCGGCTTCCTCGGCACCGTGCTCCTGGGGGGCGTCGGGCTGCTCCAGAAGCTGCTGGTGCTGGGGGCGTGGCCCATCGCCGCGGTGGGCGCGTGGCGGGCCAGCCGTCACCTGGGCTCGGCCCTGGCCCGGCTGGTGGGCGTGATCGCCTACGCCACCGTCGCCCTGCCCTACAACTCGTTGGCCCGGGGCCAGTGGGGGGGACTGCTGGCCTACGCCGCCGCCCCCTGGCTGCTCGGATCGCTGCTCCGCCTCACCGGCCTGGCCCCCTTCCGGGGGGACGACGAGAGCCCGCCCGACCTCCGCGACATCCTCGTCGTCGGTCTGGGACTGGCGGTGGTGACCGCGTTCGTCCCGTCCATCGCCCTGGCCATGTTGGTGGCCGCCCTCGGCCTGGTGCTCGGGTCGCTGGTGGCGGGCCAACCCACGTCGACCTCCACCTCCTTCGTCGGGGCGTTGGGGGCGGTGCTGGTGGCGGTGGTCCTACTGGTGCCATGGTCGGTCGAGCTGCTCCTGCCCGGGGGTTGGTCGACGGTCACCGGCGTGTCCCGCCTGCCGGCGGTGCAGCCGGGGCTGGGCCAGCTGCTGCGCTTCCAGATCGGGCCCATGGGGGCCGCGCCCCTCGGCTGGGCCCTGCTGGTGGTGGCCGCCGTCCCCCTCGTCTTGGGCCGCGACTGGCGCCTCGACTGGGCCATCCGCCTGTGGATAACCGCCCTGACCTGCATCGGCGTGGCGTGGGCCGGCGGCCAGGGCTGGATCCCGCTGCAGTTCCAGTCCCCCGACGTCGTCCTCGCCTTCGCCGCCGCCGCCCTGGCCGGCTGTGTCGCCCTGGGGGCCGTCGCCTTCGAGATGGACCTCCGCTCGGAGCGCTTCGGCTGGCGCCAGGCTCTCTCCCTGGGCGCGGGCGCGGTGATCGCCGCCATCGCCCTGCCCGTGATCGGCGGTGCCACCGACGGCCGGTGGAACATGCCCTCCACCGACCTGGCCCGCTCGGTGGCGTGGATGGAGCCGGAGATCGAGGCGGGGGCCTTCCGGGTGCTGTGGCTGGGCGACCCGGCGGTGCTGCCCCTCGACAGCTGGCGGTTCCAGGAGGGTGTGGGCTATGCCACGTCCCGCAACGGCGCCCCCGATGGCACCGATCTCCTGCCGGGACGGCCGTCGGCTGCCACCAAGACGATCGCCGACGTCCTCCGAGTCGCCCAGGACGGCGGCACCGCCCGCCTGGGCCGGCTGCTGGCCCCGATGGCCGTTCGCTACATCGTGGTGCCGACCCAGACCTCACCCCGGGACTCGATCGCGCCCACGCCCGGCATCCCACCCGCCCTCACCCGGGCGCTTGGTTCCCAACTCGACCTCCGCCTCCTCCCGGCCGACGCCACCCTCGCCGTCTACGAGAACACCGCCTGGGGTCCGGGGCGGGCCCTCGTCCCCGACGCTCTCGCCGGCGGACTCCCCGCCCCCTTGGGCGCCGGTGCCGACCTGGCCGGCGGCACGGCCATCCTGGGCGAGGGCGGCCCGGTGAAGTTCGAGGGCGACGTGCCCGCCACCGGCACCGCTCTCCTGGCCGAGAGCCCGTCGCCGCGGTGGTCGCTCGAGGTCGATGGACAGGGCGTCCCCCGCGCCCGGGCCTACGGGGTGGCCAATGCCTTCGACGTCGAGCGCTCGGGAAGCGGCACCTTGCGCTACAAGACGCCGATCCTCCGCTACGCCCTGGTCCTGCTGCAGCTGGCCCTGTGGATCGGGCTCATCCGCTACCTGGTGGTCACCCGTCCCGAGCCCCCGGCCCGAACCTCCCCCGACGACCAGTGACCAGTGACCACCGGCCGCACGTCGACGTTGGCGCGCCCGGGTCGCCACCCGACCAAATCGCGCCAAAGACGGGCGCATCGGTCGCCGCCAGCCGACCGCCGCAGGTGGTGGCCCGATGAGTGGCCGGCGCATCCCGGCCATCGTCGTCATCCTCCTGCTGCTCGTCGGCGGGGGGGCCATCGACCGGTGGGCCCGATCCTCGTCCGACTCGGTTCCCGACGACCCCGACGCCGCCGTCGCCCTGGCCGGCCCCGCGGCCGCGCCCGCATCGGCCCGCTCTTCGGCCTGGTACTGCGCCGGCGCCACCGGGGCGCCTGATGCGGTGGCCGACGGCACCGTGGTGATCGCCAACGCCGGCACCCGCCAGCTGCGGGCCGACATCACCGTGATCCCCGTCGCCGGCGCCGCCGCCCAGACCGCGGTCGACGTGGCCGCCAACGGGCGGGCGTCCGTCCATCTGGCCGACCTCGTCCAGAGCGACTACCTCTCGGCCGTGGTCGAGCTCGACGGCGGGGCGGCGGTCGTGGAGCTGTCCACCACCGGACCCCTCGGCACCAGCGTCACGCCCTGCGCCTCGACTGCGTCGCCCACCTGGTACTTCGCCGAGGGCGTCACCACCCGCGACGCCACCGAGGTCCTCCTCGTGTTCAACCCCTTCCCCGAGGACGCGGTCGTCGACCTCGCCTTCACCACCGAGGAGGGCCAGGTGACGCCCCAGGCCCTCACCGGGCTCTCGGTGCAGGGACGGGGAGCCGCCGCCATCAACGTGGGCGACTACGTGCAGCGGAGGGAGGCGGTGGCGGCCCGCGTCTCGGCCCGCACCGGACGACTGGTGGTGGCCCGGCTCCAGGTCTTCGACGGCAGCGTCGGCCGCAAGGGCGCCTCGGTGACACTGGGCATCCCGGCCCCCGAACCGCTCTGGTACTTCGCCGACGGGTTCGCCGCCGACGGTCTGGCCGAGCGCTTCCAGGTCTACAACCCCCAGCTGGCCGAGGCCCAGGTGGAGGTGGACTTCGCCCTCGACGACGGCGAGGCCGAGCCCCTGCGCATCACCGTCCCCCGGGAGTCGAGGGTGAGCGTGGTGGCCAACGACGAGAGCCGGGTACCCAAGGGCGTCGGCCACGCGGTGACCCTGCGCAGCACCAACGGGGTGGCGGTGGTGGTCGAGCGGAGCGTCGACGCGGCGGGGGCGGCCGGCCGCTACGGGGTGGGGTCGTCGCCCGGCGCCCGGTCCACGGCCCGGAGATGGGTGTTCGCGGCCGGCCAGGTCGACGCCGAGATCGACGAGTTCCTGGCCGTCTACAACCCGGGGCCGGACGCGGTCGAGGTGTCGGTGGCGGCGTTGGCCGACGGCGTGCTTCGGGACGTCACCGGTCTGCAGGACATCGACCTCCCGCCGGGGGGACGGACGGTCGTGCGCATGGCCGAGCACGTGACGGTCCCCGCCCCGGCGCTGTCGCTGCTGGTCACCGCCACCCACCCGGTGGTGGCCGAGCGCCTGCTGCTGGCCCAGGGGGGCGCCCTGGGCATGGCGATCACGCCCGGCATCACCCTGCGCGACTGACCCGGCCCGACGATTTGTGACGGAAGGGGGGCCCCAGTCCCCCCCTCCGACACGGCCGCCGCCCGGATCGAGCGTCGCGATGGTCCACTGTCCGTCGGGCCGTCGTCAATAGGGTCCGTGCACAGCTACCGACCCGCCCGCCAACCCAACCGGTGACGGATCCGGTCGTCGTGGCCACCAGATCCGTCGCCAGGTTCGCCGACGGCTGGCCTCACACGGGCGGTGGGTGGTCGATACTGGCCGGAATGGAGCGGATCGTCGTGGTGGCGGTGGTGGTGGCGGCGGCCGTGATCCTCGCCCTCGTGGTCGAGCGCCGGCGGCCCGACCCACCCACCCAGGGGGAGTGGCCGGTGCCCCGCCAGCTCGACCGGGCCGACTTCGACCGGCCCGACGCGCCCTGGTTGGTGGCGGTGTTCTCGTCGGCCACGTGCGATTCCTGCGCCACCGTCCTCCAGAAGGCAGCGGTGCTGGCCAGCGCCGACGTCGTCATCCACGACGTCGAGGTCGGGGCCCAGGGCGACCTCCACCAGCGCTACGGCATCGAGGCCGTCCCCACCATCGTGGTGGCCGACGCCGAGGGGGTGGTCCGGGCCTCGTTCGTGGGACCCCCGTCGGCCACCGACCTGTGGGCGGCGGTGGCCGAGGTGCGCGAGCCGGGATCGTCGCCCGAACCCCAATTGGGCCAGCCCGATCACCGGACTGGGAGTGCCGGTGGGGGCGATTCGGGGCCGTAGTACCGTCCGAACGTGACCATCGCAGGCGTCGAGGAGCTCTTCCGCGCTCGCGAGCTCACCGCCAACCTCGTCCGCCGCGACCTCAAGGTCCGCCACCGGGGGACCTTCCTGGGGATGCTCTGGTCGCTCACCACGCCCCTGCTGTACGTCGGCCTCTACTGGTTCATCTTCACCTTCATCTTCCGGGCCCGCGACATCCAGGACGCCACCCGCGCCGACGGCACCGTCGTCCCCTTCGCCCTCTACTTCTTCGGCGGCCTCGTCATCTGGAACCTGTTCGCCACCGCCGTGGGCGGCTCCACCGGCAGCGTCATCGGGTCCGGCTACCTGCTGGGGAAGGTCTACTTCCCCCGGGCCATCCTGCCCCTGAGCACGGTGCTCTCGTCGGTGGTCACCTTCGGGTTCGAGCTGGCGGTGCTGATGGTGGCCACGCTCGTCTTCGCCGGGGTCCCCGACTGGCACATCATCTGGCTGCCGGTGATCCTGCTCATCGTCACCGTCCTGTCCTTCGGGCTGGCCCTGCTCCTGTCCGCCCTCACCGTCTTCCTCCGGGACGTGGCCCACTTCATCGGGGTCTTCCTGCAGCTGTGGTTCTGGGGGACGCCGATCATCTACTCCCTGAGCCTGATGAGCGACCGTCCCGCCATCTACAACCTGCTCCAGGCCAACCCCATGACCGGCATCGTGGTGTCCTTCCGGAACGTGGTGCTCCTCAACCGCGGCCCCGACCTCAAGCTGCTGGCCTACGACGCCGTGGTCGCCCTCGTGTGCCTGGCCGTCGGGACCAAGGTCTTCGGCCACTGGCAGCGGCAGTTCGCGGAGATCGTGTAGCGCGTGCATGGCTGATATCGCGATCAGCTGCGACGGCGTCTGGAAGAGCTACCGCATCTACCACCAGCGGGCCCACACGCTGAAGGAGAAGGTCCTCTCCCGGGCCCACCGCTACGAGGACTTCTGGGCCCTCAAGGGCATCGACCTGGAGGTGGAGGCGGGCACCACCATCGGCATCATCGGCCCCAACGGGTCGGGCAAGTCGACCCTCCTCAAGACCCTGGCCCTGGTGCTCACCCCCAACAAGGGCAGCCTCACGGTGAAGGGCCGCATCTCGCCCCTCCTCGAGCTCGGCACCGGCTTCCACCCCGAGCTGACGGGCAAGGAGAACGTCTTTCTGGCCGGGTCGCTCCTCAGCCAGACCAAGAAGGAGGTCGAGAGGCGGTACGACAGCATCGTCGACTTCGCCGGCATCGAGTCGTTCATGGACATCCCGGTCAAGAACTACTCCAGCGGCATGTACGCCCGGCTCGCGTTCGCGGTGGCCATCAGCGTCGACCCCGAGATCCTCATCGTCGACGAGGTGCTGGCGGTGGGCGACGAGGGTTTCCAGATGAAGTGCTGGGAGCGCATCTCCGAGCTGCGGGCCGAGGGGCGCACCATCGTGCTCGTGTCCCACAGCCTGCCGACGGTCCGCACCCTGTGCTCCCGGGCGGTGTGGCTCGACCACGGGACGGTGCGGGAGGTCGGCAAGTCGGCCGACGTGGTGGCCGACTACCTGGCCGAGGTCCACCACGAGACGGCGGAGAACGAGCAGGCCGGCGCCGGTTCGCACGGCCGCCGCTACGGGGCGGGGCCGGCCCAGATCACCGAGATCGGGGTCCTCGACGGCGACGGCGCCCACACCGGCACCTTCCGCACCGGCGACCCCCTCACCATCCGGGTCTCGTATGACATACCTACCGGGCTGGCCAACACCATCTGCGGCCTCGCCGTCATGCGGGGCGAGAACCTGGCCTACGTCTTCGGCCAGAACTCGGGCCAGGCCGGCGTCGACCTGCCCACCGGCGTCGGCACGGTCGACTTCAAGGTGCCCTACCTCCCGCTTTTGCGGGGTCACTACGTGATCACCGCCGTCCTCCACGACGAGGCCGCGACCAAGATCTACGACTGCCACGAGCGCCGCCACTGGTTCTCCGTCTTCGACAACCCGTCCCTCCCCATCGAGGGCGGCATGGTCCACGTGACCACCGAGTGGAAAGCCGGTGTGACGACCGCCACGGCCGCTCCCGCCGAACAGTCCGCGCACTGACCCCCTCACACGTGTAATTGCGCGAACTAATCGCCCGGAGCACACTGCCTCGATGACCGGCGCGTCCGTCCCGACGATGATGACGAGGGTGGAGACGGCCCTGGTGCGGGCCGCCCGTCAGCCGGGGGGCGTGAGCGCGGGGGGGCCGATCTTCGTCCACACCGAGGGCGACGACGAGTTGGGCATCGCCAACCTGCGGGAGCCGGCCACCATCCAGGTCGAGTTCCTGTCCGGGTCGGACCGGCCGGTGGTGGGCGAGGTCATCCGCTTCGGGAAGAAGGCCATGCGCCGCGGCATGCGGTGGTACACCACACCCCCCTGGGACCAGCAGAGCCGCTTCAACCACGCCCTCCTCGACCTGGTGGAGAAGCTGCGCCTGCAGAACGAGCGCCTGCGCAACGAGGTGGAGGAGCTCAACCGGCTCCTGCGGGACGCGGCCAAGAAGTCCGCCGACGATGACTGACCCGCAGACGCAACCCCAGCCGTCGCGGCCCGTCGCCGTCGTCATCCTCACGTGGAACGCGATCGAGTTCTCCAAGCGGTGCCTGACCGCCCTCCAGGAGATGACCGACCACCCCGACTGGCGGCTGATCGTGGTCGACAACGGCAGCGTCGACGGCACGCCCGAGTGGTTGAGCACGCTCCCGTGGATCACCCTGGTCCGCAACAGCCGCAACCTGGGCTTCACCAAGGGTTGCAACATCGGCATCACCGCCTGCCTGCCGGGCGAGGACGTCGTCCTCATGAACAACGACGTCATCATCACCGACCGCCACTGGCTGACCAAGCTCCAGGACTCGGCCTACGCCGACGTCCGGCCTCTTCGGGGCGTGGTCGGCGCCCGCCTGGTCGACGCCCAGGGAACGATCCTGCACCTGGGCGCCCTGATGATGCCCCTCACCCTCATGGGCCAGCAGATGGGCGGCTTCGAGCTCGACGTCAACCAGTGCAACACCACCCGGTCGGTGGAGTCGGTCGTGTTCGCCCAGGTGTACATCCGCCGGGACTGCCTCGACGCCATCGGCCCCCTCGACGAGGACCTGTTCGCCTACTTCGACGACTCCGACTTCTGCCTGCGGGCCTTGCGGGCGGGCTGGGACGTCGTCTGCGAGGGCTCCGTCACGAGCGTCCACCACCAGAGCACGTCGACCAAGGAGAACAAGGTCGACTTCTGGTCGGTCTACGGCAAGTCGCGAAAGGTCTTCACCCGCAAGTGGGCCCAGTACCTCGAACACGACCGCTACGACCTCGAAATGGCGTGGCATTCGGTCGTCCACCAGCCCATGGGCTACGGCGTCCAGAGCCGGCACATCATGAAGGCCCTGCACTTCGCCGGCGTGAAGGTCGCCTACAAGAACGCCTACAACCAGGAGGACGACCCCACCGACGACTTCCTCCTCGACGACATCATGAAGCGGGCCATCCGCCCCGACGTCACCCAGGTGGCCCTGTGCCAGGCCGACGCCTTCTTCCCGGTGGCGGGCAAGCACACCGTGGGCTGGACGATGTTGGAGGTCACCGGCCTGCCGCCGACGTGGGTGGCGGGGTGCAACTCGATGGACGAGGTGTGGGTGCCGGCGTCGTTCAACGTCGACACGTTCCGCAACTCGGGGGTGACGGTTCCCATCCAGGTCATGCCCCTGGGCGTCGACGTCGACTACTTCCACCCCGAGATCACCGGCTACCGCCCGTCGACCCGGTTCACGTTCCTGTCGGTGTTCGAGTGGGGCGAGCGCAAGGCGCCCGAGGTGCTGCTGCGGGCCTTCGCCGAGGAGTTCAAGGACTCGGAGGACGTGCTCCTTTTGCTCTCGGTCTTCAACCGCGATCCCCAGGTCGACGTGCACCAGCAGATCGCCGACCTCGACCTGCCCCCCGGCGCCCCCATTGTGGTCATGCTCAACCCCAAGTTCACCGCCCACCAGATGGGCTCGCTGTACCGCTCGGCCGACGCCTTCGTGCTCCCCTCCCGGGGCGAGGGCTGGGGCATGCCGGTGCTGGAGGCGATGGCCTGCGGCTTGCCTACCATCGCCACCCGGTGGAGCGGCCCCGCCGACTTCCTCCACGAAGGCGTGGGGTACCCGCTGGAGCCGCTGCGACTGGTGCCGGCCGAGGCCCGCTGCCCCTACTACGAGGGCTTCGACTGGGCCGATCCCGACGTCGAGCAGCTCCGCTCGCTGATGCGCCAGGTGGCCGACAACCCCGAGGCGGCCCGCCTCAAGGGCCTGGCCGCGGCGGCCGAGGTGGCGGCCAAGTGGACCTGGAACGACGTCGCCCGCAAGGTCAAGGCCCGCCTGGTCGAGATCGGCTGACGCCGTCGGGGCTTGGCCAGGAGGGTCGAAAACCACGTCGAGTGTGCAAGAAAGTACGAAATATGTACATTTCTGCACACTGGATGGTCGAGATCCGGTGACGGGCTCCCGCTAGCGTCGGTTTCGTGGCCGAGGACGGGGTGGTCATCGAGGCGGCGGGGCGGGAGATCGTCATCACCCACCCCGACAAGGTGTTCTTCGCCGAGCGGGGCGACACCAAGCTCGACCTAGTGCGCTACTACCAGGCGGTGGAGGGGCCGCTCATGGCGGCCATGGGCGGGCGGCCGGTGCTGCTCCAACGCTTCCCCAACGGGGCCGGCGGCTCGTCGTTCTTCCAGAAGAGGGTGCCCGAGGGGAGGCCCGACTGGCTGGAGACCACCATCGTCAGCACGCCCAACGGCACCACGTCGCAGGCCCTGGTCACCGCCGACCTGGCCCACGTGTTGTGGGCGGTCAACTACGGCTGCCTGGGCTTCCACGTGTGGCCGTCGCAGGCGGCCGACCCCCTCCACGCCGACGAGTTGCGCATCGACCTCGACCCGAGCCCGGGGGTCGACTTCCCCATGTTGAGGGAGGCAGCGAGGGAGGTCCACGCCCTTCTCGACGAACTCGGGGTGGTGGCGATGCCCAAGACCACCGGCAACCGGGGCATCCACGTCTACGTCCGGCTGCAACCGCGGTGGACGTCGTACGAGGTGCGGTCGGCGGCGGTGGCGGTGGCCCGGGAGCTCGAGCGGCGGCGGCCCGATCTGGTCACCGCCGCCTGGTGGAAGGAGGAGCGGGGCACCCGGGTCTTCGTCGACTTCAACCAGAACGCCCCCCACAAGACGATCTTCGGGGCGTGGTCGGTGCGGGCGCGGCCCGGCGCCCAGGTGTCGACCCCGTTCCGATGGGACGAGTTGGCGGAGGTCGAGCCCGACGCCCTCACCGTCGCAACCGTCCCCCATCGGGTGGAGGAGGCGGGGGACCCGTGGGCGCGCGATGGCCGCCGATCCGCAGTCGTTGGAGCCGATTCTTGCCCTCCACGAACGAGACCGGGCCGCGGGCCTGCTCGACGCCCCGTGGCCGCCCGTCTACCCCAAGATGCCGGGCGAGCCGCCTCGGGTGGCTCCCAGTCGGGCCCGCAAGGTCCCCGAGGGAGAGGCATGATCGGCCGACGGACGGCGGCGGTCGCGGTCGCGGTGGGTCTGGCGCTGGCGCTGCTCCTCAGCGGCTGTGGCGGCGGCGACTCCCCCACCGCCGTTGACACGTCCGTGCCCCGCACCTCGTCCACGTCGGCACCGGCCACGACGGTCGGGCCCGCGCCCGCCACGTCCGCCGTCACCACGACCCCGCCCGCGGCCCGACCGACGGTGGTCGACGACGTCCTCCAGGGCGCGAGCGAGGCCGAGCGCTACACGTACCTCTTGACCTTCCCGAAGCTGCAGGGCCTCGCCGACCCCGCCGTCGAGGCCTCGATCAACGACGACATCCGGGCCGCGGTGGCGGTGACCGTCGACGAGTTCCTGTCCGGGGTGAGCGAGATGGGTGGCCCGCCGCCGGCCGTCGCCGACCAGAAGAGCGGCCTCGAGGGCTCCTACGAGGTGGCGCGCCTCGACGAGGGCCTGGCCAGCCTCGCCGTCCGGGTCAGCCGGTTCTACGCCGGCGCCGCCCATCCGGGGGCGGTCCTGCTCACCTTCACCTACGACCTGCGCACCGGCCGGCGGCTGGCCCTGGCCGACCTCTTCACCCCCGGCTCGCCCTACCTGGCCAAGCTGTCGGAGCTGTCCCGCCAGCTGCTGGCGGCCCAGCCCGGCTTCGACGAGCTCCAGGACTTCGTGGCGCCCGGCACCGAGCCCACGGCCGAGAACTTCGCCGGCTGGACCGTCACCGACCAGGACCTGGTCGTCACCTTCGCCGAATACCAGGTGGCCCCGTACGCGATGGGGAGGCCCCACGTGAGCATCCCCTTCGCGTCGCTCCGAACCCTCCTCGACCCCGCCGGCCCCCTCGCCATCCACAACTGAGCCGCCACCCAGGCGTCGAAACGCGGCAATGGTGATCTACTGGAGCATGCCCTGGGTGAGGAAGGCGGGGGACACGTTAGACCGACCTTTCGGCCGTCAACGGTTGCGATCGTCCTCCTCGATGACCACCTTGGCCAGGCGTTTGGGCGCCACCAGGACGTAGGAGCTGCGGACCCACTCCTCGACCTGCCGCCACCGATCCTCGTCGGGATCGGGGGCGAGGTCGAGGGCGACCCATCCGTGGCGGCCGAGGCCGTAGCCGGCGGGGTGGACGTCGGGATCGGTGGCGGTGACGGCCGCCGCCTCCTCCTTGGGGAGCTTGAGGCTGAGGTGGCGGGCCTCCTGGTCGCAGAAGACGAAGTTCTTGCCGTTGACCCGGAAGGTGGGATGGTCGCCCCACTCGGCGATGTCGACCCGCTCCGCTTCCGGGCAGCCGGGCCACGATCGCCTCCAGCCGGTCCATGTTGTCGGCCACCCGCCCGCCTCAGCCCTTCAGGACCCGCTTCAGGGCCTGGGCCTTGGTGATGACGGGGTCGAGGCGGGTACGGGCCTGGCGAAGGGGAGCGGTGAGCCGCCACGAGACGGTGTGGCGCATGGCCTCGGCCTCGGCCATCGCCGCCGCCCCCCGGTAGGGGGCGTTGGTGGTCCAGATGTGGGAGTAGCGGCGGGTGACGGGCAGGTCGTCGAACGTGCACAGCATGTTGTCGGCCGGCCCGTGGATGCCGTTGTCGTAGAGGAACTCGTAGATCTCGTGGGGCGTCTCCAGCCGGCAGAGGGCCCCGTCGACCCGGTCCATCACGAAGACGTGGGGGAAGATCTCCTTGATCCGGGCCAGGGCCACCTGGGGCAGCACGCTCTGGTGGATGGTGAACCCGAACGTGTTGAACTCGAGGACGGTGGCCGGCCGGTAGGTGGCCAGCGTCTTCTCCGCTCCGGCCAGCACCGACAGCTCGGCGCCCTCCACGTCGACCTTGATGAAGTCGACCCGGTCGATGTGGTGGTCGGCCACGAACTCGTCGAGGGTCGTGGTGGCGGCCTCGAACGACTGCGACCCGTAGGACTCGGAGGAGAGCAGCGACCCCTCGTCGGACGAGAAGCTGCCCGCGCTGAAGAACGAGAAGTCGTGGAAGTGCACCGTGCCGGTGGTGTCGCTCACGGCCAGGTTGCAGGCCTCGACGTTGGTGGCCCCGTTGACCTCCAGGTTGGACTGGAGGTGGCCGTAGGCGCTGGGCGACGGCTCGAAGGCGTAGACCTTGCCCTTGGGGGCGAGGCGTGACAGCCCAAGGGCGTAGAGGCCGATGTTGGCGCCCACGTCGAGGCAGACCGCGTCGGGCTTGATGTTGGGCTTGATGGCGGCCATCACCGAGTCGGTGATGTCGGCCCCGTCGGGGATGTGCCGGTAGTAGTCGTCCCCCTCCCCGCCGGAGATGGTGAACGGGCGGCCGTAGATCTTGACTGTCTTGGACATGTGGACCTGTGTCTAGTCGAGAGGGCGTCTAGCCGACGAGGCGGCGGAGGCGGCGGTAGAGGCGGACCATGGGCCGGCGCTCGAAGGCCTGCTGGCGCTCGTCGGCGGCCTGGAGGCGGCGGTTGAGGTCGGCGGCGACGGCCTGCTCGTGGGCCAGGGCGACTCTCAGGGCGGCGCCGTCGCGGCCGAGCTGGTCGTAGCGGGCCTGGAGTCCTTCCACCGAGTGGCCGAGGGCGACCTGGGCCTGGAGGGCCTGCTCGAGCTGGCGGCACGTGTCGCCCAGGTGCTCGTAGGTGCGGGCCAGGGTGTGGCGGAGGGCCGTGAACGGTAGGTAGCGGCTGCTGCCGGGGGAAACCTGGGAGACGGCGCCGACCCGTTCGAGCTCCTGGCTGGGTGACGGCGGGGTCGATGCCCCGGACCTTGGCCTGGAGCTCGGACTCGGCGTGGCGCCACCGGTCGATGGCGTCGCCGCCGGCGGCGGTGCCGCACAGGCGGGCGAGGGTCTGGGCCAGCTCGTCGACGGTGGTGGAGAGGGGCCACGGGTGGCGGACCCCCCGGGCGACGACGTTGAAGGCGAAGCTCCACAGGGCCCGGAGGACGACGAGGTCGGCGTCGACACCGCCGTCGACGTGCCATTCGCGGTCGACGTAGGTGAGGGTGCCGGGCGTGCCGGCCACGAAGTTGCCCAGGTCGACGTCGAGGTGGTCGTCGGGGAGGAGGCGGCGGGTCTGTGGGCCGGCGAAGGGGTGGGCAGGGGGGTCGTCGGGAGCGACTTCGGTCTCGTGGGTGCGGAGGTGGTTGCGCCAGGCCTGGAGGACCTCGGCGACGGCCGCCGGGCCCTTTTCGAGGGCGGCCAGGGCGTCCTGCTCGACGGTGCGGCCCAGGATGCGGGGCTGGCGGGCCTCGCGGTGCTGGCTGAGCCATCCCCGCTGGAGGAGCCGGTCGGTGGGGACGATGGGTCGGGCGGTGACGTCGCCCGCGGCGGGGAACGTCTTCGACCCGAGCCACAGGCGCAGGCGGTCGGCTGCCGAAGAACCAGGCGGCCACGTCGGGGTCGAGTCGACGAGTGATGGCGCCCGCGTCGTGGCCGGCGACGACGAGGAAGGAGTTGGCCACGTCGGGACCGAGGCCGGCTTCCAGGAAGACCCGGTGGGCCAGGCGGTCGTCGCACACCCGGGCCGGCTCCGACGCCAACGGGCTGCACGGCCAGCGCACGATCTGGTCGACGAAGTCGGGGGCGTCGACCTCGGCGTAGGCGGCCTCGTCGACCACCACCGCCGGGAGCTTGTAGTCGGGGAACGGGAAGAGCCACCGTTGGGAGGGGAACCCGGCCTGGGCCAGGAGCCCGCCCAGGCGGCGGCGGGACCAAGTCCGGGGGCTCGTGCCTTGGGACGGGGACGGGGACGGGGACGGGGTGCGGTAGCCCTCCACGCCCGCCCACGGCTCGCCCAGGTGGTCCTCGCCGTAGCCGAGGAGGTACTTGAGGCCGAGCTGGTTCTCGATGGCCACCACGACCACGCCGTCGGGCCGGGTGAGGGACCGGAGCTTGGAGAGGAGGGACTCGCCCGCGTACTCGAGGACGCCGATGCACAGGACGACGTCGAAGCCGTCGGCGTCGTCGAAGGCGTCGACGGGACCGCACACGACCTCGACGTTGGCCAGGCCGTCGCATCGGGCGGCCGCGGCCCGGGCCCGGGGGAGGGTGCCTTCGAGGGCGACCACGTCGGCCCCCGTCTCGGCCACGTGGCGGGCGATGGCCCCGGTGCCGGCGCCGACGTCGAGCACGCGGGCGCCGGGGCCGAGGTTGAGGGGGCGGAGGAGGTTCGCCCGCTGGCGGGAGAGGTGGTAGCGGGTGGGCCAGTCGGAGATGTGACGGGCGAGCTCGTCGGAGGCGGTGCTGCGGTCGTCGGCCTCCTCCAGGATCTCGAGGACGGGGTCCTCCGAGCCGTCGGCGTAGTCGACCTCGCCACCGATCAGTCGCACGCCACTCCGGGCGTCCACCCCCTCGGTCATCGCCGGCCACCCTACCGGCGGACACGTGCGGGCACGGATCTGGCGGGCGGGGGGACGGTCTGTCACCAGTTCGGCAGAGGCCACGACCGGTGACGGATCCGGCGGCTGGGGCGGTTCGTGTCACCAGTTCAGCAGGGGCCTCGAACTGGGACGGATCTGGCGGCTGGGGCGACCGTTCGTGCCACCAGTTCGCCAGAGGCCTCGAACTGGGAGGGATCTGGCGGCTGGGGCAACCGTCGGGCCACTAGTCCGCAAAGGGGCCTCGAACTGGGCGAGGTCGACGGCGAGAACCGGCTCGGGCCGGCTGGCCGCTCTGCCCAGCCAACGGAGTCGGCGTCGAGGTCGGTCCGGAGCAGGACGTTTGCCAGCGTGGAAGCGACAACGACCACCCGACCACCACCCCGCAAGTTGTGGCTCCGACGCTGGCAAACATGGTCACGTCGAGATCAAGCCACTCCGGCGAGTCGACAGTTGCGTTTGCCAGCGTCTAAGCGACAACGAAGAGCACCGACGACCCGTCCGGCAAGTTGTCGCTCCGACGCTGGCAAACATGGTCACGTCGACGACTCCGCCGTTGACAGGTACGTCTGCCGGCGCCAAGGCGACAACGAACGGCACCGATCACCCGCTCCGCCAAGTTTCGCTCCGACGGCAAGCATGGTCACGTCGACGACTCCGCCGAGTGAACGGCACCGACACCCCGCTCCGCCAGGTTGTTCGCTCCGACGCTGGCAAAGGGAACACCGACCACGAGGTCTGACGGATCTGGCGGCTGGGGCCGACAGGTTTGTGTCACCGGTTGGACGCGGCGACCCGAACTGGGAAACGGTCATGCCCTCGCGGGCCTGTTTGTGTCACCGGTTGGCGCGGCGGCTCGAACCGGGGACGCTTAGGGCCCTGGCGGGGCTGTTTGTGTCACCGGTTGGCGGAGTGGCTCGAACCGGGGACGGCGGCCGGGGCGGTTTGTTTCACCGGTTCGGGAAGGGTCCGGCCTCCGTAGACTCGCCGACGTGCCGACGCCGGGCCCGAGGGCCGTGGCCGTGCTGTTCTGCGACGGCGACCCGGGGGCGTGGCTGCCGACGGTCGTCGCCCTGGGCCGGACCGCGCCCGACCTCCCTGTCGTGGCCGCGGGCCCCGACGTCGACGCTCTCGCTCCACTCGTAGCCGCCGGGGCCACGTCGGCCACGGCCACGTCGCTCGCCGCGGCTGTCAACCAGGCGTGGCCGGCCCACGTGATCGCCATGCTCGCCCCCGTCACCCTCCCCGACGATCCCTTCACGCCCGCCCTCGACATCCTCGAATGTGACCGGCGGGTCGCCACCGTCGGCTTCCTCGCCGACATCGACCTCGGCGACGACCTCGTGACCCGCCGCCTCCGCCAGACCGGGCCCCGCCAGGACCCGGCGCCGGTGCCGTTCGCCACCGGTCCGGTGGTGGTCCTCTCCCGGCACGCCTACTCGGCGGTGGGACCGCTCGTCGACACCGGGCCGGCGGAGGCGGTCGCCGACTTCTCCCTCCGCGGCACGGCGCCGGGGCTTCCTCGATGTCGTCGACCCATCGACGCAGGTCACCGGCACCTCCACCGCTCCCGATCGTCGTTGGCTGGTCGAGCGCCACCCGTTCGTGGCCGCCCTCCTCGACGACGCCGACCCCGTCGCCGAGAGCCCGTCGGCCATCGTCCACGCCACCGCCCGGGCCCAGGCGCGGGGCCTGCGCATCCTGGTCGACGGGTCGTGGCTGGGCTCGTGGGAGATGGGCACCCAGGTCCAGGCGGTGGCCATGGTGCAGGCCCTCGCCCGCCGGGACGACGTCGAGCGGGTGACGATGGCCCTCCCCGCGGTGCTCCCCGCCGCCGCCCGTGAGCTGCTGGCCGGCCCCAAGGTCGACGCCCGGTCGGACACCGGCGGCAACCTGGCCGGCCTCGGCCCGGCCGACATCGTCCACCGCCCCTTCCAACCCGACTGGCCCCTCGACATCGGCGCCTGGCGGCGGGAGGCGGCCCGCACCGTCGTCACCATCCTCGACCTCATCGCCTACACCGTCGGGTCGTACCACCCGTCGGGCGAGCACTGGGTGGCCCACCGGCGCACCATCGCCCAGACGGTGGGCGCGGTCGACGGGGTGGTCGTCATCTCCGACGACGTGGCCAGCCAGGTCCGCCGGGAGCGGCTGGCGGTGGAGAACGACCGCCTGTTCGTGGTCGGCCTGGGCACCGACCACCTCCAGTGGGACGCCCCCGAGTCGGAGCCGCCCGCCGTCAACGCGGCCGGCACGGCCCGGTTCGTCCTCGTCCTCGGCGCCGACTACGCCCACAAGAACCGCGACCTCGCCGTCCGGGCCCACGCCGAGCTCGTCCGGCGAGGCCTCGACGTCGGCCTCGTCCTCGTCGGCCCGTCCGTCCTCCACGGGTCGTCGCAGGTGGCGGAGGTGGCAGCCGCTCCCGCCGCGGCCGGGGCCGCCGCCGACCGCACCGTCCGCCTCCCCAACGTGCCCGCCGCCGAACGCAACTGGCTCCTCCGCCACGCCGCCCTCGTCCTCTACCCGACGTCGGCCGAGGGCTTCGGCCTCGTCCCCTACGAAGCCGCCCGCCTGGGCACCCCGACCGTGATGGTGCCGGTGGGTCCCCTCGTCGATCTCGCCGCCCGCCTGCCCGTGACCGCCGCCGACTGGTCCCCCGGCGCCCTGGCCGACGCGTCCGAGGCCCTCCTGTGGGACCCGACCCTGGCCGCGACCCAGGTCCGAGCCACCCTCGCCGCCGGCCGCGACCTCACGTGGGACGCCACCGCCGCCCGCCTGGTCGACGTCTACCGCTCGCTGCTGGCCCGCCCCGCAGTACGTTGATCCGGTGACCCGTACCGCATCCGACGAGGCCGCCGACCTGGCCGTGCTGGCCGTCACTCCCGGCAGCCGGGTGGTCCTCCTCGGGGCCACGCCCGCCCTCACCGCGGCCCTGGCCGACCGCGGCTGCCGTCTCGACGACGAGGGGGATGCGCTCGACGCGGTCATCGTCCACGGGGGGTCGGTGACGGGCGAGGGGCTGGCCGAGGCCACCGCCCGCCTGGCCGCCGGAGGACGGGTGGTGGTCACCGCGGCCAACGTCACCCACGGGGCGATGCGGCTGGCCCTGCTCCAGGGACGCTTCCCCGCCGCGGGCGAGGGCCCCGTGTTCGACCGGGACGCGCTCGACCGCCTCTTCACCGACGCCGGCCTGGTCGTGCTCGACCGCATCGAGGTCCGCCGCCCGCTCGACGAGGCCGGGGTCGACGTCGACCTCGACGCCTTCAAGCCCGAGCTGCTGGCCGCCCTCGGCGACGATCCCGACGCCGAGGTGGCCGCCCTCGTCTTCGTCGGCCGGCGGGCCAGCGACGACTCGGTGGCGGTGGTCGCCGGCACCGACGGGCTGTCGCTGGCCGAGGAGCTGCAGGACCGCCTGCGCCGGGCCGAGCTGGAAGCGGCCCGGGCCCGGTCCGACGCCGACGCCCGGGGCGAGCGGGTGCGGGAGCTCGAAGAGGCCCTCCGGGCCCGCATGGCCGAGCTCGACGACCTCCACGGCGAGCTGGCCCACGCCCGCATGGACCTGGAGCTGAAGGACGCCTACTCGCTGGAGATGCGCACCCTGGCCGACGACCGCGAGGTCCAGGCCCACCACACCCGGCTGGAGGCCCAGGCCCTGCAGCGCTCGGTCGACCACCTCCAGGCGTCGCTGCTGGAGGCCCACGCCCTCCTCGCCAGCCGCACCGGCGAGCTGGCCGTGGCCCGGGTGGAGATGAACCAGGTCGCCACCGAGCTCGACGCCGTCCTGAACCGGGCCAGCTACCAGATCGTCGACGGCACCACCAAGGCCCTGGAACGGTTCCGGCCCGCAGCCCGCCTGGCCAAAGGCGTCGCCCGCCGTCTGGCCCGCCTCGCCGGCCGGGGCACGCCGCCGGCCACGCCCGGAGCCTGACCCCTGGCCGTCCCCAGCTCGGCCAACGCCGGCGACGTCGGCCTGGTGACGCTGCCTTCACCCGGCGCCCGGCCCCGGGTGTCGGTGGTGATCCTGGCCTACCGCCACGCCCGGCTCGTCCACCGGGGACTGGCCGCCCTCGCCCGCCACCGCACCGCGGTCGACTACGAGACGGTCGTCGTCCTCAACGGCGCCGACGACCAGGTGTGCGACGTGATCGAGCACGGGGTGCGGGGCGCGGTGGTGGTCCGCTCGTCGGTGAACCTCGGCTTCGGGGGCGGCTGCAACCGGGGCGTGCGGGCGTCGCGGGGGGAGTACGTCGTCCTCCTCAACGACGACACCGAGGTGGAGGACGGGTGGCTCGACGCGTTGGTCGACACCGCCGACCGCCACCCGGAGGCGGGCGCCATCGGCAGCCGGGTGCGTGACCCCTACGGGAAGCTGCAGGAGGCGGGCGGGATCCTCTGGCGGGACGGGTCGATCTGGCACGTGGGCCGGCTGGTGAGCGACACGACCACCCGCTACCGGCACCTCCGCCGGGTCGACTACTGCTCGGCCTGCTCGCTCCTCGTCCGCCGCTCGACGTGGGACGCGGTGGGCGGCTTCGACGAGAACTTCTTCCCCGGCTACTACGAGGACCTCGACCTCTGCCTCAACATCGCCGCCCTGGGCCAGACGATCCTCTACCAACCCCGGGCCCGGCTCATGCACCACGGCGGGGGCGACGTCGGCAGCCTCGACCTGCGGGTGAAGGCCTTCGTCGCCCGCCGCAGCCGGGACACGTTCCTGGCCAAGTGGGGCGACAAGCTGGGCGGGTACCCGTCGCCGCCGTCGGCCACCCCGCCCGACCCGCTGGCCATGCCCACGGTCGAGCGGGCCACGGAGGCCGCCCGCCACCTGCCGCTGCGGGCGCTGGTGATCGACTCGCGGGTCAACGGCGAGCTGGTGGCGGTGCTGGAGGAGATCGCTTCTTCGACGTCGGGGTACGCGGTGACGCTGGGCGCGGCCGGCCGGCTGTCGGAGACGGTGCGCGACCGGCTGGGCGACGTCGGCGTCGACATCGTCCGCGACCTCGACGCCGCCCTGACGGGTCCGGTGGCGTTCGACGTGGTCGTCATCGCCGGCCGTCGGCTGTGGGACCGGTGGTCGACGGTCGTGCGGGCGTGCCAGCCCCAAGCGCCGCTGCGTGTTCTGGGCGACCGACCCCGACGAGGTCCCGCCGGCGGACGCCGACCGGCTCATTCTCCAGTCGAGTGTGCAAAAAGGTACAAATAGTGTGCCTTTTTGCACACTCGAACCCCGACGGCCGGCCCGGCGGCGCCCCTCCCCCGGCTTCGGCGCCCGTCGGGACGTCCTCGCCGGCGGCCCCTCGTGGACGTGGTTGGCCGACGACGTGATGCCCCTCGTGCGTGCCGGCGCCTCGCCCGAAGCCCGGCTGCGGGTGGCGGACGACGAGGGGGCGCCCCCCTACGTGGTCGTCGTCACCGCCGACGACCCTCCGCCCCGGGTGGTGGCCGCCACCGACATCCTGGCGACGATGGCCGCCCTCGCCGACGGCGTGCCCGTCGTCACCACGCCCGAAGTCGCAGCCCACCTCCCCGCCGACGTCGTCCCCGCCATCGTGGTGGCCGAGGACGCCAGGTCCTTCGCGGCCGAGCTCGCCACCCTCCTCACCGACCGCCAGGCGTGGGAACGCCGCCGCCGAGCGATCGACGACCTCCCCCCGCCCGATCCCGCCACCGCCGGCCGGTGGTCCGACGTCCTCGACGCCACCCGCCACGCCCGGGTGCCGGGACTGTCCTAGAGCACTCCCTGGCGCCAGGGGCCGGTGATGGCGAAGGTGACGCCCGGGCTCTGGAGGTTGGCGAACAGCCAGTTGCCGTTCTTGGGCTCGAAGCACGCCCCCGCCCACTCCGAGCTGGTGAAGTCGCCCGCATAGCCCTTGGTCGCGAGGTAGCTGTCGGGCAGCACCAGGTTGTTCTGGGCGAAGGGGAAGATCTCCCCGTCTGGGGACAGCCCGTGGAGGAACTCCAGGCCGCTGCCGTCCTCGCACAGGACCAGGCCGCCCCGGGGGCTGACGCACACGTTGTCGGGAGCGTTGAGCACCCCCGCCGACGGCGACGCGAACACGCAGGTGAACGTGCCCGCGGCGGGGTCGAGGGCGAAGACCTGGCCCTGGCGGCTGGGCGCGCCGTCGGTGGAGATCACGTACACGACCCCGTTGCCGTACCAGGCGCCCTCCCCCCGGCTGATGCGGGCCGCGCCCTTGACCCGGACCTGGTTCCAGGGGCTCGGCGTGGGCGGGGCCCAGTCGGGCGTGTCCACCGTCACCCAGCCCTCCACCGCCGCAGACGTGCCCGTAGTCCACTCCCGGGTGTCGGTGGTGCCGGCCAGCTTCATGGCCTCCAGCACGCCACCGGCGGCCAGGTGAGCCGGGTCGGCGGGACGGAACCGGTAGAGGGCGGAGCTGCCCGTGTCCTCCGTCTCGTAGACGAACCCGGTGGCGGGATCGGTCGCGGTCGCCTCGTGGGAGAACCGGCCCATGGCCTTCAGCGGCACCGCGTCCGACGCCCCGTCCGCCGGCACCTCGAACACGTACCCGTGGCGAACGCCGCCGATGATCGTGGTCGTCTCCTCGCACGTCAGCCACGTGCCCCGGGGCGTCGGCCCGCCGGCGCAGTTGCGGATCGTGCCGCTCAGGCTGGCGTAGCTCTCGATGATCGTCGCCCGGTCGGGGTCGAAGACGAGGTTGGTCGTCCCGCCGGAAGCGGCCGGGTCGTACACCCGATCGGCGCCGGCGAAGGGCGGGCCCGCGTCCCGCTCGTGGTTCCGGACCAGGTGGACGCGGTCGCCCCGCCGGAAGGCCGCCATTCCGTCATGGGCGCTGGGCGTGGGGATCCCGTCGGACATGAGCTCGTTGCGCCAGCCGAAGCTCATGTACTCGAAGCCCCGAGGGAGCAGGAGCAGCTCCAGGCCGGTGGTCGCGTCCGGCACCGGGCGGAGGGGGCCATAGCCGAGGCCGGACGGCCGGCCGCCACCGTTGCCATTGCCTGGGGCGGCCCCGGCGGTGCGGGCGGCCAGGGCCGCGAAGGGGCCGGCCAAGGCCGCTCCCGCCCCGGTGGCCAACGCCCCCCGGAGGAAACCCCGCCGGTTCACGGGCAGGCTCAGGTCGAGGCGATCGGTGATGTCGGTCATGGTCCGCTCCCGGGGCTCGGGCCCTCGCCGTGGAAGGCAGCCGCTGTCGACGGCGAACCTAGAAACCGAACCTGAACACCCGATGGCCCGCCGTCGACCGGCAGCCGAACTCCCGCCGAGCATCCGGTTGGCCCCAGTGCTCGACCGTCGTGGACGGCGAAGCCCACTCAGGACCAGGGCAAACTATGAAAGTACCTGTATGAGCTCGGCGATCCTCGGGCCGAGGTCGGGATGGTCGGTCGCGAAGCGGAGGAGCCGGCGGCGAAAATCTGCCTTCTCGTAGGGGGCGGCATGTTCGGCGCACCCGGTAAGGGCGGCCGCGGCCTCCTCGTGGCTGCCGTGGCGAAGGGCGATGGTGGCGAGGAGAAAGTGGGCTTCGGGATCGTCGGCGTGTAGACCACTGTCGAGACGAGCCAAGGCGAGGAGGCGTTCGGACGGCGCGGGATCGGGACCGACCACGAGGAGGGCGGCCCGCCGGGCGGCGCGGTCGGCGAGCAAGGCGTACGCGGCATCGACACCATCGGATCGGAGCAAGCCGAGCAGGCCGAGATGCAGTCGAAGATCGGACGCGTCGGGATTCCCCGCCGCCGCCGCCGCCGAGCACGGAGGTGACGTTGTCACTCGACAGGTCGTCGCGATGTTCCTCGGCGAAGGCCTGTGAGTCCTCCCAGGTACTGGTCCGGATCCAGGCCGTTGACAAGCTTGATCGCGTGCTCCTCGAGCGCGTCTCTCGGCGTGAGCGGCGTAGGCCGGGCCGATCTCGTGGGCTCGGGCAGTCCGGAGCAGATCCAGGTGCTCGAACAGGGTCGGCACGGAGGGGTTGCGGTCGATGAGGTGCTCGAACGCGGCCTCAGCGACATCGGTCAGCAACCCGCCTGCATTCGCGTCGAGGTACGCCCGGGACTCAGCCCAGTTGGGTGTGCGCACCCAGCCGAGCACCAATTCGACGACGCCGCCGTCGCTGTCCGGGTGCCGGAGCCAAACCGGGAGCTCGCCTTGCTCCGACAGCCACACCGCGTCGAACACTGACGGGTCACTGGATCGAAACTGGCGGAGCGTGGACCGGGCGTCTCCCCGATTGCCCAAGTCGCCGGCTTCCTCGAAGGCGACGACCGCGCGCAGGATTTCGGCCACCGCGTCGGCCGAAAATCCGTCGCGAGCCCTCCATCGAGCCCGGGCAAACGCGACGAGGGCGAATCCAAGCGGGCTCCCGTCGAGATCGGCCAGGGCGGCAGCGAACGAGTCCTCGGCCTCCTCGCGCCGGCCCGCCTCGGCCAGGGAGATAGCCAGGTTGTTGAGCGCCATGGCCAGGTCAGGGGCATAGGCGGCCGGGTTGGCCCGGGCCTGCTCCCGGTACAGCTCCGCCGCCTCAGCGGCCGGGCCGAGCGCTTCCTCGCGGCGGCCGGCCTCGACCAGGTTGTTGGCCAGCGTGTTGAGCGCCGAGGCCAACTCGGGGGCGTAGGCCGCCGGGTTGGCCCGGGCCTGCTCCCGGTACAGCTCCACCGCCTCGGTGGCGGCGCCGAGCGCCTCCTCGCGGCGGCCCGCCTCGACCAGGCGGATGGCCAGGTTGTTGAGCGCCATGGCCAGGTCAGGGGCG
Organism: uncultured Acidimicrobiia bacterium; assembly: GCA_963829165.1. Lineage (GTDB taxonomy): Bacteria > Actinomycetota > Acidimicrobiia > Acidimicrobiales > AC-14 > JAXDMK01. The sequence goes on along the minus strand of CAWHIC010000010.1, from coordinate 201,399 downwards.
TAGGCGGCCGGGTTGACCCGAGCCTGCTCCCGGTACAGCTCCGCCGCCTCCTTGGCCGGGTCCAGTGCCTCCTCGCCCCGGCCTGCCTCGGCCAGGCAGTTGGCCAGGTTGCTGAGCCCCATCGCTAGGCCGGGGGCGTAGGCGGCCGGGTTGGCCCGGGCCAGCTCCCGGTAAAGCTCCACTGCCTCGCCGGCGGGGCCCAGCGCTTCCTCGCGTCGGCCGGCCTCGGCCAGCCGGATGGCCAGGTTGTTGAGCGCCGTGGCCAGGCTTGGGGTGTAGGCAGCCGGGTTGGCCCGGGCCTGCTCCCGGTACAGCTCCGCCGCCTCGCCGGCGGGGCCCAGCGCTTCCTTGCGTCGGCCGGCCTCGGCCAGCCGGCTGGCCAGGGTGTTGAGCGCCGAGGCCAGGTTGGGGGCGTAGGCGGCCGGGTTGGCCCGGGCCTGCTCCCGATAAAGCTCCACCGCCTCGGTGGCAGGTTCCAGCGCTTCCTCGCGTCGGCCTGCCTCGGCCAGGTCGATGGCTAGGTTGTTGAGCGCCGAGGCCAGGTTGGGGGCGTAGGCGGCCGGGTTGGCCCGGGCCTGCTCCCGATAAAGCTCCACCGCTTCGGTGGCAGGTTCCAGCGCTTCCTCGCGTCGGCCTGCCTCGGCCAGGCGAATGGCCAAGGTATTGAGCGCCGAGGCCAGGTTTGGGGCGTAGGCAGCCGGGTTGGTCCGGGCCTGCTGCCGGCGCAGCTCCACCGCCTCAGTGGCCGGGTCCAGCGCTGCCTCGCGCCGACCGGCCACGGACAGGCGGATAGCCAGATTGTTGAGCGCCGCGGCGAGGTCTGGGGCGTAGGCGGCCGGGTCGGCCCGGGCCTGCTCCCGGTAAAGCTCCACCGCCTCCGTGGCCGGGACCAGCGCCTCCTCCCGCCGGCCCGCCTCGGCTAGGCGGTTGGCCAGGGTGTTGAGCGCCGAGGCCAGGGCGGAGGCGTAGGCGGCCGGGTTGGCCCGGGCCTGCTCCCGGCGCAACTTCACCGCTTCGGTGGCAGGTTCTAGTGCCTCCTCCCGCCGGCCCGCCTCGGCTAGGCGGATGGCCAGGTTGTTGAGCGCCATAGCCAAGTTGGGGGCGTAGGCGGCCGGGTTGGCCCGGGCCTGCTCCCGGCGCAGCTTCACCGCTTCGGTGGCAGGTTCTAGTGCCTCCTCCCGCCGGCCCGCCTCGGCTAGGCGAACAGCCAGGTTGGTGAGGACGCGGGCCAGTTCGGGGCCAACGTCCTCCCCACCAGCAGCCCGGGCTCGAAGCCCCTCCGCGGCCATCTCGATGACGTCGGCCGCGATCGGGCGCATCCATACCGCGACGACGCTGGGAAACCGATCGGCCGTGGCCAGGGCGCCGGCGGTCGGGCGGCTGGCATCCATGGCGGAGAGCACCGAAACGAGGAGCCCCGGGCTGTCGGCGAAGCCGCGGCCCAGTTGGTCGCCCAGGCGGATGTCCAGAACCTCCCGGAGGACGCCGCGCACAGAGTCGTCGTCCAGCGCGACGCGTGTCGCCACGGTGAACAGCCGGGCCGCTTGGCTGTCCGTGGCACTGTCGACCGCCTGGGGGAGCAGTTCCGGGCGCTCACGGAGGATGTCGGCCACGAGCACCTCGCCGAGGCGGTCGGGCTCGAGGGCGCCGAAGGCCAGGGCGGCCGACCCGGGCGACGGCGGGTAGAGGTCGGCCAGCCAGCGGGCGATCGCCAGCCGCTCGGCCGCGCTCTCGGCCACGTGTGGGACCAGGCCGGCCACCGCCAGTGCCTCATCCTCGTTGGCCGCTCCCAGCAGCGTTGCCAGCGCAACAGCCACCCGTTGGTCGGCCCGGTCGAGGGCGAGGCCTTTCCGGGCCGCCCAGCGGGACCAGTAGTGGGACTCGTGCTCGTCGAGCAGGCGCCGGAGAAGGTCACGCTCATCGAGGAGGTCGACATCGATGTCGGGATCGGATGCCACCAGGAAAGCTGCGACGAGCACGTACAGCGGCCGGACGTAGTGAGCCGCCCGTAGCCGGGGCCGGGTCCGCTCCCGAGGAGCCAGGCCGAGCAAATCGGCAAACGCCTCGACACCTTGGTCGAACAGCGCCAGCCGATCGACCTCGTCTTCCTCGATCAGGGACAGGGCCGCTTGGCGGAGCACACCGGCCAGTCCCTCCTCCCCCAGTGGATTGCACATCGCCACCAGCTCGGATCTGGTCGCCCGTTTTCGTACGAGGGCGAGGACTCGTAGGGGCCGGTCGAGCCCCGCTCGCCGAGCCTGGGTGACGAGGCGGCGGATGACCTCCGGGCGAGTCTCGGCGTAGTCGACCGCCACCAGCAGGGGGCCGGGCCACTCCGAGAGACGCTCGGTGTCAGTCTCACCCGCCTCCGCCTCCAGCAGGCCGGCGATCCACCCCCGGTGCTCGGCCTCGACGCACGCCTCCACCGCCAGCCGGGTCTTCCCGAAGCCACCACCGCCGGTGACGAACCACACCGCCAGGTTGCCGGGCTCCTCACACCACGCAGTCAGGCCGGCGAGCAGTCGCTCACGACCCACGTAGGGCACCACCGTGTACCGGGCCCGCAGAGCGTCGGCGGGTGAGCATTCGTCCGACCACTCGAGATCCACGGTCGGCGGGTCGAGAGGAAGGCGGAGACGTTGGCCCGCCCGCTCGGCCGCCCGCACCGCCTGGGCCGCCACCGCGTTCGCCCACGCTGGGTCGGTGCGGTGGTAGGCCGCGTTGGCCGTCGCGACGTCCGGGAAGGCGGCAGCCAGGCTGGGGGCGTCCACCGCGAACCCTCCGAGCTCCGCATGCTTGCCCCGGGTGCTCTCGATCACACCCGTCACCGCCTTCGTCCGGAGGTCGAGCAACGGCGACCCGCTGTAGCCCGAGAGCACCTGGCTCCGCTTGAGCTTGTGGAACGTGACCGGCCCTTCGGTGATCGGCGATCCCAGCTCAGTCGTGTCCCCGGTCAGGGACGCGGTGGCCGGCGCGTGCTCCACCGAGTAGCCCGCGAAATAGAGGGGGTCGCCGAGTGCCGGTGCGTCCGTGGGCATCGCCGCCAGCCGGACGCAAGGATGGTCGTCGAAGCCAGTGGTGGCGGCCAACCTGAGAACGGCGAGGTCGGGCAGGGGATACGTCCTCGGATCGGCGACCGACGCAACCGAAGGCTCGGCCCGAACCTCGACAACGTCAGCCGACGACCCCTGCCACCACACGGATAGCCCCTCCTGGCCATGGACGACATGAGCGCAGGTGACGACCGTCCCCGGAGCGACGAAGAACCCGGTGCCCCGGAACCGTCCGTCATCGCCGTCGATGCGGACCACGCACCGGCGGAGGAGGGCGATGAGCGGATCGGGCTCGAAGGGCAGCCGTGCCGGGTCAGCCGCCGCCGGCTCGCTTGCCACCGGCCTCCTCGGGGCTCCATTCGAGGGTGATGTTGAGCGACGCCGTCCCCTGCCCCTCCACGATGAGGCCGGTGAGCTTGCCCGACTTCAAGACCAGCTCGATGCCCAGCTCCACCGTCACCTTGCTCGGAGCCACCTTGTCGATGGCGCCACGAAGGGCCTTGGTGACCCCCGTGAGCGTCGCCGCCACATCGTCGAAATCGAACCGATCACCCCAGCCGACCTTCTCCGCACCCTCGACCTCATCGTCGATCTCGGTCGCGCGCACGAGCGCGGTTGCGCCGCCAGGAAGCTCCACTTCGACTACTCGCCGTTCCACGCCGTCCTCCGCTCGTCGGTTCGGAGAGCCTACGACGCCGAACGCGTCAGTGGGCCCAGTCAGTGGGCTTCGAGCACCATCACTGATTGGCCGAAGTTGTTGAGCTCGCCGTCGACCTCGAAGTGCTTCTTGTCGCCCCGGTACCAGGCCTTCGTTTTCCAGCCCGCCATCAAGGCGATCATCTCCATCAGATCGACCGACGTGGTCACATTCCGTACGTCGGACCAGCGAGCGTTGAAGTCGACCTTCGACGAGTTCACGAAGATCACCCGGGACGCGTCGAGGTCCATCGGCAGGCACGACAACACGAACGTCCCCCCGAGACGGGTGATGCGGCGGGCGTCCTTGAGGATGTTGTAGGTGTCCTCGTGCTCGGTGTGGGTGAAGACGGAGAAGGCGCAGACCATGTCGACGGTGGCGTCGGGGATGGGGAACGTGTTGTCGGACTGCTTGATCCAGGTCACCTCGCACGGCGGGTTGGGCACCACCACCGCGATCCGGTGGGCGGCCCGGGTGAGGATCTGCTGGGAGATGTCGGTGCCGATGTAGTGGCCGCCGTCGAGCCAGGGCACCACCTGCGCCGCCAGCCGGCCGATGCCGCAGCCGAGGTCGACCAGCGTCTGCGTCGGTTGCAAACCCTCCTTGAGGAGGATGGCCAGCTCCAGCCGGCCGAACCGCTCGATGCCCTCGCCGACGACGGTGTAGTCGTCGTGGCGCTCGGCGTGCTGCTCGTACAGCGTCTCGTAGATGCCCGGCACCGGCGCGCCCCCGGTCCGGGGACGGCCGGGTCGGTGGGCGTCAAGGTCAGCGACGCCGATTCGGGGGGCAGGGGCGACCCGTTCACCAGCCGGCGGATGTAGCGGCGGGCCGGCTCCGGCACCACCTTGCGCAATCCGTCGCGGAGCTGCTCGACCGGGTCCTTCGTCGTGTTCGGTTCCATCATCTCTTCTCTCAGGTGCCGACGGCGGTGCCGAAGGTGCGGCGGCCGACCACGGTGAAGAACTCGTGCTCGCCGTAGCTGCCCTTCTGGGTGTGGCGGGTGACGGTGGTGTCGGCGAACCCGAGCACGCCGAACATGGCCTGGATCACCTCGGCGGTGAGGAACCACCACGTGTCGAGGGGGGCGCCGATCTTCCAGTCGGGGAGGAACTCCACCGACGGACGGCCAACCGATGGGTCAGCCGCGGCGCCGCCGGGGGCGGACAGAGAGTGGCGGTTGTTGACGATCTCGGTGACGATCGCCGTCTCCTTCACCAGCCGCAGGCCGTTCCACAGGGCGAGGAACGGGTCGCGCACGTGCAGCAAAATGGCGCCGTACAGGGCCACGTCGACCGGGCCGATCGACGCCGGGACCTCGTAGACGGTGCCGTAGACGACCTTGGCGTTGGACTTGAAGACCCGGTGGGCGTACCACCAGCTGTCGTTGAGCCGGCGGATGAGGCCCTGGCGCTGGGCGATGATGGCGTCGACGTCGATGACGGCGAACGGCACCACGTCCCACGGCTGCTTCTCGGACAGGTCGTAGGCGACCACGTCGGCGCCCTTCGACTCCATGTGGCGGCACATGTGGCCCGAGGCGGTACCCATCTCCAGCACCCGCTTGCCGGCGAGGTCGACGTGGCCGGTGTAGTCGTCCTCGCCCCCCCGCAGGTCCCACTGGCCCTCCACGATGCCCCGGCCGGGCAGGTCGGTGGTGTGGTACCAGAGGCAGTCGTCGGGGTTCTCGACGACCCGCTCGGGTGCGTACGGGGAGGTGGTCATGATGTCTTGTCCTCGATCGGCACGCCCATGAACTCCCACACCCGCAGCCGCTCGGCGGCCTCGCCGTCCTCGTAGACCACGACCTTCTCCGCCGGCCGGCCGAACGTGACCTCGAGCAGATCGGGGGCGTCGCCCTCGCCCAGCTCGAGGGTGGCCTGGAGGCCGGCGAAGCGGACATCGACGGTGCCCGACCGCTCGGGGCGGACGGTCACCCGGGCCAGCGGGTCGTGGGTGATCATCGGTCGGGGCTGGGAGGTGACGTCGACGGTGTAGCCGATGCCGCGGGCGGCGGCCCTGACCAGGGCGGCGGCGGCCCGGGCCTGGGCCGCCTCGATCACGCCCGACGCCCAGAACTCCCTCTGGTCCTTGATCAGCGAAGGGTGCCGGAAGAGCACCATCCCTTCGGGCGGGGCGGTGGCGGGGCCACCCAGGGGGACGGCCGGCGCGGCCACCACCCGCAGCCCGGCCTTGCGGGCCCGGGCCGCCCAGTCGAGCTCGCTGCCCGACTTGTAGTTGAGGTCGAAACGGTCGATTCGCCGGACCGCCCCCAGCACGACGAGCATGCACTCGGGGCCGGGCGCGGGGATGTCGATGGCCTCGGTGCCGAACTCCTCGGCCAGTTGGGCCGCGGCCCAGGTGCGGGCGCCGCCGGCCGACGGCGTGGCGAGACCGGTCACCATGGCGATGTTGGGGTCGGACTGCGCCACCGCCCACAGGCGGGCCGCGATCGGGAACGGCGGCAGCGGGCCCGAGAGCATGACCACCGCGTCGAACCACATGTCGGTGGCGTAGTTGAGGGCCTGGTTGCGGGCCGCGGCCAGGGTGATGGGCCGGGAGGTGACCCGGTGGGTGACCGATTCGCCGCCGTCGGAGGCGTAGGTGAGGATCTCGAGGACGTCGGGGCCGGGGCCGATGACGGCGATGACGACCTTCCCCGCGATCTGCTCGTCGCCGAGGCCGCCCTCGACGCCCTCCTCACCGGCGGCGGCGTCGCCCGCTTCGTCGTCGTCGTCGATGTACTCGCCGTCGGGGCCGATCGACCGGAAGACCGGTCCCTCGGTGCTCATGTCGGTTCCCTGTGGCTGGTGGTCTGGGTCACGCGGTTCTTTCGTCGATACGCAAGCGGGCAAGCTTACGTTTGCCGCCACGGCCTTCGACGCGCAAGGCTGGCAGCCTCCCATGACTCCGCCCAAATCAGAAGTCCGCGCCCAGACCAGCCCCGCAGCCCGTCCCGAAGTGGACATCGAGAAGCTCCCCTGGCCGGGGGAGGAGCTCGTCAACCGGGTCACCGGTGGCACCGACCGCCTCAACTTCTTCACCTCCGGACGCCAGTCGGTCCGCGACCTGGAGGCGGTGCTGGCCCTCATCCACCGCCAGCTGTCCGACTACGAGACCATCCTCGACTTCGGGAGCGGCTGCGGCCGGATCATGCTCTGGCTCGAGCACCTGTCGTCGACGTCGTCCCTCCACGGGATCGACATCGACGAGCGGGCCATCCAGTGGTCGCGCGACAACATGCCGTGGGCGACGTTCAAGGCCAACCAGCCCCTGCCGCCCATCGACTACCCCGACGCCACCTTCGACCTCGTCTACAACCACAGCGTCTTCACCCACATCGACGAGAACTACCAGGACCAGTGGCTGGCCGAGCTGCGGCGGGTGGTCAAGCCGGGCGGGCACCTGATCCTGAGCGTCCACGGCGAGCCCGCCTTCCTCGTGTTCGAGGAGAACGTCAAGAAGAGCGGCGTGGGCGACCCCAGCCTCATCCGCCGGGAGCTGAGCACCAAGGGCATCTCGTTCATCCACGACGACGCCTTCACCGGCGGGCCCTTCCCCGACTTCTACCACTCCACCTTCCACGCCCCCTGGTACGTCTTCGAGCACTGGGGCCGGTTCTTCAACGTGGCCGCCTACATCCCCCGCGGCTCCATGGGCTTCCAGGACTTCGTGCTCCTCCAGCGCCCGCCCGACGACGTCCCCGGCGTGGTCAAGGCCCCGCCCATCACCGTCCAGCCGCTGGCCGTGTCGGAGGCGGCGGCCTCAGTCGGCACCGCCGGCATGGGCGGCACCGCCAACGCCCCCGCCACCCCCGCCGAGGACGCCCTCTCCCGGGCCGGTCGCCTCCTCCACGAGGGCTACCAGGGCGGACTCGACGAGCAGGGGGTCAACGCCACCGTCCGGCGCATGGTCGACCGGGCCATCCGGTCCCGGGCCGCTCTACCAGCGCGACGTCGACGAGGCCCTGTTCACCGCCCTCTACGAGATGCGGGCCGCCCTCGACCAGCGCACCACCGGGGTCGGCGGCGCCCCCCTGTCGGAGCTCAACGCCCGCCTCTGGGACGCCCTCCGGCTGCAGGGCCAGCGCATCAACCGGCTCGAGACCGACCTGTGGGAAGCCCTCAAGGCCGGCCCGTCCGGCGACTGACGCTGGTTCCGGGCGCCACCGCGGTCAACGCCGCCCGGTGACGCGCGAGGCTCCCTCCCGCTGATGACGAAGCTGCCCATCACGAGGCTGCCCATCACGAGGCTGCGATGACCAGGCTCATCCCCGGCGTCGGGGACATCCGCCGCCGGCTGGGCTACGCCACCCAACCACCTCCGCCTCGGCCCGCGCCCGCGCCCGGGGCGACGGCCACGCTCGAACCGCCGGCGGACGGTGACCAGGGCGAGCGGGATTTCGAGGAGGACCGGCGCCGGGGACTGGTCCACACCCTCGTCCGGCACCCGTTGGTGTCGGTGACGGCGCTGCTCACGGCTGTGCTGGCCGCCTTCTCCGGGCTGTGGACGGGTGGGTCGTTGCTCATCGACGGCCCCGGCATCGCCCTCTACGTCCGCCTGGCCACCGACTACCTCACCGCCATCGGCCGGGTGCCGTACTGGGTGCCGGAGCTGTGGTCGGGGGCGCCGGTGTGGGCCCTGGCCCCCTCGTTGCCGGCGATCATGCTCGTGCCGATCGCGTCGGTGTTCGGGCCGGCGGTGGCGGTGAAGGTGGCGATCCTCGCCTTCCAGGTGATCGGCGGCGTCGGCGCCTACGTCCTGGCCCGGTCCATCTGGGGCCGGACGCCCGCCAACCTGGTGGCCGCCCTCGTCTACACGCTGCACCCCTTCGTCATCTCCCATGGGCCCTTGGCCGGGGCGGAGACGGCATCGGGCGTGCTGGCCGCCGTGCCCTGGCTGGTCTGGACCCTCCGCCTCGGCCTGCGGGGCGAGGGCACCCGCTACGTGGTGGGGGCGGGCTTCCTCGGCGCCTTCGCCGTGATCCACCAGGCCGAGCTGGCCTACGGGCTGGCCATCCTGTGCGTGGTGCTGGTGGTGGGCGAGGCCGGCCGCCTGCGCAGCATCGGCTCGGCCGTGCCGGTGCGGAAGCTGGCGGCCCGAGCCGCGGCCGTGGGCGGCCTGGCGGTGGCGCTGAGCGCCCACTGGCTGCTGCCGTTCCTGCAGCTGGGCAAGTCGTTCATCCTGTCGCCCCCGGAGCTGGTGGAGGGGGAGCTGTACAACGGGATCGGGGCCAGCGTGGGCCGGGAGATCGGGATCTTCTTCACCCGGGCCAGCTACCGGACGGGCACCATCAGCTTCACCCGGGACGGCATCCTGTCCGACTTCTTCTACCTGGGCTGGGTGTGCGTGGCCGTCTCGGTCGTGTCCCTCGTCCTCATCAGCCGGCGGGACGGCGAGCGGACGCTGGCCGCGGTGCTGCTGGTGTCGCTGGTGGGGGTGTGGATGTCGACCGCGGCCGTGCCCCTGGCGTCGAGCGGGCCCGCCCAGCGTCACCAGTGGATCGGGCTGGGCCTGGCCGGGGCGGCCGCGGGGCTGGCCCTGGGCGCCTACCTCCGCCGCCTCGGGCTGCACCCCCGGGGCCGGGTGGTGGCGATCGTCGGGGGGTTGGGACTGCTGGCGGCGCTGCCCTTCGTCACGCCCTTCCTCAGCCTGCAGACGTTCGTCCCCCTCGTGAGCAGCCTCCGCTTCCCCCGCTTCTACGTGGTCGCGCCCCTGGGCCTGGCCCTGGGCACGGCTTACCCCATCGTCCACCTGGCCCGGGAGGGCCTGCGCCGGCCCCGGCTGCGGGTCGTGCCCCCGGCCGTGCTGGCGGGGGTGATCGCCCTCGCCTTCGTGGTCGACGTCCTCCCCTACCGCAGCTTCTACCGCCTCAACCCGCCCGCCGACGACGCCGCCTACCAGCAGATGGCCGACAGCCTGGAGGTGGTCGCCGGCGACGCCCGCATCGCCACCGGCAGCATCGACCCCCGGTCGATCACCGCGGTCATGGACACCGGCCGCCAGCTGTCGGTCGGGTGGCCCCACCCCCTGGCCGGCGTCCACAACTGGCGCCTGAGCGGGGAGGCCTACGTGGCCCCGTTCGGGTACCGGGAGGCGGCCTACGGGCTGTCGAGCACGGGCTACCTGGCGGTGGAGGAGACCTCCGACCGGGGCACCGACCACGAGTCGGTGGCCAACATCCGCCTCATCCGCAACCCTCGCATCCTCCCCCTGGTGCGCACCTACGACCAGGCCGTGGTCATGGGCGACACCGGCCTCGCCCCCTTGCTGGCCACGTCGTTGGCGGCCCGGAACGTGACCGTGGTCGACGAGATCCCCGACGCCGAGCGCAAGCTGGGGGGCATGCCGGTGGCGAAGGTGCCGGGGGCGTCGCCGTGCACGCCCGACTCGGTGTCCGCCCTGGGGCCGCTGGCGGGCGAGATGGCGGTCGCCTGCGCCCTCGACCCGTGGGTCGGCGCCTTCTTCGCCGGCTCGTCGCTCGAGCCGCTGCGGGGACACGAGGTGGGCGGCGTCTACCAATCCCTGGCCAACGGCCTGCGGGGGCTGGCGGTGTGGCTCGACGGCAACCCGGGCCGGGCCGAGCTGGCCCTCTACGAGCTGGGCGACGACGGCCACACCCTGGGCGCCGAGCTGGCCCGCACCCAGGCGGTGGGCGCCGACGAGTACGACCTCACCACCTTCACCTTCGACCCCATCCTCGACTCCGCCGGCCGCCGCTTCGCCTTCGTGATCAGCTGCGGCACCTGCTCGCCCGACCTCCAGACCACGGCCATCACCGGGCCCACCCGGGGCGACGATCCCGGCAACCTGGTGGTCGACGGCCGCCGCGAGCTGGGCCGGCAGGCGGCGTTCGTCCCCATCCACGACCGCCTCCCGCCCGCGTCGCAGCCGGGGACGGTCGTGGTCGACGCCGAGCGTCCCGGGCCGGGCGAGTGGCAGGTGAAGACCAACGGTGGGTTCCCGTCCCTGCTGGTGGTGGCGGAGACGTACTTCCCGGGTTGGAAGGCCACCGTCGACGGCAAGGAGGTGCCGGTGCTGCAGGCCGACGGGGCCTTCGTCGGGGTCCCCCTGCCGGCGGGCGACCACACCGTCCACCTCGTCTACCAGCGCCCGGCGGCCGCCGTCCTGGGTCGGATCATCAGCTTCGGGACGATCTTGGTGGTGCTGTTCCTGTGGTGGCGGCGGCGCCGGGCCCGTCCGGCCGGGTCGCGCCCGTCACGGCCGGCGGGCGACGACTTCCAGGTGGGCGCCCCACCGGTTGAGCCGGACTGGAAGACGGCTCTCGACCCGGACGAGCGCCGACCACGCGGCACGGTCGGCGACGGGGAGGGCCCAGGCGGCGAAGGAGACGAGGCTGTGCTGGCGGGAGTCGACGACGTCGAACCCGGCCCCGGCCAGGAGCGAGAGCAGCGTCGCCGCCCGAAACCGTGAGTGCACGCCCACCCCGTCCCAATGGGGGTGGACGGCACGGCCCAGGCGGATGAGGGGGTGGTCCTCGACGGTTTCAGCCACGATCAGGTGGCCGCCGGGCCGTAACACCCGGGCCACCTCGGCCAGCACCACCTCGGGGTCGGGCAGGTGGTGGAGGACGTGGATCGACCACACCAGGCCCACCGACCCCGTCCGCAGCGGCAGGCAGGCGGCGTCGCCCGCGGCCACGGGCGCCTGCCGGCCCGCCTCCGCCGCCCGCACCGGGTCGTACTCGATGCCCACCGGCGCCAGGCCCGCCCGCACCATCCGCCGCAGCCAGTAGCCCCGGCCGCACCCGAGGTCGACGACCGCACCTCCGCTCCCGCCGCCGCCGGGTGTGCCCAGGCGGACGAGGTGGTCCTCCATCCATCGGTTGGGGGACTCGGCCGTGTCCGACCCCCGGCGACGCCCGGGACCCGGGGGGACGACGTCGGTGACGCCTGTCACGAGGGCTGGCGGCGCCGCCGACCCATGGCGAACAGGAGGCAGGCGGCAGCGGGGACGGCGATGGCGGCCCCCGCGGCCACCGACGGACTGGGGTCCGCCCCCTCGTCCTCCTCCTGGGCGTCGATCAGCGTCCGGGGCGCGGCGGCGGCCTGGGCCACGACCTGCACGTCGACCGCCGCCGTCCCCCGGATGAGACGCCCGGCGTCGGCGCTCCCGCCGCAGGCCACGACCCGCAGGGTGGCGGGACCGGCCTTGGCCGCCGACGAGTCCCAGGCCAGGGTGAAGTCGACGGCGGTGGCGAGGGGGTCGACGGTGACGAAGTCCTTGCGGCTGTCGCCGACGAACAGCTCCACCTGGAACAGGGCGGTGGCCGCCTCGGCGTGGCCCTGGACCTCGACCCGTCCGCCCACCTCGGTGCCGCCCTCGGGCGCGGTGATCTCGACGGTGGCTTCCTCCTCGCCGGGGGCGGGGCACGTGGCCGGCTGGGCCCCGGCCAGGCCCGGCAGGAGGACCGAGCCGACCACCGCGAGCACGCTGCCGAGAACGGCCAGGCGAAGAGACGGGCCGCGCACCCTGGGAGGTTATGCTGCCCGGGCGAGCCGTTGGCGCCGGCCGATGTCGGTCGGTAGGCGAAAAGGATGGGGCAGGGGGCGCCAGCCATGGACCAGCGAGCGGAAGGGCGAGGCCGACCGCCCCTCGCCGCGCCCGCCCCGATGGCGGCCGCCTCCCCCTCCCCGAGCAACGGCGCCTCCGCTCCGACGAACGGCCACGGCGCCGCCTCTGCCGGTCGACGGACTACGGCGCGCCTCCGCTCCGGTGAAGGGCAACGGGCCCGCCTCCGCGGCGGCCAACGGCGCCGGCGCCGCCTCCGCCCCGACCAACGGCCACGGCGCCGCCTCCGCGCCGACCAACGGCCACGGGGCTGCCCGTCCCCTGCCGGGGGTGGCCGCGGTGGCGGTGCTCATCCCCACCCACAACGACGGGGGGACGATCGAGCCCCTCCTGCGCCGGGTCCTGTCCGAGCCGGGCGTGGGCGACGTGGTGGTGGTGGCCAGCGGGTGCGACGACGACACCGTCTCCCTCGTGTCGGAGGCGGCGGCCGGCGACCCCCGGGTCCAGCTGTTCGTCGAGGCCGAGCGGTCGGGCAAGGCCGCGGCCATCAACTTCGGCATGGAGCACCGCCTGCGCCTGCCCTACGTGGTGATCATCTCGGGCGACGTCCTGCCCGAGCCGGGCGCCATCTCCCTCCTCACCTCGGCCCTGTCCCAGCCGGGCGTGGGCCTGGCCGGCGGGCGACCCGTCCCCGACAACCCCCCGTCGACGGCCATGGGCCACGCCTCCCACATGCTGTGGCGCCTCCACCACCGGGTCGCGCTCCAGCAGCCCAAGCTGGGCGAGATGATCGCCATCCGCACCGAGGCCGTCGTCTCCCTGCCCCGCACGTCGGTCGACGAGGCCTGCTTCCAGTCCCTGCTGGAGACGGCCGGGTGGAAGTCCCGCTACGTGCCCGAGGCGCTGGTGGGCAACCGGGGGCCGTGCACGGTGCGTGACTTCGTCCGCCAGCGGCGCCAGATCCACACCGGCCACCTGTGGCTGCGCCACCGGGAGCACTACTCCGTCCCCAGCCTGCGCCTGGGCCTGATCCTGCGGGAGTTCTGGCGCGACCTGGCCACCGAGCCCCAGGCACTGCGGCCGCGACCGCTAGCCTTGACCGTAGGCACCGTGGCACTGGAGGCCTCCGCCCGCCTCCTGGCCCGCCTCGACTACCTCAAGGGGAGGGAAAACGTTGTCTGGGCCATGGTCAAGAGCACCAAAGGCGGCTCGTCTGGCCCGGACGGCCTGGACGCTGGCGGCGGCTAGCTCCTGGCGTTCGAAGGGCCATCCCAAGCTCCTGCCGGTCAACGTCACCATCAGCACCAACTTCCGCTGCAACTTCAAGTGCCTGAGCTGCAACGTCTACGAGCGCAAGGTCAAGGAGCTCGACGCCGGGGAGTGGACCCGGGTCTTCAAGTCCCTGGGCCGGGCGCCGGCGTGGATGACCTTCAGCGGGGGCGAGCCCTTCCTCCGGGGTGACCTGCCCGACATCATCGGGTCGGCGGTGGAGCACTGCCGGCCGGCGGTGGTGAACATCCCCACCAACGGGTGGTTCACCGACCGGGTGGTGGCGGGCGTGAAGCAGATCTGCACCACCCACCCCGACATCCAGCTGGTGATCAACCTGAGCGTCGACCACCACATCCCCGAGCGCCACGACGTGCTGCGGGGGGCGGCCGGGTCCTACGAGCGGCTCATGGCCACCCTGGCCGGGTTGCGGGCGCTGGAGCTGCCCAACCTCACCGTCGGGGTCCACACGGTGGTGTCCAACGCCAACGTGGCCGACTTCCCCGAGGTGGCCCAGGGGCTGGCCGCGCTGGGCGCCGACTCCTACATCGCCGAGCCGGCCGAGGAGCGGGTGGAGCTGCAGACGATGGACACCGGCATCACCCCTGGTGGGGCCGGGTTCCGCCGGGCGGCCGACGCGGTGCTGGTCAACGAGAAGGAAGCCCAGGGGACGGTGGCCAAGATGGCTCGGGCCCTGCGGGGTGAGTACTACGGGCGGGTGGTGCGCTTCCTCGACGGCGACGTCACCGCCATGCCCGTCTGCCACGCCGGGTTCATCTCGGTCCACATCGTGGCCGACGGCGAGGTGTGGTCGTGCTGCGTGCTGGCCAAGTCGTTCGGCAACCTCCGCGACCACGACTTCGACTTCAAGAAGGTGTGGTTCTCGCCCGCGGCCGAGGAGTTCCGGTCGTGGATGCGGGAGCGGCGCTGCGCCTGCCCCCTGGCCAACGCCGCCTACACGAACATGCTGGTCGAGCCGGGGGCGGCGTCGCGGATGGCGGTCAGCATGGTGAAGAAGCCGACCAAGGTGCCGGTGTCCTCCTGAGCGGTTCAGGGCCGATCCTCGTCACCGGCGGATCGGGGTTCATCGGATCGCACCTGGTTGCGGCGCTCGTCGCGGCCGGGGATCGGCCGGTGCGGGTGCTGGTCCGCTCGGAGGAGGCCGCGGCCAGGGTGCGGGCGGCGGCGCCCGGCGTGGAGGTGGTCTCGGGGGACGTGGCCGACGCGGCCCGGGGCTGCGGGCTCGTGTATCACCTGGCCGGCACCTATCGGGGCTCGCCCGACGAGCTGCGGGCCATGCACGTCGACGGGACGGCGGCGTTGCTAGCGGCGGTCGACCCCGACGCCCGGGTGGTGCTGCTCGAGCTCCACCTCGGTCTACGGGTGGGACCAGTCATGGCCGGCCGACCACGCCACCCCGCCGGCCCCGTCGTCGGCCTACGGGCGGGCCAAGCTGGCGGCGGAGGAGCTGGTGGCGGCCCGGTCCGGCTCCGGTAGCTCGGTCATCGCCCGCTCCACCATCGTCTACGGGCCCGGCGACACCGACGGGATGCTGGCCCGGGTGGCCCGCCTGCTGGCCCGCCACGTGCGCTGGTTCCCGGGGGACGGGTTGAACCGGGTCCACCTCATCCACGTCGACGACCTGGTGGCGGCCCTCGTGGCCCTGGGCGAGCGGGGCGACGGGGTGTTCGTGCTCGGCGGACCGACGGCCTCGCCCATCCGCCGCATCTTCGGGCTCCTGGCCGACGGCGCCGGGCTCCCGCACCCGAAGTTCGGCGTGCCGCGCGCCCCGGTGGCGGCCGCGGCCCGGGCGGTGGAGGGCCTCTGGACCCAGACCGGGCGATCGGGCGAGCCTCCGCTCAACCACCACAGCCTCGACGTCGCCACCCGCGACCGGGCCTACTCGTCGGCCCGGGCCACGGCGGAGCTCGGCTGGACGCCCCAGGTGGCGCTGGAGGACGGCGTGCCCGCGGTCGGCGCCTGGCTGGCGGCCAACGTGCTGGGCAAGGTGGCCAAGGACAAGTCGGCCAAAGACAAGGCGGAGCGCACCGTCCCCGGGTTCGAGGCCGGCCACGACCCGGACGCGCCGGCCGCGGGCGGCTTCGACTGGCGGGGCTACTTCGTCGACCCCGACGAGGGCCTGGGCACCGTCTACGAGCGCTTCGCCCTCGACAAGGTGCTCGAGTCGGCCATCGCCGCCACCGGGGCCACCAGCGTCCTCCACGCCCCCTTGTTCGGGATGATGGGCATCCCCGGCCTCGACGCCGTCTTCCTCGCCCGCCGGGGCATGCGGGTGGGCCTGCTCGACGTCGACGGGGAGCGGCTGGAGGCGGTGCACGAGCAGTGGCGGGGGCTCGGCCTCGACCCCGAGGTCCACCTGGTCGACGGCCTCGACCCAGCCGAATGGCCCGAATCCCTCCCCGTCCGCTACGACCTCGCCTTTTCCTTCGCCGCCCTGTGGTGGTTCGAGGACCCGTGGGCGGTGCAGGCCGCCCTCGCCCGGTGGGCCGACAAGGGCGTGCTCACGTGCGTCCCCAACCGCAACGTGTTCATGCGCATGCGGGCCCGCCTGTGGCACAAGGACCTGTTCGAGCGGCTGAACGAGGACGCCCTCGACGCCAAGGCCGCCACCCGGGCCGCGGCCCGCTCCGGGCTCAGGGCCGTCGACACCGGCCTGTTCGACATCCCGCCCTTCCCCGACACGTCCGTCCCCCTGGCCAAGCTCCTCCGGGCCCGGAAGGGCAAGCAGGCGGCCGACGAGGGCGAGGCGTGGGCATGGTCGATCCTGCCCTTCCTCACCGGCGACGACCCGGGGATGGAGGACCGGGTGGCCCGCCTGTCACGCTGGGAGCGGTTCCTGCCCGGGCCGATCCAGCCGGCCCTGGCCCACCACCGCTACGTGCTCTTCACTCCCGAGCCCGACGCCGAGGCTGACCCCGCGGGCGACGTGGACGCGGTCGGCGCCGCCACCCACACCCAGTAGCTGGCCCAGAAGGGCAGGGCCTTGGCCAGGCCGTCGTCGAGCTTGCGGTAGCGGTCGAGGGCGGCGGGGTCGGACGTGGAGAAGATCCGCCGCATGATGTTGGGCCGGGGCTGGAGGAACAGCTCGTAGGGCAGGAAGCTGAACCGCTCCTGGTGCACCAGCTTGAGCCCCGCCTTGGCCACCGCGGCCCGGTTGCGGCGGGTGCCGTAGAAGTAGAACTTCTCCCGCTTGGGGGCGAGGGTGGCCAGCAGCATGAAGTGGGGGCAGCCCAGCCGGCCCTCGAGGATGACCACCCGGCCGTTCGGGCCCACCACCCGGGCCGCCTCCCGCAGCACGTCGGCCGGCGCCACCAGGTGGTGGAGGAGGTTCTTGACGATGACCACGTCGGCCGAGCCGGCGGCCATCGCCCCCAGGACCTCGGTGGCGTCGCCCACCACCAGGTCGTCGCCCAGGAGGGGACGGGCCAGGTCGACCGCGGCCTGGCTCAGGTCGGCGCCCGCGTAGCGCAGGTCGATGCCCCGCTCCTTGGCCACCCGCAGCAGGGCGGCGGCCAGGAAGCCCTCGCCGCAGGCGGGCTCGAAGACCCGCAGGGGCTGTGACCCGTGGCCGTTGGTGGAGGCGTCGGGGGGTCCCGGCAGGGGCTTGACCCCGTCGAGCACCCGGCCCGCCAGCCGGTCGTTGAATGCCCGGAACAGGGGATGGTTCAGCTGCTCGCCCACCACCGCCGCCCGCCGGGGGTAGGTGCGGTCGTAGTAGTTCTGCTGGTACTCACGGTGGGCGTTCGTCACGGCCCCGATGGTAGTCTCGTTGCTTCGGACCACGGCGTAACCCGAGGATTCTCATATTGCGCGTCAAGATGGTGTGTCTTGAGGACGGAATCACCTCGTGTGGGTTCCGCAAGATGGCAGGGTATGCCGCCCGCATAAATCCCGACACCGAGTCGTGGTACGTGTCCACCAAGCGTTTCCGCGGGGTGATGAACAACATCACCGGCAAGATGGGCACCAAGGGCGACTTCGACGACGACGACGTCGACCAGATCGCCAAGTCCCTGGCCGGCAACGACATGGTCGGCTTCTCGTCGATGACGGGTTACTCCGACCTCACCCGCCAGGTGATCAGCCGGCTGCGCACCATCGACCCGTCGACGTTCATCATCTGGGGCGGCATCCACCCGATCATCCACCCCGAGGACGCCATCCAGGCCGAGGTCGACGCCATCTGCACGGGCGAGGGTGAGTTCGCCTTCAACGAGCTGTACGACAAGATGCAGGCGGGCCAGGACTTCACCGACGTCAAGAACTTCTGGTTCAAGCGGGGCAACCAGATCACCCGCAACGACTTCCTGCCCCTGATGACGCCGGCCGATATGGACACCTTGCCCTTCCCCCAGTACGGGGCCAAGAGCGAGATGATCTACGCCCCCCATCAGGGCTTTGTCCCGCTCGACAAGAACGATTACCTGCTCAACTTCAGCCTCGGCTACCAGACGGTGTGGTCGATCGGCTGCCCCTTCCACTGCTCGTTCTGCGGCAACACCAAGTTCATCGCCAACGACCCGAGCTACAAGAAGGTCCGCCACCCGAGCCCCCGCTACGTGGTCGACGAGGTCAAGAGCGTCCGGGCCCGGTTCCCGTTCGTGAGCCACGTCAACTTCCACGACGACTCGTTCATGGCCATCCCCTACCGGGAGCTGGAGGAGTTCGCCGAGCTGTGGCGGGAAGAGCTAGGCATCCCATTCACCGTGTTCGGGGTCATCCCCAACTACGTGAAGCAGGAGAAGTTCGACCTCCTGAGCTGGGCCGGCATGAACCGGGTGCGCATGGGGATTCAGAGCGGAAGCCAGAACATCCTCGACTTCTACAAGCGGCCCACGCCCCCGGCTCGAATCCTGGAAGCGGGCGAGGTCATCTCCTCGTTCTCGCCGAAATACCACATCCCGCCGGCCTACGACATCATCGTCGACAACCCCATCGAGACCCGCCAGGACGTCATCGACACCCTCGAGTTGCTCTACACGATGTCCCGGCCGTACACGCTCTACATCTACTCGCTGAAGGTCATCCCCAACACCCAGTTGGAGAAGGAGATGATCGAGCGGGGCATCGACGTCGAGCACATCTCGTCGAGCTTCATGGTGGTGCCGCCCCGGTGGGCCAACCTCATGCTCTACGTGCTGGCCGTCTGGAAGCCGCCCCGCTGGATTTTCGACCGCATGCTCAAGCGGGTGAAGCCGAGCACCGAAGAGCAGAAGTTCTACCCCCGCCTGGGCACGTTTCTGCGCTCGATCTACCTGCTCAAGCGGGTCGTCGACCACCTCCGGTCGATGGACTTCTCGGTCCTGCCGGGCCGGTCGGGGTATTTGTGCTGGCGCCTGGGCATCGTCGGCGCCACCCGCCGCTTCATCCGCCGCCCCCCCAAGCCCGAGAAGAAGAAGGGCCGCGCCGCCGTGGTCGCCATGCGCCTGCCGGTGGTCGAGAGCGACACCTGACCGTTCCGACGGAGGGCGGGCGGAATTTGTGATGCGCGATCTGAATGGTCCGGCGCGCCTGAACGTCGAACCGGAAGCCGAACCACCACCAAGGAGGAAGCACGATGGACATGGACCAACCACGCCCCGACGACCCCACGACCGCCGACATCGACGACCTGGAGGTTCCCCAGCCTGACGCCGACGCGGTGACCGGCGGGAAGATCCCGGGAAACCTCAGCTTCGAGGACGGCAGCGACCCCCTGCCCGAGAAGTCGTGCGCCGGGTAGCACGAAGACGCCGGATCTCAGGCCCCGGATCGACGGCCGGCTGATGGACCAAGCCTCGACGAAGGCGGGGAGCGCGTCGCCTGGACCGGCGGTGCCGGCCATGATGCGCCCCCGCCCCGTCGGGGGCTCCGATCTGGGCGTGGGTCTCGGGCTGCGCCTCGCCCATCTGCAACACGTCGTCGACCACCGACCGCCGGTCGACTGGTTCGAGGTGATGTCGGAGACCTTCATGGACTCCGGCGGCCGCCGCCGCTACCTGCTCGACCAGGTCGCCGAGCGGTACCCGGTGGCCCTTCATGGCGTCGCCCTCTCCATCGGCGGCACCGACCCCCTCGACTTCGACTATCTCGCCCGGCTGGCGCGCCTGGCCTCGGGCGTCCGAGCCCGGTGGGTGTCGGATCACCTGTGCTGGACAGGCATGCAGGGCGCCACCGCCCACGACCTGCTGCCGATCCCCTACGACGAGGCCACCCTGGCCCACGTCGTCGAACGGGTCGGCATCGTGCAGGACTACCTCGGGCGACCCTTGGTGCTCGAGAACGCCACCACCTACCTGCAGTTCACGACCACGACGCTTTCGGAACCCGAATTCCTCGGGCGGCTGACGGAGGCGACCGGCTGCGCCCTGCTGCTCGACGTCAACAACGTCTACGTGTGCGCCCAGAACCTGGGCTTCGACCCTGTCGCATACATCCGCGCCCTGCCCCTCGACCACGTCGTCGAGGTCCACGTCGCCGGCCACACCGACCTCGGCACCCACCTCCTCGACAGCCATGACGCGCCGGTGGCGCCCCCCGTCTGGGACCTGTATCGCCTGGCCATGGAGCTGACAGGTGGGGTCTCGACCCTGGTCGAATGGGACAGCAGCCTCCCCCCGTTCGACGATCTGGCCGCCGAGGCCGAGAAGGCGCGGGCGATCAAGGCGGCCGTCGGTGCCGGATGACGTCACCGAGCTGGCCCAGCTGCAGGCCTGGATGCTGGGGACGGTCACGGGCTCCGGGGAAGGTTCACCCGACCTGGCCCACCACGTACGGCATTCGTCCCGCCTGAGCCCGTCGGCGGGGTTGGCCGTCTATCGCGACGCCTACGCCCGGCGCGTCGTCTCATTCATGGAGACGATGCACCCCGCGGTTCACCATGCACTCGGCGCCGAGAGATTCGAGGCGACGATGGTCGACTATTTCCACCACCACCCGCCGCGGGGGCACGGCATGTCCGCCCTCGACGAGCACCTGGCGGGGTACCTGTCGGCCGCCGGTTCGCAGCCGGGAGGCGACGCTCCACAGGGCGTGGCCGTCGAGTTCGTCGTCGACCTGGCTCGGCTCGAGCGCCTGTTCCACCTCGTGTTCGAGGGCCCCGGCCCTGAGCTCGACCAGCCAGTCGAGGTCCCGGACCAAGGCTCCGGCCCCTACCGCCCGTGGCTCGACACCATCCTCGAGCCGGCGCCCTCGGTGCGGCTGCTCGCCTCCCGTTTCCCCGTCAGCGCCTACCGCGCCGCGGTCCGCCAGGGTGGCCATCCCGACCCGCCGTCTCCCGCCGACACCTACCTGGTCTTGAGTCGGCGCCACTTCGTCGTGACCATCACCGAGCTCGACGCTGATCGCTACGCACTGCTCCAGGCATTGGTCGCCGGCGTTCCCCTTCGCATAGCCCTCTCCCTGGCCCCGCCGACACGGCCCGAAACCGCCGGCGGCTGGGTGGAGAGCTGGATCGACGACGGGCTCCTCCGGCCCGCTCGCCCGAGGCCAGCCTGACCGGAGACCCCGGACGCCACACGAAGAAAAAACTCAAGCGGAACTTGTCGCCGGACCTGTGCGTCACCTGTGCAAACTGCGGCGACGGGGAGGGAAGGGTGACAGCACCCTGGACATGCCCTCACCCGCCCACACAAACGGCGAGGGATTCGCTAGGAGGAGACGGGATCATGCGCATACGAAAGGTTCTGCTGGCATCACTGCTGGCCATTGGTGTCTTGTGGGCCGGAGGTCCGGCCATCGGCGCCCCGCCCGAGGGGAAGGGAGGCGGTCCCGCCTGTGCCGACATCGTCAGCCTCAGCGGGTCCTATAGCCCGCCCGAGGGCTCCGGCAAGGACCCGGAGGATGCGGGACCGGCGATCGTTTCGCCGGAACTGACAGTCGCAGCGCCCAGCTGCCACGGGAAGACCTACACGGTCACCGTCCTCGACGACGACTCGACTGGCGCTCCGGTAGTTGCGACCGCGTCGGTCCGGGGCAACGGCAGCACCGTCATCGACTTCGGCGACATCTCCTTCGCCGAGGAAGAGGACGACACGACGGTCTGCGTCTTCGCGACGAGCAGCGCCGGCAACCACACCTTCGACCGCCAGCCGGCCGAGGGCTGCGCAGTGGTGGACGAGAGCCCAGTCCCGCTCGAAGGTGGGTGGAGCCCGTAGAGACGGCGGAGGAGGCGTAGCCGCACGCGGGCCGGCCTAGACATCAAGGGCCGGCCCGCGGCGAGCCTCATCTCCTCTCGACAACTGCCTGGTCCAGGAGGGTGGGCAAGGATCGAGCCCCCTCCAGCAACCGCGTCAATCGTTCGGAAGCGCAGGCCGCGGCTCAGAGGAAGGCTCTCGCCGACAAGGAGCCACCGCGCTCCCGACGCGTGCGGCCAGATTCCTCATCGGCAGTGAGCGTCGCGCCAGTAAGCTCTCGTCGCTCTCCAGCGGGAGGATCAGGAATGCCCTTCTCTATTCGGTGTGCTGATTCGGGTATCGACTGCCCAGGCGTGTTCGCCACGAAGACCGAGGAGGAGCTGATGGACCACGTCCGGGTCCACGCCGCCGTCGCGCATCCCGAACTCAAAATGTCCGACGAGACCCGAGACATGATCCGGGCCCTCATAAGGCAGGCCTGACGGGTGGTGCGAGCGGAATTCCGTTGACCGGGTCGACGACCTTTGCTGTTGCGTGCCTCTCGCCGCGATCCCATGCCGCCGCCATCGCACGAGGGCCGAGCCGGGCGCGAAGCAATGCCAAGTTGCTCTCATGCCGCGCAAGCGCAACCGGGGGGAGCGGGATCCCCGCTTCCTTTCGCCGAGCACACGCCGCTCCCAGCAGCTCGGCGGCACGTTCCTCGTCAGCCAGCGTGATCGCGACCTCAGCCCTCCGCTCGAGAATCATCGGCACGATCAGGCCACGGCCCCTGCCCAGGCGCTCCGCCTCCGCCAGGTGCTGCTCAGCGGTGGCCGCTGCCCCGCCTCGAACAGCGACGGCTGCCAGGCCGAGGGCCACTTCCGCCGCCGCGTGCGGAGCGTCGCATTCCTGGGCGAGTGCCGCGGCCTCTCGGAACCGGGCGCCGGCCGAGTCGCCGTTCGGCACCATCAGCTCCAACTCGCCGAGGCTGATCAGGGTCTGGGCGACGTCGAGCTTCCGGTCGAGCTGTCGCTGCATGGCGAGGGCCTGCTCCAAGACGGGCCGGGCACCTTCGACATCTCCTTGAAGCAGCCGCACAAAGCCGAGGTTCGACAGCGACGTCGCCGTTCTGGCTGCGTCGCCGACAGTTGTGTGCGCAACGACCGCATCCTCCAGGAGGGCCCGTGCCTCCTCGAAGCGGCCCTGCATGGCAGCAATGATCCCCAGTCGGGCCCGGCTGCGGATGACTCCGCGCTCGTCGCCGACGGCGCCCATCACGGCGAGCGATTCTTCGACGATGTGGCGGGCCCCGCTCAGGTCCCCTTGCTCGTAGGCGACAACGCTGAGGTAGCCGAGGATGTGACCCAAGCTCGCGGTGTCGCCCGTTCGCCGGTAGGCATGCGCAGCGCGGTGGAGGAACGAGCGGGCTGCGTCTTGATCGTCCTGGAGCAGCGCCAGCACGCCGAGCCGGCGTAGGGCGATCGCCTGCAGCTCGAGGGGAGCCTCGGGAGCGGCGTGCAGGGCATCGGTCAACCACTGCCGACCCTCCGTCAGCTCGCTTCGCCGAGCCCACCAGTTCCCGAGGTGGCCCGCAAGACGAAGTGCCTCTGCCGGCCGGGTGCGCAGGCCCCAGTGGAGTGCCTGTCGGAGGCTGTCGCCCTCTGCCGCGAGACGATCTACCCAGACCTGCTCCGCCGGGGTGTCGCACTTGCCGTCGAACTCCGCGGCGAGACCGAGCACCCAGCGGAAGTGCCGGTCGCGCATCGTGGGCTCCTCACCGCCCCTCTCCAAGCTCACGACGGCGAAGTCACGCAGGGTCTCGAGGAGCCTGTACCGGTGCCCTCCTCGAGTCTGCCGGTTCACCTCCACCATGCTGCGCGCGACGAGCGCCTGGAGGAGCCTGAGCACGGCGGCTTGGCCGACACCGTCATCGTCGCAGACCTCCCCGACCGACCCCGCGCTGAAGGTCCCCGCGAAGACGCCCAACCGGCGAAACAGCTGCTGCTCGGCCTCATGCAACAGGTCGTATCCCCATTCGACCGCCGTCCACAGCGCCTGCTGGCGGGGGGGTGCGGATCGGTACCCGCCCACGAGCAGTTCGAAGCGGTCGTCGAGATGCTCGAGGATCTGGGCCGGCTCCAAGGCGGGAACGAGCGAGGCCGCCAGCTCCAGGGCGAGCGGGATCCCGTCGAGGCGGCGCGTGAGCTGCGCCACTGTCGCAGCGTTGGCGAGGGTGAGCTCGAACGGCCCCTGCCTGCCTGCTCGTTCGCAGAACAGTCGAACCGCCTCGGCCTCTGCGACGACCTCCAACGGCTGTTCGTGCTCGGGCGGCAGCGTCAGCGCACCGAGTCTGCAGACCTTCTCGCCCTCGAGCCGAAGTGGCTCCCGGCTGGTGGCCAGGATGCGCACCGATCCGCTGGCCCCAAGAAGCCGGTCGGCGACCTCGGCCGCGGCGTCGACCAGGTGTTCACAGTTGTCCAGCACGACCAGGATGCGCTTGGCAGCCACTTGCTCGACGAGCACGTCGAGCAAGTGCCTGCCGGGCTGGTCCGGTACGCCCAGCCGGGCTGCGACAGTCGGAAGGACGAGCCTCGAATCGGAGACAGGGCCGAGCTCCACCAGCCATACGCCGTCGGGATATGTGTCCTGGACACGGCGGGCGACCTCGACCGCGAGCCTCGTCTTGCCCGCACCCGCAGCGCCGGTGACGGTCGTCAGGCCTGCTCGGAGAACCATCTCCGTGAGGAGTCCCAGCTCTCGGTCCCTCCCGATGAACACGGAGCGCGAGACGGGCAGGTTGCACGCCGATCCGCTCGCGGTCCGTATCGCGGGGAAGGTGCGAGCAAGGCGTGGGTGGACCAGCTGGAAGAGGCGCTGGGGATGATCGAAGTCCTTGAGGCGGTGGAGTCCGAGGTCGGACAGGACGACGCCCGGAGCCGGATGGTCCTGTGACAGGGCACATGTGTCATCCGACACCAGGACCTGCCCGCCGTGGGCAGCGGCAGCGATCCTCGCCGCTTGATGCACGGCCAGCGCGACGTAGGTTCCGCCCTCTGGCGTCGCCTCGCCGCTGTGGATACCCATCCGTACTCGCACCTGGGTGCCCCTAGGCCAGCCATGCGCGCTGATCGCCAGCTGGGCCGTCAGCGCCGCGTCGAGCGCCGCCCGTGGGTCGGCGAAGACCACGAACAAACCATCCCCGGACGTGTCGACCACGTAGCCGCCGTTCGCCGAGAAGGCCGACTCGAGCAGGCGCCGGTGGTCTTCGAGCAGCTCGACGTACCTTTCGCCAAGTCGTTGAAACAGCCGAGTTGAGCCCTCGATATCGCTGAAAAGGAACGTCACGACTCCACTTGGGAGGGCGTCGGCCACCGGAGGCGGCGGGCGAGGAGGGCTCTGGCCCATGCTCGATCGATCCTAAGCGTCTCCCTCGGAGGTGTGCCCTGAAGCCGGAACCGCCAGACCGACCCGTCATCCCCAGCGAATCGGACACCATCTCTCGCCCGTGCCGCAAGGCCAAAGCGCAAGGTGGCAGGGCCGCCTGCGCACCCGCTCGCGCCGCCGAACGGTTACCGGGCGATCCCGCAGCCGGAACGCTTGCGGACGATTCTCTCTGCGGCTGGCCCCGATGTGGTCGAGGCGGGATCGGCTCTACACATCAAGGCCGGCCCGCTTGCGCGCCTCGTCCCCTCTCGACGTCTGGCCGTCCTCGTCCCAGGCGCGGGCGGCCAGGATCAATGCGTCACGGGCGGGCGGTCCCGCACCCAACTGCTCGAAGATTCGCGCCGCCTCCTCGGCCAATGGCGCGGCGACCCCCGGATCGCTCTGGGCCAGGTGGACGATGGCCTGGGTGAGGTAGCTGTCGGCGACGTAGAACTGGTCGCCCAGTCGACGGGCCGCCTCCAGCGCTCGTTCGGAGGCGGCCAGGGCCTCGGCGTGGCGTCCGCCTCGGGCCAGGGCGGAGGCGAGGTTGGCGTAGCCGTTGACCCTCCCCGTCTCGTGGCCCATGCGCTCGAGCTCCTGGATGGCACGGATGTCGCAGTCGACGGCCGCGTCGACCTCACCCCGGCGCGACAGGACCATGCCCAGGTTGAGCAGGCAGGCAGCCAGCTCTTCCGCATTTCCCATCCGCTCGCCCAACTCGATTCCCTCGCGGAGGGCCTCAACCGCCAGCTCCATCTCGCCCCGGAGGCAATAGACCCAACCGAGGTTCCTCATCGCCCCCACCACTCCCCGATGGTCGTCATTCATCGTCAGGATCTCCCGGGCCTCCTGGCACAGAGCGAGAGAACGATCCAGGTGAGCCAGCTCCGCCCGCGAGAGGAGCAGCTTGAGGTATCCGGCGTGCACCGATCGGCCGTCGACCAGGCCCAGCTCCCGGTCGAGCACCTCGGCCGCGTCGGCCGTTCGCCGTGAGACGAGAAGGGTTCGGGCCCGCTCGAGCCCGAGGGCTCGGTGACCGGGATCCGTGGGCGGCAGGGTGGCCGCGGCCTCGTCGAGCGTCTGCAACGCCTCGTCGTAGCGGCCTCGCTTCCTGAGCGTCGACGCCAACCCCAGGTCCGATCGCCAGTCGCCACCGGCTTCCCGTGCCCTGCGGTACCCCTCGATGGCCTCGTCCAGATGTCCTCGCAGCTCGTGGAGGTCGGCGAGGTCGACGAGGACGCCCGGCAGCAGGTCGTCCGGCGACGCGCCACCGGCGACCTCGGCCGCCCGCTGCAGGTGCACGATGGCCTCGTCGTTGGCGTACAGCCGCTTGGCCACGGCCGCGGCCCGCACCAGGTAGTCGAGGGCCTTCGGGGACGCGCCCAGGTACAGGTGTCGGGCCAGAAGGGCAAGGCTGTCGTCCCGGGCCCCGTAGAGGCGCTCGGCCGTGTCCGCCACCCGTAGGTGGAGCCGGACCCGCTGCCGACGGAGGAGTCGTCCGTAGGCCGTCTCCTGGACGAGGGGGTGGTGGAAGACGACGCGGTCCTCGCCGTCGCTGTCGAGGAATCCGGCTCCGACGAGGATGTCGACGAGCTCCCGGACATCGGGTGTGCCCGTGACCGCGTCCAGAAGGTCCATGGGGACGGTGCGACCGATGATCGACGCCGTTTGCAGCACGGATGCGGCCGGGGCGGACAGGCGGTCGATACGGGCGGAGAGCAGTCCCTCGACCGTCGGGGGCAGGCCCTCGACGTCCCCCGGCGAAAGGGCGGCCGGCGCCCCCGCCTCCTCGATCCAACGGATGACCTCCTCGACGAACAAAGGGTTGCCGCCCGTGCGTTCGGCCACCGCCGCCTGCACCGCAACCGCAACCGGCTGCCTGGCGATCGACCGGATCAGGGCCGCGGCATCGACGGGACCGAGGGGACCGAGCTGGACGAGATGGCGGCGATCGGCGGGGACGAGGTCGCCGATCGATACCAGGAGATCGGTGGACTCGGGTCGGCCCGTGAGGTACAGGACGATCCCGTGGTCGCGACACACATGGGCCAGGTCGGCCGTCAGAGCCAACGAGGACGGGTCCATCCAGTGGACGTCCTCGATGGCCACGACGGTGGGGCGCTCGGTTGCCAGCGCCTCCAGCAGGGTCGAGAAGGCGCGCCGCAGGCCCCGCTGGAAGGCTTCGGGCTCGACGTCGGGCGTCCCGACCGGGTCGAGGCCGAGGAGTCGCTCGAAGTACGGGACCAGCTCCTCAGTCGGTGTGCCGGGGAGGACCTCGGCCAGCCGTCCACCGATCCGGTCGGGGATCTGGTCCGGGAGGATGGCCAGGAGGTGCCGGAGGAGCCCCACGTACGGCCAGTAGGGAAGGGCGGCGCCGTAGGAGATGCAGCGGCCGTCGAGCCAACGGACGTCGAGCTGCGACGCCTGCCGCCGCAGCTCGTCGGTCAGCGCGGTCTTGCCGATGCCCGGCTCGCCGGTGACCAGGCACACGCCTCCCCGACCCTCGACCGCCTCCCGCAGCAGACGCTCGCCCCGGTGCAGCTCGTCCACCCGCCCGATCAGGGGGGCGGCCGGCTCGCTGCTCGACCGGACATGGGGGACGCGACGGCCCAGGAGGCGCCAGGCCGGCACCGGCTCCCGCTTGCCTTTCAGCGTCAGCGGCGGAAGGGCCTCGAACTCGAAGGCGTGCCGGGTGAGGCGATACGTGCTCTCGCCGACGTACGTCTCCCCGCCCGAGGCCGCCGACTCCAGGCGCTGGGCCAGGATCACCGCGTCCCCCACCACCGCGTAGTCCATGCGGACCTGGTGGCCGAGGACCCGGGCCACCACGTGACCCGAGTTCACGCCGACGTGAAGGGTCAGCGGGGTGTCGACGGGGAGGACGTCGGCCGCTTTCCGCAGCTCGTCGTGCATCTCGAGGGCGACTTGCAGGGCCCGGGCAGCGTCGTCCTCGTGGCTGACGGGGGCGCCGAAGATGGCCAGCAGGGCGTCGCCGGCGTACTTGTCGACGTACCCCTCGTGGCGGGCGACGACATCGGACAACATCGCGATCAGGGGGTCGATCACCTCTTGGAGCTGCTCGGGGTCGAGCCGGTCGGCCAGGGGGGTGAAGCCGGAGAGATCGGCGAACAACGACGTCACCAGCCGTCGCTCGTCCTCCAGCGCGCCCCGCTCCAGGCGCTCGGCCAGCGGGCCGGCCACGAAGCTGCGCAGGACGGCGCTGGCCGTGGCCGCTTCGGCCGCGTCGGTGGCCGCTTCGGAGGCGGTCTCGGGAACCGCCTCGACGGCTGCCCCCGCCATGGCCGCGTCGGTGGCCGGCGCGCCGCAGTGGCCGCAGAACCGCGTGCCGCCGGGGTTGTCGCCCCCGCAACGGCCACACCCCCAGCCGTCCCCCCCTGTCACAGCCCTCAGTCTTCCCCACGGACGGACCTTCCGAGAGGAACCGACCTGGCGCTCAACGATCCCAGCGGCTGCGTCCCCGAGCTGGTCGCCGATGACCTCGACCCTTCGGTCGCCCACCGTCGCGCGCGGGACACGCATCGACCAGTCGCCCAAGATCGCCGGGGGCCAAGCCGCCCATCCCGCCGTGGTTCGGCCCCCCGCGACTTCCTGGGGGCGAGTGGGCCCCTCCTGAGATAGTCCCGACAAGCGTGTTTCCACCCTGGTGGGCGCGATCGTCGGCGACGTTGTCGCGGCCGAGGGAAGGCACCCCGACTAGTCTCCACACCGCAAGGGACCGGCGCGAGGAGGATCCCAGATGAGAGGCGGGGGGCGGCGGCTAAGGGTTGCCGTGTTGGCAGCGGCGATGGCGATGGCGGTGGCGGGGTGCGGGGGCGGATCGGACGACGGCGGCGGCTCCTCGTCGGCTACGACCGTCGACGGGGCGGAGGCGACGGCCAAACAGGGAGGTGTGTTCCGGCACCCGATCACCGAGCCGGCGTTCATCGATCCGTACAGCGCCCAGGAACGCAACGGCAACCAGGTCATCAAGCGGCTGTTCGTCGGGCTCACCACCTTCGACGGCAATCCGGAGCTCCTGATGAAACCAGGGGTGGCGGAGACGTGGTCGCCCAACGACCCCTGCACCCAGTGGACGTTCAACCTGCGCCGCAGCACGTTCAGCAACGGCGAGGCGGTGACCGCCGAGTCGTTCGTCCGGGGTTGGACCCGGGCCGCCGACGGCAGGGCCCAATCGCGAGTCGCGGGCCACATGGCCGGGATCGAGGGCTACGCCGAGCTGCGGGGCACTCCCGAATCCCCGCCGACGGCGACGACGTTCGCCGGGCTGTCGGCACCGAACCCCCAGACGCTCGTGGTCGCGCTCGGCGCACCCGACTGCGAGTTCGACAAGAAGACCATCCATTCAGTGATGAGCCCCGTGCCGAGCGTCGCTGGCGCCCACGACAACAAGGAGTTCAACGAAGCCCCCGTCGGCAACGGACCGTTCATGATGAAGCCGGGGACGACGTGGGAGCACGATCGGGGGATCTCGGTCGTCCGCAACGACTCCTACTACGGGCCCAAACCGAACATCGACGGGATCGAGTTCGTCATCCTGCCCAGCCAGGGTCCGCCTGCGGCCCAGTACACCGCCTTCGAGGCGGGCGACCTCGATGTCGCCAGTCCCCCGATGGGGGTGCAGGCCCAGGCCGAGGCAAAGTACGGGCCCGCAGGTGGCTTCATCCGCCAGTTGCCGTACGCCACGTCCTACCTCCGGATGAACGTCGCCTCCGGCCCCCTCAGCAACGCCGACGCCCGGCGGGCGGTCTCGCTCGCCCTCGACCGCGACGCGGTCAGCAAGGCGCTCGCCGAGGGCTACTGGCAGTCTGCGACGGCCCTGATTCCTCCGCCGTTCGGCACCTACCACCAGGCTGGCGTCTGCGACGCGTGCCGCTTCGACGCCGCCGCGGCTGCCGAATTCGGTGCCCGGGGCGGCCTCAGTTCGGCCACCCGTCTCCGCTTCCTCGTCTCCAGCGCCACCAACCCGGTCCTGGTCGCCTACAAGGACCAGATCGAGAGCGCCTTGGGAGTCGGCGTCGACCTTGAGGCGTTGCCGTTCGCCGAGGGCCTGGCCCGCCAGGCCGCCGGGGAGTACGAGCTCAGCGCCCTCACGTGGGGCGCCGACTACCCCACGACCGAGAACTTCCTGTTTCCCCTCCTTGGCAAGGGCTCCGGCGAGAACGTCGGCAAGTACGACGACGCCGAGTTCAACGACCTCATCGCCCAGTCCCGGGCCCAGCGCGACAACGCCGAGCGTCGGCGGCTCCTGCAGCGGGCCGAGCAGATCGCCATCGGGCGCGACGTCGCCCTCGCCCCCACCTTCTATGTCCCGGCGCTGCTGGTCTTCGACGCGTCGAAGTGGACGGGCGTCGGCCTCGACTTCTTTGGCCATCTCACGTTCCAGACGATGAGCCTCACGTAGGACACCCGTGGCCGGCTATGCCCTGCGGCGGCTGTGGCACATGGCCGTCGTGCTCCTCGGGGCCAGCGTCATCCTGTTCACCTGCCTCTTCGTGGCGCCTGGGGACCCGTTGGCCGCCATCGAGGGCGAGAACCGGGCCCTCGACCCGGCCACTCGGGCCGGGCTCACCGAGCGCTACCGCCTCGACCAGGCCCTCCCTCAGCAGTACCTCCACTATTTGTCCCGTCTCGTCCGGGCCGACCTGGGCGAGTCGTTCCGCCAGCGCCGGTCGGTGAACGACATCCTGCGGGAGAAGGCGGGGAACACGGCCCGGCTGGCGCTGGCCGCACTCGCCTGCCAAATCCTCCTGGGAGTCGCCGCCGGCGTGGTGGCTGCGGTCACCCGACGAAGGTTCGTCGACGTGCTCATCGTCCTGGCCACGAGCGTCGCCATCGGCCTGCCCGTCTTCGTGATCGGCCTGGGCCTCCAGCACGCGTTCGCGCTACGGCTGGCGTGGCTCCCTCTCCAGGGCCACGGCGTCGGCACCCGCTCGATCGTCCTCCCGGCCGTGACGCTGGGATTGGGCTACGCCGCGATCGTGGCCCGGCTGACGCGCAGCAGTCTCCTGGAGGTTCTGGGGGCGGACTACATGCGCACCGCCGTCGCCAAGGGCCTGTCGGCGCGGGCGGTGACGCTCCGGCATGGCCTGCGCACCTCCGTGATCCCAGTGATCGCCTACCTCGGAATCGCCTTCGGCGGTCTCCTCGGGGGGGCGGCCGTCGTCGAGACGATCTTCAACTGGGACGGCCTCGGGCGGGCGCTGGTGACGGCCGTGTCCGCCCAGGACAACCCGGTGGTGATGGGCGTCGTCGTCTACGGCATCGCCGCGTTCGTGCTGGTCAACCTGGTGGTCGACCTCGTGTCGGCCGCGCTCGACCCCCGGATTCGGCTGGATGCCTGAGTCGGCCACGGTTCTCGGCCTGGGCGATGGCGCCGGCGGGTTGTCCGCGGGAGCGGTCTCCGAGGTGGATGCCCTCGGCATCCGTGGTCATGGCGGGCTGGGCGGCGCCCGGCGCCGGTTCCTCCACGACCGGCGGGCGGTTCTCGGCCTGGCCATGGTGACCACGGTCGTGGTGACCGCCCTGCTCGCGCCCGCGCTGGCGCCGTCCGACCCCGGCGCCCAGGATCTCACCAACGTCCTCCAACCCCCCTCGAGAAACCACTGGCTCGGCACCGACCCGCTGGGCCGTGACCAGCTGAGCCGGATCGTCTACGGCAGCCGGGTCGCGGTGACGGTGGCGCTCGCCTCCATCGTGCTGGCCACCGCGATCGCGGTCGTGGTCGGCTCGGTGGCCGGCTACCGCGGCCGGCGGTGGGACGCGGTGCTGATGCGGGTGACGGAGATGTTCTACGCCTTCCCACCCATCGTCGGCCTCATCGTGATCATCGTCGTGCTCGGACGGGGCACGTCCACGATCGTGGTCGCGCTGGCCGTCTTCGGCTG
Organism: uncultured Acidimicrobiia bacterium; assembly: GCA_963829165.1. GTDB lineage: Bacteria > Actinomycetota > Acidimicrobiia > Acidimicrobiales > AC-14 > JAXDMK01. The sequence continues at coordinate 169,409 of CAWHIC010000010.1, read as the reverse complement.
GGCCACGATGGCCCGCGTGCTGCGGGCGTCGATCCTGACCATCCGGGAGGCGACGTACGTGGAGGCGGCCCGGGGCCTGGGGGCGACGTCGTGGTGGGTCGTCACCCGCCACGTGCTCCCCAACAGCCTGGGGCCGCTTTTGGTGATCGCCGTAGCCAAGGTGGCCACCGCCATCCTCGCCCTCGCCGGCCTCACCTTCCTCGGCATCGGCCTCGAGGCCGACACTCCCGACTGGGGCAGCATGGCGGCCGTCGGCAACCAGTTCTTCGGGTTCGAGGACTACCTGTGGTTCTTCCCGAGCCTGGCGGTCGTGTACACGGTGGTGGGTTTCGTCTTCCTTGGCGACGGGCTGCGCGACGCGCTCGACCCCGTCACCGGCCGGCGGCGCTGAAGCGGTGAGAACCCTGGCGGCCCCGGCCCCGATCGGTCGATACTGAGGCGATGGCGGCGAGGATCTCGAGCCCGTCTTTGATCGGGCGGGCGGCGGAGCTCGAGGTTCTCCTGGCCGCGGCCCAGGACCGCGACGCCGGGTGCCGGCTCGTCGTGGTCGACGGCGAGGCGGGGGTAGGCAAGAGCCGGCTGGTGGCCGAGTTCACCGACCGCGCCCGTCTCCTGGGGATGAACGTGGTCGCCGGGAACTGCCTGGCTCTCGGTGACGACGGGGTGCCCTACGCCCCGATAACCGAGATCGTCCGTCGCCTGTGCCCGGCGCCGCCCGCACCTCAGCTCGACGCCTTCGTCGACGGGCGGGGTGCGCCTCTGGGCCTCATCGCTCCCGAGCTGGTCGAGCGCAGCCCGTCCCGCCCGAACCGGCCCGCGGTGGCTGCCGACCGGGCAGCCCTGTTCGACGCCGTCGTCGCGCTGGTGGACCTGGTCGCGGCGACGGCGGGCGGGTCGTCGCTCGTCCTCGTGGTCGAGGATCTCCACTGGGCCGACCACTCGAGCCGTGACCTGCTCGCCTTCGTCCTCCACCGGGCCCGCGGCCCCCTCCTCATCGTGGGTACCTGCCGTACCGACGAGCTCGACAGCGGTCACCCGTTGCGGACCTTCCTGGCCGAGGCCCGTCGGAGCCGCCGCCTGTCGTCCATCGAGCTCGCCCGCCTCGACCGCAGCCAGGTCTTCGACCAGCTTTCGGCCATCCTGGGCGTCGCCCCGGGAGCGGAGCTGACGGACGAGATCTGGGCCCGTTCGGAGGGCAATCCCTTCCTGGCCGAGGAGCTCCTGGCCGTGGCCCGGGCCGGGCCCGGGCCAGGGCTGCCCCGAAACCTCCGGGACCTGCTGCTGGCTCGCACCGCTTCGCTCCAGCCGACCACCCAGGCGCTCCTCCGAGTGGCCGCGGTCGGGGGCCAGTGGGTCGACGACCGTCTCCTGGCCGCTGTCGCCGCCATCGACGACGACGCCGTGCTGGCGGCGACGAGGGAGGCCATGGACGCAGCCGTGGTCCAAGTCGATCCTGCGGGCGGCGGGCTCGGGTTTCGCCACGCGCTCGTCCGGGAGGCCATCTACGCCGCCCTCCTGCCGGGCGAACGCCGCCGGCACCACCTCGCCTTCGCCCGAGGCCTGGTCGAGCACCCCGACTGGGCCGCCCGCCCCGAGGAGTCACAGGCCGAGCTGGCGTACCACCTCCATGCCGGCGGCGACCTGCCCCGGGCCCTCGAGGCATCGGTGGCGGCGGCCCGGATGGCCGAGGCGCGCACCGCCTTTGCCGAGGCCAGCGGTCACTTCCAACGGGGGATCGACATCTGGGACGACGTCGAGGGGGCGGAGTCCGTCGCGGGGATCGACAAGCTCAGCCTGCTCGAACGGGCGGCCGACACGGCCCTGCTGGCGGGCACCGTCGACCGGGCCGCGGCCCTGGTGCGAGCGGCCCTCGTCCTGTCGGCCGATCTTGGCCCCGTGCGCCGGGCGCTCCTGCACGAACGGCTGGCCCGGATGCTGTGGCTGACCGGCGACGCCGACGCGTCGGCGGAGGAAACCGATCAGGCGGTGCGGCTCCTCTCCTCCGAACCACCGTCGCCGGAGCGGGCCCGCATCGTGGCCGCCGACGGTCACTCGCTCCTGCTCGCCGCCCGGTACCCCGAGTCACGGGCCCGCTGCGCCGAGGCCGTCGAGCTCGCCCGGACGGTCGATGCCCGGGCCGTGGAGGGCTACGCCCTCAACACCCTGGGCCTCGACCTGGTGTACCTGGGCCAGGGCGGGTCCGGGCTCGAATGCCTGCACCAGGCCCGGGGGATCGCCGAGGAGCTGGGATTGGTCGACGACCTGCAGCGGGCCTGGTTCAACCTGTCCACTGCCCTGGCCGCAGTCGGCCGGCTGAAGGACGCCGAGGCCACCGCCCTCGAGGGCGCGGCGGCCGTCGGTCGACTCGGATTCGAGGAGGGGCGGCGGTACCTGTACCGCAAGGCGGCCGAGCACCAGCTTCAGCGGGGCCGGTGGGAGGAGGCGGCGGGCCTGTGCCGCCAGGTGCTGGAGGGGGTTCGCACCGGCGTGACCATGATCCAGACCCACTCCATCGCCGGCACCCTCGAGCTCCGCCGGGGTCGGTTCGAGGCCGCCCGGGCCCACCTGGACGCCGCCACCGCGCTGTCGTCGGACATGGCAGGCGGGTGGTTCCACGGCTGGCTGCAGTGCGCGGTGGCCGAGCAGGCGTTGGCCGAGGCCCGGGGTGGGGCTGCGGTGGCGGTGGTCGAGGAGGCACTCGGGGCGGTGGCCAGCACCGATGCCGAGATCCTGCTCCGCCGGCTGGTGTGGCTGGGCGTCCGCGGCCACGCCTTGGCCGCCGCGGGGGCGACCGTCCATCGGGCGGCGGCCCTGGAAGAGGCTCGGGCCAGCGCCGACGAGCTGGTGGCGGGCGCCGGCCGCGACCTCGCCCGTCTTCGAAGCCGGGGCGTCGGGCCCACCCCCGAAAGCGACGCCCTGGACGCCACCACCGAGGCGGAGCGGTCGGGCGTGGGGGTCGGCCCGACCCGCAGCGGTGGGCGGGAGCAGTGGAGGCGTGGTCGGCGCTGGGCCAGCCGTTCGAGGTGGCCTACTGCCTCTGGCACCAGGGGGCGGCCCTGGTGGCCACCAGATCCGATCGGGGAGAGGCGGAGGAGGTGCTGCGGGAGGCTCGCTCGCTCGCCGTCGACCTGGGGGCGGAACCGCTCCGGGCCGAGGTGGAGGATCTGGGCCGGCGGGCCCGGCTCGACGTCACCGGACCGGCCGGTGCGGCCACCGACCGTCCGCCGCCGGCCGAGTCCCCCGCCGAGGCGGCCGGGCTGACCAAGCGGGAAGCCGAGGTGCTGGAGCTGGTCGCGGCCGGACGGACCAACCGCCAGATCGGGGAGAGCCTTTTCATGAGCGAGAAGACGGCCAGCGTCCACGTGTCGAGGATCCTCACCAAGCTGGCCGTGTCCAGCCGGGGGGAGGCCGCCGCCCTGGCCCACCGCCTGGGCCTGGTGGAGGACGTCGGCGCGTAAGCGTCGTCCCGGCGGACCGTAGGCATCCTCCCGATGTGGCGACCGCCCCCTTGTCCTTACCGTGAGTCACATCACCCGACGGACCGAGCCGCCGACGATGCCGGCCCGGACCGTCACCACCAAAGGAGACAACCGTGAGCGACCAGACCAACCCCCAGGCCGGCGACGAGGCCATCGACGACCTCGACGTGCCGGCCGACGAGGCCGACGCCGTCACCGGCGGCTTCACCCTCCGCTCCTCGGAGGACTCCGAGCCTGCGAGCTCCACCCAGGCCCAGAAGGGCGAAATCGCCTGACGTCCACCAACCAGCAAAGGAGAACATGACCATGAGCAACCCGACCAACGACCCGCAGGCCGGCGACGAGGCCATCGACGACCTCGACGTGCCGACCGCCGACGCCGACGCCGTCACCGGCGGCATCACCTTCCAGGCCTCGGACGACGATGCCGGCGGCGAGACCCAAGGCAGTATCCACGCCATTTGAGGACCCTCTGGCAGAGGGCGGTGTTCAGCGTCGACAATGACTCCTACGACTGGGGCGACGTGGCGCTGGCCGCCGTCCAATGGGTGAGCTGGCAGGCGTTGGAGCGGCAGGTCGCCGACGGGGTGGCCTGCCGCGCCCGCGCCGCCAGGGAGGGCCTCGTGATCGACACCGACAGTCTCCGGGCCCGGGCCGAGAGGTTCCGGCACGCCCGGCGCCTGCTCTCGGCGGACGAGATGAACGCCTGGCTGCAGCGGTGGCACCTGAGCACCGAGGCGTGGATGGACCACCTCCGGCGGGCAGAGGCGAGGCATGCCATCGCCACCGGCGATGGGAAGACGACACACCCTCCTCCCGCCCCCCCGATTCCCAGCCACGACGACGCCGCCCTCATGCACGCCGAGGCGGTGTGCTCGGGCCGGCTGGAGGCGTGGGCGAGCAAACTGGCGGGCCGGGCCGCGGCCCACGCCGCGGTCGAGCCCGTGCCCGTGCCCGTGGCGTCAGGCGACCACGCATCGCCCGAGGAGGTCGCCGGCCGGAGTGCCCCAAATGCGGGTGTCGACGCATTGGGACTACCACCCATCCCTCCAGACGTCCGCCAGGCCCGGATCGCCCACCTCGCCACTCTCGAGCGCTCGTTCCACCGCTACACGGACTCGGTGGTGACGCCCGAGGCGATCGTGGCCGAGGTGAGGGCCCGGCAGGTGGACTGGGTGCGGCTCGACTGCGAGTACGTGACGGTTCCGGCCGAGGACGCCGGCCGCGAGGTCGCCCTCTCCCTCCGCCGGCGAGAACGCACGCTCGACGAGCTCGCCCACGAGGCGGGCGTCGACCGGCAGCGCCGAACACTGCGGGTCGACGCGGTCGCGCCCGACCTGGGTGCGGCGCTCGTCAGCGCCCGGCCGGGCGAGGTGGTCGGTCCACTCCGCCGCGATCACGGGTTCCTCGTGCTGGAGGTCCTCGCCAAGTCCGAGCCGTCGCCCGACGATCCGGAGATCCGGGAGGAAGCGGCCCGCCAGGTGCTGGATCGGGCCGTGCTGCACCTGGTGAACGAGCGGGTGGTGTGGCATGACCCTCTCTGAGGTCGAGGACGGGCCCGAGCCGGCCGCCACGCTGAGAACCCTCCCGCTACTCCGGTTCCTCCCCGAGGAGGTGCGCCGCCTGGTGGAGGACAGCTTCGTGCCGACCGAGTACCCGTTCGGGGCGGTCATCGTCCGGGAGGGCGACCCGGCCGACGCGGTCTACGTGCTGACCGCGGGCACGGCCCGGGTGCTGCGCCAGGGTGAGCACGGCGAGGAGGTGCCCCTCAACCTGCTCCAGCCGGGCGACAGCTTCGGCGAGCAGGCGTTCTTCGCCGACAGCCGGCGAACGGCGACGGTGCGGGCCAGTACGGCCGTCCAGACCCTCCGCCTCGACGGCGCCCTCTTCCGGGCCCTCCTCGGCCGCCATCCCGAGATCGGCCGTGCCCTCCAGCTCACGGTCCGGGAGCAGAGGCTGGGCGACTTCCTGCGCGTCTACTCCGCCTTCCGCGACCTCCCCCCCGCCGCCCTCACCGTGCTGCTCGCCGAGCTCGAGCCGGTAGACGTCGCCGCCGGCGAGGTGGTGGTGAGCCAGGGCGACCCAGCAGGGCCGATGTACGTGGTCGAGGAGGGCCGGCTGCGCGTTCGCCGCCGGGCGGACGGCAGCGAGACCGATGTGGGCTTCCTGCGCAAGGGCGACTTCTTCGGGGAGCGGTCGTTGCTCGCCGGCAGCCCCCGCGACGCCAGCGTCGAGGCCGTGTCCGACGCCCGGCTCCTGCGCCTGCCGGCCGCCACCTACGCCCGGCTCCTGGAAGTCTCACCCGAGCTTCGCCAGGCCGTCGAGGCCCGGGTGGCGACGTACGACTACCGGACGGTGGCCCGGGTGCCCCTCGACTTCGCCGAGGAGATCCTCCCGGCCGACGTCGGGGGCCGGGACACGACGACCACCTCTCCCCCACACGCAACGCCCGAGCCCGAACCGGGGGGCGCGACGCCGTCGGCCGGCGCGGAAGACGACATTTTGGGAACGCCGACACCTGGCCGGCGGCGGCGACGGTTCCCCCAGGTCTGGCAGGTGGACGAGATGGACTGCGGCGCCGCCTGCGTGGCCATGGTGTGCCGCCACTTCGGCCGGGCGGTGAGCCTGACCGCCGTCCGCCGAGCCCTCCGCACGTCGACCCACGGCACCAGCCTGCTGGGGATCGCCGAGGGGGCCGAGGAGCTGGGGCTCGACTGCCGCACCGTCAAGGCGTCGAAGAGCAGGCTCGACCGGCTGCCCCTGCCGGCCGTGGTCCACTGGGAGGGCAACCACTGGGTCGTGGCCTACGACGTGTCCCCGACGTGGGTGCGGGTGGCCGACCCGGCGCGCGGCCGCCGGCGCCTGCCCCGGGAGGAGTTCGAGGCCAACTGGAGCGGCTTCGCCGCCCTCCTGACCCCGACGCCGCGGCTCGAGGACGCCCCCGAGGAGCGGTCGAACCTGCCGTGGCTGCTCTCGTTCCTGCGTCCGATGCGGGGCCGGCTGGGCCAGGCGGTGGCGCTGGCCGTCCTCGCCGCCGGGCTGCAGATGCTGATCCCCGTCTTCAGCCAGATCATCGTCGACGACGTGCTCGCCGAGCGGGACTTCGGGCTCCTGGCCGTCCTCAGCGTGGCCATGGTGGGGGTGCTGTTGCTGGCCACCCTGGCCACGCTGGGCCAGCGCTACCTGCTCAGCACGGTGGCCCGCCGCTTCGACGAGGACACCCTCGCCGCCATCACGTCCAAGCTCCTGGCCCTCCCCCTCAGCTACTTCAACGCCCGGCGGACGGGCGACATCGAGCACCGGCTCTCGGGAATGCGCCAGGTCCGCCAGGTCATCGTCGAGAACGGGGTGCAGGCGCTCACCGCCACGATGCAGCTCCTGGTGGCGATCGCCATCATGTTCGTCTACAGCTGGCGGTTGGCCCTCGTGTTCCTGCTCACCGCGCCGCTCTACGCCGGGCTCATCACCTTCGCCCGCCGCCGCCTGCGGCCCATGTTCGACACCCTCGAGGAGTCGTTCGGCCGGTACCGCTCCCGCCAGATCGACGCCATCAAGGGCATCGAGACGGTGAAGGCCCTGGGTGCCGAGGCGCCCCTGCGGCGGCGCATGCTGGACGACTTCCACGCCCTGGGCCACCGGCTGTTCCGGGCCGACTTCCTGATCATGTCCTACCAAGGCGTGGTCCAGGTCCTGACGTTCCTGTCCCTCGCCCTCTTCCTCCTCGTGGGCGCCCTCCAGGTTCTCGACGGGCGGCTCACCATCGGGGAGCTGGTCTCGTTCAACGCCCTGGTGGTGCTGGCCAACGGGCCCATCGCGGCCCTGCTGTACCTGTGGGACCGGTTCCAGCGCAGCAGCGTTCTCATCAGCCGGCTGAGCGACATCCTGGAGGAGGAGCCGGAGCAGGGCCACGACCGGTCGCACCTGCGCCCGGTGACCTCACTTGAAGGTCGGGTGCGGTTCCAGAACCTCAGCTTCCGCTACGGCGGTCCCGGCTCGACCAACATCCTCGACGACGTCACCTTCGAGGTCCCGGCCGGTGCCACGGTGGCCATCGTCGGCCGGAGCGGCTCGGGCAAGACCACGCTCATCAAGTGCCTGGCCGGCCTGTTGGCGCCGAGCGGGGGCACCATCCTCTACGACGGCGTCGACCTCGAGCGCCTCGACCACCGTGACCTGCGCCGCCAGATCGGCTTCGTCCTCCAGGAGAACTACCTCTTCGACGACACCATCGCCGGCAACATCGCCCTCGGCGGCGAGCAGCCCGACATGGACCGGGTGGTCTGGGCCGCCCGCCTGGCCGCGGCCCACGGCTTCATCCAGCGCCTGCCGCTCTCCTACGAGACCAAGGTGGGCGAGAGCGGGCTGCTGCTGTCGGGCGGCCAGCGCCAGCGCATCGCCATCGCCCGGGCCGTCTACCACCGCCCGCCGATCCTGATCTTCGACGAGGCCACCAGCTCGCTCGACACCGAGTCGGAACGGGCGGTGAAGGAGAACCTCGACCAGCTGCTGAGGGGCCGCACGTCGTTCGTCATCGCCCACCGCCTGAGCACCATCCGCGACGCCGACACCATCATGGTGCTGGAGCGGGGACGGCTGGCCGAGCACGGCACCCACGACGAGCTGATGGCGCGCCGGGGCCTCTACTACTACCTCAGCAGCCAGCAGCTCGAGTTGTAGGCGGCCGGCCCGCCTCACTGTGCGGTCCCGTCAGGCGGCCGAGACGGAGAGGGTGTGGCGCAGCGCGGCCCGGGCCCGGAACACCCGGGAGCCGACCGTACCGGGGGGAACGCCGAGGAGCTCGCCCGCCGCGCCGTACCCCATCCCGTACCCGTCGACCAGGACGACAGCCGCCCGCTGATCCGCCGGGAGGCCGGCCAGCCCGGCGGCCAGATCGGCCCGTGCGATCCCCAGGTCGCTGGGGTCGGCGACGGCGGTGTCAGCCAAGCTCCCGTCCAGGGGATCCTCGGCCCGCCGACACCGGCGTCGAAGCTCGTCCATGCACACGTTGTGGACGATGCGGTGAAGCCAGGTGGCCATCGACGAATCGCCGCGGAACCGGGGAAGCGCCCGGAAGGCCCGCAGGTACGCCTCTTGCAGGGCGTCCTCCGCCAGCCCTGGGTCGCCCAAGAGGCGCACGGCCCGCGCCCGAAGCCGCCGGTCGTGCTCGGCAAGGAGATCAACGAAATCGGAGCCGCTGATCGACACGCCGACAGGGGTGATCGACCGTGACGGAGCGATCGGGGACATTTCGAAGCCTCCTTGACCTGTGGCCGCCGGTGGGCGGCTTTGAGGTCGACATTGCGGCTAAGGCCCCCAGCCAGGCATCGGGAGGACGCCTACGCGGGACGGCCGCACTTGCTACCGGCGCGCCGCTGCGGGGAGCCCTCCGGTGGGCTCCCCGCAGCATGACGGCGACGGCGGCGGGGGCGGTCGCCCGTGGGCTCCCGCCGACAGCTCAGTAGGTAGCCACCACCACGTTGGTCCGCGGCAGCCCGTCCTGCTCGACCGAGGCCACGATCGTGCGCTCGCCGACCTTGCCCGGGCCGGGCGTGAACCTGATCGACCCGGCGCGATCGTCGGCAACCCCGATGACCCGGGACGTCTCGGCGCCGACCTGGGCGAAGGTCACGTTCTGGCCTTCGATCTGCTTCACGTTCCACTCGAGGACGGCCTCTTCGGGACAGCCGAGGCACTGCGGGCTCGGCAGCATCCTGACCGAGCCGTCGACCTCGGCCTTGGGCAGGCCGTCGGAGCGGCGGACCGAGGTGACCGGAGAAGACCCCTTCTGGGCTTCGATGGTCCAGTCGCCCGCCGCCGGGCTGGCCAACAGCACGTACGTGGTGTTGGTCGCCGGGTTGTGGACGACGAGGTGGTCTGCCGTGGACCCCTCCTCACCGGCGTCGACCCGCTCACCGTCGGGGCCGACAAGGGTGAACGCCGGCGGTGCCGACTCACCCGTCACCGCGAAGGCGGCGACGGGAAGGTTCTCGCCGACCCGGTAGCCACCGACCTCGTTCATCCTCAACTGCTGCTCGGTGTAGGGGCCGAGGTCGCAGCCGGTGCCGAAGTCGGGGTCGGTACCCCACTTGTACCCGACGCCGACGCTGGCCTGGCCGAACCAGGTATCGACGAATCCACAGGCAGCCATCCCGACCGAGGAGACCACTGCCTTGGCGCCGATGGCGCCCCAGTCGTCGACCCCCACCGTCGCCGACCCCTCGATGTTGAACGCTCGATCGCCGTCGATCCAGCCCTCCAGATCACCGGCCACGGTGAGGCCGAGCCGGGAGAACTCGAGCTTGCCCGCCAGGTTGACCTTGTCGGGGATGACGTACTCGATTGAGCCCTCGGCCAGGTCGAGGTCGACGACCTTCAGCTTGCCGCTCACCTTGAAGATGTCGGGGTCGGCGAAGGTGTAGCTCAAGTCTCCGTCGAGCGTCGCCGCCGCCTTGTCCATGACCTTCGGCCCGGCGGTGATGCTGGCGCCGCCTTCGAGCGTGAAGGGATCGGCCACCACGCCGAACCTGATGCTCTGCAGGAACACGCCGTTGCCGATGAACCGGTTGAGGTTTCCCACCTCGGCCTTCCCAGAGGCGAACTGTCCGTGGGTAAAGGCGAACTTGGCGCCGACTTCGACCTCGCTGGGCAGCACCACTTTGCCCTCGCCGGACCAGGTGTCCTCCTCGAAGTCGTACTTGATGGCGAGTTCCTTCAATGTCAGGCGAGGCCCGAGCGGCGCCTCGCCCACCTCGACCGACAGCGAGGCCAACTTCAGCCCCTCCTTGATGTTGGCGGACAGCGTCCCCCCTGCCTTGACGCCGCCGAGGAGCTCAGGCAGGCCGACTTCGAGCTCCAGCTCGGCATCGCCGCCACTCCAGGTGAGCGTGGCGTGACCCTCGACGGGGAAGCCCTTGAGCTGGAAGCCCTCGGGCAGGGCCAGGGTCAGCTCGAGCGACAGGTCCCACTCGATACCGGTGTCGACGAAGATCACCATCCGGTTGTCGCCGTCACCCACCGACACCTCGACCCGTCCCTCGACCGAGAGCGTCGCCTCGCCCGCGTCGAACGTGATGGTGCCCTCGGGCGCCAGGTCGATTCCGTTCATGCGCACGGTCCCGGAGGCCTCCCACACCGTCGACTCCGGATGCGTGAAGCACCCCGCCGCCTCGATCTCGCCGAAGGCGATCGTCTGGTCGACACACGGGTCGGGCTCGTTGTCACCGGCCCCGTGGTAGCGGGCCAGGGCCCAGGCGTCGGGAGCACCACTCCCCATGGTCCAGCCGGCGACGACGAGCTTGCCGTCTGCCGTTGCGATGACGTCCTCCGCTGAGGAAAATGCACCGAACTCGGTCGAGACGAGCCCCTCCTCGCCGAAGCTGGCGTCGAGGACACCGTCGTGGCGGTAGCGCGCCACCGAGAAGTCCTCACCCACCTCGCCGACGAGGACGACGCTCGGGTCCTGGCCCGCATCGATCGCACCCTCGAGTGCGATTCCGCCGAGGTAGGTCGGCGCGCCGGTAGCAGTGACGGTGACGCCGTTGACACCGAACCCGGGGTCGGGGGCTCCTCCGGCCGTGTAGCGGGCGGTGACGAACCCATCCCCCATCGAGCCGGCAATGACGATCTTGCCGTCGGATTGGACGGCAAGAGCACCGTCCACCATCTCCTGATCAGGAATCGTCGTGAGCACCACGCCGTCCTCGTCGAATTCTGCGTCAGCAGCACCATCGGACGTGACCCGGGCGACGGCCAGCGACGCAGTTCCGTGGTCGCCGCGATCTGGCGCCGCTATCCCGCCGAGCACGATCTTGCCGTCGGGCTGAAGACCAAGGCCCAGGTCGTAGGGCATGAGCTCCGCCTTGCTCCCCGCGGCGGAGAGGGTCAGGTAGCCCTCGCCCCCGCCGAACTCAGGGTCGAGCAGGCCGCTTGGCAGATATCGAGCGACTACCCACACGTAGAGGGAGTTTCCGATTTCGCCCTGCCTGCCGGAACCGGCGACCACGATCTTCCCGTCGGCTTGAAGGGCAACGGCAATGGCGGAGTCATTGTGAACGGCGTCGATGTCAGTCTCGACAACGCCACCGGTACCGAACGTGGGGTCGAGCGAGCCGCTGGGCAGGTAGCGCTGGACCAGGAAGTTTGAGGCGCTGTCATGGGCGTACGCACCCGTCTCGCCCACGAGGAGGGTGTTTCCGTGGTCGACGACGATCGCTGCGGCGCGGTCCCACGGATTGACAGAGGTCGTCTCGAAGCCTGTGTCCAGGGCACCGGTGCTAGTGAACCTCTTCACGACGATCTGCTCTCCGGGCCCAGCGTCGACGGAAGCGGCAACGACGTAGTTCTCCCCGTCGGCGGCCAGCGCCACGTACGATCCACCGTCGATGTCGCCCAACGGGACCGTGACCTTGCCGCCTGCGCCGAAGGTCGGGTCGAGGTCGCCGGGTCCTGCTGACGTAGTGACGCCCGTCTCGATGACGGCGCCGGGAGACTTGGACGCAATCGCGAGTGGCGAGGACGCCATCAACATCGCGGTGGCGGCGAGAATCGAGCTAGCGATACGTAGGTGAATCCTGGACATGATCTTGACCTTTCGGATCTTCGTCGGCGGCCATCGCCACCGGCTCGTGGTCGTAAGACTGAACGGAAAGGGCCACCGCCACATCAGGCGATTTACTACTTCTTCGAGGCGATGCCTTAGTCGCGCATCTCATCCCACACACGCCGCCCAGCACTCCCGAAAAAAAAGGCGGGGCTACCCCTTTCGGAGTAGCCCCGCGGGCGCTGCTTGGCTTGGCTAGGCGTTGTAGATGACCAGTACTTCCGGCACCTCCCGGAGCCTGCCCCCCGGCTCGAAGGACTGCATGTAGCCTGCGACAGACTGGTACTGAGTGTCAGTGCCTCCGGAAAGCTGCACGTTGTACATGGTGCCGAAGTCGTTGGCGAGGATGTCTCGGGCTTCAGCTGCGGTCATCTCGAAATCGGAGGTGAGCAGGTAGGCACGATCCTGGGTTCCGGTCCATCGCCCATCGGTGCTGAGGGTGCCCAAGAAGGTCTGGCGCTGTGGTCCCTTCGAGGTTTCGACCAAGGGGTGGTAGCCGACGGTGGCGTCGAAGAGGCTGACCGGCTTTCCCTGGTAGGAAGAAAACTCCTCGTTCGCCGTAGCTGCGTTCGACTGGCACGGGTCGTCGTAGGTGTCGATGTAAGGGAACTGCCGTCCGGTCGTTCGGGGGTCGCTCAGACCGAAATACCGCTTGGCGGAACCGCCCTCGTGGTAGTGGCACTGCTCGTCAATACCCCAGCTGGTCAATGTGTTCCACTTCTTCTGCGGGAATGACATCGACGTGCTTTCAGGCATCCACACATTTTGACTGATGGAGAACGAGCCGTTCGTCACGCTGAACAACCTGGACGGAGCCGGCGTGGCAACGTGATCGCCCACCCAGTCGAACCATCCCCACGCCGTCCGTGTGGTGAACCGGGTGTCATCCCAAGCTGGCTCCCACGGGTCGCTCATGACCCGCATCTTGCCGCCGGCCTCGAAATCCACGACCTGCACGTGCACCTTTTTCCCGGATGCGCGGTCCCAGGCCTGGCAGACGGTTACCGCTCTGTCGGAGTACGTAGTCGCCCAACTCATGATCGTCGGATGACTGGCGCCAGAAGGACACACGCCCTCCTCGGCGCTAGCCGGCGACGGCGCTCCGAACATGCCAGCGGCCACAGACAATGCCGCCACGACGATCGATGCGGCTGTTCGGCGGGCCCGGTGGGGTCCACAGCTGGAACGGCTCATGCGGGTGCGGAAGTTGCTCATCAGATCTTCCCTTCGCGTCTTGCGCCGATCGCTCGTGCTCCCGGCTCCTGGGAATGACCGTACGGATAGGCCCGCCGTCGCCACATCCGGCATGTACCTGCATTCGGACGGTGAAGCGCTTAGTTCCAACGGCCGGGGTCCGACTCAAGCAGTGACGGTGCGCGCCCTGCTAGAGAACACCCGCACTCGGTGCGGTCGAGCGCACCATTCGGGCGTCAACAGGGTGATTCCCGTGCGACTGACAGCTGCCAGTACCCACGAAGGCGACTGACGTCGCTCGCTGACTCGGAGTCGAGGTGACGAGCCAGGGCGGAACTGTCGAGGAATCCCTCTTCAATCTCCGGGAGCCTTGGAGCTGTGCTTCGAGGACGTAGACCCGCCGGTGGGCCTCGAACCCCCGGTCATCGCCATCGTCGACCTGTCAGAGTGAGCCCGGCGCTCCCCGTCGTCTCGGGAGCCACCGTGTGGCCATTCGGTACCTCTAGGCGAAGCCGGCGTCACCAGCCCGGCAAGTGGCCGGCGGCCAGGGCCGCGAAGTGGGCGGCGCCTCTTGCCACCGCATCGGTGACGGGCGAGCGATCGACGGGGAGGGGGATGCGGCGGGACTTGGCGGCCAGGAGGGGGTCGCTGACGGCGCCGCCACCGAAGAGCACCAGCCGTCGGCGGGGGCCGAGGACGTGGGTGACTCGGGCTACGGCCGCCGCTGTCTCGGAGGCGAGGGCGTCGAGGAGGGTGGCCCACACGTCGGCGGCATCACCGGCGGGGAGGGCCGGCGGCTCCCGGCGACGGAGGCTGTCAAGAAGGCCCGGCGCATCGAGGACGGTGGCGCCGGCGGCGGCAACCAACCGGTCGAGCTCGGCGGGCGTCTGGCCTAGGGCGGCGGCGGCCGCGTCCATCGCCTGGCCGGACCGGGCGGCGCTGGCAAGCGCCACCCACCCGTCGCCTCCGGGGAAGAGACCCACGGACACGCCCGCGGCCAGGGCGGCTGCGATGTCGGGCAGGGTGGCCGACCGGCCGACCACCGTCTCCGCCGTGCCGACCGAGTCGACCAGGTCGTCCACCCCGGCGCCGCTGCCCACGAAGCCCACCAGATGGTCGTGGCCGGCCACCGTCACCGGCACGCCGCCCGGCAGGCCGGACCATGCGGAGCCTGACCCCGACACTCGTCCCATCACCTCGCCCGCCGCCATCACGTCCGCGAACACACCCACCTCGAAACCCGCGGCCGCCGCCACCTCGGGCAGCCACACCCGCCGCGCCACGTCGAAGCACCCCGTACGGGCGGCCAGCGACCACTCGGTGGCTTCGGCCCCGGTCAGGGCCCGAAGTATCAGCTCGGGCACGCCCAGCCAGTGCCACCCGACCGGCCCACCCACACCCAGTCCATCGTCGACCAGCCATCCGAGCTTGGCGACCGTCGCCACGTAGCGCAGGCGTTGGCCGATCGACCGATCGAGGTCGTCCCCGAAGGCGGCCGCCAGCCGCGCCGCCACCGCCTCCCCCCGCCGGTCGTGCCAGGCGATGATCGGGGCCAGGGCCGTCTCGTCGGCCCCGACCGGCGCCCCGCTCTCGGCCACTCCCGCGACACCCACGCCCACAACCCGGCCCAACCCATCGTCGCCCAGTCCCCGGAGCACGCGTCGCACCACCTCGAGCAGCGAGTCGACGGTCGCCTCGGTCCGCGACCCCCGGGTGACGAACGGGCCCGCCGTCGAGGCCGACCCGACCTCGGCGCCGGTCACCGCGTCCACCCTGTGGGCCTAACCCGATCTGCCGGACAGGGTTGGTGTGTTGATCATGCCGCCTGGGCCGCGGTCTCCTGGTGGATGGTGGCTTCGTATTGGGCGGGACTGCGGTAGCCGAGGCTGCTGTGGAGGCGGCGGGTGTTGTACCAGCCCTCGATGAACTCGAACACCGGCGGTGCGAAGGCCAGCGATGGTCGGCCAGTTGCGGGTGTCGATGAGCTCGTTCTTGAAGGTGGCGAACGAACTCTCAGCCACCGCGTTGTCCCAGCACTCGCCCTTGCGGCCGATCGACAGGGTGACGCCGAGCTCGGCGGCGAGGGCGGCGACGTCGTGGCTGGTGTACTGGCAGCCGCGGTCGGAGTGGAAGATCAGCCCGGCGGCGGTCGGCGCTGGACGAGGCCATCGCAGGGCGTCGGCGACGAGGTCGGTGCGCATGTGCTCGGCCAGGCCCAGCCCACCACCCGGCGCGAGGCCAGGTCGATGACGGTGGCCAGGTAGGCCCAGCCCTCCCACGTCCGGATGTAGGTGATGTCGCCGCACCACCGGGTATCGAGTTTGGTGTCGGGCGCGAAGACCCGTTTGATGAGGTCGAGGGCCCGGGCCGCGGCGTCGGGATCGGCGATGGTGGTCGTGCGCCAGCGCCTCGGGCAGCGCCCGGCCAGGCCGGCCTGCACCATCAGGCGGGCGACCCGCTTCTTGCCGCAGTGGACGCCGTCCCGGCGCAGCTGGGCATGGATCGCGGGGTGCTCCGTAGGTGCCCTTCGACTCCGCGTGGATCACCTTGATCTTCTCCATGAGCTCGGCGTCGCTGAGCTGCACGGGCGGTGGGGACGTGGGCGGACCACTCGTAGTAGGCGGCACGGGAGACCTCGAGCAGCTCACAGGCGCGCTTGACGCCGTGGTGCTCGGCCTTCTCCGCCTCGATGAACGGCCACAGGTTCATCGGGTCTCCTTGGCGAAGAAAGCCGTTGCCCGCTTGAGGATCTCCACGTCCTCCCGCAGCCGCCGGTTCTCCCGGCGCAGCTGGGACAGCTCCTCGCGCTCGGCGGTGGTCAGTCCGTCACGGCGGCCGACGTCGATGTCGGCCTGCCTGACCCATTCCCGCACCGCCGTCTCGGTCAGGTCGAAGTCCCGGGCCACCTGCCCGATCGAGCGGTCGCCGCGGCCACAGGCCTCGACGATCTCGGCTTTGAACTCCGGTGTGAACGAACGACGGCGCCGGGGCTTCTTGGTTCCCACGGTCTCCATGATGGGCATCCTCTCCGGCGCTGCGCGCCTGATGGTGGATGTCCGTCAAACCGGGTCAGGCCCAAGCGTGGCCTTGGTGCTCGACGACCCCACATCGATGCCGAGCAGGACCGTGGACAGGACGCGAACCATATTCCACTCTGGTGTGGTGCCCGTCTGCGGGAACTGCGGCCGCCCCCACCCCACCGCGGGTGATGTCAGGGCCTGCTACGCCCGCTCCACCGAACAGGGGGCGGCCGAAGCCCGGGGCCGGCGCCAGCTCAAGGGCGACGGGGCCACCGAGCTCACCGCCGACTTCCTGCGGGCGACGATGCCCGAGTCGGAGAAGGCCCTCTGGAGGCGCCTCCAACCGACCTTCGAGGGCTACCGGTTCGCGGCCCAGGTCGTCATGCTCGGCTACTCCCTCGACTTCTACTGCCACCGCCTGGCCTTGGCGATCGAAGTCGACGGCGGGTCGCACCGGGGCCGTGAACAGGCCGACCAGCTGCGGGAGGACGACCTCCGGGCCAACCACGTCGACGTGGTGCGGGTGCCCGCAGAACTGGTGCTGGACGACATCGAACAAGCCCTCGACGTCGTCCGCACCGCGGTCCGGGAGCGGGCCCGCCAGCTGGAACGTCGTCGCCGGCAGCCGGTGGAACCGGCGCCGTTCACGCGCTGCCACCACGGCAACGACTCCCTGCTGTGCGCGCGGTGCAAGATCGTGAATCGGGAGATGGCCGAGAGGCAGGCTCGGCCGGAAGTCCGGGACGGACCGCCACCGATGCGCAGCCTTCCGTCCGGCCCGAGCCGGTACAGCCGGGAGCCGGGCCTGGTGAACCGCCCGCCGGAGCCTCCCGGCACCATCAGCAAGCAAGGATTCTGACCGCCGCCAATCTCGCCGACGCCGCCGATCGTACGACCTCTACCACCCGGCGCCCAAGGGAAGAGGCCGTGTCGGAGGCGTGGATGAATGAGACCCGCTCCACCGACAACGTCGGCACCAACGTGCTCTATGAGGACTACCGCGATGGCGTCCTCGAGAGCCGGGCCATGGGGACAAGCACTGTCACCTATGTCGACCCCGGTGTCACACGTTCGTGATCAAGGCGGGCTGACGTGACGGGAACGGCGGCGGCGGCGGCGGCGCGATCAGTGTCGGCTGTCGCCTACATGCGTCCGGGCATGGCGGTGGTCGTCGTCCCCATCCTCGGCGGTGGCGCGGTCGTCGGCGTGGGGGTCATCGGTTTCGTGGTGGTCGATGTGGTCGGGTTCGTCGGTTTCGTGGTGGTTGTCGGTTTCATGGTCGTCGAAGTGGAGGTCGTGGGTCTCATGGTGGTCGACGTCGTTGTCGGTGTGGACGTCGGGGGTGCGGTGGTCGTCGTCGGGGCGGGGCCACCTCCGGCCGGCACCTGGGGCCCGCTGAAGATCCCGAGGTCGGCGAACGTCTGGTTGAGGATCGTCGACCCGGTGCCGGAATCCCGCGCCAGGCGATTGAGGACGGTGGCGTAGACCGAGCGGAAGTCGACGGTGGGGACGAGGGCGTCGTTCAGACGGTGCCCCGGGTCGGTGAGGGGCGCCTGTCCGTACAACCCACCAGCCACCTTCCCACCGACGAGGATGTTGACGCCCGCTTGCCCGTGGTCGCAGCCGGCCGAGGCGTTGGCGGTCTGCTGGCGGCCGAACTCGCTGGTCACCAGCACGAACACGTCGTTCGCACGGGGCCCGGCGTTGATGACACCGAAGAAGTTCCGCAAGGCATCGTCGAGCTTCTTCAACAGGTCGGCGTGGTTCCAGGCCTCGCTCCCGTGGGTGTCGAAGCCCGAGATGGCGGCCACGTACGTCTGGCTGGGGAAGCCGGCCTGGATCAACATGGCGGCCTGGGCCAGCTGATGCCCGAGCCCGGGGCCGAACGAGCTGTTGTAGGCCGGGACGCTCGTCTGGGCCACGGCGGCCTGGGTGGCGAACGAGTCGGCGATGTTCTTCGTGGCTGCCGCCATCATCGATCCCCCGACCGATCCCCCACTGCCCATCGCCTGCCACGCGCCGAGAAACCCGGACCGCCACCGCCAGTCGACTGCGAACGAGTAGTTGGCGACGTCGGCGATGGTGAGCACCGGCGTCGTCGCGCCGATGAGAGAGGGCTGCACCCCGTTGAGCGAGACCGAGGCGCAGGGCGACGACGGCGCCACGATGTCGTTGTACCGGCCGAGCCACCCGCGTCCCTCGGAGCCCGAGAAGTCGGCGACGTTGCGGTAGTAGCTGGCCGCGAAGTGGGAGAACTCCTGCTTCACGTTCTCCCCCGACCCCTGGACGAACGCAAGATCCCCGTTGTTGGCCCACCGGCCGGCCAGCCACGTCAGGCTCGGGTGCAGGCCATAGGGGGTGCCGGCCAGGGGGAGGATGGTCGACTGCTTGATGGCGATGTTGCCGTGGCCGCGGGCGGCGTCGTAGTACCAGGGGTCGCTCGGGTTGATGAGCATGTTCACGGCATCGTTGCCACCCTGGAGGTCGATCAGCACCAGGATCGGCATTCCGGCTGGGAGGGGGCCGGAGCTGGGAAGCGCCGCGGCCAGGGCCGATTGGCCGAGGGGGGTGAACACGTCCAGTCCGATGTTGCCGGCGGCGGTGGCGACGACGAGGGCACCGCACCGCCTCAGGAAGGTGCGTCGGTCGAGGTCCATTGGCGCTCCTAGTTGACGAAGAACTCGGGTGAGACCAGGACCAGCGCCAGCGTGCCGGCGGCGCGATCGAGGTTCCACGGCGCGGCCGCGGCATAGTTGGAGAGACCTGCGGCGGTGGCCGTCGAGAGGTCGGTGAGGCCGCACAGGCGGGCCGCGGCCGCCGGCGCGGTGGCGGGCGTCGCCGACGTCAGCAGCCGCGAAGCGACGCCATCGGCCGCGTCCCGCGCCCGGACCACGAACTGCTGGACGATGGCGCACCAGGTCATGGCCACGCTGGTGTTGAGCCAGCGCTTCCCGGCCGGCCAACCCGACACATTGGGCGGGAGGAACGGATGCTGGCCGAACAGATCCCGCAGCTGCCAGCTGAGGTCGATGGTCGAAAGGTCGATCCCGAGGGCCTTGGCGCCGCTGACGACGAGCTCCACGGGCGTCTTGGCCTTGGCGCCGACCGCCGCCTCCGAAAGGAAGGCCGGGAGCTTCACGATGGCCGAGACCACCGCCCGCACGTCGCCGCTCGGGCCGAAGGCGGTGGCGAGAGTGTCGAGGGTGGCGGCGTCGGGTTCCAGGCCGACCAGCTCCCGGTAGAGGCGCCGGGGAACGTGGTACCCCCAGGACGGGTGCGAGCAGAGGGCGCTGACGACCTCGGGGACCCCCGCGTTCCCCCGGGGCTGGCCCAGGAAGGTCTTCGTCCCCGAGTCGAAGAGGCTGGCGTTGAAGGCGATCGCCCCGGTCGTCCAGTTGAGGGCGTACCCGGTGAGCGCACGGGCGACCTCGCGAACGTCGGTCTCGGTGTAATTCGCGACCCCGGTCTTCGGATGCGTGCGTCCCAACGTGAACAACTCCATCAGCTCACGGGCGTAGTTCTGGTTCGGGTGCTGCCGGGAGTTCTGGAAGCCGCTGAGGTACTTCATCATCCCGGGCATCGTCGTGACGTCGGTCAGAAGCTGCTTGTAAGAGGCCATCGGGTCACCCCGCAAGCGCCAGATGTGGGCGACGAGGTCGGGGAAGTAGACGGTGCCGTCGATGCCGACCACGACCAGCCCCTGGAGGATCCAGGCCATCCGTTCCTGGAGGGGGTTGGCCGCGAACCCCATCAGGCGGAGCTGCTGGCCCAGGAACTGGTTCTGGCCGATCCAGTCGGTGGCGGTGGTGAACTTCCAGTCGGTCGACGTGGTCAGCGGTCTGCTCAACAGGTCGGCGATCAGCGCCTGCGGGCCGACGGCGACCCCCTTGTCGATGTCGGCACCGGTAGCGCCGAAACCGAGCCGTCTCCAGATGTGGGCGACCTGGCGTTCGACCGCGCTGCCCATCACGCTCGTTCCGACTGCGCCAGGGCCGGCACCCATCCGGTCATCGTCAACCTCCTGCCACGATCACGTCCACCCGCTTCGGCGGGGGACGACCCGAGCTTGAGGCCGGACCGCCGGAGTGGCCTCGCCGAAGGAGCGAATGAGCCAATCGGCCCCCTGAGCTGGGCTTTCCCTGACGCCTGCGGCCGATACGCCTGCTCGTGCCCCGCCCGGTCAGCGGGCCGCGTGCCCCGCAGTCGGCGACGGCCCATGGAGCCACCGGGCGCGATGGAGCGTGCAGGAAACCGACGTTGTTTGTAGCTTCTTGCGCACTGAAGTCGGATTCCCACCCGCCGGGGGCGCGTGGGCGGGCAGTTGCCTTGTCGGCTCGAATCAGGAGGTGGGCGATGTTGGGACCGGTGCGCCAGCGCAAGACCGAGGCGCTGTTCAGGCTGTTCGACTATGACGGCGATGGCTACTGGGAACGGGAGGACTTCGACACCTTCGTCGCCCGGCTGGCCGACGCCCGTGGACTCGCCCCCGACAGTCCCGAGGTCCGGTCCCTCGCCGAGGTCTACCTCCAGGTCTGGTACGCCCTCGCCACGGCCGACGCCGACGGCGACGGAAAGGTCACCCTCGACGAGGCTCTCGCCTTCCAGGAGACCAACTTCACCCCCGAGGCCGTGGTCGGGTTCGCACGGGTGACCTTTCCCGTGCTCGACAGTGACGGCGACGGCGTCATCGGGAAGGACGAGTACCGCCAATACCTGACGTCGTCGAAGATCGACCCTTCGGTGGCGGACGAGACGTTCGCCAAGCTCGACACCGACGGCGACGGGCGGCTGACCAGGGACGAGTGGGACCAGCTCTTCCTGGACTTCTTCCTCAGCGACGACCCCGACGCCCCCGGGAGCTGGCTGTGGGGTCCCTTCTAGCGCCCGCGCAGCCGATACAGGTGGTGTCGATCCACTCAGCCGGGCTCGGTTGCGGCCCGAGCCCGTCCGATCTGCGGCCGGTCGCGGGCGACCGGTGGCGATCGCCTTGAGCCTGATGGCGGATGCGGACGACTACCTGTGGGTGCTCGACGCCCGTCAGTCGTCCCTCGCCGTGGGGGCCTGCATCACCGTCGTGGTCGGCGCCGCGGCGGCCGACGTGCTGGCCGGTTTCGGCGCCGACCCCCTGGCAACCCCCGTCCACCTCGACCCCTGGAACTCCACCGGAAGCGTCCACGTCGGCCAGGTCGGAGACGCGGTGGTCGCCGTCGAATACAACGGCTTCGAGGGGTCACGGCCGGAGGTGCTCCGGCTCGTGTCCCAGTCAGCCACTGCGGTCAGCATCTTCTGGAACGTCAACTACGACATGCGGTTCTCGTACGCGTCCGACGGGTCGGTCGTGACATCGTTCGACCCCATGTTCCCGGACGATGTCTTCACCGGTACCCCGCCCCGCCAGGCCCTCCCGGCTATCGAGGGGCTTCCGTTCCACGAGCTCGCCATCCCGTCGGCCCTCGCCCTCGCCGAGCGAATGACCGGCGTGCCCCTCACCCGGGACGAGATCCACCGCCTGCGGGACGCGTGGCCGTTCACCCCCGTCCCCGCCGATCCCCGCCCGCCCGACCCCTACGGCTCCCGCGGGGACCTGGCCGAGCTCATGGGCCACGCCACCCCCCAGCGGCTACAGGACCTGGCCCTGACCATGATCGCCCGGGTCGAACCCGCCGTCGGGCCCGCCCACGCGGCGGCCATGCGGGACCAGCTGGCCGCCAACTGGGGCTCCACCCTCGGGCCCGCAACCATCGCCCTGACCGTCGTGAACTTCGCCGGGCGTTCACCGCCGACCCGGACGCGCTGGTGGACGAGGTCCGCGCCTTCCTCGCCGACCCGGACGGCGGTTACCCGACCGAGCCCTCCATGTTGAGCTCGATGAGGCGAGACCACTCCACCGCGTACTCCATGGGCAGCGTCCTCGTCACCGGCTCGATGAAGCCGTTGACGATCATTCCCATCGCCTGCTGCTCGCTCAGTCCCCGGCTCATCAGGTAGAAGAGTTGGTCCTCGCCGACCTTGGAGACGGTGGCCTCGTGGCCCACCCGAGCGTCGCGCTCGCCGATCTCCATGTAGGGGTAGGTATCCGACCGGCTCAGCTCGTCGAGAATCAACGCGTCACACCGGACATGGGCCTTGACGTTCTTGGCCCCCTCCTCCACCTTCAAGAGCCCCCGGTAGGTCGTGCGCCCGCCGTCCTTGGAGATCGACTTCGACACGATGGTCGACGTGGTCTCGGAGGCGGCGTGGACGATCTTGGCGCCCGCGTCCTGGTGCATGCCGGCGCCGGCGTAGGCGACGGACAAAACCTCACCCGACGCCTTGGGCCCCATCAGGTAGATCGACGGGTACTTCATGGTGAGGCGGGACCCGATGTTGCCGTCGATCCACTCCACTCGAGCCTCGGTGTCGGCCCGGGCCCGCTTGGTGACCAGGTTGTAGACGTTGTTCGACCAGTTCTGGATGGTCGTGTAGGTGATGTGGGCCGACGGCTTGGCGATGAGCTCGACCACGGCCGAGTGCAGCGAGTCGGTGGAGTACACGGGGGCCGAGCAGCCCTCGATGTAGTGAACCGTTGAGCCCTCGTCGGCGATGATCAGGGTGCGCTCGAACTGGCCCATGTTCTCGGCGTTGATGCGGAAGTAGGCCTGCAACGGCATCTCCACGTTGACGCCGGGCGGCACGTAGATGAACGACCCGCCCGACCAAACGGCGGAGTTCAGCGCCGCGAACTTGTTGTCGGCCGGAGGGATGATCGACCCGAAGTACTCCTTGAGGATCTCGGGGTGCTCCCGCAGGGCGGAGTCCATGTCCATGAACAGGACGCCCTGCTCCTCGAGGTCTTCCCGGTTCTTGTGGTAGACGACCTCGGACTCGTACTGGGCGGTGACGCCGGCGAGGTACTTGCGCTCGGCCTCGGGGATGCCCAGCTTCTCGTAGGTCTCCTTGACCGAGTCGGGCAGCTGGTCCCAGGAGCTGACCTGGTTCTCGGTGGGCTTGATGTAATAGAAGATGTCCTGAAAGTCCAGGTCGGGCATGTTGACCGCGAACCACGGGGCCATGGGCTTGCGCTCGAAGATCTTGAGAGCGCGCAGGCGGAACTGGCGCATCCAGTCGGGCTCGCCCTTCATCCACGACATCTCGTTGACGATGTCGGCGTTGAGGCCCTTCTTGGGCTTGAAGACGTAGTCCTCGACGTCGTGCCACCCGAGCTTGTACCGGCCCAGGTCGAGTTCGGTCGTCGCCATCAGCACACCAACTTCCAAAGAGAGAGAGGCGGAATTTCTCCTACGTAGATAGTAACAAACCCCTCCCCGCAGGTCATCCCCCCGTTTGACGGGCTCGCCCCGGCATCGACCGGGCCTCCTCCGCTACGGCGCGCGGGTAGGCCGTACTACCGACCGTGGGTTACACCCCTTTAGCATGCCGCGCCGTGAGGGAGAAGCGGCCCGAGTTCCATGGAGCCACGGCGGTCGAGGCCCTGGCCGCGGCTGGGGTCCTGCTCGTCCTGCTGGCGATCTTCCTGTGGACGCCGCTGACGTCGTCCGGCACGGTCTACTCCTCCGACGACCTGCTCCAGTCGTCCCCCCTCGTGCGCACCGTCCCCGACGACTACCGCTTCGGCAACGTGATGCTCACCGACCCGGTCCTGCAGATGCACCCGTGGCTGGAGTTCAACAAGGACGAGCTGCTCGACGGCGACCTCCCCGTCTGGAACCCCTACAACGGGGCCGGCACGCCCCACCTGGCCAACTTCGTGTCGGCCGTGCTGTCGCCCTTCAGCGTCCCCTTCTACGTGATGCCGTGGCGGGCGGCCCTGCTGGTGTCGGCCGGGCTCAAGCTGTTCGTGCTGGGACTGTTCACCTACCTGTTCCTGCGCAAGGTGGCCCTGTCGCACATCGCCGGGCTGGTGGGGGCGGCCGGCTTCATGTTCGCCGCCTACAACGTGCTGTGGGTGGCGTGGCCCCACCCGGGGGCCGCCGTCTGCCTTCCGGCCGGGCTCTACTTCGCCGAGGTGGCCATGCAGGCGGTCAGCCGGGTGCGGCAGCGGCTGGCCTGGTGCGGCTACGTGGTGGCGGTGCTGTGGGCCGTCCTGGCCGGGCACCCGGAGACGCTCTTCTTCGCCTGGGGCCTGGTGCTGGCGTACGTGCCGCTGCGCCTGCTGTTCTCCCGGGAGTTGGGTCCGGGGCGGGAGCGGCTGGCCAAAGCGGGGCAGTTCGTGGTGGCCAGCGTGCTGGCGGTGGGGCTGGCCGCGGTGCAGCTGCTGCCCTTCGTCGAGTACCTCCACCGCAGCACCGCCTACGCCGAGGGGGCGGAGCGGGCCCAGGCCCACTTCGCCCTGGCCTACTCCGGGCTGCACGCCTTCCCCAACCTGTTCGGGGCGCCCAGCGAGAGCTACTACCAGCCGTTGCAGCTGATCGGCGGGCTGCGGTTGCCGATCGGCACCCGCCTGCCGTCGAACTACATCGAGTCGAACGGGTTCTACGTCGGACTGCTCGTCCTGCTGCTGGCGGCGGTGGGCTTGGCGTCGCTGATCCGGCGCCGGCGTTTCTTGGGCGTGTTCGCGGCGGTGGCCGCCGCGGTGTGGATGGTCTACGCCCACGATCTGGGCGGGATCGGTCACACCGTCGGCACGCTCCCCCTGGTCGAGCTGAGCGCGATCAACCGCAGCCACCCCATCTGGGCGTTCGCCGTCTGCTGCCTGGCCGCCTTCGGGGTCGACGCCCTGCTGCGGGCCGGTTCTGGTGGTGGCAAGCGGGCGTGGTTGGCGGCGGGCGGGGTGGCTGCGGCCGGGATGCTGCTGCTGGCCGGGGCCGTCCTCCTCGCCCGCCACACGCTGGACGCGGGCGGAAACCTGGGCGGGCGGGTGCTCGATCCGATCGGCAAGGCCTCGGTCGACGCCCACCTCCGCTTCGTGACGTTCAGCTTCCTGGCGGGGGTCGTGATCCTGGTGGTGCTGGCCGGTCTGGGATCGCGGGGACGGTGGGTGCGGGGCATCGCCGGGGTGGCGGTGGTGGGCGTCGTCTTCGCCCAGGGGGGATGGCTGCTGCGGACGCACAACCCCACCATCGACGCCGACTTGGAGGAAGCCTCGTCGCCCGGACTGGAGGCGGTGGCCAGGGCGGCGGGGCCGAACGAGGAGACGGTGTCGTTGGGGCCGCTGCTGTCGGCCGACGCCAACCTCGGGTACCGCCTGCGGTCCCCCGACTCCTACGACGGGGTCGGCGTGCGCCGCTACGAGCAGCTGCAACGGGACCTGTCCGTCCTGCCCGAGCCGTTGCGGGGGGCCCGGACGCTCGACGTCCTCGGGATCCGCTACATCGCGTCGCAGCAGACCTACCCCACCGCCCTGCCCGCGGCCCGCCTCCCGGTGGCGGAGCGGAGTTTCGCGGCCATCCTGAACGGGCTGCACACTGTCACCGCGGTGCTGGCGGCCGCGCCCGCAGGGGACTGCCAGGTGACGCTCGAACTGGTCGACGCCGGGTCGGGGGCGGTGGCGGCCCAGGCGGCCGCCCCCTGCCGCAAGCCCTTCACCACCCTGTCCTTCCCGCCCATCGCCACCAGTCAGGGGCGCACGTACACCGCCCGGTTCGGCGGCCAGGCCGACGTGCTGGCCCTGGCCCCGTGGGCTCAGGGCGTGGTCGGACTGGAGCAGGTGGACGGAAACGACGAGGTGGCCCTGTTCCGGGCCCCCGGCGAGCCCGGGGCGGTACTTCTCGCCCGCCGAGTCCCGGCCGGTGGCGAGCGACGAGGAGGCCCGGCGCATCCTGGCGTCGCCCGACTTCTCCATGGCCCGCACCGTCCTGCTCGACGATTCCATCGCCCCTCGGTCAGGCACGCCCGGGACGGTCGAGATCGTGGAGCAACGGGCGACCAAGGTGGTCCTGCGGGTGACTCGGGCCGACCCGGGCTGGCTGGTGGCGATCCAGACGTCGTACCCGGGCTGGAGCGCAACCGTCGACGGCAAACGGACCGACGTGGAGCGGGCCGACTACGCCTTCACCGCGGTGGCCGTCGGGGCCGGCACCCACGAGGTCGTCCTCCGCTACCGGCCGCGGTCGCTGCGCTACGGGATGATCGTCACCGCCGAGGCGCTGGTGCTCATGATCGTGTGGCTGGCCACATCCCGGCCACGAACTCCACGAGCGCGTCGAGAGCGGATCCCATGGGACCCGCGGAAGGCTCCCCCGCCGCCTCCGCCGCCGGAACCGGAGGACTGGCCGGCATCCTGAAATAGGCGGCCCGGCCGGCACCGGCCGCGGCCTCGATCTCGGCCAGGAGGACGCCCGCCGCCTCGGGGTCGTCGCCCACCACCACGACCGTCGCCCCCTCCACCGCCAGCCGCCGGGCGAGCGCGGCCTGCTCCAGCCCCAAGATCGCCACCCGCCCGGCCAGGTCACCCGCCACGCCGGCCAACCTACGCCCCGCCCGCCCGCGACAGCGGTCTTGGGCGCGAACTGCTCGCCTGCCGACCTCCGCGCGCCAACGTCGGCCGGGCGGAGTCGGCGGGCTAGGTCTTTGGCGCGAAACGATCGCTCGGCGAACGCGGCGCGCCAACGTCGGTCGGGCGGGCTCGGCGGGGCCGGGTCGACAGCAGACAGCGGTTCGGTCTGACTGATGCACGTCGTGGGCAGGAAGGCCACATGGCTACCGCTGACGATGCCGACGCCGCCATGGAGAGGATCGCGGCCGACCTCGACTACCCGATGGCGATCGTCACCACCGGCGACGACGACGAGCGGGCCGGGTGCCTGGTCGGTTTCGTCGCCCAGTGCAGCATCGACCCGCCGCTGTTCATGGTGTGGCTGTCGAAGAAGAACCGCACCGCCCGGGTCGCCTACCGGGCGTCGACCCTCCTCGTTCACTTCCCGGCACGGGACCAGGTCGAGCTGGCCGCCCTCTTCGGCACCACGACCGGCGACGAGGTGGACAAGTTCGCCCGCTGCCGGTGGGCACCAGGACCCGACGGTGCCCCCCGCCTCACGGACTGCACCCGGTGGCTGGCCGGCCACATCGTCGATCGCTTCGACACGGGCGACCACGTCGGCCACCTGCTCGACGTCTTCGACGGGGCTGCCGGCGAGTGGCCCGGCCAGCTCGGGTTCCAGCAGGTGAAGGATCTCGAGGCGGGTCATCCCGCCTGAACGCCTGACTTCCGGGGTGCGGAATACCCGACCCCACCAGTCGGGTTTAGAGTGTTCACCATGCCCGGTACGCCCCCTCCGATCGACCCCCGCGGGCCCCGCTTCAACCAGGCTGTGCTCGCCACCGGGCTCGTCGCCGGGTTCCTGTTCGACTGGGAGCCGGTCGTGCCGTTCTTCGCCGTGGTCCTCTTCCTGGGCGCCGCCTTCGGGCCCCGGTACGGACCCTTCCTCCGCTTCTACGCCGCCGTGGTCAAGCCCCGCCTGTCGCCCCCGAAGGAGCTGGAAGACCCCCGTCCGCCCCGCTTCGCGGCCACCGTGGGCGTGATCTTCCTCACCTCGGCCTCCGTCGCCTTCCTCGCCGGCGCCTCGACCCTCGGATGGGCGCTGGCCCTGGTGGTGGCCGTCCTGGCCGGCCTGTCGGCCACCACCGGCGTGTGCGTCGGCTGTGAGATGTGGCTGTTCGCCGCCCGGCGCCGGGGTGTGGCCCTGAGCGGCTCCGGCTCGTGATCCCCCTGCGGCTGCTGGTCGTCGTCGTCCTCGCCTTCGGGGTGCTCCTCGTGGCCCGGCTCTTCCGGCAGTGGCGGGCCACCGTTCGCACGGAAACGCCGTCCACCCCCCTTATCCCGCTGTCGATCCGGGCCGGCGCGGAGCGAACGTGGGTGATCTTCACCACGCCCCTCTGTGCCAGCTGCGCCCCGATCGAGGCCCGGCTGCGGGCGAGCGAGCCGGGGTCAAACGTCGTCCGCATCGACGCCACCGAGCAGCCCCAGCTGTCCAACGCGTTCAAGGTGCGCAGCGCGCCCACCGTGCTGCTGGCCGACGGCGACGGACGGGTGCAGGCCCGACTGGTCGGCGCCGAGGCGTTCGAGCGCTACGTGCGCAACCCGGCGTAGGGACGCCGGCCGGCGGGAATCCCCGCCCGGGACGGGTTCTTGCGGTCGCGGTCGGACAGCACGGGGTCGGTCAGGCCCCAGTCGGCACCGATCTCGGGATCGTCCCAGGCCACGCCCAGCTCGTCCTCCGGGTTGTAGTACTGGTCGACCAGGTAGGTCAGGGTGAGGTCGGTGAGGGCGGCGAAGCCGTGAGCCACGCCCGGGGGGATGAACACGCCCCGCCCGTCCTCGTCGCCCAGGTCGAGCTCGAGGGTGGCGCCCTCCGTGGGCGATCCGTCCCGCAGATCGTGGAGGACGACCCGGGCCAGGCCCTTCGTCATGTACCAATAGTCGGCCTGGTGCAGGTGGTAGTGGAGCCCGACGACGGCCCCCGCCTGCTTGTCGGACCGGTTGCCCTGCACCATCTCCCGGCCCTTCGGGAACCACGACCGGCGGTAGCTCTCGACGAAACGGCCGCGGGCGTCGCCGAAGGTGGCGGGCTCGACGACGAAGACGCCGACGATGACGTCGGACTCGGTGACGGTGGTGGCGCTCATAGCTCGAAGCGACCGTAGCCGCCCCGGTAGAACACCAGCGGAGCGCCCTCCCGGGCCACCTCCATGCCCGTCACCCGGCCGATGACCAGCACGTGGTCGCCGGCGACGTGCTCGGCCTCGACGGTGGCGTCGATCCAGCCCAGGGCTCCCTCCACCACCGGCGAGCCGGCGGGCGACGGGTGCCAGCCGATGCCCTCGAAGCGGTCGCTGCCGGACGTCGTGGACGCGAACCGGCGCGAAACCTCCTCCTGGTCGGCGCTGAGGATGTTGACGGTGAACCGGCCCGTGGCCCGGATGCGAGGCCACGTGGTCGACGTCCGGCCCACGCAGAAGGCGACCAACGGGGGGTCGATCGACACCGACGTGAACGAGTTCACCGACAGTCCCACCGGGCCGCCGCCGTTGTCGTCGCCGGAGCCGGCACCGCCGCCGGTGACCACCGTCACCCCGGTGGCGAAGTGGCCCATGACCTGCCGGAACCGGGCCTCGTCGACGACTCGATCGGGCGCTCGGTCGGCGGCGGTCACGGTGATCGAGGCTATCTGCGGGGCGCGGCTACGCATTCCGGGCTGTGACGAGACTGTGACCCGGCTGAGAGGGAACGGTTGCACGGGACGCAGACCATGGGTGGCACGAGGTCCGGCGGTCGGGCCCGACACCCGGAGGTCTCGAAAATGTCTGCACGTACTCGCATCATCCGCTCGATGGGGCGCTCGCTGGTCATGGCCGCCGTCGCTGCGGCCACCCTGGCGGGAACCGCATCGGCGTCGGCCGCATCGGCGTCGGCGGCGGCCCAGATCCTGCGCCGTGACCTGGGGAAGCCTGGACAAGGGTCACGCCTCGTCCGCCAACGCCCACCTCGCCACCACCCGCACCGGGCGCCACGCCTGCTACGACCGGGTCGTCTTCGAGTTCGAGGACAGCTTCGACGGCTACCAAGTCAGGTACGTCGACCAGGTCCGCACTGAACCCGACGGCTGGGTGCTCCCCGTCACCGGCGGCGCTCGCCTGCAGGTCACGCTGTCGGCCGGCATCTTCGACGACGTCGACGCCCGCCCGACCTATCCCACCGACCACGTGGTCGACGTGACCGGGTACAAGACGCTGCGCGACGTCGAGTTCGGTGGCGCCAACTCGATCGGCCTCGCCCCTGGAGAATGGCACAGCACCTTCGGCATCGGTGTGCGGGCCCGCCTGCCCTTCCGGGCGTTCGTCCTGCCCGGGCCGGGAACCCACAGCCGCCTCGTCATCGATGTCGCCCACCGCTGGTAGCCATCACGGCTCACGGCTCACGGCAAACGGAGCGCACCCTCGTGGCTGACGGCCAGTCCGTCGGCCACGAGGCGCGCCGCCACCCGGTGGGCCCGGGACGGGTCGTCAGGCCAGCCGGTGGCGGCGGGAACGTCGGCGTCGGAGACCGGCGACCGGCGGAGGGCGTCGACCAGCCGCCCCCGGCCCTGACGGTCGGAGCCGGCGAACGTCGACTGGACGCTGCCGGTGCCGGCCGACCCCTCGGCCGGGTCGGGGACGGGCCGGCCCGCCGCCGCCCACGGGCACCACGGGAGGAGCGGGCAGTCGCCACAGGCCTGGGCCCGCTTGGTGCAGACGGTGGCGCCCACGTCGAGGAGGGCCTGGTTCCACGCCCACCCCTCGCCCGGCGGCACGGCGTCGTCGGCGAGGGATTGGGCCTCGGCCGGGCGCAGCCGGCGGCCGGCGAAGGCCCGGGCGAGGACTCGGGCGGTGTTGACCTCCACGATCCCCACGTCGTCGCCGTAGGAGAAGGCGAGCACGGCCCGGGCCGTGTACGGGCCGACGCCGGGGAGGCGACGGAGGGCGTCGAGATCCCTCGGCAACCGTCCCCCGTGGTGCTCGACCACCGCCACCGCCGCCCGGTGCAGGTTCAGCGCCCGCCGGTTGTAGCCGAGGCCGGCCCATTCGGTGATGACGTCGGCGACGGGTGCCGCGGCGCAGGCGGCGACGGTGGGGAAGCGCTCCAAGAACCGGTGGTAGCGGGGGACGACCCTGTCCACCTGCGTCTGTTGGGTCATGACCTCGCTGACCAGCACCGCCCACGGGTCCCGGGTCCGCCGCCACGGGAGGTCACGCCGGTGGCGTCCGCCCCAATCGAGGAGGGCGTCCTGCATCGACGCGGGGCCAGCCACCGGCCGGAGCGTAACGTCGGCGTCGCCATGCTCGAGTTCGCCCTCCGCAACGACGTCTACCGCCGGCCGCTGATGACTGCCCTCGACCGCCTCGGCCTGCGGGAGGGGTGGACGTGCGTCGACGTGGGGGCGGGCGGTGGCGACGTGAGCGTGGCCCTGGCCGAGGTGGTGGGCCGGGACGGGCGGGTCTACGCCGTCGACAGCGACCCCCGGGCCCGGGACGTGGTGGCGGCCGCAGCTGCGGGCGCGGGCCAGGGCCAGGTGTTCGCCATCACCCAGACGGCCGAGGACCTGCTCCTGCCCGAGCCCGTCGACCTCGCCTTCTGCCGCTTCGTCCTCATGCACGTCCACGACCCGGCGGTGGTCCTCGGGCGCATGGGGGGAGCCGTCCGCCCCGGGGGATGGGTGGTGGCCCAGGAGCCGATCACGTCCGCCGGGCGGGTGGGGGGCCGGCCGCTGTCGATGCCCGACGCCCGTCATCCCGACGTCGGAGCCGACCTGCCCGCGCTGGCGGTGGCCGCCGGGCTGCACGTGATCGACGCCTGGGCCGAGTCCCAGGCCGGCGCCGGTCCCGGACCGGTGGCCGACTACCTGGCCTCGCTCACCGGCGTCCACCCGGGCGACGAAGCGGTGGTGCTGCCGCCGCTGGTCACCGTCGTGGCCCGGCGCCCCCTGCACTGACGGCGGTCCCCTTCCTCTCGGCGGGGCCGCTGGGCAATACTGCCGGGGCGGGTGCCAGGCGACAACGGCCGGGGAGGGCTACCAGAGCGATGGGCCGAGTGCGGTGAGCGAGTGGGTGCTCGAGGCCGACGGCCTGCGCAAGACCTACGCTGCCGGCCGCCACCCGGGCATCGACGTCGTCCGCGACGTGAGCATCAGCATCCACCCCGGCGAGAACGTGGGCCTGGTCGGCGACGGGGGCGCGGGCAAGAGCATGGTGGCCCGCATGCTCACCGGCTTCCTCACCCCCGACTACGGGTCGGTGCGGGTGGAGGGCACCGACGTGGCCACCCTCAGCCGCAAGGAGCTGCTGGCCCTGCCCGGGCGGGTCCACCTCGTCCCCCAGGATCTCGATGCGATCCTGCCGCCACGGGCCCGGGTGGCCAAGGTGGTGGAGGAGCCTCTCGACTGGGTCAAGACGGCGGCCGACCATCGCCAACCGCTGGTGCTGGCCGCCCTGGCCGCAGTGGCCCTGCCCGCAGAGGACGTGTGGGGGCTGCGGGTTTCGGCACTCAGCGACGACGAGCGGGCCCGGGTGGCCCTGGCCCGGGCCCTCATCCTGCGCCCCCGCCTGGTCGTCGCCGACGAACTGACCGGACGCCTCCCCCCCACCGCCGCCGCCGACCTGGTCCAGCTCATGGCCGAGCTGGGGATTCTGCACGGGGTCGGCTACCTGTTCGTCACCCGCGACCTGGGCCTGGCCGAGTTCCTCTGTGACCGGCTGGTGGTGATGGACGAGGGGCGCATCGTCGACCAGGGACCCACCGACCAGGTCATGACCCGACCCCTCCACCCCCGGTCGGTGGAGCTGATCGAGGCCGCCCGTCGCCACCAGCACCCCGAGGCCGACACCGGCTGATCGGATCAGCGGTGGACGGCGGCCAGGAGGGCGGCGTAGGAGCTGTTGGGGACGAACGACCGGGCCGCCACCGGCGCACGTGCGGGCATCGTCAGATCTCCACCGTGAGGCCCCGCCAGTAGAACCACATGGTCCGCCACCGGACCACCCCCGTCACCGGCAGTCCGACCAGGTGCCAGAACATGCGCCACGTCTCCCGGTAGCCGACCCGGCGGCCGAGCTTGTCCCGCTTGGTGCGGTGGGTCACGCCGTGGAGGATGCGGGCGGTGGTGGGCAGCCGGCCCTCGGCGATGACCTCGTTGATCATGATCTCGATGGAGTAGCCCTGGCGCTTGTGGTCGGGGACGGCCTCCCACACCCACCGGGGCACCAGCCGCTCGCCCGTGGTCGGCGCCAGCCGCAGCACGATGGGGTTCCACCAGCCGTAGTCGAACCACCCCACCGACATCGACGCCCGGCCCTCGACGTACGGCCGGCAGATCCCGTCCAGGTGGGCGGCGGTGAGCCCGACCAGGTCGGCGTCGCAGAAGAGGAAGGCGTCGGCATCGCTGGCCTGCACCCCCGCCTCCAAGGCGTGGGCCTTGGAGCCGACGCCGGTTCCCTCCCGTCGCACGACCTTGGCTCCCGCGGCCGCGGCCAGCTCGCCGGTGCCGTCGGTCGACCCGTCGTCGACGACGATCACCTCCCGGGCGTACCGGCACCCTCGGGCCGCCTCCACCACGCTGGCCACCGTCGGCGCCTCGTTGCGGGCCGGGATCACGACGTCGACGACCGGCGAGGCGGTCAACCGAGCTGGGAGCGCAGGAACTCGAGGGTGCGGACCCACGCCACCCGGGCCGCCTCCTCGTCGTAGACGTCGGGCCGGGTGTCGTTGAAGAAGGCGTGGTGGGTGCCGGGGTAGAGGAACGTCCGCACGTCTTTGCCCAGGTCGGTGAGGGTGGCCTCCAGCCTCTCCACCGCGGGCGGGCCGGCCATGTCGTCGTCCTGGGCGTAGTGACCCTCCACCGCGGCCGACAGCTGGGAGTAGTCGGGCTGCACCGCGTCCCACGGGGTGAGGCCGTAGAACGGGACGACCGCCGCCACCACGTCGGGGCGGAGGGTGGCCAGCCACAGGGCCAGTCCCCCGCCGATGCAGAACCCGACGACGCCCACGGTCTTGCCCCGCACCAGGTCGTGGGCCAGCAGGAAGTCGACCGCGCCCGACAGCTCCTCCGCCGCCCGTCCCGTGTCGAGGGCCTTCGCCATCCTGTCGGCCAGATCGGGCTCCTTGTGGGGGACGGTCTTGCCGTCGTACAGGTCGGGGGCGAGGGCGGTGAGGCCCTCCTCCGCCAGCCGGTCGCAGACGTCCTTGATGTGTGGCTCCAGGCCCCACCACTCCTGGATCACGATGACGCCCAGGCCGGCGCCGCCATGGGCCGGCGCCAGGTATCCCACCCCGGTTCCGCCGGTGCGGGGGAAGTCGACCATCTCACCCATTCGGTTGACCCACGATCGCTTCGTCCATCGGCCGACGGTAGCGAGGAATGACTTGCATTCGGTGTGGTGGGTGGTAGGATACGAACACCAGTTCGGTAGTGGCTGGTTTCACTTCCCCCTTTGTAGGTCGCTTCGTTTTCGGACGGTAGGCACGGCTATGGGCGTGGGGATCGCGGAGCTGCGGGAGTCGCTGAGCGGATACGCCGCCGGCTTCGACGCGGCCGTGCTGTCGGCGGCCCAGGCCGAGAAGGTTGTCGAGGAGGCGTCGCGGATCGAGAAGATGGCGGCCAACCTCAAGGGTCTGGCCGCGGCGCGGCTGGCGGAGGTCGGCACGTGGCGGGCGGAGGGCGAGCGTTCGGCGGCGCACCAACTGGCGCGGCGGACGGGCACGTCGGTGGTGCAGGCGGCGTCGGTGATCGACACCGCCCGCCGATTGGGTGCGCTGCCCGAGACCGCGGCCGCCGCCCGCCGGGGCGAGCTCTCGGCGGAGCAGGCGGCGGCCATCGCCGACGCGGCCGTGGCCGACCCGGGCGCGGAGGCGGAGTTGCTGGAGACGGCCCGTCGGTCGCCCCTGGCCGAGCTGCGCCAACAATGCGCCCGGACGAAGGCCGCGGGTGGGGTCGATGCCGAGGCCCGCCGCCGTCGCATCCACCAACGCCGCTCGCTTCGCTCCTTCACCGACGCCGAGGGCGAATGGCACCTCCACTGCCGCAACAACCCCGAAGTCGGCGCCCGCATCATGGCCGCCCTCGATCCCTTCCGCGAAGCCGTCTTCCGCCAGGCCCGCTCCGAAGGCCGCCACGAACCGCCCGAGGCCTACTCCGCCGACGCCCTGACCGAAATGGCCCGCCAGTCGTGTGCTGGCGCAGTCAGCGCCGAGTCCCCGGCAGCGGCGGCCAGCGAGCCGCCAGCGCTCGGAGTCGACGGAGCCACCCCGGAATCGGGGCCCGCCGAGGCCGGAGGCACCGCCGAGGCCGGAGGCACCGCCAAGGCCGGAAGCACCGCCGCGGCCGGAAGCACCGCCGCGGCCGGAAGCACTGTTGAGGCCGGAGGCCCTACCGCGGCCGGAAGCACCGCCGACGCCGGAAGCACCGCCAAGGCCAGAAGCACTGTTGAAGCCGGAGGCCCCGACGCGGCCGGAAGCACCGCCGAGGCCGGAAGCACCGCCGACGCCGGTGTCGTCAATGGGAGCGCGTTCGTCGCTGGCGAGCCCGGGGCCTCCTCAGTCGTCGCCCGGGCCGAAATTGTCGTTGGTCCGCACTCCAAGGGGTCTGGGGCCCGCCGGCCCGCCCGGGGAGGAGGCGGATCCAAGGTCATCGTGCGGGTCGATCTGGGGGTGCTGCTGCGGGGCTATGCCATCGAGGGCGAGGTGTGTGAGATCGCCGGCTTCGGGCCGGTGGCGGTGTCCGCGGTGCGGGACATGATCGATACCGACGACCCGTTCCTGACCGCGGTGGTCACCAAGGGCCAGAAGCTGCTGGGCGTGGCCCATCTGGGGCGGCGGCCCAACGCTTTGCAGCAGACGGCCCTGCAGTGGCTCTACCCGAGCTGCGCCAACGAGGCCTGCAGCGCCCAAGCCCGTCTCGACTACGACCACCGCATCGACTGGTCCCGCACCCACTTCACCGTGTTGGACCTGCTCGATCGTCTCTGTCCGCACTGTCACGCCCTCAAGACCAGACAGAACTGGTCCCTGGTCGAAGGCCGGGGCAAACGGGCCCTCGTCTCACCTGAGGACGGGCGGCATCCTCGGAACGTCACGAAGGTGGAGGCGAAGGTGAATGGACCGGCACCGCCATGAGCCGGCGGGCGGCCGGCGCGCGGGTCGGTGGGCGTCGGGCGGGCGGCCCGCGGGCGGCCGACCGGCGCGCGGGTTGGCGGCGCGGCGGGTTGGCGGGCGCGGCGGGTTGGCGGGTTGGCGGGCGTGGCGGGTTGGCGGGCGGGCGGCCGGCCGGCGCGGCGGGTTGGCGGGAGGTTGGCGGCTGGCGGGCGACCGGCGCGCAGGTTGGCGGGCGGGTCGGCGCGCACGAGGGCGGGGCGGGGTCTACCGGCGGGTGAGCTCGGGGACGGTGACGCAACCGGCGCGGGCCAGGGCCTCGGCCAGCGACTCGGGGCCGGTGGGGCCGACGATCAGGTCCACGAGATCGATGGGCAACCGCTCCGCCGGTTGGGCCCACGGCTCCGGAACCTGGTCGAGACGGTCGACCAGCGCCGCCCACAGTCCCTCGGGCAGGACCCGGCCCACGCCCGCCACCACCCACACCGGGACGCCCGCATGCACCGCCACCGCCGCCGCCGCCCTCGAGCCGGCCCTGGCCACCAGCCCCGACGGCCCCAACGCGTCCGCCTCCAAGAGCACCACGTCGCTGGCCACCACCGCCGCCCCCAGCCCCGACTCGGCCACCGCGGCCACGTCGCAGCCCTTCCTCGTCGAGGTCGTAGAGCAGGCGCCCGCCCTCTCCCCGGGCGTCGACCACCAGGGTCTGCACGTCGCCCCGCCGGGCCAGCGCCCACCCCGCCTGCCGGGGCGAGCCGAGTACGAGCACGATGGCCCCCTCGGGCAGGGCGTCGGCCACGGCCCGGGGCGTGGGGTCGTGGCGCAGCTCGTCGGCCGCCCGCCACGCCTCGTTGGACGGGTCGGCCGCGGCCAGCACCCGGGCCGCCAGCCACCACAGGGGCCCGCACGTGGGCTGACGGTCGACCAGCCGCCGGCAAGCCGTCACCACCGCCGCCGGTTCGCCGGCGATGGCGGCCAGGGCCGACGCCGCTTGGCGGGCCACCAGCCCCGGGTCCTCGCCCCCCGCCCGGGCCGCCATTCGCAGCCGCTCGAAGGGGTGCACGTTCAGCCGGTCAGCGTCCGCAAGGGCTCACGGGAAGCCGGGCTTGAACACCATGAGCACGACGATGACGACCGTGATCAGGTTGAGGATGCCGCCCGCCATCCCCGCCTTCTTGCCCAGCTGGTCGAGCTCCGCGGCCGACTCTTGGGAACCGCCCGCAGTCTCTTGGAGGATGGCGTTGATCCGCCGGACGGTCGGCAGGTGGAGTCCGTGGAACAGCCCGATGGCCACGATGTAGAGGAGGAACGACAGCGACACCCACGCCTGGCTGAAGGCAAAGAGGTCCTCGCTCATCAGGACCAGGATGATCCCCAGCACCGGCACCGCGTAGATGAACCCCTCCGAGAACCTGTAACCCTTGTCGACCACTTCGCCGATGGCCGCGCCCCCTGCGTCGCGGCGACGGGCGGCCATGGCCCCGAAATAGCCGGTGACCACCACTCCCCCGAACCCGATGATCGCCGCCAACAGGTGCAGCACCAGCACGACCTTGTAGGCGTCACTGTCCGGTCCCATCGTCCCCCCTTACGAATCGCCCAGGCTCGCTGCGCCGAAGATAGCTGGGGTACCGTCCGCCCGTGGCCACCAACCCCCCGCCCACGCTGGTGCTGTCCGCCCTCAACGGCCGGTCCCACTCGGTCCGGGAGTGGCTCACCACCTTCCACCTGCTGTTCGTGGCCATCGGCACCCGGGGCCCGAGCGAGTGGATCGTCCCCACCGCCCGTCGGGTGCTCTACGACTACGAGCAGGCCGATTGCCGGGTGGCGTGGCTGGTGGCCGGCGACGAGTCCGACGCCCGCCGCCTCCTGGGCAGCAAGGCCGCCGAATCCGACCTGGTGTTCATCGACCCCGAGCTCAAGGCGGTGAAGGGGTTCGGGCTCTCCACCCTGCCCGCCATCGTCCACCTGGGCATCGACGGCACCGTGGTCAACGCGGTCGAGGGATGGGATCCGATGGCCTGGCGGGCGCTCACCACCGAGCTGTCCCGGCAGGTGGGCTGGAGCCGGCCCCGGCTGCCCGACCCCAAGGACCCGGGACCGTTCAAGGGCGCCCCGCTGCCGGCCCGCGCCGGCTGAGAAGCCAGAGGGGGAGCGTCTAAGCCAGGCGGCGGGCCTCGGCCGCGGGGTCGCTGGTGAGGGAGAGGGCGGCGAGGACGAGGATCGACGTGGGGGCGTTGCGCAGCTCGCCCAAGACCCATGTCGAGCGGTCGACTGTCTCCAGGGCGTCGACCATCGATCGGGGCCCGACACGGCGGCGCCGCAACTCCGACGCCAGCTTGGCCGCCTCCACCTGCATCCGCTGCCTCCTCACTTCTTTACGCCCCCACCCTCGCCGGTCCGCCCTGTGGAGCACAAGACCGTAAAACCTGGGCACAACTCCGTCGGGGCCGGCGGGGGGTGGGGAAAACCGCAGGTCAGCGGCGGCTTTCCCCGCTCTCCCGCCGGACGACACAGTGCCGTCAGTCCCGGATGCCGCCCCTCGTCATGGCGTCGACATCGAGGACGCGGTCGATGTCGGGGCCCTCCATCAGGCCCCGCTCGAGCACGACCTGGCGGAGGGTTCGGCCCTCGGCCAGGGCCTGGCGCACGACCGCGGCCGCCTGTTCGTAGCCCAGGTGGGGGACGAGGGCGGTGGCCAGGGCGGGGGACGACTCGGCATAACGCCGGCAGCGGTCCTCGTCGGCCTCGAAGCCGGCCAGGCAGCGGTCGGCCAAGGTGCGGGACGCGGTCGCCAGCAGCCGCACCGACTCCAACAGGTTGCGGGCCATGACGGGCACGGCCACGTTGAGCTCGAACGACCCGGTGGTGCCGGCGAAGGCCACTGCGGCGTCGTTGCCGATGACTTGAGCCACCACCTGCACCACCACCTCGGGGATGACCGGGTTGACCTTGCCCGGCATGATCGAGCTGCCCGGCTGGAGGTGGGGGAGGTGGATCTCGGCCAGTCCGGCGGCGGGCCCGCTCGACATCCAGCGCAGGTCGTTGGCCAACTTCACCAGCGAGACGGCCACCGTGCGCAGCATCCCCGACGCCTCCACCAGGGCGTCCCGTCCCCCCTGGGCCTCGAAGTGGTCACGGGCCTCCCGCAGGGGCAGGCCGGTGGTGGCGGCCAGGCGGGCGATGACGGCCGTCCCGAACCCGGGCGGGGCGTTGATACCCGTGCCCACCGCGGTGCCGCCCAGGGCCAGCTCCCCCAGCCGGGGGAGGGTGGACTCCAGGCGCTCGATCCCGTGCTCCACCGCGGTGGCGTAGCCGCCCAGCTCCTGGCCCAGGGTGACGGGGGTGGCGTCCATGAGGTGGGTGCGGCCGGCCTTGACCACCTTGGCCATGTCCTCCTGGCGGCGGCGGAGGACGTCGGCCAGGTGACGGAGGGCGGGCACCAGGTCGGTGGCCACCGCCGCCACCGCGGCCAGGTGGACGGCCGACGGGAACACGTCGTTCGACGATTGGGACGCGTTGACGTCGTCATTGGGGTGCACCGGCCGCCCCAGACGCTCGCCGGCCAGGCCCGCGATCACCTCGTTGGCGTTCATGTTGGACGACGTGCCCGACCCGGTCTGGAAGATGTCGACCGGGAAGTGGGCGTCCCAGGCGCCCTCGGCCACTTCTCCGGCGGCGACCTCGATGGCGGCGGCCAAATCGGCGGCGATCACCCCGTGCTCGGCGTTGACCGCGGCCGCGGCCGCCTTGATCCGGCCCAGGGCGCCGATCAGCTCCCGGCCGATGCCCTGGCCGGAGATGCGAAAGTTCTCCACCGCCCGCTGGGTGGAGGCCCCCCAGCGGGCGTCGTTGGGCACGTCGACCTCCCCCATGGAGTCGTGTTCGCGCCGGGAGACCATGGCATCGGATTGTTGCACCCCCCGGAGGGTCGAGTTAGGGTTCGGCGGAACCGAGGATCCCCCCGGCGTAACTGAGGCTGATGACCCCACGTCACCGAAGGCTGCTCGGCGTTTTCGTCGGGTGCGCGTTGCTGCTCCCCCTCGTGGGGCAACCTTTGGCGTCGGCGGCCCCGATCGACGACAAGCGAGCCGAAGCCTCCCGTCTCCAGGATCAACTCGAGGCCCAGGGCGAAGAGGTGAGCATCCTCGCCGAGCGCTACAACCGGGCCCAGGTGAAGGTGGCCGAGGTCGAGGCGGGGATCGTCCAGACCGAGGCCGAGGTGGCCCGTTCCGACGACCGGTTGAAGACGATCAAGACTCGCCTGGCCGACGCCGCCATCGCCGCCTACATGCACGGCGGGGCCAGCTCTTTCATCGGCAACATCGCCCGGTCCGACGGCAACAACATGATCGTCCGCCAGCAGTACCTCCGGGTCACCGCGTCCAACCAGCGGGAGATCATCGGCGAGCTGCGGCTGGCCAAGGAAGACCTCTCGCTCAAGCGGGCCGAGCTCGACGGCGAGCGCAAGGCAGCTCGCGCCGCGTCCGAAGAGGCGGCCGCCGTCAGCCATCAGGCGGAGGCGGCCCAGGCCGACCAGCTGGCGCTCCTTTCCTCGGTGCAGGGCGACATCTCCGGCCTGGTGGCCGAGGAGGCCGCTCGCCGGGAGGCGGCCGAGGCCGAGCAGCGGCGCCTGGCGGCAGTGGTGCCCCCGGCCGCCATCCGGCCCCTCGTGGCGGCGGCGCCCGTCGTGGCTGCGACCGCGGCCGACTCCGACGCCGACGCCGAGTTGCCCGCCACCCGCATCCTGCCGTCGTCGGGGCTGGGCGGCGTCGCGGTCGACTGGGCGATGGGGCAGCTGGGCAAGCCCTACGAGTACGGCGGGGCGGGGCCCGACTCGTTCGACTGCTCGGGCCTCACCATGCGGGCCTGGGAGGCGGCCGGGGTGTCCCTCTCCCACGGTGCCGACATCCAGTGGTACGAGTCCACCCGGGTCTCGGTCGACGAAGTCATCCCCGGCGACCTGCTCTTCTTCGGCGACTCGGTGGAGGGCATCCACCACGTGACGATGTACGTCGGTGACGGCCAGATGATCGAGGCGTCCACCACCGGCACCCCCATCCGCATCCGCGGCTGGCGCTCTGGCGACCTCGTAGGAGCCGGCCGACCCGGCTGATCAGGCTTTATGCCGTGGCTGGCAGTCCTCCGTCAGCCTCGGAGAACGAGATGCTCGACCTTTGCCGCCCTGCCTGCTCGCTCCCTCTCGGGATCTGTGGGGCTGCTCGCCCGGCCGTCAGCAGTACTTGACGAGCGTCGGATACGGGTTCTCGTAGCCGCTGCCGCCGGGGTGGATCTCGAAGTGGAGGTGAGGGGCGGTGCTGGCCGCGTCGCCGGTGTTTCCGACCCGGCCGACCACGGTGCCCTGTGTCACCCGCCCGCTGGCCCCGAACGAGTCGAGGTGGGCGCCGAAGTACTCGTTGCCGTCGTCGCCGTCGAGGTAGTACGCCAGGCCGCTGACGGCGCCCTCCCGGTGTCGCACCACGCCGTCGACGCTGGCCACCACGGGAGTGCCCCGGGCGGCGAGGATGTCGTTGCCCTGGTGGCTGAACCCGCCGCCTCGGGGGGCGCCGTAGTCGTCGCTGAAGGCGTGCGGACCCTCGACCGGGCACAGCCAGTCGGTCGGCGCCGGGTCGTCGTCGGGCTCCGGGGGCGGCTCGGGCGGAGCCGTCGCCGGCGGGGCCGACGTGGGCGAGGCGGCCGGGGCACTCGGAGTCGACGGGCTGGGGGACGCTGGGCTCGGGGAGGGCGTGGCGGTGAGGGGGCCGCCGTTCGCCTGGCCTGGCGTTGCCGGGCCGCCTGTCGCTTGGCCTGGCGTTGCCGGGCCGCCGGCCGCCTGGCCGCCGGTCGCCTGGGCCGCGGCCGACGATTCGGCCGAGGTGCCGGCGGTGGCCGCGGCCCGGCCGGCCGCCTCCTGCCTCGCCGTCTCCTCGGCCAGCACCTTGGTCAACCGGTCGAGTTCCTCGACGGCATCGGCCTGACGGGCCCGGTGGTCCTCTACCGATTCGGCGTGGGATTCCTGCTCCCGTTCGAGGGCGTCCAGCTCCCGCCGGAGCTCCTCCCGTTCCGTCCGGTAGTCCTCCAGGGCGTCCATCGACGCTCCCACGACCACATGGCTGTACTGCTGGGCCCGGATCACCTCGTTGGCGTCGGCCAGGGCAAGGATCCGCAGCACCGGTGCCGTCCCCCCGACGTAGAGCCGGATGGCGAGCTCCCGGACCTGCTCCCGGGCCGCGCCCACCCGAGCCTCCACGGTCGCCACGCGGTTCTGGACGGTGGTGACCGCGTCCTGGGCCACGGCGATGGCCTCCTGGGCCTCGGCCAGCTCCGCTGCGGCCCGGTTGGCCCGCTCCTGCGCCTCCTCCACGTCGTCCCCCGGAGCAGCCGACACCACCCCCGAAATGCATCCGAGGACGAGAGCAACGACGAGGACCCGCGCCAGCCGGGCCCGAAACCGTCGACGACCCCCCATGGCCGGCCTGACACTAGACGAGTTATCCACAGGCCGGGCGGCGCCCCCCGAGCGTCATCCGTCGCACGAGCCGCACAACTCGGCCCGCCAGGGGAGCTCGCTCGGGCGGGGGACGGCACCGAGCCGGACAAGTGGCACGAATCCGCCGTGGAGGGGGTCTTCGTGGCGATCGCTCGGGCGGGCCGATCCGCCGCCTCCGCAGCCGTCGCAGCGGGCGCCCGCGACCTATCGATAGACCCCGTTGTGGCCGATGGAGTGGTTGCCGGGTTGGGGGAACAGGGACAGGCCGTGGGCCCCGGCGCCGGTGGCGATCGTGTGCAGGACCCCCCCGGTGGCGGTGTCGATCACCGACACGCTCCCGTGATACCGGTTCGACACCCACAGTTGGCTGCCGTCGGCCGACACCTGCATCATGTCGGGGCTCCCGCCCACCGTCCACGTACCGAACACCGCCCGAGCGGCCAGGTCGATCACGGTGATGCTCCCGTCGAGGCGGTTGCTCACGTACAACGACCGAGCGTCGCGGCTCACGTTGAGCCCGTGGGCACCCTTGCCCGTGTCGAGGAAGCCGATCTCGGTCATCGACTCCGGGTCGACGATCGACACCCCGTGCCGACCCTGGTTGGTCACGTAGGCCACGGCCCCGTCGGGAGAGATCTTCACGTCGATCGGCAGACCCCCGACCGTGAGGTGGGCCGCCAGCTCCATCGTCACCGTGTCGACCTTCACCACCTGCCCGCTGAACTCGGTGCTGGCCAGGAACCAGCGCCCGTCGGCGGTGAAGTCGCCGTGGTCCACCCCGGGCCACGGGATCGGCACGCTCTTGAGGAACTGCCACGTCACCGGGTCGTAGAAGTCCAGCCGCTGGTAGCGCTCGGCGACCACGATGGCCTTGCTCCCGTCGGGCGTGAAATACAGGTTGTACGGGTCGGTGATCGGGATCGTTTCGATCGGCTGCCCCGACCGGGGGTCGATCACGGTGAGGGTGTTGCCCTCGGTGTTGTTGACGTAGAGGCGGCTGAGGTCCCACGATGGCGTCACGTGGTGGGGGACCCGCCCCACCGCGACCCTGTCCACCACCTCGAACGTCGTCGGGTCGATCACGCTGAGGGTGCCGGCGCCGCTGTTGGGGACGTACACCCGCACCGGGACGTCGGCCACCCCCGGCGTGAGGGACGGCCCCAGGGCAGCGGCGTACAGGTTCAGGGGCGCCGGCGGGACGGTCGTGGACGAAATCGTGGTCGACGACGTGGCCGTGGTGGTCGTCGGCTCCACCGGGACGACCGCCACAGGGGACGTCGAAGTCGGGCCAAGTCCCCCCGCATCGAGGGCGGTCTCGTCGCCTACCCGCCCCTCGAACGGTCCCATCGCACCCACGACGACGCTCACCTGGAACAGGCCCACCACGATCGCGACTCGACGTTTGATGCCCATCGGGTTACCCGACGGTAGCGGCCGATACCCTCCGGGCGTGACAACCGCCGACCTGCCCCACGTGGCCGTGATCGGCGCCGGATCGGCCGGACCCCACGACCTGGACGTGGCCGAGGAGCTCGGGCGGGAGCTGGCCCGGCGGGGCGCGGTCGTGGTCTGCGGGGGATTGGGCGGGGTCATGGAAGCGGTCTGCCGGGGGGCACACCAGGCCGGCGGCCACACCATCGGCATCCTCCCGGGCGACGACCGCAGCCAGGCCAACCCCTTCGTCGAGGTGGCCGTGGCCACCGGCCTGGGCGAGGCCCGCAACCTGCTCGTGATCCGCTCGGCCGACGTGGTGGTGGCGGTCGGCGGCGAGTTCGGCACCCTCTCCGAGATCGGCTTCGCCCTCCGCCTGGGCCGGCCGGTCGTCGGCAT
This sequence comes from uncultured Acidimicrobiia bacterium, assembly GCA_963829165.1. GTDB lineage: Bacteria > Actinomycetota > Acidimicrobiia > Acidimicrobiales > AC-14 > JAXDMK01. The sequence continues at coordinate 125,239 of CAWHIC010000010.1, read as the reverse complement.
CTCCACGTGGGAGCTGCTCCAAAAGGGACGTCCGGTCGACGTCATCGTCCGGGTCGACACCGCGGTCGAGGCCGCCGCCGAGGCCCTCGCCCAGGCTCAGGCGATCTTGCGCAGCACGACCAGGGAGTAGGCGACCAGGCCCACCTCGTCCCCCGCCGGGAAGACGATCCCCTCGCGCCCGTCGGACGTGTCCAGCACCAGCTCGAAGGCGGACGCCCAGGTCTTGCCCGGCAGGCGGAACTCGACCGGGTTGGGGCCGTTGAGCAGCACCAGGAAGCTGTCGTCGACGATCCGCTGCCCCCGGGGCCCGGGCTCGGAGATCTCGTCCCCGTTGAGGAACATGCCCAGCGCCCGCACCGTGCTCTCCGCCCATTGGCGCTCCGTCATCTCCCGCCCGTCGGGACCGAACCAGCCGATGTCGGCCAGGCCCGAGTCGGTCTCGCCGACCGGCCGGCCGTGGATGGGACGTCCCTGGAAGAACCGCCGGCGCCGGAACACGGGATGGTCGCGCCGCAGACGAAGCAGGCGGCGGGTGTACTCCAGCAGGTCGGCCCCATCGGCCCCGAGGTCCCAGTCCACCCACGACACATCGTTGTCCTGGCAGTAGCCGTTGTTGTTGCCCCGCTGGGTGCGGCTCAGCTCGTCGCCCGCCACCAGCATCGGCACCCCCTGCGACAGGAGCAGGGTGGCCAGGAAGTTCCGCTGTTGGCGGTGGCGGAGGGCGAGGATCTCGGGATCGGTCGTCTCGCCCTCCACGCCGCAGTTCCACGACCGGTTGTCGTCGGTGCCGTCGCGGTTGTGCTCGCCGTTGCCCTCGTTGTGCTTGCGGTCGTAGGAGACCAGGTCGCGCAGGGTGAACCCGTCGTGGGCGGTGACGAAGTTGATCGACGCCGACGGCTTGCGGGCGCTGACCTGGTAGAGGTCGCTCGACCCCGTCAGCCGGTAGCCCATCTCGGCCAGGCTCGTCCCCTTGCCCCGCCAGAAGTCCCGCACCGCGTCCCGGTACTTCCCGTTCCATTCCGTCCACAACACCGGGAAGTTGCCCACCTGGTAGCCGCCCTCGCCCAGGTCCCACGGCTCGGCGATGAGCTTGACCGCGGACACCACCGGGTCCTGGTGGATGAGGTCGAAGAACGAGCTCAGGCGGTCGGCGGCGTGCATGCCCCGGGCCAGGGCCGACGCCAGGTCGAACCGGAAGCCGTCGACGTGCATGTCGGTGACCCAGTAGCGCAGGCTGTCGAGGATGAGGTGGAGGACTTCGGGGTGGCCGGCGTTGAGGGTGTTGCCGCAGCCGGTGAAGTCGACGTAGCGGCGCTGGTCGCCGGCGGCCAGCCGGTAGTAGGAGGGGTTGTCGATCCCCCGCAGGCTGAGGGTGGGGCCGAACTGGTCGCCCTCGGCGGTGTGGTTGTAGACGACGTCGAGGATCACCTCGATGCCCGCCGCGTGCAAGGCCAGCACCATCGACTTGAACTCCCGCACCTGCTCGCCCCGGGTGCCCGACGACGAGTAGTCGGCGTGGGGGGCGAAGTAGCCGAGCGTGTTGTAGCCCCAGTAGTTGGTCAGTCCCCGGCGCAGGAGGTGGGGCTCCGACACGAAGTGGTGGACGGGCATGAGCTCCACCGCGGTCACGCCCAGGTCGACCAGGTAGTCGATCACCGCGGGACTGGCCAGGCCGGCGTAGGTGCCCCGCAGGCGGGGGGGCACGTCCGGCCGGAGAGCGGTGAAGCCCTTCACGTGCAGCTCGTAGATCACGGTGTCGTGCCACGGGGTGCGGGGATGGGTGTCGTCGCCCCACGGGAAGAGGGTGTCGGCCACCACCGCCCGGGGGACATGGGGGGCGGAGTCGCGCCGGTCGCGCTGGTCGTCGGGCCCGCCCGAGCCGTGGCCGAACACGGCCTCGTGCCAGTCGAGGCGGCCGTCGATGGCCAGGGCGTAGGGGTCGACGAGCAGCTTGGACGGGTTGAAGCGCAGGCCCCGATGGGGGTCCCACGGACCGTGGACCCGGTACCCGTAGCGCTGCCCGGGCATGATGCCGGGGACGTAGCCGTGCCACACGTGGCCGTCGATCTCGGTCAGCGGCAGCCGGGTTTCGGTGCTGCTCGGGGGCCGGCCGAGGGCCGAGGCCAGGCGGTCGTCGTCGAACAGGCACAGCTCGACCGAGGTGGCGCGCTCGGTGAAGAGGGCGAAGTTGGTACCCTGGCCATCCCAGGTGGCTCCCGGAGGTGACGGGTTGCCAGGCCAGAGCTCCATATCGGCTAGCTAAGTCCACGGGGGCACGCAACCGCACGGGGAGGGATATTTTTGGCGAGCAACCCGGCGCAAGGACAGGGCGGGCTCCAGGGACTGGCGACCCGCTGGAACGAGCTGGCCAAGCCGTGGCGGGTGAACGTGGCCCTCTACGCCCTCACCGCCCTGTCGCTCGTCGCCTTGCTGTTCGAGCTCGTCGCCGGTGGCGACCCCACCCCCACGGTCGACCTGGCCAGCCAGGTCCCGGTCGTCACCACCACCACACCGAGGCCGCCCCCGTCGACGTCGCCCACCTCCACGTCGTCCACGTCGAGCACGTCGTCGACCAGCACCACCAACCCGGTGACCGTCACCACCCGCCGTCCGGTCGTCATCACCGAGCCCCCCGACGACACCGACGACACAGTCGATCCCGACACCACCAGCACCACGATCGAGGATCCCAACAACACCAGCACCACCATCGAGGATCCCAACAACACCACCACCACCATCGAGGACCCCAACAACACCACCACCACGGTCGAGGACCCCAACAACACCACCACCACGGTCGCGGCCGCGTCAGTCCCCCAAGAGAACACGAACGGCGCGTAGCCTTGCTTTTGAGGATCGAACCATGGGGATGAACCCGGAAGACTTCTGGTATCCGCAGGACGCCGGCTACGACGACTACACGCCCGCCTGGTGGCAGCTCCGGGACCGCTGGGCGATGATGCCCAACGCCTACCGCCTCAACTCGGTCCTCTACGCGCTGGGGGCCGTCTCCATGGTCGTGCTCCTTCTCGAGGTCACCGTGGGCGGGGGCGGCGGCGGAACCGACCTCGACACCGCCAGCCAGGTGGTGGCCGTTCCCAGCACAACCACGTCGACCACCCGCCTCGGGCGCACCACCACCCCCGCCCGGGCGTCATCGACCACGACGTCGCTCGTGTTGTCGTCGCCCACCACCCGCCGGCCGATCATCTCCGGTGGAGACGAGAGCACCCGGCCGGCAGGAACCGCCGCCCCCACCGGCACGGCCCCGCCTGACGACGAGGACGACGGCGACAGCACGCCCGAGCCCACCGATCCCGACCCGATCTCGCCGTCCCCGACCGGGCCCACGGCCACGTCGCCGCCGGTGACGTCGCCATCCACCACCGACCCGCCGGTTCCCACGACGTCCCGGCCTCCCGTCACCCGGCCCGACTTCACCATCCCCAGCATTCCGACGTTCCCCACCAGGAGGTAGCGCCCATGGATCTCGGCGATCTGACCAAGAAGGCCAAGGACCTGGCCGAGGAGCACGGCGACAAGATCGACGGCGTCGTCGACAAGGTCACCGAGCTGGCCAAGGGCCGCATCACCGGCCACGACGACAAGATCGACTCCGCCGCGGCGAAGGTCAAGGGCCTCCTCGGCCGGGACGACGGAGAAGCCGGCGGCGGGGGCGGGGGCGGGGCCGCCGACTAACGCCCCCTGGGCGGGCGGTCTAGCCCTTGACCGCCCGCACCGAGGAAGCTTGCAGACCCTTGGGGCCCGTGGTCACCTCGAACTCGACCGCCTGACCTTCCTCGAGGTTGCGGTAGCCGTCCCCTTCAATGGCGCTGAAGTGGACGAACACGTCGTCTCCGTCGGTGCGGGAGATGAACCCGAACCCCTTCTCCGAGCTGAACCACTTGACGATGCCTTGGGCCATGTCGCAGCTTGCCTCCGTCTGGCGTCCCGAGGGACCCGGTAGAGCGACGGCCCCCTGCCTCGGTTGCCGTCGTGTGACGATAACCGCGCCCACCGCCGCCGGCACGGGATCTCTTCCGGCGGGGCCCCGGCGCCGCCGGCGTCACCGATGGTCGCCGTCCAGGGCGCTAGCTGCCGGTGCGCTGGCGGTGCCCGCACCCGGGCCAGCAGCAGGGTCGGCGCTGGCCGTCCTCCAGCTCCTCCTCGGTCCGGCGAATGCGGCGCGCACGTGTCGTCGCCTGCTTGGCATCCTCGACCCAGCAGATGAACTCGTTGCGGGCCAAAGGGGTGATGTCCTTCCAGGCATCGAGTGCCGTGGGGTTGCCGACCAGCGCCTTCCGGAGGTCGGCTGGAAGCTGGTGCACCACACCACCGGGCACTCGCTCGGCGCTCACACAGCCACGGTACCGGCCGAACCGGCCTGTACGCGCCTGTCGAAACGACGAGGTCGGGAGTCGGTAATCTCTCGGCGGCAATCGTTCGGGAGGCCGCCATGTCCCAGGTCCGGGTCCACAACTTCTCGATCTCGCTGGACGGGTTCGGGACGGGCGACGGCATCACCCTCGAAGCGCCGTTCGGTCACGCCGGGGAACGCCTGCACGAGTGGATGTTCGCCACCCGGTTCTGGCGGTCGATGGTCGGCGATCCCGGTGGCACGGTGGGTGTCGACCACTCGTTCGCCATACGCCACGGCGACGGAATCGGTGTCGAGATCATGGGCCGGGGCAAGTTCGGCGTGCAGACCGGCCCGTGGACCGATGTCGGCACCGCCGACGAGTGGCGGGGCTGGTGGGGGCCGAACCCGCCGTTCCACACGCCGGTGTTCGTGCTCACGCACCACCCGCGCCCGTCGATCGAGATGGAGGGCGGCACCGTGTTCCACTTCGTCGACGCCAACCCGCACGAGGCGCTCGACCTCGCCCGGGAGGCAGCCGGCAACCTCGACGTGCGCATCGGCGGTGGCCCGACCGTCGTCCGCGACTTCCTCGCCGCCGACCTCATCGACACGCTCCACGTCGTGCAGGTGCCGATCCTGCTCGGCCGCGGCGTTCGCCTGTGGGACGGCATCGAGGGCGTCGAGGAGCGCTACCAGATCGAGACCGTCTCCTCACCCAGCGGTGTCACCCACCTGACCTTCACCCGTCGATAAACCGAGCCTGCGACCTGCGGCGGGGTTGCTCGGCACCGGGTGCCACTGGCCGCCCACCCGCATCCGTCGACCCCGACTTCAGTCCTCGGCGCCGACCCCGGTGACGCCTGGGCGCGTCCACTGGGGCACCGGACGACCGCCGTTCCTGGGCCCCATCGGCGCGCCGTGCTCGTCGGTGCGCAAGAAGGAGTGGGTCGGGAACTGGGGCCACCCCTCGGGCGAGTCCTCCCACACCTCCCGCCGCCCGTAGGCGGTCATGTCGAGCAGCCCGAACGAGGTGCTCATCACCTCGTCGCCCCGGGCGGTCGTCCAATAGGTCAGGTAGATCTTGTCCTCCCGCCGCAGGTAGCAGGAGACTCGGCCGGCGACGCCCACCGTGGGGTCGTCGAGGTGGGCGATGGAGTACCACGGCGCGGTGTAGCCCATGAAGTCGCGGAATGCCGCGATCTCCTCGTACGGCCCGTCGCCGAGGATGGCGAAGGTGATCCCGTTGGCGTTGAGGTAGGCCGCGTCGGCGGCGTCCCCCATGTTCCAGGAGTTCCTGGTGCAGCCCTCGCACTGCCACTCCCATGGCTCCCCGTCGTAGAACATGTGGCTGTAGACGACTAGCTCGTCGCGGCCCTCGAAGGCATCGCCGAACGGCACCGGGCCGTCGGGCCCCATGACGGTGGTGTCGGGCGGCACCTCCGTCATGGGCAGCCGGCGCCGGGCGGCGGCGATCGCGTCGCCCTCGCGGGTGTGTGCCTTCTCGCGCTGGCGCAACTCGAGGAGCTGTCGCTCGAAGTCGTCGTGGTCGGTGACGTTCGGGCCTGGCGTGGTCATGGTCTCCTCTTTCGGTTGTCTTGGGAGGTCGGCCAGCCGCCGGCGCCGACGGACCGGCGCCCGCTGGTCACAAGCTGGTCACGAACGCTCTCAGACCGGCCACTACGGGACGGCACGTCCGCGCCTCGGGTGAACGCGAAAGTGCTGGTCAAAGCCTACGAGGCGGACTCCGCAACACTTCGAAAATCGGTCCCGGTGAGAGTTCGAATCCCACCCCGGGCACCTCCTGGGCGACGCGGCGTGCGAAGAGCACGTACCTCCGGTCAGATAGGGGGAACCCCTCCTGCCTGGGTGCGGGTCGTCTGCGCGGGGCCCTTCCTGCACCGCCGCGGACCCGACAGCCGGGTCTTCCCAATCGGACAATGGAGATCGAAGCCCGCCTCGGTTGTTGCACCTCGAACAGAGAGGCCTCACGGCGTGGCCGGGCGAAGGGCGGCGACGGACTTGTTAGGCCGACGATCGCGAGCCCGTCGAGCAGCTCGGTAGTGGTCATCGGCGGATTTCGCAGGGCGGCAGCCTGCTGTTCGATCACGGTTGCCACCGCCTCCAGGTCGGCGTGGATCAGTCTGAGGATGAAGTCATCTGGCGATAGAACTGTGATGCCGGGTGGGACGGCAGGCGCTGGGAAGTCACCCAGGTTCGATGTCACCACGATGTCGGCGCTGGCAACGACGGCGGCGACGACATGCCGATCGGACGGGTCGGGCAGGTCAAGCTGTTCGATCAGGTGCTCGTAGTCCCGGACGATCGCATCCGGTACGGCGACGTTCATGAGACCACGGGTCCGGTCGAGGCGTTTGGCAGGAAGGTCCGGTCGGTCGGCGACGAGATTGCTGAAGCACTCGTCGAGGATCCGCTCCGACCAGCGGGCCCGGTAGTGGCCGGCGATGGCGAGACGAAGGAGGAGGTCGCGGACACGGGCGGGGTAGAGCACGTTGGCGTCCAGCACCGCCACGGGGCGGGCCACGGTCAGTACAGGCCCAGGTCCTGCGCTTCGGCGGCCAAGTCCGCGACGGCCCGGAGCCGGCGGGCCTGGTCGACCTCCCGGTAGAGGAGCACGTCGGCCAGCTTCACCCTGCGCCGTGTACCGACCTTTCGGGACGGGATCTCGCCTCGGTCGACGAGGCCAACCAGGTACGGGCGCGACACGTTGAGCAGGTCCGCAGCCTGCTGGGTGGTGATTTCCTCATCGTCGGCAATGACCCGAACGTGCTCGCCACGTCGGACGTGATCGAGCACATCGGCCAGCACCTGCACGGCCGATGCGGGCACGTCGATCGGCTCCCCATTCGGACCGCTCGGCAACACCACTACCCGACCACCGGGTAAGGCGACAGCCGCGGCGGCCGCCTGCTCGGACTCTGACAGGGGTCTCGGCACATCCAACAGGATACGAAATAAACGAAGCGAACGAAACAAGCGTCGCAACGCTGCTGAGGTCTACGCAAAGGTTGTGACCAAAACCGAAACCACGGCAGTCAAATTTCAATGTATTCCACACGAACCCGCAAGGCCCTGACCAGCACTTTCGCGCCACACAGGGGTGCCCGGGGTGGGATTCGAACCCACACGGCTCTTGCGAGCCAAAGGGGTTTAAGCCCTTCGCGTCTGACCAGTTCCGCCACCCGGGCCGGTGGGGCGTCACGCTAGCCCCCGAGGTCGAGGGCGTAACCGAGGAGTTGGATGCCAGCGTCGTCTGGCCCGCCGTCGACCACCAGGTCTCGGTCGGGGCGGCGACGGAACCGGGCCCGCTCGTAGAGCCGTTGGGCGGCGAGCATGGACGCCGCAGTGTGGAGGGTGACCTCGGCCTTGCCGTCGGCTCGGGCCTGGTCGATGCAGGCCTGGACGAGCGCGGTGCCGACGCCCCGGCCCTGCGCCTCGGGCGCGACCGCCAACATGCGCAGCTCGGCCTGGTCGGGGCGGTCGATGCTCGCCAGCGGCCCCGGCCGGTCGACGTAGGTGATTCCACCGACGACGACGCCCTGCTCGTCGACCGCCACCAGGACGAGCGCCTCCTGGGCCCGACCGCCGACGTCGGACAGCTCGGCCACGTAGTCGTCGGGAAGGGAGCCGAACTCGCCGATGTAGACGTCGAGCGTGATCCGGCGGAGGGCGTCGGCCTCGTCGTCTCGGATCGTGCGGATGGTCACGCCGCCGATGGTCACGCCGCCGATGCTTCCTCCTCGCCGAGGACGGCCTCCAGCAGCGCCGCCCGGTGCTCGGCCACGTCGCCCGCAGCCGAGCGGTTGGCGGCCAGGACGCCCTCGACCATGTCGGTGACCACTGCCTCCAACGCCCGGCCGTGCACCCGGACGGCTACCACCATGGCCCCGTCGGGCCGGCAGCGGATGCTGCGCTGGCATCCGGGGAGCCGGGGAGGGCTGCGAAACCCGGGCACCGCCAGCCCTCGCCGCCGCGCCTCCATGCCCAGGCGGCGGGCGGCGGCGGCGAAGCGAACGGGGTCGGCAGGCACCATCGACGTCCAGGATGGCACCAGGGTGTGACAGCGGCCTCCAAACACGTCAGGCTAGGGACATGACCGAGCCCGAGGACGGCCGCCCCGGCGGCCCGGACACGCCGCCCACTCCGGCTCCGCCGGCCACCAGCCCCGGGCCGGAGACGAAGGGCGACGACAGGATCGTCTCCGCGACGTCACCGGCCGACCCCCCCGCCACCCAACCGCCGGCAGCCACCACACCGCCGGCAGCCACCACACCGCCGGCCGCTCCCGCCACCCGCGTGCCGCCGCCCGCGGCCGCCACCCCGCCGCCCCCCACTCCACCCGCACCCGCACCGACCCCGCCGCCCGCTCCGTCGCCCCCGCCCCTGCCCGTCCCCGCCCCGTCGACGGCGACCTCTCCCTACGCCTCCTCGACGCCCGCCGCCACCGCCGCGGCCGTCGACACCGCCGAGCGGGACGACGACGACTACGACGACTACGACGACTACGACGACCTCGACGACCTCGACGACCTCGACGACTTTCGCCCCCCGATGGGTCTCCCTGGCCACCACCGTCGGCGTCGGGCTCATCGGCGTGGTCGCCCTCCAGGTGCTGCTGACCCTCGTCGAGGGCTTCTCCCTCAAGACCGGGCAGCGCTTCGCCGTCCCTGACGACCTCATTCACCGCATCGGCTATCCCTTCGGCAGCCTCGGCTCCACCGCCACCTTCTTCGTCCTGCTCGGCGTGCTGTTCCTCGCCCTCCCCACGATCCTCGGCGAGGAGATCACCGACCGTCAGTACTCCATCGCCGGCGCCGCCCTCAAGACCGCCTTGGTCCTCGGGATCCTCATCGGCCTGGGCAGCCTGTTGGCCGTTCGGGGCAGCGTGCACGAGTTCACGGCCAAGGGCGTGACCGTGCCCGCCTCCGTCTACGTGCAGTTCACCAACTTCCTGGTCGCGACCTTGGCCGCGGCGGCGCTCACCGTCTATGGCGCCGTCGCCGCCCTCCGCCTCCTGCGCGACGAGGGCTGACCCTCCTCCGGTGACCGAAGCGACGGCGGCCAGCTTCTCGCCGACGCCTGCCCAGCACCGGGTGCTGGCCGACCTCCTCGCCCTGGGCCAACCCCGGCCCCGCTTCGACCCCGACCTCGGCCACCAGCTCCGGGGCCAGCTGGAGACGGCGCTGGGACCGCTGGTCGACGCCCTGCCGGTGGACGAGCTCTGGGTCGACAAGCGCCAGCTGGGCCAGATCCACGCCTGTGAGGCCCACTGGCGGGCGGGGCGGGAGGAGGTGGGCTTCGACTGGAACGCCGGCACCGCGGTCGGGTCGGTGGTGCACAAGGCCATCGAGCTGTCGATCTCGTCCCGGACGGAGCCGGTGGCCCTGGAACTGGTCGACTACGCCATGGCGTCGCTGGCCGACGACCCCCGCCGGGCGAGTCCCCGGCCGTGGCTGCTGACGGCCACGCCGCTGGAGCTGGCCGACCTGCGGGGACGGGCCCACGACCGGGTCGTGAAGTTCCAGGAGTGCTGGCCCCGGCTGCAGGCGGCGTGGGCGCCCCGCACCGAGACCGGCATCGGCGCCGAGCTGTGCGGCAGCCGGATCGTCCTGTGGGGACGGGTCGATCTCGTGCTCGGCGTGGCCCGGGGCGACGAGGCCCGCTCCCTCATCATCGACCTCAAGACCGGCCGCAGCTACCCCGGCCACCTCGACGACCTGCGCTTCTACGCCCTCGTCCAAACGCTACGGATCGGCGTCCCCCCGTTCCGGGTGGCCAGCTACTACCTCGATACGGCCACCTTCCACCACGAGGACGTCACCGCCGAGATGCTGGCCGTCGCCGTCCGCCGCACGGTCGACGGGGCGACCAAGATGGTCCGCCTCCTGGAAAGGGGTGCCGCCGCCGCCATCTCCCCCGGCCCCACCTGCACCTGGTGCTCCCTGCGGGACCAGTGCGAGGGCCCGGCGAGGTACCAGGCCTCCCGGGCCGACCCCGACGACGACCTCCTCCTCTGACGAGCATTCGCCACGAACACCCCCTCCGTGGCGGACTCGTGCCACTTGCTCGACGGGGAACCCGGGAGGGACTAGTCGTCGCCGAGGGAGGAGATGATCTCGGACGCTTCCTGGAAGCGCCAGCGGGTCATGCTGCCGGGGAAGTCGGCCAGGTCCCAGGCGAAGACCTTGATGGGCTCGACCGCGTAGAGGTTGTCGGCCGACGGGGGGAAGTAGCCGTCGTACTTGGGCTTGTACGCCTCCTGCAGCTTGGCGAACAACGTGGCCCCAGGAACGGCGGTGCGGGCCAGACCCTCGATGATCACGACCTGTTCGCCGCTTATCAGGTGGATGACGACGGCCGGGTTCTGGCTCAGGTTGCGTCCGCCCCGTGTGGTGGGGGCGGTCTCGAAGTAGAGGACGTCGTCGACGAACGCCCCCCAGTAGGGCACCGCGTGGGGCTCGCCCTTGGGACCGGTGGTGGCCACCCAGTACATGAGGGCCCGGGACAGCCGGGCGGTGACGTACTCCCAGCTCAGCATGCCCTCAGGGCTCTCCGGGATCCCGTAGTCGGGGATGTGGGGCCGGCTGGGGATGGGCGACGGGCTCACTTCCGTCATTCTCCCCCACTCGGTTTCGCGAATCGCCACAGCCCGGTGACCGTAGCCGGGTCGAGCCGACCCAGGTCGGACCCACCCTCCGCCGCAGCCCGTTCGGCGGCCATGAAACGGTCGCGGAAGCGGGCGGTGACCGACCGTAGGGCCGCCTCCGGGTCGACCCCGCCCCGGCGGATCCGGTCGACGTTCTCGAACAGCAACTCGCCCGCCTCCTCGAGATCGGTGACCGCGGGCATCGCCGCGGCGGCGCCGTCAACCGGCTCCAACCCCACCGAATGGGCCTTGCGCTGCACCTTGTGGGCGTAGAGGAGGGACGGCAGGTCGGCCGCGATCCCGTCCATGATCGACGACCGGCCCTTCTCCGCCTGCTTGATCCGCTCCCAGTTCCGGACGACCTCGCCGGTGGTCTCCGCCTCGATGTCGCCGAACACGTGCGGGTGGCGGTGGACGAGCTTGTCGTGGATGCCCCGGGCCACGTCGGCCAGGGTGAAATGGCCCTCCTCGGCGGCGAGGGTGGCGTGGAAGACGACTTGGAACAGGAGGTCTCCCAACTCCTCCTCCAGGTGCTCGAACCCGACCCCGCCCTCGACGTCGAGCGCCCCGATCGCCTCCAGCACCTCGTACGTCTCCTCCAGCAGGTGGCGGGTGAGGGTGGCGTGGGTCTGCTCCTGGTCCCACGGGCAGCGTTCCCGGAGGGTTCGCACCAGCTCCGCGAACCGGGCCACCTCCCCCGCCACCGGCGCCGCCAGCAGCGGGATGAACACCGACGTGAGATGGTCGGGGTCGACGTCGCGGTCGAGGTCGTCCCACGCCACCGTGCGCACCGACTCGTCGGGCAGGCCCAGGTGGGACAGCACCACCGCCGACAGCCCCGAGGACGAGTCCACCGCCAGCTTGATGTCGGACAGCACCGCCTTGGAGTCGCACTGGGCCACCAGCATCGGCCCCCGCTCCCCGGCCGCCTCCACCGCGAACCGGTGCCCGTCGACCAGGCGGGCGCCCGCCGCCACCGGGTCGATTCCCACGCGGGCCCACGCCAGGTCGGCGAACGACATCCCCGGCACCACCTCGACCGTCACCCGGGGGTCGGCCAGGAGCAACTCGACCGTCCGCTCGGCCACCAACGGCGACCCCGGCACCGCGTACAACACCTCCGAGCCGTCGGCCGCGGCCGAGACCAACGCCTCCACGATGGCCGGGTACACCTCGGCCACCGTCGACGCCTGGTCGTACAGCCCGTCGAAGGAGGCCACGCCCTCCCCCAGGGCGCCCGCGGCCGGGTGACGGACGGTGCGCAGGAACCGCCGCCCAGGCGGTACCCGGTGGATGACGGCCACCGCCGCCACCGTGAGCTGGTCGGGCCCGGCGGGACCGAGGCCCACCACCAGGACCCGGCCGCCAGGAGCGACGGGAGCGACGGGTGTCTCGGGACCTACGGGTTCGATGGGGTCGATTCCGAGGGTGCGGGCTCGGGCGCCGGCTCCAGCCCGGCGCCGGTCACCGGCGTGGCGCCGCTCTCGGGCGGGACGACACCCGGCGAACCGCCGGTCTTGCGGAACGAGCCGTACTTCGGGTTGATCTCGATCCGGGCCTTCTGCACCGTCTCCTGAAGCAGGCTGAGCACCTTCTCCTGCCCGGCGTCGGTGACCTTCTGGCGGGCCAGGGCGGCCACCTGGTCGTAGGGGGCGACCTCGCGCTTGGTGACCTTCACCAGGTGGAACCCGAACTGGGTCTGCACCGGCGCCCCCACCTCGCCCACCGGCTGGGTGAACACGGCCAGCTTGAACTCGTCGACGAAGTTGGTCTGGGGGGTGATGTCGCACCCGAGGTCGCCGCCGGTGGCCTTGGTGCCGTCGTCGATCGTCTCCGCCCGGGCCAGGTTGCCGAAGTCCTCGCCCGCGGCCAGCTTGCCCCGCAGCTCGTTGGCCTTGGCCTCGTCCGTCACCAGGATGTGACTCACGCAGGCGGTGGAGAACTCGGCCGGGTTGTTGTCGTAGTACGTCCGGGCCGCCTTGTCGGCGTCGCCGAGCTCGTTCACCGAGAGGGTGAGCACGTCGAGCTGGGCCTGACGGCGCACGAGGTCGTCCTGGTAGCTCTGGGAGAACTTGTTGAACACCTCCTCCCCGCTGAGCTGCTGGATGACCACCGCCTTGGCCGCGGTCAGGTCGTCCGGCCCCACCGAGAGCTTGCGCCGGCCGAGCTCCTCGTTGATGAGCGTGTAATAGATCTGGCGGGTGAGGGCGAGGGCGGTGAAGGCGGAGTCGAACGTGCCCTGGCCGGAGCCCCGCACCGGCTGGCGCTCCTCGACCAGCTTCAGGTAGTCCTCGTTGGCGGCGATGGAGCGCAGCTCGCCGACCAGGGTGTCCTCGCTGATGCGTTTCCCGTCGACCTTGGCCGCATAGGGCGACACCGAGCCGCAGGCGGCGGTGAAGACCAGGATGATCCCGAGGGCAGACGCGACAAAGGCAGTTCTCTTCGTTTTCACGGTGCCACCGACACTACTGTCGCCTGCTCCTCGGGGACCAGCAGACGGAGGAGCTGCACCACCGCCCACACCGGGTCGACACCCCTCGCCAAGGGCGCCACCAGCTGCTGGACATCCTCCTTGTAGACCGCCTCCCGGGCCACCCGCTGCAGGCGGATCTGCTGGCTCATGCGCAGCTCGAGGGGCGAGATGCGGGCCGTCCCCCGGGCCACGGTGACCTCCCGGACGCCGGTGCGCACGCATTCCGCCCGCAGGCCGGCCACCGCCAGCAGGGCCTCCGCCGGCGGGGGCATGGGGCCGTAGCGGTCGAGCCACTCGGCCCGGATGTCGTCGACCTCGGCCTGGGTGGTGACCGCCGCCAGCCGCCGGTAGGCCTCCAGCCGCTGCTCGCCGCCGGCCACGTAGTCGGGCGGGAGGTTGGCCACGATGGGGACGTCGAGCTTGACCTCGGCCGGCGGCCGCACCTCCTCCCCCTTCAGCTCGGCCACCGCCTCGCTCACCATCTGGACGTAGAGGTCGTAGCCGACGGCCGCGATGTGGCCCGACTGGTCGGCGCCCAGCAGGTTGCCCGCACCCCGGATCTCGAGGTCGCGCATGGCGATCTTGAAGCCCGACCCGAGCTCGGTGTGCTCGCCGATGGTCTTGAGCCGCTCGTAGGCCGTCTCCGACAGCTGCCGCTCGGGGGGGAAGAAGAGGTAGGCGTAGGCCCGCTGGCCGGCCCGGCCCACCCGTCCCCGCAGCTGGTGGAGCTGGCCCAGGCCCATCATGTCGGCCCGGTCGACGACCAGGGTGTTCACCGTGGGCATGTCGATGCCCGACTCGATGATCGTCGTACAGACGAGAACGTCGTACTGGCCCTCCCAGAAGTCGAGGACGATCCTCTCCAGCCGACCCTCGTCCATCTGCCCGTGGGCCACCGCCACCCGGGCCTCGGGTACCAGCTCCCGCAGCCGGTGGGCGACCCGGTCGATGTCCTGCACCCGGTTGTGGACGAAGAAGACCTGTCCCTCCCGCAGCAGCTCCCGGCGAATCGACTCGCCCACCGCCCGCTCGTCGTAGGGCCCGACGTAGGTGAGGATGGGCTGGCGCTCGGCGGGCGCGGTGTTGAGGATGGTGAGGTCGCGGATGCCGGTGAGGCTCATCTCCAGGGTGCGGGGAATGGGCGTGGCCGTGAGCGTGAGCACGTCGACGTTGGCCCGGAAACGCTTGATGGCCTCCTTGTGGGTGACGCCGAAGCGCTGCTCCTCGTCGACCACCAGCAGGCCCAGGTTCTTGAACTTGACGTCGTGCGAGAGGAGCCGGTGGGTGCCGATGACCACGTCGACGCTCCCGTCGGCCAGCCCGTCGACCACCTTCTTGGCCTGGCCCGGGCGTGAGGAAGCGGGACAGGACCTCGACCCGCACCGGGTAGCCGGCGTAGCGCTCGGAGAAGGTGCCGAAGTGCTGCTGGGCGAGCAGGGTGGTGGGGACGAGGACGGCGGCCTGCATCCCCTCCTGGACGGCCTTGAACGCGGCCCGGATGGCCACCTCGGTCTTGCCGAAGCCGACGTCGCCGCAGACCAGGCGGTCCATGGGGCGGTCGGTCTCCATGTCGTCCTTCACGTCCTGGATGGCCTTGAGCTGGTCGGGCGTCTCCTGGTAGGGGAAGGCGTCCTCCAACTCCCTCTGCCAGGGGGTGTCGGGGGGGAAGGCGTGGCCCGGGGCGGTGACCCGCTGGCGGTAGAGGGCCACCAGTTCCTCGGCGATGTCACGGACGGCGACCCGAACCTTCGCCTTGGTGCGCCCCCACTCGGAGCCACCCAGCCGGTTGAGGGTGGGCGTGTCGCCGCCGGTGTAGTGGCGGACGGCGTCGATCTGGTCGGACGGGACGTAGAGCTTGTCGCCCCCCCGGTACTCGAGCAGGAGGTAGTCGCGCTCGGCCCCGCCCAGGGCCTGCTTGACCATGCCGCCGTACTTGCCGACGCCGTGCTGGTGGTGGACGACGTAATCGCCCGGGCTGAGGTCGTCGAAGAAGCCCTGGGCGTCGGTGCGTCTCGGGCGGGGTGCCCGGTGGGCCCGGCGCCGGCCGGTGACGTCGCTCTCGACGAGGACGGCCAGCTTGATCTCGGGGAGGACGAAGCCCCGCTCGAGGGGCTGGACCACGACCCGGCTGGACCCGGGTTTGCTCAGGATGCCGGCCTCCACCAAGGGGAGGGCGACGCCCCCCTCCCGCAGCAGGCTGGCCATGCGGGCGGCCGAGCCCTTGCCCTCGGCGGCCACCACCAGCTGGTAGCCCTGGCCCACAAGGTCGGCCACCTGGCGGGTGAGGCGGTCGGCGTCGCCCATGACCGGGTCCCAGCCCCGGGACTCGATAGTGACGACGTCGGGGCCCTCGGCCGCGCCGGTGACGGTCCACGCCGGGGCGGGGGTGTGGGCCAGGAGGCGATCGAAGGGGAGGTGGAGGCGGGGCCACTCCGATTTCTCCCCGTTGGCCTTGGCCGCGCCCCAGGTGGTGGCCAGGCTGGCGGCCAGCGACGCCTCCTCGTCGAGCAGGTCGGCGGCCCGGTCGCGCATCCGGCGGGGCTCGACCAGAAGGACGAGGGCGTCGGGTCCGAGCAGGTCGAAGAGGGTGTGGTCGCCGGCGGTGAGCCACGGCAGCCACGACTCCATGCCCTCGAAGACGGCGCCCTCGGCCAGCCGCTCCCACTGCTCCCGGCCCCACGGCTCGGCACCCACCAGCTCGGCCGCCCGGGCCCGGACCTCGTCGGTGGGCAGCAGCTCCCGGCTGGGGAAGAGCTCCACGCACTCCACGGCGTCGGTGGAGCGCTGGTCGGTGACCGAGAAGCGGGTGAGGCGGTCGACCTCGTCGCCCCAAAGGTCGATGCGCACCGGGTGATCGGCGGTGGACGGGAACACGTCGACGATCGACCCCCGGCGGGCGACCTGGCCCCGGTGCTCGACCTGCGCCTCCCGGCGGTAGCCGACGTCGACCAGGCGCTTGACCAGGTCGAGGGGGTCGATCTGGTCGCCGGGCTTGACCGTGATCGGCTCCACGTCCTCCACGTGGGGGCCGAGGCGCTGGACGAGGGCCCGCACCGGCGCCACCAGCACCCGGGGCATGCGATCTGGGTTGCGGAGGCGCCACATGGCCCGGAGGCGGCGGCCCATGGTCTCGGTGCTGGGGCTGACCCGTTCGAAGGGGAGCGTCTCCCAGGCGGGGACCACGTCGACCTCGTCGGCGCCGAGGAACGCCCGCAGATCGTGGGCCAGACGCTCGGCGTCGGGACTGGTGGGGACGGCCACCACCAGGGGATGGCGCCCGGTGAGCCCGGCCAGGCCGGCGATGGCGAAGGCCCGGGCCGGCTCGGCCACCGCCAGCACCGCCGACGACACCCCCGCCAGCCCGGCCAGGCCGGGATGCCGGCGCAGCAGCGGCGGGAGGTCGGTGAGAGCCACCCGACGAGGGTACCGGCGCCCTCCGCCCTATCCGGGAGGGCACGTGAGGGGACAGGGGCCCATTTCAAGTCCCCCGTCGAAGCGGCGTGGAGCCCTCCGCCCGCAGCCGGCGCAGTCGCTCGTCGTCGTGACTGAGGAGCAGGGCCGTGTGGGTGCGGCGCCGCGGGGGCTGAGGCGGCGCAGGTGGCGGGCTGGTGCGGGCGGGATGCGCCAGCGCACGGCGTCGGTCTGCTCGTCGACGAAGATGGCCAGCTTGAACGTGGCCAGGCGGCGCAGGATGCGGGAGATGATCGAGCACGGATGGCATGGGGAGTGGAACTCCACCGTGGCGACGTCACCGACCAAGTGGTTCCTGATCAGGCCTTAACCTGGGGATGCTCACCTCAGCCGCCACCGCAACTGAACGTATTCGAGAGTGCCTAGCAAACGGCTGAGCATTCCCCTTCATCGGGTCAGGCAGCCTAACGCCGCCCTCCACAAATGCCGGCGACGGGTCACGCCCGTCCTCGTTGCCTACCCCTTGTAGAGTTCGATATTCGCGAACCCTATTGAAGCGTTCACTTTCACCGTTATATTGAAGTCCCGATCTCTATTTATCTTCAACTTCTTCGTGCCGAGGAACCAGCTAATCGCTCCCGTTGTGGCACCGGCAGGAATAATGAAGTAGCCGGTCCCATAGATCGATCCGAGGTGCTTACGCTCGACCCAGAGCTCGACTTTTTGACCGCCAGGAGGCGCCGGCCCGTCGAGGGTGACGGTCATGGTCGGCTCCTTGCCGTTGTAGGACCCCCCGAATCGGTTCTTGTTCAGCGCGACGCTTCTGAGCCGAACACACGCCGGTGCGGTGAAGTCGAGCGTCACCGGGTTTGAGTCGGCGGTTGGCCCAAACATTCCACTTTTCAGGGTCCAACAATGAATGATGAAGCTTGCGGATCCATTCGACGCGAAAGCCGCCTGATGGTACGTGCTGAAGTCGATGTCGAAACCGATAATGTTGGGCACCCAGATGCCAGCTGCGGATGTCGCGCCTATTCCTTGTCTGTGGAAATCAAAGGCGCCGGTTGATGGATTTTTGAAGGAAATTTCCCAGATGTAGTCATCCAAGGAAGAGTCACTGCACGTAGCTGTGAAGTGGATGAAACCGCAATTGAAACCCGACGAAACCGTATCCGGTGTGACCGTCACACTCATGCCCCTCGTGTCAGAGCGGCTATCATCTGGGAGTTCGTCGTCGATGACCGACGGCGTTAACGTCGTGGTCGAAGGCTCCCTGGCGAGGGATTCCTGTCGGACTCGCTCATTTGCTTCAAGGATTTGCGCTCGCTCGCTGGCGACGTCGTAGCGGAGATACGAGGGGTGGAACTGGCGAATTTGCTTGTTCCTCTCGTCGCTACCATCGCGGGTCGCAGTACCCTGGTTGCCTCCTAGAGCATCTCCACTGGCGCCGAGTGGCGTCGGCGCGACTACGTCGGTCGAACCCGTAGACGATGGAGTCCCGACTCCACCGGTCAGGCCTTCCCCGGCGTCGGATGCATGCTGAGGATGTCCGTCGGGGTCGCCAGGTCTTTCACCCATCCTCCGATGATACGACGGAGTCATCTCCCTAGCCAGAGCCAGCATCACTGTTCCGGGTAATCCACCGGGAGCCGTCGGTAGCGACGCCGGAAGGCATCGACTTCGAGTTCTCGAATCGAGCTTCGTCGAACGTCAGTCCTGGCGGGGTCCCTCTCGCCGCATGGGACGCTGGAGGGCCCGTCCCGACGGAAGCCTGGGCGAACTATTCAATCGAATTTCGGGCGGAGAGTCCGGAGGAATGTTGAACGATGTGAGCTCGGGCCTGGCGTTTGTGCGCTCCAGGATGCAACATCGGATGGTCACGACACCTACAGATGGATGACGGCGAGTGGAACGAGGCACGGGACCGGTACGTCCGCTGGAGTGGAGTGTGCCGGCGGGACCGTCGAGTTTGGCCGAGGCATTGGGCCGGCGCCTCGGAGACGACATCGCTGGTGGCACCGTTGGACTGGAACATGAGTACCGCCTCACGATGGGCGGTCAGCGTCTGGACTTCCGGGAGCTGATCCACGACATTGCTATTGCAGGCCAGCGGCTAGACCCGGGCGATCTGAACGCATATCGCTGCGAGTCGGGTCTCGTGATGACCTGCGATGGCAAGGACGCCGAGGTCGCGTTCCCGCCGGTACCGGTGCGGCCTGGATTCACGGCGTCACTCGATGCGTGGGTCGCGCTGGGCAGGGCCGAAGTGTTCCGACTCCTACCGCAAGATGTCGAGATGGCCGGGTTCTCCACCCACCTCAGCGCTTCGGTGCCCGAAGGCATGGGCGACGACGTGTGCGCACTGTTCGCCAGAACATTCGCACCGGTACTGATGCTGATGCTCGACCATTCGGATTCCCACGGCGTCTTCGTGCGCCCGAGGCCGGGGCGAGTTGAACTCTGCGGCGCGTACGCAACCGACGACCGAGTGCGTGCCGCTGCGATCATTGTCGCAGGCGGTGTACGCGCATGCGCGAGCGCCATTGCGTCCGGCGTGGCCAGCGCAGGGTCCGTGCCTCCGCGTCTGGCCGTCGACATTCAGCCCGCGTCCGGCCGATACGGCTTGTTCGTTGGGCGCGACACGTTCGGGTTCGACCTCTACGCCGAGGGCCGCCACGCCATGCTCCCTTCCGCCGACGGTGGCGAGATCGAGGCACAGTCGTTCATCGAGCAGGCGTGGCAGGCGGCGCTGAGCGCTCTGGGCGGGGACGTCAACGACAGCGATGTCGAGGCGGGCAGCCGCATGATCTCCGGCACACGGCCACTCGGCGTGGAGCGGACGACGCCGGACGAGGAGCTGCCGAACTCGGTCGGGCCGTCCGTGTCGTCGGTGTTCGGCGAGATCCTCACGCTCCGCCCGAGGCCAAACATCGGGGTCCAGGCCGTGGCGGCCACATGGGACTTCACCATCTTCCTCTTCAGCCGCGACGATCGCGAGGCATACGCGTGCGTGCCCCGTACCTCGCTCGACCCCTTCCTGGATCGCCTCGGCGACGGAGCGCTCGACCCCGTCGTCGGGACGTTCCTCGATTCTCCGCCGGTCGGTGACGTTCTGATTGCCAATCCCCTCACCGCCGTGGCGAGGCTGTGGGACTACGTCGTCATAGGACCAGATCTTGTTCCCCAGGAGCGACGGATCACAGACGGTGTCCCTGCCGTTCCACCTGCAGACGGCAGTTCGTCGACCAGGAGTACCTACGTCCGCCCAGGTAAGGCGGAGCCGTACGTGTCGCCGACGGTGCAGGGCCCCGAGACGGAGCCCGTCGACGACTCTGGGGCGCATCCGGCGGGCCGGACTGACCCTGGTCTACCCGTGAGCACATCGACGGGGGGCGTGGCGGCATCCTCGCAACCTTCGCTCCTGGATGCTGACGCGGATAGTGAATCGAGCAAGGAGAGGTCGCGGACGAAGGCGCTCATTCTGGTATTAGTCGTGGGCGCAGTGGCAGTGATGGCAGCGATCTCTGCCGGCTGGTTTTCCGACTCTGACCCGACTGCCCTCACCATCGTGACCAGCCCTTCGAGATCGCCATCGAGCCTGCCGACCAGTGGGGCGAACGTAATAACCACGACGACGGCAACCTCCGTGGCGCTGCCCGGCGCAACGCCCACTACCACTCCCGACGAGATTCTCGGTCCCGAGCCGACCGACACGACAGTGCCGGTGGAGATCGCCAGCGCGGAGGGCACGACGACGACAGCAAGCACCACCACGACCGAGCCCGGTCTGACGCCGACCCAGAGCCTTGTTGCCATCTCGGACGGCGTCCTGGGATGTACCTTCCAGCCATCGTCGTTGATCGTCGGCTCGGGGTCCACGTTGCGTTTCCGCAACGACATCGTCGACGGTGTCTCCGTGTCGATTGCCGGACCCGACGGCACGACGAACATCGAGCTTGATCTCGGCAACGTTTCGGCGCCGTATCCACTTGACTCGGCGGGCGATTACACGGCGACGTGCTCGACCGGCGGCGACAGTGATCCCGGCCATATGCCGATCACGGTCGCGCAATGACCGTACCGGGTCGGCCCGCGATCCGGAACCGGACCCTGGTCAAGCTGGCGACGGGGTGAGGCCGCCGCTGGGTGGATCTGCGGCCGCTTGGTCCTCGACGGGGGCTTGGTAGGCCTCCGGGCGACCGGTGCCGACCTGGGTGAACCACCGAGTTCGGCGACGCTGTGGCGCCCCCCGCCGCCTCCGCCGTCCCGGTTGGGCCCTGGAACGCCCGCCCTTACCGCAAGGGCGGCGGCGCCTCCACGAGGATCCCGCCCGTCCGGGTGAGCTCGTGGAGAAGGGTGGCCCCGGCGGCGAACCACCACAGCGCGGCGAGCACCAAGACGAGCGCGGCAACCGCGAGCCACGGCGCTCCGGCCCGGGGATGGGGGATCCACCGCCGGTCCCCTCGCCGACCGAACAGGGGCAGGGCGTAGAGCCGTCCCAGGGGGCCGAACACGATGCCCGCCCCCGACGTGGCCGCGATCCCGAGCTGACCGGTCGCCCACGCCACGCCCACCGCCAACTGGCCGACCGAGACGATGCCAAGGGCCAGCTGCCCGATCGCCACACCGCCCCTGGCCAGCTGCCCGATGGCGATCACGCCCGTCGCCAGCTCCCCGATGGCGAGAACGCCGGTTGCGTTCGCACCGATCGCGATCACCCCTACCGGCTGCACCCCCACGGCAAGCATCCGCACGGTCGCAGGGTACGGCGGCCAACGGTCCCGCCTCGGCTTTGCATCGCCGGAATCGTCATGGAACCTTTGATCCGCGCCCGATTCACGTCGCTCTCTGTCAATGGCCAAGTCGTAGTCCCCGCTGGTGGCCAGCAGAAGTCCCCACCCCTCGGGCATGATCAGACCTTCTTTGGCCCGGGGCGTCCTCCCTTCGAACGGGCTTCCTTCATGCGGAACGACTCCCCCTCGGTGACGACGACGACGGCGTGGTGGAGCAGACGGTCGAGGAGGCTGACGGCGGTGGTGTGCTCGGGCAGGAACCGGCCCCAGTCCTCGAAGGGCCAGTGCGAGCCGATGCCCAGCGAGCGTCGCTCGTAGGCGGCGGCGACGAGGCGGAAGAACAGCTGGGCGCCGGTGTGATCCAGCGGGGCGAAGCCGATCTCGTCGATCAGGATGAGGTCGGCTCGGAGATTGTCTCGATGACGCGGCCGACGGAGTTGTCGGCCATGCCCCGGTAGAGGGTCTCGACCAGCTCGGCGGCGGTGAAGTAGCGCACCCGAGTCCGGCCTCGACCGCGCCGTGGCCGAGGGCGACGAGCAGGTGGCTCTTGCCCGTTCCGGCGGGGCCGACGAGGCACAGGTTCTCCTTGGCCCTCACCCACTCGAGGCTGGCCAGGTAGTCGAAGGTGGCCGCCTTCACCGACGACGTGGCCACGTTGAACTCCTCCAGCGTCTTGGTCACCGGGAACGCGGCCTGGCGCAGCCGCTCCCGGGCGTTGGAGGCGTCCCGGGACGCGATCTCGGCGTCGATCAGGGTGCGCAGGAACTCCTCCGGGCGCCCAGCGCTGCGTCTTGGCCGTGACCAGCAGCTCCGGTGACAGCCGGCGCATGGCGCCCAGACGCAGCCGGCGGAACCCGGCGTCGAGATCGGCCGGCAACGCAGGCGGAGCGGTGGTGGTCACGAGCCCTGCCCGATGGCGTAGTCCGACAAGGGCCGGGTGGGAACCACGGGCAGGGCCAGCACGAGGGCCTCGCCGGCGGCGGTGGGCCGGGCCACGCCGGTGCCGGCGGCCAGGATCGAGCGCACGTCATGGGCCCGGAACCGGCCGAAGGCGACGGCCCGCTCCAGGGCGGTGACGAGCACGTCGCGACCGTGCGCCGCCTCCAGCCCGGCGAGCTCGTCCAAGTCCCCGGCCAGCGTGGTGATCCCGGATGCGGCCGCCGCCTTGATGAAGGCCTCGGCCACCGGGCCCAGGGCGCAGAACGCCTTCTCGGCCGCCGTCTGGGGCCGCACCGCCCGCCGGGGAGCGGGCCTGGGCCCGCCGTAGTGGGCGTCGTCCACAGACGCCTGACCAGGGGCGATGAGCTGGTGGGTGGCGATGACCGCCCCCAGCAGGATGACCTGCGACCTGGCCGTCGGCGACGCGGACCTCGACCTGGCGGCCGATGTGGCGGGTGGGCACCGAGTAGCGGGCGGAGCCGAAACGAACGCAGCTGAGGCGGTCGACCTTGCGCACGACGAGCTTGCCGATCCGGGCCCGCAACGACGGCAGCGGTGCGAACAGCTCGGCCTCGGTGACGAGGCGCTCGGCGGGGACGGCGCAGGTCTCGGTGTGGACCTGGGCGTTGACCTCCGCGCACCAGGCCACGCCGGCGGCGTTGGCAGCCGCCAAGTCGTCGACCGACAGCTCTTGGGGGACCATGAGGTCGGACTTCACGTAGCCGACGAGGTTCTCGACGAGGCCCTTTGATTCGGGGTCGGCCCCCTCGCAGAAGTCGGGCCGGAAGCCGTAGTGGGTAGCGAAACGGACGTAGTCGGCGGTGGGCACGACAACGCCGGCCACGGTCCCGCCCTTCAGGCAGCCCATCCGATCGCTCAGCACCGTCCGGGGCACGCCGCCGAGGGCCTCGAAGCAGGCGGCCAGGGCGGCGAGGGTGGTGTCGGAGCGCTGGTTGTCGGCGAAGAGGACGAACCGGAACCGGCTCCAGGCCGCCACCGCGCAGAACACGAGCAGCGGGCCGATCTGGCCCCAGTCGATCACCAGGACCTCGCCCGGGGCCCACACGCCGGGGCGGCGGCCCCGGTGGTGGTTCGAGCGCCATACGCCCTTGGCCTCGGCCACGAGACGGCGGAGGTTGCGGGCCGAACCCTCGTAGCCGGCCGCCCGGACCGTCGGCAGCAGTCGTTTGGCCGAGATCAGCCCTTTCGTCTTCTCGACCCGTTCGGCCACGATGCCGGCCACCGAGTCGTAGTTGTGCGGCGTGGTCGTCGTGTCGGCGGCCGGCGCCTCGGCGGCGAGCACCGCCCGCCGCACCGTCTTGGCCGTGGTGCCGCAGAGCAGCGCTGCGGCCCGGTAGGAGCCCACCTCTCGGTAGGCGGCGTTCATGTCCATGCGTTCCCCTCACTGATTTCATGGAGCGTCCCTTGGTCGGTGCGGTGTTGGGTAGACACCGCCACCGTCACCGGCCGGGGGACCTCTCGGGTGGATGCTCAGCGAGGGGTGGGGACTTCTGCTGGCCACCAGCGGGTACTTCTCGTGGCCACCAGCGGGGACCTCATCTGGCGCCAGTGAGGACTTTTTCATGGCCACGGACACTCTCGCTGCACGAATCGTTTCGTGCCGCCAAATCGTCGTCTGCCACCGCGCCAGGCCGCACGTCGTCACCCGTCGGGGGCCGTCTCCGCCAGCACGAGGTCGACGACATCCTCCAGGCGGTGACGGCGGTCGAAGGCGCGGCGTTGGCGGACGGCGCCCGTCCCCTCGGCGCGCACCCGTTCCACCAGCCCGCGGACCGTCTCCCAGTCGCCCAAGTCGACGAGTGCCGGACGGAGGAAGTCGAGCAGGCGGTCGACCATCTCCCCCGCCGGCCGCGACCGACATCCGCCCAGGTCCACGAGGGGGCCGTCGAGGCCGAAACGGGCCGCCCGCCACATCGCCGCCCGGCGCAGCTCCATCCGGGGATCGGCCCACGGCTCGTCGTCGACCGCCTGGCGGTGGCAGGCGACGACCAGGGCCCGCACCAGGCCCGCGGTCATGACCGACTCGTCGACGGTGAGGTTGGCGTCGGCGACCCGGAACTCGACGGTGTCGAACTTGGCCGACGGCCGGATGTCCCAGTAGATGCGTGCGGGGTCGTCGATCGCTCCCGTCGCCAACAACGTCTCGACCAGCTCCTCGTAGTCGGCTCGTGACCCGAAGGTGCCGGGGGTACCGGCCGTCGGCCACCGCTGCCAGACCACGGTGCGGAAGCTGGCGTAGCCGCTGTCCGTCCCCTGCCAGAACGGCGAGTTGCCGGTGAGGGCCAGCAGCGTCGGCAGCCACGTCCGGGCCCGGTTCACCACCTGGATGGCCGCCTCCGGGTCGGCGACGCCCACGTGGACGTGGCACCCGCACACCAGCTGCTCGTGGGTGACCAGCCGGTAGTCGTCCTCCAGCCGGAGGTACGCGGGCTTGGGCGTGACCTGGCTCGACTCGTCGTCGAAGCCGAGCGCGTGGCTGCCGCTCGAGGCCAGCCCGCATCCCACCTCCCGGGCCGCGGCCGACGCCGTCCGCCGGAGGCACGCCACCTCCTCCGCCACCTCGTCGAGCGTGTGGCAGATCCCGGTACCGGTCTCGATCTGGCACTGCTGCAGCTCGGGCCCGACCTCGCCGTCGTCGACCGGGCCCGTCCCCGGCAGCACCTCCGCCCGCCACCGGCCGCAACCGCCGGGACTCCAGGTCGACGAGGAAGAACTCCTCCTCCACGCCGATGGTGAAGTCGTCGGCCATCCCCGGCGATGTTCCCCCCGGCCGCCGCCGGAACCGCCCCCCGTCAGGTGGGCGTCAGGCGGGGCGGGGGGAGTTGAACCGCAGCATGGCCGCGGCCGCACCCTCCCGGAACAGCACGTCCACCGCGTCCATCGCTTCCTCGACGGCCACGTCCATCTCCACCCGTTGGCCCTTGCCCAGCTTGCGCAGGACGTAGTCGGCCCCCTCCTGGCGACCGGGGGGCTTGCCGATCCCGATTCGCACCCGCACGAAGGCGCCCGAGTGGAGGTGGTCGCGGATGGACTCGAGCCCGTTGTGGCCGGCCGTGCCCCCGCCCTCCTTCACCTTCACCCGGCCCGCGGGCAGGTCGAGCTCGTCGTGGACGACGACCAGCCGCCCGAGGTCGCCCTCCACGCCGTAGCGCCGGACCAGCCGGTTCACCGACTCCCCCGACAGGTTGACGTAGGTCTGGGGAAAGGCCAGGGCCATGAGGCGGCCGTCGATGCGGGCCTCGGCCACGAGGGCGCGTTCCTTGCTCTTGCGCAGGACGGTGCCGTGGCGCGACGCCAGGGCGGAGACGACCTCCGCCCCCAGGTTGTGCCGGGTGCCGTCGTACTCGGGCCCGGGGTTGCCCAGGCCGACGACGAGGAGGTCGGCCGCCTCCCCCGTCCGCGGGGGTGGCAGGGCCTAGTCCTCGGTGGAGGCTTCGGACGCCGCCTCGGCGTCCTCGGCGTCTTCCTCCGCCTCTTCCTCGACCGCCAGCCTCGTCGTCTGGCCGATCACGACCGGGTCCTCGCCGTCGACCTCGGTGGTGACGCCTTCCGGCAGCTGGAGGTCGTTGACCCGGATGGCCTCGCCGATGACGAGATCGGTGATGTCGACCTCGATGGAGGAGGGGATGTCGGCCGGCTTGGCGTGGATCGTGAGCTGGAACATCTGCTGCTCGACCATGCCGTCGGCGTGCTCGACACCCAGGGCCTCGCCCACCAGGTGGACCGGCACCTCGACGCTCACGATCTCGTCGCGGCGGACGATCACGAAGTCGACGTGGGACACCGAACGCTTGATGGCGTCGCGCTGGAGCTGCTTGGCCATGGCCAGGTGCCGGGTGCCGTCGACCTCGAGGGCGAAGAGGGCGTTGAGCCCGGCCTCGTGGGCCAGGGCCGCCCGCAGCGCCTTGCGATCGACGCTGATCGGCTGCGGCTCGATGCCGTGGCCGTACAGGATGGCGGGGATCTTCCCCTCCGTCCGCAGACGCCGCGCCGCCGCGCTTCCGGTGGTACGACCAACTTCAGCTACCAGTGAGACCTCAGCCATAGGCGTTCGAGTCTAGGCGGTCGCCGGAGGGTGCCCGTCGGCCTACCGCGGTCCGGGGGACGGCTAGCTCTGGTTCTCTCCGCCGAAGATCTCGGACACCGACAGGTCCTCGAACACCGCGTCGAGGGCGTCGGCGATGATGCCGGCCACCGAGAGGACCTCGATCTTGTCGATGCGGCGGTCGTCGTCGAGGGGCAGGGTGTCGGTGATGACGACCTTGGTGAGCTGCGAGTTCTTCAGCCGGTCGAGGGCGGGGTCGGACAGCACCCCGTGGGTGGCGATGGCGTGCACCTCGGCCGCCCCGTGGCTGATGAGCAGGTCGGCGGCGGCGCAGATGGTGCCGGCGGTGTCGATCATGTCGTCGACCAGCACGCACACCCGCCCGGCCACGTCGCCCACCACCTGCAGCGCCTGCACCTGGTTGGCCGCGCCCTTGATCCGCCGCTTGTGGACCATGGCCAGGTCCTCGGTGTGGACGTGCTGGGCGAAGCGCTCGGCCGTCTTCACCCGGCCCGCGTCCGGGGAGACGATCACCACGTCGTCGCCCAGGTTGGCGGTGACGTAGTCGGCCAGCACCGGCATGGCCGTGAGGTGGTCGACGGGGACGTCGAAGAAGCCCTGGATCTGGCCGGAGTGGAGGTCGACGCTCACCACCCGGTCGACGCCCGCGGTCATCAGCATGTTGGCCAGCAACTTGGCCGTGATCGGCTCCCGACCGGCGGCTTTGCGGTCCTGGCGGGAGTAGCCGTAGAAGGGGCAGACGGCGGTGATGCGCTTGGCCGAGGCCCGCTTGGCCGCGTCGATCATGATCAGCTGCTCCATGATCGAGTCGTTCACCGGACCGCAGTGGGTCTGGATGATGAAGGCGTCGGAGCCCCGGATCGACTCGCCGAACCGGCAGTGGATCTCGCCGTTGGCGAACTGGGAGAGGTTGGCCTCGCCCAATTCGACGCCCAGGTGGGCGGCGATGTCGCGTGCGAGGCGGGGGTGGGAACGGCCGGCGAACAGCTGCAGCCGCTTCTTCGGGATCAGCTCCATGTGCGCCAGCGGTCGATCAGACTCCGTCGTCATCGCCTCCCCGAGCAGTGTAGAAGGCGCCCGTGGAGGCTCCGGAGGGAATATGGGCGCCGGGGGAGATGGAGGCGAAGGGCCCGACCACGCTGGAGGCCCCGATCTCGGCGTCGTGGGCGACCGTGTGCTCCACCGTGGCCCCCTCGCCGACGACGCAGTCGACCAGGCGGGTGTGGGGGCCGACGCGGGCGCCCCTGCCCACCGTGGTGCGCCCCTGGAGGACGGTGCCGGGCAGGAGGGTGACGTCGGGAGCGAGGTGGACGGCGGCGTCGACGTAGGTGTTGAGGGGGTCGACCATGGTGACGCCCGCCCGCATCCACCGCTCGTTGATCCGACGGCGGAGCTCGGCCTCGGCCTCGGCCAGCTGGGCCCGGTCGTTGACCCCCACCGCTTCGGACGGGTCGTCGGCCAGCAGCGCGCCCACCTTGTGGCCGGTGCCGTGGAGGACTGCCACCACGTCGGACAGGTAGTACTCGCCCTTGCTGTTCTCCGGGCTGATCCGGCGCAGGGAGGGGGCGAGCAGGCCCCGGCGGAAGCAGTAGATCGACGTCGCCACCTCGAGGATCTCCCGCTCCGACTCGGTGGCGTCGGCGTCCTCCACCACCCGTGACACCCGGCCGTCCTTGCCCCGGAGCACCCGGCCCATGCCGGTGGGGTCGTCGGGACGGGCAGTGAGAAGCGTGGCCGCGGCGTCGCTCTCCCGGTGCTCGGTCACCAGCTCGCTGAGGGTGGCGGGACGGACGAGGGGGGTGTCGCCGGGAAGCACCACCACGTCGGCGTCGTCGAGGTCGGGATCGTCGGGAAAGGCGGTGAGGGCGACGGACAAGGCGTCGGCCGTGCCCCGGGTGACCCGCTGCTCCACGAAGTCGATCAGAAGGTCGGGCGGGCCGTACTCCTGCAGGGTCTTGGTGATCGGCTCCGCCCCGTGGCCCACCACCACCACCGCCCGCTCGACGTAGAGCTCCGAAAGGGCATCGAGGACGTGGAGGAGCATGGGTCGCCCGCACAACGGGTGGAGCGGCTTGGGCAGGGCGGAGCGCATCCGGGTGCCGTGCCCTGCGGCCATGACCACCGCGCACAGCGGACGCACCTTCATGCCCCAAGTTCTACCCCGAATGAAACCCGCTCGGGGGCCAGGATTCGAACCTGGACTTGGGGCTCCAAAGGACCCAGTGCTGCCGATTACACCACCCCCGACTCGCCCCCCAGGCTACCGGCGGCCATCAGGCCGGCCGCCTGCGCGGCCAATCCCTCGCACCAGCCGGCGATCCGGACGTTGAGCTGTGAGCTCCGCCGCACGCTCACCACCAGGCATCCGTGGTAGTCGGCGCCAGTGTTCTGCCGCACGGTCCTGGGATTGTGGCGCTTCAGGGTCACCGTCACCTCCGATGCCGGGATGCCGACCACCCCCGACCAGTAGGCGACAGCTTGGCCCACATCGGCAGATTCGTGGATCAGCAAGCGGAATCCCAACCGATCGTCGGCGACGTGAACCATGCGCAGCCAGGCCAGAAACAGTTGGATGAGCCCGGCGTCGGAGTTGGTGAACTGCACCGGTTGACCAACACGCCACGGCTTGGGTTTGGCGCCCTCGGCCCAGTAGGCAACGACACCCGCCACGAACAGCGCCGACGCGTCGAGCGCTCCGACCTCTGTCTTCGCCGAGGACTTCGCATCGGCTCGACGCCTCGCCCGTAGCGCCCGGTTGGTATCCGCCCGAGTAGCCGATACCCCTCGGGCTCGTTCCTGCATCGATGCTCGGTGACTGTCGTCGAGGGGGATGCTGCTCAACCAGGCCGACAACGTGCTCTTGGCCACGCCCAACTGCAACTGGATCTCCCGGTACGACAAGCCCTCGAGGCGCAGGTGGACGGCTCGCTCCCGTATCCTTCCATCGTACGTCATACTACGAACACTAGTTCGACCGTGAGACAATTACCCAGGCGGGGGGGTTGTCAGTTAGCCTGACGCCGCTCATGGGATCGCTCATCAAGAAGCGCCGCAAGCGCATGCGGAAGAAGAAGCACAAGAAGATGTTGAAGGCCACCCGTTGGCAGCGCCGCGCGGGCAAGTAGCGACCCTCCAGAGCCCGTAACTCACCCCTCGGCGGCCACCGCGGCTGCCAACCGGCCCCACGCGATCACGTCCAGCTCCTCTGGTCGCGCCGCGGGGTTGACCCCGGCGGCGGCGAAGGCTTCCGGCGTCGCCACGCCCGCCAGCGACCGGCGCAGCATCTTGCGTCGCTGGCCGAAACCGGTCCCCACCAGCCCGAACAGGGCCCCCGGCTCCACCTCGGGACCCACCGCGGGGGTGTGGCGGCGGTCGATGCGCACCAGGGCCGACTCGACGTTGGGCACGGGCACGAACACGCTCGCCGGCACCAGCCCCGCCACCGATGCCGTCGCCCAGTACGCCACCTTCACCGACACCGCCCCGTAGGCGTCGTGGCCGGGGGCGGCGGCGAGGCGCTCGGCCACCTCTCGCTGCACCATCACCAGCATCCGGGTGACGGCGGGCACCCGGTCGAGAAGGTCGGCCACCAGGGGAGTGGCCACGTTGTAGGGGAGGTTGGCGACCAGGACCCACGGACCGTCGCCCAGGAGCGCTTCCCAGTCCAGAGCCATGGCGTCGGCCTCGACGACGGTCACGCCGGCCGGCTCCACCAGCGTCCGCAGCACCGGCACCAGCCCCCGGTCCACCTCCACCGCCGTCACCGCAGCGCCGGTCTCGGCCAGGGCGAGCGTGAGTGAGCCCAATCCGGCGCCGATCTCGATGACCCGGTCCCCGGCGCCGACACCTGCCAGGCGGGCGATGCGGCGGACCGTGTTGGGGTCGGCGACGAAGTTCTGGCCCCGGGCCCGGCTGGGCCGCAGGCCGTTCTCCTCCAGCAGGCGGCGGATCTCGGGCCGGGACAGGGTCACCGCCCGACTATGGCTCAGGCGGGCCTGGAACCTCGGACCCGATGGGCCTCTACCACTCGATGGTCACGTCGATCAGGCCCGCTTCCGCGGCCGCCAGCTTCTCGAACGTGTCCATCGACAGGTCGATGAGACGGCCGGTGGCGATCGTCGGGCCCCGGTCGTTCACCTTGCAGAAGGCGACGGCGCCGTTGCGCGTCCGCGTGACCTTGACCATCGTGCCGAAGGGCAGGGTGCGGTGGGCGCACGTGTTGTCGGGCGCGTTGAACCACGAGGCGATGCCGGCGTCGCGGTGGGCGTAGAGCTTCGACGAGGAGGCGACGGTGGCCGGCGGGGCGGCGATGGTGGTCGTGGTCGTCGTACCGCCGACGACAGCCGGCGGCGGGCTGGCCGAGAGGGTGATCGAGAGCACGGTCGTGGTGGGGGCGGGCGGGGGCGTCGTGGACGCGACCGTGACCACGCTGGTCGAGACCGGGATGGTCACCCGGGCGGTCGTGGTGGGAGGGGAGGAGACGGGGACGGTCGACGAGCTAGAGGCCGTCTTGGACGGCACCGAGGTCTGCGACGACGCCTCCTTGGCCAGGGCGTCGAGGAAGATCGTGCGGGCCTTGGCCGCGCTGGGGGCGTCGGCGGCGGCCTGGTTGACCGTGGTGGGGGCGACGGCGGCGGCCAACTCGGTCGCGGGCGCGGCGACCACGGCCACCTTGTCGGCCGGAGCCGGCTGTGGCGCGTTGCGGATGTACACGATTCCTACGACGATCATCACGCCGCAGAGTGCGAACATCTGCGCGGGCGGTACCAAGCCCCCGTCCGGCGTTGTCCTCAGATCCCCACCCCAGTCTCCGTGTTCGTCTGCGCTCGCCCGGTCGGATTGGTGCGTCGGAAGGTGCGTGCGGCGACCCCGGGACCTTATGGGGTGGTTTTTTGCGGTCGCAAGCTCACTCTGAGTGGTAATCCCCAAACACGTCCCGAGCGTTTGCCCAGGTTGCCTGCTCGATGTCCACAACCGGCACGCCCCGGGCCGCGGCCACCGCTGCTCCCACCAGGGGCACGAAGGCGGGCTGGTTGGGCGTCCCCCGGTGGGGAACCGGCGTCAGGTAGGGCGAATCGGTCTCCACCAGCAGGCGGTCGAGGGGGGCCAGGGCGGCGGCGGCCCGCAGGTCGCCCGCCGTCTTGAAGGTGACGATGCCGCTGAACGACAGCCAGGCGCCGAGGTCGAGAGCACGGCGGGCCTCGACCGGCCCCCCCGAGAAGCAGTGGAAGACGGTCGGCACGCTCGGCCCCGCGGCCAGGATGGCGAAGGTGTCGTCCCACGCCTCCCGGGTGTGGACGACCAGGGCCAATCCCTTTTCGGCGGCCAAATCGATCTGGGCGGCGAAGACCTCCCGCTGAACCGGCCGGGGCGAGTGGTCGTAGTGGTAGTCGAGGCCGCATTCGCCCACCGCCACCACCTCCGGGGCGTCGAACAGCGGAAGAAGGCCGTCCACCTGCTGTTTCGCGTCGTGGGGGTGCAAACCGACTGTTGCACGTACCTGCCCCGGATGGCTGCGGGCGATGGCGATGGCGGCTGCCGACTGCTCCGCGTCGGTGCCGATGCAGATCATGGAGCCCACCCCGGCGGCGACGGCCCGCTCGATGGCGTCGGCGGGCACACCCTCGTACTGCAGGTGGCAATGGCTGTCGCACCACATAGCGGCGGCCCCGCGCTACTTGCGCCGGGGGAAGAGCGGCGGGCCCTTCTCCACCGGCAGGCCCCCGGGATACCCGCCCCACGCCGCCGCCTCGGGCAGACGCTGGTCGGCGGGCGAACCGGGCAGGCCCAGCCGGCGCCAGATCTCGGCGCTCGAGGCGGGGATGGCGGGCGAGACCAGCAGCGTGACGATGCGCAGCGCCTCCAAGGCGTCGCCCAGCACCGCATCGACACCCGGTCCGGGCTCCGCCTTCCAGGGCTCGGTCGCCTCCAGGTGGGCGTTCGTCTCCCGGATCAGGCGCCAGGTGGCGTCGAGCGCTTCCGACGGGGCCAGCCGCTCCCAGGCCGCGGCCACGTCCCGGTAGGTGGTCGCCGCGGCCGCGGCCAGAGGGCTCCCCGTCGTCGGGGCCGGTCCGATGCCGCCGCACTTGCTGCCCACCACCGTGGCCAGCCGGGAGAGGAGGTTGCCCAGGTTGTTGGCCAGGTCGGCGTTGTAGCGGGCGATCAGTCCCTCGCCGGAGAAGTCGCCGTCGGGGCCGAAGGGGACCTCCCGCAGCAGGTGGTAGCGCACGGGGTCGACGCCGTACTCGGACACCATCTCGCCCGGCGTGATCTGGTTGAGCTTGGTCTTGGAGATCTTCTCGCCGCTCAGCAGGAGAAAGCCGTGGGCCGCCACCTGCCGGGGGGGTTCCAGCCCCGCCGCCATCAGCATCGCCGGCCAGTACACGGCATGGAAGCGGATGATGTCCTTGCCGATGAGGTGGACGTCGACCGGCCACCAGTACTCGAACTCGGACGGTTCGTCCCTGTTCTCGATGTGGGCGCCGTACCCGGCGGCGGTGATGTAGTTGGGCAGGGCGTCGAACCACACCCACGCCACCGACTCCGGGTCCCAGGGGAGGGGAACGCCCCACCGGAACGAGCTGCGGCTGATGGAGATGTCGCGCAGGCCGCCGCGGATGAACGAGAGGACCTCGTTGCGCCGGCTGGCGGGGATGATCGCCTCCGGGTGCTCGTCGTACCAGTCGAGCAGGCGCTGCTGGTAGCGGGAGAGCCGGAAGAACCAGTTGTCCTCCTTCACCCGCTCCACCGGCCGCCCGTGGACGGGGCAGTTGCCGTCGACGAGGTCGTCCTCGGTGTAATAGGCCTCGCAGCTCACGCAGTAGAGGCCCTCGTAGGTGTCGCGCTCGATGTCGCCGTTGTCGTAGACGGCCTGCAGGAACTTCTGCACGGCGACGGTGTGACGGGGCTCGGTGGTGCGGATGAAGTCGTCGTAGGACACGTCGAGCAGGTCGGCGGCGGCCCGGAAGCGGGCGCTGTTGGTGTCGGCCAGCG
The DNA here is from genome assembly GCA_963829165.1 of uncultured Acidimicrobiia bacterium. GTDB lineage: Bacteria > Actinomycetota > Acidimicrobiia > Acidimicrobiales > AC-14 > JAXDMK01. The sequence continues at coordinate 91,516 of CAWHIC010000010.1, read as the reverse complement.
CCTGCGGCTCGAGACCTTGGGCCTCGGCCGCCTGCTTGTTCTTCAGCCCGTACTCGTCGGTGCCGGTGACGAAGCGGACGTCCTCGCCCAGCAGCCGATGCCACCGGGCAACCGCGTCACCGATGACGACCTCGTAGGAGTGGCCGATGTGGGGCGCGTCGTTGACGTACATGATCGCCGTCGTGAGGTAGAAGCGCTCGGCCACACGCTCAATCTACCGACCCCTCACCGGCCACCGATCTGGGATTCCGGGTTCCGACATCCGGGAGGCGGAGGGCGGCCTCGTAGACGAGGCGCTTGGCGACGGCGAGCTCGGCCGCCACCTCCGCCACCGCGTCCCGCTTGGGCATGCCTGCCGCCAGGCGGGTTCGCAACCCGTCCTCCACGTCGGCCTCGGTCGCCGGCTCCCGCGGCGGCGCCCCGTCCACGACCAGCACGAACTCGCCCCGCGGCTCCGTCTCGGCCAGGTGGGTGACGGCGTCGGCGAGGGTGCCCCGCCACACGTCCTCGAAGCGCTTGGTTAGCTCCCGGGCGATGGCCACCCGCCGCTCGCCGCCCACCGCCGCCGCCAGGTCGGCCACGGTGGACTCCACCCGGCGGGGCGACTCGAACAGCACCGTCGTCCGGGCCTCGACCGCCAGCTCGGCCAGCCGCCGGCTGCGGTCCCGGCCCTTCCGGGGCAGGAAGCCCTCGAAGCACCACCGGCCGGTGGGCAACCCGCTCACGACCAAGGCGGCGATGGCGGCCGACGGTCCCGGCACCACGTCGATCCGGTGACCGGCCGCCACCGCCGCCGCCACCAGCCGCTCGCCCGGGTCGGACACACCGGGCATCCCCGCGTCGGTCACCACCGCCACCTGCTGCCCCGCCGCCAGACGGGCCATCACCCCGTCGACCTGAGCCGCCTCGTTGTGGTCGTGCACCGCCATCAGCCGACCGCGAGCGGGCACGCCCGCCGCAGTGAGGAGTTGGCGGGTGCGGCGGGTGTCCTCACAGGCGATGACGTCGGCCGTACGCAGGACTTCCACCGCCCGAGGGGAGAGGTCGCCGAGGTTGCCGATCGGGGTGCCCACCAGGACGAGAACACCAACATCGGTCACTCCTCGACCTCACGCACCTCCAACTGGTCGCCCGGCCGCAGCCGCCAGCGGTCGAACGACCCCGACTCGGCCTCGATCACACAGCCCGAGCGCAACGTGGGCCGGGTGACCCGGCCCGGCGGGAGGCATAACGTCCGTCTGACGATAAGTTCTCGGTCGCAAAAGGCCACGTCAATGGCGAATTGCATGCCCATGGAGTGCACCGACCGGGCCGGCCGCAACAGCAGTGCGCCCGCCAGCCCCGGCCTCCCCAGCAGCCCTCGGGAGCGCTCGCCGAAGGTGGACGCCACCTCCAGCGCGGCCAGCACCTCCCCATCCCGCAGCAACCAACCAGTGGTGGCCATGGGGCTACCGCCGAAGCTCACACATTGAACCGGATCTCCAAGGTGTCGCCGTCGGCGACCTCGTAGTCCTTGCCCTCCACCCGCAACCGGCCCACTTCCTTGGCCTTGTTCCACGAACCGAGCTCGAGCAGCTCGTCCCAGCGGATGACCTCGGCCCGGATGAATCCCCGCTGCAGGTCGGAGTGGATGACCCCCGCGCACTCGGGCGCCTTGGCCCCGGCCCGGAACGTCCACGCCCGCGACTCCTTGTCGCCGGTGGTGAGGAACGTGCGCCGGCCGAGGAGGTGGTAGGCGGCCCGGATGACCCGGGGGAGGGCCCCCTCGCCCAGCCCGAGGGCGTCGAGCATCTCCGCCCGGTCGGCGGGGTCGAGGCGGGCCGACTCTGCCTCCAGCTGCACGCTCACGCCCAGCACCTCGGCCGCATCCCCCAGCTCCTCGGCCACCGGCTTCACCAGCCGGTCGGCGTCCTCCAGCTGGTCCTCGCCCAGGTTGACCACCGCCAGCATGGGCTTGTCGGTGAGGAGGAACGTGGAGCGCAGCCCGGCCCGCACGTCGGCCGGCAGTCCCGACCGGTAGAGCGGCGTCCCCCCGCTCAACACCACGAGGGCCGCCTCCATGGCCGCCACCTCGGGGGCGAGCGACTTGTCGGCCCGGGCCATCTTCTGGCGCTTGGGAAGTTGCGACTCGATCGAGTCGACGTCGGCCAGCACCAGCTCCAGCTCCAGCGTGTGCAGGTCGACCAACGGATCGGTTCCGCCGACCACGTTGTCGTCCTCGAACGCCCGCAGCACCAACACCACTGCGTCGACTTCGCGGATGCCGGCCAGGAAGCGGTTGCCCAGACCCTCGCCGGTGGACGCCCCCGCCACCAGCCCGGCGATGTCGACCAGCTCGAGGGTGGCCGGCACCACCTTCTTCGACCGGCTCATCTCGGCCAGCGCCGTCAGGCGAGGGTCGGACACCGACGCCACCCCCACCGTGCTCTCGGTGGTGGAGAAGGGATGGGCGGCTACCGGGGCCGAACCACCCGTCACCGCGTTGAACAGCGACGACTTCCCGGCGTTCGGCAGGCCCACGAGCCCCAGTCGTTCCATTGCTTGCAATGTAGAAGACGCAGCACCCAACGCCACCGCCCACAACCGGCGGCCCAGGGTGGCCCCTCCGGCCACCGGCTACCCTGGCCGTCTGATGTCGAAGAAGACGAACAAGCGGAAGATCCGTTGCCGGCGCAAGAAGGCCAATCACGGCAAGAGGCCGAACGCCGGTAGGTAGTTCCTCTCCGGACGTGCCTCAGGTGGTGCCGGCACGAGTCGAAGACGTCGTCGAGGTGCTTCACGGCACCGAGGTCCACGACCCCTATCGGTGGTTGGAGGACGGCGACAGCGAGGAGACAGCCTCTTGGGTGGCGGCCCAGAACGCCCGGACCCGGGCGGTACTCGACGCGCTCCCGCGGCGTGAACCGCTCCACCGGCGCCTGCTCGAGTTGCTGCAGATCGGCGTCGTCGGGTCGCCCGCGGTTGCCCGTGACCGCGTCTTCCACCTCCAGCGGGAAGGCGACGCCGACCAGGCCGTCGTGGTCATGCGCAGCGCGGTCGACCCCGACGCCCCGGTCCGAGTTGTGGTCGACCCCCACGGCCTGGCCGCCGACCACGCCGCGTCCGTCGACTGGTTCTCACCCTCCCCCGACGGCCGGCTCCTCGCCTACGGGGTGTCGGAGGGCGGCAGCGAGCACGGCACCCTGCGCATCGTCGAGGTCGACCGCGGCACGCTCCTGCCCGACGCCATCCCCCACGTGCGCCATCCGTCGTTGGCCTGGCTGCCCGACGGCTCCGCCTTCGCCTACGACCGCCTCCCCGACCCGGCCACCGTCCCCGCCGGCGACGAGGGTTACTGGGACTCGGTCTGGTGGCACCGGGTGGGCGACGATCCGGCGTCCGACGAGCCCCTCCTCGTCGACGGGCTGGACAAGACGGCCCTGCCCATGGCCGTCATCTCCGACGACGGACGGTGGCTGGCGCTGCACGTCCACCTCATGCCGACCCGCACCGACGTCATCCTCCTCGACCGGGAAACCGGCCAGCGGACGGTGATGGTGGAGGGCGAAGAGGCGTCGACGTGGGTGCAGATCTTCGGCGGCCGCATCTTCGCCGTCACCAACCTCGGCTCGCCCCGGGGACGGGTGGTGGCAGCCTCCTTGGAAAGGCCCCAGCCCGAGCACTGGGAGACGATCGTGCCCGAGTCGACCGGCCTCACCGGCGCCGTGATCGAGGGGTTCGTGATCACCGGCGGGTCGCTGCTGGTGTCGTCGACCGAGCACGCCGTCTCCCGCCTGCGCCGGTACCGCCTCGACGGCACCCCGGTGGGCGAGATCGCCCTGCCCGAGCTCGGCTCCGTCACCGGCCTCGACGCCGATCCCCACACCGAGCCGGGCGACGAGCGGGCGTTCCTCACCTTCACCTCGTTCGCCCGTCCCCCCGGCCTGTGGCGGTGGACGCCGGGCGAGGGACTCCATCCGTGGGCGCTCCTCGACTCCCCGCTCGAGCCGGGCGCGTTCGTCGCCGAGCAGGTCTTCTACCCGTCGACCGACGGCACCGACGTGCCGATGTTCCTCGTGCGAGCGGCGGCCACCACGCCCGGGCCCGACACGCCCACCCTGCTCACCGCCTACGGCGGCTTCGCCATCGCCTCCTCCCCCGGCTTCGCCCCCGGATTGGTCGTCTTCTGCGAGGCGGGCGGCGTCTACGCCATCGCCGGCATCCGGGGCGGCGGCGAGTACGGCGAGGAGTGGCACCGGGCGGGCATGCTGGCCAACAAGCAGCAGGTCTTCGACGACTTCCACGCCGCCGCCGACTGGCTGGTGGCCGAGGGCCGTACCAGCCGGGAACGGCTCGCCATCAGGGGCGGGTCGAACGGGGGCCTGCTGGTGGGTGCCGCTGTCACCCAGCGGCCCGACCTCTGCCAGGCCGTCATCTGCGCAGTCCCCCTGCTCGACATGCTCCGCTACCACCGGTTCCTCATCGGTGCCCTGTGGGTGCCCGAGTACGGCGACCCCGACCAGGCCGACGACTTCGCCGTCATCAACGCCTACTCGCCCTACCACCACGTGGTCGAGGGCACCGCCTACCCGGCCACCATCGTCACCACCGCCGAATCCGACTCGCGGGTCGACCCGATGCACGCCCGCAAGTTCGCGGCCGCGTTGCAGGCGGCCACATCCAAGCCCGTCGACCAGCCCATCCTCCTGCGCATCGAGACCCGAGCCGGCCACGGGGTGGGCAAGCCGGCGTGGAAGCAGGCCGACGAGGGCGCCGACCTGTGGGCCTTCGTCTTCTGGCAACTTGGAATGGCCGCTGACGGGTAAGGGCCCGGCATGGACGAAACGCCGTTCTCCGATCCGACCGACGAAGAGCCGGTGGAAACCGACGACCACGAGAGCCTGATCGACCGCTTGCGGGGGACGGGCGTGGGCGTGGAGGACCCGAACATCGTCGGCGACGTCGGCCCCACCGACATCCCCCCCGGGCCCGACCCCGACACCGACGGGCTGTTCGCCACCGACGACGACGGGCAGCTGGCCACCGCCGACGACGACTGAACCACCCGTACACTCGCCGGCGACCCCCATGGATTGGACTGGCGACACCCACCGCTCCGAGGGAGTCGTCGAGCGCGGCTTCGCCGTCGAGGTCGGCGGGCGGCGAGTGCCGGGGGTCCTCTGGACGCCGGCCGACGCCGACGGGCCCCGTCCCCTGGTGCTCATCGGCCACGGCGCCACCGCCCACAAGCGGATCGGCTACGTGCTGACCCTCGCCCGGGAGCTGGTGCGGGCCCACGGGTTCGCGGCCGTGGCCATCGACGGGGCCGGCCACGGCGACCGCCGCCCCAACCCGGGCGACGACGAGATGGTCGTCTTCAGCGACTTCCTCACCGAGTGGTCGCGGGAGGCCTCCACCGACGACGCGGTGGCCGACTGGCGGTCGACGCTGACCGCGGTGCGGGCCCTGCCCGAGGTGGGCGACGGTCCCCTCGGCTACTGGGGGCTGTCGATGGGCACCATCTTCGGCGTACCCCTGGCCGCGGCCGAACCCCGAATCCAGGTGGCCGTGTTCGGGCTCATGGGACTGGTCGGGCCGACCCGGTTTCGCATGGCCGCGGACGCCCCCGCCGTCGTGTGCCCTGTCCTGTTCATCCAGCAGTGGGACGACTCGCTGATCCCCCGGGACGGCGTCTTCGAGCTGTTCGACGCCCTCGGCTCCCGCGACAAGCGCCTGCACGCGTCGCCCGGCGACCACGCCGCGGTGCCGCCCGAGGAGTTCGTGTTCTCCGCCCGCTTCCTCGCCCGCCACCTGGCCCCGGGCACCGACGAGCTCACGTGATTCTGCTCACGTGGCGGGCATGACCCCCAGTTCCTGGGCCAGGTAGAAGAAGGTGCGGGCGAAGGGGGACTCGGCCGTTCGCTCTTGGACGTCGTCCCAATCGATCTGCTCCCGCAGCTCGCGGGCGGTGCGCAGAACGCCCTCGTAGTCGAGGGTGTGCTCGCCCAGGGCGGCCAGCTTGGTGACGAGGAGGTCGTCGGCGGTGATCACCGGCAACGTCATCGCCTCCACCCGGATGACCTCGGCCCGTTCGAGCAGCTCCTTCGAGCCGGAGACGCCCGACGGGCCGTAGATGAGGTCGACCAGCACGTCGCCGTCCCACGCCTTGACCAGCCATCCCTCGGGGGGACGGCCGGTGCGCATCCCAACCTCCTCCAAGACCTTCAGGGCCCGCTCGGCGTCGGACTCGAGGATCATCAGGTCGACGTCGTGGTCGCTGGCGCTGCCGCCCCGGGCCCAGGCGGCGAAGCCTCCGCCGACGGCGAAGGGGACGTCGGCGTCACGCAGGGCGGCGGCCGCCTTCTTCAGGGTGGGCAGCATGGCCACTTCGTTCTCGTCACCCTGGTCGACCATGGACGATCGCTACCCAGTCGCTTCCGGCGTGAAGCCGCCGCAGCCGGCCGGGCACCGGGACTCCACGTGGGCCGGGAACACCTTCACCACCAGCCGCCGACCGCACGTCGGGCAGAACCGGGGCGGGTCCAGGGGAGTGAGGCACGACCCGTCGCACGCCGCCCGTTCCCGTCCACAGCCGATGCAAAAGGTCACCTGTCGGGGGCCGACCTCATGGCGACCGGCGCGGCCACCGCGACGGGCATGCGCAGGTCGGCTAGCAGCTGCAGGTCCTGCTCCGGGTCGCGGCCCAGGGTGGTGAGGTAGTTGCCGACGATGAGGGCGTTGACGCCCGCGGTGAGCCCCAGGGCCTGCAGCTCCCGCAGGGTCACCTCCCGGCCGCCGGCGTAGCGGAGGATGACCTCGGGGAGGGCCAGGCGGAAGAGGGCGATCCAGCGGATGGCCTCCATCGGCTCCAGGAGGGGCCGGCCGGCCATGGGCGTGCCCGGGCGGGGGTTGAGGAAGTTGAGCGGAACCTCGGTGGGGCCGACCTCCCGCAGCTCGGCCAGCAGCTCCAGGCGCTGCTCGTCGCTCTCCCCCATCCCCAGGATCGCCCCGCAGCACAGCTCCATGCCCGCCTCCAGGACCAGCCGGCAGGTGTCGCGCCGCTCCTCCCACGTATGGGTGGTCACGACCTCGGGGAAGAAGGAGCGGGCCGTCTCCAGGTTGTGGTTGTAGCGGTGGAGCCCGGCATCGGCCAGGCGCCGGGCCTGGTCGGGGGTGAGGATGCCCAGGCTGGCGGCCACGTTGAGCCCGGTTCGCTCCCGGATCACCGGGATCATCTCGATGACCCGGGCCAGGGTGCGCTCGTCGGGGCCCCGCACGGCCAGCACGATGCAGAACTCGGACGCCCCCAGCCGGGCCGTCTCCTCGGCCGCGGCCAGCAGCTCGTCCCGGTCGAGCAGGGGCGTGGCCCGCACCGGGGAGTCGAAGCGGGCCGACTGGCTGCAGAAGTGGCAGTCCTCCGGGCAACCCCCGGTCTTGCCCGAGACGATGCCTTCCACCTCGACGGACGGACCGCACCAGGCCAGGCGCACCTGGTGGGCGAGGGCGCCCAGGGCCGGCGCCGCCTCCACCGGCAACCGGCTCAACCCGGCCAGCTCCGGCGCGGTCAGCAGCCGGCGCTCGTCGAGCAAGGCGACGGCGGCGGCCGCCAACAGGTCAGGCACGGGCCGACCATAGTCAGGTCGATCGCGTAGGTTGGCCTGACGAGTCGAGCGAACAGAGAGTTTGAGAGGACACCCGCGTGTCGTACGTGCAGATCATCGAGTTCGTCACCCACGATCCGCAGAAGATGAAGGAGCTGGGCGAGAAGTACGTGACCGACAGCGCCGGCCGCAGCAAGGTGAAGCGGTCGATGATCTACCACGACCGGGCCGAGTCGCGGCGCTACATCGCCATCGTCGAGTTCGAGAACCGCGAGGACGCCTTCGAGAACGACAACCTGCCCGAGTCGGAGGACTTCGCCGAGGCCCTGGCCGAGCTGTCGGAGGTACCCCTCACCTACCGCAGCCTGGAGCTGGCCCACGCCATCGTCCCCTAGGTCGGGACTCGCCCGCCAATAGGGCAAACGGCCTATCTTTCCCTCAAGGAGGGGGCGGGGCCCGCCGATAACGACGAGGATGACGACCCGTATGCGTGGGTCCGCCGTGGACGTCGTCGAAGGCGATCGGGGCAGTCTTCCGGCCTTCGTCGACCGAGTGGCGGATATTCAGGAGTTGCAGCAGGCTTGGCGGCGCGCCTTCGGCGGGAAGCGCCAAGTCGTCCTTCTGGCGGGCGAGCCGGGGATGGGCAAGACCACCCTGGTCGAGCGGCTGGCCCGGGAGGTGGTCGGAGCCGGCGGACGCGTCCTCTGGGGGACGTGCCCTCCCGACCCGTCGACGCCCTACGCCCCGGTGGCCGAGATCTTGGCCCGGGCCGCGGCCATCGCACCCACCGACGTCGTGTCGCGCTACGGCGTGCTGGCCCATATCGCGCCCGGTCTGGGTGCTCGCACGTCCCACGTCCCGCCCGTGCCCTCCGACCGGCGGGAGCTTTTCCACGCCGCCGCCGGGCTCATCGCCGAGCTGGCCAGCCGCAGCCCGATCCTCCTGGTGGTCGACGACCTCCACCGGGCCCACCGCAGCACCGTGCGCCTCCTGCAGTACGTCCTGTCCGCCACCCGAGAGGTGCCCATGCTGGTGGTGGGCACCTACTGCGACACGTCGGTGGACCGGGCCCACGCAGTGTCGTCCCTGCTGGCCGACCTCTCCGGCGACCCCGACGTCACCCACAAGGTGCTCGACGGGCTCCCGCTGGAGGCGGTGCGCGACATCCTCCCGAACCCGGCCGTCGTCGACACCCTCTGGACGCGCGCCGAGGGCAACCCCCTCTTCCTAGGCGAGCTGCTCCGCCACGTCGGCACCGCCCTGCCCACCGTCGACCCCCGCACCCTGCCCCAGTCGGTGGACGCGGGCGTGGCCCGTCGGCTGGCCCGCATGGACGCCGGCACCCGCCAGCTGCTCGCCGTCGCCGCGATCATCGGGCCGGAGTTCTCTCTCGACACCGTCGCCCGCACCGGAGAAGTCCCGCCCGATCGCCTCCTGGCTGCCGCCGAAGAGGCGGTGGCAGGCGAGATCATCGAACCCGAAGGGGAGCCCAACAGCTACCGGTTCGTCCACGACGCGGTGCGATCGGCGGTCGAGCACCGGGTGGCGGCCAATCGCGGCATCCACGTCCACGGCCGGCTGGCCGAGGAGCTGGAGAAGACGCCCGCGGTCGCCGAGGACCATCTGGTGCAACTGGCCTTCCACGCCGCCGGCGCCTCGCCGGTGGGCGGCTCCGTTTCCGCCGCCGCCCACGCGGCCAAGGCGGGCGACCAGGCCCTGGCCCAGCTCGCGTTCGACGAGGCGGCCGAGTGGTACGGCGTCGGCCTCGGCCTGCTCGTCCGCCACAGCGGCGACGCAGCCCAGCTGAAGTGCCGGTTGCTGGTGTCGCTGGGCGACGCCCACGACCGGGCCGGGGAGCAGGTCCGGGCCCGCCACTCGTTCCTCGAAGCTGTCGCCATCGCCCGCACCGTCAACGACCCCGGTCTGATCTCGCTGGCCGAGTCCGCCCTGTCCCGCAGCCCGTGGCCGGTACCGGTGCACAAGCCGATCCTGTCGAAGATCCCCCTCGGGACCCAGAACCAGCACCCCTTCCTGATGCCCGAACCCCCGCCGGTGAAGCTGCTGCCCCTGGGCGAGCTGCTGGCCACGGCATCGGCACCGGACGTGCTGCCGGCCAAGCCGGCCCGTCGTTCCACCCCCCAGGTGGCCGCCGAGCAGGAGATGCGGGCCGCCGCCCACCGGGCCGCGGTCGCGGCCGAGGCCGCCGCCCACCGGTCGCCGCCCGGGTCTGCCCCGGCCCAGCCGAGCACCAAGGCCACCACCAGCGCCAAGGCCGGCGCCAAGGCCAGTGCCAAGGCCGCCACCAAGGCCGCCACCAAGGCCGAGCCGGTGTCGACCAAGGGCAAGTCCCGGAAGGCAACCGCGGCCGAGCCGGCAGCCGCATCCGTCGTCGCTCCCGTGCCGACCACTCCCGCTCGCGCCCGCCGGCGGCCGGCCGCGGCCCCCGTGGCCGACGTCGCCCCCCGGCGGCCGATGGCCGACCCGTACACGCCCGACGACCTCAGCGAGCTGTGGGCCGACCCCGAGCCGGCCTCGACCCCGATGGGTTGGAGCGAGGCGCCGTGGGACGACGACGACCACACCCCCGCCAGCCGTCACACCGGTAGCCGCCTGTCGGCTCTGCGTGCCCGCCACAGCCGCCCGTGGGGACCGGAGGACTTGGAGGAGCGGCTCAGGGCCAGCGAGCAGATCGTCGCCATCGCCGAGGCCACCGACGACGGTGACCTGGCCATGGAGGGCTACGCCTGGCGCATCGCCGACCGGATGGAGATGGGCCGCCTGTCCCAGGCAGACGAGGACATCGCCGCCTTCTCCAACCTGGCCAACGCCATCGGCGACCCCATCTACCGTCGGGACGCGGCCGCCTACGCCGCCATGCGGGCGATCTTCGAAGGCCGTTGGGACGACGCCCGGTCGGCACTCCTCGACGTGAAGGCGCTGGCCGAGCGGGCCGGCGACACCAAGGAGACCCCCGGGGGACGGGAGCAGCGGTACTGGATGGCGCTGGAATGGGGCTCCGACGACGCTGTCGCCGAGGTGGAGGCCTCACTCAAGGCCCTCCCCGTGGGCCGGGCGTGGGCCGCCCAGGTGGCCCTCATCCTGGCCCGCACCCGTCGCTACGACGAGGCCCAGGAGTGGCTCGGGACCATGTCCGAGCACGTGGTGACGGCCCGGCCGTTCGACGCCGAGTGGATGCAGATGGCGGCGTGTGCCCTGGAGGCGGGCGCCCTCGTCCGCGACCCCCGGCTGGCCACCATCCTGCTCCCCCTGATCCAGCCCTACGCCGACCAGGTGGTCGTGCTGACCGGGGGCCTCATGTGCCTCGGCTCCACCGCCCGCTTCGCCGGCCTGGCCGCGGCCACGTGCGGCGACTGGGAGCTGGCCGACCGCAACTTCGACCTCGCCGTCGGCACGAACCGCAAGCTGGAGGCCTACCCGGCTCTGGCCCACTCCCAGGCCGAGTGGGGCTGGGCCCTGCTGGCCCAGGGCCGGCGGGCCGACAACAAGCGGGCCGAGAGCCTCCTGGTGCAGGCTCGCGACCTGGCCGACGAGCTCGACATGCGGCGCCTGGCCGCCGACATCCGGGTCAGGCGGGGCGGGAGATGACGTCTTCGATGCGGTTGGCCGACGACTCGAGCTCGACCGCCCGCTGACGAAGGGTGTTGGCCACCGCGGGGGTCGGCGGGAGGCGTGGGCGCGGAGCTCGGAGGCCATCTGCCGCAGCTTCACCATGCGCAGCGTCCGCCAGTTCTCGGGACGCGCCAAAGCGGAGTCCTCAAACATGGGCTCGGGTTACCCGCGAGCAGGGTCGTCCAAACCGGCTCAGCGCCAGTCATCCTCCCCGTAGGACGGCGCCGCCTGGTGCTGCTCGATGACGTCGGGCTCGGGCGCTTCGAGGTCGTCGGTAAGCGCGTCCGGCAGCGGATCCTCGGGCGCGCCGGTAGCCGGCAAGGACTGCTCGAAGGCGTCCGCCGGTGGCGCCTCCAGGTCCGGGACGTCGGTCGTCCGGTCGCTCATAACCCGTTCCTCCCTCGTTTGCCCCCAACCGCACCGGGTACGTCCCCGGTTGACCGGGAGCCAAACCCGCCCGTGACCACACCCCCCGGATGGAACCCATGTCCGAGACCCGAGAGCCCAACCACGACGCCCCCAACCCCTATGCCCCCAACCCCTATGCCCCCAACCCCTATGCCGACGAGCGGTTGCGGGAAGCGCTGGCCGCCGATGGGCGGGTGTCGGACCTGAGCCTCCAGGTGCGCATCGTGGCCGACCACGTGTTCGTGTCCGGGCAGGTGGCGACCCCGGAACGGGTGGACGCGGTGTCGGAGATCGCGGCCCGGGTGCTGCCCGACCACGTGCTCCACAACGACCTGAGCCTGATCACGCTGGCCGAAGAGCCGGCGGTGGAGCACCTTCCGTGACCCAAGGGCCAGGAAACGGGGTGACCGGGATCCGGGTGGCGGCGGTGGGCGACGTCCACTTCGGCACCGACTCGGCCGGCACCCTCCGTCCCCACCTGGCCGACATCGCCGACCACGCCGACGTGTTCCTCCTGGCCGGCGACCTCACCCGGCGGGGGCTGGCCGAGGAGGCCCAGGTATTGGCGGACGAGCTGGAGGGCCTCGGCGTCCCCATGTTCGCCGTGCTCGGCAACCACGACTACCACTCGGTGCAGGAGCACGCGGTGACGAAGGTGATGGAGGCGGCGGGCGTGCAGGTGCTGGAGGGCGACGGCGTCGTGGTCGACGTCGGTGGCTGCCGGCTGGGCATCGCCGGCACCAAGGGCTTCGGCGGAGGCTTCGCGGGGGCGTGCGGCTCCGAGTTCGGCGAGCCGGTGATGAAGTCGTTCATCGCCTACACCCGGCACCTGGCCGACCGGCTGGAGGCGACCCTGGCCGGCCTGGCCGAACGCAGCGACCTGCGGGTCGCCCTCCTCCACTACGCCCCCACCGACCGCACCCTCAAGGGCGAGCGGCTCGAGATCTACCCCTTCCTGGGGAGCTACCTGCTGGGCGAGGCCGTCGACCGGGCCGGCGCCGACCTCGTGCTCCACGGCCACGCCCACGCCGGCACCGAGCGGGGGGCCACCGACGGCGGCATCGAAGTTCGCAACGTGGCCCAACCCCTCATCGGCCGCCCGTACAACGTGTTTTGCCTAGAACGGCCGCCGGTGCCGTCCCCTACGATGGCCTAAACGATGGCCTCGACGACGACCTGCTGGAGACGGCCGCCGCCCCTTAGGCGCCTGGGACCAGGCTCGAGCCCGATGGGGCAGCTCACGCCGGTGCCGCCCAGGCCGCAGTAGCCGTTGGGGTTGGCGGCCAGGTACTGCTGGTGGTAGTCCTCGGCGTAGTAGAAGGCGGGCGCCTCCCGGATCTCGGTGGAGATCTCGCCCAGGCCGGCCGCGGTGAGGCGCTCCTGGAACATGTCGCGGGACTCGTGGGCCGCCTTGAGCTGATCCTCCGACGTGGCGTAGATGGCGGAGCGGTACTGGGTGCCGACGTCGTTGCCCTGGCGCATGCCCTGGGTGGGGTCGTGCGACTCCCAGAAGACCTTGAGCAGGTTGGCGTAGGTGGTGCGGGTGGGGTCGAAGACGACCAGCACCGCCTCGGTGTGTCCGGTCTGGCCCGAGCACACCTCCTGGTAGGTGGGGTTGGGAGTGAAGCCGCCGGCGTAGCCCACCGCCGTCGTGTAGACCCCGTCCGCCTCCCAGAACTTGCGCTCCGCCCCCCAGAAGCACCCCATGGCGAACACGGCGGTCTCGAAACCGTCGGGGAAGGGCGGCCGCAGGGGTGCGTCCTTCACCAGGTGGCGGGCGGGAAGGGGCATTTCGCGGTCACGGCCGGGAAGGGCCTCGGCGTCGGTGACCATGCGGGACTTGCGGCTGCCGAACACTCGGGCGGCCTCCTCTCACGGGGGGAAACCAGTATGGCCGTGGGCGCCGGGCTATAGGGAGGCGCCGCTCGGTGGCTCGCTGGCGTTTCGCGGGCTGAAAGCCTGGTTATGAACCGTCCGTGACCATAGGGTCGGGCGCCAAGCGATACCGCTTGGTCTCGGCGGCCCTCACCCTCGTGCTCGCCGCCTGCGGTGGCGGTGGGGGCGGCAGTGGTGGCGGCACCCCGACCCTCAAGTTCTACGTCTTCAAGGAGCCGGGCGGGGCCTTCGCCAACGCGGCCCAGACCTGTACCGAGCAGGCCGGCGGGCGCTACCGGGTGGAACTGGCCGACCTTCCGCCCAGTGCCGACCAGCAGCGGGAGCAGCTCGTCCGCCGCTTGGCCGCGGGCGACAAGGACATCGACATCATGGGCATGGACGTCATCTGGACGGCCGAGTTCGCCGAGGCCGGGTGGCTCCTCCCGTGGGACGGCGACGCCGCGGCCAAGGCCACCGACGGCACCATCCCCGCCACCATCCAGACGGGCACCTACGACGGCAAGCTCTACGCGGCCCCGTTCACCACCAACACCCAGCTCCTCTGGTACCGCAAGGACCGGGTGCCGACCCCGCCCACCACCTGGGCGGAGATGGTCGACATGGCCGAGAAGATCGGCGAGGGCGGGCGCATCCAGGTCCAGGGCAACCGCTACGAGGGCCTCACCGTGTGGTTCAACTCCCTGCTGGCGTCGGCCAAGGGCAGCGTCCTCCAGGGGGCCGAGAAGGTCGACCTGGCCGACGAGCCCACCACCAAGGCGTTGGAGGTCATCAAGCGGGTGGCGACGTCCCGGGCGGCCGACCCCACCCTGTCGACCAGCCAGGAGGACCAGGCCCGCCTCGCCTTCGAGTCGGGCAGTTCGTCCTTCATGGTCAACTACACCTTCGTCTGGCCCAGCGCCCAGAAGAACGCCCCCGACATCGCGGCCAACATGGGCTGGGCTCCCTGGCCCCGGGTGCTCCCCGACGAGCCCGCTCACGTGACCCTCGGCGGGATCAACCTGGGCGTGTCCTCCGAGTCGCGGCACCCCCAGCTGGCCCTCGACGCCGCCGCCTGCCTGCGGTCGGCGCCCAACCAGATCGTGGCCACCGAGAAGGGCGGCCTGCCCCCCACCACCGAGGCCCTCTACGACGATCCCCAGGTCCAGGCCGCGTTCCCCTTCGCCGACGTCCTGCGGGACACGCTCACCCAGGGCTCGGCCCGGCCCCAGAGCCCGGCCTACAACGACATCTCCCTCGCCATCCAGCGCAACCTGCACCCACCCCGGGGCGTCGATCCGGCCAAGGACGTGAAGTCGCTGCGCAGCGCCATCCAGAGGTCGCTCAAGTCGGGCGGGCTCCTGTAGGGATGACTACCGCCGCCCCTCCCGCCACCCGGCCCCTCGACGTGGAGCCGCCCCGCTCGGGCCGGCGCCGGACCAGCCTCCGGGCCCGGTCGGAGCGGCGCCTGGGGTGGATGCTGTGCGCCCCCGCCGTGATCGTGATGCTGCTGGTCACCGCCTACCCCATCGTCTACGCCTTCGTCCTGTCCCTGCAGCGCAGCGACCTGCGCTTCCCCGACCAGGCCGAGTTCGTCGGCCTGCGCAACTACGTCGACGTCCTCTCGTCGAACCTGTGGTGGTCGGACCTGGCCACCACCCTGGTGATCACCGCCATCTCGGTGGTGATCGAGCTGGTGCTGGGCATGGGCCTGGCCCTGCTCATGCACCGGGCCATCTTCGGCCGGCGCACGGTGCGGGCCGCCATCCTCATCCCCTACGGCATCGTCACCGTGGTCGCCGCCCTGGCCTGGCGCTTCGCCTTCGACCCCACCACCGGGTTCGTGAACGAGCTGGTCAACACCGACCGGTCGTGGTTCGCGGAGCGGGCCGGCTCGCTGTTCGTGGTCATCCTCACCGAGGTGTGGAAGACGACGCCGTTCATGGCCCTTCTCCTGCTGGCCGGGCTCACCCTCGTGCCGGAAGACCTCCACCGGGCGGCCAAGGTCGACGGGGCCACCACGTGGCAGCGCTTCACCCAGATCACCCTGCCCCTCATGAAGCCGGCGATCCTCGTCGCCCTCCTGTTCCGCACCCTCGACGCCTTCCGCATCTTCGACTCGGTGTTCGTGATGACGGCGGGGGCGAACGGCACCGAGACGCTGTCGATCCTGGGGTCGAACCAGCTCTTCAACCGGCTCAACCTGGGGATCGGCTCGGCGGTGTCGGTGCTCATCTTCCTGTGCGTGATCGTGATCGCGGCATTGTTCGTGAAGGGCTTCGGGGCATCGCTGTCCCAGCAACGGGGAGAACGCCGGTGAAGACCAGGACAGGGGCGGAGAAGGCGTTCTGGGCCGCGGGCACCGTGATCGTGGTGCTCTACGCCCTGGTCCCGGTGGCCTGGATCCTGTCGCTGTCGCTGAAGCGCTCCACCGACCTCACCGACCACAAGTTCGTCCCCCGGTCGTTCACCCTGGAGAACTACCGCAACATCTTCGACGACGGGCAGTTCACCGCCGCCCTGCGCAACTCGATCGGGATCGCCCTGATCGCCACCGTCCTGGCCGTGGGGCTGGCCATGTTCGCCGCCTACGCCATCGTCCGCCTCGACTTCCCGGGCAAGACAATCGTGCTGACGGGGGCCCTGGCCATCGCCATGTTCCCGCCCATCTCCATCGTCGGCCCGCTGTTCAACATGTGGCGGTCGCTCCACCTCTACGACACCTGGCCGGGGCTGATCATCCCCTACATGACCTTCACCCTCCCCCTGGCCATCTGGACCCTGTCCGCCTTCTTCCGGGAGATCCCGTGGGACCTCGACAAGGCGGCCCGCGTCGACGGGGCCACGCCCTTCCAGGCCTTCCGCAAGGTGATCGCCCCTCTCGCCGCGCCGGGCGTGTTCACTGCCGCCATCCTCGTGTTCATCTTCGCGTGGAACGACTTCCTGTTCGCCATCTCCCTCACGTCCACCGACCAGGCTCGTACCGTGCCCGCGGCCCTCGCCTTCTTCAGCGGCGAGTCGCAATTCGCCCAGCCCACGGGCTCGATCGCGGCCGCGGCGGTGGTCGTCACCATCCCCATCATCGTCATGGTCCTGATCTTCCAGCGCCGGATCGTGGCCGGGCTCACGACCGGCGCGGTCAAGGGCTGAGGAGGAGGTTCGTCCCCAAATGAGCGAGCTTGCGAGCGAATCAATGTGGAGCGCCTGCGCCGGCCGGAGGCCGGAGCAGGCGGAGGGTTTCGTCAGCGCAACATCCGCCAGGATGGTGCGCTGATGGCCGAGATCGATCTGGTCCACGTCACCAAGCAGTTCCCGGACGGGACGAAGGCGGTCGACGACGTCACCTTCACCATCCAGGACGGCGAGTTCTTCATCCTGGTGGGGCCTTCGGGCTGCGGGAAGTCGACCCTGCTCAACATGATCGTGGGGCTGGAGGAGATCAGCGAGGGCGAGCTCAAGGTCGACGGCAGGGTCGTGAACGACGACGACCCCAAGGACCGCAACATGGCCATGGTGTTCCAGAGCTACGCCCTCTACCCGCACATGACCGTCCGGGAGAACATCTCCTTCCCCCTGCGACTGGCCAAGATGGACGAGGCCAAGATCACCGACCGGGTGGACGAGGCGGCCCGCATCCTCCAGCTCAGCGAGCTGCTCGACCGCAAGCCGGCCAACCTCTCCGGCGGGCAGCGCCAGCGGGTGGCCATGGGCCGGGCCATCGTGCGGGAGCCGGCCGCCTTCCTCATGGACGAGCCCCTGTCGAACCTCGACGCCAAGCTGCGGGTGCAGACCCGCACCCAGATCGCCCGCCTCCAGAGCCGGCTCAAGACCACCACCGTCTACGTCACCCACGACCAGACCGAGGCCATGACCCTCGGCGACCGCATCGCCCTGATGCGGCGGGGCGTGGTGCAGCAGCTGGGTACGCCCCGGGAGCTCTACGAGCAGCCGGTCAACCTGTTCGTGGCCGGCTTCATCGGCTCACCGGCCATGAACTTCCTGCGGGCGGACGTGTCCGGGTCGAAGGTGAAGCTGCCGATGGTGGAGTTCGACCTGCCCGGAGCGGCGGCGGGGGACGGGGGTGGCGGTGGCGCCCGGTCGCTCATCGCCGGCATCCGCCCGGAGAACTTCGAGGATGCGACCCTGGTGGCGGAGGACGACCTTCGCCATGGGGCCAAGTTCAAGGCCACCATCGAGCTCGTGGAGTGGATGGGGTCGGAGCTGTACGTCTACTTCACCGTCGGCGGGGGGGCGGCGGCGTCGGAATTGGGTCGCCATGCCGACCTCACGCCCGACGACGTGCGGTCCAGCGACGAGGGCACCCAGGTGGTGGCCCGGTTGGAGCGGGCCAGCCAGGCCCGGCCGGGCGAGGAGCTGGAGCTCTGGCTCGACGCCCGGGCCCTCCACCTGTTCGACCCCGACAGCGGAGAACGCCTCAACCGGACCCAGCAGGAGGAGGCGAGCCCTCCGGTGGCGGCGAGTCAGGCCCAGAGCCAGTCGCAGGCCGAATCGTCGCCCCCGGCGCCGGGTCAGGGTCAGGATCAGGACCAGGAGGAGCGGGCCCGGACGGAGACGGTGGAGCGGCCGGTTCCTCCGGCGGGCGAGCCGTCGGCGCCGGCGCCGTCGGATCCTTCGCGGCCCTCCGCACCCACCGGTTGAGCTTCCCGTAGAGGCGGGCGATGGGGTCGGGGAAGATCCCCGGCTCGCCCTCGACGATGGCGAGGAGCGTGGGCAAGTTCGGCACTCACACCCTCCCTCGGAGCTGGTCGATGACCTCGGCGTCCCACGTGTGGGCCCGCAGCAGACGGTACCGGGCGTCGGCCAGGCGCAGGTAGGCGTCGGTCTCCGTCTCGTCCGGCCGCACCAGTCCCGCCTCCCGGAGCAGGGCCAGGGCCGGCTCATACTCGTCCCGGAACCAGCACCCGCCCACGTCGGCCCGCTCCAACGTGTGCCCCAGCGTCTGCATCATCCGGAAGCCCCACGCCTCCACCCCCTCGGCCAGGCGGGCGTAGGTCTCGGGCAGGCTGACCGTAATGCGGGCCCGTTGCTCGGCGGTCAGCGGCACCCGCTCCAGGAAATACCGCTCGTGGGTCTTGAGGGGCAGGTCGGTGACCCGGAGGTCGGTCGTCGCTCCCGCCCGGGTGAGGACCTCGGTGACGAAGGCGTCGATCACCTCCAGGCCCGCGGCCCCGGCCACCGAGACCCGGTGGTGGCCGTCGCGGACGAAGTGGGCCTCCCCCACCCGGTACACGTTGATGGGCTCGAGGGGCTCGCCCCGGCGCATGGCCGCGGCCGAGCGCACCCAGCGGTCGCGGGACTTGGTCGACGTGGGCCGGAAGTCGCGGTCGAAGGCGCCGTCGGTGCGGTCGACGGTGCCGACGATGGAGTCGAGGCGGACCGGGGCCAGCCCGAGCTCCCGCTCCCCGGTTCGGCCCAGGGCGGCGACGACCTCGTCGAAGGGGAGGATGGCGTTGACGTCGGTGGGCTGGCGTCGCACCCACCGGGCCAGGCGGGAGAGCACCTCCCGCTGGCGGGCCTGGTCGAAGTCGTCCTGGGCGTCGGCCACGACGTTGCCGGTGCTCAACCGCCTGCGGGG
Organism: uncultured Acidimicrobiia bacterium; assembly: GCA_963829165.1. Taxonomy (GTDB): domain Bacteria; phylum Actinomycetota; class Acidimicrobiia; order Acidimicrobiales; family AC-14; genus JAXDMK01. The sequence continues at coordinate 72,430 of CAWHIC010000010.1, read as the reverse complement.
CATCGGATGAGTCCCTACCCACCGGCCCCGCCACCGGTACCGTTGCCGGATGGAGGTCGCACGCGCCCTGGGACTGTTCGGACTAGCCGGTCTGGCCGAGATCGGCGGCGGCTGGCTGGTCTGGCGCTGGCTGCGGGAGGGCGCGGGGTGGATCGTGGGCATGGTCGGCGCCCTCGTCCTGGTCGGCTACGGCGTGATCCCCACCCTGCAGCGGGATGACTCCTTCGGACGGATCTACGCCGCCTACGGCGGGGTCTTCGTGGTGCTGGCCCTGCTCTGGGGCTGGTGGCTCAACGGCGACCGCCCCGACCGCTGGGACATCGTCGGTGCCCTGGTGGTGTCCGTCGGCGTCGGCATCATCTTCTTCGGCCCCCGTCCCCTCTGAGGAGCCCCTTTCCCCGTGTGAAGAGTTGATTTCGGGACTATCTGAGGTCGCCACCCTTCGGTACCATTTTCGGCGGGGGCAACACGGGGTTGAAGCAACAGCTTCGAAGGGGGAGAGGGTGGCAACGTTCATCGACCATGTCCGCTGTGGCGAATGCGAGCGCGGGACTGACGCTGGAGTCGGAAAGCGTGGTGCTGCAGAAATACCGGCGCCAGCCGTGGCTGCGGCACTTCTGGGTGCGCTGCGATGTCTGCGCCACCCACAAGCTCTACTGGCCGACCGCCCGCCAGATGAGCCTGGCCGAGCGGCTCCGGTGTCGCACCGTTACCGACGAGTCGGCGCCCACCGACGTGACCGTCAGCTACGCCAAGTGCAACGGACTCCCCGTCACCGAGCGTCGCCAGGCTCCCCTCGATCAGGAGATCCTGCACCGGGACCTCGTCTTCCTGCTGGGCATGCTGGCCGCGACCAGTGGGCCGGCACCCGCGACGGTGCCGGCCCACTCGTACTACCCCGCCCACTGGTCGAACTAGGGGGCGTGCGGGTCGCCCGCTAGTGGCTGGCGATGGCGGCCAGGATGTCGAGCTTGGCCGCCCGCCGGGCGGGACCGACCGCGGCCAGCACTCCGGCCACCGAGGCCAGGACCACGATCACCGTCAGCTGCACCGGCGGCACCACCAGGGGTATCGGCCGGTCGCCCTCGATGGCGGAGATGATCCCCCACGAGCCGGCGACGGCCAGGGCGAAGCCGAGGAACGTCCCCATGAGGGCGATCATCACCGACTCCCAGCGGATGGCGCTGCGCACCTGGGGCCGGGTCATGCCCACCGCCCGCAGCAGGCCCAGTTCCCGGCGTCGCTCGTGCACCGACAGGGCCAGGGTGTTGGCGATGCCGATGAGGGCGATGACGATGGCCAGCCCGAGCAACCCGTAGATCAGGTTGAGGATGATGTCGATCTGGCTGGCGACGCTCTCCTCGAAGGCGGCCTGGTCCTGCAGCTCGCCGTTGGGCCACTCGGCCAGGACGGTGTCGAGGGCGGCCGTGGCCTGGGCCGGGCTGACCCCGTCGGCCACCTTCACGAAGACCTGGCGGTCGAACTGGTCGGTGACGTTGGCCTCGTAGGTGTCGAGGCCGATCATGTAGACCATCCCGTCGCCGCCGGGCGGCGGCCGGTCGATGAGGGCCCTGACGGTGAGCTCGACGGCACCGGTGCGGGCGAAGGTCATGGTGATCGTGTCCCCCACCGCCAGCCCGTCGTCCTCCGCCTTGCGGTCCTCGACGGCCACCGACGCTCCGGTGACGTCGGCCAACCGGCCGGCCGTCACTCCGAGGTCGGCCACCTGGTCGATCGTCCGGATGTCGACGGCCGCCACCTGCGAGGACCGCGCCGTCCACCTCGACCGGGCTCGACCGCATCGGCGAGACCGCGGCCACCTCGGGCAGGGCCGACAGGTCGGCCTCGATCTCCGGGCTGAGACCGCCGTTGCCGAACGACCCGGAGGCGACGACGTAGTCGGCCTGCAGCGACTCGCGACAGCGTGTCCGAGATCGCCGCCTTGATCGAGGAGGCCAGGATGGTGATGAAGCCGACCAGGGCCACGCCGATCATGAGGGCCGAGGCGGTGGCCGAGGTGCGCTTGGGGTTGCGCTTGGCGTTCTCCCGGGCCAGGCGCCCGGTGGTGCCGGAGATGGCCTGCGACGGGCGCCCCCAGCACGTGCATGAGGGGGATGGCGAGCACCGGGCCGAGCACGAACACCCCGATGATGGTCGCCACCGTGCCGAACCCGATCAGGGCCAGGGCCGAGCCGCCGCCGAAGATCCCGACCGCGAACGACGCCACGCCGAGGCCGAGGATGGCCAGGCCGGCGCCGGTGCGGACCACCGACGACCCGGAGACGTCGATGGCGACGTCGCGGAGGGCGGCGATGGGCTTCACCCGGCTGGACCGCACCGCCGGCCACAGGGCCGAGACCACGGTGATGGCGGTGCCGACCAGGAAGGCGGTGATCACGGTCGACGGGGCGATCACGATGGGGCCGCTGGGGACCTCGAGGCCCACCGCGCTGAGCAGGGCCCGCAGGCCGAACGACATCAGCACGCCGACTCCCAGCCCGATGGCGGAGGCGACCACGCCGACCGCCACCGACTCGAACACCACCGAGCGCACGACCTGGGCCCGGCTGGCGCCGATGGCCCGCAGCATGGCCATGTCCCGCGCCCGCTGGGCGACGACGATGGAGAAGGTGTTGTAGATGATGAACATCCCGACGAACAGGGCGATGTAGGCGAAGGCCAGCAGGAAGGTGTTGAAGAAGCCCAGCCCCTCCTTGAGGTCGGCCTTGCTGTTGGCCGTGTCGGCCGCGCCGGTGAGCGACCTCGAACTTGCGCCGGGTCGCCCGAGCGTCGTCGTCGATGCGGGTGGACAGGGCATCGGCGGAGACCGACCCGTCGGCCGCGACGAGCACGCTGTCGTAGGCGCCGGGCTCGGCGAACATCTCCTGGGCGGTGGCGTCGGTGACGCCGACCAGGGTGATGCCGGGCAGGCCGCCCACGTCGCCGAACATGGCCGTGCCGACGATCGTGAGCTGACGGGGCTCGCCCTTGCCCAGCACGGTGATGGTGTCGCCGAGGGCGTGGTGGTCGGTGTCGAAGGTGGTCTGGTCGATGACCGCCTCGGTCGGGGCGCGGGGGGCGTTGCCGGTGGCGATGGTGAACGGGTTGAGGCGCTCGTCCTCGACCCAGTTGGCGCCGATCACGCCGCCGAAGCCGGACGGCAGCCTCGGCCTTGCCGTCGGGCCCGACCAGGATGGCCTGGCCCTCGATCGACCCGGCGGCGGCGTCGACGCCGTCGATGCCGCGGATCCGCTCGAGGGTGGCGCGTGTCGACCCGTTCCCGGACCACTCCCTCGAAGGCGCTCTCCACCGCCGCCTCCCGCCGGACGACGACGTCGACGCCCTGGTTGGCGTCCTCGAAGATGCCGTCGAAGGTCTTGCCCATGGTGTCGGTGAGGATCTGGGTGCCGGCCATGAAGGCCACGCCGAGGATGACGGCCAGGCCGGTGAGGGCGAAGCGCAGCTTGTGGGCCCACAGGCCCTTCCACGTCAGCTGGAACATGTCCCTACCGTCCCGAACGTCTTCATGCGGTCGAGGACGGCCTCGGCGGTGGGGTCGAGGATCTCGTCGACGATGCGGCCGTCGGCGAGGAAGACCACCCGGTCGGCGTAGCTGGCCGCGCCCGGGTCGTGGGTGACCATGACGATGGTCTGGCCCAGCTCCCGGACCGCCCGGCGCATGAAGTCGAGGATCTCGGCCCCGGAGCGGCTGTCGAGGTTGCCGGTGGGCTCGTCGGCGAAGATGATCTCCGGCCGCCCGGCCAGGGCCCGGCCCACCGCCACCCGCTGCTGCTGGCCGCCGGAGAGCTCGCTGGGGCGGTGCTTGAGCCGGTCGCGCGAGGCCGATGGTGTCGACCACCTGGTCGAGCCAGGCCTGGTCGGGCTTGCGGCCGGCCAGGTCCATGGGGAGGGTGATGTTCTCCAGGGCGGTCAGGGTCGGCACCAGGTTGTAGGCCTGGAAGATGAAGCCGATCTTGTCCCGGCGCAGCAGGGTGAGGTGCTTGTCGTTGAGGGTGGTGAGGTCGATCGTCGCCGATGAAGACCCGGCCGCTGGTGAGCTCGTCGAGCCCGGCCAGGCAGTGCATCAGGGTCGACTTGCCCGAGCCCGACGGGCCCATGATGGCGGTGAAGCCCCCGGCCGCGAACTCGACGTCGACCCGGTCGAGGGCGACGACCGCGCTGTCGCCCTTGCCGTAGGTCTTGGTGGCGCCGACGGCCCGGGCCGCCACCGCCGAGTTGGCAGCCGGCCCGCCCGTGGCGGGGATGTCGCGTAGGAGTGTCATAGGGACACACTGCGCTTCTGGGGACGGGATGTCGTCGGCCGGGGGGACCCTTCACCCCTCGCCCCCCGGGAGTACGCCCGCCCGCCGACGTACTCCTTGGGCCCGGTCCCGGGGGTGCCAGCACCCCCTTGGGCGGGGCTGCGCACTGGCGACTTCAGAGCCCGGGTCGGCACGCGACGTGGTTGCGCACGGAATCGACGATCGTCTCGTCGCGGTCGCTACGCCCGTCTGGCTCTACTGGGACGGCGCCGCTTCGGTTTCGCCCTCAACTTCCAGGCGCGGGTCGAGGATTACGCACGCAGGACACCTTCGATGCGTTCCAGGCGTCGGTCCAGGCGCCGCCGGGCTCGCGCCGTTGCAGGCAACGTTTGCCTCATTGCTGGCGTGACTCCGAGCCGGCGTTCTGGGACACGTCGCGAACCGCCGTGCGGGGGACGTCCTGGGACACCTCGGCCGCTCACCCCGTGTGTTCAGATCGCCAATTCGGGATCGTCGTTGCATCAATCATCGGAGATCGACATGCGCCCATGAATGGGTTCTTCTGGCGCGACGCCGGCACTGTCCCGGGCCTCGTCCTCGAGCCTCGCCCGATACGGCGCACGTCGGCAAGCTCGGGGCGGAGCCGACTGAAGCATCGGACGCCGTGCACCGCATAGCCCCCCATCACCGGGACTGTCCACCGGACGGGTCTTACGGGACACGCGTGCCGGCTGGGACGCGGCCTGCGCCAAGCCGTTCGGCTCCAAGCAGGCCAAGGCCCGCCGGCTTCACTCCGCCCCCTCGACGTCCACCACGCCAACACCCTCAAGGCAAGCAGGATCCCGCCGAACCTCCGGATCCTCGAGGAGCTCCGTCACATCGCCATGCGGTTGCCGGGCGAGACCCAGCCCAGAGCACCGCCACAGAGCTCATGACGCGGCGGCACACTCGAGCCGAACGGGCACCGAGAGCCGGAGGTCCGCTTGGTTCCTCGCCCGGTCCGACGACCCGGGCGGCCGCACCCTTGTATCGTCGTCCTCAGGATCCAGCACCAGCCCACACAAGGAGACGCCCGGTGATGAATCCAGATGCCTTCTTCGTGTGGCACACGTACGACGTCAGGGCCCTTCTTCCGGATCGCTGGCAGGAGGATCTTGTCAAGATCGCGCGCGATCATGCTCAAACCAGGACCCCCAACCGCCGCTCTGTAACGTCTCGGGAGGATTTCGACGTACCAGGGGTTCCGGTGTCCACCGTCGGAGGCGACGTACTTCGTCCGCTTGTTCCATGGCTCTTCGAGCTCTACGAGAACCAGTTTCGTCAGCTGGCCCAGAGAGTGGCCGGCGAACCCGTCGTCGTGTCTACCCGAGACAGCACTGCGCTCAACCTCAACGTGCAGCTTGGAAGCTCGAAGCGCGGCAAGGCGCATGTTGATTCGAACCCGTTAGGGGGACTGCTCTATGTGACGAGCCACCCACAGGGCTCTGGAGGAGAACTGGCTGTCGCACGGAATGAGAAGGCAGTCGGCGTGACGGAGATCGAAGCGTCGTCTGCCTTGATCTCTCCGGTCGCTGGCCATTTCGTGTTGTTCGATGGCCGCCGAAACCCCCACTTCGTGAGGCCTCTGAACGAGGAAGACGGCATCAGAGTTGTCGCGACCCTGGACTACTACACGCTGTCTTGTACCGAATCAAGCCGTCCGATCGACAGTGACGCCGATCTTTTTGAAGGACCGTGAACCGGCTCCTACTAGTGCCTCGTGAGAGGTCTTTTGCCACCGACCTCCTCTGCGGGGTCAGGCAAGTCGGTGAGAGCTCGCCCTTTGAGAACGCCTCGCACGACGGCTCCTGCCGGCGCTGGGGCATGCGCAGGAACGGCACGTCCGGCTCGTCCCATAATTCCGGCCCTACCACCGGGGTCCCTTCCTCGAACGCCGGGATCTTGGCTCACGTGATGCTCGCTGACTCGCAGCGTGCTGCCTGCGCTAGCTAGCGCGACGGATCGACCGTCCTGGCATCAGGCGCGCTCCGGGTCCGGCCTGTGCTCGTCTTTGCCTCGGCGAGGAGCCGCACTCCGTCGGGCCGGAGCTCCCCATGGGGTGAAACATGGCGGTAGAGCGTCTGGCGGGTGATGCCGAGCTTCCTTGCACAGCTGGCCCTCACGTCGACCAACTCACGCAACGACGGTCGGGTTCCCGGAAGCGACGTGTTCCAGGCCGGCGGTGAGGTTGTTGGCTGGCGCGTCTCCTACGGCGGCACCAGCTCATGGCAGACGCTTCGCGCCTGCACTACCACGACGGGCCTGCTCATCGGCGACTTCAACAACGACGGTAAGGACGACGTGTTCCAGGCCGGCGGCGAGGGCGCCGGCTGGCGCGTCTCCTACGGCGGCACCGGCTCGTGGGTGACGCTGCGCGGAACCACGAGCACAACCACGGGCCTGCTCATCGGCGAATTCAACAACGACGGTAAGGACGACGTGTTCCAGGCCGGCGGTGAGGGCGTCGGCTGGCGCGTCTCCTACGGCGGCACCGACTCGTGGGTGACGCTGCGCGGAACCACGAGCACGACCACGGGCCTGCTCATCGGCGACTTCAACAACGACGGTAAGGACGACGTGTTCCAGGCCGGCGGCGAGGGCGTCGGCTGGCGCGTCTCCTACGGCGGCACCGGCTCGTGGGTGACGCTGCGCGGAACCACGAGCACGACCACGGGCCTGCTCATCGGCGACTTCGATTAGGAGCTGCCGGGAATGGCCCGAGGGCCCCGTGTTCGGAGGATGATCGTCCTCCGGGACGTCGCACACCTGCCTTCTCACGCGGCGAAGACCGGGACGCCCATAAGCGGACATCTCGATTGGGCCGCGAGGACTGACGCTGGTCGGCGTGGATCCACCCATATCGACGGCTCGGGTCGCGCTGCCCCGCGCTGGCCGTGCCCCCGAGTGCGCGTGCATATCGACGCGAGGCATCGCCCCGAAGTGCCGATTCGTCGCGGGCTGGTGGCGCTCCCCCGAATGTCGCCCCAGACCTTCTGCCCGGCGCTCTCTATCGGTGGAGGTTGAGCCCCGATGCGTCCTTGAAGACGGCGTCGGCGGTGAGGAGCGGAGCGCCAACATGGATCGCAGACGCCGCGATCCAGAGGTCGTTGGCATGGACCGGTTCATGCAGCGCATGTCCGGCCTGTCGGCAGGCGTGGCGAAGCCCGGCGACGGCCGTCAGCAGGGCGTCACTGACGGGCACGACCGTGGTCGCGCGATCGACTGCTCCAACCGCTGGCGGCGTTGATCTCCCCAACCGGCGACGAGCGCGCCGTAGCGGAGCTCGGCAACGGTGCCGGCGGCGAGGAATACCTGGTGGCCGGCCATGAGACCGACCTGGGTCTCGAAGCGGGCGCGGCGGCGTCGGCTGATGGACACGCTGAAGACGCCGGTGTCGACGAGGATCCTCACGACTCGAGCGCAGCGGCGAACGCGTCGTCTTCGGCCTCGGAGAGGTCCTCGATCAGCAGGGAGTCGATCGAGTCGAGCACCTGGGCCGCGTCGAGCTGATCGTCGGTCAGATCGGCTGGCAGCAACGAGGTCCCGTGCGGGGCCTCGCCCGAGGGTCGAACGGCGTCACTCACGGCCACAAGCGTACGCCCCCAGGCGTCGTCAGCCTCCCGCGACGAAGGCGACGACGACGTAGGCGGCGTGGCGGTCGAAGTTCTGGCGTCGCCGGTCGTAGATCGTGGTGTTCTCGGGTCGGAGTGCCGGGCGGCGGTCTGGACGTCCCGCAGGGGTACGCCGGCGTCGAGGGCGGCCATGATGAACGCGGCGCGCAGCATGTGCGGGTGAACGTGCCCGAGCCCGGCGCGCTTGCCGATCGAGCGCACCCACCGGTGCGCGGTGCGCCGGTCGAGCCGCTGTCCGTCGCGTCGGCGCAGGATCGGACCCTCGTGGCGTTCCCCGACGGCGAGATCGATCGTGCGGGCGGTGCGGGGAACCAGCGGGATTGTCGCGGGCTTGTTCCCCTTGCCGACGATGCGCAGCGTGCGGTGACCTCGTTCGATCCCGAGGTCTTCGATGTTGGTGGCGCACGCCTCGCTGACTCGCAGTCCGTTGAGGCCAAGCAGCACCGCCAGCGCGGCATGCTCGGGTCGAACCGCTCGGCGGTGAAGAGGAACACGCCGAACTCGGAGCGATCCAACCGCGACGTCCGAGGGGTGGACCTGGGCCGGCGGACGTACTGGGCAGGGTTCGATGGGATCCGGCCGTCGATATGAGCGAACCGGTAGAACCCGCACACCGTCGACAGCCGCCGATCGATCGTCGAGGCCGCCAGACCGCGGTCTTCCATCGAGGCACGGAACAGCTCGATATGCGGGCGGTGGCCTCGAGCACGACGACGCCGTTGTTGGACGCCCACTGGAAGAAGCCGCGCAGGTCTGGCGGTACGCCTCCAGCGTGCGTCCGCTGTAGCGGGCCAGGAACGCCGCGGCAGCCAACTCGGCATCGTCAATCGGGTGGTCGGGCTCGCGGTACTGGATGGTCGTCATGGCTGGTCCTCCTGTTCATGGGAGGCTCAGTTCAACCCGCTGCCCAGCCGGCGTTCGGGGGCACGTTGCGGGGCAGCACATCTCGATCGCTCGGACGGCACAGGCTCGGCGTTGCTGCGTCGCGGTCTACGAGTCGATGCGCTCGTAGGTGAGCTGCAGGTCGTCTTCCCAGGGGCCGCCGTCGTGCGACATCGTCCCTCGCCCGCCGAGCCGGCTGCCGTCGGCGGCGATGGTGAACACCATGCGCTGGGCGAACCCCGCTTCGTCGCGGTGCCAGCTCACCTCGCCGTCGGCCGCCTCGACGGTGTACCGGCGCGAGACGTCGCGCTCGTCGAAGTAGATCATCGTGAACGTGCCGGCGGCGTCGTCGGAGCCGATGACCGCCACGCCGCTGGGGATCTCCGGCTCGTCGATCTCGGAGCGCATCAACACGAAGGCGCCGCCCTCGTGCCACTCGAACGACGTCCGGCCGTGGAACGTCGTGCCCGGGACGAGCGGATGTGTCCCGGTCGTGCGCCACCCGCCGACCAGCGGCGTCAGGGGTTCGAGTTCGGGGTTGGGTCGCTGCGCTTCGGACCCGATCGGTGTCGTCATCCGCAGAACTATGCCAGCCGAACACAGGCGACGGTTGCCAAACCGGCGTTCTGGCGACACCTCGCGAACCGCCGGCGGGGGATGTTTGGGACGCTTCGGCCGCAGCGCCGTGCGATCAGATCGCCGATTCGGGCGCTTCGTCGCATCGATCCCTGGAGATCGACATCCGCCCAGGAATGGTTCTTCTGGCGCGAAGCCGGCACTGCCCCGGGCCTCGCCCCCGAGCCTCGCCCGGCACCGCGCACGTCGTCAGCTCGGGGCGGGGCCGAGAAGCATCGGACGCCTTGCACCGCATGGCCCCCCCATCACCGGGACTGTCCACCGGACGGGTCTTACGGGACACGCCTGCCTTTCGAGGCGCGACGACATCGCCGAGTGCGGCTCGTGTCCCGTTCAGCGTTCCTCTTACGGGCCGGTCTCGCTGGCGAGCGGGTTGCCGTAGAGGCAGTACGCCACCCAGGTGTCGGTCCCACCGTCCTCGTAGGCGCGACCCTCCGAGCTTGCTCGGACTATGTCGGCGAACGGGCGCGTCGCATCGGCCGCCAACTCCGCGTAGAACGCTGACGCGTATTCTAAAACCGACACTGTCCTCGACTGGCCCAGAGCGGGGCTAGCACACAGCTGGCCCCTGAGCGGAGGAACTCAGGGGCGAAGCCGTCGACCGCCGTCAGCCCCGAGACGGCCAGGCCGACTTCGCAGGCGTTCAGGAAGACGAGCGGATGCGCGGCCGCGCACGCCAGGCCGAGCGCCGACTCCCTGAGGAGGTCGGACCGGAACCTCCCTGTTCCCAACACCAACTCCTGCAGGCCCGCTCCCAGGTTGCGGCCGTGACCGACGAAGTGGATCAGCGATGGCGAGCTGTCCGCGAAACTCGGCTTCGAGGTCGTCGAAGGTCATCGGCCGGAAGGGTGTTCCGCGGACGTGGCCGAGCACGAGGTTCAGCTCCTCCTCCTGCCGCTGCAGTACCGGGTTGTAGGTTGGGGCTACCACTGCACTGTCGTTGAGGGGGATCGCCAGCGCTGGGTCAGGTAGATCGTGGAGCCATCGGGCCATGGCGCACGAGACGCCGAGGGCCATGCCACGCGTGTTCGCGCCGACCGGCTCGGGACCATCAGCTCCCACGGCACAATCGGGTCGTCAGAGATCACCTTGAGCGATCGGGGGGGCGTTTCCTGGTCGACAAGCCCCCAATACGCTTCCTGGAACGGCTTTGGAGAGGCCTGGAACAGGCGGACGCCGGCCGATCTCAATCGAACGTGCTTTTCGGCGGGACTCGGGTTCCCCGCGAAGAGCCCGGCCGTCACCGCTTCGACCCAAGCCGAGGCCCCGCCTTCGGGGAACCAGTCCCCGTCTAGCTTCGGTGGCGACAGGGCCGGGCAGTCGTCGACCACATCGAAGCCGGCGGAGCCCTTGCGTGCGTTCACGTGGACCACCAGGTCGGCCAACGGGACTGTCCCGTCGAGCGCGACCCATGCCGGTGCTCGCCTTCGGATCCGCGGGAACGATGGGCCCACCAGTGACCGCCAGCTCCCGTTCGACTCGACCGCACCACGCGCCTCGCCAGCAGAAGACCGCTGAGATCCGTGCCGGCTCGTCGCCCGGTGTCTCGGACGCCACGGTCGCCCGGAACAGGGCGCTCGTGGAGCGAGGAACGGTGGAATTGAGCGACAAGGAGCCGACCGTTCGCTCCAGCTCAAAGTGGTCCGACGCCGTGAGCCAGACGTCGATGGCGAGCGTCTCACCCGGGTGTACGCCGCTCGCGGTGAAGAAGTCTTGCGGGCTCTCGGGGTCCTGCGTGTCGAGGTAAACCTCGATCGAAAACCGGTCGCCCTGGTGAAAGGGCTCGCGGCCGTAATCGGGAACCAGGTGCGGGGTCCGCCGCAGCACCCCATCCCCGGCCGCTTCGCGTGGCGGCTTGTCCGGGGTAAATGAGGTCGATCGACCGTTGGGCGCCGCCCCGCCGAGGTCTTCATCACGGGTGTCCTGGACGAATGTCTGACCCTCGATCGTGTTCAGCGCTGGACCGATGTCAACCGGCGTAGTCTCGATTCCGGGCGAGCGGTCGCTAACCGATGCGTTGAGGAGAACGCGAGCCGGTCACTCAGCCGCTTCAGCTCCGTGAGATCCATTCGACCGGCGGACTGACGCATCCCCAGACGAGGCGATCGAACTCGTCGAACTCATCCGAGGTCACCTCGACCGCTTGGAGATAAAGGAGCACGCTGCGGGCCTGTGTCAGAACGTCCGGTCCCGAGCCGTCCGCTTCCTGGTCCTCAGCCAACAGGGCCGCGCTTTGTGAACTGTTCCGTCCACGACAGGCCGCCGTCCTCGTCGCGGTACTCGACGGTTGCGACCTCGTCATCGATGTCCAAAATCGCGAACCGAAGATGGCCCAGCGCTGAAGCTTCGCCCAGTGGTCGCCCTTCTCACGCCACCGCTCACCTGCGACCACGCCCTGCTTGGCCTGCCACGGGTACACCGGAACGCCACCGTGGCCCAGGTACCGCGGAGATGCCACGCCCTCCATCGGGCCGTACGCCACGGCCTTGTGCTGGTGGCCCCAGAACCAGGCGGCGATCCGGCGGTCCTTGAGCGGAACTGCGACTCTGCTTGAGGAACGCGTCGGTTTCCTCGCCATCCACGAGCGGATGGTGGCTGAACAGCACCATCGGATGGTCGTCCTCCGTGGCCCAGCCGGTGACGATCCGGCCCTGCGGCTCCATAAGCCCGACGCCGTCACGCGCGTTGAGTCGAGGTGCTCTTCGTCCCACGCGGTGTCCAAGCCGACGAATCGCCAGTGCGCGTGGTCGAGCCGGAACCAACTCGAGCCCTGGTACCGGCGAACCGTGGGTCCGCTAGCAACGTGTCGAAGTACCCATCGCCCCCGGAGTACATGTCGTGGTTCCCGTTCATGCTCCACGACCGGATGTCCCCTGCCTCAGCAGGCCTCACCGGCCACCACTGGAGGAACCGGTCGACGTACTCGGAGGGGAAGCCGGCGTAGTAGACGTCGCCCAGGTGGACAACATTGGTGTCCCGTCCGTCAGCAAGGCCCTGCAGCGTGTAGGAGCGCATCTGGTCGCTTACCTTCCGGGCGTGTGGGAGCCCAGAGCCCCAGTCGCCGACCATGACGAATCGTGCCGGATCACGGACAACGCCGACGCCGGGGATTTCGACGAACGGTCGCTTTCCCTCGATTGGCGGAGCGCATGGGCGTAGACGGCGGCGATCCATCCGATGTCAGCGGGCTCGAACATCCCGAACGCTCGCCGATCCGCCGGGCCCGTGACCCGGATCGTCTCGGTGAACTCGTCATCGAGGGCCCGTCCCCCGGGTCGCGGCTCGAGATCGACTCGACGAGCTCGGGCCTGTGCTCGCGAACATACCGCTCCGCGACCGCCTGCAGCAGGCTCAGCACCGGATTCTCCGGCAGGAAAGCCGCAGGCCATCGTCGGCCGTGGGCCAGGAGCCTCGGCGCTCGGTGGCCGGCGGCTGTTGCAGCGCGTCGATTAGCGCAAGCGCCGCGCCGTAGTCCTCCTGGTCGGCCACGGGAGCCTCCGGCGGGAGCTTGGCGCGATCCCTCGGATGCGGCTGCGATGACCTCTCGCACGACCGTTAGGTGCCGTGCCAGCACATCCTCTGCCACAAGATCCGCAAACACGTCGCTCCCTTGTCCGACTATCAGCTGCCTCGCCGCCCCGCCTGGGGCAAGGTACTAGGACCTGTCCTCCGACGCAGCGCAACCCCGCCAGAGCACGAGTACACGGGGTATGCTTGGGCCGTACCCGGCCGCACCCGGCCGTACCCGCCGGGCGGAACGAGGAGCGGCGCGATGGCAAGCACGGGTACGAATGGGCGGGTGAGTTCGTCGCTCGCCGGGTTTGAGCAGAACGTCGTCGACCGGATTGTCGTCAGATCGCATCGAGCGAACCAGCTCACGATCGCCTCCTTGGTCTTCTGCGCGATTGGCGTCGGGCTGGTCATCGTGGCGGTCCGCGGCCACCCGACGGCGGTTCACGCCGTCCCATTTTTGGCCGGTGCCGCCTTGGCCCAGCTGCCGGCATACCTAACCTTTGTGTACCAGCGACGGACCGTGGCTTTACGAGTCTCTCGATCGAGCGCTGTTGGGGCTGCTCGCATGCGCCATCCCGATGAACGAAGGGCCTAAGTCCGACCCGGAGCTATTCGGTCGGCTCATTGGGGCGCTCCGCGATTTCGACGGCGTTCGCTGGACCGACGTCGACGCACGGTGCCGACCTGCGTCCGAACTACGGTTGGCTGGCCGATGCCGCCCGGTCACTCGACCTGGAATTGGAGCCGTTCAGGGAGCGGACGCCGGAATACCAGATCCGTCGCCTCACCGCTGGGATCGACCGCATTGTTGCCATGATCCCGGAGTCGGACCGAAACACGTCCGGGCCTGAGCTTGCCGAGCTCGGGCCAAACTTCGGCGCCAGGGTCGAACGCCTCGACCAACAGATTCGCGGCCTCGACAGCCTCCCAGACCGCGTAATCGAGCTTCGGGCGACGCAGTCCGAGAGGCGCTGACGACGACCCTTCTCGGCCCCGACCCGGTCAACTTCAGCGGCTCGGCAGATAGTCACCTGCCACGGGCCCAACGGCCGGATTCGGCCCGACGCGGACGGTTTCAGCGTCGCACTCGCCGAGCCATGCTTCCTCGAAGTCCGGATCTCGACCCGGGAGCCATCTGGGTCCGAAGAGATCGCTACGCCTCTCGGCATGGTCGGCAAGAGCGACGCGTCTGCGGTCAACTTCCGCCTCGACGTCCGGGCCCCTGGCCTGACGGTCAGCCGATCGAGTTCGGTGCTGCGCTGGGACAGCGCCGAGGGACAGCTCGTCCGTTTCGAGATCCAGCCGCGGTCCGTCGGACGCAATCCTGTTTACCTGACGACCTACGTCGGCGTTCGTCTGGTACAGACGACCCGGATCATGCTCGAGGTCAGCGACGCTCCGTCTGCGATTTGACGTGCCGACCCTGACCGCGCCCTGGCGCAGATCGAGATCGTGCCCGAGAACGAGGGCTATCGTCTCCGGCTGTCGACCGCGTCCGGCGACGTATTTGACCCGCCCGCCCACTTGTCCGCGGATCGTCTCAACATCGCCCGCTCCTTGGCGATGGAGAGCCTCGGGGAGCTGAAGCAGATCATCCTCGGATCGGAGCCATCCGACGAATTCGGCTTCGTGCGGGACTGGACCGCGGTGGCCCGTTCCTTCAGCAAGCTCCTCGATCTCTCATGGCGGCTGCTCAGCGACCTGCTCGAGCCGAACCCCGACGTGCCCGTGCAATTCGCCTACCGCCTCCGAAGCGCACTCGAACGATGTGAGCTTGGTGGCCGGGTCCCGTTCGTCGAGCTGATCTGCTCAACCGACACGATCATCCCCATCGACCTCCTGCTGGCGACGGAGGAACAGCTGACGACGCCAATCACTGACGCAGCGTCATTGGCCGCCGCCGCCCGCATGCTCCTTGGCTTCCGTGCCGTGACCAGAATCTCGTTCCGAGGCCAGCCGATCGCGCCACCTCGAGCACGAGAGGTCGTCGATTGCGTACCCGCGCCTTTTTCCGACACGCTGGACTGGCCCAGGTCGGACGAGAGCACCGCGAGCTGGGAGCCATCGACGGCCTGTCGGTCGCCGAGCCGTCACCGTCCGAGACAGGAACGTCCGCTACGGTCCAAGCCGAGCTGCTCGCCGCCCTCGGCCGACCTCCACACCCCCGCGAGCTGGAGGTGTTGCACATCGCGTGCCACTGCAGTGTCCTTCCAGCGCGCCGCACGACGCAGCAGCTCGTCTTCGACAGCGTCGAGGACCGCACGCTAGTGCCCCGCACATCGCGCATCGCCATCGACGCCGACAGCCTGATCGACGAACTGATATCCGACGACCGTCAGACGATCGACGAGTCGGACCGGTCGGACGAGGCGCGTCGGTCGCGTGCACCCCTTCTCGTCTTCGCGATGCGTGCGGGACTACCAGGTTGGACCTGAGGGGATCCGGCGGGTTCCCTCGATGCTTCATGAACCTCGGGCGAGTTGCGTCGTTCCTCGGGTCGTTGATGACCGTTCCGGACGCGACGGCGGCATCCTTCCCGTCGTATGTATATCGGCACCTCATCGAGGGCGAGACGGTCGCGATCGCACTGCACCTGGCGCGCATCGAGTTCCTGCACGACCTCCGGAATCCGCTGGGGCTTGCGTATTCCATTTTCGGCTCTGCTGACACAGTGTTGCCGTGTCCGGTCGGTGTCGCCGCGACCGGCTCACCAGCGAATGTCGCCGGTGCTGGTCCGCGCAGCTGAACACAGCGTCGTAGTCGAGGGCGAGTCGTAGCTGGCAGCAACGTGCTCTCAAACCGTGACGATCCGCGTTCGACGAAGCATATCTACGCATTCGTCGGGACGCGGGAAGGCCGGAAATGCTGCGAGAGATCAACTTCGAGTACGAGTTGTGGGGGGTTCCCAACCGGCTGTTCGTAGCTGAGGTCGAACTGCGAGTCGGTTGGCGCGGCGGTGTCAACGCCGCACCTTGTGTCTTAGCCGTCGTATCGCCATTATGGGAACAGCGCGCCGGCGCACCTGGACGGCAAGGCCGGACTGTTCGAGCACCTGGACACCGAGGCGGTGGGATGACCAAGACGCACCAGCTCGAGACCACGCTGCGCTCGCTGTCGCTGTCGTGGATGCTCGAGACCATCGAGGCCCGACGATGGTCCGGAACTGGCCCGAAACCAATCAAGGAGCGAGTCCTGGTCGAGGTAGCTCGCTCCGTCCCGCAGCCTTCAGATCCCGTTCAGCGCATTCGGAATCGCAGCGTCGCGAGCGCCGCGCCCATCTGGCCCGCGCCTCACGCGGGCACATGCCAGCAGCGATGAGCGTCGCCGTGATGGCGCCAGCAGACGCGCCGGCCACCGCATCGAACCAGCAGCCCTCCTCAGCCGTGCCTCCAGCGCCCCGGCGGAGAGGACCGCCCTTGGCGCCGCCACCCTCGAACACGCCCGAGATAGCGCAGCGATTCGGCAATCGTTCCGCCACCAACGCCGGAGGATTGCGTTTCCGAGCCCGATGTCGAGCATTGGCCCCCCCTGCAACTGAGCCCTCAGTGATTGCGAGGCTATCCCCACCGTTCCCCACCAAGCACACCCAAGCGGAGATGCTGAGGTTCGACAGCCGGGACCAGGCGCCCGAGCAGTCATCCGCAAGCGGATCGTCTTCCGGGACGTCGCCAGCATGCCTGCCCGCCGCCAGCCTGGCGACGGCCGGAGCGCCCATAAGCGGACATCTCGATTGGTCCCCGCGGACTCACGCTGGTCGGCGCGGACCACCCAGATCGACGGCTTTGGGCGCGCTTCCGAAGGCGCGGGTGTCCCCGACGCGCGTCCCAGAACGTGCGCCTGGCTAGACGCGGCAGCGTGGCGAAAGTGCCGTTGGAGGACAGGGCGAACCGTTGCCTGACGCGGCACTAGCTCAGAGGGTCCTCAGTCGGTGCCGGGGGTGACCAGGCCCGACTCGTAGGCCAGCACCACCAGCTGCACCCGGTCGCGGGCGCCCAGCTTCATCATGATCCGGCTCACGTGGGTCTTGGCCGTGGCTGCGCTCACGTACAGCTGCTCCGCGATCTCGCCGTTGGACAGGCCGTGGCCCACCTGCACCAGCACCTCCCGCTCCCGCTCCGTGAGCTGGTCGAGCTCGCGGGTGCGCTCGGCCCGGGGTCGACCCGGCCGGGAGGCGAACTCGGCGATCACCCGGCCCGTGATCCGGGGCGACAGCAGCGCCTCGCCCGCCGCCACCACCCGCACCGCGGCCAGCAGGTCGGCGGGGTCGGTGTCCTTCAGGAGGAACCCGCTGGCGCCCGCCCGGAGCGCGTCGAAGACGTACTCGTCGAGGTCGAAGGTGGTGAGGACGATCACCCGGGTGGCGGCCAGGCGCTCGTCGCCGACGATGGCCCGGGTGGCGGCGATGCCGTCGAGCTCGGGCATGCGGACGTCCATCAGCACCACGTCGGGACGGTGCTCGCGCGGCCATCTCCACCGCCTCCACGCCGTTGGCCGCCTCCGCCACCACCCGGCAGTCGGGGGCGGAGTCGACCAGGACGCGGAAGCCGGCCCGGACGAGCGTCTGGTCGTCGGCGACGAGGACGGAGATCAACGGCCGGCAACCCCGGGAGTCGACGGCACGGGCGCCGGCCGCTCGAAGGGCAGCGTCGCCGACACCCGGAAGCCGCCGCCCACGTGGGGCCCGGTGGTGAGCTCGCCGCCGAAGACGGCCACCCGCTCCCGCATCCCCAGCAGGCCGTGCCCGCCCCCCGCCGAGCGAGAGGCGCCGGCGGTGTCCGCCGATGCCCCCCGGCCGTCGTCGGTGACCCTCACCGTCACCGCTCCCGGCTGGTACTCGACGTCGACCTGGGCCCGGGCCGGGCCCGCGTGCCGCAACACGTTGGTGAGCGCCTCCTGGACGATGCGGTAGGCGCACAGGTCGACCCCCGGCGGGACGTCGACCCGGGTGCCCGACACCTGCACCTGCACCGGCACCCCCGCCTCCCGCAGACTCTGGGCCAGCCCCTCCACCCCGTCCAGCCCGGGGACGGGCGCCAGGTCCCGGGTCGGGCCGTCGCCGTCGGACTCCTGGCGGCGGAGGACGCCCAGCAGCCGGCGCATCTCGTCCAGCGCCTCCCGACTGGTGACCTTGACGTTCTGCAGGATGCGCTTGGCCTCGGCCGGGTCGGTGTCGATCACGTGGACCCCCACCCCCGACTGCACCGCCACCACGCTCATGGCGTGGGCGACCACGTCGTGCAGCTCGCGGGCGATGCGCAGCCGCTCCTCGGCCACCGCCCGCTGGGCCTCGGTCTGCTGGTTGCGCTCGAGGTCGGCCGCCCGGGCCTCCACGGTGGCGAGGTAGGCCTTGCGCAGCCGGGCGCTGTCGCCGAACACGGCGGCGATGGCGAAGATGGCCACGTTGCCGACGAAGTCGACCAGGTGGAGCCGGTTCGGGTGGGCGATGGCGGAGATGCCGAGGACGACGAGGAACCCGGCCACGGCGGTCACCCACACCCGGCGGGGCCGCAGGCTGGCCACGGTGTAGAGGGCGATGAGGGCGATGACGGGCAGGCCGTTGTCGGGGTAGTCCCGGGCCACGTAGACGACGGCGCACACGGTGGCGACCGCCAGCACCGCCACCGGGCACCGCCGGCGCAGGGCGAGGGCCCCGAACCCGACCACCACCAGGACCACGGCCAGGGCGTCGGTCGGCGTGGGGTTGGCCGGCGTGGGCTCGGCGGTGAGGCTGACCAGCCCCGCCACCAGCACCAGGGCGGCGAGGATCGAGTCGACCACCAGCGGGTTGGCTTCCCGCAGACGAGCCCACAGCCGTCGCACACCCTGACCCTACGGCGCCCCCGCTGCCCCTACATCGGCCGGCGGGCGCAACCGCCGTACTCCCCGGGGATGACCCGGATGCCTGCGGGAAGGAAGTTGAGAGCGCAACTGTTATCTCGGGCGTAGAGTTCCGTTCAAGACGGAACGCTTCTCCAAGGAGACCCGCCATGCCTGCTGTCACCGTCGACAACGTCCTCGCCCTGCCCCGGATCGACCGTCCCGCGGCACCGTCCACCGAGCGGCCGGTGGTGTCGGTCACCAGCGCCCCCAGCGGCTTCGAGGGTGAGGGCTTCCCCGTGCGGCGGGCTTTCGCCGGCGTCGACCTCGCCCTCCTCGACCCCTTCATCCACATGGACCAGATGGGCGAGGTGGAGTACGGCCCGGGCGAGCCGAGGGGCACGTCGTGGCACCCCCACCGCGGCTTCGAGACGGCCACCTACATCATCGACGGCACCTTCGAGCACCAGGACAACGCCGGCGGCGGCGGGGTGATCACCAACGGCGACACCCAGTGGATGACCGCCGGATCGGGCATCCAGCACATCGAGCGTCCGCCGGAGTCGCTGGTGCAGAGCGGGGGGACGTTCCACGGCCTCCAGCTGTGGGTGAACCTGCCCAAGACCAAGAAGTGGGAGGCGCCCCGCTACCAGGACATCCGCGCCGGGCGGGCCACCCTGCTCACCACGCCCGACGGCGGGGCCCTGGTGCGGGTGATCGCGGGCGACATCGCCGGCCACGCCGGCCCCGGCGTCACCCACACGCCGATGGCGTTCGTCCACGCCACCCTCAGCCCGGGGGCCGAGCTGGTCCTGCCCTGGCAGCCCGACTTCAACGCCCTCGTCTACGCCCTCAACGGCGAGGGCACCGTCGGCTCCGGTTCAGGCGGTAGCGGCCGGCGGCCGTTCCGGATGGGCCAGCTGGCCGTGTTCGGCAAGGGCGACTTCGTCACTGTGACCGCCTCCGAGCGCCAGGAGAGCCGCAGCCCCAACCTCGACGTGATCGTCCTCGGCGGACGCCCCATCCGGGAGCCCATCGCCTGGTACGGCCCGTTCGTGATGAACACCCGGGAGGAGGTCATCCAGGCCATGGACGACTTCCACGCCGGCCGCCTCGGCACCATCCCCGCCTCCAGCCTCAAGGCGTAACCCGGGGTCGCCGCTCGTCGGGTGACCCCCTCCGGCTCCGGGTACGGTGACGGCGTGGCTGAGCCCCGGGTGCTGGCGATGGTGCTGGCGGGCGGCGAGGGCAAGCGCCTGTACCCGCTCACGGCCGACCGGGCCAAGCCGGCGGTGCCTTTCGGCGGCCACTACCGGATGATCGACTTCGCCCTCTCCAACCTGGCCAACGGCGGGTACCTGCGCATCGTCGTCCTCACCCAGTACAAGTCCCACAGCCTCGACCTCCACATCAGCCGCACGTGGCGGCTGTCGACGCTGCTCGACACCTACGTCACCCCGGTGCCGGCCCAGATGCGGCGGGGGCCCCGGTGGTTCGCGGGATCGGCCGACGCCATCTTCCAGAACCTCAACCTCATCGGCGACGACCGGCCCGACTACATCTGCGTCTTCGGGGCCGACCACATCTACCGCATGGACCCCCGGCAGATGGTCGAGCAGCACGTGGCCACCGGGGCGGGCGTCACCGTGGCGGCCATCCGCGTGCCCAAGGACGAGTCCACCAGCTTCGGAGTCCTCGAGGCGGGGCCGGGGACCACGATCGGCGCCTTCAAGGAGAAGCCCCACGAGGTCGAGGGCCTGCCCGACGCGCCCGACCAGATCTTCGCCTCCATGGGCAACTACGTCTTCACCACCTCGACGCTCATCGATGCCGTCACCCAGGACTCCGACGACGAGGAGTCGATGCACGACCTCGGCGGCGACATCATCCCCACGCTGGTCAAGGCGGGCCAGGCCCACTTCTACGACTTCTCGCACAACAACGTCCCCGGAGTCACCGAGCGGGAGCGGGGTTACTGGCGGGACGTGGGCACGCTCGACGCCTACTACGACGCCCACATGGACCTGGTGTCGGTGCACCCCGTGTTCAACCTCTACAACCGGTGGTGGCCGATCCACACGTCGGTCCGCCAATTGCCGCCGGCCAAGTTCGTGCACGAGGCGGGCGAGCGCACCGGGCGGGCGGTGAACTCCCTGATCTGCGCGGGCGCCATCGTGTCCGGCGGTCTGGTGCGGGGCTCGGTGCTGTCGCCCGGCGTCCTGTGCGACGACTACTCCCTGGTGGAGGACTCGGTGCTGCTCGACGACGTGGTGGTCGGCGCCGGGGCCATCGTCCGCCGGGCCATCATCGACAAGAACGTGATCATCCCCGCCGGCGCCCGGATCGGCGTCGACCACGAAGCCGACGGCGAGCTGTACAACATCTCCCAGAACGGGGTGGTGGTCATCGGCAAGGGCCGGAAGGTTCCCGGCCCTACCGCTCGCCGTTGAGGCCCCCTCGCTCGTGAGAGTCGCCCTCCTCACCCGGGAGTACCCCCCCGAGGTCTACGGCGGGGCCGGGGTCCACGCCGCCTACCTGAGCCGGGAGCTGGCCCGGCTGGTCGACCTCCAGGTCCACTGCTTCGGCTCGCCCCGGGAGGTGCCCCACGTCACCGCCCACCCGCCGTGGGCCGACGTGGCCGCCGGTCCGAACGGCGACGTCCTGGGCGTGCTCTCGGTCGACCTGCGCATGGCCGCGGCCACCGGGCAGGCCGGGGCCGACGTCGTCCACACCCACACCTGGTACGCCAACTTGGGCGGGCACCTGGCCCAGGTCCTCCACGGGATCCCCCACGTCATGACCACCCACAGCCTGGAGCCGAGCCGGCCGTGGAAGGCGGAGCAGTTGGGCGCGGGCTACAACCTGTCGTCGTGGTGCGAGCGCACGGCCATCGAGGCGGCCGACGCGGTCGTGGCCGTGTCCGCCGGCATGCGGGCCGACATCCTGGTCACGTATCCCGCGGTCGACCCGGCCCGGGTGGCCGTGATCCCCAACGGCATCGACCCGGACGAGTACCAACCCGACGCGGGCACCGACTCGCTCGCCCGCCTCGGGATCGACCCCGACCGGCCGTCGGTGGTCTTCGTCGGCCGCATGACCAGGCAGAAGGGCATCGAGCACGCCCTGGAGGCGGCCGTCCACATCGACTCCGACGCCCAGGTGGTCCTGTGCGCGGGGGCGCCCGACACGCCCGAGATCGGCGCCGAGTTCCGGGAGCGGGCGGCCGCCATCCACGCCCGCCGGGGCAACGTGGTCTGGGTGGAGGAGATGGTGGAGCGCACCACGCTGGTGCAGATCCTCAGCCATGCGTCGGTGTTCCTGTGCCCGTCGGTGTACGAGCCCTTCGGCATCACCAACCTGGAGGCCATGGCCTGCGAGATCCCGGTGGTGGCCACCGCGGTGGGGGGCATCCCCGAGGTGGTGGCCGACGGGGAGACGGGCTATTTGGTGCCCATCGAGGTCGACGCCGACGGTCTGCCCACCGATCCCGACGGCCTCGCCCGCCACCTGGCGGCCCGGGTGAACCAGCTGCTGGGCGACCGGGAGACGGCCGACCGGATGGGTCGGGCCGGCCGCCTCCGGGTCCTGGGCCACTTCAGCTGGCCCAGCATCGCCGCCCGCACCGTCGAGCTCTACGAGCGGGTGCTCGCCGGCCTCCCCCCGGCGGCCTGACGCTTTTCCGTCGCCGCTCGGTCCGCCTCCGCCTTCTAGCCGGTGACGGCGACGGGAGTTGGCGGGGAGGCGGGCGGGGGGGGACGGCGGGGAGGGAGACGGTGACGTCGAGGCCGCCTTGGGGCCGGGCGAGGGCGCGGACTTCGCCCCCGTGGGCAGTGGCCACCGACCGCACGATGGAGAGGCCGAGTCCCACGCCCCGGACCGAGTCCACCCGGTCGGGGGCCAGTCGGTCGGGGGCCAGTCGGCGGAAAGGTTCGAAAAGGTTCTCGACCTGGTCGGCGGCGATGACGGGGCCGGAGTTGGTGACCCGGAGCCGGCCGCCGGGGCCGGTCTCGACCTTCACCCACCCGCCGGCGACGTTGTGGCGCACCGCGTTCTGCACCAGGTTGCCGACCAGCCGCTCGACCAGGACCCGGCTGCCGGTGACCATGGCGGGGGCCAACGCCCGCTCCACCCGCAGGTCGGCGGCGGCGGCGTCGGCGGCCGACTGGTCGAGGGCGACGGCGGCGGTGCCGGCCAGGTCGACCTCCTCCGAGGCGGTCGCCCCCTGCTCGCTCCGGGCCAGCACCAGCAGTCCGTCGATGAGGCGCTCGCTGCGGTCGACCGCGTCCCGCAGGGCGGCGGCCATCACCCGCAGGTCGTCGGGCGACGTGTCGGGGTCGGCCAGGGCGACGTCGACCAGGGTCCGTTGGATCGCCAACGGGGTGCGCAGCTCGTGGGACGCGTTGGCCACGAACCGGCGTTGGCTGTCGAAGGCCGACTCCAGCCGGGCCAGCATGGCGTCGAAGGTGTCGGCCAGCTCCTTCAGCTCGTCGTTGGGCCCGCGGAGGGCGAGGCGCTCGTGGAGGTTGTCCTGCGACAGCTTCCGGGCGGTGGCCGTGACCCGGGTGAGGGGGGCGAGGGCCCGACCGGCCACCGCCCATCCGAGGCCGACCGAGGCCAGCGCCATCAGCCCCAGGGCGACGATCGACTGCACCACCAGCTCGTGGAGGGCGGTGTCGCTCACCCGGTCCTGGTAGGCGAGGAGGACGTCCTCGATGGGTCGCCCGTCGGCGGTGACGAGCCGGGGTGCGGGGCGGACGAACCGGACGTTGGCGTCGGGCGAGAAGGTGGCCGTCCCCGAGAAAGGGGCGTCGACGGTCATCCCTATCGGCGCCGACTGGCGCTCGAGCCCCCGCCGGACGAGGGCGTAGTTGAGGGTGAGGAGCACGGCCCCGGCGGCGAGGAACAAGGCGCCGTAGAGCAGGGTCAGGCGCAGGCGGATGGTGGGTTGGAACCTCATGAGATCCGGTACCCGGCACCGGCCACCGTCTCCACCAGAGGCGGGTTGCCCAGCTTGCGGCGGAGCTTGACCATCGTGACCCGGACCGCGTTGGTGAAGGGGTCGGCGTGTTCGTCCCACGCCCGCTCGAGCAGCTCCTCGGCGCTGACGACGGCCCCGTCGGCGGTGAGCAGGACCTCGAGCACGGCCAGCTCCTTGTTGGTGAGGCGGAGGAAGTGGCCGTCGCGCGACGCCACCCGGCGGGCGGAATCCACGGTGACGCCCCGCCGGACGATCACGGGCGGCAGGGCGGGCCGGGACCGGCGGGCGAGGGCCCGGACCCGGGCCACCAGCTCGGTGAAGGCGAAGGGCTTGGGCAGGTAGTCGTCGGCGCCCAGGGTGAGCCCGTCGACCCGGTCGTCGACACCCCCGGATGCGGTCAGCATGAGGATCCGGGGCCCGTCCCGGCGGCCGTCGGGGCTGGCGGTGACGCGGCGGCACACGTCGTCGCCGTGGACCAAGGGGAGGTCGCGGTCGAGCACGACCACGTCGTAGCGGTTGATCGCGATCCGATCGAGGGCCGCCTCCCCGTCGTGGACCACGTCGACCGCCATCGCCTCCCGGCGCAGGCCGCGGGCGATGGCGTCGGCCAGGACCGTCTCGTCCTCCACTACCAGCACACGCATCGAGCCTCCATGGTGCGCCCCCCCAGGTAACGCTGGCATAACCATCGGGGTTTACGGCGTCGATAGGGCCGATTTCGTCAACTGGCCCCGGCCCTGGGCGGCGACCGTCCGCCGGGCCAGGAGGATTCGCCGTGAGACGACACCGGAGGGGCCGGCGCCTGCTGGTGCCGCCCGCCATGGCCCTGGCCCTCGCCGTGACCCTGGGCGCGGCCGGCTGCGGGAGCTCGCCGACCGCCGACGCCCAGGTCGCGTCGGCCAACGGGACGGACGGGGTGAAGACCAACGCCCCCGACGAAGCCACCCAGAAGGCGGACAGGGAGAAGGCGGGGCTCGAGTTCGCCAAGTGCATGCGGGAGCACGGGGTCGACATGCCCGACCCCCAGACGGGTCCCGACGGCGGCGGCTTCATCATGGTCGGGCCCTCCGACGTCTCGGCCGCCGGCGGGGAGGCCACCGCGGGCCCAACCACCGGCGGCCTAGGCATCGACGGCGAAGGCCTGCCGGAGGAGTTCAAGGCGGCCGACGAAGCCTGCCGCCACATCCTCGACGACCTCATCCAGGACGGCGGTCCGCCGATGGACGCCGAGGCCCAGGACCGGGCCCTCAAGTTCGCCAAGTGCATGCGGGAACACGGCGTCGACATGCCCGACCCCGACTTCTCCGGCGGCGGCGGTGGGTTCAGCGTCCGGATCGGCGGCGGCGCGGACGGCGGCATCGACCCGGGATCGCAGACGTTCCAGGACGCCCAGAAGGCGTGCGGGGGGATGTTCGGGCCCGGCGGGGAAGGCGGGCCGGGCGAGGTCCGCTCGATCACGTCGGGGGCGGTGCGGTCGTGAGCCGGCGGGGTACGACGGTCGACGAGTACCCGCCGGCCACGTTCGACGGCCAGGCCCGGTGGAACCCGGAGCCGCCGCCCGAAAAGGGGCGGATGCGGAGCCGGGACCGGGACCGCGGCCAGGGCCGGGACCGCGGCGGGGCCGGGGCCGGGGCCGGAAGGTGGCGGTGTTGGCGGTGGTCGCCGGGCTGCTGGCCACCGCCGGCGTGGTGGCCGTGTCCCGGTCGGGGGGCGACGGCGCGTCGGCCGACGGGGCCACCGCCGGCCCCGCGACATCGACGGCCGAGGTCACCCGCCAGGACCTCGTCGCCCGCACCGAGGTCGACGGCACCCTCGGCTTCGACGGGGAGATGGCCGTGCTCAACCAGGCCCAGGGCACGGTGACGTCCGTCGCCCAGGTGGGCACGGTGGTGGAGCGGGGCCAGACCCTGTACTCCGTCGCCAACCGGCCCGTCCCCCTGCTCTACGGCGACCTGCCCGCCTGGCGCCGGCTGGCGGAGAACGTCGACGGCGACGACACCCTCCAGCTCGAGCAGAACCTGGTCGCCCTGGGCCACGCCACCGAGTCGGAGATGCTGGTCGACGGCAAGTTCACCGCCGCCACCACCACCGCCGTGAAGCGCTGGCAGAAGGCGATGGGCGTCGAGCAATCGGGCGTGGTCGAGCTGGGCCAGGCGGTCTTCCTCCCCGGCGCCCTCCGGGTGGCGAAGGTGGAGGCGGCGGTGGGCGGGTCGGCCCCGCCCGGTTCACCGGTCCTCACCGGCACGTCTACCAGCCGGGTGGTGAAGGTCGACCTGGACGCGACCAAGCAGTCGTTGGTGAAGGTCGGCGACCCGGTCGAGGTCAAGCTGCCCACCGGCGCCACCACCCCGGGGACGGTGTCGGCGGTGGGCACGGTCGCCCGCACCGTGGGCCAGGGCGACGGGCGACGGGTCGTCGAGGTGACGGTTACGCCCGACGACCCGTCCGCCACCGGGGCGCTCGACCAGGCCCCGGTGAAGGTGGGGATCACCACCGCCCGGCGGGAGGACGTGCTGGCGGTGCCGGTGAACGCCCTGCTGGCCCTGGCCGAGGGCGGCTACGGCGTGCGGGTGGTGGACGGTACCCCCGGCGGGCGGATCGTGGTGGTGGAGACCGGCCTGTTCTCCCGGGGGATGGTCGAGGTCAGCGGCGCCGGCCTGGCCGAGGGCATCGCGGTGGAGGTTCCGGCCCCATGACCCCACTCGTCGTGGAGCTGCGGGGCGTCGCCCGGCGTTACCCGGGAGCGCCGCCGGTGGAGGTGCTGCGGGGCATCGACCTCGACATCGCCGCCGGCGAGCTGGTGGCGATCGTGGGCCCGTCGGGCTCGGGGAAGTCGACGCTCCTCCACCTCGTCGGCACCCTCGACCGGCCGTCGGACGGCATCGTCCGCATCGCCGGGCACGACGTCGACCGGCTCTCCGACCGGGCCCTGTCCGCCCTCCGGGCCCGCACCATCGGCTTCGTCTTCCAGCAGTTCTTCCTGCTGGACGGGATGACGGCGGTCGACAACGTGGCCCAGGGCCTCCTCTACCACGGGGTGGCGGCCCGGGAGCGCCGGCGGCGGGCCGAGGCGGCCCTGGACCGGGTCGGGCTCGGGCACCGTCTGCACCACCGGCCGGCGCAGCTGTCGGGCGGGGAGCGCCAGCGGGTGGCCATCGCCCGGGCGGTGGTGGCCCGTCCCGCGCTCGTCCTGGCCGACGAACCCACCGGCAACCTCGACAGCCGGTCGAGCGACGAGGTGTTCGCGGTGCTGGCCGAGCTCAACCGGGACGGCACCACCGTGATCGTCGTCACCCACGACCGGGAACGGGCCGCGGCCCTGCCCCGGACGGTGGAGATCCTCGACGGGCGGGTCCGGCGGGAGGTGCGGGTGTGACCGCCACCTTGGCCCCGGCGCCGCTCGTCCCGGCCCGGATGGCGCCGGCCGACGTGCTCCGGGTGGGCAGCGTCGGCCTGCGCACCCGCCGCCTGCGCACCGGGCTGTCCGGCCTGGGGATCGCCCTCGGCATCGCGGCCATGGTGTCGGTGCTGGGGATCTCGGCCTCCAGCCGGGCCGACCTCCTGGCCCAACTCGACCGGCTCGGCACCAACCTCCTCACCGTCACCCCCGGCCAGACCCTGTTCGGCGAGGACGCGGCCCTGCCCGAGGAGTCGGTGGGGATGATCGGGCGCATCGGGCCGGTGGAGTCGGTGAGCGCCACCGGGAACGTGTCCGCGTCCGTCCGCCGGACCGACCTCATCCCCGAGTCGGAGACGGGCGGCATCACCGTGAAGGCGGCCCGCACCGACCTCCTGGCCGTGCTGAAGGGCACGGTGCGGTCGGGACGCTTCCTCGACGCGGCCACCGAGCGCTACCCGGCGGTGGTGCTGGGGGCGGTGGCGGCGGAGCGGCTCGGGATCGTGACCGCCGACCCGTCGGTGCTGGTCTACCTGGGCGGGCAGTGGTTCACGGTGGTCGGTGTCCTCGACCCGGTGCCGTTGGCGCCGGAGATCGACCGGGCCGCACTGGTGGGGTTCGGGGCGGCGGAGTCGCTCCTGGGCTTCAGCGGCAACCCGTCCACCATCTACACCCGGTCGGCGGACGCGTCGGTGGAGGCGGTGCGGGCGGTGCTGCCGGCCACCGCCAACCCGGCCAACCCGGAGGAGGTCCGGGTCAGCCGCCCGTCCGACGCGCTGGCGGCCAAGGCTGCGACCGACGACGCCTTCACCGCCCTGTTCCTCGGGCTGGGGGCGGTGGCGCTGCTGGTGGGCGGGGTCGGCATCGCCAACGTGATGGTGATCTCGGTGCTGGAGCGACGGTCGGAGATCGGGCTCCGGCGGGCGCTGGGCGCGACCCGCGGTCAGGTGCGACTGCAGTTCCTGTCCGAATCGCTGCTGCTCTCCCTCCTGGGCGGTGTCGGCGGCGCCGCCCTGGGAGCGGCGGTGACGGCCGCCTACGCCACGTCCCGGTCGTGGACGGTGGTCGTGCCGGTGGCGGCCCTGGGGGCCGCGGTGGGAGCGGCGGTGGTCATCGGCGCCGTCGCCGGCCTCTACCCCGCCATGCGGGCGGCCCGCCTGTCCCCCACCGACGCCCTGCGTGCGGTTTGAAGGCGGAGGTATGACCTCCCGGGTCAGCGGCCCCCGCCGAGGATCCCGCCGAGCATGCCCGCGGCGCCGGCCGCGCCGCCCGTCTGGCCGGGCATGATCGAGCGGATCCAGGCCTGCAGCGCGCTCGGGTTGCGGGTCTGGGTCATCACCCAGCCGGGGCCGATGAAGTCGAACACGAAGCCCTCGCCCGACTTCAGGGTGGCCATCATGCCCGTGGCCACCTTGCGCATCTGGCTCCGGACCTGGGGGCTGAACGCCACCACGTGACCGGTGTCGATGGTGATCCCCTCACCGTCGGCCAGGTGGATGGTGTCGAGGGCGCCGTAGCAGGCGATGAGCGCCTTGCCCTGGCCGGAAGCGTGGACGAGGAAGCCGCCCTCGCCGCCGAACAGGTTCTTGAACCCGCCCCACTTGGTGTCGAGCTCGACGGTGGCGGCCGAGGCCAGCCAGCAGCCCCGGGTGATGAGGACGGGCTGGTCGGGGGCGACGTCGGCCACGATGATGTCGCCCGGCAGGTGGTGGGCCACGTCGACCCACCCGCCGCCAGCGGGAGCGGTGTAGATGGTGACGAACAGGCTCTCGCCGCCCAGGGCCGAGCGCTTCAAACCCTTCATCAGGCCGCCCTGGGTGTTGGACTCGACCGACACCCCCGAGGACGTGGCCATCATCGCCCCCGATTCGGTGCGGAGCTTCTCGCCCGGCTCGAGGATGACGCGGGCGGCGGCGAAGGACGGACTGTGGCGGAGCTCGACGTTCATGGCGTCAGGGTAACCCTCGGGTCTGTGGAATCGTCTGGCGGGTGACGACTCCCACCGCGGCCGACAACTGGATCTCGGCCCTCCGCCAGGCCCACGACCAACTGGCCGACCTCGTCCGGCGACTCGACGCCGATGATCTGGCCCGGCAGTCGGCCTGTTCCGACTGGGACGTGGCCCAGGCGCTCGGTCACCTGGGCAGCGGGTCCGAGATCGCGGTTGCCACCCTCGTCGCCGCCCTCGACGGCGCGGACGGGCCGGGGTCCGACTTCAACCAACCCGTCTGGGACCGCTGGAACGGGCTCGACAACGCGGCCAAGGCGGCCGGGTTCCTCGAACGGGGCGAGGCCCTGGTGGCCCGCTACGAGGCCCTCGACGCCGCCACCCGGGCCGACCTGCGGATCAAGCTGCCGTTCTTCCCCGAGCCGGTCGACGTCGCCACCCTGGTCCGGCTGCGGACGAGCGAGATCACCCACCACGGCTGGGACGTGCGGGTGGCGTTCGACCCGACGGCCACCCTCCACCCGGCCGCGGTCGACCTCATGATCGACCACTCGGGCGACTTCCTCGCCTACATCGGCAAGGCCGACCGCTTGGCGGGACGACCCGCCACCCTGGCGGTGGAGACGACCGACCCGCCGCGGTCCTACGGCCTCACCATCGCCGACGCGGTGTCGCTCGACCACCGACGGGCCGCCGGACCCGGACGCGACCCTCCACCTCCCGGCCGAGTCCTGGCTCCGCCTGATCTACGGCCGTCTCCGCCCCGAGCACACCCCCGCGGACGGTCACCATCACCGGCGACGGGCCCACCCTCGACGACCTCCGCCGCGTCTTCCCCGGCATCTGAGCCCAGCTCGGCGAAACCGCCACTCGGAGACCGCCCGTTCTCGTGGCTCATACCGCTGGAAGTCCGACGGGAAATGTCGGGCAGTGGACGCCCGCCGATGGCTCCCACGAGACGCGCCGCTCTCGACCGGGGGCCGAGGTTGGCCTCCGCGCCCGCTCCAGCCGGGCCCGCTCGGCTGGGCACCAGCCAACCTGCGGCGGACCGCCGTCGGCCCGGCGCGGTCCGCGTTCGATGGCCCTCTCGGAAGTGGATCCCGCCCCTACGTCTACTCATGGCGGGGGCGGGGGTCGGGGCTGGTGGCGGAGGCGGTTGTGGAAGGCGCAGGCCAGGCGGCCGTTCTCGTCGACGGTGAGGCCGCCCACGGACCACGGCTCGACGTGGTCGACCTCGCAGTCCTCGACGGTGGCGTCGCACAGGGGGTGGAAGCACTCCCGGTCCCTGACCTCGACCGACCGGCGGGTGGCGCCGGTGAAGATGCGCCGCCGGGGGGAGACGTTCATGACCCGGTCGGGCGCCGTCGAAGACGACCCGCTCCACCCACGCCTCGTCCAGCCACGCCACCAACGAACCCGGGCGACACCACCCGGCCGCTGGCCAGCTCGCAGATCCGTCCCTTGAACGTCTCGTAGCCCACCAGCACGGTGAACAGCGGCTCGGGCAGGCGGGAGCCGGCGGGAACGGCCATCGCCTTGCGGGCCATCTCCACCAGGGCGTCGGCCCTTCGTTGGGCGGGACTACGGGACAGGTCTGCCTCCGCACACCCCCTCTCCCACCCGGGACTTGGCCTCGGCCCAGTCGGCGGCGAACAGCTCCTCCTCGATCGCCTTCAGGGCCCGGCTCACGATGTCGCCCGAGATGGGGTCGAGGACGCCGTCGAGGAACCAGCTTGCCCTCGAAGCCGCACGACAGGTGCACCCGCCGGGCCCGGTGCTGCGGCCGCGGCCTTGTCCTCGACCCCGTCGGGATCGGCGTGCTGGGACCAGTAGGCCAGCGCCCGCAGGAAGTGGCGGTGGGGCAAGCTCCTTGGCCTGGCCGACCAGCATCTCCTCGTCCCGCGCGAAGCACTCCGCGGTGGCGTCGGTGCGGGCCTCGGCCAGGTGGCTGACCTGGGCCTCGCCGATGTCGCCCGCCAGCCACGCCGCCTCCGTGGCCGGCATCGACCGCAGGTCACGACCCAGCCGGACCCGGCGCCGGGCCGTCGACAGGGGCAGGCCGCACTTGGCCGCCACCCACGCGGCCGAGGACCGGGCCCCGTCGGCGGCCCAGGAACCGCCGGCGTCGTAGGCGGCCGTGGCCCGGGTCAGCACCGCCAGCAGCCGGGCCGCCTCCCGGTGCAAGGCCACGATGCTCTCGCCGTCGGCCAGCGTCGACGGATCGGCCGCGCCCAGCGCGTCGATCGCCGTCGACAACCCCCGCACCACGTCCATCGCACGCTCCTCGAACGACGAGGGCATGACCAAGGGGGAAGTACCTCTACCTTACACGAACATATGTTCGTACGCAAGACTCTTTCCTGTGCGCATCTGCTTGATGGTCGAGGGCCAGGAGGACGTCACCTGGCCGGAGTGGGTCGCCCTCGCCAACGCCTGCGAGGAGGCCGGGCTCGAAGGGCTGTTCAGGTCCGACCACTACCTCACCGTCCAGGGACGTCCGGAGCGAGGAGCCCTCGACGCGTGGGCGACCATCGGCGCCCTGGCCGCCGTCACCGAGCGCATCCAGCTCGGCACCCTCGTCTCGCCCGCCACCTTCCGCCACCCGTCGGTGCTGGCCAAGATGGTGGTCACGGCCGACCACATTTCCGAACGGACGGGTCGAGCTCGGCATCGGCGCCGGTTGGCACGAGCCCGAGCACGTGGCCTACGGCTTCCCCTTCCCGCCCGCGACGACCCGTCACGACGTGCTCGAGGAGCAGATCGAGATCATCCACCGCTCGTGGGACGCGGGCCCGTTCGACTTCCACGGTCGCCACTACCAACTCGAAGCGTGCGACGCCCGTCCCAAGCCGGTGCACCAACCCCACCCCAACCTCATCGTCGGTGGCAGCGGCGGCCGTCGCAGCATCGCCCTCGCCGCCCGGTGGGCCGACGAGTACAACACCGTCTTCCCGTCCCCCGAGGTCGCCCGGGAGCGCCGCCAGAAGGTGGACGACGCCTGGCGGGGGGCGGGACGCGACCCCGCCACCGCCACCTTCTCCGTCATGACCGGGTGCGTCATCGGTGCCGACGCCGACGACCTCCGCCAACGCACCCGACACACCATGGACCGCCACCGGGCCGAGGGAACCGAGCACGACTGGCTCGCCGACAAGCGGCCCGAGTGGATCGTGGGCACCGTCGACGAGGCACTTGAGCAGCTCGGCCGGCTCGAGCAGGCGGGCGTGCAGCGGGTCATGCTCCAGCACCAGACCAACGACGACGTGGCCATGGTCCACCTCCTGGGCGAGGTCCAGACGCGCCTGCGATGAGTTCCGGCCGGCCGGGACGTCCAAAGTTGGTGCAAGAAGCTCACATGGCCGTAGAATCGGGGTCCATGGCCGTTCGTAGCGGGATCCGGCTGGAAGACGACCTGGAG
The DNA here is from genome assembly GCA_963829165.1 of uncultured Acidimicrobiia bacterium. Taxonomy (GTDB): domain Bacteria; phylum Actinomycetota; class Acidimicrobiia; order Acidimicrobiales; family AC-14; genus JAXDMK01. Next base: position 39,908 of record CAWHIC010000010.1, on the reverse strand, counting down.
CAGTACCGGCGGGAGCTCACCGGGTACTGCTACCGGATGCTCGGCTCCAACTTCGAAGCCGACGACGCCGTCCAGGAGACCATGGTGCGGGCGTGGAAGGGGATCGACAGCTTCGAGGGTCGCTCGGCGATGCGCTCGTGGCTGTACCGGATCGCAACCAACGTCTGCCTCGACATGCTCCGGGGCCGCCAGCGACGGGCCCTGGCCATGGACCTCGGCCCCTCGTCGCCGGCCGACGCCTTCACCGGCGCCAAACGGCCCGAGCACGCATGGCTGGAGCCCATCCCCGACGGCCGGGTGATCCCCACCGACGGCGACCCGGCCGAGGTGGCCGAGGCGAGGGAGTCGATCAAGCTCGCCTTCGTCACCGCCCTCCAGGCCTTACCCGCCCGGCAGCGGGCGGTGCTCATCCTCCGCGAGGTGTTGCGCTGGCAGGCGTCCGAGGTGGCCGAGCTGCTCGACACGTCGGTGGCGTCGGTGAACAGCGCCCTCCAGCGGGCCCGGGCCACCCTGGCCGCCCGCAACGACGGGTCGCCCGAGCCGGAGGTGGTCAGCCCCGACCAGCAGGAGCTGCTCGCCCGCTACGTCGACGCCTTCGAGCGCTACGACATCACCGCCCTGGTCAGGCTCCTCCACGACGACGCCATCATGTCGATGCCGCCCTACGACTTCTGGCTGCGGGGCCCGGTGGAGATGGGCAAGTGGTTCCTGGGCAACGGCATCGGCTGCCAGGGTTCCCGCCTGATCCCGGTGGCGGCCAACGGCCACGCCGGGTTCGGGTCCTACAAGCCGGGTCCCGACGGTTCCCTGCACCCGTGGTCGATCCAGGTCATCGAGATCTCAGGCGACCGGATCGTCGGGCACCACAACTTCCTCGACACCACCCTCTTCGGCGCCTTCGGCCTCCCCGACCACCTGTAGGAACCCGTCGGGTGAGCCCGCGATCGCCCGGGCCAGGCCCAGGAAGGCGAGCAGGGCGGTCAGCTCGCCGCACGCGTCCCGCAGCTTGATGGAGCAGCCCAGGCGGCGGGCGGCCAGCTGCAGCCGGGCCAGATCGTCGACGACGCCCAGGTCGACCCGGCCGTCCACCTCCAGCGGCCAGCTGACGATCTCGACGCCGTCCCGCGCCAGGACCACCACGGCAGCCACGTTTCCCGGAAGCACACCCGTACGACGACGGGGCGCCGCCGAAGTCATCGCCGGCTAGGTCTGGACGTCGACCCTCCGGCCGAGGAGGCAGAACTCGTTGTCCTCGGGGTCGGCCAGCACGACCCACGGCTGATCGCCCTGGCCGACGTCGACTCGACGGGCGCCGAGGGCGAGCAGCCGCTCCAGCTCCTCGGCCTGGTCGCAGCCGGACGGGTTGACGTCGATGTGGATCCGGTTCTTCACCGTCTTCTCCTCGGGCACGGGCACGAAGACGAGCAACGGCGGAGGCGCCCACGGCTCGCCCGTCGACGACAGCCAGCACGTGCCGTCGTCGTCGTCGTCGTTCAAGGGCCAACCGAGCACGTCGGCCCAGAACTTGCCCACCACCGCCGGCTCCCGGCAATCGATCACGACTTCCCTGAACACGCTGGCCATGGGGAAGGTCTCACCAGACGGGCAAGGAACCAACCCTTCAAGACCCCGGCCCGCTGACTCGACGCGCCCACCGGCGCGCACGCGACCACTTCTCGGGCGGCGCCGATGAGTTGCCGGCGCGGCCGTCGTCGTACCTGCATGGCCGCCGAGAAGACCCGTCAAACCGGACAGTGGATGACCGGTTCAGAGGCGCATGATGACCAGGTGGCGGCGAAACATCAGCCCAAGGGTCGGGAACGAAGGACATCCTCGACCCGTCCGACGTACGTGGGGGGAGACGGGCCCCGAACCTCGGCCACGTCCCCCATCGATGGCTTGACCTCAAGTGAGCTTCAGGAAACACCACCCCAACCCGATCCGCGAAGGGACATCACCGTGTCTGAGAACAACACCGGACTGATCGAGCGGCGCTCCCGCCAAGCGGCACCGGCGACCGACGTCACCTACGCAGTCGACGCCAAGGGCCTGGTCAAGCGCTACGGCGACACCGTCGCCCTCGACGGCATCGACCTGCAGGTCCCGGTCGGCACCGTCACCGCCGTGCTCGGCCCCAACGGGGCGGGCAAGACGACGGCCGTGCGCATCCTCGCCACCCTCACCCAGGCCGACGAGGGCACCGCCATCGTCGCCGGCTTCGACGTCCGCCGTCAGGCCAACGAGGTCCGCCGCCGGATCGGCCTGGCCGCCCAGGACGCCACCGTCGACCCCCTCCTCACCGGCCGGGAGAACCTGGTCATGTTGGGCCAGCTGCACCAGCTCAACCGCAAGGAGTCGGCCGAGCGGGCCCGCGTCCTGCTCGACGACTTCTCCCTCACCGAGGCCGCCGACCGGGTCGTGTCGGGCTACTCGGGCGGGATGCGGCGCCGGCTCGACCTGGCCGCCACCCTCATGTCCCGCCCCAGCGTCCTCTTCCTCGACGAGCCCACCACCGGCCTCGACCCCCGGGCCCGGGCCGAGCTGTGGGCCGTGATCGACACCCTCGTCGACCGGGGCGCCACCGTCGTGCTCACCACCCAGTACCTCGACGAGGCCGAGCGCCTGGCCGACGACATCGTCGTCATCGACCACGGCAAGGTCATCGCCCGGGGCGACGCCCGCACCCTCAAGCGCACCGTGGGCGGCGACCAGGTCCGGGTGGTGGTCAGCGATCCCGACCGCCTCGACGAGGCGGCCCGCATCGTCGACGACGTCACCGGCTTCGACGTGGTGGTCGACACCGCCGCCCGCACCGTCACCGGCCCCACCGGTCGGGGGGTGGAGACGGTGGTCCTGGTCGCCCAGGCGCTGCTCCGGTCCCACATCGGGGTCGACGACCTCAGCCTGGGCCAGCCCACGCTCGACGAGGTGTTCCTCACCCTCACCGGTTCCCCCGCCCACGACGATGGCTATTCCAGCGACGAAGAGACCGAGATCGCCGAGGAGGCGTCATGACCATCACCACCACATCGTTCGGGACGGCGGCCCCGTCCACCATCGACGCCACGCCCGCCCACGACGACCTCCCCGAGGCCAAGGGCGTCCTCCACGACGCCTGGGTCATCGCCCGCCGGGGCCTGATCCACATGAAGCGCCAACCCCAGGCCTTGGCCGACGCCACCATCCAGCCCATCATGTTCGTGCTCCTGTTCGCCTACGTGTTCGGCGGGGCCATCGACGTCCCCGGCGGCGGCAGCTACCGGGAGTTCCTGATGGGCGGGATCTTCGCCCAGACGATCGTGTTCATCGCCATGGGCGTGGGCATGTCGATCGCCTTCGACCGCACCAACAAGGCGGTCGACCGCTTCCGGGCCCTGCCCATCTCCCAGGGGGCGGTGCTCGGCGGCCATGCCATCGCCAACCTGATCAAGTCGATCATCCCGATCACCCTCATGTCGCTGTGCGGCCTGCTCATCGGCTGGCGCATCCGGTCTGGTCTGGCCGACGCGGTGGTGGGCTACGCCCTGCTCATCGGCTTCGCGCTGGCCATGATCTGGGTCGGTGTCCTCATCGGGAGCTTCGTGTCCACGCCGGAGGCGGTGCAGGGGATCGGCTTCGCCATCATCTTCCCGATCACGTTCATCGCCAGCACCTTCGTGCCCACCGAGTCGATGCCGGGGGTGCTCCGCACCATCGCCGAGTGGAACCCGGTCACCACCCTGTCCAATGCGGTGCGCATCCAGTTCGGCAACCCGACGGCGGCCCCGGCGCCGGGCGACCCGTGGTCGATCGCCCACCCCCTCGCCTACTCGGTGATCTGGATGGTCGTGATCGTGGCCCTGTGCGCCCCGCTGGCCATGCGGGCCTACCGGCGCTCGATCGCCGACTGATCGTGGGAACGGCCGCCGGCGGCGGACGGCGGCCGCCGATCCGACGTAGAAAGGCCCCGTGACCCTGCTCGGAGGCGCAGTGCAGGAGCTGCGCGAGGGACGGGCGGGCCCCGCCTTCACCGCCGAGCTGCAGCGGACGATCCGGGCGGTGGCGGTGGCCCGCAACTTCCCCCCGCCCGAGGGCCACGGGCGGTGGGACGCCGACGCCATCTGGTCGACCGCCTCCGAGTTCATGGCCGACGCCCAGACGCCCCGCCGCCTGATCGACCTCGCCGTCCACTGCGCCACCGCCGACGCCCTCCGGGCCCGGCTCCAGGGAACGGTCCGCAACTTTCTGGCCGACATCGGCCGGCGCACGCCGATCGGCAAGCTGGTGGTGCGGATCAACGACGTCCTCCGGGGTGAGCCCGGGTTCCGGTTGGTCGGCGACCGGTGGGCACGGGCGGGGGCGGGGGCGGGGGCGGGCGGCGAGTCCGACGACGACGACGTGGCCCCGGGGGTCGACGACCCCGAGACGCTGGCCCGGGCCATCTCCGGGATGACGGTGGTCGTGCCCGCGTGGGGGCACGAGGCCCATCGGGCGGCTCCGGTGGCCGACCGCACCACCATCGTCGCCCTGTGCGAAGCGCTCCTCGACGCCGCCGGGGGCTCGCTCACCCCCCGCTCCCTGGCCCGGGCCATCGGCCACCGCCTCGGCGTCGGGCAGGCGCCGCTCTCCCTGGAGGTGGCGGCGCTCGACGGGGGCGGTGCGGCCGGCGGCCAGGCGGCGGCGCCCGGCACCGACAGCACGGCCGACGAGGCTCTCCGGAAGAGTCGGGCGGTGGAGGTTGTGGCTCAGCTCGACGACCGCGAGCGGCTCGCCGTCGCCTATCCCGAGCTCACCGTCCGCCACCTTGCTCCCGTGCTGGGGGCCAGCCCGTCGCAATGCCACGTCATCCGCAACCGGGCGGCGGCGATCCTGCGCCTGGAGCTGATCGACGACGACGACGCCGAGGGCGTGGCCCTGCTGGTGATGGAGTTGAGCCGGAAGTGGGCCGACTCGGTGGACAACGCCGCCGGATCCGCCGTAGTGCTCGCGCGATGAGCGTTTTCGGACCGGCACACCCCCTCGACGTCGACCTGGCCGACCTGGCCGATGGCGTCCTCGACGGTCCCGCGACGGCCCTGGTGGAGGCCCACCTCGCCGACTGCCTGGTGTGCCGGGCCCGGCTGGGCCGCCTCCGCCAGGCGACCCCGGCTGCGCTCCACCTCGACCGGCCCCTCCCGACGCTCACGTTCCCCCGGCCGGGCGGCGGTCCCGACGATCCCGACCGTCAGCCGGCGGTCGACGAGCTGTGGCTGGCCGGCTCCGACGACCGGCTGCTGCTAGTTCTCGTCCTGCGGGCGGAGGGCGGCCGGGTTTCGATCGCCCCGGTCACGTTCGACGTGGAGGCGGCCGACGACGAGACCCTGGTCGTCGACGCCATGGGCTTCGGGCTCGGGCCGGTGGCCGTCTATGCCGGACTGGCGACGGAGGTGCCCGGCTCCGTGCTGGTGGAGCGGGTGGGCCGGATCGAAGGCACCGGCGTCCGTCGCGGCCCCGCCATCGTCGACGACTCCGACCCCCGGATCGAGGTCCGCCAGCACCTCGCCGACCGCCTCGCCTCGCTCGACCAGCCGCCGTCCACCCTCCAGGCCGACGCCGCCGACACCGACGCCGCCGCCGCCGAGACCGACGTCCGCTCCACCCTGATCGGCGACCTGCGGGCGTTCCGGGGCCGACTGTGCACGGTCCGTCCCCTGTACGACTGGGGCGACGCCCTCCTCGCCCACCAGGCCGGGTGGCACCCCATCGCGGTCGTCGACGAGGTGGGGATCGTCCTGGTGGTGTTCGACACCCCCCACGGGCTGGCCGACGACGCCGACTTCGACGCCGCCCGCGCCGTCCTCACCCGCTTCAACGCCACCGCCGTGGTCGTTCTCGCCGGCACGCTGAGCGACACCGCCGACACCTTCGACTCGTCGTCGCTCAACTACGGCATCGACGCCCCCTCCGGCACTCACTCCGCCCCCCGGCCCCTCATCTCCGGCCTCGCCCCCTTCGACGCCATCGCCAAGTTCCTCGATCGCAGCTCCGGCACCCGGCTGGCGGCCCCCCCATCGAGAGGGCCCGTCACCCGGGTCGATGTCGACGACATCCTGCGGGAGGCAGCCGGCGCGGCCGTGGCCGAAGCGGTGCGCCAGGCGCCGAGGTTCAAGATTCTCCCCAAGCGGCGGGGCTACGAGTCGATCGCCGACGCCGAGGCGGGCCTGGCCGCGGCCCTCGCCCACGCCTTCGGCCCCGAGCCGTCGATCGTCCAGGACCTGCTCGAGCTGTGACCTCGTTGTTGTGATCACCCACATCTCGCTCGAGAACTGGCGGGCCTACCGCAACCTCGACATCGACGTCCTCCCTGGCACCACCTTCCTCGTTGCCCCCAACGGCGTCGGCAAGAGCTCGCTGCTGGAAGCGGTGCGGTGGGTGCTGGCTGCGGGCCACGTCGAGCACCGGGCGTCGATGATCCGCCACGGCCACAAGGAGGCCACCGCCGCCGTCACCATCGATGTCGCCGGCGGCCAGCTGGTGGTCGCCCGCTCCCTCCGAGCCAAGGGCGCCCGCCTCACCACCGACATGTCGGCCACCCTCGACGGCCAGCCGGTGGACGAGGCCGAGGCCATCCGCCTGCTCGAGGACTCGTGGTCGGCCGACCCCCGGTTCGTGTCCCGCACCGCCTTCCTCACCGAGGACCTCCGGCGGGACGCGGAGGAGCCCAACCTCCGCACCCACCTGTGCCGGGCCTACTCCCTCGACGACCTGCAGCGGGCGGTGGCCGAGATCGAGCCCGTGCTCAGCCAGCTGTCGAAGGGGCTCAAGGCGTCCCGGGCCGAGCTGTCGGCCACCGAGCAGCAGCTGCAGGAGGCGGCGGCCGAGCTGGCCGATCTCACCCAGCGGGTGGCGGCAGCGGCCGAGACGGTGGACGTGGCCAGGACGGCCCACGGCGAGGTGCGGGCCGCCCTCGACCAGGCCCGGGCGGCGGCGACACAACGGGCGGCGGCGTCCGCCTGGCGGGAGCGGGACGCTCGCCTCCGGGACGAGGCAACCACGATCGGCCTCGTCCCGGAGGCGGGCGCACCGCTGGCCGCCACCCTCGCCACCCTGGAGGACGAGCTCGGCGCCCGGGTCGAGTCCATCCGCCAGCAGCAAGCCGCCCTTCGGGCCCGGGCCGAGGCCGCGGAATCGGCGCTGGCCGCGTTGCTGGAAGCGGGGGCGTCGTGCCCGGTGTGCCTCCGGGAGCTCGACGCCGACAGCCGGGAGCGGGCCGAGCACCTCCACCGCACCGCGGTCGAGGTGGCGAGCGACGTCCTGGCCGACCTCGACGACCCCACGCCGATCGTCACCCTCGACGCCGTCCGCCAACTGGCCCGGCGGGCGGCGGCCCTGGGCACCCCGCCGGAGGAGCCGCCGGCCGACGGCTTCGACGAGCTGGTGGCAGGCTGAGGCCCTGGCCCAGGCTGCGCTGGAGGCGGCCGTCGGCGGCCTGCGGGAGGCGCAGCTGGCCGAGCAGGCGGCGGTGGCCCGCGTCGGCACCATCCGCACCGACCTGGCCACGGCCGGCGCCCTCACCGAGCAGTACCGGGCCGAGGCCCTGCTGGAGGCGGCCAAGTCCGCCCTCAACCAGACCATCACCACCGTCCTCGGGCGGCAGCTGGAGCCGGTGGCGGCCGAGGTCAACCGCCGGTGGGAGGCCGTCTTCCCCGACCGCCCCAACCTCCACGTCCTGCCCGACGGGCAGATGTCGCGGGTGATCGACGGCGACCAGCTCGAGTTCGGGGCGTTCAGCGCCGGCGAGCAGACGGTGGCCAAGCTCATGATGCGCCTCACCACCCTGCTGGCCACCACCACGGTGCCCTTCTGCTGGGTCGACGAGCCGCTCGAGCACCTCGACCCCGTGTCGCGGCAGCTGGTGGGCAGCACCCTCGCCCACCTGAGCACCGCCGGCGGCCTGGAGCAGATCTTCGTCACCACCTACGAAGAGCCCCTGGCCCGCCGCCTGGCCGAGCTCCAACCCGACCGCGTCCGGGTCCAGTACCTCCGCACCGAACCCTCCCGCTGACCCCCTCCCCCCGCAACTGGTGACGCAAACAGCCCTCACAGGGCGCTGAACGTCACCAGTTCGAGGTGGTCAGCGACGGTTGAGGTCCCGCAGTCGGGCCGCCAGAAGCGCCGAACGAGCCACGGGATCGTCGTCGCGGGTCGAGGAACACGTCGGACAGCCGCACCGCGAGCACGGCCCGCTGCGTCGCCGACGCCGGGAGATCTTCCCGCGCAGCGACGTAGGCCGCCGCCGCCCGCACCGCCTCGTGCTCGACCCGGTCGACCTCGTCCGGGTGGTCGAACCGCCACCGCCGGGCCCGGTCGGACGATGGCCGGCTTGTCGTCGTCGGCGTCGATGCCCGGCGGCAGGGAAGACCCGGCAGTCGTAGGTGCGGCAGGTGCGGGGCCGGTGCTCGTAGATCGAGCACGCCCCGTCGACGAGCATGGGGCAGTGGCCGTTCTCGTCGTAGCCCATGAGCACGTGGCCGGCGGGCAGCCGCGGCGCCGGGAACAGCAGGCGGCGGGGGATTCGGGCGAGGGTCTCGGTCTCCTCGGGGCCGATGTGGACGAACTGCGACGACGTGCAGCAGGCGGTGCAGCCGTCGCACGGGACCTCGATCCCGTCGCCGCCGCCGCAGAGCCCGCCGCATCCCCGCCAGCCAGGCGGAGAAGCTCCCCGCGGGCAGCGGCTCGTCACCCGTCGCGGCGTCGGCCATGGGTTCATCTTGCTCGGCCCCGCCAACCGCACGGACCTGGCCCACGGAAGGCGATCCTGGAGCAGGCCTGACAGCCCCGACGGTGGGGCGGTTGACGCCTATCGGGCCCGCACCCGGTTGTTGCGGGGGTTGTGCTCCAGCTCGACCAGGCCGAGGTGCTCGAGGAGGGGCGGTACGTACATGGCGAACCGTCCCCGGTAGCCCTTGCGCAGCCCGTACCAGCCACCGACCGGGTTGGCCTCCGACCGGGCCCACGCCTCGAGCGTCCCGTCCTTGGCCGGCTTGTTCTCGTCGGCACTGCCGAGCTCCATCCAGTCACCATGCTCCCGCAGCATGGCGGGCGCGTCGTCCAGGCACCGGGCCAGATATTTGAGCTTCGTGGTCCCGACCACGCACACCAGCTCGGCCGGATCGGCACTGTCGTCGCGGTACATCTGGTACTCGGAGGTGCCCGGCGGGGTCCGGAGCATCCAGGGGTCGTCCGGGGTCCCGGCCCCGGTGGCGGTGTCGGTCATGGGGACATTCTGCTCCCGCGCCGGCGCTAGTCGCGACGGGCGCGAACCCGACGCTTGCCTTCGTGCATGGCCTGCACCCGGGACGTGGGGATGGCGTGGCCCTCCTCGATGAGGTCGGCCGGCAACCGCTGGGGGGCGGGCATCCGCGCCGCCCATGGGTCGGCGGAGCCGAGGTGTTCGAGCGCGGTGTGCACGGTGAAGTCCGCCGGCCTGACGTCGTCGATCTCGTCCCAGGCCAGGGGGAAGGAAACCGGCACGCCGGGTCGCACCCGCGGGCTGTAGGCGGCCACCACCGTCGCTCCGCCCACTCGGGTGGCGTCGACGAAGACCTTCCCGCCCCGGTCTTCCTTCATGAACTCGGTGGTCGCCGCATCAGGGTCGAGGGCGGCGGCGAGGGCGGCGATGGCCCGGGTGGCAGCGGCCGCGTCTTCGATCGACGCCTGGTCGTCGATGGGCACGAACACATGGACGCCCTTGGCCCCGCTGGTCTTGACCGCCCCCTCCAGACCGAGGTCGGCGAGGGCCTGGCGGACGAGCCTGGCCGCGCCGACGGCCATGGAGAAGGCGTCGGCGGCGCCCTCCGGCGGGTCGAGGTCGAGGACGAGATGGGTCATGCGGTCGGGAGGGTCGACCCGCACGAGCGTCGGGTGGTATTCGATCGCCCGCTGGTTGGCGAACCACAGCAGGGTACGGCGGTCGTTGCACAAGGCGTACGACACCTCCCGCTTGGAGCTCTCCGCCCACATCTTCACCGTCGGGACCCACTCCGGGGTGTACTTGGGGACGTTCTTCTGCATGAACGCCTCCTGGCCGCGGTGGACCCGGATGACCGACAGGGGCCGGTCCTCCAGCACCGGGAGAATCCGGTCGGCGACCCCCTCCAGGTAGTCGACCAGGTCGCGCTTGGTCGCCTCCGCCCCCTCGAACAAGGGCTGGTCGAGGTTGGTCAACGTCACGCCATCACGGGACTCGTCACCCTTCGTCTCAGCCATCGATCTCGAAGATACCCAGGAGGGCCGGTCCGATGCCGCGCCCCGTCCCAGGCCGCGGTCGACGTGCACGACGGCGGGTAGGACCGCCTCCCGGGCGTCGGGGGGCTACGATGTCGATGTCGAAGGGGAGTATCCCGACGCGCGATCGACGTCATCACGGCCTTCGGGCCCGGAGGTCGCGGCCCCTCTGGGGTGGGAGAGACCTTCGGTTGTTTGTTCGCCAACCAACCGGAGCGCCCCCAATGTCTTCCCGCCATCACCGCTGGCGACGTGAACGCCTTGCGTAGAGAGCCCACGTCTGCCAGCCGACTCGAGCCTCGGCCCGCCGACCGGCGGTCGGGTCGGGGGCTGACCATGCTCCTCGCCACCGTCCTGGCCGCCCTCGGGTTGGTCGTCGGCACCGGCGGCGGTGCGGTCGGTGCGATCGCGGCCTCCGCCGCGCTACCCGAGGTGGCCGAAGACGCCGGCGCCACCGAGGACACCGTCGCCGGCCACGGTCACCACTCCCAGACCCGGCGACGAGGTCGACGGCCCCGCCACCACCCCGGCGAGCGACAGAGACGGCCGCGATGGACGCTCCGATCGCTCCCGTCGCTGCCACCACTCGTCTCTCCCGTCCGCTGCACTCCCCGCCGAGGACCCCCCTCTCCCATCACTGACTGACACGCGCCCGTAGCCCGGGTGCGCCCCGGTGGCGTCAGACGACGCCCCGTCCGGCCCTGTCACTCACATGAGGAGAGGTTCATGCATCGTTCGTTCATACTTGTCGTCAGCGGGGGGCGGCCCGTTTCCCGCCACGCCCCGTCCGAGTTCGGGAGGCCACCATGGCGCTCCTTCTCGTAATCGCGGGATGGCTCACCATCGGCGTGGCCGCCGTCGCCATCCTGCGCCATCGGGGCCACGACACCTTCGCCTGGTCCGTGATCTTCCTGTTCATGGGCCCCCTGGCCATCCCGCTGGCGGTGAGCGCGGACCGGAACCGACCGTCGGAGCCCGCCCGGCCGACCGTCGGAGAGCTCGACGTGCTGGTGGCCCACGACGGCACCGAGGAGGCGGGGGCCGCCCTCGACCTGGCCCTGCGTCTCCTCGGAGCCCAGATGACCAGTCTCACCCTGGCTGCCGTCGTCGACCTCGAAGCGGCCACCACCGTGCGCGGGCGCGAGTCGACGCGCGAGGCCCAAGCCCGGCTCGAAGCGCTGGTTCCTGAGGTGACGAAGGCCACCGGCGCGCCGGTCGACACCGTGGTGCTGTTCGGCGAGCCGACCCAAGCCGTCCGGCACTTCGCCGCCACCCACGGCTACGAGCTCATCGTCGGCACGAGTCGGGTGACCGGCCGTCCGCACCGCCTCCCCAGCCGCGGCGGGGGCCGGGAATCCGCGGCCCGATCCTCGGTCCCGATCCTCATCGGGCCATCGCCGTGACGTCGACCACCCCCCAGCCGACCACCACTTTCACCCCCCCAACCGAACGGAGACACCGATGTTCCCCACCGCGACGATGACGCGGGCCGTAACCAGCGACGCCGCCCGCGACTTCGCCAGCTTCGACGTACCCCTGTGGCTGTGGTTCAGCCTGGTCGGGGCCATCGTGGTGATGCTCATCGTCGATCTGCTCCTGGTGCACCGCACCGCCCACGTCATCACCATCAAGGAAGCGGCAATCGAGTCGGCCATCTGGATCTCGATCGGACTCGCCTTCGGGCTGGTGCTCCTCCTCTGGCAGGGAGGCCAGGCCAGCGGCGAGTACTACGCCGGGTTCCTGATCGAGAAGAGCCTGTCGATCGACAACGTGTTCGTGTGGGCGGTGATCTTCTCCTTCTTCGCCGTCCCCCGCGCCTACCAGTTCCGGGTGCTGTTCTGGGGGATCTTCGGCGCCCTCGTCCTGCGGGGCATCTTCATCTTCGCGGGCGTGTCGCTCATCGAGCGCTTCGAGTGGGTTCTCTACATCTTCGGCGTGTTTCTGTTGTACACCGCGTGGAAGATCGCCCACCACGACGAGTCGAAGGAGGTCGACTACAACGAGAACGTCGCCATGCGCCTCGTCCGGCGCATCGTGCCCACGACCCCCCGCTACGACGGCCAGAAGCTGTTCACCAAGGAGAACGGCAAGCGCCTGGCCACCCCCCTGTTCGCGGTGCTCGTGCTCATCGAGGCGACCGACGTCGTGTTCGCGGTCGACTCGGTGCCCGCCATCCTGGCCGTCAGCCGAGAGCCCTTCATCGTCTTCGCCTCGAACGCCTTCGCCATCCTCGGCCTGCGCTCCCTCTACTTCCTCCTGGGCGGCATGCAGGGCAAGTTCCGGTATCTCAACGTCGGCCTCGGGGTCATCCTCGCCTTCGTCGGCGTGAAGATGCTCCTCATCGGCGCCCCCTTCCACATCCACCTCCCGACCCCGGCGTCGCTGGGCGTCATCGGCGCGGTCATCGCGATCTCGGTCGTCGCCTCGCTACGGGCCGATGCCCGCGACCTGCGGGACGGCGAGGAGGCCACCGACCCCATCGACGCCACCGGGAGGAACACCTGACCGGGACGGGGTCCGGGACGGAAGGGGCCGGTGTTCTCGCACCGGCTCCTTCCGCGCCTCAGAGGGGCTCGAAGGCTCCCAGTACGGGCGTCGTCGGCATTTTGGGCGGCGGCGCGAAATGCATGCGGTCGAGGAAGAAGTGGACGTTGGGGCCGACGGTGACGGCAAAGGCGACGGTACCGATCCCCACCGAGCCACCGAGCGCGACACCGATGGCAAGGACGGAAAGCTCGATGCCCGTCCGGACCACTCGCACCGACCGACCCCGCCGGGCGAGGGCGGTCATCAGGCCGTCCCGCGGGCCGGGGCCGAGGCCGGCGCCGATGTAGAGGCCCGAGCCCGGGCCGAAGAGCACGATGCCGAAGACGAGGAGGCCGATGCGGGCGGCCATCGACGCCGGCGTCTCGACCACGGCCATGGTGGCGTCGATGACGAGGCCGATGATGAGGGCGTTGGCCAAGGTGCCGATGCCGACCCGCTCCCGGAGCGGGATCCACAGGAGCAGGACGGCCACCCCGACGACGATCGCCGAGGTGCCCATGGCCAGACCGGTGCGTTCGGAGACGCCCTGGTGGAGGACGTCCCACGGCGGCAACCCGAGGTCGGCCCTGACCATGCAGGCGATGGCGACGCCGAAGAGCACCAGGCCCGCCAGCAGCCGGGGCACGCGCCGCCCCAGCTCGGACCTGGCCGGCAACGGGAGCATCGGGCCAGGGTACGCGGGCAGGACCTCCAATCGGGCCGAGTTTTCGACCGGCGGGGCTCCGCCGAGGCCGCGCCCGCCCGCCAGCGGCGCGGTCAGGTGTCAGGCGAGGGTCAGCCGGAGGAGTTGGAGGCAGAGACTGCGCAGGTCGGCCTCGGTGGCGCCGGTTCCCGGGGCGACGACGTCGGCCGCGTAGAGGTCGTCGCCGACGAAGGCGAAGGCGCTCGCCTGACCGTCGTCGCTGGAGGCGAACGCATCGTCGCCATACCCGTCGAGGGGCTCGTAGCCGGGAGGGACGGTGAAGGCCGCCCGCCCGCCGCGCACGATGGCCACGTCGATGCCCCGGGGACCGCCGTCGTCCCACGTGAAGTTGCACCGGCCGGGGTCCGGCGTTGTGTTCTCGGTGACCCCGCTCCCCGCTGGCAGCAGGCCCTGGACCTCGGCGAGTGTCACCCCGCACGGCGGGTTGGCGTTCGTCGCGGTTCGGGCCGTGGTCACGGTGGACGCGTCCGGCGGGGCCGCCGTGGTCGTGGTCGTCTCGTCGTCGTCGCCGCCGCAGGCCCCGAGGGCGAGGGCGGCGACCAGCGCCACCAGGGACATGACCTTTTTCATCGGCGCCTCCTCGCGCTCGGTCGTCAAGGAGATCATGCCGCGCTCAGGCGCCGGGCGGAGGCTCTGGCGGGCCCTCGGCGAGCCGGATGCGGACGTGGATCTCGACGTCCCAGCCGGCGACCGGACGGAGAGGTCTTGGCGGATCGGATGGGTCGTGTCGCGGGGCTTCGTCACCCCTGGCGAAGGGGTGGGCTCCTTGGGGCCGTCGGTACAGTTTGCTTTGGTGACAAACGAGGCGTGGCTGGCGGACTTCATCCTCCGATTTCGAGGACGACCTGCGCACGGGACGGTACGGCAGACCGGTCGTCACCCGCTCCCTGCCCGAGCCAAACGGTTACCTATCCGTCGGCCGCGCCAGGTTCAGCCGGCATGGCCATCGTCGCCATCCCATCCGTCCCCAGGCCCCAGGACCACCGACTCTTGATCGCCTCCGGCGATGGCTCGGCTGCGAGCGGCGCCACTCCCGCGTCGTCACGAGCTCGGGACGGTCCCGTCCGGCTCGTGGACGGAGCTGGGGCCCCCTCGTTGCAGAGTGCGTATCGAAAGACGCGCAGTGAGGCGTGAAGATGACTGTTGATAGCTCGACAGAGTGGGTTGTTCTCTTGGAGGCAGCGGATCGGAGCGGACACGAGCCGATCGACGGCGCCGACTTCGACCGCCTGCTCGAGGCGTGGGCCGCGTCCACTCCTTCGACGCTCTACAGCCCGAGCCGCTACGCCCTCCAGATCAGCATCCACGCGGCCACCCCGCCCTTGGCCCTTTCGTCGGCGCTCCGGCTCTGGAAGGACTCGCTGCAGCGGGCCGGACTTCCCGATTGGATGCTGGTACGAGCCGAACTGGTCACCCCGGAGGAGCTCGAGCGCGAGCTTCACGCCGCGGAACTCCTGCCGCTCGGGGGGGCCGCGTGTCCTGAAAGGCCGGCGCGTACGCCGGATGCCGTCGAGGACGAGATCCTCCGGCGAGCGCTCCAGGACGAGCTGACCGGCCTGATCAGCCGGGAGATGCTTCTCGATGCCCTACGGCTGGCCCTTTCGGTCGGTAGTCCGACCATGGCGACCTTCGGCGTACTCGTCCTCGATGTCGACGGCTTCAGGCCACTGGCGCTCTCTCTCGGGCCTGCGGCCGTAGACGAGGTGCTGGTGGAGATCGCGCGCCGGCTGACGGGCGCGGTACGACGCACGGACTCCGTGGCGCGCATCGGTGTCGACGAGTTTGCGGTGCTCATCGAGGTGCGGTCGCTCGACGAGCTCGACATCGTGGCCGAACGCATCCTCGACGATGTCCGCGAACCCCTGCTCGCCTGCGGCACGGCCACGACTATCACCGCCAGCATCGGCGTGGCCACGACGACAGACCGCGGCGACGCCGACATCGTGCTCCACGAGGCCGAGGATGCCGTGGGCAGAGTGAAGGCGGCCGGTGGCGGACACCGGCGGTTGGGGGCCGGACGGGACGAGGGCGGTGCCGACTGGGGCGACGGTTGACGCCCCGACCAGTCAGCAGCACGCCGACCGCCCGCCTTGAATGCGCGAACTACTGAGCTCGCTCGCGTTCTCACGGGAGGTTTGACCGTTTCAAGGGTATTGAGTTGTTCAGCCGAATCGGGTATCGTTTCCTTCTAAACCAAAATTGTCCGAAAGTTGGGAGACGCAGCGATGGATCAGGACGCTGACAGCGAGTTCCTCACCCCTGGGGAGGTAGCTCGGATGCTCTACGTCTCACCCAAGACCATCAGTCGGTGGGCGAGCCAGAACCTGCTCCCGTGCATCGTGACCCTGGGCGGCCACCGGCGCTTCCGTCGCTCCGACGTTGAAGCTGTCGCCCGCCGCATGGCCGGCAAGACGTAGGGGCGGCCGGGGCCGGTCACCCTGCAAGGTGTCACGCTGCCGGGTGTCACGCTGCCGGGTGTCGGGTCAGGGCTGGGCTGGCAGGCACATCTTCACTCGCACCGCCAGGGCCGACACCTCGACGCAGTGGCCCTCCACCGACTCCAGCCGGTAGCCGTAGGAAAAGGTCTCGCCCGTGGCTGGCCTGTAGGACTGGCCGTCGACCGTGATCTCCGCACCTGCGCCGTCATCGAAGGTGGCGAGAAGCTTCAGCGCCGCGTACCCGGCACCGCCGGGCTGCGTCGGCGTCGGCGTCGGCGTCGGCGGCGCTGGCCGGTACCCGCCGGCAGCGTTGGCGGCGAGGCCGGGACCGGTGAGACCGGGCTCGGCACCGGGTCGGACTGCGGCTGTCTGGGCACGGTCACGACGGGAAGGAACGGGTCTCGACCCTGCGGGCGACCCGAGGCCACGTCGGCCCCGGCTGGTTGGTCGGCAACAGCCACCGAGGGCATCGTCGTGGTAACCCGGGCCCGGGATGCGGGCCTGGCGACCCCCACGTCCCCTTTGCCGAAGACCGTCATCAGGAGCAGCAGCCCGACCAGAACTCCGCCCACCCCGGCGCCGGCCAGGAGGGCCCGGCGGTGGACGCGGGGTGACGATGGGTGCTTCCGAAACCAACTTTGGACGCCCTTCATCCGTCGCCCTTCGGGTCGGTGGTCGGCGGTGACACCCGCGGCGCGTCGGGGTCGATCAGGAGGGCGTCGTCGGCGGCGAGCAGTGCGAACGCCTGACCCGACCAGGTGCCTCTGATCTGGGGGAAGCCGTCGTCGCCCTCCGTCAGGGCGAGGGCGCCCACCAACACAGCCCGGTCGAGCTGGCCCTCGACCCGGCGCATCATGTCGGTGATCCCCTCGAACAGGCCCTGGGCGATGACCGTCACCGGCATAGACACCAGCACGGTGCCGGGGATGGGAGCCTGGGGTGCACCCTCGGGAACCTCGGGATCACCGAAGCTCACGGACACAAGGGACACGCCGGCTTCGCCGGCGGCCGCCTGCAGGTCCACCAGGAGGGTGGGTTGCGCCAGTCCGGAGGGGATGAGGTGCTCGAGATCCTGGAGTGCGGTCTCGAGCTCGGCCTTTCGTCCCGACGCCTCCGTCAAACCTTCGATGTCGTGCCGGAGGGGAGCCTGCTGGGCTCGAAGTTGTTCCGTATCCGTCTCCATCCGGGCGATGTCGGCACTCCGTGGTTGGCGGATGCCGACGACGTAGCCCGCGAGGAGCAGCAGGGCGGCCACGACGCCGGCGATGGGGACCCGCCGGCGCCTCACGTCGACACCAGGGGCCGATCGGCGGACGGCGCCGCGGGGACGGGGCCACCGGCGCCCATGCGGGGCAGTGCGACGTCCTTCTCAGGCGGAAGCCCCTCGGCGTAGCGCCCGGTCAATGCCGTCCCGTCGACGAAGGTGGTGCCGTCGAAGGTAGTCACCGGCAGCTCCCCGATCAGCTCGACGGCGCCTACCTGGAGCCGGGGCTGGGTCAGGCCGGTGACGGCGTCGAGCAGCCCCAGGAGGCGCTCCACGCCAGGGGTGAAACTCTCCACCGAGTAGCCCTTCAAGGACGTCGAGCCGATCACACGGTGTCCGTCGCCGGGCTTCACCGGGGGAACGGCGCCGAATGCGAGCAGCGTTGACTCGGCGTTGAACGAGGTGAGGGCCGTGTCCGCGGGAAACGTCGTCGAAAGGCTGGCCAGGGTTTCCGCCCACGAAACCTGCGTTCCCATGGCGACGGAGAGCACCCGCTCCCGCCCGCCGATCTCGACCGTCAGCTGGCGGACCGGTGCCAGCGTTTTCAACTGGGCCAGTAGCTCCGCGTTCCGCGCCTGCTCTGTGGTGCGCACCCTCCCGGCCTGGCCGAGTTGGCGGGTTTGGGCCATAGACATCGTCGCCAGCACGGCGACCAGCAACAGCAGTGCTGCCCCGGCGACTCGGGCCAGGCGCCGCTCGGCCATCCTCTCGACGTAGGGCGCGGGCAGGAGGTTGAACTGGTGGGTCACCGCAGCAGGCCCATCGCCAACCCGACCGGAACGGCCAGGAATTGTCGTCGCCTCTGTGGGTCGTCCTGCTGGTCCACTCCGTCGAGAGTTCGTAGCGGGTCGCCGACCTCGACCGGGAGCTCTAGCGCCGCCCGCAGCTGGTCGGCGAGGCCCGGTGCCAGGGTGGCCCCGCCGGCGAGCAACACCCTCTGCACGTCGGTGTCGTCGTGCTGGCTGTGAAAGAAGTCCAATGAGTCCCGGACCTCGGTGACGACGCGTTGCACGCTGCTCTGCAGCACCCGGGCCCGCTCGTCGTCGGGATCGAGCTCGGTGCCCGCGGCGATCGCAACGCTGGCGCCGAGCTTGGCCCGCTCCGCCTCCTCCCAGGACAGGTCGAGCACCTTCTGGAGCTCGCGGGTGGCGGCGTCTCCTCCCAGCCGCACCATGCGCACGAAGAGCGGATGGCCCGCCCGGTGCACCGCGATCTTGGTGACCATGGCGCCGATATCGACGACGAGCTCGACCTGGCCGCCGCCAGTCGACCCGTCGCCTCCGGGCGACGCGTCGCCGCCGGTCGACCGATCACCATTGGTCGGGCCGGTGGCGAGGCTGCGGACAAGGGCGAAGGCTTCGAGATCGACCAGCGCCGGGCGCAGCTTGGCGCCGGTGACGGCGGCGAGCAGGCGGTCGACCATGTCCCGCTCGGCCGCCACCAGCAGGACGCGGACGTTGTGGCGCTCGTCGCCGAGGGCAGTAGCGCTCGACCACGATGTGGTCGAGCAGAGCCTCATCGACGGGTATGGGCAGCTGGTCCTGGGCCTGCAGGCGTATGGCGTCGGCCAGATCCGACTCCGGGAGGTCGGGCAGGTCGATCTGGCGGACGGTGACCCGCTGGCTGGCCAACCCGACGGCCACGGTGCGGCGGCGCAGACCGGCCGACCCCCATAGCTCCCGGAGAGCGTCGGCCACGATGGTGGGCTCCATCACGTCACCGTCGACCACCGCCCCCGGCGGCAGGGACACCTCAGCGTAGTGAGTCAGCCTCACCGCGCCGCCGCGGTGTTGCTCCAGCTCGGCGACGCGTACCGCGCTACTGCCGATGTCCAGGCCGATGGCCATGAGGGGCTCTGCTTTCACTTCTCGCCGGGTGGGAGGTGCTGCGAACCACACAGGGGAGGCACCCTGAGGTGCCTCCCCTGTGTGTGCTGGTGGTGCGGTTGGCTACGGACAAGCGACCTTGTCGAGGATGCCGCCAGGCTGCAGGCTCCAGACATCCGTGCCAGCAGTGAGCTTGGCGTGGGTGCCTTCGATGCAGTAGGTGGACTCGGTGGAGGTCGGAACGTCCACCGTGACGTCCTTCGACTCGACCGGGGGAGTGGCGAGGAGCGCGCCGACGTACGTGCCCGTCTCGGTCAGCTGCGTCTCCATGACGATGGCGTAGTTGCGGAGGTCGGACTTGACCGCGCTCTCCCAGCCCTTCTTCCTCTGGTTCAGGAAGGTGGGGATGGCGATGGCGGCCAGGATGCCGATGATGATCACCACCACGAGGAGTTCGATCAGGGTGAACCCACCCTCGTCGTCGTCCGCTCGGTGGCGTATCCGGTTGATAGCAGTCGTAAGCACAGGTGGTTCCTCCGACAGATGGGCCCGGCGGCAGGTGCTGCCGCGCTGCCAAAAACTTGGTTGGGCGGGTACACCACGAGTGTAGGCCAACTTGTCCGATTTGTCTATCTAGTTCTTTTTAAGTCAGTCGTCGGGTATGATCGGTTCCATGCCGACCACCATCCTCAGCCGGCGCCTGTCGGACCGCTTGCTCCAGCAGGGCCTCCTGTCCACCGAAGAGCTCTCCCGCGCCATCGCCGAGCAGCACGCCACGGGCGAGGCGCTCTCCGATGTGCTCCTGCGCCTGAAGCTGGTGACGCCCACCCAGCTCTTCCGGTCCCTGGCTGATCACCTAGAGCTCAAGTTCATCGACCTCGCCGAGCACCCGGTCGATCCCAGCGCTGTCGGGTTGCTCCCCGAGGCGATGACCCGCCGTCACAACATGCTGCCGATCGGCTTCTCCGAGTCGGGCGCCCTCCTGCTGGCCATGAGCGACCCCTCGAACGTGCTCGCCATCGATGACGCCCGCAATGTGACCGACCTCGAGATCCAGCCGGCGGTGGCCACCCCGTTCGACATCCTCGAAGCCATCGAGCGCTACGCCCGGATGGGCGACGCCATGGACGACGCCTTCGCCAGCGACGAGGAGGAGGATGTCGACCTCACCTCCTTGAAGGGCGCAGCCCAGGACGCCCCGGTCGTGAAATTCGTGAACGCCCTCATCGCCCAGGCCGTCCAGGATCGCGCCAGCGACCTTCACTTCGAGCCCCAAGAGCATGACTTCCGGGTCCGCTACCGGGTCGACGGCGTCCTGCACGAGGTGACGAGGCAGCGCCGCAGCATCCACGCCGGCGTGGTGTCGAGGCTGAAGATCATGGCCGGCCTCGACATCGCCGAGCGCCGCGTCCCTCAGGACGGAAGGGCGAGCCTGCGGACCGGCGGCAAGGAGATCGACCTGCGGGTCTCGAGCTTGCCGACGGTGCACGGCGAGAAGATCGTGCTGCGCGTCTTGGACAAGAACTCGTCCCTGCTCGACCTCAAGGAGCTGAGCCTGGCGCCCGACAACTACCGGCGCTTCGAGACCAGCTTCCGGAAGCCCTACGGGATGGTCCTGGTCACCGGACCGACCGGTTCCGGCAAGTCGACAACCCTCTACGCCACCCTGAACGCGATCAACAACCCGACCGTCAACACCGTCACGGTCGAAGACCCCGTCGAGTACCAGATCCCTGGCATCAGCCAGGTGCCCATCAACGCCCGGGCCGGCCTCACGTTCCCCCGGGCGCTGCGCTCCATCCTGCGCCAGGACCCCGACATCGTGCTGGTGGGCGAGATGCGCGACTTGGAGACGGCGCAGATCGGGACGCAGGCGGCCCTGACCGGTCACCTCGTGCTCTCGACGCTCCACACCAACGACGCCCCGTCGGCGCTCACCCGCCTGACCGAGATGGGCATCGACGAGTTCATCGTCGCCAGCGCCGTCGACTGCGTGCTCGCCCAGCGCCTCGGCCGGCGACTCTGCCGCAAGTGTCGGGAGCCGTACCAGCCCGACGCGAGCCTCCTCGAGAGCATCGGCATGGCGCTCGACGACGGGCCCGTGCCCACCCTGTACCGCCCCGTCGGCTGCCCCGGCTGCGTCCAAACCGGGTACCTCGGACGCCTCGCCTTCCACGAGGTCATGCCCGTGACCGAGGAGATCGGCCGGGCCATCGTCGCCCGGGCCGGCGCCGAAGAGATCGCCCGCCTGGCCCGCAGCCAGGGAATGCGCCCGCTTCGGCAGGACGCCCTGGAGAAGGTCCGCTCCGGCGACACATCGCTGGAGGAGGTCGCCCGTGTCATCGCCTGACCGACCGGGGCCTGACCGACCGGGGCCTGAACGACCGGGGCCTGAACGACCGAGCCCGCACCATCAACGAAGGAGGCACCCGTGAGCAGCCTGCTGGACATCATCCGAGCCGACGGGGTGGTCGACGAAACCGGTGTGACCGAGGCCGATCGGCTGCGGCGCGAGCAGGGGATGCCCATGGCGACCGCCCTGGTGCGCGCCGGCGTCGCCACCGAACGGGCGGTCGCCATGGGCGTGGCCAAGCAGCTGGGCATGCGCTTCGTGGACACCGCGGCGGGCGATGTCGACCCCGACGCAGCCTCCCTCCTGTCCAGATCCGTGGCCCTGGAGATGGAGGCCCTGCCCGTGGCCTTCGCCGGGGCCGACGGCCTGATCGTGGCCGTGGCCCGGGCCGCCGACGACGACGTCGTCGACCGCCTGGCCAGGCTCACCGGCTTGGGCGTCACCGTCGCCCTCACCCCCCGGGGCGATCTCCTGCGCGCCATCGAGCACCTCGCCGGCGACCTGCCCGGCCCCCGCCGTCACGCTCCGGCGACGGCACCGGGTGGTGGGGCCTCGATCGGTACCGTCCGGTCCAGGATGGAGTCGGCTCCGGCCCGGCCGGCAGTGCCGGCGGCGACGCCGAAATCCGGGGCCGGGGCGGGAGCGGGGGCGAAGCTCGCCTACGAGCAGGAGTCCGGGATTGACCTCGACGAGGTCCTCGTCAAGCTCGTCGAGGCTGGGGGCTCCGACCTGCACCTCACCGCCGGCTCACCACCAGCCATCCGCATCCGCGGCGAGCTGGTCCGCCTCGACGAGTACGAGGCGCTCACCCCGACCGAGCTGCAGAAGATGATCTACGGGTTCCTCAATCAGCGCCAGCGAGAGACCTTCGAGAAGGAGCTCGAGCTCGATCTGGCCTACACCGTGCCCGGCCGCTCCCGTTTTCGCGTGAATGTGTTCCGCCAGCGAGACGCGCTGGGCGCTGTCCTGCGTGCCATCCCCTTCGAGATCAAGGCGCTCGAAGACCTGGGCGTGCCGGCCTCGGTTGCCGACTTCGCCCGGCTGCCGCGCGGGTTCGTGCTCGTCACCGGGCCCACCGGGTCCGGCAAGTCGACGACGCTGGCCGCGATCATCGACCTCATCAACCGCGACCGCGCCGGTCACATCATGACCGTCGAGGACCCAATCGAGTTCATCCACCCGCACAAGCGCTGCATCGTCAACCAGCGCGAGCGGGGCAGTGACACCTACAGCTTCGCCGCCGCCCTGAAGCACGCCTTGCGCCAGGACCCCGACGTCATCCTGGTGGGTGAGCTGCGCGACCTCGAGACCATCCAGGTGGCACTCACCGCGGCCGAGACCGGCCACCTGGTGCTGGGAACGTTGCACACCCAGGACGCACCTCAGAGCATCGACCGGATCATCGACGTCTTCCCCTCCGCGCAGCAGGAGCAGATCCGGGTCATGCTGGCGGGGACACTCCAAGGCGTGCTCTGCCAGCAGCTCCTACCGACCGCCGACGGCAAGGGCAGGGCCGCTGCCTGCGAGGTCATGGTGGCCACCTCGGCCATCCGGAACCTGATCCGCGAGGGCAAGACCCACCAGATGTACTCGGCCATCCAGGCCGGCAAGAAGTACGGGATGGTGACGATGGACCAGTCGCTGGCCGACCTCGTGCGGGCCGGTCGGGTGTCCTACGAGGTGGCCCTCGATCGGGCCAACAACCCGGGCGAGTTCAAGCAGCTGGCGGGAAGCGCGAGGTAGCCATGGCCACCCCCGTCACCTTCCTCTACAAGGCCCGCGACCAGACCGGCCGGGCCCGAGAGGGCACCGTCGAGGGGCCTGACCAGCGCGTGGTCCTGGCCCGCTTGCGGGAGATGGGCCTGACCCCGCTGTCGGTCGAGGAGCAACAGACCACCGGGCTCAAGCGGCAGATCTCGTTGCCCGGCCGGGGGAAGAAGATCAAGCTCAAGGACCTGGCCATCTTCTCCCGCCAGTTCGCCACCATGATCGCGTCGGGGCTGACGCTGCTGCGGAGCCTGACCATCCTCGCCCAGCAGTCGGAGAACCCCAAGCTCAAAGAGGTCATCGGCAAGGTCAGCGTCTCCGTCGAGGAGGGCAAGTCGCTGTCGGAGGCGCTCGCCGAGCACGACTCGTTCCCCAAGCTGTACGTGGCGATGGTGCTCGCCGGAGAGACGGCGGGCACCCTCGACCTGGTGCTCCTGCGCATCGCCGACACCATGGAGAAGGACGTGGCCCTGCGCCGCAAGGTCAAGTCGACGATGACCTATCCCGGGGTCGTCCTGGTGATGGCCGTCGTGCTCACCTCGGCGATGCTGCTCTTCATCGTCCCCACCTTCGTCGGCATGTTCGAGTCGCTCGGGGGCACCCTGCCGCTGCCGACAAAGGTCCTGCTCCTGATGTCGACGATCCTGCGCAAGCTGTGGTTCATCCTGTTCCTCGTACCGGTCGGCGGGTGGCAGGGCTACAAGCGGCTGCGCAAGGTCCCCCGGGTCCGGGCCCGCCTCGACGCGGCGAAGCTCAAGGTCCCGGTCTTCGGGAACCTGTTCCACAAGCTGGCCCTGGCCCGGTTCACCCGCAACCTGAGCACGCTCCTGCACGCCGGCGTCCCGATCCTCCTGGCCCTGGAGATCACGGCCGACACAATCGACAACGCCGTGATCTCCCGGGCCGTCGCCGACGTGCGGGTCGCCGTCCGCCAGGGCGAGACCGTGTCGAAGCCGCTCTCCAACCATCCGGTGTTCCCACCCATGGTGGTGCAGATGGTGGGGGTGGGGGAGGAGACGGGGGCGCTGGACGAGATGCTCGGCCGGATCGCCGACTTCTACGACCTCGAGGTGGAGGCCACCACCGAGTCGCTGACCGCGGCCCTGGAGCCGATCATGATCGCCGTCCTCGGCGGCATCGTCGGCGCGATGGTCATCTCCCTGTACATGCCGATGTTCAAGATCTTCGACCTCGTCGAAGTGACCAGGGTCGATGCAACGGGAGGACACCGAATGGCTGTTGCCGAGGACTACCTGCGCCACCTGGTCGAGGTGGCCGGGTCCGACCTGCACCTCAAGGCCGGAGGGCCCGCCTACGTCCGAGTCGACGGCGAGTTGACCGCTGTCGACACCCTCCCCCCGCTCTCGCCCGCCGACACCGAGGCCTTCGCCCGCCAGCTGATGCCGCCTGACCGGTGGGAGGCGTTCGTCCACGGCAGTGAGGCCGACTTCGCCTATCCCCTCGCTGACGGCACGCGCTTCCGGGTCGCCGCCTTCCGCCAGCTGGGCAAGGTCGGCCTGGTGCTGCGGCGGGTGGAGAGCGGCGCGCCGTCGTTCGACGACCTCGGCCTTCCCCCGTCGGTCCGCAAGCTGGCCGAGGAGCACCGAGGGCTGGTCCTGGTGACCGGCCCCACCGGCTCGGGCAAGACCACGACGACGGCCGCCATCATCGGGCACATCAACGCCACCCGGCGCTGCCACGTGGTCACCATCGAGGACCCGATCGAGATCGTCCACGGCGACAACCTGGCGATCGTCGACCAGCGCGAGATCGGCTCCGACACCGGCTCCTTCGCCTCCGCCCTGCGTTCGGCCGCCCGCCAGGACCCCGACGTCATCTTCGTGGGCGAGATGCGCGACCTCGAGACGACCGGTGCCGCACTGCAGGCCGCCGCGACCGGCCATCTGGTTGTGTCCACCCTGCACACCACCAGCGCCAAGGACACCGTCACCCGCATCGTCGACCTCTTCCCGCCGTACCAGCAGGGACAGGCTCGTCTCTCCCTCGCCAGCTCGCTGCAGGGCATCGTCTGCCAGCGGCTCGTGCCCCGCGCCGGCGGCGGCCGGGTGGCGGCACTGGAGGTCATGGTCGTGACCAGCCGCATCCGAGAGCTCCTGCTCGACCCCGCCCAGACCGGCGACATCGTCGACGCCATTGCCGCCGGCGACTACTACGGGATGCAGACCTTCGACCAGCACCTGATCCAGCTCCACCACGAGGGACTGGTCACCCTCGAGGATGCGATGGACAACGCCACCAGCCCCCACGACTTCCGCATCGCGGTGCGGGCGGCAGCGGTGGGCTGAGCGCGTTCAGCTCTCCGCCCAGCCCCTGACCACGTGTTGGGCCTCGGTGACGACGTCGCCCAGCGCGTCGTCGTAGTGGAAGTTCCAACCGCCGTTCGTGCTGATGCTGCCGGTGATCAACGAGCCGAAGACGTTGCCGGCGGCCCCTCCCGAGAAGGTGGCCCGGGGGGCGTAGACCGCGCCCGCGAAGTCGACATGGTTGCCGAAGCGCAGCGCGGGGCCGACGCCGCCCGAAAAGATCAACAGTCCGGGGCTGGGCTTCGGGACGAGCCCGCCGGGGCGGAAGTTCACCACCGCGTGGTTCGGAATGGTGAGGGTACCGGTGAGGTAGACGATGCTGGGGTTCTCCGGCGTGCCTTGCACGACGGTGCTCGAGTCGAGGGTCACGTTGGTGTAGAGCTGGCGTCCGGCGGGCAGGGTGGCGCCGGTGAAGGACCCCAGGTTGGTGAGGTCGGGGGGCGCGTATCACCGGATCGGGGTCGAGCTCGATGGGCTCGCGGAAGTAGGCCAGCTTGGGACTGGAGCAGGTCTTGGGGACGCCACCGCAGAACCCGGTTGCGCCCGGCAACGAGTTGGGGATGCCCTCGCTCGCGTTGTGGACCTCGGCCCGGTCGACGCTGTCGATGACGACGCCGTGGAGGTTGAGCTCCCCGTTCGTCGCGAGCGACGCCGTGCCCCGTCGGCGTGCACATCCGGTCGCTGCAGACGTTCGATCCCCCGGCGAGCTCGGTGAACGCCAGCGACGGGCCGAACGTGCCCGACCGGTAGGAGTCGGCGCTGTTGTTGCCTCGTAGCTCCAACTCCAGGCGCCCGAAGGCGGCCAGACCGAACAGCGGACTCGATGTTCACGGTGACGGTGACCGTCCGGCTGGTGCCGTTGGCGGCGATGCCGGTAGCGGTGAGTGTCCACATGCGGCCGACGCGGGCGGCCGCACCGCTGTAACGGCCGCCCGCATCCTGGGCTTCTGCCAGCGAGAAGTCGTCGGTGCGCTGGCCCGACCTCACCAGGTAGAGCATTCTCTCCAAGCCGGTCTCCGCGACCGGTAGCGACTGTTCGAATCCCTGGTCGAAGCGGGTCTGGCCCTCGCCGACCACCACCGTGCCGACCAGAAGGGTGACCAGGGTGCCGACGACGAGGATCGCCAGCATCACCACCGGCAGGCTGCCGCGTTCGGATCGGTCGAGTCGCACCGCTCAGAGCTCGGCGTTCCGCATGCGGACACGGTTCGTAAGGTCGACTACTCGTCCCTCCCCGTTCGGTTCCACCTGCAGATGAACGGTGATGGAGTGCACCGACGACAGGTCGATGGCGTGGGCTCCGGTCGCCGTCGAGCCGTCGACGAGGTGGAAGAGGAACAACGGCGGTCCCGGGACAAGGTCGTCGACGAGCTCACGGGCCACACCGGTGGTGGCGTCGGTGGCCAGGAGGTGGTTGCCGACGCGCTCGTAGGTGACGGTGAGGTCGACCGCGCCCCCCGGCCCGCGGACGTCGAGGCGGATGCGGTCGAGCACCGCCACCTTGAGGTCGGCGCCGCGGATGTCGCGGGTGACCCGCTCGAGGGCGAGCCTGGTGTCGCTGAGCGAGGTGATCTGAATGGTCTGGCGGCTCTGGGTCCGCAGGGCGCGCACCACGGTGCCGGTGACGACGCGCCATGACCACCATCGACACCGCCATCGCGGCCAGGAGCTCGACGAGGGTGAACCCGTCCTCGCCCGGCCGACGGCGACCTCGACGCCGAGCCAGGCCGTTCATATGGCGACCACGTTCCGCAGCACGGTGGTGCCGGCGCTGGCTCCGTCGGCGGAGCGGATGGCGGTGAAGTTGAAGGAGCGGCCGGTCCCGGTGAGGTATTTGGTGCTCTTCTGGCTGACGGTCAGCCGCCACGTGCCGGGCAGCTGGCTCACCGGGACGAGAGGCACCTCTCTGAAGGTGCTGTCGTACAGCTGGAACTGGAGGACGACAGAGTCCTGGGCCGGGTCGAGGCCGAGCGTGGTCAGGGTGAAGACGAGGCTGGTCGTGTTCTCGCACTGGTTGTTCGAGGCACAGGTCTTGTTGCTGGCCGGCTTGGCCACGGTGATCGGGTTGTGGTCGATGGTCGCCGACTGGATCACGGGCGGGGCCACGACCTGCCTCTGCAGGGCGAGGTCGTAGGCGGCGTTCAGGGTGCCGGCGGACACGTTGAACGTCATCTCGCCCAGGCCGTCGCCGGCGAGGACGCCAATCACCTGCTCCTTGGGGATGGTCCCCAGCCAGTTCAGCCCGGTGGTGCTGGTGAGAGTCCTGGCGCTGGCCGCGCCGCCCTGGTTCGTCCACGACAGGCTCACCAGGGTTCCGACGGGGAAGCCCTCAAGCGGCACGGTGACGTCGATGTCGGCCAGCGGGCGCCCAGTGGCGTCGGTCGTGGCCGGGCTCGGGAACATCGTGATCGTGCCGATCGTCTGCGGTGCGACATCGGATCCGGGCTCGTCGCCCACGGCCGTGGTGAATGAGACTGGCGGAACCGCCTGACCGCCCGATGTCCAGCTCACCGTGACGGAGATCTGCTTGACCCTCCCGGCCGCGTCGGAGGCGCCGCTGGCGGCGTCGATGCGCGCCACAACGGTCCCGATCGTGAAAAGCCTCCCGTCCGGGGTTGGCTGGGTGCTCGTCCCGGCCTGGGCGTCGAGCTGGTCGTAGGGAAGGCCGCGCAGTGTCTCGAGGCGGTCGGTCGCGACCCGGGTGGCGGCGGTGCGCAGGCGTTGGTCGCCGATCGACCGGGCGGCGGAGATGAACACCCCGGTCGTCGCGACGAGGAAAACGCCGAAGACGGAGATGGCCACGAGCAGCTCGACCAGCGAGAACCCCTCCTCGCGGGGCAGCCCGGGTCGCCGGTTCTCACTCATCCGCGTGCCTTCGGTCGTGACCGACGGCGACGGTACCCAGCCCAAGGCCCAAGGCCCAGAGTCCCTCCCTCCACCCGGCCAGGCCTCCCGTCTTCGGTAGCGCGGAGGTTGCGGACGTGCCTCCCGCCGGCTTCGGGAGGGATGCGCTCGAGGAGATGACGTTGGCCGGGGCCGCGGTCGTGGTGGGGCCGGCGGTGGTGGCCGGGCCGGCGGTGGTGGGCGGGACCGAGGTCGTCGGCGTCGTGGGGATCGCGTTCGTCCGGATCGTGGTCGTCGGCGACGCGGTGGTCGGGGCGATCGTGGTCGTCTCGGCCGGCTGCGCCGTCTCGGCCCGCGGCGTCGACTCGGCGTCGGCGCCCAAGGGAACGGTGGAGGTCTGTAGCAGGTAGACGGCCCCGCCGCCTCGCTCGTTCGGGTGGCCGAGCACCAGGTCGGCCCGGCCCCGACCGAGGTCAACGAGGGCGATGGCGGCGACGGTCGAATGCTCGGGCGACTCGGGCGACTCGGGCGACTCGGGCGACTCGGGCGACTCGAGTGAGGGTGCGGCGGCGGAGGTCTCCCCGGACGAGCCCGCGGGCGACGCCGCGGCCGGTGCGGGGTCGGCGCCCTCGGGCGGTGCCACGGCGGAGGCCAAGAGGGCGCCCGTACCGTTGACCAGGAATGCCGCCCGGGCCGATGGGACGCCGATCCAGACGTCGCCGCGCCCGTCGCCGTCCCTGTCGCCGGCGGCAGCCAGGGTCAGGATGCCCTTGTCGGGGGCGTCCGCAGGGGCCTCGATCGACCGGAGCAGCACCCCGTCCTTCCCCGAGTACAGGTGGAGCTGGCTTGTTCTGGGCTCGCCGACGAGGTGGTCGACGACGCCGTCGCCGTCCTGGTCCCCGATGGCGGCCACCGCCTGACCGAAGTCGTCCCTGTCACCGTTGGTGACCTCACCATGGACGGGGTCGACGGCAGGGTCGGTGTCAGGATCGGAGAGGCTGCGCACGATGGCGCCGTCTGTGCCTGAGAGCACGTCGACGCGCCCCGCGGCGGAGGCCGGGACGAGGAGGTCCGCCACGTTGTCGCCGGTCACGTCCGAGGTGACCACGACCAGCCTCCCGAACTCCGACGCCGGGCCGGCCGACGCCGGTGCCTCCACCCGCGACCACAGCACCATCCCGTCCGCGCCGGAGTAGGCGAAGACGACGCCGGGGTCCTCCTCCCGGCCCGGCGCGCCGACGACGACGTCCGGTACGCCGTCGCCGGAGAGGTCGCCGGGACCCGAGACGGACCGGCCGAAGTCGAGGTGCCGTTCGGTCTCCCACTGCCGCACGATGTCCCCCGAGGTGCCGGACACCACGAAGACGTGTCCCCGGACGGGCTCGGGGTCGACGCACTCTGTGTCTGACGGGCACGGCGGGGCGACGATTGGCGGCTTCGGCGGGGCGCCGACGGCGAGGTCGCCCACGCCGTCGCGGTCGACGTCACCGACGGTGGCGAGAGCGGCGCCGAACTCGAGCCCGGGCAGGGGACTGGCGATGTCCTGGAGGATGGTGAGGGTGTCTCCCGTGATCACGTAGGCGCGGCCGGAGCGACCAGCCCCAACAGCGACATCGCCGACACCGTCACCGTCGATGTCGCCCAGTCCGACCACCGCGCCGCCGAACCCCGTCACGTCCTCGGGCGCGGCGACCCGGGTCACCTCATGGGGCTTCGCCAGAGGGTCTGCACCCGCTGGCGCCACGATCACGCAGGCCGGGATGAGAAGCAGACATCGCGCCCGTCGCAGCAACCCCAGCCTCGCGGACCTGCCTCCTGCTCGTTCGGGACCGATCGTGAACATTGGGGCCTCGATTGAGCGTGGACGAATGCGCGGACTATTCGCCCTAAGTGTACAACTAGGTTGAAATCGAAAGGTAGAAATTCATCAACTCGGACACAAATTCGGGCGCCCGCCGGCCTCGGGGCCCGGAGCGAAAACGCTCCGGGCCCGCTCCCTGGCGCGTCGGGCTACTTCACACCGCAGAAGGCGTCGTTCTGCAGCGTGATGGTCGACTCGCCTTGGGCCTGCTCCATCGAGGTCGGGTCGAGGTTGTAGGCCACCGTGATCTGCTTGGTGGCGTCGGCGGTGGAGTACGACTCCATGAAGTAGCCGGGGAAATTGCCCTGGTGGCCCCAGGCGACACCGCAGGCGTACTCCTTCTTCTCGATGCCGAGGCCGTACACCTTGCCGTTCTGGTCGTCAACCACCGTCGTCATCATCTGCTTCATGAGCTCAGCCGGAAGCAGGCGGCCCTCGAGCAGAGCCCGGTAGAAGGCGCTCACATCGGTGGTGGTGGAGACGATGCCGCCCCCGGCCCAGGCGATGGAGGGGCTGAAGTTGGTCACGTCGATCGCGCCCTGCGGGCCCATGACGAAGTAGCCGTGGGCGTGGGCACCGGTGATCTCCGGCGTGGTCGGCAGCGACGTCGACTTCAGCTTCAGGGGCTTGAAGATGCGCTGATCGAGCTGGGCGCCGACCGTCGATCCGGTGACCTTCTCGATCAGGAGGCCGGCCAGCGTGTAGTTGGTGTTGGAGTACCTCGACGACGTGCCCGGGGCGAACCAGGAGCCGAACGACGTCCCCATGGCGACGAGCTCGGCCGGTGTCGTCACGTGGCCCATGTCACCGGCCATGTACGGCGCCAGGTAGGAGGGATGCTCCTCGTAATTGGGGATGCCGCTCGTGTGGTTGAGGAGCTGCCGCACGGTGATCTGGGCACCGTTGGGCACCATCCCCGGGAGGAACTTCTCGATGCTGTCGTCGAGACTGAGCTTCTTCTCGTCGACCAGCTGGAGCACCACCACCGACACGTAGGTCTTGGCCAAGCTGCCGATGCGGAACCTGTCGTCGACCTGCAAAGGCACCTGGGTGCTGGTCTCGGCGACGCCGAAGGCGACCTTGCTGGTACTGCCACCGTCGCGGACGAGCAAGGTGGCACCCGGGACGCCGGTGGCCACGACGGCGGCGATGTCCTTGTCGATCTGCTTGTCCCGAGCGACCTCCTCGGAGATGGACTTGCCGCAGGCGCCAACGGCAAGGGCCAGGGCGAGGGTGAGGGAAAAGGCGACAGGTGCGGTACGGCGGTTCATGGTTGCCTCCGGAGTTGAGATCGGTGAGCTCACTCTGAAGGGAACCGCTGTCGGCCGGCTGTGCCCGTCCCGACAGGCAGGACAGCCAGGGACAGGGGCGCTACCGCAGCAGCCCGTCGACGAGGCTGTCGATCGATGCGGTGCGCCCCGCAACCCGCAGTGTCGCCAGGGCTTCCTCCCCCACCAGGGAGGCCGCCGCCTCGGATGCCGCCGCCCGTTCGTCGACGTTCGGATCCCACGGGTGGGCGCCGGCGTCGCGCAATGCATCCGCGGCGCCGAGCGTCCGACCGGCGCGCTCGCCCTGGCCGTCGGCGGCGAGGGCGAGGGCCAGGCCCTCGAGGGCGGAGAGCGTCACCAAGGGATCCTCGGTCTGGCTGGCCACGGCAACGGCCTCGGCGTGCAGTTCGACTGCTCGCGGCCCTGTCCTCCCTCGACGCGGCCACCCGGCCGAGGTCGCTGAGACAGGTCGCCTGCAGGACGTGGTACTTCTGGGCCCGGTAGCGCTCCTCCGCCATGACGAGGTCGTTCTCAGCGTCCTTCGGGCGGCCTTGACGCAGGGCGATGCGACCCCTGATCTGGTTGGCCTGGGGGTGGCCGGCGGCGTGGAAGTGCCCCTGGGCTCGCCCCACCGCCTCGTCGGCGAGGAGCGCCGCCTCCTCCAACCGACCCTGACCGAGGCGGGCGGAGGCGAGCTGGGCCTGGAGGAGGGCGTGGGCGAAGCGGTTCGGCACGTCTGCGGAGCGCAGGACGGCGGCCTCCAGTGCGTCGGCCGCGCCGTCGAAATCGCCCTGGCGCTCGGCCAACTCGCCCATGCGCTGGTACACGACACCGGCAGCCCACTCGTCGCCACACTTGTGGAAGATCTCGATGCTGCGGCGGTAGGCCGACTCGCTGTCGTCGAAGCGGCCGTCGCTCATCCCTGCGATGCCGCGAACCATCGCCACCATGCCTCGGGCGTGGGAGTCGTCGGAATCTGCGTAACAGGCCTCGGCCTCGTCAAGGTCGGGCAGCGCCCGGCCGGGTTGGCCCTGCACGGTGGTGAGCGTGGCCCGCATCAGAGCGCACAACCGAGCGATGGCCGGTGACCGGACGCCCGTCCCTCGGCCACGCCCTCCTCGATCAGCGACATGGCATCGGGCGACAGCATCACCGCACCCAGTATCCCGGCCCACGCCAGCGTGCGGGCCCGCAGGCCAGGCGGGATGGTGCCTCCCCACCCAGCTCCAGCGCGGTCGTCACCGCTCGCCATCCGACGTCGTTGCGGCCGGTCCAGAACCAGAACCAGGCCAGTCGACCGGCCACCTCGAAGCAAGGTCGACGGGTCGTGGGTGCTGGTCCACGTCAGGGCGGCAGTCGATGTTGTCGACTTCCCGGTCGAGGTCGCCCGAGCATCAGACGTCGGGCGCGACGCCGGCGTTGCGCTCGCCCCGCGAGCGAGACCGAGCACCCAGGCCGCGTGCCGGCCGCGGTACTTCGTCGGCCTGCCCGGCCGATTCCAGCTTCTCCCTCGCATACTCGACGAGTGTCTGGAGCATGGAGTACCGAGTCGCCGGCCGGGCCCGGCGTGCAGGCGAGCAGCGACTTGTCGACCAGCCGGAACACCAGCGTCGGCGACGTCGTCGGCCGTCGACTCCGTCGCCGGCGCAGACCGCCTCGGCCGCGTCCAGCGTCGGCGCCGCCGGCGAAGACGCTGAGCCGTTCGAAGACGCAGCCGCTCCTCGTCGGCCAGCAGGTCGTAGCTCCAGTCGACGACGGCCCGGAGCGTCTGCTGGCGGGGCAGGGCGGTGCGCGAGCCGCCGGTGAGCAGGCGGAAGCGGTCGTCGAGGCGGGTGGCGATCTGGGTGACGTCGAGCGCCCGGGCGCGGGCGGCGGCCAGCTCGATGGCCAGCGGCAGGCCGTCGAGGCGGTCGCAGATGTCGCCGACGGCCACGGTGTCCGGCTCGTCGAACCGGATGCCCGGCGCGGCCGCGCGTGGCCCGCTCGGCGAACAGCCGCACGGCGGCCGCCGCGGCGCCAGCGGCGGCACCGGCGAAGAGCACCTCGCCCGGCACGCCCAGCGCCTCGCGGCTGGTGGCCAGCACCCGCACCTGCGGGCGCGGCCGTCGACCAGCTCCGCGGCGGCCCGGGCGGCCGCGTCGACGACGTGCTCGCAGTTGTCCAGCACGACGAGCAGCTCCTGCGGCCCGATGTGCGGCGGCGAGCGCCGACGCCGGTGCCCGCCGTCGGCCGGGCCGCCCGAGGGCCGTCCGCAACGCCGGCAGCGACGCCGTCCTCCGACACGGGAGCCAGCTCGACCAACCACACGCCGCCCTGGCAGCCGGCGGCTTCGGCCAGTGCCACCTCGACGGCCAGGCGGGTCTTGCCCACGCCGCCGGGCCCGACCAGGGTGACCAGCCGGTGCGCCTCCAGCAGGCCGTGGACGGCGGCCAGCTCGTCGTCGCGGCCCAGACACCGCGCTGAGCGGACGGTTGACGTTGCCGACCCGCCCGGCCGACCGCAGCCCGTTCCGCGTCGGCGACGAGCGGAGCGCAGGCGAGCGACGGATCCTGGGCCAGGATCGCCGCTTCCAGGCGCCGCAGCTCCGGGCCGGGGTCGATGCCCAGCTCTTCGGCCAGGTCGGCGCGCGCCTCCTGGAAGGCGCGCAGGGCGTCGGCCTGGCGGCCGGAACGGTAGAGCGCGAGCATCAGCTGGCCCCACGGCCGCTCGCGCAGGGGGTTGGCGGCGACGAACTGCGCCAGCTCGCCCGCCACACTCCACATGGCGGCCGAGCTCCAGGTCGGCGGCGAAGCAGTCCTCGGACGCCGAGAGCCGCAGCTCCTCGAGTCGCACGCGGTCGACCGCGGGCGAAGTCGTCGAAGGCGAACTCGGCGAGCGCCGGCCCCCGCCAAAGCGCCAGCGCCTCGTCGGAGGTCGGACGAGGCCCCGGCGTGATCGGCGGACTTCAAGCAGGGCCCGCCCTCGAGCCACCAGGGCCGCGAAGCACAGCGCGTCGACCTCGTCGGCGGGCACGTCCAGGAGGTAGCCCGGCGCCCGGGTGACGACTGCCGGTGCGTTCCCGCCGCCCGCCTTCAGTGCCTGCCGGAGCTTGGACACCAGGAGCTGGAGGGCGTTGTCGGCCCGCTGGGGAGCTGGTCGCCGTACAGGCAGTCGATGAGGCGGTCGACGGCCACGACGTTGCCCGCATCCAAGGCCAGCAAGGCAAGGAGCGTGCGCAGCTTGGCCCCGTTGACGGACACGACGGTTCCGTCGTCCGCCATGACCTCCAGCGTCCCGAGAAGACGGACCCGCATCGCGCGGAGGACGCTACCGGGGTCAGAGCCGGATCACATGGCCGTCGGGATCGGTCACCACCGCGTGGGGGTCACCGGTGATCAGCTCGCCCTGCTCGAGGATGCCCCCGCCGGAGGCAACCACACGCTCGAGGACGGCGCTCACCGCCGACCCGCTGGAGAGCGAGAATCCGAAGCGCCCGAGGCCTGGCGGTCGGTCGGCGCCGGCCTGTTCGAGGGCCAGGGAGCCCCCGGCCGGGCTGCGCAGGAACACGACGCCGGCGGCGCTCGTGTACCGCTCCTCGAACTCGAAGACGGTCAGGTAGAAGTCGACCGAACGACGGAGATCGACGACGACGAGGTGCAGGTGGTTCATGTGGCGGACCTGGGAGGACATGCTGCGATCGTGGCAGCAGCTCCTGTCCGCAGCCTGTCCCGGCCGGTCGCCAGACCGTCGTGGCGTCGAGAGGAAACCTCGAGGACGGCGCTGGGCCGGCGCTGTCGCCGGCCGCGTCGACATGACAGGGCCACGACAGCGGCCGGGCGCAGGCTGCCGCCATGATCACCGAAAAGGACCTGACCGAGCCCCGGGAGACCGGGCCCGCACCCCAGACGACGACGCCCTCCAAGGGGGGCGTCACGACCAAGCGGATCGCCTCCGTCGGCGTGTCGGTGACGCTCCTCGCCGCCATCTTCTATTTCGTCGTCCCCGACCTCCCCGACTTCTCGACGGTCTGGGCCCACGTCAGGGCCATGTCGAACATCGAGCTCGGCGATCCTGGCCGCAGTCGCGGCGTGGAACCTGGTCACGTACTGGCTGGTGATGGTGGCGGCCACTCCGGGCCTCACCTACCGCCAGGCCATGGTGGCCAGCCAGTCGTCGACCGCGGTGTCCAACACGCTTCCGGGTGGGAGCGCCATCTCGGTCGGGCTCACCTACGCCATGTTCTCGTCCTGGGGCTTCTCCAAGTCGAGGACGACGGTCTCCCTCGTCGTGGCCGGCATCTGGAACAACTTCGTGAAGCTGGGCATGCCGGTTCTGGCCCTCGCCCTGCTCGCCTTCTCCGGTGAGGCCAGCGGGTCCCGAGTCGCCGCCGGGTCGATCGGCATCGCCGCCCTGGTGGCCTCGGTGGCCGTCTTCGCCTACATCCTCCACGGCGAGGAGTTCGCCGAGCGGGCCGGCGTGCGAGCAGGCCGCATGGCCGGCCCCCTGCGGCGGGTGCTCCACAAGGGCCCGGCCCAGGGCTGGGACGTGGCCACACTGCGCTTCCGCAACCGCATCATCGGCATCGTCCGGGCGCGCATGGATCCGGCTGACCCTCACGACGGTGGTGGGCCACTTCTCGCTCTTCTTCGTGCTCCTGGTGACCCTGCGGGACATCGGGGTCTCCAACGACGAGGTCAGCTGGATCCAGGCCCTCGCCGTCTTCGCCTTCGTGCGCCTGCATCACCGCCGTCCCCCTCATGCCCGGCGGGCTGGGGATCGTCGAGCTCGGTCTCATCAGCGGCCTCACCGCCGCCGGTGGCGACAAGGCCCAGGTGGTGGCGGCCGTCCTGGTCTATCGCACGCTGACCTACCTGGTGCCGATCGCATTCGGCATCGTCACCTACCTCTTCTGGAAGCGGAACACCTCCTGGCTGAACTCAGCCCCGCCCCTCGACCCGGCTCTGGCCTCCGCGCCGGGGATCGCCGCCTAGCCATGTCCCTCTCCTCCCTCGCCCTGTCGCCTGGCACTCGCCGCCGGCGGCACCGCCTCCTCCTCAACCCGTCGTCGCCGGCGCCCGTCCGGTGAACCACCGCCCCTTCCCTACGAGCTCGGCCGCAGCGGCCGGCGGTGGGCCTGGCTCGGCGGCGCCGGCCTGGCCTTCTGGGTCAGCGTCATGCTCGGCTTCGGCAGCACCGTCGACCGCATCGACATGGCGGTCCTGCGCTGGATCGCCTCCCTCCGCACCGACAGCGTCACAGCGGTGGCCCACCAGCTCGAGAAGCTCGGCTCCCCGATCCGCATCCTCATCCTCCATTGGGCCGTGATCGTCGTCGCGCTGGCGTTCCGGCGGTTTCGCCACCTGATCGCCTTCCTGGCCTGCGTGCTGGCGACGAGTTGGGTGACGTCACTGATCGCCGCCGCCTTCGCCCGGCCCCGGCCCGAGATCGAGATCCTGGGTCGCTGGACCGGCTACTCCCACCCCTCCCGGCCGCTCGCCATGGTGGCCGTCGGGGCCATCGGGCTCATCTACGTCGTCGTTCCGCGGGGCCGGCTCCGCGGGTGGGCCAAGGGCATGGCCGGGGTGCAGCTCGCCGTGCTCGCCGCCACCCGCCTGTACCTCGGCGTCGACCACCCGACCGACGTCGTCTTGGGCGTCATCCTCGGCGTCGCCGTCACCCTCGTGGTGTTCCGGGTCTTCGTGCCGACCGAGAGCTTCCCGGTCACCTACCGCCGGGGGCAAGTCGGCCCACCTCGACGTCGGCGGCGCGCGGGGCGAGGCCATCCTCACCGCCCTGCGCGACCAGCTCGGCCTCGACGTCGGCCGCCATCAAGCCCTTCGGCCTGGACGGCTCGGCCGGGTCCACCCCGCTGCGGATCACCCTCGGGCGACCCGGCACCGAAGCTGTTCGGCAAGCTCTACGCCAAGAACCACCTGCGCTCGGACCGCTGGTACAAGCTCGGCCGCACCCTGCTCTACGGCCGGCTGGAGGACGAGTCGACGTTCTCAGTCCGTCCGCCGGCTGGTCCAGTACGAGGACTACCTGCTGCGCCTCATGCACGGCGCCGGCATCCCCACCGCCCGGCCGTACGGCTTCGTCGAGATCACCCCCGAGCGGGAGTACCTGCTGGTCACCGAGTTCTTCGACGGGGCCAGCGAGATCGGCGAGGCCGAGGTCGACGACGCCGTCATCGACGACGGCCTCGCCGTCGTCCGCCAGCTGTGGGACGCCGGCCTGGCCCACCGCGACGTCAAGCCGGCCAACGTCCTGGTCCGCGACGGCCAGGTGCTGCTGATCGACGTGGCCTTCGCCGAGGTGCGGCCCGTCGCCGTGGCGCCAGGCCGTCGACCTGGCCAACATGATGCTGGTCCTCGCGCCTGCGCAGCGACCCCGAGCACGTCTACGAGCGGGCGACCCGGCTGTTCACCCCCGACGAGATCGGCGAGGCGTTCGCCGCCACCCGGGGCATCGCCCTCACCAGCCAGCTGCGGGCCCAGCCTCCGCCAGGACGGCCGCGACCTCGTCGCCGAGTTCCGCGCCCTGGCCCCGTCGATCCCGCCCGATCCGGATCCAGCGCTGGAGCATGCGCCGGGTCGGCCTGACCGCCTCGGTGCTGGCCTGCGGCGTGGTCCTCGTCCAGCTCACCGTCGACGCCTTGCAAGGAGCTTCGTTGCTATGAGAACACGCCTCGTCCTCGCCGGCGTCAGCCGCCGTCATCGCCGTCTTCGGCGCCGGGTGCGGCATGACCACCGACACCTCCTCTCCCGTGTGCGCCCCCGTCCGGGCCCAGTCGCTGTACCTCGTCACCCAGGCCGTCCCGAGCGCCGAGCTCGTCCCCTGCATCACCGCCTACCCCGGCGGCTGGCAGCTCGGCTCGGTCGACGTCCACGACGGCCGGGCCTCGTTCACCCTCGACTCCGACCGCGGCGGCTCCGGCGCCCTGAAGGTCACGGTGCAGGCTGAGTGCGACGTCGCCGGCGCCATCGCCGTGCCGACCGACAAGCCGGGAACCAGGCGGTTCGATCAGATGCCCGACGTCGACGGCGGCTTCCGCGGCCTCCGCACCTACCAGTTCGAAGGCGGGTGCACGACGTTCCGGTTCGACATCGACTCCGAGCCGGCCGGCGGCCTGGTCGACGAGGCCTCGCTGGCTGTGGGTTTCCTGACCAGGGCCGAGGTGCGAGCGCCGCATGGCCGAGCTGGAGCGGTCATGAGCTCGCGTACGAGGCAACATCCGAACCGGCGGCACCATCGCCGGGGCAGGACTGGTCGTGCTGGCCGGTGCGGGGCTCGTCGCCTCCAACGGGCGGGTCGGCACGGTCGAGCGGTGGGCCTTCCACGCCGTGAACGGCCTTCCGGACTGGCTCTACCGCCCGCTCTGGATCTTCCAGCAGCTCGGCAACATCGTGGTCGCCCTGCTGATCGTCCTCCTCCTGGCCGCCGTCCTGCGCCGCCCGAAGCTGGCCGCGGCCGCCGTGTTGGCCGTCGGGGCCAAGCTCTGGCTGGAGCAGGTCGTGAAGTCCGTCGTCGAGCGGAGCCGTCCGGGGACATCCATAGGCGACGCCATCCTCCGCGGTCAGGTGTCGGCGGACGGCCTGAGCTTCGTGTCCGGCCACGCCGTCATCGCCGTGGCGATGGCGACCGCGCTCAGCGCCGTGCTGCCCCGCCGGTGGCGGGCGGTGGTCTGGGTCCTGGTCGTCCTCAACGGTGTGACCCGCATCTACGTCGGCGCCCACAACCCGCTCGACGTCGTCGGCGGCGCCGGCCTCGGCCTCCTCATCGGCGGCCCCCTCTACGCCTGGCTCGCCCCGCCGGCCCCCGACGCGGTCCTGTCGACCTCCGACACGTCATCCGCACCGGCGCCCCTGAAGGTGGCGTCGTGAACCCCCCGACGTCCCGGAGGGACGCCGCGGCCCTGGTCCAGGTCGAGCATGAGGCCTCGATGGCGGCCATGGCCGCGGCGGCAGGCGTGCGCACCCCGGGGCTCGTCTTCGTGGGGCCAGTCGGGAACGGCGCCGGCATCCTCGTCCAGCGGTGGGTCGAATCGGTCCGCGTCGACCACGTGCCCGCCGTCGGCCCGGACCTGGCTCGCGACATCGTCGCCCAGGTCGATGCCCTCCACGCCGCCGGTATGGCCCACGGCGACATCTCCGGCGCCAGCGTCCTCGTCGACGACGTCGGGCTGGCGTGGCTGGTCGACTAATCCCGGGCCGAACGCGTGGCCAGCGTCGAGATGCAGGGCCGCGACATCGCTGCTCTGCAGGCGACGCTCGCATCGCTGCCCATCCCTGCACCGTCGCCAGTCGGGAACCGAGACCGATGAGCCGGCCGGTTGGTCCCGTCGGCGTCCCGGCCCACGAAGAAAGCCCAGGCGCTTGACCTGGCCTTCTTCCCTACTTGAGTGGCGGGGGTAGGATTTGAACCTACGACCTTCGTGTTATGAGTTCGCCGAACGCCGTGATGGCCTGTGTCGGCCAATGCTCATCAGG
>CAWHIC010000009.1:0-48348 GCA_963829165.1 uncultured Acidimicrobiia bacterium | reverse complement strand
GCTCGGCGAAGAGAAGTGTTAGCCCGGACAGCCGGGCCCGCAGGACAGCCAGGCCCGAAGGGCCGACCCGGCTCTCCGGAACAAAAGCAGCGGCGCCGAAGGCGCCTCAACGCTGCCTTTGATTTTCGGACGACACCTGGCTGGCCGACGAGGTGGGCCCCGCCCACCCGTGCTGCGTCATCCATGCCCGCGAGAACCCAGGCCGCCCCTGCCCGGCCTGTGTGGCGTCTCGCAAGGCCCGGCGCCAGCGCTCAACGCAACCTCCGTCGCCAGACGCCAGGCTGTGCGTCGACGAGGCCCAACTGCTCGGCAAGTGGGTCCACGTCAGGCGGGTCAACTCCTGGAGCCGACTGCGCCCGACGCCAAGCGGCACAATGCCCACATCTTTCCGACGAATAAGCGTCCGGGCTCTCGCTCGCAATCCGGACGATGGGGCGTCGAGTTAAACGTAGTGCCGGCAGCGAGGCATCGATCGAGGCGCCACCGTCCATCAAAGCAGGAGTCGTAGTGGTCGCTGCGGGTACGCTCGGTACCGCCGAAATTCTCCTTCGTTCCCGCCCCGCCCGGCTAGTGCTTTTCTCGCAGGTTGGGCGAGCGATTCTCGGGCAATGGCGATATCGATCGCGGAGCGCATCGTTGGCCTTCTCGTTCTCGATGGGGGCTGGAGTCAAATTTCAACAAACAATCATGAGGATGCTGCGACTATCATCTTCCACCCAGATCCGGTACTCGTCCTGTGTATTGGGGAGCGCACCGGAACTACGGCGGGAGAGACGTCATCGGAATAAGGTAGGGGCCACTGCTCGCGTTCCACCGAGCGGAGATCGACGGCGGCAACCCGACTATTTGCCGGTTCGGAGGATCAATGCTTGAGAACGGATCTACGGATTTCGAGCGAGAACCAGGGAAGTCGCAGGTCCGAGCCATTGCGATCGTGGGTGTCTCGTGCCGCCTACCCGGCGGCCTGACCACTTTGGACGAGCTGTGGGGAGCCCTCATAGCGGGCCGCGATCTCGTGACCGAACTCCCGCCCGATCGATTCGACTCGGGCCGATTCCTCGATCCGAACCGGCGCCGCCCCGGGAAGACCTACACGTGTGCCGGCGGGTTTCTCGACGATGTCACCGGGTTCGATGCCGAGTTCTTCGAAATGTCGCCTGCCGAGGCAAGCCGGCTCGATCCCCAACAACGCCTCCTCCTGGAGCTGGCAGCGGAGGCCATGGACGACGCAGGGATCGAGGCCCAGTCGTTGGCCGGCTCCGACACCAGCGTGTACGTCGGCGCCACCCACGCAGGCTACAACGAGCTGCTCCAGGAAAAGCCCACAGGGATCAATGCCTACGCGATGTCGGGCCTGGCAATGTGCAACACCGCCAATCGGATTTCCCATTGGTACGGGTTCCAGGGTCCGAGCATGGCGATAGACACCGCATGCTCCTCGTCCCTTGTGGCGCTACACCAAGCCTGCCAGAGCCTACGCAGCGGCGTGAGCCGGGTGGCTTTCGCGGGCGGGGTGAACGTCCTGCTCAGCCCCCATACCTTCGTGGGCTTTTCCAAGGCCGCCATGCTGTCGCCGACGGGGCGTTGCCACACGTTCTCGGCCGCAGCCGACGGGTACGTCCGCTCCGAGGGGGCGCGGTCCTCGTGCTCAAGCCATTGGCCACGGCGGAGGCCGATGGGGATCACGTCCACGGCGTGATCCTCGCCAGCGGTGCGAACGCCGACGGCCACACCAGAGGTTTGTCGCGACCGAGCGCCCGAGCGCAGGAGGCCCTGCTGCGCCAGGTCTACGACGGTGCGGGCGTGTCGCCCGACGAGCTGTGCTACTTCGAGGCCCATGGCACCGGCACGATCGTCGGTGACGCGGTCGAGTGCGAAGCGGTGGGACGGGCGCTAGGAACGCGGCGCTCCACGGGCCTTCCCATCGGCTCCGTCAAGTCCAACCTTGGGCACCTTGAGGCGGCGTCGGGCATGGCGGGGGTACTCAAGGGCCTGCTGGTGCTTCGCCACGGGTACATACCGGCCTCGTTGCATGCGCTGCCTCTCAACCCGGAGATCGATTTTCCGCGTGGCGGCTCGAGCCGGCGACTGAGGCCCGGTCGATTCCCGAGCGGCTGAACGGCCCGGCTGCGGTCGTTGGTGTCAACTCGTTCGGGTTCGGGGGGGCGAACACCCACGTCGTACTCGCTCTTCCGGCTCCAACTCGTCCCGATCTGGCCTCTGAGCCGGGTCCCGTAACGGCGGTGCCCAAGGACCTGCCGCTTATCGTCTCCGCCGGCACCCACCGGGCTCTCGACGACGTGGCGCGACGCATGGTCGAACGGCTCTCCGAGAAGCCCGACGACTTCTACGACGTTTGCTACAGCGCCTGCCGCCGGCGGAGTCGCCACACGTACGCCGCGGCTGTGTTGGCGACAGATCCGCGAGAGGCAGCCGACCAGTTGAAGGATATGAGCCTGGGCGCCGCGGGCGGCGGTGGATCGCGCCGGTTTCGTGTCGGTGATGGGCGTCTCGTCTTCGTCTTCTCCGGGCACGGCTCGCAGTGGCCGCGAATGGGTGCGGATCTGCTGCTGGCCGAGCCTGCGTTTCGAAAGGGTGTCCGAGACGTCGACCGCGCTGTTCGGCGATTGGTTGGGGTGGTCGGTGCTCGACGAGCTGAGCCGCGCCACCCGCGCAATCCCGGCTTCGACGCACCGAAGTCGCCCAGCCCGTGCTGTTCGCCCTCCAGATCGGTCTCGTCGAGCTCTTGCGCCAAAGGGGAGTCGTCCCCGACACGGTGGTCGGCCACAGCGTCGGCGAGATGGCTGCGGCCCATGTCGCCGGTGCCCTCGACCTGCGTAACGTCGCTCAGGTCGTCGTCGAGCGCAGTCGAAATCAGGCACGGATGGCTGACCACGGCGGAATGGCCGCTGTCGGCTTGGGCGCGAACGACGCAGCCGAAGCGATCGCGCCGTATGGCGATCGTCTCGCGGTCTCGTCGGTCAACAGCGGCCAGGACGTGACCATCTCTGGTGATCGTGCGGCACTGGAGGCGCTCGGCGAGGAGCTCCGAGGCGACGTCTTCTTTCTCATGCTCGACGTCAGCTATCCGTTCCACTGCCGTGCGATGGACCCCCTGGAGTCCCCGTTTCGCGCCGCGCTCGCCGGCCTCGCCTGGTCTCGCCCGCACCTTCCCATGATCTCGACGGTCACCGGCCGCCTCCTCACCGAAGACGACCGCCTCGACGTGTCCTACTGGTGGCGCAACGTGCGGCAGCCGGTGTTGTTCGCGCCGGCCATCAGGGAGCTTTCCCACCTGGGGTACGACTCGTTCTTGGAGATCGGGGCGCACCCCATCCTTGCTCGATACGTGCGCCGCATCACCTCCGAAGAGGGGAACCGGCCCGCCAATGTCATTCCAACGCTGTCCCGGGGCTGCCACGGCCCGGCGGCCATGCGCTCGGCGGTCGCCAACGTGATGGCGGCGGGAGCCAGGGTCGACTGGGACGTGCACTTCCCGCATCGGGGACGGGTGACGGGCCTGCCCGCGTACCCCTGGCAGCGAGAACGGCACTGGGTCGGCTCGCCTCAGTCGTGGACTCGGGCGTCACGCGACGCAACCGCCGATCATCCGCTCCTCGGCGCCAGGCTTCCTTCGATCGAGCCGGCGTGGAGCGGACCGCTCGAGCAGGCCTCGGTGCCGTGGCTGGCCGACCACCGGATCGGTGACACCGTCGTGATGCCGGCGGCGGCCTATGTGGAGATGGGCTTGGCTGCCGGTCAGCGGGTCTTCGGCTCCCCGGTCGAGGTCCGGGGATTAGGCATCCGCCGGGCGCTGGTCGTGCCCTGGGACGACGAAGGTGCCGAGATCGACATCCAGGTGTCGCTGTCGGATGAGGACGGCGTGCTCAGGGTGGCCAGCCGCGCCGACGCGAGTGCGTGGCAGCTCCACGCTCGTGGGCAGGTCCGCCGACTCCTGGCCGAGGCACCCGCCGCGATCGACATTGGCAGGATCCAGGCGTCGGCTCGGCGGCGCGACGCCTCGTACCCGTACCGCGAGGTCCATCAGGCGGGGGTGAGGTTCGGCCCCCGGTTCCAGGTCCTGCGCCAGCTCTGGATCGGCGACCGCGAACTGCTCGCCGGCTACGAGCACCACGAGGTCGACACCGTGTTCGAGGTGCACCCGGTGCTGCTCGATGCCGCCCTGCAGGCGGGTGCCCCGCTCGGGGCTGTGGGTGCCCGTGACCTCCTTTTCCTGCCCGCCCTCATCGAGCAGGTGCGGGTTTGGCGGCGACCTTCCCCCTCGGGTCTGCTGCACGTGCGCCTGCGATCGGAGACGGCCGAATCCAAATGCTGGGACGTGAGCATCACCGACGAGGATGGGCAGCTCGCGGCCGAGTTGAACGGCTGCTGGCTGCGCCGCGCCGACCTCGGCCTCGTCGCACCACGCAAGCACTTCCGCACGGTGCTCCGCGCCGCGCCCCGTCCGGGGGCACCGATCAGCGGGGTGACGCCGCCATCGCCGGGCGACCTCGTCGCCGGGGCGTCGGAAGAGCTGACCGCCGATCTGGCCTTGTGGCAGGCGTATGCCGGCTTTGAAGTCGGCGTTCGTGAACTGCAGGCTCGCTACGTGGCGCGGGCCATTGCTGCACTCCTGCCGGATGCCGTGGCCTTCACGCCAGGCGATCTTCTCGCCGCGGGGGTCATGCCCAAGTACGCACGACTGCTTGATCTGCTGCTTGAACTAGCGCTCACCGCGGGCTGTTTGACCATCGTGGATACAGCAGCCGGTGCCACCAGCTACCGGCTGGTCGACGTCGGATCACCGGGGTCCGTCTTCCGGCGCTTGGTGGCGGACTTCCCCCAGGCGGTCAATGCTCTCACCC
Source organism: uncultured Acidimicrobiia bacterium (assembly GCA_963829165.1). Lineage (GTDB taxonomy): Bacteria > Actinomycetota > Acidimicrobiia > Acidimicrobiales > AC-14 > JAXDMK01. The sequence goes on along the minus strand of CAWHIC010000009.1, from coordinate 43,483 downwards.
TGCTCGGCAGAGGCGGCCTTCACTTGGTGGAGATCCTCCGCGGTGACCGAGACCCGACGGAGATGTTCTTCGCCGAAGCCGAACGGGCGATCGTCGAGCAATTCTATGAGTCCGCTCAGCCCGAGGTTCAAAGTCGGATCGTGGCTACCGTCGTCAAGCACATCCTCGACGCCTGGCCCGAGGATCGTCCTCTGCGAGTTCTGGAGGTCGGCGCGGGCACCGGCTCGATGACGGCGGCGCTGCTACCTCTCCTGCCCCCGGAACGGACGCAGTACGTGTTCACCGACGTCTCGCCGTCCTTCTTCCCACGGGCCCAACGGCGCTTCTCGGCCTTCGACTTCGTCGAGTACCGATGCCTCGATCTCGAAACCGATCCTCTCTCCCAGGGCTTCGTGGAGGCTGGCTACGACGTCGTCGTTGCCGGGAACGTGCTTCATGCCACAACCGATCTCAAGGCAACCTTGGGCAGAGTCAGCGTCGTCCTCGCCGAGAAGGGCTATCTGCTGGCCGGTGAGCTCCACGAGCCCACCGCTTTCGCCTTGTGCTTCGGCCTCCTCGACGGGTCCTGGCTTCACACCGACGCTGAGCTGCGGACGAACTCGACGCTGCTCCCGCGCCAGACCTGGCCACCGTTGTTGGAGAGCTGCGGTTTCAGGGACGTCCGCCAGGTCGGCGGTGATGCCGAGAAACCACGGATGCCCGGGTCGGTCATCCTGGCGTGTCGAGAGGTCCGAACTGACGACGCGGCGCCGGTCACCGTGACGCCCGCCGGCGATTCGCTCCATGGATGGATCGTCGTCGCCTCGTCTGACGATCAAGGGCTGGCCAACCTTCTGGTACCTGAGCTCGCTCCGTCCGGTTCGGTGCGACTGGCCGCACCGCACAGCGACGAAGCTCGCTGGCGTCTCTTGCTCGCCGGCGCCGAATCGCCCCGCATCGTCATTCTGGTGAGCGGTCGGATGACCGACACCGACGACGGCGACTCCGAGCTCCGCGCCACGATGGCGGTGGCGGCCATGCTGCGTGCTATCGCCATCGCGTGCGATCAGGTCTCGTCGGCGAGGTCCGCTTCGCTGTGGCTCGTGACGCACCCGAGCGGTGCGACGCCGGACCTTCGACAGGGCCTGGACGTGGCCGGGGCCTGCGTCTGGGGGGTGGCGCGATCGCTGGCCAACGAGGAGCCGCAGCTGACCGTGCGACGCATTTCACTCGAGCGGGGGACCAGCGCAGCCGAGGACGCCCGCCGGCTGGCCCACGAGCTCCGTGAACCGTGCGATGAGGACGAGATCGTGCTCACGCAGGGTGGCCGTTTCGTGCCTCGGCTCGTCGACCTGGAACCAGCGGCCTGCTCAGCGAGGGACGGGTCGGAAGTGCCGTTCGCGCTCGAGCTCCGGCGCGCCGGACCGAGCTATGACCTTGCGTGGGTCGAGGCACCGACCCCTCCTGATCCGGCATCGGACGAAGTTGTCATCCACGTGCGCGCCGCCGGGCTGAACTATCTCGACGCCCTGACGGCAGGGGGATTGTTGCCGCCGGGCGTAGGCGTCGGCACTGATGTCGCGGGCACCGGTGGACGGCTCGGGGGCGAATGCGCAGGTGTCGTGACGTCGGTCGGGTCCGAAGTCACTGCCTTCAAGGCCGGCGACCATGTGTTCGCCATCGGCTGGCCATCGCTGGCCTCGCACGTCGTCACCCGTGCGGGCCTGGTCGGGCTGATGCCAGACGGCATGAGCTTCGCCTGCGCAGCAACGCTCCCAATGGCCTTCTTGACCGTTCACTACAGCTTGGGGCACCTCGCCCGAGCGGTTGCGGACGAGGTCATGCTGGTGCACAGTGCCAGCGGCGGCGTCGGTTTGGCGGCCCTGCAGTTCGCGCAGGCCCATGAGGTCACGGTGATCGCCACGGCAGGGACTTCAAGCAAACGCGACCTGGTGAGACTTCTCGGCGTCGAGCACGTGCTCGACTCACGGGGCCTGGATTTCGGCGAAGAAGTGATGCGGATCACTGGCGGGCGCGGCGTTGACGTCGTCCTGAACTCCCTCGCCGGTGAAGCGCTGCCGAGAAGCCTGGAGCTGCTCCGTCCAGGTGGCCGCTTCGTGGAGCTCGGAAAGCGAGATATCTATACCGACAGTCGGGTGTCGCTCGGCCTTTTTCGCGACAACCGCACCCTTTTCGCGGTGGACGTCCTCGAGATGCTCAGTCGACGCGACGAACTGGCTCCGCGGGTGTTCTCCGAAGTCGCAGAACGAATCTCCTCAGGCGACTACCACGCTCTTCCACACCATGCCTTTCCCGCCTCGCGAGTCACAGAAGCGTTCCGCCTCCTGCAGCACTCGAGGCACGTCGGCAAGGTGGTCGTGTCCCTCGACGAAGCACCCACGGTGGAAAGGAGGCGCCGTCACACTGCCCTCCGCGCCGATTCGACCTATTTGGTCACCGGTGGGCTCGGAGGCTTCGGTGGTGCCACCGCCAAGTGGCTGGCCGAACGCGGGGCCGGCCACCTCGCACTCGTCAGCCGGCGCGGAGCTGCGGGTCCGGAAGCGGCCGAGATTCTGGGAGACCTCCAGGATCGTGGGACCAGGGTGACCGCGTATGAAGCCGATGCCGCCGACATCACGGCCATGCGTCGGGTCCTTGCTGCCATCGCGGCCACTGGCCACAGCCTCAAAGGCGTGTTCCACGCCGCGGTGCATATCGATGACGGTCCTCTTCGGGAGGTCAGCGACGAGCGTTTCGAATCCGTGCTCCGGCCGAAGATGCTGGGCGGCCTCGTCCTCGACTCCCTGACACGCCATCTCGACCTGGACCACTTCGTCGTGTTTTCGTCCGCAACGTGTGTCATCGGGAATGTCAATCAGGCGAGCTACGTGGCCGGCAACCTGGCGCTGGAGGCACTGGTTCGTGCCCGCCGGCGATCAGGACGTGCCGGCCTGGCGGTGGCATGGGGCGCCATCGGTGATGCCGGTTATGTCGCCCGCAACGACCTCGCCGAGGCCCTGAGTCGGGCCGGCATCGGCTCTCTCTCGGTCGAGGAGGCCCTCTCTACGCTCGATGAGCTGCTCGACCACGGGGTCGATGTCGTCGGTACCGGCCGATTCGACTGGGAGCGTCTGAGTCGGGTGCTCCCTACCGCCACCGCGCCACGATTCACGAACATGGCGGCGCTGGCGCCCGACAGCCAGGCTGATCCCGAGGATCTCGCTCGCCGGCTCAGAGCGGCGACACTCGACGAAGCCCGCACGTTGGTGACCGAGGAACTGGTCGCGCTCGTCGCCCGTGGCTTGGAGACATCACCCGATCGCGTCGACCCGACATTCTCATTGGACAGCCTCGGCATGGACTCGCTGACAGCGGCATCCCTCGAGGTGGCCATCCTGAGGCGTTTTGGCTGTGACATCCGGACGCTCGAGATACTTGGCGTTCCGAACCTTGCCACGCTGGCCACGCTTCTTCTCGTCAAGTTGGAATTGTCCCAAGCAAAGCGTGCCCTCGACTCGCCTCCTCCTCCGGCGGAGCGCGAAGCACCAGGGGAATCGGCGGAGATCCGGTCTGAACAATTGTCGGGTTCAACCCCGCGCGACCGAGCACATTCCTGATTGCGGACCGGTTCCAGATCACCCGGGGTCGACCGCATGGGAGAAGGCCCGGAGCGACGCCACCATGGTGATGACCAAGAGGACTGATCCCACGGCTGCAGCTCGCGCTACCACTTCGACCGAGAAGGGCCCAGAAAGAAGGGCCCGGCTGGCGTCGGCCATGTAGCTGAAGGGGTTCCAGTTGGAAACGGTCCCAACCCACGATGGCAGAAGAGACCGCGGGGCGTACTGCGTGGACAGGAATTGCATGGGGATGGCGATCGGCAAGAGGGCGATAGGCGCCAGCGGGTTCCGTGTTCTCAGGGCGACGACGAAAAAGAGGCCGCCGTACGCCACAGTCCACAACACGAGCAGGGCGAACAGCGCCACGATCCCCATCACCCCTTCGTTGACCCTCGTACCCAGGAGGACGCCGACAATGAGCACGGCAGCACCGGATGGGACCACGCGCAGCACGTCGAAGAGCACCCGGCTGACGATCACGGCTCTCGGTCGGGCGTCGAGAAGGCGAAGGCGGTCGAGAAAGCCAGACTGGATGTCGATGACCAGGCTCGTGGCCGCGTAGCCCGCGGCCGACATCGCCGTACACATGATCGCCGGAGGCGTCAGCCACTCCGCGTAGTTGTTGGTCGGGAACCCCGGTAGGTAGGTGACCTGCAGGAGCGTCGTCGCCACCAGCAGCAACGCCACGATAGGCACGGCCACGGGCAGGCCGAAGGCCATCAACGGATTGCGGAGGCTCTCGCGAAGGTTGCGCATGAGTAACATCTGGAGCTGAGGAACCGGCCTCTCAGCGTTGCTCATCGCCCGCTCCCCGGCAGCGCTCCCAGCACCCGTCGCACGATTGCCATCGAAGCCGCGTCGCCGGAATCCACCGACGCCTCAATCTCGTCGCCCGTGACGTTCACGAACACGTCCTCCAGGCTCGGGCCACGCACCTTCAGACGATCGATCAACGCTCCCTCCGCTCCAAGGCGGGCGAGCAACGACGGGACCCCGGCCTCGCCTCCCTCCACGGTAAACGTGAGCCAGCCATCGTCGGTCTTGCCGCAGAGGTGCCCGTCGGTGCCCTGCGGGATCCAGTTGGAGCTGGCGGCGCATGCCCGCACTCGGATCGTCGTCGCGCCGCCGAACTGAGCTTTCAGGTCGTCGGGAGTGCCCATGGCCACGATGCGTCCTTCGTGGACGATCGCCACCCGAGCAGCCAGCTCGTCCGCCTCCGCCAGGTTCTGGGTGGTGAGGAACACGGTCGAACCCTGGTCTCGGAGCTCGCAAACCAAAGCCCAGAGCGTTCGCCGGCCCTGCGGATCGAGACCCGCCGTCGGCTCGTCGAGGAAAAGCACTTTCGGTCGGCGAACCATGGCCATGGCGATGTCGAGGCGGCGGCGCATCCCGCCGGAGTACCGGGCCGCGACACGATCTGCCGCGACACGAAGGCCGAAGGCGTCGAGCAGCTCCGCCGCTCGATCCCGCGCCGCGCTCTTGCCCAGGCCGACGAGGCGGGCGGCGAGGGTCAGGTGCTCCCGTCCGGTCATGAACTCGTCGAGCGCGACCTCCTGCAGCGCGGCACCCAGACTTCGCCTCACCTCGACCGGATGCGAGCAGACGTCGAACCCGCAGACCACGGCCCGTCCTGCCGTCGGATGCACCAAGGTCGTCAGGATGCGGATGGTCGTGGACTTCCCGGCCCCGTTGCGGCCGAGATATCCGAAGACCTCGCCCTCCTCGACCCCGAAGCTGACTCCGGCAAGAGCCTGAACGTCTGCCTTTTCGTATCGCTTCTCAAGGTCGTGCACCTCGACGACCGGTCGATCGCTCACCGTTGGAACCCTGCCACGCGTCCGGTGCTCGCGCCCAGCTCTCCCTCGTCGTGCCCGTCCACAGCGTTGCTCGGCCGCCTCCAAGCTCGACTACGAGATCGGCCGGAGCAGGTGCCGGAAGGCATCTTCCAGACAGGCAATGAACGTGTCGCCGTCGGGGATGGCGGCGGGGTCGCTATTTATGCCTACGTAAAGGTGGTCGAGATAGCCGAGCAACACGAAGTTGGCCGCCGCGCCGCATCGGGGGCCGAACAGATATGGCGCCACCATCTTCGCCCCGGCGAGATAGACAGGGATCGGCACCCGGCCGCAGTTGCTGACGATGACGTCGATCGACCGCGCTTCCAGTCGGAGGAGGCCAACCAGGGCTGCCCTGGGCAGGAGGCTCCCCGCCTCGGCAAACGTCTCGGCCAACGTCAACGCCGGCTCGGCCCGCAGCTCGGCCACCCGAGACCGCACGAACCGCATTCGCTCGGCAGGGTCGTTGCTTTGCAGCGGAGCGACGAACCGGCACACCACGAAGTGATTGCCGCCGAGCTCCAAGTCGTCGCGGCCGCGGACATTGATCGGCAGGCCGACTCGGAGCGCGACGTGCGTCGCGCCGTGGAGATCGTGATACCGCCGGAGTCCGTCGAGAACCCCAGCCACGAAGAAGTCGTTGATCCCGGCACCGGCCGCTTTCGCTGCCGCCCTGGCCTCGGCCATCGGCACGACAACGTTGTCGAGCCGGACCGACGTGGAGCGTTCGGTCATCACCGGGCTGAGGCGTCGGCCCCACGGCTTGAACACCCGAGCCGATGAACGGGCCATCGCCACCCCCCGGCCCATCGTCTCGACGGGCGACCGCATCAGGGCGCGGGCGGCGCGGGCGGCGACGTCGGTCACCCGCGGGCGACTGTGCTCCGGGACGTCCGCCGTTCGCCCCCCCCTCCCCGTCCCCTGGGCGGAGGATGACTTTGGCGGTGGACCGTCCTCGGGTGACTCCTCCAGATCGAACAGCTGCATCAACAGGAGCAACCACCCCACGCCATCGGCGATGACATGACTCATCTTGAGGACTACCGCCGTCTGGCCGGCGGCCATGCCCTCCACGACGACGATCTCCCACGGTGGCCTTGAGGCGTCGAATGGGTCCATGACGAACGTCTCGAGGAAGCGCAGGACGGCGGCGGACGTACCGTCGCCCGGCGCACCGATGAACCGCAGGTGAGAGCCGACATCGAAGTTGGGGTCGACCTGCCACCGCGGGGCCATCGAAAGTGTGTCGACGGCCACCCGCCGCAGCTGAGGAAGGAGCCCGGTGGCTCGCTCAGCCTTGTCGACCAGCCGGTCGTGGTCGAAGCTCCGGTCGAAGCTGACCGCCGCCGCCAGGTTGGGACGGAGCATCGGATGCTTCTCGACGCTCCACAAGGCGGCATCTATTCCTCGTATGCGCATGTCGAGGAGGCGGGCAGTTCGCCGGTGCTCGGGTCTAAGATCGCCGCTCGACTTCATAGGCTTTTACTGCCTTACGCGCAGAAATCGACTTGCTGGACCGACCTCTCCGTGCCCTTGTCTCGGGCGTGAACGCGGGCGCGCCCATGAGGTCCGACTCAGTGGAGGACTGTGGCTCTCCCGCCCCAAATCGACGATCGCGACGAACAAACTCTTCAACGGCTTTCCAGAGATGGCGTCGGTCGAAATCAGGCCACAACACATCGTCAAAGACGAGCTCGGCGTACGCCAGCTGCCAGAGGAGAAAGTTGCTGATTCGCTTCTCGGGCGAGGTTCTAACGAGCAGGTCAACGTCCGGCATGTCCGGCTCATACAAGTACCGCCGAAAGGTGTCTTCGGTGGTGCTGTTCGGATCGAGGAGCCCTGCGGCCGTATCGGTCGCAAGTCGCCGTGCGGCGTCAAGGATTTCAGCCCGACCACCGTAATCAAGGCACACAGTAAGGGTGAGCCTGTCGTTCTGGCACGTGTAGCGCTCCGTCTGCTCGATCTGCTCTCGCACCCGAAGCGGGACTCGGTCCCGTCGGCCTGACCATCGCACTCGCACGCCCTGGTCGTACACCCTTTGGAGGTTTCGACGAATCTGTCCGCCCACGCCTTCGAGCAGGGTGGCGACGTCCTCTGATGGTCGCGCCCAGTTCTCTGTCGAGAAGGCGAACACGGTCAGGTGGCTGATGCCCAACTCGAGGGCTCCATCCAGCAGTTCCATGCTGGCCGTATAGGCGGCGGAATACTCGCTGCGCTGCGGACGGCCGTGCGCCCTCGCCCATCGCCTGTTGCCGTCCATGATCACCGCCACGTGGCGCGGCAGAGCCGACGTCGGAATGGGCGGAGGACCATCCCCCGAAGGGTGTCGCCTGGGTGCAAGATAGGCGGGAGCACGATCGCCCTGAGGCTGCCGGCGACCCCCTGCAGATTGGTTGGCCGACGAAGGGGAGGGGACCGGGTCTGGCCCCGGCCGCAGATCGGTTGCCGGCCAAAGAACCTCCGATTTCATCCGGCTGAACTCGTCCAAGTACGCGTGAATCCCTACAATCGCAGTCTCGAGGAATGGCCAGCTGGACGGATGCACGAGGGGCACGACATGCGCACACCCGTCCAACATCTGACGCGCCCGGTCGAGCTGGTGGATGACCAGCGCGTCGAGCTGGGGGGTCGGCCCGGGGCCTAACAGATCCTCCTTAGACAGGCCGAAGTGCGCCAACTCCTCAAGGGGCACGTAGCATCTTCCCTGCTGTAGGTCGACGGAGAAGTCCCGGAAGATATCGATCAGTTGCGACGTCTCGCCTAAAAGCGACATGAGTTGCCCAGCGCCGACACTCGATGGGAGCGGCTCCAGGATCGGCAGCGTCAGTTCGGCAATAGTGCCGGTCACGCCGCGCAAGTACTGCCGTAGGTCGTCGAATGTCGCGAATTCTGTTACGCCGGCATTGTCGGCGCCCGTGGCAGACAGGAACTCCTCCAGCAACCTGACATCCAACTGCCACATGTTGACTGTGTGCACCAGCGCCTCGCGCACCGGATGCCTGCTGACGCCGCTGGTCAGGTCGTCGAAGGTCTCAGCGCACCATTGGGAGAAGGCGTGTGTCCTGACAGATGCATCACCCTCATCGGCGATGTCGTCGCTGGCCTTTACGAACGCATACAAGGCGTGGAGGTACGGGCGCTTCTGAGAGGGCAGACGGTCGATTGTCACGCAGGTGGCCGGATCGGACACCCGGTGCAACTGTTGGCACAACTCGAACGACGCCTGAAGCCGCGGCGTTCCGATGCCCGCGAGCTCGAAGGTCCTGGCGATCAACGTCACGGTGCAGGACCTCCTCGGGCCGATCGAGCGGAGCCGGTCTAGAGCTCTCGCAATTGAGGTTGAGTCCAGTTGGCCCCCTCACCTCGGGGCAGTGATCGTAGAGTCCTGATCTCGCCGGTGACGGGATCGACTACCTCGCCGAAGGCCCACAGGATCTGGCCCCGGAACCCGGCCCAGGTCCGGTAGCCGTGCGCCTGGCGCTTCTGGTTCTTGATCAGGTGGATGATCGCCTCGGCGAAGCCGTTGGAGGCACCACCGCTGGCCGCGTAGTTCACGATCTCGGTCCTCCAGCCCCGCAGCGTCTTGGCCATGCTCACGAAGGCCGGGATCTGCGATCCGACGCAGAGGGCGTCGAAGAGCTCCAGGGCGGCGGTGAAGGTCGCCACGTCACCGGACTTGCCGATGGCCATGGCCACCCGGAAGGCCTCCTTGAGCTCATAGGCGGTGCCGAGTGGGGATCGAGGTTGACGGCGTCGTAGAGCGCGACGCGTTGTCGCTCGCCGCTGCGGGTGTCGTCCGCATCCAGCGAGTCACGGGCTCGGGCCAGCGCGAAGCGGCGTCTTTGAACACCTTGCCCAGCCGAGGGGTGCGCTCCCGCCATCGGTTCCAGGCGTCCCGGCGGACCTCGGTGAGAGCGGCCAACACCCGGCGGTGGATATGGAAGGCGTCGGCCACTATGAGGGCGTTGGGGAACAGCACCCGGGCCGCAGCCCGGTAGGGGGCGTGGCAGTCGATGGTCACCACCTGCACCTTTGCCCGCTCGGCGTGGCTGAACAGGCCGGCGAAGAACAGGACAGCGGAGGCGTCACGGCCCGGAGCCAGGTCGATCACCACCCCCCGGGCGGGATCGGAGAACACCGTGGCGTAGACGAAGTTCTTGCGCACGCTGCACTCGTCGATGGCCAGGTGGGCGCCCAGTCGCCCTCTCGTGCGGGTGTGCGCCCGCCGGCGCTGGGCACCCACCGCGACGCGCAGGTAGTGCTCGGGGACGAGCAGGTCCCGAGCCACCGCCCTCGTGGCCCGGCCCCGGGCCAGATCGGCGAACCACCGCAGCGCCCGGTGGCTGGCCCCGCCCCGTCGATGCCCTCGAAGCGCTCGTCGAAGCTGCGCTGAGGGCAGTCGTCGTGCTCGCAGAGGAACCGGCGCACGCAGATCGACAGGGTGACGACCAGCGTCCGAACCACATCGACCACGTCCCGCCAGCCGTGGCCGTTGGTTCTCATCGACGGCCGCTCGCAGGCTGGGCACAGGGCGGCCGCGTGGCGGCCGGCCACGTGCACGACGGGACGGACGCCGGCCTCGACAGTGGTGACCACCTTCATGTCGGCGCGGCCGAGGGACAGCGAGATACGGTCCTCCACGGTCTGGCTCCTCTCTTCAGCTCATCGACAAGCCGAAGTTTGGGAGCCGGGCCCACCTCGTCGGTGGATACCCCGCTGATGGCTACAAGCTGGGTTCAACCCTCATTCGCGAAGACCCGGTCTAGAACCGGATGACCGAGCCCACGCCGATGCCGTTCACGGTCGGCACATGAATCACGCAGCTGCCGGCAGCGCCGGCTGGGATTCCGATGAACACGACGGTGGCGCCCGCAAGGGCTCCGGCGTCGATCTTTGCCGACACGAGTGGCGGGGGTGGGAGGGTGCTCGCCTTCCTAGCCCATCGTGATGATCCTCCTCTGTTTGGTCCGCTCCGTACGACGATCTGCCACTCTCGTTCCCGGGCGCGCGACCGTGTCAAGAAGCCGCGATGGATCGTGTCCGGTACAGGACCGGCAGGGGACCAAGCGCGAGCCCTGGCCAGGACGCGACGAGTGCTCGGCCACCCCGGGGACGGTGTCGACGGCGCGGCCCGTCCGCAACCGGGCGACGCTACCGCTCGTCGCATACCCGCTCCTAACGCTCCATCCCCAGCGGAAGGTGTGAACCGAGGACTCTAGCGGGGACCTCGCGGGGGCGCTACCCCGCGGTCTCGCCGGCGGGTCTTCGACAGATCCCTGAACCACCGAAGCGCGAGCGATGTATGCGTTCCCCGGCGGGAGGTAGCGTCGGGGTTCGCTGATGGTCCTCGATGCGAGCGCCAAAATGGCTGGCCCGCGCCAGCCCGGGCCTAGCCAGCGCGACGGCTGGCCGACGGGCTCCCCGAGCCTGTACCGCGGTCGATGACCCCGCGGGACAGGCGACCGCGGTCGCATTCGTGTTTCTGTCCGTCGTCAGCGGGGCCTGCGGCGGCGGCGACCCGTCCGCGTCCGGAAGGACATCTCCTACGGTCGTCGTCGACGGCACGACCACCACCGCCGCCCCGGTGGCCACCCCGAACACAGTCGAGGTTGGGATCGACACCGCCCGCGGCAGTCCGGAGACAACTGCCACCACGAGCACCGTCCCGGCGATCACCGCCCCCCCCGTGCCCGCTCCCACCGGTCCGGTGGCGCTCACTCCCCCTGCTCCCGGCACCTACCACTACGCCACGTCGGGCGGGGTTATCGTCAACGGGACGCCCGTCCCGTTCCCGGCCGACACCATCAACACGATCGGTGGCCCCGTCGGCACCCGCCAAGTCGCCACCCGGGAAATGCGTAGCAGCGCCAACACCGCGGTGGCCACCTACACGTTCGACTACCGGCCCGACGGGCTCTACTTGGTATCGCTCGCCCTGAACACCAGCGTGAGCCCGTTCCCGCCGTACGCCGTCTCGATAGTGCCGTCCGCGCCTCTGCTGTTCTTGGCCACGGGTGCGGCGGCAGGAGCGTCGCAGACGCTCGACGTACCCGCCGAAAGGTTCGGCTCGGCCCGGGTGGTGGTCGACGTCCTGGGCACGGAGTCAGTCGTGATTGGGAACCAGACGGTCGACACCCTCGTCGTCCGCACCGTCGTCACATTCCCGCCGGGCCAGGTCGCGGGCTCACAGACGCTGATCGTCAACCTCGACCGCGCTTCTCGCTTGTCCGTGAGGGAACGTGGCACGGGCGACGCCACCGTGGCCGGGCTCATCAACGTCCACGCCGAATACACCGCAACCATCAAGTCCTTGACTCCGGGATAGATGGCCGGATTCCAACGGTTGTCGTCGCCCACGTCGATGTCGAGGTTCCGGGCCGATCTCGGGACCCGGTCGGTGGCGAGCGACTGTGAACGGGGCCCTCGGAGCCCGGTCGCTGCGCTCGCCTCCCTCGTTGACCCACCATGTTTTTTGCCCCCAGCTCGCAGGCTGTGTTTCCTGCGGGGACCCGGGGGCCGGGCCGCGGGACTGTCTCACCCCTTTGCCACGCTGGAGGCATGGACGGCTACCATGGACGAGTTCCACCCACACCCTGCCCCCGGAACGGTCCGCGGGGCCCTGCGCGTCACCACGCCAGGTCCAGAGGGAGGCAGTACGCCACATGCGACCCTACGAGGTCATGATCATCATCGACCCCGGCCTCGACGACGACGTCATCCGGGCCGAGGTCGACCGAGCGGTCGAGCTCATCCGCTCCCGGGGCGGCACACCGGGACGGGTCGACCGCTGGGGCCGCCGCCGGCTGGCCTACGAGATCGCCCACAAGCGGGAGGGCTACTACGTCCTGCTGGAGGCGGTGGCGGAGCCGGCGGTGATGACCGAGCTCGACCGCACCCTGCACCTGGCCGACGCGGTGATCCGCCACAAGGTCATCCGCCAGCCCGACCGCCCCGCCGGCAAGCCGGCCCGGCCCCCTTCGGCACCTCCGCCTGCTGACCCGCAGGCAGCAGAGGCGCCCTCTTTCGCCGCCGAGACGGCTGCAACAGCACCCCGCACCGACGCGAACGGAGCGTAAAGAGAGATGTCCAACGGAAACAGCGTCACCCTTGTCGGCAACGTCACGCGCGACCCCGAGTTGCGCTTCACCCCCAGCGGCCAGGCCAACGCCTCCTTCGGCCTCGCCGTCAACCGGATCTGGAACGACCGCCAGACCAACGAGCGCAAGGAGGCGGTGTCGTTCTTCGACGTCGTCTGCTGGCGGGAGATGGCCGAGAACGTGAGCGAGTCGATCACCAAGGGCGCCCGCGTCCTGGTCACCGGCCGCCTCGAGCAGCGCAGTTGGGAAGGTGCCGACGGCGAGCGGCGCTCGAAGATCGAGGTCATCGCCGACGAGATCGGCCCCAGCCTGCGCTGGGCCACGGCCGAGATCCGCAAGAACGACCGACGGGGCCCGGCTGACGGCCCCGGCGGCGGCGGCCAGGGCGGCGGCGGGTATGGAGGTGGCCAGGGCGGCGGCGGCCAGGGCGGCGGCGGCCAGGGCGGCGGCGGCCAGGGCGGTTACGGCGGTGGCCAGCAGGGCGGTGGCCAAACGGGTGGCAATCAGCCCAGCGGCGGCCAGGCGGCCGGCACCCAGGGCGGCCAGGGCGGCAACTCGTACGCACCCGCCGGTTCGGGGTCGGCCCCGGCGCAGTCGTACGACTACGGGGAGGAACCCTTCTAGTGAAGATCATCCTGCGGGCCGACGTGTCCAATGTCGGCAAGAAGGGCGACGTGGTCGACGTCTCCGAGGGTTACGCCCGCAACTACCTGGTGGCCAAGGGCCTCGGCCTGAAGGCCACCGACGGGGCGATCGCCCAGGCCGCGTCCATGCGCCGCTCCCGCGACCTCAAGGACGCCCGCGACCGGGAGTCGGCCGAGAAGATGGCCCAGGCCCTGGTGCCCGTGGTCATCCGCATCCCGGCCAAGGCCGGCAGCGAGGGTCGCCTGTTCGGATCGGTCACGGCCAACGACATCGTCACCGCCGTCCAGACCCAGACCGGCGCCACCCTCGACCGCCGCCGGCTGCAGCTCGACGACCCGATCAAGGCCCTCGGCGTCCACGAGGTCCCCGTCCGCCTGCACTCCGAGGTGGAGTTCCGGGTCACGGTGGAGGTCGTCGCCCAGTAGCCCCTTCCCGCCCGGCTTTCCGCCGGGCGGGCAGTCATTGCCTTGACGCGGCCCCGGTCTGCGGTATTCTACGAACGTATGTTCGCATTCGGCGGCATCACCCGTGTGACACACGCACCTGGGGATAACCGGGCGTTGTCCGGTCCGTCCCCACAGCCAAATCCCGAGCTTTGCGGCCTCGTTGCCCCCAGGCCATCCGGGGCATGGTGAAGCCCTCCATGGCTCACGTGATCCGCCCCAAAGCGATGGGCAACGGCGCCCGTCGCCCGCCCGCCCACACTCCCTCATCGGGGGCACGGGTCCCGCCCCACAACCTCCAGGCCGAGGAGTCGCTGCTCGGCGCCATGCTCCTCAGCCGCGACGCCATCGTGTCCGCGGTCGAGGTCCAACTCGACGCCGACGACTTCTACAAGCCGTCCCACGGCCACATCTACGACGCGGTCACATCGCTCTACGCCCAGGGCGAGCCGGCCGACCCGGTCACGGTGGCCGACGAGCTGGCCCGGGCCGACCTGCTGGAGGCGGTGGGGGGCCCGGCCGTCCTCATCTCCCTGCAGGCGGGCACCCCCGCCATCGGCAACGCCGGCCGCTATGCCCGCATCGTCGAGGAGCACGCCCTCCTCCGCCGCCTCATCGCGGTGGCGGGCGACATCGCCGAGATCGGCTACAGCCTGCCCGACGACATCGCGGGGGCCGTCGACCAGGCCGAGGCGCTCGTCTTCGACGTGGCCGAGAAGCGGGTCACCGACTCCATCTCGCCCTTGCGCGACCTCCTCGGTCCCCACCTCGACCACCTCGAGGCCCTCTTCGAGCACGACGAGGCCGTCACCGGCGTCCCCACCGGCTTCATCGACCTCGACCAGCAGCTGGCCGGCCTCCAGCCCTCCAACCTCATCATCGTGGGCGGCCGGCCGGGCACGGGCAAGACCAGCCTCGCCCTGGGCATGGCCGCCCACGCAGCCATGGCCGCCCACGTCCCGGTGCTCGTCTTCTCGCTCGAGATGAGCCACCAGGAGCTCACCCACCGGCTGCTGTCGTCCGAGGCCCGGGTCGACGCCACCCGCATGCGCACCGGCCGGCTCATGGAGTCCGACTGGCCCAAGATCACCAACGCCATCGGCCGCCTAGCCGAGGCCGACATCTACATCGACGACAACCCCCGCCTCACCGTCATGGAGATCCGGGCCAAGGCGCGCCGGCTCAAGAGCAGGCACGGCCTGGGGATGATCGTGGTCGACTACCTCCAGCTCATGAGCGGCCGCTCCGACGCCGAGAACCGCCAGGTGGAGGTGTCGGAGATCTCCCGTGGCCTCAAGATCCTGGCCCGCGAGCTCGAGGTACCGGTGATCGCCCTCTCCCAGCTCTCCCGAAACCTCGAATCCCGAGCCGATAAACGCCCGGTATTGGCCGACTTACGTGAGTCGGGCAGCATGCCGGCCAACACCAGGCTCATGCGGGCCGACAACGGCCAGGAGATCTCGCTGGGCGAACTGGTTCTGTCCCAGGAGCAGCCCCTGGTGTGGTCGGTCGACGAGCACCAGCGGCTGGTGCCGGCCCGGCTGCTCAAGGCGTTCCCCTCGGGGATCAAGCCCGTCTTCACCCTGCAGCTGGCGTCGGGCCGCAGCGTCACGGCCACCGCCAACCACCCGTTCCTCACCATCGACGGATGGACCCGTCTCGATGCCCTAGAGCCAGGGTCGTTCATCGCCACGCCACGCCGGCTCCCCACGCCACTGCACCCCAACGCCGCCTGGTCCGACGACGAGCTGATGCTCCTCGCCCACCTCCTGGGCGACGGCACCATGGGGTCGAGCTTCAAGTACGCCACCGCCGACCCTGCCAACAAGGAGTTGGTGGGAGCGCTGGCCCAACGGCTCTTCGGGATCACCGCCGAAGGCAGCAAGGTCGGCAACACCTGGCAGCTGTGGTTCCCCAGCCCCTACCGGCTCACCCACGGCGTGCACCACCCGATGCGGAACTGGCTGGAACCGCACGGCTTGTGGAAGTCAAGGGCGTGGACCAAGTTCTGTCCCGAGTCGGTCTTCGGCCTCCCCGACGACCAGGTGGCCCTGTTCCTCCGCCACCTGTGGGCCACCGACGGCTCGATCACCATCGGCCGCAACGCCCGGGGCCCGATCGTGAGGACGTACTACGGCACCACCAGCAGGCGGCTGGCCGACGACGTCCAGCGCCTCCTGCTCCGCCTCGGGATCAGATCCACCATCGGCACCTCCAAGAAGCAGCGAGCCGGCCGTCCCGACGACGCCGGTCGGCAGTACTACCGGGACGGTTTCAGCGTCCGCATCCAGGGTGCCGCCAGCCAAGCCCGGTTCCTGCGCACGGTCGGCTGCCACGGGCAACGGGGCGAGTGCATCCCCGAGGCCCTGGCCATCCTCGACCGGATCAAGGAGAACCCCAACGTCGACCTAGTGCCGTGGCCGGTCGCGGCCCGGGTCAAGGAGGCCGCCCGCCGGGCCGGCGTCACCGAGCGCCAGATCGCGGCCGGGCTGGGGGAGGGCTACTGCGGCAGCTACCTCCTCGGCAGCGAGCAGCGTCCCCGCCGGTTCTCCCGCGACCGCTTGGCCGCCATCGCCGCCATCGTCGGTTCGGAGGAGCTGGCCGACATCGCCTCGTCCGACGTCTACTGGGACGAGGTGGTCGAGGTCACCTCGGGCGGCTCCCAGCCGACGTTCGACGCCACCGTCGAGGGCACCCACAACTTCGTTGCCAACGGCGTGGTGGCCCATAACAGTCTCGAACAGGACGCCGACGTTGTGATTTTTATCTATAGAGATGAAGTTTATAATCGCGATAGTCCCGATAGAGGTACAGCGGAAATCATCGTGGCCAAGCACCGAAACGGCCCCACCGGCGTCACCAACCTCGCCTTCCTCGACCACTACACAAGGTTCGCCAACATGGCCCGAGGCGTCTAGCAGTAGGACGCGACTGTATGTGAGCAATCGCGGGGAAAATGATGACTCTATCTGAGCAATCGCCGCCGTCGATGGCCACTGCGACCCCGGTTCGCCAAACTGTCCCACCCTGCTGCCAGACTCAGGTCGCGGCTCTCAACAGGAGGGCGTACGTGGTGGAGGACTGCCATGAGCGAAGATCAAGTGGAGCTAGAGATGTCCCTACCGCTCGACTCGGTCGGGTTCCTCCGCTGGGAATGCCCAACGTGCGAACGGGAGCTCAAGGGACTCGTGGCCCGATACGAGGCGGAGCCGGAGCCAGACAGCGAGGAGGGTTATGTGGCTCCCCGCGTTGCAGTGGGGAGCGTGAGGTAGGAGGGGGTATCCACCACAGGGGCCAGGGGCCCCGTCATCGTTGCGGCTTCTCGACGGCTGCATCCATGGGAGACCCCTGGTGAGCGAACGACGGTATCGGCCTGGCGGAGGCGCTTCTGGGACTTGACGGGTTCCGGGTGCTGGCAGTCGCCGAAGGCCCTCTCGAATTGGTGGTCACCATCGAGACTACGGCCTCGAGTGTGGGCTGCGGGAGCTGCGGCGTGCGCGCCGAGGCGCAGGACCGGATGCCGATCGACATCCGCGATCTGGCCTGCTTCGGCCGCCCCGCTCGGCTGGTGTGGAACAAGCGCCGGTGGCGCTGCACCGAGGCCGCTGCGAGGCCAAGACGTGGACCGAGTGCTCCGACCACGACGGTTCCCAGGCCGTGCTGACACGGAGGGCGGGGGCCGAGGCGTGCCGCCAAGTCGGCGCCGACGCCCGTCCGGTGGCGGCGGTGGCGGCCGAGCTTGGCGTGTGCTGGTGGACGGTGATGAACGCGGTGATCGAGCACGGGACTCCCCTTGTCGACGACCCCGATCGCATCGGCAAGGTCACCCAGCTCGGGGTCGACGAGACCTCGTTCCTGCGGGCCAACCGGACCCATACGACGATCTACGCCACCGGCCTGGTCGACCTCAAGGCCAAGGTCATCATCGATATGGTCAAGGGCAACACCGACGCTGACCTCGGCGATGGACAACCAACGCCGATCCGGCCTGGCTCAAGGCGATTACGGTGGTGGCCACTGTCCTGGCCGAGTCGTTCCGAGCGGGGCTGTCGCCGGGGCTCGACCACGCCACCCGGGTGGCCGATCCGTTCCATGTGGTGCGGGTCGGCAATCGGTGCCTGGACAAGGTCCGCCGCCGGGTGCAGAACGAGACGCTGGATCACCGGGGACGCAAGGACGATCCCGCTCTACCGCATCCGCAAGCTGCTCCTCACCGGCGGCGAGCGCCTCGACGAGAACGGCAACGCCCGCATGCTGCTAGGTCTGCGGGCGGGCGACCCCAAGGACGAGGTGCTGGGCGCCTGGCTGGCCAAGAATCCGTCAGAGACGTCTATCTCACCGCCGATGCCGAGGTGGCTGCCACCCTCCTCGACAAGGCCATCGCCGGCTCATCGTCGACGAGGTGGAGGAGATCCGCTCACTCGGCCACACCCTCAAGTCGTGGCGGACCGAGATCCTTGCCCACCACGACACCGGGGCCTCGAACGGTCCCACCGAGGGTCTGAACCTGTGCGTCAAGCAGGTCAAGCGCTGTGGTCACGGCTTCAAGAAGTTCGAGCACTACCGCCTACGGGTGCTCCTTCACGCAGGCGGAGTCACCTGGCCGTCGAAGCCTCGTCCGCCCCGAATCCGAACCCGTTCTCCCCACTCAGACGCGTAGGGCCGGTTATGTCTGTCCTTATTGCGGCGTGCAGGCACCCGGCGACGCGTGGTGGACCCAGACGCAGCTCGACCTGGCCGAGAGCATCGTTGCCACCCGGATCCTCGGCCCCGCCATCAAAAAGCTGGGCCGCACTATTGAGGATGTCGGCCGGAGATCGGGCGGTCTAATCCAGGCAAGCGTCGAGTATGACAAGCCCGAGGAGGCCGATCCCCTTACCGAGGATGACGACATGAGGCGGGTGGACTTCGGCTGCCATCCCACCCAGCCCCTGAAGGTGCTCGACGACTGGCGCAAGCCCGTCCGGTGCTTCATCTGCGGGGAAGCCTCGGCCGCCTAGCCTTCCTCGCCGGTCAGACGCACTAGAAGCGCGTCGATACCTTCTTTGAGCGCCTTGGCGAGTTCGGCCACACCGTCCTCAAGCATCTTTTCCGCCTCGACGCTGCCGACCGGGGCGGTGTGGAGTTCTGACCGGAACTGGAAGTCGGTGCCCCACACCCCTTCCAGACCGACGTCAACCATCGTCTGCAGCATCAGATGGCCGTTGTCGCGGAGTTCGATACCGCGCCCTATCCTCGAGTGGCGAGGCTGGCCGGTCTTACGGCGCCACAGGTGCAGCGTTGCCAGCGAAAGACGACCTTCCATCTCGGGGGAAGCCCTTCCGGGTTCCGAGGAGGTTCTGCGTCAGCTTGTCGCCTACCTGGTCGACCTTGGTTCGTGGATAGATGCTCTTGAGCGCCTCGTTCAGCCGCTGGTCAACTTGGAGCTGGGCACCGCGGCCTGGGCAGTCCCTGCTGCTCAGCACTTTCGCTCTCGCTTCCTCATCCTCGCGCGAAACCGCTGGCGAGCTCGCAAAGTCGAGGTGCGATGGGCTCCGTGGCTAGCTCTTGCCACAGGGCCAGGTCCCGAGCGACCTGCTCCTTGGACGGCCGCTCCTCGGGGTGGAGGCGCGTCATCAGGTCGATCTCCTGGTCTAGAGCCCCCGACCTCGGGTGTGGCCGAAAGTCACCCACCTCGAACCTGCGTGTTCCTGCTGGCTGGTGCCCCTCTGGTGGGAACCTCTGATCGTGGCGACACCCATGGGCTTACCCAGCGAGTACACGTCGGCCGGATGCGGGTCGGCTGATGCCGGGTTGAGGATCATCTCGTACGCCATGTAGTGAGCGGGGCCGAGAGGTCGGCCCTCCATCGTCAGGCCTTCGGCGTCGGAACGCGATCAGCCAAAGTCGCCAATCAGCCTTGCCATCCAGTTCGTACAGGTTCCCCGGTTTGATGTCCCGGTGGCCGATGCCCGTGTCGGTTTGTAGGCGGGACAACGTGTCGGCGATGGCTGCGACTGCTCCGACAACCTCCGCAAGCGATTTTCTGGCGAGGGCCTTGGCGATGGGTGTGGCGATCGGCATAGCCAGCCAAGGCCGGTCCTCCTTGCTGGGGTGATCCGGAAGGTGGGCGTCAAGAAGCGGTAGCAGGCCGCTGGTTGCCTGGTGGTCGCGCAGGAAGCCGATCTCGCGTACGAAACGTTGATATCGCTCCTTCTCCACCTTCCTGGCGTTGATGAGCTTCAGGGCGACCGGAGCGTTGCCGTCAGAACGGGTCGCTCTCCAGACAGTGCCGTTGCCACCCTCACCCAACTGCTCATGCAGGGTCCACGGGCCTGCTTGCCGGATCTGTGGGTCGTTCATCGAAGCTCCCTCACCGGAGGCGGACCGACCGAAGCGTCGCCAGTGCCAGCAACCTATTCGGAGGATGCGACGGCCCAACTCGCAACCTGCCGGTCCTCCGCGGTGGGACGGGACTACTTTCTGGAGCGGCGCGCTGTCCCGGCTCGTAGGGAATGCTCAGAATCAGTCCCCTGCGGGGCCCGCGCGACGTTCGCGTTGCTCAACTTCCACGCAGCCTGAGTACTCAGCAAAACAAGCGCCTACGGCAGGTCGGGGCCGACCGAACACCGCCCAACGCCAGCCCAGCATGTCGGCCCCCTGAGGATGAGGAGGGCGTTTTCGCTGGTGCCTCGGCGCGCCCTACGAGGTCGAATGGCCGGCCAGGAGGTCCGCCAGCTCCCGAGGACGGCTGAGAGCGACGCAGTGTCCGGCGTCGATCTCGTCGGGAACGACGCCGAGACGCTCGGCGACCACGCCGCGCATGAAGGCCGCTGGGAAGAGCCGGTCCTGCAGGCACAACACGAACCTCGTCGGCACCGCCGGCCACCCGTCCAGCGGCCACGGGGCGTTGTAGGCCGCCTCCGACTCACCTCGCTCCTTGCTCATCGCCTCCGCGGCGAGGGCGCGGGGAACGTCGTGATAGAACGCGACGAACGGGTCGTCGTTGCCGGTGAGGCCGCCGTCGCGCTCGGCCTGCTCCCGAGCGGCGTCGCCGTGGCCGGTGTTGGTCCACCAGTCGGCGGGCTTCTCACCGGGAGCAGGGATCATGGCCGTGACCAGCACGAGCGCATCGACCGGCAGGCGGTCGGCGACCAGGGGAGCCGTGAAGCCGCCGTACGACTGGGCGACGACCACCAGGTCGCGCCGACCGTCGATGGCTCGGACCACGGTGTCGGCGTAGTCGGCCAGCGTGGCCGAGTCGTCGTCGCACGGCAGATCGGGCGCAACGGTCGCGTGTCCCCGGGCGCGCAACTCCTTCTCGACGAGGTGCCAGTACCAGCCGACATCTCCGCCGCCGTGGATGAACGCGAACGTCGCCATCGTCCCGGAGCCTCGCGCACGCAGCCGTGCCGCGGCGATCTGTCGCGCCGCAGGGCGTACCTCGCCGTCGTTCTGGCGACATCCGCGCCTGCCTGCCAGCTCAGCGGATCGAGGTTCCACCGTTCAAGTGTTCCCTGGCCCGTGAATACCAGGACCGGGCTCACGGCTGAGTCTGGCGAGGTGGGCGTCGACGACGCGCTCCGCTTGGTTGAGGCTGGTCGGCTCGAGAAGAACGGTGAGCGACAGGCCCAGGAGGAGCGCGACGATCCCGCGCGCCTCGATGTCGGAGTCGATGCCGTCCGCTAGTTCCCCCGCTTCTCGGGCGAGGTTCAGTTGGTCGGCGATGAACGCCCGCAGGCTCCTTTCGTTGCGGAAGAACGCCGCGCCCCGGAGTGCCTCGTCGGTCAGCGCCCCCGCCGCGAAGGCGTGGTAGAGGAGCATCGCGGCACGGCTCTCGTCGTCGGTGGGGAGGAACGCGGCCGCAACCGTGCGGAGGACATCGAGTGGTCGAGGGTCGGGCCCGAGCCCAGCCAGTCGCCGGCCGACGTACTCGCCCATGGCCGCGGACTGGATGTCGAGCGTGCCCAGGAGGAGGTTCTCCTTGGTCCCGAAGTAGTGCTGGACGAGCGAAACGGACACGCCCGCCTCGGCCGCGACCTCCCGGAAGCTCACCCCTTGCAGGCCTCGGCGGGCCGCGAGACGCACGACCGCGGCCGAAATCTCACGGCGACGCTGGGCGTGGTCGACCTTCTTGGGCACGGACATCCCCGCTTCGGATCGGCGGACGTTATAGTACGAACGTACTATGATCCCCTTGGCCGAAGGGATGCTGATGGCCGATCGCATCGGCGGATTCCGCACACCCGGAGACGCCACCCGCTACCACGAGCGCTACGACGAGATGCTGGCCCGGGCCTGGCCCGTCGCCCACGACAAGTTCGACGTGCCCTCCCGGTTCGGCACCACGCACGTACGCCGGTCCGGGCCCGCCACCGGCACCCCCCTGGTCCTGATCCACCCGACCACCGGCTCGTCAGCCGGCTGGGCGCCGCTCATCGCCCAACTGTGCGAGCGCCACCCGGTCTACACGCCCGACACGATCGGCACCGCCGGCCGGAGCGTCCAGACCGCCCCCATCCGGTCACCCCACGACCTCGTCGTGTGGCTCGATGAGGTGATCGACGCCGTGCCGGTCGACCGGGTCCATCTACTCGGGTACTCCGAAGGCGGCTGGATCGCCGGGCTCCACGCCGCGCTCTCGGACCGGCCCGGGCGGCTGGCCACGCTCACGCTCATCGAGCCGGGAGGCGCCATCGAACGTGTCCCCCGCCGCTTCATCGCCAGCCTGATCCTCCGCGGCGCCCGGACGCTGATCGCCAGGGACAAGCCCAAGGCGATCCGCGACCTCAACCGCTGGATGAACGGCGACGTCGAGCTCACCGACGAGCAGATCGCCCTGCTCCTGCTCGCCATGCGCACGTTTCGCCAAGGGCTTCCGAGTCCGCGACGCCTGTCTGACGAAGAACTCCGACGCATCACCCTGCCGACGCTGTTGCTGCTGGCCGCGGACACCAGGCTCTACGACCCCGAGAAGGTCGCCGAACGAGCCCGCGGCCTGCTCCCCGACGTGACCTGCGAGATCGTGCCCGACGTCGGGCACGGCTTGCTCTTCCAGGACCCGGACCGGATCATCGCCCGCATCCTGCAGTTCGTCGACGACCAGGCGCGAGGCATGACGCCCGCGACACCGGAGAGGGACTGATCGCCTTCGCTGCTCACGAGTCGTATTTCCAGGCGCCCACCCGCCGACTCAGCCCGCGCGGCGGCGATGAGTTCTCGAGTCGCCACCCGTCCTACCTCACAACGCCGGGGTGGCGGCGGCAGGGCAGCTACCCGGCATCCAAGGAAAGGATCCGACCATGTCAGAGCTCCTCGTCGACTTCATCACCTCCCTCGACGGCTACGCGTCGGCGGAGGGCTGGCCGGGCTTCTGGGGTCTCCAGGGGCCTGAGTACCTCGCCTGGCTCGGCGAGCAACCCGAAGCCACGTTTTTGATGGGAGCAAACACCTACCGGGTGATGTCGGGCTTCGCCGCGGGAGAGGTCCCCGCGGGAACGGATGAGTTCAATGCCGACGAGGCGGCCTCCATCGACGGGCTCACGCGAGCGGCGAAGGTTGTGTTCTCCGCCTCTCTCGAAGCGCCGCTCCCGTGGGCCAACGCCACGCTCGTGCGAGATGACGCGGTCGAAGTCGTCCGAGCCATGAAGGAGCGTGACTCGGGCCTCCTGAGCACGATCGGCAGCATCAGCCTGTGCCGGTCGCTGTTGCGGGCCGGACTCGTCGATCGCTTCCGTGTGGTCATGTTCCCCGTGATCACCGGCGCCACGGGAGCAGAACGCATCTACGACGGCTACCCGGATGTCGCCCTCGAGATGATCGACAACCGAACTTTCGACGGCCGCATCCAGCTGGTCGAGTACCGGCCCCGCCTGCTCGAGCACCCACCGCTCGATCCCACCTCATGATTCGAGGAACCCTCCAGCTCCGCTATTGCAACCCTCCCGCCAGGGGGAATCCCGGCCAGTGTGGGGGGAGGGTGGGAGCCGAGCACGGAGAGCAAGGCCACCGAGACCTACCGCCGGGCCGGGCCGGGGCGTGACGGGTCGCCGGGAACCGGTCCCCGCGCCCCAATATGATTCCCGCGTCGGGGGATCAGAGGAGGGCCGATGTCTGGGGCGGCGAAGCGGGTGGTTGGTGTTTTGGCGGCAACGATGGCGCTGGTCGGGACGGCGGTTCTGCCGGCCGTCCCCCCGGCAGGTGCCGATTCGCTGACGGTTGGGTGTGCGGCCGACGGGGCGGTGCGGGCGGCGGCCCTGATCGACGCGGTCGACGCGGCCAACACGTCGGCCGGGGCCGACACGATCACGTTGACAGCAGGCTGCGTGTACACCTTCACCGCCCCGAATCAGATGGGAGCCACTGACCCGACCAGGTTCAACTGGTACGGGCCGAACGCCCTGCCGGCCATTGCTTCGGCGATCACCATCGAGGGCAACGGGGCGACGATCGAGCGGTCGCCGGCCGGTGGGACGCCCATGTTCCGGCTGCTGTACGTCGGCGCCGACCCGACCCGGCCGTCGACTGCGGACTACGCCAGCCCGGGTGCGGGCGAGTTGACGCTGCGCAACCTCACCCTTGGCCGCGGCCTGGCCAAGGGGGGCGATAGCGGCGCTGGTGGCGGAGGAGCCGGACTCGGCGGGGCGGTGTTCAACCAGGGCCTCCTCACCCTCGACGGGGTCACCCTCACGGCCAACACCGCCCAAGGCGGTAGCGCCGGCGTCACCGGAGCCCAAGGCGGCGGCGGGATCGGGACCGACGCCGCGGGCGATGTGGGGGGCGGCTTCGGGCCGGGGACGTTCGGTGGTGCGGTGGGCGGTGCGGGCAGTCTCCAGGTCCTTTCCTCCGAGGATGCCAGGACCGCCGGCGGTGGCGGTGGCGGCTTCCGACTCCAGGACAAGGGGGGCGACGCCGTGGCCGGCACGCCCGGCAACGGAGGGGGGCCGGAGACGGGAACCGGCGGCGGCGGAGGGCACGAGTTGGGCGGCGCCAGCGGGAACGGAAGCGGCGGTGGTGGGGCGGTTTCCTACAACCTGCCGTATGGTCCCGACGGCGGGGACGGTGGCGGGTTCGGCCAGGGTGGCCAGCCCGGTGGGCCGATCGTCTTCGGCGACTCCAGTGGCGGCGGGGGTGGCGGTGTCGGCGGTGGCGGCGGGGGACGGCAACCTTGCTGCAGCGGTGGCGGCGGCGGGTTCGGGGGCGGTGGAGGCTGGGGCGCGGACATCGGCGGGGGCGGCAACGGTGGCTTCGGCGGGGGCGGTGGCTCCGCCCACGGCATCGGCGGGTTCGGCGGCGGGGGGAGCTTCGACCCCAACACTCAGGCCCAGGGTGGCGGCGGCGCCGGCATGGGAGGCGCGGTGTTCAACCACCAGGGGGTCGTGGTTGTCGCCAACAGCACACTGTCGGGCAACACCGCCGTCGGCGGCACCGGGACTCACCCCGGGGCCGGTCTCGGCGGGGCGATCTTCAACCTCAACGGCGACGTGTCGCTCACCAGCGCCACCGTGGCGACGAACGTGGCCGCCCAGGGAGGGGGCGCGGTCTACAACCTGGTGTACGACGCCGCCGAGACCAGGGCGGCCACGGTGACGCTGGTCAACTCGATCCTGGCCGACAGCGCCGGCGGGGTGCCCGACCTCGTCTCCGACAAGCCGTCGAACGTCGCCGGCACCGCCTATGTGACCGGTCCTACCAACCTGGGCACGGCCACGGTGACGGCCGGCGACCACAACCTGGTCGAGAGCTCGGCGACGGGCGGCGCCGGCACCATCACCGGGGCGCCGGTCACCTCCGATCCCCAGCTCCGGCCGCTGGCCGACCACGGGGGCCCCACCGCGACCCAGGCGCTACCGGAGTCGAGTCCGGCGGTCGACCAGGGCCGATCGGCGGGGCTGAGCCAGGACCAGCGGGGCGCGCCCCGGCCGGCCGACGCCACCGGGGTCGCCAACGCGGCCGCCGGCGACGGTGCCGACATCGGGGCCTACGAGCTGCGGACGCCGGCCCTGACCTGGGCCAACCCGGCTCCCATCGTCTACGGCACGGCCCTTGGGGCAGCGCAGCTCAACGCCTCCGCCTCCGTGCCGGGGACATTCGCCTACACCCCGGCGGCGGGCACGGTGCTGGCCGCAGGGACGGCCCAACTGTCGGTCAACTTCACCCCTCAGGACCCGACGTCGTACGCGTCCGTCCAGGCGACGGTCAGCATCACCGTGACCAAGGCGGTGCTCACGGTCACCGCCGACAACAAGACCAAGGTCCAGGGCCAGACCAACCCGCCGCTCACCTACTCGGTGAACGGGTTCGTCAACAACGACCCGCCGACGGTGGTGTCGGGCGTGCCCACGCTGAGCACGACGGCCACGCAGAGCTCGCCACCGGGCGACTACGCCATCAGCGTCGGCACCGCCGCCATGGCGGCTTCCAACTACACCTTCGCCGGGATCGGGGGGACGCTCCACGTGGCCCCGATGCTGGTGCCGACCACCCTCACCGCGTACCCGGCGATCGTCCAGGTGCTGCCGCTGCGGGTCTACTTTCCCAACCTCAGCGCCCGGCTCACCGTGACTGCCGGCGGGGCGCCGGTCCCCGGGAAGACCGTCAGCTTCCGGGTCGGTAACGCCGGGGTGTGCACGGCGGTGACCAACGCCAACGGGGTGGCCTCCTGCAGCGGCTCGGTGGGCGGGGTCCTGGCGCTGATCCTCAACCTCGGTTTCGACGCCACCTACGCGGGCGGCGCCGGCCACCTCCCGAGCACCGCCCACGGGCCGCTCATCCGGTGACGGTCCTGCCGGCGACGGGTATCGGCATGACGAGCGCCCGCAATGAGTGGGGCGCCCCCTGTGGTCGCCGGCTCAACGCCCCGTTCTGCCTGGACGACCCCCCGCCGGCTCGTCCTTCTGCCCGCGGCCGAGGCGGCCCACCAGGGTGTCGATTCCGACCACGGCCAAGCCCACCAGAAGCGTGAGCACGAGAGCGAGGGCGAGAAGGACGATGTCGCCGGCCTCCGCGACATTGCCGAAGAGCGTTTGCTCGACCATGCGACCTCCTGAACGGTAACCACCCTACCGAGCCCGGGCCGCCCCTCCGTGGGAGTTACCGCCCGTTGGAGGGACGCGGGACGACAGCGGACGAGGCTCATTTCCCGGGCGACGTGAGGAGCTTCTCGAACCAGTGGTCCTGGAAGGGGCCAGGCGCACTGGTGGCGGGCGGGATTTCGACGAACCCGCAAGACGCGTAGAGCGCTCGGGCCTCGACGAGATGCGGGTGTCGAGAAAGAGTCGGGTGATGCCTCGGGTGCGGGACCACGACTCGGCGGCGGCGAGGACGGCGCGGGCGCCACCTCGGCGGCGAAACTGCGGGCTGACGTACAGGCGCGTGATCTCGCCGGTCGGGTGCAGGCCAAGGCAACCGGCGCGCACTCCGTCGGCCCGGAGGAGGAGGAAGAGGGCAAGGCCGGTGCTCGGAAACTCGTCGAGCGTCTCGTCGATCTCCTCGTCGGTCGTCTCTCGGTGGAAGTAGCGGACGGTGAGCTCGGCGAAGTAGTCGCGCAGCAACGCAACCGCGTCCGGGCTATCGACCGGTTCCGCGCCGACGCTCCACATCGGCGTCAGCAGGTTCCCATGGCGCGAATCACGCCCTGACGTCCTGGAGATTCAGCACCCATCTGTCGGGCTCGGATTCCGTTCGCATATCGACCGCCAACATCGTGCCTGCTGGTCAGCCTCCCTCGGTCCGGCGGCCGACCTCGCTCGGGGAATCCGTAAGGTTTCCGATCCTCCGCGCTCCTCACCGTGACGTGTCGCCACCGGACGACACCCACGAGAGGAGCGAAGCATGCATCGTCTACGGAAGCTGACCCTGATCGCAGTCATGGCCGGGGGCCTGTTCTGGACCGGCGAGGCCCACGCCACGATCACCCCCACGCCCGACGACGCCAGCTGCACCTACACCAACGACAACATCGCCGTGTGCACGCTGAAGGACGGGTCCAAGATGTGCAAGGACCACAACGGGATCGACATCGACTGCCCGGCGAAGTCGGTCCGTCTCCGGTTGGGCGTCACCGCCGCCGGTTGAGCCGAACCCGCTCGGCCGTCCCGACCGTCGTCCGCCCGCCTGGGGTGGGCGACGAGCGGGACGGCGGGCAAAGGGCCGCCCGTCGGCGGTCGACTCCCGACGCCGAACCCGGGACGACGCCATCGCGGCTCAAGTGAGCGCCGTCGAGTGTCGACAGGAGGAAGACGTGGGGTGATCGGCGGATGCCGGGGCCTGGAAAGGCGTTCCGGCCATGAGCTCCACCCTCGACACGATGAGGTGTCGCGCTCGCGTGGCCGTCGTGCTGGCAGTCGTCGCCGCGTCGACCTTGACCACCGGGTCGGCGCTGGCCGCAACTCCCCCGCCGGCACCGACGGGCCAGATCTCCACCATCGTCGGCGGTGTCGGCTCCGGGTCCGCTATGTCCGTGGCCATGCAGCCCCGGCGGGTCGCCACCCAGGGCTCCCGCGTGTACATCAGCGACGAAGCCAACTACCTGGTGCGGGTGATGGATGGGGTTACCGGCGAGCAGCACGTCGTCGCCGGCAACGGGACCGCCGGTTCCTCGGGCGACGGCGGCCCAGCCACGTCGGCCCAGCTCTATGCGGGCGGGCTGGCGGTCGACGCCGCTGGCAACGTCTTCGTGGCCGACACCATCTACCACCGGATCCGCCGGGTCGACGCCAAGTCCGGCCGCATCTCGACCATCGCCGGCACCGGTGTCGGGGCCTTCGCCGGCGACGGTGGACCGGCTACCGCGGCTAAGCTGGCCAGCCCCTCCGACCTGGCCTTCGACGGCCAGGGCAACCTGTTCTTCGCCGACGGCGGGAACCAGCGGATCCGCCGGATCGACCGGGTCGGGACGATCACGACGGTGGCCGGCAACGGTCAACGGGGAAACGCGGGCGACGGCGGTCCGGCCCTGGCCGCCCAGGTCGACGCGCCCCAGTCGCTGGCAGTCAACGCCCTGGGGGAGCTCTTCGTGCCCGCCACCGGCCGCATCCGCAAGATCGGGCTCGACGGGCGCATCACGACCGTCGTCGGCAACGGCCTGCAGACCAGCACGGGTGACGGCGGCCCCGCCCTCCAGGCCGGCCTCGAGGGGCCGGCCGCGGTCGAGTTCGACAGCCACGGCAACATGTTCATCTCCGAGTACGCCCGCGTCCGCAAGGTGGACGTCGGGGGCACCATCTCCACCTTCGCCGGAAACCGACAGACCGCCTTCGCCGGCGATGGCGGACAAGCCATCCAGGCCGCAGTCAGCCCCTTCGGTCTCGCCGTCGATTCCTCCGACAGCCTGTACATCGCCAGTCCCCAGCACGGCCGGGTCCGCCGGGTGGCCCCCGGCGGGGTCATCACGACGGTCGCCGGCAACGGCACCGAAGGGTTCTCGGGCGCAGGCGGTCCGGCGGCGACGGCTCAGATCGGCGGTCCGTTCGGCAGTCTGTCGACCCTTACCACTGACGCCGCCGGCAACCTGTTCGTGGCCCTGTACGCCGCGGTCGTCCGGATCGACGGCGAGGGCACGCTCACCGTCGTTGCCGGCGACCCCTACGCCGGCCCCGGATACAGCGGCGACGGCGGGCCGGCGACGGCCGCCCGGCTGAGCGTGGCCGCCTCCCTCGCCGCCGACGGGCTGGGCAACCTCTACATCGCCGACGCCGAGAACCACCGCGTCCGGCGGGTCGACCCGTTCGGGACGATCACCACCGTGGCCGGCACCGGCGCCCCCGGCTTCAGTGGCGACGGGGGCCCCGCCACCCAGGCTCGCCTGAATCGCCCCTACGGCGTGGCCACCGACGCCGCCGGGAACCTGTTCATCGCCGACACCGAGAACCAACGGGTGCGATGGGTCGATCTCACCGGCACCATCACCACCATCGTCGGCTCGGGGGTCCGGGGCTTGGCGGGCGACGGCGGCCCCGCCACCCAGGCCCAGCTCGACTACCCGGGAGCGCTGGCCATCGACCCCACCGGCGCCCTCCACGTGCTCGAGCCCGAGAGCGGCCGCCTGCGTCGTATCTCGTCCTGGGGCACGATCACCTCGGTGGGCACGGCCGGCATCCCGGCCAAGGGATTCGCCTTCGACGCCGCCGGCCAGCTCTACGTGACCGAGATGGCGGTTTCGATGACCGACTTCAACGACATCCGGGCCCGGGTCCACCGCATCTCGGGTGGTCAGTCGACGGTTGTCGCCGGCATCGGGCCCGAGGGGTACTCGGGAGACGGCGGGCCCGCCACCGCGGCCCGGATCAGCCGGCTCCGGGGCATCGCCTTCGACCCCGACGGGAACCTCGACATCGCCGACTTCGGCAACGGCAAGATCCGCCAGGTCGCCGGCGTCGGTCCGCGGCGGGACGCATCCCTGCTGTCCTGGGGCCTGAATGCCAGCGGCCAGTTGGGCCACGCCTCGGGGGGACCGTCGATCCCCGTGGGCGTCGGTGGCGCCGAGATCTCGGCCACGGCCACGGTGGCGGTGCGGGCGGGGACGGCCCACAGCCTGGCCCTGTCCGCTGACGGCACGGTGTGGTCATGGGGGTTCAACGTCCTCGGCCAGCTCGGGAACGGATCGACCGTCGACGCGTCCCAGCCGGTGAAGGTGAACGGACTCACCGATGCCAAGGCCATCGGCTCCGGCTACCTCCACAGCCTCGCCGTCCGCCAGGACGGGACGGTCGTGTCCTGGGGATGGAACGAGCACGCCCAACTGGGCACCGGGTCCACCACCAACAGCAAAGCGCCCGTCGTCGTGTCCGGGCTCACCGACGTGGTCGCGGTGGCCGGCGGGGCCAGCCACAGCCTCGCCCTCAAAGCCGACGGCACGGTGTGGGCCTGGGGCTTCAACCACCTGGGCCAGCTCGGCGTCGGCGCCGCGGTCGAAAGCCGGGTTCCGGTGATGGTGCCGCAGCTCACCGGGGTGGTGTCGATCGCGGCGGGGGCCTTCTCCAGCGTCGCCCTCAGGAGCGACGGCACGGTGTGGACCTGGGGTTGGAACATCTTCGGCCAGCTGGGTACCGGCCTCACCCTCGACCGGCGGACGCCGACGCAGGTGGCAGGGCTGACCGGGGTGACCGCGGTCGCCTCCGGCGCCTTCCACGTCCTGGCTCTCCGGGAGGACGGCACCGTCTCGGGATTCGGCCTAAACCACCTGGGCCAACTCGGTCGTGGGCCCATCGTCGTCCCCGCTCCGGTGCGGATCGCGGGGCTCGCCGGCATCCACTCGGTCGCCGCCGGCGCCTACCACAGCCTGGCGGCGACGGCCGGTGGCACGGCCCTGGCCTGGGGCTTCAACGCCTACGGCCAACTGGGCGACGGCACCACGACCGACCGGCCGACGCCCGTGGCGGTGGCCGCCCTCGACGACGTCGTCGCCCTCGCCGCCGGCGTCGGCCACACCCTGGCTGCCACGGGAGCCACACCCACGTAGCCGACGGACCAACGTGGCCCCTGTCCCTACTGCGCCCTACTCGTCGCGGTGGCTGACCATGTTGATCACGTTGCCATCGGGGGCGCGCACGAAGAACCGTCGCACGCCCCAGGGCTCTTCCGTGAGCGGGTGCACGATCTCGTATCCCCGCCGCTTCGCCTCCGCGTACGCCTCATCGACGGCGGACCCGACGTGAACCGAGATGACCGAGTCATGGGGCGCGGTGGCGTCGCGGGTGACGAGCTGGACGGCGGCCTCGCCCCCCGGCGACCGGTAGCGCGCCACCCACCCCAGGTTGAACTCCTCGACAGTCAACCCGAGGTAGTCGGTGTAGAAGTCGCGGGCAGTGGCGATGTCGGCGACCGGGAGGTTCACATTGATGCCGGTTACTCGCATGCATCCTCCTCGTTCAGAACGCCCCGCAGGCTAGAGGGGGTGGTGTCAGCCGGCCGAAGATTGGGGAGTCCTGAGGAGGAAGTCTTCGGCGACGGGCGGACATTGGAGGGATCGATGAGACGATTCACGAGGGTGCTGGCGGGACTGGTGTTGGCCGCGGGCCTGACCGTCGGTGCACTGTCACCCGCCGCGGCCGCGACCCAGCAGTACGGGACATGGGTGGGGGCGGTGGAGCCTCACGGCCACCACTACGACTACGTCGGCCAGCCCTGCCCGGTCGAGATCGACGTCTGCATCGCCGCGATCTACTCGTATCGGATCGCGCCCGTCACCCGGCAGGCGGCGCTGGCCCTCCCGGGGGTCGCCGGCGGCAACGCCCGCCTCGAGGGGTACCTCATCGCCAGGAGCGACGGCCAGCACCAGGGAGTCCTGGTCGTCCACCGAGTGACGCCCGTGCCGCCGGACATCTAGCCCGACTTTGGCGTGCAGTTGCGTCGGTCTATCCCACGCAACTGCACACCCAAGGGGCCCGCCGGCGCGTCCCGCCGCGACCGCGGGGTCTGGGTCCGAGGGCCGATGGGGTAGAAGGGGTTCGTGGTCGATCCCCGGCTGGAGCCCGTCGCCCGGGTCGTGGCCCGGGTGGAGGGCAAGGCCCGCTGGCTGGCCCGGTTGGCGACGAGAGCCGCCGTCGTGGGCGGGGTCGGCGCGCTGGTGGTGTGGTCGGTCGTGTCGGCCGGGCGTCTGACCGAGTGGTGGCAGGGCACCGTGGCATCGTTGCTGGTCCTGGCCCTGCTGGCGGCGCCGGCGGCGTGGCTGGTGAACGTGCGCTTCGCCCTCCTGGAGTTGCTCGAGCTGCCGGAGAAGCTGGCCGGCGTGACGACCCGGCGGGCGGGCCAGCTGTTGCGGACGGGCGCCCGTTCCGCCGACGCCCCGGTCGAACGTCCCGACGACGGTCCGTTGGGGACGGCGCGGTCGGTGTGGGGCGTCCTGCGCGACTACGGCGACGTGGTCGGCGCGTGGGGAGCCGTAGCCCAGCTGGTGGCGCCGTGGTTCTGGCTGCTCACCGGGGCCGCCTTCCTGGCCGTGCCGGTGGTGGTGGTGCTGGCTGCGGTGCTAGGGCTGGTGGAGCTTGTGTCGTAGAAACCAACGAGGAGGACAGCATGGAGACCGTGGCTCGGGTGACGGAGATCAGCGCGATGTCGACGACCGGCTTCGAGGATGCGATCCGGGTGGGGATCGAGCGGGCGTCGCAGACGCTGCGCCACGTCACCTCGGCGTGGGTCAAGGAGCAGAGGGTCGAGGTCCGCGACGGCGCCATCAGCAGCTACCAGGTGAACATGCTGGTGACGTTCGTCCTCGACGACTGAGCTGAGTCGCGGCTGGCCGGCGGGCGGGTCCCCGGCGGTTTCGGTGGGTGGCCGGCCGGGTAGCGCGCGGGAGACGGAGGTGGCCCATGACTCCACGCGTGATCGAACAGCTCACCGACCGCATCGCCCACACCGAATGGCTCGACAAGGTCGGCGGTCCCCTGGCCGACAAGGTGAGCGCCCTGGTGCCGGCGGGAACGCCGGCGAAGGATCTCCTCAGCGGCACCTGGCTGGGGCATCCGCTCCACCCGATGCTCACCGACCTGCCCATCGGCTTCTGGACCAGCGCCATGGCCGTCGACTTCCTCGGCGGCCGCAAGGGCCACAAGGCGGCCGACCGGTTGGTGGCGCTCGGCGTCCTCAGCGCCCTCCCCACCGCCGCCGCCGGGCTGGCCGACTGGTCGGACACCATCGGCGAGGAGAAGCGGTTGGGGGTGGCCCACGCCGCCGGGAACGTGGTGGCGGTGGGCCTCTACGGATGGTCGTGGGTGGCCCGGAAGCGGGGTCATCGGGGGAAGGGCGTCACCCTGGGCGTCCTGGGGGCGGCGGCCGCCACCGCCGGTGCCTACCTGGGCGGTCACCTGGCCTGGCGCAAGGGCGTCAACGTCGACCGTCACGCCTGGGACCATCCGTCCGACGAGTGGTCGGACGTCGCCGCTGATCCCGCCCTCGCCGACGGCGACCCGGTCGTCGTCGGTGTCGGCGACGACAAGGTGCTGGTCGTGGCCGGGGACGGCACCATCGCCGGCCCGGACCTGACGGCCATCTCCGACGTGTGCAGCCACATGGGCGGCCCCCTGCACGAGGGTGAGGTGGCCGCCGGATGCGCCACCTGCCCCTGGCACGGGAGCCAGTTCCGCCTCGTCGACGGGTCGGTGGTGCACGGGCCCGCCACCGGACCCCAGCCGGCCTACGACGTCCGCCGGTCGGGCGACCGCCTCGCGCTGCGCCGCCGCCGGGTCCTGGCCCCGCCCGAGGTCGTCCCGCCCCCGGTGGCCATGACCAACGGTCGCAACGGCAGCTCCTCGACGCCGGCGGACGCCCTCCAGCCGTAACCGAGCCACCCACCCGGGGCCGCCGCCGCCCCCACGATGTCGCCGGGGCACCCTCGGGTGGGGAACAGTAGGGCGTGGGCCGTCGCCGGGTGCCGAAGTCGCTCCGGCGGGTGGCGACCGTCCTCATCGTCCTGGTGGTGATCGAGTATCTGGTCCTGCCCCAGATCGCGGGGGCCCGCAACTCCCTCGACCTGCTGGCCTCGGTCAGCATCCCCTACCTGATCGTCGGGCTGTTGCTCGAAGCGGCCGCCATCGTCGCCTACGCCAAGCTGACCGAGGCCACCCTGCCCGCGGCCGGCCGGCCGGGACTGTCCACGATCCTGCGCATCGACCTGTCGACCTTGGCCGCCAGCCACATCGTGCCCGGCGGTTCGGCCGCAGGCGCCGGGCTCGGCTACCGGCTGCTCACCGAGGCGGGGGTCCGGGGTACCGATGCCGGCTTTGCCCTCGCCACCCAGGGCCTCGGGTCGGCTGTCGTGCTCAACGTCCTCCTGTGGCTGGGCCTGATGGTTTCAATCCCCCGCCGCGGCTTCAACCCCCTCTACCTGACCGCGGCCGTCGTGGGGGCGCTGCTGATCACCGGCTTCGCGGGAGCGGTGGTGTCCCTCACCCGGGGCGAGGACCGGATGGCCCGGGTGGTGTGCCGGGCCGCCAGTCATGTGCCGGTCCTCGACGGCGACGTCCTGGCCCGAATGCTGCACCGGGTGGCCGAGCGTTTGCGGGTGTTGGGCGCCGATCGGCCGCTGCTGGCCCGGGCCGCGCTGTGGGCGACGGCGAACTGGCTGCTCGACGCGGCGTCGCTCTGGGTGTTCGTGGCCGCCTTCGGCCACCGTGTGGAGTTGGACGGGCTGATCGTCGCCTTCGGGCTGGCCTACGTGCTGGCCGCCATCCCCATCACCCCCGGCGGCCTGGGGGTGGTGGAGGCGGTGCTCACGTCGGCCCTGGTCGGCTTCGGGACGCCCCGGGGAACGGCGGTGCTCGGCGTCGTCATCTACCGGCTGGTCAACTTCTGGCTGCCGATCCCTGTCGGCGGCCTGGCCTATCTCTCGCTCAAGGTGGGTCCGGCTACGGCCAAGGGCGAGCGGGCGGCCATCCTCCGCCGGGCCGCCGAGGAGTCGATCGCGGACGCCCCCGATCCCCGGCGGTGGGCCGAGGAACGAGGGATCCGAATGCCCCGGGGGGACTGACTCGGGTCTGACGGGGGGTGGTCACCGTCGGGGCGCTGGGGCCTGTGGGCCACGACGATCGCTCCGCAGCAAACGATTCGTACGTCAGAAGCGTCGTGATCAAGGACCCGACGGGCTCGATGCGTGACGATCCCTCCGATCCGAACGGCGGCCCGGCATGAGCGCGGCCGCCTCGGTTGGGCGTTGCGGTGGTGTGAGGGCTACTTGGCCTGGTCGGAGGCGGTCCCCAGCCACGCCGCCGCTTCGTCGAGCCCGCGGGTGGTCGCCGACCACCGCACCTCTCGGCCCGCCCGCCGGGCGTCGACCAGACCGGCGCCCTCGAGGGCCTGCAGGTGGTGGACCACCGCCTGACGGCTCATGGGCAGGTCTCGGGCCAGGTCGGTGGCGGAACGGGGACCTTCCTGCCGCAACCGGGTCAGCAGCCGGCGCCGGGTTGGGTCGGCCAGGGCGGCGAAGACGGCGTCGAGTTCGCCCGTCATGCAAGGAGACTTTTGCACGTCAGCGAGGTGCGGTGGGGTCGAAGGGCCGATGGACGGCGCTCAGGCGAGGCGGTCGGACTCGGCCAGGGCGGCGAGGATCAGGGACCACGACGCCAGCCCGTGCTCGCACCATTCGTCGGGCGCCACCAGGCACTCGTCGGGGCAGCGGCAGACGCCGTCGGCAACCCACTCGGCCAGGGTCTCCTCGTCCGGCGGCGCCCACCCGGTGTTGACCTCGAACCACTCGTGGGCCCGGGTGACGGCGGCGGCGGCGGCGGGGGTGGTCACCCCGAGATCATGCCGGACGTGACCGTCCTACGCGGCCCCGTCGATGAGCTGACGACCGCCCAGGGGCGCGGCCAACGTGACGGTGGCCGACTTGAGCTCGGCGATCATGATGCAGGCGACCCCGTCGGGACCGGAGTGCTCGTAGATCGTGACCCGTACCGAGTCCGCCCCCTCGTCGGCCACGATCGAGTCGAAGACGGAGCACGGCTCGACGCCGGCGTAGTACGTGAAGGTGAGCGTCGCCCCGTCGGCGGCGACGGTGTAGCCGTCCCACCGGTGCGCCTGGCGGTGGTCGGCGGGAATCGTCGTCACCGGCGACTCGTCGACGGGCGCGTCGGTGGCCGGGGGGCCTGAGGTGGGGGGGCCTGACGAGGTGGGGGGGCCTGACGAGGTGGGGGGAAATGACGTGGTCGGGTCGGAGGCGATGGTGGTCACGACCGTCGGACGAGTTTGGACCTGCTGAGCCGGCTCTTCCTCGGCGCACCCGGCCGCCCAGGTCCCCACGGCCAGGGCGAGGGCGGCGGCGCCGAGCATCGACCGGGTTTTGAGGGTCCACCTGCGATCGGTCATGCCTTTTGGACGACCGTTCGCCGCGTCCGGTTCCCGGCGCCACCAGGGGAAAGGCGCCCCGCTCGCCTGACGGCGGATCAGGCGAGACGGGGCGCGACAGATCTTGGCAGGTGCAGGCCCCCGGTAGCAACGTGGGGTGGCGGCGCCTGACGAATCCGGTTACGCCGCAGTTGCGGACGAGACCTACGGTGCTGGACGAGGGACACGCAACACGAGGACGCCGCGTCATCGGCGAGGTACGACGGAGGCGATGACGTGGGGTTGGGCATGCTGCCGCCGCCGATGGGGCGCGCTCTGGCCCGGCTGGGCGCCGGGCGGCGTGCGCGCCGCATCGGCGGGTCCCGACCCCTGCTGCTTTGCGCCCCGGTGTGGCAGGGTATGGAACCCGTCCGAACAGGCGCGATGGGCGACGAAGGGCTCCCCGCAGGTGCGGATCTCTCTCAGCGGTCGGATGTCGATCGAGGTCGGCGACGCCTTGGTCGAGGAAAATCGCCTCGGTGGGGCTCGGGCTCGGCTCGCCTTCGCCGTGCTCGTGCTGGAGCGCCCGCTGCCCGTCGACCGCCACTTCCTGGCCGAGGTGCTGTGGCCCGACGCCCTGCCGCCGTCCTGGGAGGCGGCCCTGCGGGTGGTGATGAGCCGGGTGCGCGCCTTCCTGGGGGCGGCCGGACTGCCGGCGGCGGAGGTGCTCACCAGCAGCTTCGGCTGCTACCGCCTCAGCCTGCCCGACGACGTGGTGGTCGACGTGGAGGCGGCGGCGGCGGCGGTCGAGGTGGCCGAGGCGGCGTGGGCGAACGGCGCGCCCGAGGAGGCCATGGTCGCCGCCGGCGAGGTGCGGGCCATCACCGGCCGGGCCTTCATCACCGGGGCCGAGGGGGAGTGGCTCGACGACGCCCGTCGCCGCCTGCGGGCCCAGCGGGTGCGGGCGCTCGACGTGATGGTGCGGGCGGCGATCGCGCTGGGCGACACGGCTCTGGCCATCGACGCGGCCCAGGAGCTGCTCGGGCTCGACCCCTACCGGGACGCCAGCCACGTCCTGATCATGGAGGCCCACCGGGCGGCCGGGAACCGGGCCCACGCCCTGCGGGCCTACGGCTGGTGCCGGCACGTCCTGGCCGAGGAGCTGGGCGTCGACCCGGCCCCGGAGACGGAGGCGCTCTACCGGTCGCTCCTCCGGGAGGAGCACGGTCGGAGCGCGGCCCGGGAGGCGGTGTGGGCGACCACCGGGGCCGAGCAGCCCCCCAACAACCTCCCCGTCCAACTCACGAGCTTCGTCGGCCGGGGGCGGGAGCTGCGGGAGATCCGCAAGCTGCTGGAGGGAGAGCGGCTCCTCACCCTCACCGGCCCGGCGGGGTCGGGCAAGACCCGCCTCGCGGTCGAGGTCGCCGGCCGATCACTCGCCGCCCACGCCGACGGCACCTGGTTCGTCGACCTGGTCCCCCTGGCTGACGGGTCTCTCGTGCCGCGGGCCGTCGCGGCCGCGGTGGGCGTGGTGGAGCCGCAGCCCCTGACCGTCGTCGACACCCTGATCGACCACCTCCGCCCCCGGGAGGCGATCCTGGTCATCGACAACTGTGAGCACGTCCTGGAGGCCACTTCCACCCTGGTCGACTCCCTCCTGCGGGCCTGTCCCCTGCTGTGGGTGCTGGCCACCAGCCGCCAGCCCCTCGACGTCCCGGGCGAGGTGGTGTGGCGGGTCCCGTCGCTGTCGACTCCCGAGCCGGGGTCGTCTCCCTCCATCGAGGCGTTGCTGGAGTACGAGGCGCCCCGGCTGTTCGTCGACCGGAGCGCCTCCCTCAACGCCGACCAGGCCATCACTGCCGCCGATGCCCCCGCCCTGGCCCAGATCTGCCGCCGCCTCGACGGCATCCCCCTCGCCATCGAGCTGGCCGCGGCGTGCACCACCGCCCTCAGCGTGGAGCAGATCGTGGCCCGCCTCGACGACCGCTTCCGCCTCCTCACCCGTGGGCCCCGCACCGGTCAGACCCGGCACCAGACCCTCCAGCGGGCGGTGGAGTGGAGCTACGACCTGCTCCCGCCCCGCCACCAGACCCTCCTGCGGCGCCTGTCGGTCTTCGTCGGCGGCTTCAGCCTGGAGGCGGCGGAGGAGATCGGCGCCGCGCCCCATCCCGACGGCGACGTCCAACCGGGCGACGTGGTCGACCTGCTCATCGGGCTGGTGACCACCTCGCTGGTCGTGGGCCAGACCACCGGCACGCGTGTCCGCTATGGCTTCCTGGAGACGATCCGTCACTTCGCCCACGACCGGCTGGTCGAGTCGGGGGACGAGGCCGAGGTCCGCCACGCCCACCTGGCCTGGTGCGTGTCGCTGGTGGCCGAGGCCGAGCCCGAGCTGAGCGGGCCCGACCAGGAGGCGTGGTTCGAGCGCATCGACGTCGAGATCGACAACCTGCGGGCCGCCCTCGACTGGGCCTGCGGACAGGGCCTGGCCGACGCCGCCCTCCGCATCGCCGGCGGTCTCACCCTCTACTGGCACGTGCGGGGCTACTACCCGGAGGGTCGCCGGTGGACGGAGGCGGCGCTGGCCCTGGCCGAGGCCGAGGCCGGGCCGCCCCTGGTCCGGGCCAAGGCCTGGTGGGGTCTCGGCTTCATGGCCACCTACCTGGGCGACGCGGCCGCGGCCGTCCCCGCGGTCGAGGAGTGCCTGGCCCTGGCCCGGTCGGAGGGGGCGACGGTCGAGACGGCGCGGGCGCTGACCTTGCTGGGTGAGCTGACGTCGTGGCGGGACGGCGCTGCCGCCCACCGCATCCTGGAGGAGGCCACCGCCCAGGCCCGGGAGGCGGACGACTCGTGGTCGCTCGCCTACTCGCTCATCAGCCGGGCGTTGGCCGACGTCACCAATGGCGTCGCGCCCGTGGCCCGCCCGTTCGCAGTCGAGGCCATGGCGGTCGCCCAGGGGGCCAACGACACCCGCAACCTGCTCCGGGGGTCGCTTTGCATGGGCTGGGTGGGGCTGCTGGAGGGCGACTTCTCAAGTGGCGGCGCGGCCGAGCGTGCTCTCGACTTGGGGATGGTCCTCGCCCGCCGGCTGGGCGACATCGGGTGGACGGGCCTGCTCCTCAACGGCCAGGGCGAGCTGGCCTGGCGCCGGGGTGACCACGACACCGCCTGCCGGCTGCTGGAGGAGAGCGTCGAGATCGGTCGCCGCCTGGGCTCGCCCTACGCCCTGGCCCCGCCCTACGGGTTGCTGGGGCGGCGGGCGGCGGCGATGGGCGACCTGGGCGAGGCCGTCACCTGGTTCGATGCCGCCGTCACCACGTCCCGGAAGGCGGGCATGCAGCTGATGGTGCCCTGGTGGGTGTTGGGCCGGGCCGACGTCCACCGTCTGGCCGGCGACGCCCCTTCGGCCTTCGTGGGACTGGCCGAGGCCCGATCGTTGGCCGACGAGGTGGGCAACGAGCCGGTGATCGCCACCACCCTCTGGGCCCGGGGCGCCATGGCTCGGGACCAAGGTCGGGCGGACGAGGCCGAGGTCCTGCACCGGGAGGCGCTGCAGCGGTTCCGGGCCGTCGGCTACGGCGCCGGCGTCATCGACTCCCTGGAATCGCTGGCCGGACTGGCCGCGCTGCGGGGGGACGCCGTGGTCGCGGCCCGGCTCATGGCCGCCGCCGTCGCCCACCGGGCCGTCAGCCGCTGCGCCCGCACCGTCCCCCAGCAGGTGATCTACGACGCCGACCTGGCACGGGTCCGGGCCGAGCTGACCGCCGACGCCTTCGATCGGGCCTGGGCCGAGGGTGGAGGGATGTCCCGCGACGAGGCGGTGGACCTGGCCCTGGGTCGGGACGAGGCGACGGTTTCGCCGGGATCCGCCCGGCGACGACCAAGCTGATGGGACACCAACCGTGGGAGGAACAGTGGCCAAGAGCCTGGAGGACGCCCGCAAGAAGCTGGAGGACGAGTTCGGACAGGTGCGGCGTCATCTCGACCAGATCCACGACGCTCTGGACAAGGTGGAGGAGGCCGGGCCCGAGGACGACCTGACGGGCCTGCTTGACGACCTGGAGAAGGCGGTCAAGGAGGTGCGCGACGGCGGGATCGTCGGCTCCGGCGCCCACGGCCACAAGCGGGCCCGCAAGGAGTACCTCGAGCTCAAGAACGGATGAGGCGACGGCCCGAGAGCCTCGGAGGGAGTACCTGCGCAGCGGGTGGTCGCGTAGGTTGCCTTGGGAGTACCGGACCCCCGGGCCGTCGTTCAACAACTGTTCGTCAATCGAGGCCGAGGGCTTGAGCAGATTTCACGGGTAGGTCGAGGTTGGTAGTTTCGGCCCAGTGTTCCTGGGCGAAGACCTCCTCCCTTACCTCTTGCTCGCCCTGGGCGGGGCGCTGGTGTTCGGCAACGCCCTCGCCCTCGCCCGCCCGCCCCGGGCGGCCAAGGACGGCGATCTGCCCCGTCCCCCGCTCGGCCGGAGCGTGGTCATGATCGTCATCGGCCTGGTCACCGCCATCTGGGCCCTGGCCAGCCTCCTCTCCGACTGACGCCCGCTGCCCTTGGGTTCCCGGCCCGTTGTCTTTGGCGCGAATCGGTCGGTATCCGACACGGACGCGCCGCGGACCGTCCGCCGGCCGACGTCTTTGGCGCGAATCGGTCGGTGTGCGACACCGACGCGCCGCGGACCGTCCTCAGGCCGTCGTCTTTGGCGCGAATCGGTCGGTATCCGACACCGGCGTGCCGCGGACCGTCCGAAGGGGCTAGGGGCCGGCGGCGGACTCTTCGAGCGCGGTTGCTTGGCGTTCGGCTTCGTGGGCGGCCTCGCGGAGCTCGTGGGCGGTGCGACGGGAGTCGACGGCCGTCTTGCGGGCCCGGATCACCTCCTCCTCCAGCCGTTCCCGCTCCGCCTCGGCCCGCTCGGCTGCCTCCCGGGCCCGCTCGGCCAGGCCCCGGGCCCGGGTGGCGGCGGTGCGGGCCGATTCCGCCCGCTGCCGGGCCTCTTCGCGCCGCCGGGCCTGCCGTTCGGACGCCCGCTTCGCCTCCTCGTCGGCCGGCGGGGTGGCCGCCTTCTCCTTCGCCTTGGGCGTGGCGGGCGTGGCCGGCGCGGCCCGGGCCCGGGCGGGAGCGGGAGCCGACCAGTCGAACTCCCCGAAGCCGCTCGGGGGGTCGAGCTCCTTCGACAGGCGGCCGGTCACCACCTCGCCGGCCACGTCCGGGTCGAGGGACGCCGCGTCGAGGGTGGCGGAGATGGCGTCGCGGTGGGCGTCAGCCGCCCGGCCCGACTCGGTGAGGATGCCGGCGGCCCGCTCGACCAGGTCGGCGATGGCCTCCCGTCGCCGGCGGCCGGAGGCGGCGGTGTCGTCGTCCCGCCCCCCGGTCAACAACCGCTCGTGGGTCCGGCGCAGATCGTCGCCGAGGGCCACCAGCGCCGCCACCTCATCACCATGGCGCCGGGCCAGTTGGTTCACCGCCCACGCCGCCGCCGTCGGCCGTCGGAGCCCGGCCACCTCCGCCGCGCCCGACTTGTCGCCCTCCGCCTTCAGCCGTTTGACCAGCGCCTGGCGGCCGGCGACGAACTCGTCCGGATCGCCTGCGTACAGAGCGTCGACGTCGTCCTCCACCGCCACCGGGCGACCTTACGCCGGGGGCTCGATCCGGTCGAGGAGCCAGCTCGGCCCGACCACGTCCGCCCCCGCCTGGCGGGCCCGCTGCCCGAGCTCCCGGTCGGCGGACACGAGCGTCACCAGCTTCCCGGCGCCGGTCAACGCCGCGGCCAGGGCGGCCATGGTGTCGTCGCCCTCGCCCCGGGCGTGGACGACCTCCACCCCGTCCGCCGTCCCCTCCTCCACACCCCGGCGGGCCGCACCCTCCAGGACCACCACCGCCGGGCTCGGGACATCGCCGGCCGCGGCCGCCGCCCGCACCCGCGCCACGAACGTGTGGGCCGCCCCCGCCCGGTCCCGCCACCACCCCGTGGGCCGGGAGCCGACCACGTTGGCCGCGTCCACCAGGAGGACCGAACTCACCGCCGGGTCTGGTCCACGACGACCATCTTGCCCGGTCAGAGCCCCGCCGACCCCCGGGTAAGGTCCGGAGGTGACCCCTGAGACGACCCGCACGCCCGACCGCAACCTGGCCATGGAGTTCGTTCGTGCCACCGAGGCGGGGGCGATGGCCGTGGCCCGGTGGATGGGACGGGGGAGAAGGAGGAGGCCGACGGGGCCGCGGTCGAGGCCACGGCCTGTCCCTCAACAGCGTGGCCATGACCGGCGTGGTCGTCATCGGCGAGGGGGAGAAGGACGAGGCCCCCATGCTCTACAACGGCGAGCAGTGGGGGGGGCGGCCCCCCCGAGGTCGACATCGCCGTCGACCCGGTGGAGGGAACCACCCTCGCCGCCCTAGGCCGGCCCAACGCTCTGTCCGTCATCGCCGCCAGCGAGCGGGGGACGATGTTCGACCCCGGACCTTGCTTCTACATGAACAAGGTGGCGGTGGGCGCGGTGGCGGCCGGCTCCATCGACATCGACCGTCCGCCGGCCGAGAACCTGCAGGCGGTGGCGAAGGCCCTCGGCCTCCCGGTGAGCGACATCACCGCCGTCGTGCTCGACCGTCCCGCCACGCCGACCTCATCGCCGAGATCCGGGCCGCGGGGGCCCGAATCCGCCTCATCGAGCACGGCGACGTGGCCGGCGGCATCTCCACCGGCTGGCCCGACGCCGCCGGCGACATCCTCTTCGGCATCGGCGGCACGCCCGAGGGGGTCATCACCGCCGCCGCCCTCAAGTGCATGGGCGGCGAGATGCAGGCCCGCCTGTGGCCCAAGGACGACAAGGAGCGCCAGAAGGTGATCGACGCCGGCATCGACCCCGACCGCGTCCTCGGCACCCACGACCTGGTCCGGGGCGACAACTGCTTCTTCGCCGCCACCGGCATCACCGACGGCGAGCTGTGCCGGGGCGTCCGCTACGACGCCCGGGGCGTCACCACCGAGTCGCTGGTGATGCGTTCCCAGTCGGGCACCGTCCGCAAGATCACCGCCGTCTACCCCCCCGGCCACGCCTGGGCCCACTAGGCCAGGAGGGCGAGGAGCTCCTTGCGGTCGGGGCCGGGCATGGGCCGGGGCGGAGCCGGGGGC
>CAWHIC010000008.1:0-117651 GCA_963829165.1 uncultured Acidimicrobiia bacterium | reverse complement strand
CGTGGACCAGGTGGTGGAAGGGGGCCAGCAGGGGGTCGAGGCTCTCGAGGGTCCGGTTGCCGGGGACGACGCCCGTCTCCATCATCTGCACCGCCCCGTCCACCTGCCAGGCGGCGGCACCGCCCTTGGAGTGCCCGGTGACCGTCTTCTGGGACACGACCAGCAGCGGGTTGCCCGGGGTGCGGCCGAGGGCGTCCTGGACCCGCTGGTGGAGGTCGGCCTCGTTGGGGTCGTTGAGCTCGGTCGACGTGTCGTGCTTGGAGACGACGGCGATGTCGTCGGCCGTGAGCCCGAGGCGGTTCAGGGCCCGGGCCAGCGGCGAATCGCGGCCGC
This sequence comes from uncultured Acidimicrobiia bacterium, assembly GCA_963829165.1. Lineage (GTDB taxonomy): Bacteria > Actinomycetota > Acidimicrobiia > Acidimicrobiales > AC-14 > JAXDMK01. The sequence goes on along the minus strand of CAWHIC010000008.1, from coordinate 117,318 downwards.
CCCGGGCGCAGGCCAGCATGCCCATCCCGGGGGCGGGGATGGAGGCGTTGATCCCGTCGCCGAAGCTGGCCGCGTAGGCGACGACGGCCCGCACCGGCAGGCCCATTTCGAGGGCCACGTCGCCCCGGACCACGAGGAGGGTGGCGCCGCCCTGGGCCTCGACGAAGCCCCGCCGGCGCACGTCGTTGGCCCGGGACGACTCGTCGGGGCCGATGCCCATGGCGTCGAGCTCGTCGCTGGACGCGGTGGCCTGCATGTCGCCGAAGCCGACGATGCCCTCGGGGGTGAGGTCGTCGAACCCGCCCGCGACCACGGCCAGGGCCTTGCCGGCCACGATCTTGTCGACCGCCTCCTCCAGGGAGATGGCGGCGGTGGCGCACGCGGCCACGGGGTGGACCATCGGTCCGTAGGAGCCGATCAGGCCCTGCACCGCGTGGGCCGCGATCACGTTGCCGAGCGACTCCTGGAGGCGGTCGGACTGGCGCTCGTCGTCGAGCAGCCAGTCCATGAGCAGGCGGCGCAGCGAGCCCATGCCGCCCAACCCCGCGCCCTGGGTGTTGGCCACCAGGGCCGGGTGCACGTGGGTGAGGAGGTCCTCCGGCTCCAGACCGGCGTCCCAGAAGGCCTCGACGGTGCAGGCCAGGTTCACCAGGGCCATGCGGTCGGCGCCGGTGAGCAGGTCGCCGGGGATGCCGTAGCGGGCCAGGTCGAGGCCGGTGGGGAACTGGCCGGCGACCCTTCTCGTGTGACGCACCCGGCGGGGCACCCGGATGGGAGCGCCGGCGGCGCGGGTCACCCGCCAGGCGCCCGACTGGGGGTCGCGGCGGGCGTCGGTGTGGGTGGGGTCGAGGTCGACGAAGCTGCGGGCCTCGTCGGCCGAGGCGACCTCGAAGGAGAGGTCGTGGTCGAGGTGGACGGTGGCCAGCACCGACAGGCCGTCGGGGTCGACGACGCCGTCGTCTTCCAGCAGGCGGAGGCCGACGCGGGCCACGACGTCGGACCGGTAGCGCCGGGCGAGGTCCTCCTCGGCCACGTCGTCGCCGGTGGCGGTGTCGACCCAACGGCCTCGGTAGCCGTCCCGCCGGTAGGTGACGAGGCCGGTGAGCCAGGCCAACTCGGCCACGCCGTCGGGGGAGAGGTCGTGGTCGGCCTCGAGCTCGAACCGGGTGCGGGCCGACCCGCACGGGCCCAACTCGCCGGTGCCGACGATCACGACCATGTGGGACGGGTCGATGTCGCCCGCGTGCGTGATGACGTGGGGCGCGGACGGGCTGGTGTCGGTCGGCGAGGACGGGAGGGCCTCGACGGTTGTGTTGGCGGCGGGGTCGCCGGCGGGGTCGGGCGAGGCGGCGGCGACCCGGGCCGCGAGGGCCGTCCGCAGGCCGTGGGTACGACGGGCGACGGCGGCCCGGGCGGCGAGCTCCTGGGCGAGGGGGAGGACCGCGGCCCGGAGATCGTCGACCTGGTCGAGCCCGCCCATGAGGTCGACCTCGGGGGTGCCGGCGACGGCGGCGGCGGCGAGGAGCGATCCCATCTCGGCCGCGGAGAAGGTGCGCACGCCGAGGCGTTCCTCGACCAGGGCGGCGACGGCGTCGTTCCACCCCATGAGGCCGGTACCCCGCACCCAGCCGATGCGGGCCGCCACCAGGCGCACGTTGCGGCCCCAGCCGTCATGCTCGCTGCGCTGGCGGCGGAGGACCACCTCGAGGGCGGCCTTGGTCTCCCCGTAGACCCCGTCGCCGCCGAAGGCGCCCTGGTTGGGTGACAGGGGGAGGACGACGGTCACCGGCTCCGGTCCGCCCCGGCGCTCGGCCAGGCCGGCCACGCCCGCGACCAGGCGCTCGAGGCCGAGGAGCTGGACGCGGACGGCGGTCTCCGCCGCCGCGCCGGCCCCGGTGAGGTCGCCCACGGTGGGGACGGCGGCGAAGGGGACGACGATGGTCGGTACCAGCATGTCGAGGCGCAGGTCGGGCCGGCCCCGCTGGGCCACCTCGGGCCGTTCGAGCCAGGCCACGAGGGCGTCGATGTCGGCGAAGGCGGCCAGGTTGGCGGGCACCACGTGCAGCTCGGCGCCGGGGGCTGACGCCCGGCGGTAGAGGTCGCGGTACCACCGGCGCCGACCGGGGGTGTCGGTCGACGTGGCCACGACCACCGTCGCCCCACCCCGCAGCAGGTGGCGGACGACCTCGGCCGCGATCGATCCCGGGCTGGCCCCGGTGACGAGCGCCACGTGGTGGCGGAGGTCGGGTGCGTCGCCGGCGGACGCGGTGGCGCGGGACGGGTCGGGAGCCTCGCCGGGGACGAGCTCGCCGGTGGCGGTGACCTCGACGGTGGGGCGGGTGGCGGGGACGGGCAGCGGGGTTCGGCGGCCGGGGGTGACGGCGGCCAGGGCGGCGGCCACGTCGGGTCGGCCGGCGACCGACGCCCGGCCCGCCAGCCAGCGGGCGACGTCGGCCAGGGCGGGATCGTCGCCGAAGGCGGCCAGGCGGTCGACCTCGGCCGCGATGGCCGCCGCGTCCAGGCGGCCGGCGAGGGCGTCGTGGTAGCAGGCGACCAGGTCCCACCGGGCGGCGGCCCAGGCCGAGGCGAAGCGCACGTGGCGGCGGTGGTCGAACCGGGGCCGGACCTCTTCCGACCGCCCTGGGCCCAGCTCGGCGTCGAGGGCCGCCAGCCGGCTGAGGTCGGGGTCGGGCCGGGGCAGGGGGTCGCCTTCGGCGGCGAAGGGGCGGTCGAGGGCGGCGGCCAGGTGGCGGGCGGTGGCCACCAGGGCGCCCTCCAGGCGGCCGGCGAGGTCGGCGACGGCGGCCGCGTCGACCGGCGCGGCCGCAGCGGCGTCGTCGGCCCGGGCGAGGGTGAGGCCGAGGTCGGCCGCCACCAGGGCCACGGCCCGGTCGACGAGCGCCCGTCCCTCGCCCACGGTGGCGGGCGGGTCGCCGGCCAGCCTTCCGAGGGCACCACCCCGGGCCGACGGTCCGGGGCGGGTGTCGAGCACGATCCCGGCCAGCACCTGCTCGGCCAGGCCCGGGCCCAGCGCCCAGCGCCGGCCCAGGTGGGCGAGGGCGTCGGCCCGGGAGACGCCGGAGCCACCGAGGGCCCGGGTGACGCCGGCCGCCATCGTGTCGCGCAGGTAGGGACCGGGGAAGCGGTACCGGGTCACCCGGGCCCGCAGCTCGCCCACCAGGTGGTCGACGGGCAGGTCCTGGAACCCCTCCGACCCGGACAGGCCGAGCTCCCGGCCCAGGTCGACGAGCACCTGGTTGCGGCGCGACGACGCCCCACCGAACAGCTCGTCCATCGTCTCGTCGCCGCGGATCTGGTCGGGCCGGATGCGGGCCTGGACGGCCAGCACCATTCGGAACGCGCTCCCGGCGTCGACCTCGGTGTCCGCCACCGGATGGCCGGTGGTCGTGGTCGTGGGCACAACGGGTGCCGGGGTCGGAGTGTCCATCGGCTCCGGCGCCTCGCCTTGGGCGGCTACGTCGAAGCGGTCGAGCTCGACGTGGGTGAGGACCGGCGGGCGGGCGTGGCCGGCGAACGTGGCCCGGGCCAGGTTGGCCAGCACCGGGTGCTGGCCCGGCCCGACCTCTACCAGACGGGCCAGCCCCGCCAGCGCCGCCTGCGTCTCCACCCACCGCACCGGGTTGGCCAGCTGGTGGGCCAGCAGCTCGATCAGCAGCCGGCGGGGGTCGGTGCCGGTGCCGTTGCCGGTTCCGGTACCCGCCAGCAGGTCGCCCACCCCCGTGATCCGGGCGACCTCGGCCACGAAGGCGGGATCCAGGGAGAACGGCCGGCCGACCAGGTTGGGCACCCACCGATGCACCAGTCGGCCGGGGTCGACCTTGGGGACCAGCGCCTCCAGGTGGGCCCGAAACTCGGGTACCGCCGGGGCCATGGCCGAGGAGTGGAAGGGGATGTCGATCCCGGGGACGACCTGCACCTTCATCCGCCGGCCGAGGGCGGCGATGGCGACGTCGGTGCCGGCGATGGCGTACTGGCGCCCGGCGACGTTGTGGTTGACCACCTCCAGCAGCTCGCCCGTGGACCGGGCCACGCTCCCGACCAGGTCGATCACCTCGTGGAGATCAAGGCCGGCGGCCTGGGGGTCGACCACGGCCAGCCGGTAGGGGGACCCGCCGCTGGCGTCCCGGGCGACCTGGGCCTGCTGGGCCAGCCCCCGCTGCCAGACCAGCTCGAGGGCGATCTCCAGGGGCAGGACGCGGAGGGCGACGAGGGCGCCGTACTCGCCCGCGCTGTGCCCGCAGGCGACGAACCGGCAGTGGCGCCCGAGCTCGCCCTCGCCCTCCAGGTCGGCCATCTGGGCTGCGGCCAGGGCGACGAGGGCCACCTGGGCCATCTCGGTGCGGAACAGGACGCCGGCCGGGTGGCGCACCGTCGTCCCGTCCGCCAGCCGCAGGGAGAGGGGGTTGTCGTCGACCACCTCCAGCAGGGAGAAGCCGAGGCGGGAACGGGTGAGGGCGTCGGCCGCCGTCCACACGGCGCGGGCGGCGGCCGACCTCGACCGGCCCGCGGAACCCATGCCGACCGACTGCACCCCCTGGCCCGGGAAGAGCAAGGCCGTGGGCGGCGGGCCGACGAGGGCCTCGGCGGTGGCCACGACCGTCCCCCCGGTGCTGACGACAACCTCCACCCGCTCGCCGCCTGCCTCCACCGCCACCGCGGTCGCCTCCAGGTCGATGGCGGCGCCGAGGGCGACGGGGGCGACGAAGCGGACGCTCCAATCGAGCAGTCGGGACGGGTCGCCGGCGCACACCTCGTCGACCACGAAGGCGCCGGCCCGGGCCGCGGTCCACAGGCCGTGGACGACGGGCGCGTCGAGCCCGGCGAGGCGGGCGGCGAGGACGGAGCGGTGGAGCGGGTTGTGGTCGCCGCCGACGAGGGCGAAGGACCGCATCGACTGGGGGGCCAGGTCGGCCGCCTGGGCGAGGGGGCGCCGGGGCCGGGGACGGCGCTCGTCCGGCCGGTGCTCGACGACGGCGAGCAGGGCGCCGAGGTGGGTGTCGTCGGCGACCTCGCCCACCACCTCGCCCTCCCGCCCGATGGTGGTGGCATCCACCGTCAGCCGGTCACCCGGCGACAGGACCACGCCCGGATGGAGACGGATCCACGGTTGCTCGGCGACGAGATCGGCCTCGGGCTGATCCGCCAGGTGGAGGGTTCGCGGCACGGTGCGGGGTTGGTGGGCGCCGACGCTCGCCCCCCGGACCAGGAGACCGGCGACCACGGTGGCCAGCGGTCCCCGGGCCGACCGGAGATCGGAACGGCACTCGATCCGGCATCCGCCCTCGACGTCGACCGCCCGGTCCAGACGGGTCGTCACCTGCCCCCGCTCGCCGGGCCGGGGCGGCCACGCGCCACCGGCGGTGACCCGGTGCTCGTGGTGGATGAGGCTGCCGAACGAGGCCGCCAGCCCGCCGCCGGCGAGCAGCGCGGCCAGGCCCGGCCAGGCGAGGGAGAACGCCAGGTCGAGGGGAATGCCGTCGTGGGCGGCCCCGGTTGCGGCCCGGTACGACGCGACCCGGGTGGCGTCGCACACCCACGCCGTCTCCACCGGTGCCGACGGGTCGGCGCAGGCCGGGGCGACGTCGCCCAGCAGCACGTTCCGGTAGAACGCGGCCCGCCGGCCGGGGCCGTCGACAATCGCCCCTGCCTCCACCCGCAGCACGAGATCGTCGGTGGGGCGGCGGAGGCCGGGTGTCGACATGGTCAGCCGCACGCCATCGTCACCGTCAGGGTCGGCCTCCGCCACCACCACCTCTCCCGACCCGGGGGGCCTGACCTCCAACCGGGTGAGGTCGCCGGCGTCGTCGACCTCGGCGATGATCTCGTCACCCGGACCCGCCAGCCGCCAAAGGGGGTTGGGCAGCGAGCGTCCGTCGTCGACCACCGACGCCCGGGTGCACAGGCGGGCGACGGGCCCGCCCCGCCCCCGGGCCACCGCCGCCAACCAGGCCGGGGCCAGGCCGGTGTCCGCCAGCCGGTCCCGGCGGGCCGGCGCCGCCGGTACCGCCGCGGCGGCGGTGTCCGAGAGCCGGCGGATCGTCGCCGCCTCGAAGCGGGCCAGCAGGTCGGCCACCGGCTCGTCGGCCCGGGTGATGCCCGCCACCGACTCCGGCCCCGGGATCACGATGACGGAGTCGACCGGGTAGCGGTCGTCCTGCGCCTGCCAGAGGGCGTCGGCCATGAACCACCGGCGCACCTCCCCGTCGATGACGGGGACGAACGGAACCGGCTTGCCCGGGCGGTCGCACACCTCGAGGAAGTGTTGGGCGTCGGCCGGGTGCAGCAGGGTGGACCCGGCCGACGGGTAAGCGGCGGCGAGCCCGCGCAGCGCCGTCACCGGCTCGTCGAGGTCGCCCGCCACCGCCACCGGCACTCCCGCCACCGGCCCGCTCTCCACCGCCGCCAGCCGCGACGCGTACCGGCGGAACAGCTCCAGGGCCTTGGCTCGCCAGCCGGGGTCGCCCCAGGCCCCGTCGTCGTAGCGACCGTGACGACCAGTGGCGGTCAGCTCGACCCACCGGACCAGCACCGCCAGGTAGGTCATCGACTCGACGTCGCCGAACCACGGCTTCGACGTCTTGGCCAGCAGCTCGACCAGCTCGTCGTGGCGGGCGGCCGCCGCGGCCGAGTCCCCCGCCACCTCCTCCAGCAGGATGCCGGTGCGGGCGGCGGTGTTGTCGAGCAGGTGGATGTCGGCGTTGAGGTTGCTCCGGCCGGACGTGACGCCCCCGCCGACCCCCTTCCACGCCACCCAGCCAGGTACGCCGGCCGCGCCCACCAGGGCCGCCTTCACCTGGGGCGATGCCGCCGCCTCGGCGCAGGCCATGGCCACCGTGCCCAGCAGGACCCCGTCCACCGGCATCGGCGGCTCGCCGTAGGGCACAGACCACGCGCCGGTGAGCAGGTCGGCGGCCCGGTCCGGGGTGGCGATCCCTCCGCCCACGCACAACACCACGTTCCGCCGCAGGCGCAGGTCGTGGTACGTGTCGAGGAGCAGCTCGTCGAGGTCCTCCCACGAGTGGTGGCCGCCACCCTTGCCCCCCTCCAGATGGACGAAGACGGTGTGGCGGGGAGCGGCGTCGGCGATGGCCAGGACCTGAGCCACCTGCCCGAGCGTGCCCGGCTTGAACGCGTTGTGGACCATGCCCTCGGCCGCCAGCCGGTCGAGGAGCTCCACCGCCTCCGCCACCTCGGGGACGCCGGCCGACACCGTGAGCCCGGCCAGGGGCACGCCCGCCCGCCGGGCCTTGAGCACCAGCTGGTGGCGGCCGAAGTGGAGGTCCCAGAGGTTGCGGTCGAGGTAGAGGGCGTTGAACACCACCGTCGCCCCCGGGTCGAGCAGCTCGGCCAGCTCGGCCATGCGGGCCTGGAACACCCGCTCGGTGCGCTGTCCGCCCCCGGCCACCTCGGCCGTGTACCCGGCGTTGGCGGCGGCGGCGACGATGGGCGCGTCGGCCGTGGTCGGGGTCATCCCGGGGAGGATGACGGGCGGTTGGCCGGTCAGCCGGGAGTAGCGGTTGTCGACGTGGCGGCGACCGTCGGGCAGCTCGACGACGCCCGGGGCGAAGGCGGTGTAGCGGACGTCGGGCTCGGGGGACGCCGCCCCGGGGGTGGCCAGCAGCCGGCGACCCTCGGGGGACGCCAGGGGGAGGACGCGGCCGCCGCCGCCCCGCACGTTCTCGGCCGTGAGGCGGGCGACGTCGGTGCCGGGGCCGAGGTCGAGGATCCAGTCGGCGGCCAGGGCCCGGGTGGCCCCGACCCAGTCCACGGGGTCGACGAACTGGCTGCGGGCGACGGTCGCCATCAGCGCCGCGGGGGAGCATCGGCGCAGGTCGGAGCCGTCGACCGGCGAGATGAGCGGGAGGCCGAGGTCGAAGCCGGCCGCGGGCCACTCCGTCCACGAGGTCAGCCAGTCGGTGAAGCGGGCCAGGCCGACGGCGCCCGCAGGCGAGTGGTAGGGCGCGTCGACCGGCAGCGGTTGCCACCCGAAGCGCAGTGGCGCTCCGCCCCGGCGTCCCCGCTGACGATCGACCGTCTCCGCCCGAGCCACTTCCTCCAGCCGGGCGTGGAGTCGATCGAGGACCGCCACCGGCCCGCTCACCACCAGGCGGGTGGGCGTGTTCTGCAGGGCGATGACCGCCTGCCCGGCGGGGTCGACCTCGGCCAGGACGGCGGCCACCCGCGCCCGGCGGGGTCCGACCACCGCCGCCATCCCGCCCGTGGCCGCCCCCATGTGCGCCCCCATGGCCAGCGCCAGCCGCAGGTAGCGGGCCAGGCGCTCGTCGCCGACGACGCCGACGGGGGTCTCCGCCACCATCATCGCCGCCAGCAACCCCTGGGAATGGCCGGTGACGGCGACGAGGGTGTCCGGGACGAGGCCCTCGTCGCACAGGGCCCGCCAGCGCAGGGCCTGGGTCAGCAGGATCAGCGGGTAGGAGACGGCGCTGCTGCGGAGATAGGCCGCGGGCGGCGCGCCGTCAGGATCGGCGGCCCACGCGGCCACGTCGAACCCGTGGCGGAACCGACCTCCTTCGTCGGCCGCGGCCGCCTGCCCGAGGACCGTGGACGCCGCCACCAGCCCCGGGCCCAGCTCGGGCCGGTCGGCGACGAGATCGGCCAGTTCGGGGAGGGCGTCGACGCCCTGACCGGCGAAGGTGACGGCCGCCGTCGTGGTGCCCGCCGCCAACCGGTCGAGCACCGACGTCGGCGCCCGTGTCCCGGTGGAAGGGGGGCGGCTGCCGACCAGCGTCACGCCGCGTCCCGCCCCTGGCGGAGGAGGAGGGTGAGCAGCACCGGCACCCCGACCAGGGGGACGAGCACGCCCGTCGGGATCTCCCGGGGGGCGAGGGCGGTGCGGGCGACGAGGTCGGCGACGACCACGACCGCGGCCCCGGCCACGGCCGACACCGCCAGCAGCCCGGCGGTGGCGTCGCCCACCAGGCGCCGGGCGAGGTGGGGGGCGGCCAGGCCGACGAAGGCGATGGGCCCGGTGGTGGCCACGCCGACCGCGGCCAGGGCGCAGGCGACCACGAACGCGGCACCCCGGGTGGACCGCACCGGCACGCCGATCGCCACCGCCAGGTCGTCGCCCATCTCCATGTGGTCGAGCCGGCGGGAGAGGAGGAACGCCGCCGGGGCGAGGACGAACAGCGAGTTGACGGCGATGTTGAGCTCCGCCCACGACCGACCGTAGAGGCCGCCGACGATCCACAGGACGATCCGGAAGGCGTGCACCAGCTCCCCGTTGGCGGCCACCGCGGCCACGATGGCCTGGGCCACCACGGTGACGCCGGCACCGATGAGGAGCACCCGTAGCGGCGCCCGACCCCCGCCGCCGGCGGCCAGCAGGACCAGGACGCCGGCCGCCAGCCCGCACACCAGCGCCACCGGCAGGCGCATGGTGGCCGGCAGGTCGGGGAACCCGAAGGTGAGGACGGTGACGCCCAGGTTGGCGCCCGCGATCACGCCCAGCAGGTCGGGCGAGGCCAGGTCGTTGCCGGTGACCCGCTGCAGGAGGGCCCCGCTCAGCCCGAAGGCGGCGCCCGCGGCCAGGCCCACCAGGGGCCGGGGCAGGCGGAGCTGGCGGACGACGAAGAGGTTGCCGGCGTCGCCGTCGCCCCGGAGGGCATCGATCACCGCCCCCACCGAGAGGTGGTACTCGCCCACGACCAGGTGGGCGACGAGGCCCGCTACCGCCACCGCGGCGAGGGCGAGGAAGGCGAGGGGGACCACCGGCCGGAAGCGCACCGTCGTCCACGGCAGGCGGATGCCGACGTAGCGGTCGCGGGCCCGCCACCGGGTGCGCAGGCCCGTCGGCCCCGTCGCCTCCGGCGGGGCGACGCCGACGGGCGGGATCGCGGTCTGCGTCATCTCGACTCGCCCAGCTTGCGGGCGATGAGGACGAACACCGGCCCCCCGACGAGGGCGGTGATCACGCCGACCGGCAGCTCGCCGGCGCCGAACGGGCGGCGGGCGATGGTGTCGGCGACGACGAGGAACAGCGCCCCCAACGCGAGGGAGGCGGGGATCACGGCCCGGTTGGCCGCCCCCACCAGCTTCCGGCACACGTGGGGCACCATCAGCCCGATGAACACGATGGGCCCGCCCACGGCCACGGCCGCGCCCGTCAGCAGGCAGACGGCGGCGCCGGCCGTCAGCCGGCTGGCGAGGACCCGCTGGCCCAGCGACGAGGCCACGTCGTCGCCCGTCTCCAGCAGGTCGAGGGCGGGGCCCATGGCCAGGGCCAGGACCCATCCGATCACCAGCACCGGCAGCACCGGCACCAGGGCGTCCAGCGGGCGGTCGGCCAGGGAGCCGCTGATCCACCGCCGGGCCGACTCGAACGTGACCTCGTCGTAGATGACGAAGAACTCGATGCCGGCCAGGAACACGCCCGTCAGGCCCACCCCGGCCAGGGTCAGGCGGGCCGGGCTCGGACCGCGCGACCCCACCGAGGCGAACACGAACACGGCCGCGAAGCACACTGCCGACCCCAAAACCGCGGCCGCGGTGAGCACACCCGGTCTCGGGCTGGCGAAGGCGATGAGGGCCACGACCGCGAACGCCGACGCGTGGACGAGGCCGAGCACGCTGGGCCCGGCCAACGGGTTGCGGGTGAGCGCCTGCGAGGTGGCGCCGGCCACGGCCAGGGCGGCCCCGACGCAGGCCGCGATCAGGGTCCGGGGCAGCCGGGAGTCCTGGACGAGGGCGTCGGTGCTGGCGTCGCTGTGCCCGAACAGGGCGGCCAGGGCCTGACCCGGCCCCACCATCCGGCGCCCGACACACAGGCTGACCACCCCGAACACCACCAGCCCGATCCCCGCCAGCACGAACGTGCGTTGGAGGCGGCGATCCCGGGGAGGGGGTGCGGGTGCCTCGGGTACCGGTTCCGCGACGGCGGTGGCCGTCATTGAGCGGGGACGAGCAGGCGGGCGAGGTCGTCGACGACGGCGATGGCGCCGACCACGCCCAGCCCGAGCATCCACGTGGAGTCCTGGACCTCGAAGACCCGACCGTTGCGGACCGGTGTCAGCGTGCCCCAGTCGGGGCTGCCCTTGAGGATGTCGAGGGCGGGCTGCTGCGGGCCCCACGAGCTGACGAACATCACGTCGCCGTCCATCTCCGGCACCGCCTCCAGCCCGACCTCCTTCATGAGGACGGGGAAGCTCTGGCCCGGGGGCCGGCCGAGACCGACGTCGTCGAGGATCGTCCCGATGAACGAGCCCCGCCCGTAGATGCGGACGGTGCCGAAGAGGGCCCGCACCACCGAGACCCGCAGCTGGCCCCGGTCGGGTCCGAGCGCGGTCCGCAGGGCAGCCACCTTCTGGTCGTAGATCGCCAATTGGGCCTCGGCCTCGTGGCAGCGGCCGGTGGCGGTGGCGGCCAGCAGGAGGTTCTCCCGCCACACGGGACCGATGTCGTCGGCGAACACGGTGGGCCCGATCCCCGACAGCTCCTCGTAGATCTCCTCGTCCCGGATCCGGTTGCCCAGGATGAGGTCGGGCCGGAGGCGGGCGATGGCCTCCAGGTTGGGCTGGGCGATGGTGCCGACCCGGGTCGCCTTGGCCGCGAACGACGCCACGTGGGCGGGCAGGTCGATGTAGTTGCCCACCTCCACCGTGCCCACGGGAACGATGCCGAGGGCGTCCATGGAGTCCATCTCGCCGGTGTCGAGCACGACCACCCGCTCCGGCCGCAGGCCCACCGGCGTGGTGCCCATGGCGTGCTCGACGAGGCGGACGCCCTCCCGCACCGTCCCGCAGTCCAACTCGACGTCGGGGTTCACCGCGCCCGACCCGGCCCCGTTCACCGCCGTCCCCTTCCCCCCGCTCGGCCCGAAGCTGCAGCCCGCCAGCAGCAGCGCAACCGCGGCGGTGACGGCCCCGACCGAACTGGTGACACTTCGACCGGCCCGGGCCGGTTCAATCGTCACCAGTTCGGCCCGCCTCCCGGGGCCGGGGCGGGTACGCACCGGGGCCGGCCGGTGAACGGGTCGTCGACGATGCGGCAGCGCACCCCGAAGACGGCGTCGACCATCTCCGCGGTGACCACCTCGATCGGCGGGCCGGACGCCACCACCTGCCCGTCGCGCATGGCGACCAGCCGGTCGGCGTAGCGGGCGGCCTCGTCCAGCTCGTGCATCACCATCACCACTGTGCGTCCGAGGTCGCGGTTGAGGGCGGCCAACAGGTCGAGCACCTCCAGCCGGTGGGCCATGTCGAGGTGGGTGGTGGGCTCGTCGAGGAGCATCACCGGCGCCTGCTGGGCCAGGGCCATGGCGATCCAGACCCGTTGCCGCTGCCCGCCCGAGAGCCGGTCGACCGGACGCCGCCGCAGATCGGACAGGTGGGCCATGGCCAGCGCCTCCTCCACCGCCCGCTCGTCGTCCTTCGACCACGCCTCGTACCACCGCCGGTGGGGGTATCGACCCCTCCCCACCAACTCCTCCACCGTGATGCTCACCGAGAGTGGTGGCGACTGGGGGAGCAGGCCCAGGCGACGGGCCACCTCCCGGGTCGGCTGGTCGCGGATGTCGGTGCCGTCGAGCAGCACCACGCCCTCCCGGCAAGGCAGCAGCCGGGCCAGGGCCCGCAGCAGGGTCGACTTGCCCGAGCCGTTGGGGCCGATGATCACCGTGACCGTTCCCTCGGTGACCTCGAGGTCGAGGCCGGTGGCCACGACGGCGTCCTCGTAGGCCAGCGTGAGGCCACGGGCGGCCAGCACGACGGGGACGGCCGGCCTCTGAAGCGCCATGGAATTAGGCTAGCCTAAGTAGAAGAATAAGGCATCTAGAACAGAAACTGTTCTAGTCTCCGACGTACGGAGATGAACGCCCGAGCCGGAGCACCCGCGACCACCATCGTCACTGAAACCGACCCTCTCCTGGCTCGCCAGCAGCGCCGGGAGTCCTCGGCTCGCACCTATCCCCGGCACCTGCCGATCGCCCTCGTCCGGGGGCGCGGCGTGTTCGTCTACGACAGTGACGGGCGGGAGTATCTCGACTGCCTGGCGGGGGCGGGAGTGTTGGCGCTCGGCCACCACCACCCGGTCGTCGTCGACGCGATCGAGGCCGCCCTGCGGGCCGAGATCCCCCTCACCACCCTCGACTTCGCCACTCCCGTGAAGGACGCCTTCGTCGAGGACCTGTTCGGCGTCCTGCCCCCGCACCTGGCCGACGGCCGGGTCCTCTTCTGCGGGCCGACCGGGGGGGACGCGGTGGAGGCGGCCCTCAAGCTGGCCAAGTTCTCCACCGGCCGCACCGGGGTGATCGCCTTCGGCGGCGGCTACCACGGCATGTCCCAGGGCGCCCTCTCCCTCACGGGCGCCCGGGCGCCCAAGGAGGGGCTCGGGCCGATGCTGGCCGACGTCCACCACCTCCCGTTCCCCAACGGGCCCCGCTGCCCGTTCGGCGTCGGGGGCGAGGCGGGGGCCGAGCTGTGCGCCCGGGCCCTGCAGTGGGCGCTGGAGGACGACCACAGCGGCATCACCCTGCCCGCGGCGGTGGTGATGGAGCCGGTGCAGGGCGAGGGCGGCGTGCACCCGGCACCGTCATCGTTCGCGGCCGCGGTGGGCAAGCTGACGGCCGCCGCCGGCTCCCTCCTGATCGCGGACGAGATCCAGACCGGGCTCGGCCGCACCGGTTCGCTGTGGGGGTGCGACGCCATCGGGCTCGAGCCCGACATCCTCGTGCTCTCCAAGGCCATCGGCGGCGGCCTTCCCCTGGCGCTCGTCGTCTACCGGGCCGAGCTCGACGGGTTGCCGTCCGGCGCCCACGCGGGCACGTTCCGCGGCAACCAGCTGGCCATGGCTGCGGGGTCGGCCACCATCCGCCACGTCGTCGACGCCGGTCTGCCCGCCCACGCGGCGGTGGTCGGCGGGCGGCTGATGGCGGGGCTGGCCGAGGCGGTGGCCGACCTGGCCGAGACGGCCGACGTGAGGGGACGGGGGCTCATGGTGGGGGTCGAGTTGATGGCTCCCGGCCTCGCCCGCCGGGTGCAGCGGGCGATGCTCGACCTGGGCGTCATCGTCGAGGTCGGCGGGCGGGACGACGCGGTGGTGCGGTTCCTCCCGCCCCTGATCGTCACCGCCGATCACGTCGACCGGGTGGTGGAGACGTTCTCCGCGGCCCTGGCCCACACCCATGCCACCCAATCCCTCATCGGATGACCGCCGGCGACCTCTTCCTGACTGGCGACCACCGGAGCCACCGCCGCCTCCGGGCCGCCACCGCCGAGGTGGCCGACGCCCTGTGCCGGTGGGCGTTCGCCAGCGGCGCCGGGCCCTGGTCGGGGGCCGACCCCGAGGTGATGGCCAAGGACGTGGCCGCCATCGACCCGTGCCCGGCCGAAGGCGTCGACCTGGCCGCGGTGCTCGACGAGCTGGGCCCGGTGGTGCTGGCCAATGGCGTCCGCCCGTCGGATCCCTGGTGCGCGGCCCACCTCCAGTGCCCGACGCTCGTCGCCGCGGCCGCAGCCGAGTTGGCCGTGGCCGCGACCAACCAGTCGATGGACTCCTTCGACCAGGCGCCCGCGGCCACCCTGGTCGAGGATCACCTCGTGCGGTGGTTGGGCGGCCTCCTCGGGCTGCCGCCGACGTCGTCGGGGGTGCTGACCAGCGGGGGAACGGCGTCCAACCTGCTCGCGCTGTACCTGGCCCGGGAGCGGGCCGCGCCCTCGGTGCGCTTCGACGGGCTGCCGGCCGCCGCCGACCGGTGGCGCATCGTGGCGTCGGAGGCGGCCCACTTCAGCGTGTCCCAGGCGGCGGGGGTGTTGGGACTCGGCCGGCGGGCGGTGGCCACCGTCGCCGTCGACGGCCACGGGCGCATCGACCTGGGCGCGCTCGACCACGTCCTGGCCGGACTGGCCGCCGACGGGATGGTCCCCCTGGCGCTCGTCGGCACCGCCGGCACGACCGACCACGGGGCCATCGACCCGTTGGCGGCGATGGCCGACCGGGCCGCGGCCGTCGGCGCCTGGTTCCACGTCGACGCCGCCGTCGGGGGGGCATTGGCCCTCTCCGACCACCTTCGTCCGATGCTGGCCGGGCTGGAGCGGGCCGACTCGGTCACCGTCGACTTCCACAAGCTGTGGTGGCAGCCGATCGCCGCCAGCGCCCTGGTGGTGGTCGACGGCGACGTCCTGCGGCCCGCCCGTCACCCGTCCGACTACCTCGACCGGGCGGACGACGATTCGGTCAACCTGGTGTCGAGGTCGCTGGACACGACCCGCCGCTTCGACGCGTTCAAGGTGTTGGTCGGCCTGCGCACGGCCGGCCGGCTCCGGCTGGCGGCCATGGTCGAGCACGTCGTCGACATCGCCCACCGGGCGGCGGACGAGGTCGCGGCCCGGCCCGACCTCGAGCTCCTCGCCCCGCCGTCGACGGTGACGGTGCTGTTCCGGTGGCGCCGGGGCCCCGACCTCGACCAGGTGAACACCGCCATCCAACAGCGCCTGTTCGCGTCCGGCGGCGCCGTCGTGGGCCGGACCCGCGTCGGCGGCAAGGTCGCCCTCAAGCTCACGTTCGTCAACCCCCTCGTCACGATCGACGACGTCCGGGCCCTCCTCGACGAGATCCACCCGTGAAGTCGCTCGACCAGCCGCTCGATTGGGCCATCGACGCCTCGACCCACGCCATCCTCAACTGCTATCTCCGGGAGACGGATGGATGGCGGGTCGACGACGGCCCGACGGCGGTGGTCCCGCTGGCCCGGTCCAACGCCGAGGTGCGGGTCGGCCTCCGCTACCTGTCGCCCACCCGCCGGCACCTCTTCGACCTGCCCGCCCACGTGTCCTTCGGCGGCGCCTGCCCCCGACCGGTGCCCTACACCACCCTGGTCGCCCTCCTGCTCGACGAGCTCGGCGGCCCGGCGGCGGCGGCTCGCCGACGGAGTTGCTCTCCCGCATCCTCGACAGCACCCACGACACGGCCCGCTACCTCGACCTCCGGGCGGCGGAGGTCGATCGGCTGTGGGGCCCGGGACCTCTCACCTTCGCCGAGACCGAGCAGGCCCTCCTCCTCGGCCATCTCGTCCACCCGACGCCCAAGAGCCGGTCGGAGATGAGCCCGGCCGACCGCCTGGCCTACGCCCCCGAGGCCGGCGCCCGCTTCCGCCTCCACTGGTTCTCGGTCGACGCCGATCTCGTCCGCCACGCCAGCGCCACCGGCACGCCGGCCCCCGACATGGCCGCCGCCCTGTACGCCCGCCGCTTCCCCCGCGGGCGCGTCGTCATCCCCGCCCATCCCTGGGAGGCGGCACTCCTCCGCCGCCAACCCGAACTGGCCGCCCGGTTCGAGTCGGGCGCCGTGGTCGACCTCGGACCGGCGGGCCCCGAGGTCGCCCCCACCACCTCGGTGCGCACCGTCCACCACCCGGACTGGCCGTGGCAGCTCAAGTTCTCTCTCCACGTGCGGGTCACCAATTCCATGCGGGTCACCCTCCCCAAGGAGCTCGACCGGGCCGTCGAGGCCGCCCGCCTGGCCACCACCACGGTGGGCGACCGGGCCCGGGCCGCCGCCCCCCACTTCCGCCTCGTCCACGACCCCGCCTACCTCACCGCGGCGGACCACCCCGGGTTCTCGGTCCTCTTCCGGGACAACACCGTCACCGCCGGGGCCGACGTCTCCGCCCTCACCACCCTCTGCCAGGACCGCCCCGGCGGTGGCCCCAGCCGCCTGGGAGCGATCGTCCACGCCCTCGCCGCCCGCCACGGCCGCGGCCCCGCCGACGTCGGCCGGGAGTGGTTCGCCCGGTTCTGCGACGTCGTCGTGCGCTCCCTCGTCCGCCTCTATCTCGACGTCGGCCTCTGCTTCGAGGCCCACCAGCAGAACACCCTGGTCGAGCTGGACGACGGGTGGCCGGCGGTCGGCATCTACCGGGACAGCCAGGGCTACTTCCACCGGGAGGCGGCCCACGACGACCTGGGCCAGGTGATCCCCCGGCTCGGCGAAGCCACCGAGTCGATCTTCCCCGAGGCCCTGGCCGACGAGCGCCTCGTCTACTACCTCTTCCTCAACCTCACCCTGGGCGTGGTCAACGCCCTCGGGGCGGCCGGCGGCGGCGACGAGACGGTGCTCCTCGCCGACCTCCGCCGCCTGCTCGAAGCCGAGCGGGCCGCCGGGGGCCGCTACCCCACGTCCCTCCTCGACCGCCTCCTCGACGACGAACGGTGGCCGTGCAAGGCCAACCTCGCCACCCGCCTCCACGACCTCGACGAGCTGGTGGGCGACATCGCCACCCAGTCGGTGTACGTGACCGTGCCCAACCCCCTCCGCTGATGACCGGGATCACGCTCGAGCCGGCCGCCGTCGACCTCCACGCCGACCTCCTCCACGGCTGGATGAACCAACCCCACGTGGTGCCGTGGTGGGAGATCGACCGCTCCCCGGCCGGCGTCCGCGCCTACCTGGAGGCGCAACTGGCCCTCCCCCACCTCGACCCCTGGATCGCCCGCGACGACGGCCGGCCGGTCGGCTACGTGGAGACCTACCAGGCCGCGGCCGACCCCCTGGCCCGCTACTACCCGGCGACCGCCGGCGACCGGGGTTGGCACGTCCTTGTCGGCCCTCCCGAGCTCATCGGCACCGGCGTGGCCCGGCGCCTGGGCCGGACCGTCATGACCCGGCTCCTGGACGACCCCGACGCCGACCGGGTGGTCTGCGAGCCCGACGCCCGCAACGTCCGCATGATCCGCCTGTGCCTGCGCCTGGCCCACGTGCCCCTGGCCCAGCTGCAGCTCCCCGACAAGCGGGCCCTGCTCCTGGGCTGCACTCGCGCCCAGTTCGCGGCCCGCTTCCCCGCCGAGTTGGGGGACGTCGATGGGCGCTGACCGGGAGTGGGACCTGGTCGGGGTCGGATTGGGGCCGTTCAACCTGGGCCTGGCCGCCCTGGCCGACCAGGTCGACGGCCTCGACGCCGCCTTCTTCGAAGCCCGCCCCGAGTTCTCCTGGCACGGCGGGTTGATGGTGGAGGGGGCCCGGGTGCAGGTGCCCTTCCTGGCCGACCTGGTCACGCTGGCCGACCCGACCAACCCGTACAGCTTCCTGAACTA
The DNA here is from genome assembly GCA_963829165.1 of uncultured Acidimicrobiia bacterium. GTDB lineage: Bacteria > Actinomycetota > Acidimicrobiia > Acidimicrobiales > AC-14 > JAXDMK01. Next base: position 99,250 of record CAWHIC010000008.1, on the reverse strand, counting down.
CCTCCACTGCCGCAGCCGGCTGTACCGCTTCTACTTCTACGAGAGCTTCCACATCCCCCGCCGGGAGTTCGAGGCCTATTGCCGGTGGGTGGCCGGGAGCCTGCCGTCGTGCCGCTTCGGCTGGCGGGTGGAGTCGGTGACGCCGGCGGGCGACGGGGCCGAGGGGTGGACGGTGAGCGTCCGCGGGCCCGACGGCGAGGAGGAGGTGCACCGGGCGGGGGCGGTCGTGTTCGGCGTCGGCACCCGGCCGACGGTGCCCGCGTGCGCGGCCGACGCCCTCGGCCGACCGAACGTCTTCCACTCGGCCGACTACCTGGCCCACCGGGCCGACGCCCTGACGGCGGCGTCGGTGGCCGTGGTCGGGTCGGGCCAGAGCGCGGCCGAGGTGTTCGCCGACCTCCTCGACGCCCTTCCTACCGACGGCAGCCAGCGCCTCGACTGGTTCACCCGCAGCCGGGGCTTCCTGCCCATGGAGTACTCCAAGCTCGGCCTGGAGCACTTCTCCCCCGAGTACGGCGAGTGGTTCCACGGCCTCCCCCAAGACACCCGTGACCAGCTTCTTTCCGGCCAGGACCTCCTCTACAAGGGCATCTCGGCCGACACCAGCGCCCGCATCTACGACCGGCTCTACGAGCGCACCATCGACCGGCCGGAAGCGGGCGTCAGCTACCGGTCGACGTGCGAGCTGCGGGGCCTGGAGCCGACAGCCGCGGGCGGCGTGCGCCTCCACCTCCACCACCTCGACGACGACGTCCCCCTCACCCACGACGCCGACCTGGTCGTGCTCGCCACCGGCTACCGGGCCGCCCCGCTCCCGCTCGATCCCGGCCTCGTCGAGCGGGACGGCGCCGGCCGGCCTGTCATCGACGCCGACTTCCGGCTCCGCCTGGTCGACCACGACAAGTCCCGCCTGTTCGTCCAGAACGGGGAGCTGCACACCCACGGCGTCGGCGCTCCCGACCTCGGCCTGGGCGCTCATCGCAACGCGGTCATCCTCAACGCCGTCTGCGGCCGGGAGGTGCTCCCGGTGCGGTCCCGCAACGTGTTCCAGACCTTCGGCGGCTCCGACCCGTCGTGAGCGACGACGTGCCCGCCGTCGACCTCCCCGCCGAGTTCGGCCTCGACGCCGACCGCTGGGAGCGGGCCAACCGGGAGCTGCTGGCCAAGCTCCTCACCGAGTTCATGTTCGAGGAGCTGCTCACCCCGGAACGGGTGGACGACCGGTTCCGGCTGGGCCTCCCGGGCGTGGCCGCGCTCACCTTCACCGCCCGCCTCCGGTTCCTCGGCCAGTGGCGGGTCGACCCGGCCTCGTTGACGTGGACGATCGCGGGCGAGCCGGCGGCCCTGCCCGACGTGGCCGACCTGGTGGCGATGCTGGCGCCCGTCATCGGGGTGGACCCGTCGACGACGGCCAACGCGGTGGTCGAGCTGTCGAACACCCTCCTCTCCGACTCCTACCAGCTGACCCACGGCCGCCCGTCGGCCGAGCTGGCCGACCTCGACCCGCTCCTGGTCGAGGCCGAGATGCGGGGCCACCCGTGGATCGTGGCCAACAAGGGCCGCCTCGGCTTCGACGCCGACGATCTCCTCGCCCACGCGCCCGAGTCCTGCCGGCCGGTGGTCCTGCCCTGGCTCGCAGTGCACCCCGACCGGGCCGATGTCCGCGGCCTCGACAACGCGGCCGTGGTCCGGGAGCAGGTGGGGGAGGAAGCCTTCGACGGGTTCCGCGCCCGAGCGGCCGCCGCCGGTCTCGACCCTGACCGGGCCACGTACCTGCCCGTCCACCCGTGGCAGTGGAGCAATCGCATCGTCCCGTTGCACGCCGGCGACATCGCCCGCCGGGCCATCGTCCCCCTCGGCCCGGGACCCTGCCGCTACCTGCCCCAACAGTCCCTGCGCACCTTCGTCGACGTCGACCATCCCGACCGGCGGTGGGTGAAGCTGCCCCTCTCCGTCCTCAACACGTCGGTCTACCGGGGCCTGCCCCGGGCCCGCAGCCTGGTCGCCCCCGCCCTCACCGAGTGGCTGCTCGGCGGTCACCTCGGACGACCCCTTCCTCGTCGAGACCGGCCTCGTGCTGCTGGGGGAGACGGCCAGCGTGAGCGTCGCCCACCGGGCCATGGAGTCGATCCCCGACGTCCCCTACCAGCACACGGAGCTGCTGGGGGCGATCTGGCGGGAGCCGGTGGCGCCCCGGCTGGCGGCGGGCGAGCGGGCCGTCACCATGGCCGCCCTCCTCCACCGCGACCCCGAGCGGCGTGCCGTTCCTCGACCCCGTCATCGCTCGCAGCGGGGTCACCGTCGAGGAGTGGGTCCGCCGCCTGCACGAGGCCGTCCTGCCCCCGCTGCTCCACGTCCTGTACCGGTTCGGCTTCACCTTCTCGCCCCACGCCCAGAACTGCCTGGTCGTGCTGCGCGACCACGCTCCCGCCCGGCTGGTGGTCAAGGACTTCGTCGACGACGCCATGATCAGCTGCGAGCCGCTGCCGGAGCTGGCCGGTCTGCCGGCCGACGTGCGCCGGGTGCTCGGCGGCGGGCTGGAGGGCCGCCTGCTGGTGCAGTGGATCCAGGGGGGCGTGCTGGTCTGCGTGTACCGCTACCTGTCCGAGCTGCTGGAGGACCACTTCGGCTACCCGGAGGCCGACTTCTGGGGCGCGGCCGCGTCCACCGTGCGGGCCTACCAGGACCGTTTCGCAGCCGATCTCTCCCATCGCTACCAGCTGTTCGACCTCGACGCCCCCGCCTTCGTGAAGCTGTGCCTCAACCGGGTCCGGGTGCTGGAGCGGGGCTACGGCGACCATGCCGAACGCCCGCTGGCGGCGGCCGTCGGCTGGCTCGACAACCCCCTCGCCCTCACCGACCTCGACCGGGAGCCGTCGTGGACCCGGTGACCACGCCGGTGATGGCCGAGCGGGCCGTCTACGAGGAGTACGACGCCGCCCTCGACCGTCGCCTGTGGTGCCGCCAGATCGACCCCGACATCGACGCCCCCCTGGTGCAGGCGTGGATGCGCAAGCCCCACGTGGTCGAGTTCTGGAACATGGACTGGCCCCTGGCCTGGATCCACGACTACCTCCTCCGCCACCACCACGACCCCACCCGCAACTCCTACCTGGGCTTCGTCGACGACGTCCCGGTCGGGTACCTCGAGGTCTACGACCCGGCCCAGGACATCCTCGGGGCCCACTACCCGGTGCTCCCGGGCGACATCGGGGCCCACGTGATCATCGGCGAGGAGGACTACCTCGGGCGCTACAGCGTGGCCATCGGGATGGCGGTCAACCGGTTCCTCTTCCGCCGCCCCGAGGTGCGCCGCATCGTCGGCGAGCCCGACGTCAACCACCACAACTTCCTCTCCCTGCTCGCCTTCATCGGCTACCGGAAGGTGGCCGAGTTCGACATGCCCGACAAGCGGGCCGCCTTCATGGTCTGCGAGCGGCGGACGTTCGAGCGCCTCACCACCCGCCGTCCGGCCCTCCGCCGGCGTGACCGAGCCCCGCCTGGTCCTCGACCGGATCGTCAAGCGCTACGGCGACCGCCTCGCCGTCGACGGGGTCGACCTGGTCGTGGAGGAGGGCACGGTGCTCGGGCTGCTGGGGCCGAACGGGGCGGGCAAGAGCACCCTGGTGTCGATCACCGCGGGACTGGTGCGGCCCGACTCGGGGACGGTGCGGGTGTGCGGGCGTGACCCCCGGTCGGGACGGGCCCGCGACCGACGCCTGGTCGGGTTGGCGCCCCAGGAGATCGGGGTCTACCCGGCGCTGACGGTGGAGCAGAACCTGCGTTGCTTCGGGGAGATGTGCGGGCTGCGGTCGGGTCGCGGCTCGCCGGCGGGCGGTCGAGTTGGCCGAGCCGTTCGCCCTCGTCGACCTGCTGGAGCGGACGGCGGGGCAGCTCTCGGGAGGCGAGCAGCGACGCCTGCACGCCGCCATCGCCCTCGTCCACCGGCCCGCCCTCGTGTTGTTGGACGAGCCCACCGCCGGCGCCGACGTCCCCACCCGGGCCCGGCTGCTGGAGGCGGTGCGCAAGCTGACCGACGACGGGACCGTCGGTCCTCTACACGACCCACCTCCTGACCGAGATCGAGAGCCTCGAAGCCGACGTCGCCATCCTCGAGCACGGTCGGATCATCGCCGCCGGCCGGGTGGATGACCTCGTCGCCCAACATGCCGACTCCCTCCTCGTGCTCGAGTTCGAGGGCGGCGCCCCCCTGCCCATGGGCCGGGGCCGGGTGGTCGACGACCGCCTGTGCCTCCCGATTCGCAACCCCGGCCAGGCCCTGGCCGCGGTGCTGGCCTCGCTCGGCGACGACGCGTCCCGCCTGCGCTCGGTGGAGGTCGTCCGCCCGTCCCTGGAGGCCGCCTACCTCCAACTCACCGGCCGCCCCGTCACCGATGCCCCGGCCGTGGGCGCGAACGGATCGCCCCCCGACCAAATCGCGCCAAAGACCGTCGTCGACCGACCGACCTCCTCGCCTCCGCCTCCGGACCGCGGCGCGATCCCGTCGCCACCCGACCAAATCGCGCCAAAGACCGTCGCCGACCGACCTCCGCCTCCCGACCCCGCGCCGGACCGGCACGCGCCGCGCCCGCCCGTTCCGCGTCGTCGGGGCTGGCGGTGGCGCCCCGTCGCCCGGCCTACCCCGGGCGCAGCCGCCGCGCCCGTCCCCACCGACGAGGCCCGCCGGTGACGGGCGCCGGTGCCGTCGTGCGCAACGAGCTGCGGCTGCTCCGCCACGACCCGGTGCCGGCCGTCCTCCTCCTGGCCATGCCGATGGTGCTCATGGCCCTCCTCGCGCCGGCCCTCCGCCTGGCCTTGGTCGCCGAGGGGTACCCGAACGCATCGGGGGGCGACCAGGCCGTTCCCGGCATGGTCTGCGTCTTCTCCTTCTTCGCGGTGGCGCTGGTTGGCTTCGGCCTGTTCCGGGAGCACGGGTGGCGCACGTGGGTGCGGCTCCGGGCGGCCGGCATCCCGTCGGGACAACTCCTGGCGGGGAAGCTGGCCGTGCCCGCGGGCCTGCTCGTCCTCCAGCATCTCCTCCTGTTCGACTACGGGCTGCTCTTCCTCGGCATGCGGCCGACCGGTTCCCGGCTGGCGATGGCGGCGGTGTCGGCCGCGTTCGGCGCCGCCGTCCTCGGGCTGGCCCTGGCCGCGGCCGCCGCCCTGGCCACCATCCAGCAGGTCAACGCGGTCACCAACCTGGGGGCGATGGTGCTGGGCGGGATCGGCGGCGGGTTCGTCCCGGTCAGCGTGCTCCCCGGTTGGGTCCAGCCGATCGCCCCCATCTCCCCGACCTACTGGGCCATGAAGGGGTACCGCGCCGCCATCCTCGACGGTGGCACGCTGGGCGACGTCACCCGGCCGATCGTCGTCCTCGCCCTGATCGCGGCCGTCTTCGGGATCTTCGCCCTCACCCGCCTCCGCCTCGACGACGCCAAGCGCACGTGGGGCTGAGCGCGCCCGAGCTGGCGGCGATGGGTGTCCGCCTCCGGGCCCGGCACTACGCGGTCGGCTTCGACGTCGGCCCGCCGGACGGGGAGGGGTGGCTCACCGTGGCCGACCTGGTGGAGGGCGGACTCCCGTCGCCCACCCTGGAGGACCTGGTGGCCGCCACCGCCGCCTCGTTCCCCCCCGACAGCGCGTCCGCGGTCCGGGCCCGGGTGGCGGCGCAACGCTTCTGCTACCTCTGGGGATGGAGCGTCGTGGCCGCCACCCTCGGCCCCCTCCTCCTGGAGGACGTGGCACCCGATCCCGGCGGTGAGAACGTCGCCGTGCGCGTCCACGGCCACCACCCGGGCGAGGTCGCCCTGCTCACGGCCGCGGTGGGACCTCCTGGCCCCGGGACCGACCGGGCCCGCCTGGTGGGAGGACCGCGTCCTGGCCGGAAACCTCGACGTCCTCCACGCCGCCGTCGCCTCCCGGTGGCGCCTCGGCCGGCGCGGGCTGCGGGGCGACCTGGCCACCGACGTGTCGGGCGTGGCCCGGGTGGTCGGCGACCTCACCGGCGACCCCGAGGCCGCCGCCCGTGCCGCCCGATCGTTCCTCGACCGCCCGGACTCGCGCCTGCGCGGCCTGGGCGTGGTGGTCGTGGCCGGCGACGCCGATCGCCGGGCGGTTGTCTACGAGCGCAACACCTGCTGCCTGATCGTCAAGGCCGTCCCCGGGGCCTATTGCACCAACTGTCCCCTGATCGACTCCGGCCAGCGGCGGGCAAGCCGGCAGCACTCGACGTCCTGAACGACACCCCACCGCCGAGCTGCCGAAAGTACCTATCGGAGCTACTGAGTCATTTGCCACCGTGCTCAGAGACCGTGGAGCCCGAGAGGAGATTCGAACTCCTGACCTGCTCATTACGAGTGAGCTGCTCTACCGACTGAGCTACCCGGGCGGTGAGCGTCAAGCGTAGTGGCGTCGGGGAACGACCCGTCGCGATCGGCCCGGGTTGCGGGCAGGGTGGAGAGGGGACGCCGCCGCGTGGGCGTGGGGCGTGACGCGAGGGGTCGCCTCGCCCCTTCGGGCGGTACCGTCGGTGGCGATGAGCGAGGACGTTCCGGACGAATCCTCGGCGGGGACGCCGGCCGCGCCCGCCTCCCGCCCTCCGGGGGTGGGACGCGACCAGGCGCCGACGCCCCCCGCGCTCCCCGACGAGGACGGGTCCGACGCTTCCACCGCCGGCGAGCCCATCGGCGGTGTCGCACCAGCGGCCCTGCGGGCCCCCGCCGAGCAACTCGCGGCCGACGCGCCGGTGCCGCCGGTGGACGGAGCCGAGGCGCCGCTGGCTGTCGTCCCGCCTCAGGCCCCGCCGCTCGCTCCGAACGTGTGGCCGGACCCCATCCCGCCCGCCGGCCGGGCGGACCCGGCCGATGGCCGACCGGTCGCCGGCGTCGACGTCGAGCCGGGCCCGACGATCGTGCCGCCGGTGGTGGCGGACGCTGCCGTCGCCGAGGTTGCGGGGCCGGTCGAGGCTGCCGCCGACGTTCCGGGGCCCGCCGACGCCGATCCGGCCACGGCTGACGACGACGACGACGATGATGACGAACGACCTGGCCCTGGGGATCATGGCGTTGGCGCTGGGGGAGGTGCCACCGATCCCGCCCGGTGCGAGTGCCGCGGCGACCGACGCCTCGCCCGCCGGACCGGTGGATGTCGAGGATGACGACTCCGGCCTGAACGTGGTCGCCTTGGTCCTCGGCGCAGAAGCCGAGGCCGACAACCCGCCCGCGGCCGCGGAGGAGCAGGTCGCCCTGGCCCTCGAAGCCGAAGCCGAAGCCGTGGCCGACACCATCCCCGCCCTCGCCGAAGAGCAGGACGACGACGACGCCGACGTGGACGTGATCGCCCTGGCGCTCGAAGCGGCGCCGCCGATCCCCAACGGCGTGCGCCCGGAGGGTCCCGAGGACCCCGGCGTGCCCGTACCCGAGTCCGACCAGCCGCCCCCGGCCGCGGTCGAGATCACCGAGTCCGAGCCCGAGCCGGTCGACGCAGTGGCGGCGGCCAGCGCGGTCGGTTCCCTCCCCGAACCCCCGATGGCGCCGGACCCCGCCCCGTCTATCGCACCGGACATCCCCGACGTCCCCCAACCCGTCCTCCCCGCGGCCATGGTGGCCACGCCGGCTCCTCCCGACGAGAGGAGCGTGTTCGACGATCCCGAGCCCGGCGACATGCATCCGGTCGACGTGCATCCGGTCGAGAACGAGCTTCTCGAGATGTGGGCCCTCGCCGAGGACGCAAAGGAGATGGACGACGACGAGCGGTGGGTGCACCGGCGCCTGGTGGGCCCGATCGCGGGCCGGTGGTCGACCATGCGGCGGGGCGAGCGGCTGAACGTCGTGCTCTACGCCCTCACCGGCGTCTCGATCGTGGCCATGACCCTCGAGCTCCTCGCCGGACCCGACGCCATACCCACCGACGTGACGACCACCCCGACGGATGCGGCGGCGCAGACCGTCACCACGGTCAGGCCCACCACCACCGTCACCTTCGCCCTGCCCCAGCCGGAGGACAGCGCGCCGGGCGAGGCGCCGGTGGTGACCCAGGTTCGCCCCCGGGTGACCTCACCGCCGGCGGTCGACGAGGAACCGGCGCCCGACCCGGTCGAGGAGGAGGAAGAGGAGCCCACCCCGCCGCCGCCCACGAGGCCTCCGGCCACGACCACCCCGCCCCCTCCGCCCACCACCGTCCCGTTCCCCAACACCTTCCCCACCCCGGTGCCGCCGGTGCCGCCGACCTTCGTCGGCCCCACCGTCCCGACCGTCACGGTGCCCCGGCCGCCCTCGCCGTAGCCCGCACCGGCGGCAGCCGCAGCAGCAGGGCCTGCAGCAGGAGCGGCTCGCTCGGGTTGTGGATGAGGTTCTCGGCCACCTTCTGGATGGCGTCGAGTCCGGCCACGCCGGCGGCGGCGTCGACCCGCCGCTGCACCAACGCATCCCGGTACAGGACGGCGAGGGTCGCCAGCCCGTAGCGCAACTCGTCGGTACGCAGCCGGCGCAGCTCCCGCCGGTGACGGTCGGCCAGCACCTTGCGCCCCGCCCCCCGCTCCCCGGCCCGCTTCACCCGCTCCTCCAGGGCCGCCACCTCGGCCGCATGGCGGGACGTGAGGGGCGCCACCGCGGCCGAGCCCAGCAGCTCGACCAGCTCCGCGGCCAGGATCGAGACGGTGGCGCCGGTGCCGTCGAGGCGAGACGGGATCGACCGCCAGGTGGCCCGCCGGGCGGCGAAGCCGGGATCGGACGCCAGCAGCCGGGCTCGGTCGAGCCGCCCCCCGGACGCCTCGGCCACGTCGGCCGCCGTCGCCCGGTCGACGCCCTCCGCCACCAGGGTGTCGACCACCAGCGCCACCGGCAGGGGGCCGAAGTCGATGCGCACGCACCGGGAGGCGATGGTCACCAGCTCGGGCGACACGTGGTCGGCGAGGATCACGAACACCGTGCTCGGCGGGGGCTCCTCCACCACCTTCAGCAGCGCCGGCACCGCGTCCTGGGCCAGGTGGAACTCGGGGACGACCAGCACCTTGCGGGCGGCCTCGTTGGGCGTGCGCATGGCCAGGCGGCGGATCTCGCGGGCCTGCTCGATGCCCAGGAAGGCGCCCTCCCGCTCGATCACGGACACGTCCGGGTGCACGCCCGCCGTCGCCCGCACGCACACGTCGCACTCCCCGCAGCCACCCCGGGGGCACAGGAGGGCGGCGGCCAGGGCCATGGCCGCGGTGCGCCGGCCCGTCCCCGGCGGCCCCACCAGCAGGTAGGCGTGCACCGGGCCCCGGGCCGCGGCCCGCAGGTGGACCACCGCCCGCTCCTGGCCCACGATGCGGCTGAAGACGTCGCCCGGCGGCGGTCCCGCCCCAAACTCCTCGCTCACCGGGACTTTTCCCAGGCGGAGTACGCCGACCACACCCGGTCGGCCACCTCGTCGACCGTCCCCGACCCGTCGACCACCACCCATCGGGCGGGATCGGCCTGGGCCAGGGCCCGGTAGCCGGCCACCACCCGTTGGTGGAACGTGTCGCCCGCCGCCTCGATCCGGTCCCGGGGCCGGCACCGGCGGGCCGCCGCCACCTCCTGGTCGACGTCGAGAAGCACCACCAGGTCGGGCTCCAGGCCCTCCGCCGCCCACGAGGACAGCCACCTCAGCTCGTCGAGGTCGAGGCCCCGGCCGTAGCCCTGGTAGGCGAGGGTCGACCCCGAGAACCGGTCGCTGACCACCGGCCGCCCGTCCTCCAGCGCCGGCCGCACCACCTGGGCCACGTGTTGGGCCCGGTCGGCGGCCATGAGGAGCGCCTCCGCCCGCGCCGCCAGCCCCGGCGCCCCCTCGCCGATCTCTACCGCCCCCAGGACCACCTCCCGCAACCGCGACCCGATCTCCGTCCCCCCCGGCTCCAGGGTCAGAACCGCCCCCAGGCGCGCCGCCAGCCGCGCCGCCTGCGTCGACTTGCCGCTCCCCTCGCCCCCCTCGAAGACCACGAACCGCCCCGTCACCGGGACTCCCGCACGTCGTCCTCCGCGTCTTTGACCGCCCGCAGGGCCAACGTGCCCGCCATGAGGATGATGGCGGCGCCGATCCACAGGGTGAGCCGAACGCCGGGCAGCTCCACCGTGAGCCCGGCGAGCTTCAGCCGCCCGTCGATCGCACTCTCCGACAGCCGGTCGAGGATGCCCGCCAGCAGGGGCGCCAGGGCCAGGGAGATGAGCAGGCACAGACGGGAGAGGGTGTAGAGGGCGGCGAAGATGCGTCCCCGCAGGTCGTCGGCCACGTTCTCCTGGAGGATGGTGAAGCCGAGGACGTAGACCGCCCCTGCGCACACGCCCATCCCCGCGGTGAACGTCAGGCACAGCCCCAGCTGCGACATCGACGACGCGGCCAGCATGCACGCCCCCGCCCCCAGCACGGCCAGGGGGAAGATCCGCTGGTGGGGCAGGCGGCTCTGCAGCAACGACAGCCCGACCACGCCGACGGCCAGGCCCATGCCCAGGGCGGTGAGCATGAGGGCGAAGCCGGCCGAACCGGAGTGAAGCACCTGGGCCGAGAAGACGGGACCGAGGGGGGCGACCATCCCGCCGCCGATGAGCCCGGTGCCGAGGCCCACCATCACTGAGCGCACCACCGGGCTCGTACCGATGAAGCGCCACCCCTCCTTGACCTCGTTGAACGCGTCCGTGAGCGGGGCCGGCGACCGGCGGCGGGGCGCCTTGGTCCGGGGGAGGGCGATGGTGGAGATGATGAAGGCCGACGTCAGGAAGGTGCCGACGTCGAGGTAGATGGCCAGCGACTCCTGGTTGAGCTCCAGGAAGTGGAGGGGCCCTTCGCCGCGGCCCAGCCACTCGGCCACCTTGGCCAGGAAGGCGAACAGCGCCGATCCCACCGGGAAGGTGCCGTAGGCCGCGGCCAGGGAGAACGAGTTGGCCGCCGGCAGCTTGTCGACCTTCACCAGGTTGGGGACCGACGCCTCCTTGGCCGGCGACCACAGCAGGGTGAACAGCTCCAGCACCAGGGAGACGAGGAACAGCCCCCACACGCTCTTGACGAAGGGGAGCGTGGCCAGGGTGAGGCCCCGCCCGATGTCGCAGACCACCATCACCGTCTTGCGGTTCCACCGGTCGACCAGCACGCCGCCCAACGAAGCCAGGAAGAAGCCGGGGATCATGCGGGCGCTCATGACCAGGGCGATGGCCGTCTCCGGTGACCCTCCCCCGACCCGGGCGGTGATCGACAGGACCGCCACCAGCCCGATCCAGTCCCCCAGCGACGACACCACCTGGGCCACCCAGAGGCGGAAGAACGAGGTGGAGCCGAGCAGGGTCGGGCCCCGCTTCTCCTCGTCCCCGTCGACCTCGTCGGCGACCGGCACTTCGGTCGTGGCCGGCTCGTCGCCCTCCGGGGGGTGCTCCCTACGGCCGGCCACCGGCTCAGGCTAGGGCCTGGACCGGGGCCGGGCCCGGTATCGAGCCGGGCGATGAGCCTGGCGATGAGCCTGGCGATGAGCCTGGCGATGAGCCTGGCGATGGGATAGCCGGGTTGGCCGCGTCAAGGCGTCCCGAGGAGCGCTTCAGGGCGACGTCGCCCTTCCGCTACGACTTGGGGCGGGCGGCCCGGGCGCGGGCGGGCGCCTTCTTGGCCGCCTTGGTGGTCTTGGTGGTCTTGGTGGTCTTGGTGGTCTTGGTGGTCCTGGTCTTGCGGGGTTTGGCCGGGCCCCGGTCGCGTCGGGCCTGGAGCAGCTCGGCCGCCCGCTCCAGGGTGACGGCCTCCACCGAGTCGCCCACCCGCAGGGACGCGTTGTCGATGCCGTCGGTCACGTAAGGCCCGAACCGACCCTCGCGGACGGTCACCACCGCGCCCGACACCGGGTCGGGCCCCAGCTCCCGGAGCGGTTCGGCCGCCGCCGCCCGTCCCCCCCGAGCCTTGGGCACGGCCAGCAGGGCCAGCGCCTCGTCGAGGGTGACGGTGAACAGCCGGTCCTCGTCCTCCAGGTTGCGGCTTTCGGTGCCCTTCCTGACGTAGGGCCCGTAGCGGCCGTTCTGGGCGCTGATCTCCTGGCCGTCGGCCGGGTCGACGCCGAGCACCCGGGGGATGGTGAGCAGCCGGAGGGCCTCGTCCAGGGTGAGCGTCTCCAGGCTCATGCGCTTGAACAGGGAGGCGGTGCGGGGCTTGGCCTTGGCCGACGCCTTCGACGATTGGCCATCGGCGTCGCCCAGCTGCACGTAGGGGCCGTAGCGGCCCTCCCGCACGATCACGGGCAGCCCGCTCACGGTGTCGGTGCCGAGCATCCGGTCGCCGCTGGGCTTGGCCAGCATCTCCTCGGCCTTGGCCACGGTCAGCTCGTCGGGGGCGATGCCCTCGGGCACGGGCGCCGTCTCCCCGTTTCGGGACAGGTAGGGCCCGTACTTGCCCACCCGCACCGCGATCTCCCGCCCTTCGGCGTCCTTGCCGATGGGGATGGCGTTGACCTCGCGGGGGTCGATCTCGTCGAGGCGGTCGTTGACCATGGCCTTGAGGCCGGAGCGCCCGTCCTTCGTCGCCGGGTCGTCGGAGTCGAGCGTGCCGAAGTAGAAGCGGGACAGCCACGGCACCCGCTTCTCGCCACCGTTGGCGATGCTGTCGAGGTCGTCCTCCATGCGGGCGGTGAAGGCGTAGTCGACCAGGTCGGTGAAGTGGCGCTCGAGGAGGTTCACCACCGCGAACGCGGTCCACGAGGGGACGAGGGCGCTGCCCTTCTTCCACACGTAGCCCCGGTCCTGGACCGTGCCCAGGATCGACGCGTAGGTCGACGGCCGGCCCACGCCCATCTCCTCCAGGGCCTTCACCAGCGACGCCTCGGTGTAGCGGGGCGGGGGCGACGTGGTGTGGTCCTTGGCGTCGAGGGCGACGGCGTCGACGGAGTCGCCCGCGGCCAGGGCCGGCAGGCGGACCTCTCGGTCCTCGAGGTCGGCCTCGGGGTCGTCGGAGCCCTCCACGTAGGCCCGCAGGAACCCGGGGAACTCGATGGTCTTGCCGGCGGCGCTGAACACCGCGTCGACGCTGGCCCCATTGGGCCCGGCGGACGAGGTCGCGCCCAGGCGGACCTGCATGCTCCGGCCCCGGGCGTCGGCCATCTGCGACGCCACCGTCCGCTTCCAGATCAGCTCGTAGAGGGCCCGCTCGTCGGCGCCCAGCTCCCTGGCCACCTGGTCGGGCGTGCGGAAGCTGTCGCCCGCGGGGCGGATGGCCTCGTGCGCCTCCTGGGCGTTCTTGACCTTCTTCTCGTAGCGCCGGGGCTGGGCGGGGACGTAGTCGGGCCCGTACAGCTCGGCCGCCTGGCGCCGGGCGGCGGTGACGGCCGTCTCCGACAGGTTGGTGCTGTCGGTGCGCATGTAGGTGATGTAGCCGTTCTCGTACAGGCGCTGGGCCGTCGACATGGTGCGCTGGGCGGTGTAGCGCAGCTTGCGCCCCGCCTCCTGCTGCAGGGTCGAGGTCATGAACGGCGGGTACGGGCTGCGGCGGTACGGCTTCTCGTCGACCGAGCGCACGGTGAACGGGGCGTCGCGCAGGCGGTCGGCCAGGCCGGCGGCCCCCTCGTGGTCGAGGACGAGGACGTTGTTGGCCGCAGCCGGGCTGAGCTGGCCCGTCTCGTCGAAGTCCTTGCCCGTGACCAGGCGGGTGCCGTCGACGCTCACCAGGGTGGCGCCGAACCGGCCGGGACCCTTGGCGAACGTTCCTTCGACGCCGGAGTAGGACGCGTTGCGGAACCGCATCCGGGCCCGCTCCCGCTCCACCAGGATGCGGCAGGCCACGCTCTGCACCCGTCCCGCGGAGAGCTTGGGCAGGACCTTGCGCCACAGGACGGGCGACACCTCGTAGCCGTAGAGGCGGTCGAGGATGCGGCGGGCCTCCTGGGCGTCGACCAGCTGCTCGTCGAGGTCGCGGGGGTTGGCGAGGGCGGCCTGGATGGCGGGGGCGGTGATCTCGTGGAACACCATCCGCCGCACCGACACCCGCTTGGGGGGCGAGAGCACCTCCAGCAGGTGCCAGGCGATGGACTCCCCCTCGCGATCCTCGTCGGTGGCGAGATAGAGCTCGTCGGCGTCCTTGAGCAGGCGCTTCAGGTTGGTGACGATCTGCTTCTTGTTCTTGGCCACCACGTAGAGGGGCTCGAAGTCGCGGTCGACGTCGACCCCCAGGCGGGCCCAGGGCTCGCCCTTGAGGGCGGCCGGCACCTCCTCCGCGCCCCGGGGCAGGTCGCGGATGTGCCCCACGGACGACTCGACGACGTAGCCGCTGCCCAGGAACCGGGCGATGGTTCGGGCCTTGGCCGGCGACTCGACGATGACGAGGGGTTTGGACACGGGAGTAGGACCTTGGGCGGCGGAACCGCCTTCTGTCAAGAGTACGGTCTGGTGGTGGACCCCAAGTCACTGATCGAGGCCTTCGGCACGCTGGGCCTTTTCGCCATCGTCTTCGCCGAATCGGGGCTGCTGGCGGGCTTCTTCCTCCCCGGGGACTCCCTGCTCTTCACTGCCGGCCTGCTCGCCTCCGACGGCCACCTCAACTTTCCCCTGATCGTCACCGGTTGCTTCATCGCCGCCGTCGCCGGCGACCAGGTGGGCTACGTCATCGGCCGCCGCTACGGGCCCGCCGTCTTCAAGCGCCCCGACTCCCGCTTCTTCCACCAGCGCAACGTCGACCGGGCCCAGACCTACTTCGCCGCCCACGGGGCCCGGACGGTCGTCCTGGCCCGCTTCATCCCCGTGATCCGCACCTTCACCCCGGTGGTGGCCGGCGTCGGCCGCATGGACTACCGGAAGTTCGTCACCTTCAACATCGTCGGCGGGTTCCTGTGGGCGGTGGGTGTCACCTCCCTCGGGTACGCCCTGGGCGACGCCATCCCCGACATCGACCGCTACCTGCTGCCGATCATCCTCGTCATCGGCGCCGTCTCCTTCATCCCCGTCATCCTCGAGCTGCTCAAGATGCGCAAAGCGGGCAAGCAGGAGGACGAGGCGACGGAGCCGACCAAGTCCTGAGCCCTGCCGGGTTCGCAGGCGTCTGCCCCGGGCGCCGCCAGCGATGCAGCCGCTGGCGGCCGCCACGCCCAAACCGGCTCGGCCGCCCCCGTGTCCCCCCGGGCGCAGACGCCGGGGTGGTCGTCGAATGTTGTGACGATCCGCCGACGTTCGTCGACATGTTCCCGTCTGCCAGCGTCGGAGCGACAACGTGCCGCCGCGTCGTCGACATGTTCCTGTCTGCCAGCGTCAGAGCCGACAACATTGCCGCCGACGTCGTCGACATGTTCCTGCTGCCAGCGTCGGAGCGACAACTTGCCGCCGACGTCGCCGACATGTTCCTGTCTGCCAGCGTCGGAGCGACAACTTGCCGCCGCGTCGTCGACATGTTCCTGTCTGCCAGCGTCGGAGCGACAACTTGCCGCCGCGTCGTCGACATGTTCCTGTCTGCCAGCGTCGGAGCGACAACTGGCCGACTGCTCCCGGCGCCCTCCTCGTTGTCGCTCCGACGCTGGCAGGGGGACTCCGACCAGTCCTCCCCCCGATCTCGACGCCTACCGCGTCGTCCTCAGACGCTGAACCGGGGTTTGCATCACCGCAATCGTCATGATCGGCGCCGTTTCGCCCGGAACAACGACGCTGTCGGTGCACGAATCGATCGACGCAGAGCAATCGTCGTGGGGGTTCGAGCAGCCCGTTGTCGCTCAGACGCTGGCCGAGTTGGACACTCCACTCACCGCTCGCCGGCCCCTCCTTGTCGCTCGGACCTGGCCGAGAGTGTGAGCTCGTCCCAGGCGGGCCGGCACCCTTCGCCGACCCTGGGCGCGGAAAAGGGGCGCCGGAGCGCCCCTTTCCGACACAAAACGGCTTGAGCGAGGTGGTCAGGCCTTGACCGTCTCGGTCTCGGGAACCTCGTCCATGGCGGTGGCCTTGCGCTTGGAGAAGGCGAGGGCGCCGGCGAGGATGAGGATGGACACGGCGGCGATGGCATAGCGGCCGGGGTCGTTGTCCTGCATGCTGATGACGGCCGGCAGCATGAGCAGTGACACCAGGTTCATCACCTTGATCAGCGGGTTGAGGGCCGGTCCGGCGGTGTCCTTGAACGGGTCGCCGACGGTGTCGCCGATGACGGCCGCCTTGTGCGCCTCCGACCCCTTGCCGCCCTCGTGGCCGTCCTCGATGTACTTCTTGGCGTTGTCCCAGGCGCCACCGGCGTTGGACAGGAACACGGCCATGAGCTGCCCCGTCAAGATGACGGCGGCGAGGAACGCGCCCAGGGCCAGGTAGCCGATGCCGAAGCCGATGATCACGGGCGTGAGCACGGCCAGCAGGGCGGGCGTGGTCAGCTCCCGCAGGGAGGCGGCGGTGCAGATGTCGATGACCCGGCCGTACTCGGGGCGCTCGGTGTAGTCCATGATCCCGGGGTGCTCCCGGAACTGGCGGCGCACCTCCTGGACGACGGTGCCGGCGGTGCGTCCCACCGCCCGGATGGCCAGGGACGAGAACATGAACGCCACCGACCCGCCGATCAAAAGGCCGATGAACGTCTTGGGATCGGCCACGTTGATCTGGGTCAGGGGGTTGGCGAACAGGTCCTCCTTGGGCAGGCCCAGCTCGTCGCCCACCACCTCGATGAACGAGGCGAACAGGGCGACGGCGGCGATGACCGCCGAGCTGATGGCGAAGCCCTTGGTGATGGCCTTGGTGGTGTTGCCCACCGCGTCCAGGCTGACCATGATGCGCTCGGCCTCGCCGTCGAACTCGCCCGACATCTCGGCGATGCCGGCGGCGTTGTCGGAGACGGGCCCGAAGGTGTCCTCCGACACGACCACGCCGGTGGTGGCGAGCATGCCCAGACCAGTGAGAGCAACGAGATAGAAGGTGAACTGGATGTTGCCGTCACCCAGGCCGATGGCGACTCCCAAGGCGAGGGCGATGGCGATCACCGCGTACACGGTGGACTCCAGCCCGGAGGCGATGCCGGAGAGGACGGTGGTGGCGGGACCGGTGCGGGCCGCCTCGGCGATGTCCTGCACGGGCGCGGTCTCGGTCGACGTGTAGTACTCGGTGAGGCGGCTGACCACCTGGGCCAGGACCAGGCCGGTGACGATGGCCCAGAAGACCTTGAGGTTGCCCACGTAGAACTGGGCCACGAAGAAGGTGCCGATGACGGTGAGGACGCCGGCGGTGAGGAAGCCCCGGTTGATGGGGGCCATGGCCGACTTGTCGTTGTCGGTGGCGCGCACCGCGTAGACGCCGACGATGGAGGCGAGCACGCCGATGGCCCGGGCCACGATGGGGAAGATGACGCCCAGGGCCGGGTTGAGGCCGATCGACTCGAAGGCGGCGAAGCCGAGGATGATGGAGGCGACCAGGGTCACCTCGTAGGACTCGAACAGGTCGGCCGCCATGCCGGCGCAGTCACCGACGTTGTCGCCCACGTTGTCGGCGATGGTGGCCGCGTTGCGGGGGTCGTCCTCGGGGATGCCGACCTCGACCTTGCCCACCAGGTCGGCGCCCACGTCGGCCGCCTTGGTGAAGATGCCGCCGCCCACCCGCATGAACAGGGCCAGCAGCGAGCCGCCGAAGCCGAAGCCGATGAGGATGGCGGAGGCCGTGTTCTGGAAGATCATGATGATGACGGTGGCGCCCAGCAGGCCCAGGCCGACGGTGAACATGCCGGCCACGCCGCCGGTGCGGAAGGCCACCTTGAGGGCGGCGGGCAGGGAGCCCTCCTTGGCCGCGGCCGCGGTGCGCACGTTGCCCCGCACGGCCAGCGACATCCCGATGAACCCGGTGAGGCCGGACATGAAGCAGCCGGCGATGAAGGCGAGGGTGCGGAACAGGCCCGACTCCCCGAAGGACAGGGCGGTCGAGCCGTCCGGCTTGAGGATCTCGGTGGAGGTCAGGAAGACCAGCACCGCCAAGGGGACGACGATGATGGCGATGGTGCGGAACTGTCGCCGCAGGTACGCCATCGCCCCCTCCTGGATGGCGAGGGCGATCTCCTTCATCTTCTCCGTGCCCTCGTCGGCGGCCAGGACGCCGCGCATGAGGCGCCAGCCCACGAGGAGGGCGAGGATGGCGGTCGCGGCCGAGAACCACAGCCAGAACCACTCGGTGCTGCCCAGGGTGAAGTCCTGGAACCCCCCCTCGGATGCGAGCAAGACCATCTTCATGCCGACAGCTCCTTCCTGACAAAGATCTGGTGGGCGACCTTTTCGCCCAGGAGTCGGTCCTTCCCGTCCACGCGGACCACGATGGGACCGTCGAAGGGATGGCGTTCACGTACTTCGAGCCGGACCCCGGGCCGCAGTCCCAGCGTCTCGAGGAACTCGATCACATCGGGATCGGTGGAGCCGGGGACGGCGACCACCGCGAAATCGCCCGGTTCCAGGTCGTACAGCGGGGGCAGCGACGGGATGTCGGCCGTCTCCGGCTCCGGGATGGGGAACCCGTGGGGACACGACGAGGGGCGGTCGAGGGCCACGAACAGCCGGTCCTCCACCTCCTGGGGCAGGTCGTGCTCGAACGAGGTGGCCAGGCGGTCGGCCTCGTTCCAGGCGTAGCCGAGCATGTCGGACAGGAAGCGCTCGACGATGCGGTGGCGGCGGATGGCGGCCACCGCCGCCGACCGGCCCATAGGCGTCAGCTCGACGCCCTTGTAGAGCTTGTGGACCAGCAGTCCCCGCTCGGCGAGACGCTTGACGGTGGTGGTGGCGGTGCCGGGCGCCACACCCAGCGCCTCGGCCAGGGCGCCGGTGGACGCGTCGTGGCCTTCGTTCGACATCCGGTACAGCGCTTTCAGCGCCTCGCGGTCGGGTTTCGAGTGGACGGGATCCATGTTTCGGCACCGGAAAACTAGGACGCGACCCACCCAAACGTCAAACTTCCCCCCCGGGGTGACGTCGCTAGGACGCCGGATCCTGGTAAGGGATGTCGGAGCCGAAGACGAGGTCGATGCGGCGCCGCTTGAGGGCCTGCTCGTCCTCCGGCACCCCGCTGGGGAAGTCCCACATCTCCCGCAGCAGCCACAACCCTCCCGCCTCGTGCGCGTCCACGTTCGCCTCCTTCGCCGGCTAGCCGGCAATGTAGCGCCGGACGAATCACGTGGGGCCGATCCGTCGAGAACGCGCAAAGATCGCGCCCGATGGCCCGTTTCCGCCCCCCCTGGATCCCGGGTGGCGGCCGCGCCCCGTGGCTGGGCGCGGCCGCGGGCGTCGGCGGGGCCGTGGCGGTGCTCGGAGCCTTCGGCCCGTTCCGGGAGGACGTCAGTTCCACGTCGCCCGCCCTCCTCTTGGTGCTGGCGGTGGTGGCCGCGGGCGTGGTCGGGGGGGCGTGGGCCGCGGCCGGCACCGCGGTGGTGGCGGCGGCCGGCTTCAACCTGGTCTTCATCCGTCCCTACGGCGCCTTCAAGGTCGACGCGTGGGAGGACTGGGTGGCCCTGGGCGTCTTCCTGGCCGTGGCCCTGGTGGTGGGCGTCCTGGTGGCGGCTGAGGCCGACCGGCGGCGGGCGGCAGAGGCGCGGGAGGGCGAGGTGCGAGCGCTCCTCGAGCGGCTGCAGGAGTCCGACGAAGAGCGGGCCCGGCTGCGCGACGAGGTGGCCCGGGTGGAGGTGCTCGAGCGGGTGGACGATCAGCGGTCGGCGCTGCTGCGGTCGGTGTCGCACGACCTGCGCAGCCCCCTGGCCACCATCCGAGCGGTGGCCACCGACCTGCGGGACGGGGTGGTCTACGAGGAGCCGACCCGGATCGAGCTGCTGGGCACGGTGTGCGACGAGGCCGAGCGGCTCGACCGAATCGTCGCCAACCTGCTCTCGTTGAGCCGGATCGAGGCGGGGGCGTTCAGCCCGGAGCGCCAGGCCGTCCCCATCGACGAGCTGGTCACCGACCGCCTGCGCAAGCTGAGCGGGCTGTTCCGCCAGGTACGGGTCCAGGTGGAGCTGCCGGCCGACCTGCCCCTGGTCGACGGCGACTACACCCAGCTGGAGCAGGTGGTCACCAACCTGCTGGAGAACGCCGGCCGCCACGCCCCGCCGGGTTCGATCGTGCGGGTCGGCGGCCGCCACCTGCCGTCGGGCCAGGTGGAGGCGTGGGTGGCGGACGAGGGGATCGGGGTCCCCGACTACGACCGGCTGCGGGTGTTCGAGCCCTTCCGCCGGGGGGAGGGCAGCCGGTCGAGCGGTGTCGGCCTGGCCATCTGCAAGGCGGTGGTGGAGGCCCACGGCGGCACCATCCGCGTCGACCGCACTCCCGGCGGGGGGGCGACCTTCGCCTTCACCCTCCCCGCCCGCACTCCATGACTCCCGGCGACCACGCTCCCGGTCGCGGCCCCAGAATCCTCGTGGTCGACGACGAGCCCGCCATCCTGCGGGCCCTCCGAGCGGGCCTGGAGGCGCGGGGCTACCGGGTGGTGGCCGCCGTCAGCGGGCAGCAGGCCATCGACATCACCGCGGTCGAGGCCCCCGCCCTGGTCGTCCTCGACCTCAACCTCCCCGACATCGACGGCGTCGAGGTGTGCCGGCGGATCCGGGGGTGGACCGACGTCCCCATCGTGGTCCTGTCGGCCGAGGGGTCGGAGTCGCGCAAGGTGCTGGCCCTCGACGAAGGAGCCGACGACTTCGTCACCAAGCCCTTCTCCATGCCCGAGCTGCTGGCCCGGATCCGGGTGGCCCTCCGGCACCGGCCGTCGCCGGGCGGGGGAGGGGCCGGGCCCGACCAGGCGGTGCTGGAGGTGGGCGACGTGCGGGTCGACCGGGCCCGCCACTCGGTCACCGTCGCCGGCCGGCCGGTCGACCTGACCCCCAAGGAGTTCGCCTTCCTCGCCCTGCTGGCCCGGTGGCCGGGCCGGGTGCTCACCCACCGCACGATCCTGGGCGAGGTGTGGGGCCCCGAGTACGGGACGGAAACCCAGTACCTGCGGGTCTACGCCAGCCAGTTGCGCAAGAAGCTCGACGACGACCCCGAGCGTCCCCGCCTGGTCACGGAGCCGGGGGTGGGCTACCGCCTGGTGGAGCCTCCGGCTCCGGCGGGGCCGGCGGGGCCGGGAGGCGTAGCCGGCGCCGACTCCGGCGCTGACTCCACCGCCGCGGGGGGCGCCTGTTGGGTCGCCGAGGGCCGAGGGACGTTGCGGCGAGGCGGCGGCGGGGGCGGGTTCTCGGCGTCGAGGTGGTAGGGCACCGAGGTGACCACCGTGCCCGTGCGGAACAGCAGCTTGCCCTTGAGGAACAGCGCGCTCTGGTTGTGGAGGATGTTCTCCCACCACTTCCCCACCACGAACTCGGGGATGACCACGGTGACGGTGTCGTCGCCCCAGCGGGCGTCGACCTCGTCGATGTACTCCACCACCGGGGCCACCAGCTCCCGGTAGCGGGAGTACTTGATCTCCAGCGGGACCTCGATCTTGAACTCCCGCCACTGCCGTTCCATCTCCTCCCGGTCGTCCTCCTCGTAGGTGACGTAGAGGGCGACCAGGTGCTGGGGGTTCAGCGAGCGGGCGTAGGCCAGGGCCTTGAGCACGCCCACGTGGATTCGCCCCACCAGCACGATGACGGTGTGGTTGATGGGCTGGGGCCGGGCCATGCTCGGCTCGAACACGAGGGCGGTCGTCACCCGGTCGTAGTGGCGCTTGATGGCCGTGAACAGGAGGATGATCAGGGGGATCACCACGATCGGCAGCCACGCCCCCTTGGTGAACTTAGTGATGGCCACGATGAGCAGCACGATGCCGGTGGCGGTGGCGCCGGCGGCGTTGATGGTGATGCCCTTGCGCCAGCCCGCCTCCTTCAGGTTGAGGTGGCGCTTCACCATGCCGAGCTGGCTGAGGGTGAAGGAGGTGAACACGCCCACCGCGTAGAGGGGGATGAGGGCGGTGGTGACGCCGCCGAAGGCGATGAGCAGGGCGCCGGCGGCGATGGCCAGGAAGACGACGCCGTTGGAGAACACCAGCCGGTCGCCCTGGTTCATGAACTGCCGGGGCAGGAACCCGTCCCGGGCGATGATCGACGACAGCCGGGGGAAGTCGGCGTAGGCGGTGTTGGCGGCGAGGGTGAGGACGGCGGCGGTGGCGAACTGGAGGATGACGTACAGCGGCCCCCCGCCGTAGACGGCCTGGCCCATCTGGGAGATGACGGTCTCGTCGTGGCTGGGATAGGGCTCGACGTGGTGGGCCAGCACCGACACGCCCACGAACAGGGTGGCCAGGATGCAGCCCATGATGGTGAGGGTGGCGGCCGCGTTCTTGGCCTCCGGCTTCTTGAAGGCGGGCACGCCGTCGGCGATGGCCTCGATGCCGGTCAGGGCCACCGCGCCCGAGGAGAAGCCCCGGGCCAGGAGGAACAGGCTCATGCTGCCGCCGGCCAGCATCCCGTTGAACTCCTCGGGCGAGGGTGGCGGCACCTTCGACACGTCGCCCAGGATGAACTCCCGGCCCAGGCCGTAGACGATGAGCAGGGCCAGGCTGACGATGTAGGTGTAGGTGGGGAAGGCGAACACCATCCCCGACTCCTTCAGGCCCCGCAGGTTGGCGATGGTGATGAGCATGATGAGGGCGATGCCGACGGCTACCCGGTGCTCGGCCAGCCCCCGGAAGGCGGGCAACGACACGATGGCGGCCACGCCGGCCGAGATCGACACCGCCACCGTGAGGATGTAGTCCACGAGGAGCGAGGCCCCCGCCACCAGCGACGGGTAGCGGCCCAGGTTGTCCCGGCTGACGAGGTACGACCCGCCGCCGTTGGGATAGGCGAAGATCGTCTGCCGGTACGACGCCACCACGATGGCGATGAGGAACGCCACCACGATGGAGATCGGCACCAGCCGGCCGAGCCCCAGGGCCAGGCTGGAGCCCGTTCCCGCCACCGCGATGACGAAGAGGATCTCCTCGGTGGCATAGGCGGTGGATGAAATCGCGTCGGCCGAGAAGGTGGCCAGGGCGACCGGTTTCGACAGCCGCCGGTGCTCACCCTCGCTGGTGGCGATGGGTCGTCCGACGAGAAGCCGCTTGATGGCCGCGTACACGGGGGGTCACGGTACCCGGCCCCGTGCCGACCAACCGCTTCCTGTACGAGTTGTGTTCGGCGGGGTAGGCCGTGTTGCATTGCTACGTGCACGTCATCGTGGTGGGTTGTGGACGGGTGGGTTCCGAGCTGGCGGTGTCGTTGGCGAGCGGCGGGCACACGGTGGCCGTCATCGACAAGGACCGGGAGTCCTTCCGCAACCTGCCCGACACCTTCGCCGGCCGGGCCGTCCTGGGCTTCGGGTTCGATCGGGAGCACCTGGAGCAGGCGGGCATCGAGCAGGCCTCGGCCCTGGCCGCGGTCACCAGCGGCGACAACACCAACATCGTCACCGCCCGCATCGCCCGGGAGACCTACGAGATCCCCAACGTGGTGGCCCGCATCTACGACCCCCGGCGGGCGGTCATCTACCAGCGGCTGGGGATCCAGACCGTGGCCACCGTGGCCTGGACCACCGACCAGGTGCTGCGGCGGCTGTTCCCGGAGGAATCGGTGAGCGAGTGGACCGACGCCACCGGCAACATCCGCCTCATCGAGCGGGCCCTCCCCCCCGCCTGGGCCGGCCACAAGCTGGCCGATCTGGAGGAGCGTGACCGGGTGCGGCTGGTAGCCCTGTCCCGGGCGGGGGCGGCCCGCCTGTGCGGCCCCGACCTGCTGGGCCAGGAGGGCGACGTGCTGCACCTCGCCGTCCGCTCCGAAGCGGTCGAGGAACTGGAAGCCAAGCTGGCGCGGAAGGCCGGCACGTGAAGGTTGCAATAGCGGGTGCCGGCAACGTCGGCACCTACATCGCCGGCGACCTCAAGGACGCGGGCCACGACGTGATGGTCATCGAGCAGAACCCCGACCTGGTCGCCCGCCTGCGCAAGAACCTCGACGTAAAATGGGTCATCGCCGATGCCTGCGAGGTGGCCTCGCTGCACGCGGCCGGCCTGGCCGAGGTCGACGTGGTGGTGGCCGCCACCGGCGACGACGAGGACAACCTGGTCATCTCCCTGCTGGCCAAGCAGGAGTTCGCTGTCCCCCGGGTGGTCGCCCGCGTCAACCATCCCGCCAACCAGTGGCTGTTCAACGAGACGTGGGGCGTCGACGTGTCCGTGTCCACCCCCCACCTGCTCACCGCCCTGGTGGAGGAGGCGGTGTCGGTGGGCTCGCTGGTGCGCCTCCTGCAGTTCCAGGACGCCCGGCTGGTGGAGGTCACCCTGGCCGACAACTCCCCCGCGGTGGCGACGCCGATCTCGGAGATGGGCGTGCCCCGCGACGCCACCATCGTGGCCATCGTCCGCGACCGGCACGTGATCGTCCCCCGGGGCGAGACGATGATGCAGGCCGGCGACGAGGTGCTGGTGCTGGTGACGCCGGAAACGGAGGACGCGGTGAAGGCGATGTTGGTGGGAGCGGCGGCCGCCACCGTCACCGGCCCCGCCGCCGCCGGCCTCATCGCGGCGTCGGGGGAACCGCCCGCCTAGCTCAGGAGCTCGTACTTCGGGTTCATCAGCAGGATGCGGCCCCGACCGCCCTGGTCGGTGCCCCGGCCGCTGAGGAGCAGGCGCCGGCCGGGGGAGATGCCGGCGATGCGCCGGCGACCGGTCCAGACCACCACCAGCATGCCGCTGCCGTCGCTGACGGTGGCCTCCAGCGACGGTGACCCGGCCCGGGGGACGATGCGCATCGACGAGATCTCGCCGGCCACGGTGATCTCATGGCGAGGCTCGCAGTCGCCGATGGGCGTGACGCCGGCCACGCCCCGGCAGAACGTTTGCAGCTGCTCCTTGTCGAGCACCGCCACCGGCACGGTGAGCTCGCGGAGGCGCTTGCGCAGGGGCACGGGGCCGGACCTACCGCTCCTGGGCGTCGGTGTTGCCGTTGCCGTGGCCGTGGTGCATGACCAGGCGGACCTCGGTGCCCGCGTCCGACGAGCTGAACTCGACCTCGTCGACGAGGGCCCGGATGAGGGGGATGCCGAGGCCCCGCTCGAACTTGAGGCGGGCCGGGTCGGTGACCGGAGGGTGGTCGGGTAGGCCGGAGGGGTCGAACCCGGCGCCCCGGTCGGAGATGCGGACCTCGAGGCCGTTCTCGTCGACCCAGCAGCGCACGACCACCCGCTCGTCGGTGGAGATGGCGGTGTGGGCCTCGATGGCGTTGGTGCAGGCCTCGGAGACGGCCAGCTTGAGGTCGTCGACCCGTTCGTCGGCCAGCTCGCCGTCGGCCGCGGCCAGGGCCGATACGGCCAGGCGGGCGAGGGCCACGAACTCGGCGCGCGCCGGAATCTCGAGCTCGACGGCCTCCCCAGCCACGGTCGTCAGCCTCGCCGTCTCTCTACGTCCCGTCGGACACGGCGGCGTCGACCGAATCGTGGATCGAGAACACCTTGGTGAGCCCGGTGATCTCGAAGACCTTGAGGATGCGGCTCTGGGTGCAGACGAGCACGAGGTCGCCGTCGTGGCTGCGCAGCCGCTTGAGCCCGCCCACGAGCACGCCCAGCCCGGTGGAGTCGAGGAAGTCGACCCCTTCCAGGTTGACGACGATCTGGTACTTGCCGTCGCTGACCAGCTCGATGAGGCGCTCGCGGAACTTGGGGGCGGTATAGACGTCGACCTCGCCCGTTACGCTCAACACGGCCCAGCCGTCGCGCTCGGTGACGTCCAGCCCCAGATCCATGAGTACTACTCCTCCCATTGGCCCGGCTACCCGTGACCCAGAGTCACGGTACCCCGTTGGCCACCCGTCGCTAAACCCGGGTTCCCCGGACCTGGCCGCGATCGTGGTCGCTCTGGCCGAGGACGGGCAGGTCGTGCACGTCGAGCGCCTCCCGGCTCGGGCGGCGCGGGTGCGGGCGCCGGCCCGCCCCTTCCCCGAGGCGATGGCCGCCTGCGTGCCCGCCGGAGGGCTGTGGACGCACCAGGCGGCGGCCGTCGACCTGGCCCGGGAAGGCACGTCGGTGGCGGTGAGCACGGGCACCGCCTCGGGCAAGTCGCTCTGCTACCAGCTGCCGGTGGCGGAGGCCGCCCTGGCCGGGGGGACGGCCCTGCTCCTGTTCCCCACCAAGGCCCTGGCCCAGGACCAGCTGCGCTCGATGGGCGCGTTGGGGGGCGGGTGCGGGCGGCGTGCCCGGCCTGGTGGCGGTGACCTACGACGGCGACACCGACCCGTCCGCCCGCACCTGGGCCCGGCGGTCGGCGGGCGTGGTGCTCACCAACCCCGACATGCTCCACGTGGGCGTCCTGCCCCACCACGAGCGCTGGGCCCGGTTCCTGTCCCGGCTGCGGTACGTGGTGGTCGACGAGCTGCACACCCTGCGGGGGATCTTCGGCACCCACGTGGCCCACGTCCTGCGCCGGCTGCGGCGGGTGTGCGCCCACTACCGGTCCGACCCCACCTTCGTGTTCTGCTCGGCCACCATCGGCCGCCCGGGGGAGCTGGCGTCGGCGCTGTGCGGCCGGCCGGTGGCGGAGGTGGTCGACGACGGGTCGCCCCGCGGGGAGCGGGTGTTCGTGCTGTGGAACCCGCCCGTGGTCGACGAGGCGTCGGGGGCGCGGGCGTCGGGTCACGGCCAGTCGGCCCGGCTGCTGGCGGGGCTGGTGGCGGGCGGGTCGCGGGCCATCGCCTTCACCCGCAGCCGGCGGGGGGCGGAGATCGTGGCCGCCGAGGCCCGGCGGCGGGTGGGGGCCATGTCCGTTGACGGGAAGGGGCTGGCCGAGCTCATCCGGCCCTACCGGGGCGGCTACCTGGCGTCGGAGCGGCGGGAGATCGAGGCCGAGCTGTTCGGCGGTCGGCTGCGGGGGGTGGCGGCCACCAACGCCCTGGAGCTGGGCATCGACGTCGGCGGGCTCGACGCCTGCATCCTGGACGGCTTCCCCGGCACCATCGCCTCCATGTGGCAGCAGGCGGGGCGGGCCGGGCGCCAACGCCAGCAGTCGGCGGCGGTGCTGGTGGCGGGGGAGGACCAGCTCGACCAGTGGCTGATGGCCCACCCGTCCGAGGTCTTCAGCCGGTCGCCGGAGCCGGCGGTGGTGAACCCGGGCAACCCCTTCGTGCTCGACCCCCACCTGGCCTGCGCCGCCTACGAGCTTCCCCTCACGCCGGCGGACGAGGAGTGGTGGGGCGACGACCTCGACGACGGCATCCGCCGGCTGGTGCTCGACGACCGGCTCAAGCTGCGGGACGGGCGGGCGGTGTACGCCGGCGGGGGTGCCCCGGCGGCGTCGGTGGGGCTGCGGACGGGCTCGTCGGCGTCGGAGTACCGGATCGTGGCCGGGGAGGGGGCGAGGCTGATCGGCACGGTCGACGAGGGGCGGGCGTTCTCCACCGTCCACCCGGGGGCGTTGTACCTCCACCAGGGCCGGCAGTACCGGGTGACGGAGTTGGACCGCTCCGATCGGGCGGCGTGGGTGGAGCCGTGCGAGGCGGACGAGGCGACGCAGGCGATGTCCGACCTCAACGTCACCCTGCTCGGCGTCGACGACCGGGCGGTGGTGGGCCGGGCCGAGCTGTTCGTGGGGGCGGTGGAGGTCACCGAGCGGGTGACCGGCTACCAACGGCGGCGGCGGTCGACCCGGGAGGTGCTGGAGACCGTCGCTCTGGAGCTGCCGCCGTCGCGGCTGCGGACCCGGGCCTTCTGGTACGTGATCGACGACGCCTTGCTGGCCGATGCCGACATCCACCCGGCCCGGGTGCCGGGGGTGGTGCACGCGGTGGAGCACGCCGCCATCGGGATGCTGCCGCTGTTCACCATCTGCGACCGGTGGGACGTGGGCGGGCTGTCGACCAACCGCCAGATCCAGACGGGGCTGGCCACCATCGTGATCTACGACGGCTACCCGGGCGGGGCCGGCATCGCCGAGCTCGGCTTCGCCGCCGGGAGGGGGCATCTCGAAGCCACCCTGGACGTGATCTCCAACTGCCGGTGCGCGACCGGCTGTCCGTCGTGCGTGCAGTCGCCCAAGTGCGGCAACCTCAACGAACCGCTCGACAAGGCGGGGGCGGTGGCGCTCCTCACCGCCCTGCTGGCGTGAGGGGCGCCCGCTAGACCCGAGGTCCGACGAACACCTCGGGTGCCCACTCCGTCTCCGACTGGTCGAGGTCGAGGTCGATGTCGTCGCCGTCGTCGCGGTGGCGGGCGGCGAAGGGGTCGGGTCGCGGGTCGGCCTCGGGGGCGAAAAAGGGTTCCGGCTCGACGAGGGCCTGGACCGGGTGAGGCTCCGGCATGGGCGGCAGCGGGGGGGCGGGCTGGGGATCGGGGTCGACGACGACCCGCACCGGCTGGGGCCCGGGGGCGGGCTGGTCGGTGAGTTCCTGGGGGGCGTCGAGGAGGCCCAACGCCCACGCCGCGTCGAACTCGGCCCACACCGGGACCGCGGGGGCGGGTGCGGCGGCGGCCGCTGTCGACACCGGCAGCGCCGGTCGCACGAACTCGCGGTCGTCGGGCGCATCGAGCAGGCCCAGGGCCGACACCGGCTCGAACTCGGCCCAGACGGGGAGGTCGGCCACGTCGTCGGCGGTGGCCGGCCGCTGGTGGCCGCCGTTGGCCACCGCGGTGGCCACGCCGATCGCCAGGTGGTCGGGGACTGGTGGCGGGCTGGGCAGCACGGACACCCCGCTCGTCGCCCGCGCCGCTTCCAGCGCCCGGGCCACGTAGGTGCCGGGCGGCGGCTTCTCGGGGACGGCCTTGGTGCGCACGTTCAGCAGCCGGACGTGGCCGGCCATGACCAGGAGGATGAGGCCGGCGGCGACGGGGATGAGCGGCCGGTTGCGCTTGAACTCGGCGACCTGGCGCGCCCGGGGTGTCGGCAGCACCGCGTCCTCCTCGCCCGGCTCGATGTCGTCCTCGGGGAAGGAGCCGAAGGGGAGGGTCTCGCCGAAGCCGGTGTCGGGCAGGTCGAGGAAGATCGGTCCCGGGCTGGGGAGGGTGGGCGCCTGCCCGGAGAGGAACGAGCCGATGTCGACGCCCTGCCCGGCCACGGTGGTGACCGGTCCGCCGGCCGGGTCGTTGGGGTTGAGGGTGGTGGTGGGTGGCGGGGCGACGGTGGTGGTGCGCTCCGACGAGGCCTTCGAGATCTTGGTCGTCCTCTCGTCGCCCGAGAAGCCCATCCGCACCGCGAAGACCTTGTAGGTGAACTCGCCGCCGCTGCCGGCGGCGCTGGTGTCGGTGAACGACGGCCGCCCCGACGCGCGGCTGCTTGATGTCGGTGCCGAGGCGCCGGAAGTCGCCGCCGGGATCCTTGCGGAACAGGGCGTAGTGGAGGATGTCGGGCTCGGGGTTGCGGGCCCACGACACGACCACGCTGCGGTCGTCGCCGCCTTCCAGCTTGAGCTCGGTGGGCGCGTTGGGCTCGACCGCCAGGCGGAACGGGATGGGGTCGGCCGACACCCGCTGGGGCGCGCCCAGGCAGAGCACGGCACAGTACGTCGCCGAGGCGGTGACGACGTAGGGCCCGTTGTAGGCCAGGGCGGGAATCTCCCAGCGTGAAGCGCACCTCGCCGGTGGTGCACCCGGAGCCCACCTCGCAGCCGCTCTGGGTGACCGTGGAGCCACCGGTGGGCCCCGTGGGCGCCACTGCCAGGTCGACGCCGGAGATGTTCTCCGACGGGATGCCCAGCAGGGTTGCCCCGGTGAAGGTGCCGGTGGCGACGGGCGACGAGGTGACGTCGTCGCTGGGGTCGATCGACATCGTCCGGGTGGGCTCGGCGCCGGCCGGCGCGGCTCCTCCCACCACCAGCACCACGACCGCTGCCGCGCCGCTGGCCACCCGGCCCAGGCGGCCCACCCGCCGGGAGCCGGCCGAGGCGGCGGCGTGGCTCACGCGGAGAGGGCCTGGACCCACTTGCCTTGGACGACGAGGCGCTGGGCGGCCGAACCCTTGGGGTGGCAGGTGGTGAGGGTGAGCATCTTGTCGGTGCTCGGGGCGATGACTTCCAGCGCGTCGGGAGGGGTGATGAACGGGGCCTTGGTGACCTCGTACTGGCAGGCGCCGATGGGGGTGACCAGGTCGATCTTGTCACCCGCCCTGAGCTGGTCGAGGTTTCCGAAGGGGCGCCCGTAGGTGGTGCGGTGACCGGCGATGGCGACGTTGCCGATATCGCAAGGCAGGGCGGTGTTGGGGTAGTGCCCGGCGCCGGCCCGCAGGGCGCTGGGGGTGATCCCCTCGACGACCACGGTGTCGACGTCGAGGGCCGGGATCCGGATGCGAGTCAGGCTGTCGCCCGTCTCGATCTTGCCCTCTTTGTAGGCCTGCTGCAGCTCGGGGCTGACGAGCTGGTCGTCGAGCTGGGCCTGGATCCGGCCCTGCCACACGTTGGTGAAGAACGGGTAGCCGACCAGGCCCAGTCCGCCCAGCAGGAGTGCCACCGACAGCCCGGAAAGGCTCACGCGAATCCAGCGGTGGGTGCGGAGAAGGTTTATGAGCACGCGCCCCTACCAATCAATTCAGCTCGATCCGAATGCAACGTGAGGGTACCGGAGCTGCCGGTGGGTCCGGCGTCAGGAGGGTGACTAGTTGTTGTCGGCGGGGTTGCGGTTGCCACTGGGGCGGGCGACGACCAGCCGACGGGTGGTGAAGGCAGCCAGCAGGAGCGCGAAGCCGGCCATCGGGACCCAGGGGTCGTTACCGGTCCTGGCCAGCTGCGCCACCGGCTCGACCAGCTTCTGCTGCTCGACCAGCTGCGACTGTCCACCGATGCCGCTCTCGGCGTGGGCCAGCTCCAGCTTGATCCCGCCGCTGATGCCCTTGAGCAGGTGGATGGACACGCCGTCGGCCACCGAGGAGACGCTGCCGTCGGGGTTCTTGGTGGTGGTGCCGGCGCCGAGGGCGATGGTGGACTCGAGCGGGGTGCCGGCCAGCAGGGTGAGGGGCGCACCCAGCTTCACCGGGATCTCGGTGAGGCCACCGAGGATCGGCAGGCCGAGCTTGACGGTGAGGATGGCGGCGTCGAAGCCGGGGGTGCTGGTGCCGCCCGCCCGGTCGAACACCGAGGTGGCCTTGGCCGAGCCGACGACGATCGAGATCAGGGGGGCGCCGCCGAGGGCGAGGCCGGGCAGGACGTCGATCTGGCCGCCCTGGGCGGTGGCGATGGCACTGATCTTGCCCGGCTCGCTGAGGCCCTGAGCGGTGGAGTTGCCGAGCTTGATCGTGGCCAGGTTGGTGGCGTTGTTGATGAGGTCGACCAGGCTGGACACGGGGGCGTTCAGGTCGAGACCGGCGCCGCCGACGAGCCCGCCGAGGAGGTTGCCCACGATCGGGGTCAGCGCGCCGGTGACGGTGCCGAGGACCTGGTCGAGGAGCGGGGCGAGCGCGTCGAGCACGGGGGCGAGGAGGGCGAGGATCTGCTGGCCGCCGATGTCGATGGCGGCCACGCTGCCCTGCCCGAAGGCCTGGGGGGCGCCGACGGTGCTGTCGACCTTGGCTTCACCACAGGCCAGTTTCAGGTCGAGGAGGCTGGCCAAGGGGAGGTTGAGGACGCACGCGGGGGGCGGCGCCAGGGCCTGGCCGGGAGCGGTGGTCTGCACCGTGCTGACCGTGCCCGGCACGAGGAGGACGCCGCCGCCGGTGGCCTTGGCCGCGGGCGTGCTGTTCATCTCGATGCCGGACGCGCCGACGGTGACGTTGATGCCGAGCACGCTCAGGGCGAGGGCGCGGGCACTGGCCGTGGCGATGAAGCTCTCGGCGCGCGTCTGCACGGTCTGGGCGCCGGCGGGGGAGGGGACGACCAGAAAGGCACCCACCACGAGAGCCGCCAGGGCGGTAGCCCCGGTTCGGCGGAACATGCTCATGCTGTTCTGTCTCCTCCCGATGTAGCCGAGCCGAATGCTCGACGACGCGCCCCGATCAGCAACTACGTGCCTACCGCATGTAGGTACCAGAATTCTGTCCCGGGGTCCAGCCTTGCCCTGCGGTTTCTTGCTTAGAAAGGTGGCGCCGACACTCTACGTGGTCGGACGTCCTGTGGAAAAACCTACTGCCCCGCTCCGGCCGCGGCCAGTAGTCGACCGTCACCGTTCGACTCTCATACTTGCAGATGCCTCCAGGGTGATGTCGGGAATGGCCCCCCCGACCAGGGGGACATCGGTCGGCGCCCGGTAGCGGACATCGATGCGGACCCGGCTCCCAGGGCCACCCCGGCCGCTCGACTCGACCGTGAGGCGGCCGGCGTCGAGGGTGGAGCTGGCGGCCGCGGCCCGGACGGGAACGTCGGCCCCGGGATCGACGGCCGCCTCCCGGGCTGCCTCCCGGGCTGCGTGGAGCACGAGGATCTGGTCGCGCACCACCAGTCCCACCTGGACGAGCGCCAGCAGGAGGATGGCGACGAGGGGCAGGACGAGGGCCAGCTCGACTGCAGCCTGGCCCTCGTCGCCGGTTCCCCTCGAGGCGTGGCGCCCCGTCACTTGGCCTTGCCGGTGATGTTCTTCACCACCGTGTCGAGCAGCTTCTCGACCAGGTCGGTCTTGGTGGCCCAGGCCACGATCAGCAGGGCGATGGCCGCCGCCCCCAGCAGGACGAGGGCGTACTCGGCCGAGGCCTGGCCCCGCTCGTCGGTGCGGGCGCGGCCGTGGAACAGGGTGATGGCGAAGACGTAGAGGGCGAGCATCGGTGCTCCTTGGAGAGGTGACGTGTCACAGGCGCAGCGACCGGACGGCGCTGGCGATGAGGGGTGCCACCGTGAGCAACCCGAAGGCAGGGAGCGTGCAGCTCACCAAGGGGAAGAGGAGCTTGACCGGGATCTTGCGGGCCGCCTCCTCCGCTTTGCGGCGACGGTCGGCCCGCACCTCGTGGGCCAGCCGTTCGAGCCCCGGCCCGAGGGGCGCCCCGTAGCGCTCGGAGGCGAGGAGGGCGGCCACCAGGGGACGGGTGGCCTCGCCCGCCCGGGCGGGGATGTCGTCGAGGGCGTCGCCCAGGCGCCGGCCGAGGGACACCTCGTCGCACGCCCGGGCCAGCTCCACGCCGAGGGGCCCGGGGGCCCGGCGGGCCACGCGGCCCACGGCCAGGGGGACGGTGAGCCCTGCGCCCACCGCCAACACGAGCAGGTCGACGACGTCAGGGAGGTCGGCGGCGATCGCGGCCACCCGCCGCCGCTCCCGGCGTTTGGCCTTCATCCCGGGAGCGGCCCAGAGGACGAGGACGAGGGCGGGCGCCACCGGCGGGAGGACGGGTAGCGCAGCCGCACCGGCGAGGAGCGCCCGGCCGAGGCGTCGGGCGACGGCGAGGTCGGCGGAGGGCCGCAACCGGCGGAGCACCGCTGTGCCCACCGCATCCGCCGCTCGATCGAGGCCGAGGGCGAGCGCCCGGTTGGAGATGGCCGGGGCCCCCCGGGCGGGACCGTGGTGGCGGAGGGCCTGGATCCGGCGCGGGCGAGGCCGCCACCGCCAGCCGCCGACCACGACCAGGACCATCCATGCCGTGCTCACGAGCGGCGCCGGGTTCATGTCGTCACCCGGCACAGGCGCTGCATCCATAGCCAGCCGGCCCCGTCGAGGAGGAGCCCGACCGCCAGCAGGGCCAGGCCGACCGGCGTGTGCAGGAGGA
Organism: uncultured Acidimicrobiia bacterium; assembly: GCA_963829165.1. Classification (GTDB taxonomy): domain Bacteria; phylum Actinomycetota; class Acidimicrobiia; order Acidimicrobiales; family AC-14; genus JAXDMK01. Next base: position 65,744 of record CAWHIC010000008.1, on the reverse strand, counting down.
ACTCCGACGTACGAGGGTCGGTGGCGGCGGCGAAGGCGCCGAAGCCCAGGGGCGCCAGACCGATGACCAGCGCCGACATGCGGGCCTGGGACGAGAGGGCCCGCACCTCGGCCTCGACCGCCAGCCGCTCCCGCATGGTGGCCGCCACCCCGTCCACGGCCCGGGCCTGGGCCCCACCGGTGTCGACGCCGAGGCACAGGGCCGCCACCGCCAGCCGGACCCCGGGCCCCGGCCGGCGCACGGCGAGGGCCTCTAGCGCCTCGATCAGCCCCGCCCCGTGCCCGGCCTGGTCGGCCACCGTCGCCAGCTCCGCCTGCAACCGCCCCCGACGCCGCCGCCCACCCACGCCGGAGGGTGCGGCGGCGGCTTCGGCGATGGCCTGGCGGACGGACGCGCCCGACCGCAAGGAGCGGGCGACAGCCTCGAGGGCCATCGGCAGCTCCTTCTCGACCCGGTTGTCGGCCTGGCCCCGGCGGGCCCGCAGAGCCACCAGCGGGACGACGACGATGGCCACGACGACCAGCACCGCTGCCGCCGCCCCTGACACCGCCGCCGCCACCAGGGCCATGACGAGGACCGCCGCCAGCCAGCCGACCCACACCGTCTGGGGCGGAAGGTCGACGGCGGCGTCGCCCAACCCCGCCTCCAACCACGACGGCGGCGAAGGGAGCCGCCGCGCCCGCCCCCCGCCGGGCGACGACTCGGATGCCAACCGCACCGCCACCGTCGAATGGCGGCTGGCCCCCGCCGCCGCCCACACCGCCGCCCCCAGCGCCACCACCAAGAGAGGAAAGAAGGCCACCGCCGGGCTCACGGTCGCGCTATCCGTTCGGACCCAGGCGGCAGGTTGCCGCCGACCCACGCCGGGCGGAGAGCGAGGAGGACCACGGCCGGGCTCACGGCCGGGAAATCCAGTCGGCGTCCGGCGGCGGGCAGTCGGTGGCCCGGGGCGGACGGAGGGGGAGGGCGGCCACACCGTCGACCCCGGCCAACGGCCCGGGTGCGGGGCGGCTCCCGACCGTCGATCGACTGCCAACCCGTCTGCTCCACCACCTCGGCCACGGCCACGATCCGCCGCGACCCGTCCGGCCGGCGGGACACCTGGACGATCAGGTCGAGGGCCGCCTCCAATTGGGTCCGGACCGCGGCCAGGGGCAGGCCCACCTCGCCCATCAGCACCATCGTCTCCAGCCGGCGGAGGGCGTCGTCGGGGCCGTTGGCGTGGCAGGTGGACAGCGACCCCTCGTGGCCGGTGTTCATCGCCTGCAACATGTCGAGCGCCTCTGGCCCCCGGACCTCGCCCACCACGATCCGGTCGGGCCGCATGCGCAGGGCGTTGCGCACCAGCTCCCGGATGCGGACCTCGCCCGCCCCCTCGGCGTTGGGCGGACGGGCCTCCAGCCGCACCACGTGCTCGCCCGGGAGGCGCAGTTCGGCCGCGTCCTCGACGGTGACGACCCGCTCGCCATCGGGGATGCACCCGGCGAGGGCGTTGAGGAGGGTGGTCTTGCCCGCCCCGGTTCCGCCCGACACCAGGACGTTGAGCCGGGCCGCCACCGCCCACGCCAGCAGGGCGACCACCGACGGCGGGCCGAAGGCGGTGAGGGGTATCGTCCGGGCCCCGAAGCGGCGGACGGTGAGGCACGGCCCGTCGACGGCCAGGGGCGGGACGATGGCGTTGACCCGGGAGCCGTCGGCCAGCCGGGCGTCGACCAGGGGCGATGAGCGGTCGATGCGCAGGCCGAGCGGTGCCACCACCTTCTCGATGAGGTGCTCGATGGCCGCCGTGTCGAGGGCGACGGGCACCCGCTCGAGGCGACCGCCCCGTTCGACCCACACCCGCCCGGGGCCGTTGACCATGACCTCGGTGACCTCGGGATCGGCGAGAATCGGCTCGAGCGGCCCCAACCCGCACACCTCGGCCAGCACCTCCCGCACCATCCGGGTCTGCTCGGCCGGCGCCAGCAGCGGACTCTCCACCGCCACCAGCTCCGCCACCCGCTCCGGCAGTCGCCCCCGCGGCCCCTCCGCCAGCAGCCGGGCGTGCACCCGCCCCTTGACCGCCCCCCGCTCACGCCGCCTCCCGCAGTGCCTTCTCCAGCGATCGGGGCACCCGGCCGGCGAGGAGGCCGGCGTCGACCGCCCGGGCGATGGACGGGTCGAAGTCGATCTCGGCTCGCACCGGCACACCCAGCACGTCCTCGATGTCGCGCCGGGTGAGGGCGCGGCCGGGCTCGTCGACCAGGACGACGGCCGACGGACGGATCGGCGCCGCCAACGCCCGCCGCAAGGCCAGATAGCACGGGCGCATGACCAACAGGGAGACGTCGGCCGCGGCGGCGACGGCCAGCGCCGCCCCCGCCGCCGCCGACCCGCAGTCGGCCACCACCGTCCGTCCGCCCCACGCCAGCGCCTCGGCCAGCACCTCGCCCCGCTCCGCCCCCTCGGCCGCGGTGGCCGCCGCCGCCGTCAGCTCGCCGCCCCACGCCAGCAGGCGCAGCCCGGGCCCGGCCTCGACCTCCAGCCGCCCCAACGCTTCCCCCGGCACCTCGGGGCCGGCCGCCAGCCAGTCGATGAGCCCGGGCGTGGCCGGGGTGGGCAGGCCCAGGACGGCGGGGACGTCGCCCGACAGGTCGGCGATCAGCACTCCGGCCGGTGATGGCTGAGACCGGGCCAGGACGAGGGCCAACCCACACGAGACGACGGTGGTGCCGGTGCCGCCCTTGGGCGACCAGCAGGCGATGAGCATCGGACTTCCTCCGAGAGCGCAGGGAATGCACTACCTCAGGGGGAAGAGGATGCTGCGAAAACTACTAGAAGGTGATGGGAGGACGCAAGGCCCTCCCGCCTACGAGTTCCGGACCTTCTTGGCCGCGACCGCGCCCAGGACGACGAGCACGGCCAGGAGGATCAACTTCTTCATGGTCGAATGCTATCCGGGCCCTACGACAACGAACGCCGCCGCGCCGGCGGGGCGACGCTCGTTGGCACGCACAGGTCGCATGGCGACCGAAACGCGCCAAAGACCAGGCGAGCGGCGTTGGCGTGGCCCGCCATGATCGGTCCGGCGACGCTCGTTGGCGCGCACAGGTCGGATGGCGACCGAAACGCGCCAAAGACCGGTGCGAGGGCGTTGCCCACGCCCGCACGAGTCGGTCCGGCATCGCTCGGCGGCGCGCCCAGGTCGGATGGCGACCGAAACGCGCCCAAGACCGAGCCGGGTGACGCTCGTTGGCGCGCGCACGAGGTCGCGATGGGCGACCCGAAACGCGCCCAAGACCGGCCGCAACAAAACCCCGTCGAGCCTCCCGGCTGGTGACAGGGCTAGGTTGCCCGGCGGAGGTGTCAGGCGACCTGGTGGCGTCCCCCGCCTTCAAAGCGGGTGGGACGGGTGCTCCCCGTCCGGCGGGTTCGATTCCCGTCCACCTCCGCCACCAAGGCGGAGGGGCTCAGACGGCCAGCAGGTCGCGGGCGCCGGTGTCGCTCGACGGGTGACGCAGCTTCGACATGGCCCGGGCCTCGATCTGGCGAATCCGCTCCCGGGTGAGGTTGAAGTGCTCCCCGACCTCTTCCAGCGTGCGCGGCTCGCCCCGGTCGAGGCCGAAGCGCAGGCGCAAGATCTCGCGCTCCCGCTCGTCCAACGGACCGAGCAGCTTGGAGATCTCCTCCGGCAGCAAGGCGGTGGCCGCCACCTCGAAGGGGGACTCGGCCGAGCGGTCCTCGACCACGTCGCCCAACTCGGCGTCGCCGTCCTCCCGGAGGGGCTCCGACAGCGACAAGGGCTCGGCCGCGAACCGCAACGCCTCGGTGACCTTGTCCTCCGGCATCTCCACCTCGGCCGACAGCTCCGACAGCGTGGCCGGACGGCCCAGCTTCAGCTCCAACCGGGCGCGGGCCTTCTGCAGCCGGGCCAGGGTGTCGCCCGCGTGGACCGGGAGGCGGATGGTGCGGCCGGTGTTGGCGATGCCGCGGGTGATCGCCTGGCGGATCCACCACGTGGCGTAGGTGGAGAACTTGAAGCCCTTGCGCCAGTCGAACTTCTCGACCGCGTGCATCAGGCCCAGGTTGCCCTCCTGGATCAGGTCGAGCAGGGGCAGCCCCGACGCCTGGTACTTCTTGGCGATCGACACCACCAGTCGCAGGTTGGACTGGACGAAGGTGCGCTGGGCGTTGACGCCCTCCTGGGCTACCCGGCGCAGCTCGCGACGCTTGGCCTGGGGCAGGCCGGTGCCGTCGGACTCGAGCTTGGTGCGCGCCTCGTTTCCGCCCTCGATGGCCTTGGCCAGGCGTACTTCGTCGTCCTTGGTGAGCAGCGGGTACTGCCCGATATCAGTGAGGTAGAGTCGGACGAGGTCTTCCTCGTCCCGCTCGACACGCTCCTTGGGCACAGAGAGAACGTCCTTAAAGTCGTAGGCTTGCAGTGAAACGCCCGGTTGGGCGCGTCGATTCCGCCCCAACCATCCGGCGGCCGCATTTACTCCACTGTACCTGGGCGGTCAAGACCCCCCCGTCGTCAACCTGGCCTGGGTTGCTACCCCCGGTAGCGGTTGGTGATCGGCAGCCGCCGGTCCTTGCCGAAGGCCTTGGGCGTCACCCGCACCCCCGGGGGGGCCTGGCGCCGCTTGTACTCCGACCGGTCGACCATGGCCACCACCTTCCGCACCAGTTCGGGGTCGAAGCCGGCCGCCTCCAGATCGGTGACCGTGGTGTCGCCCTCGACGTAGGCCTCGAGGACGGGGTCGAGCTGGTCGTAGGCGGGCAATGACTGGTCGTCGCGCTGGTCGGGCCGGAGCTCGGCCGACGGGGGCTTGGTCAGCACCGCCTCCGGGATGAGCGGCGCCTCCGCCCCGGAATCCAGGGCCCGCCGGTTGCGGTCGTGGCACAGCTCGTAGACGATCGTCTTGAGCACGTCCTTTATCACCGCGTAGCCGCCAGCCAGGTCGCCGTAGAGGGTGGAGAAGCCCACCGCCATCTCGCTCTTGTTGCCGGTGGCCAACACCATCCACCCGAACTTGTTGGACAGGGCCATGAGGGTGGCCCCCCGGATGCGGGCCTGGATGTTCTCCTCCGTCAGGTCGGGCTCGACCCCCTCGAACGACGGGGCCAGCATGTCGAGAAACGCCTGGTGGACGTCCTCGATCCCGATCAGCCGGGACTCGATGCCCAGGTTGCGGGCCAGCTCCTCGGCGTCGGACCGGGAGTGGTCGCTGGAGTACTTCGACGGCATCATCACGCCGTGGACGTGGTCGGCGCCCAGGGCGTCGACGGCGATGGTGGCCACCAACGACGAGTCGACGCCTCCCGAGAGGCCGATGACCACGTCGGTGAAGCCGTTCTTGACCACGTAGTCGCGGGTGCCGAGGACGAGGGCCTCGTAGATCTCGTGGATCGGGGGCAGGGGTTCGGCGCACGGCTGGGGCCCGAGGGGGCGGGCGGCGGCGGCGGCGGACGGGGACGGCTGGCTCACCGTCACCGCCGGTAGCGGCGGCGCCATGGCCCGACCCCGGGGGTCGAGCAGCCGCTTGCGGAAGACGGGCTTGACGTCGATGTCGACGACCATGACGTCGGTGACGAACTGGGGGGCCCGGGCGACGACCCGGCCCTGGGTGTCGAGCACCAACGAGGCCCCGTCGAAGACGAGCTCGTCCTGGCCGCCGACGAGGTTGACGTAGACGAGCGAGCACGAGGCATCGAGGGCCCGGGTGGCGAGCATGCGCTCCCGCTCCCCCAACCGGGCCGCGTGGTAGGGCGAGGCGTTGAGGTTGAGGATCAGCTCGGCGCCGCCCGCGGCCTGGTCGGCGATGGGGCCGTCGGGCGACCACGCGTCCTCGCAGACCACGACGCCCACCCGCACCCCGCCGATGACGAAGAGCAGGCCCGGGTCGTGGCCGGCGGCGAAGTAGCGCTGCTCGTCGAACACGCCGTAGTTGGGGAGGAGGCGCTTGCGGTAGACGCCGTGGACCTTGCCGTCGGCGCAGACGGCGGCCGCGTTGTAGAGGTCGAGGCCGGCGTCGACGAAGCCCACCACCGCCGCGCACCGGCCGGTGCCGGCCGCCACCCGGTCGAGGGCGGCCCGGTTGTCGGCCACGAAGCCGGGCTTGAGGAGGAGGTCCTCGGGCGGGTAGCCGGTGATGGCCAACTCGGGGAAGACGGCCACGTCGCACTCCGCGATCTCGGCCTGGTCGATGGCGTCGAGGATGGCGGTGGCGTTGCCGTCGAGGTCGCCGACGACCAGGTTGAGCTGGCAGGCGGCAACCCGGATGCGAGGCACCATCCGAGGCTACCCACCGTCTCGGTGGCCCCACCGCCGCCCGCCGCCGGCCGGGAGCTCTAGCGGGTGCCGGCCGGTCGGCGTTGGTGGCGGTGGACGCCGACCCCACCGAGGCCGAACAGGGCGACGGCGGCAACGACCACCACCAGTCCCACGGGGATGCCGCCCGACTGGTCCTCGCCGGTCGGGACCATGGCCGACTCCGGTTTCCCGGCGAGGGACTGCGGTTCGATGGTGGCGGGGGACGGGGGAGTGACGGTCGTGGTCGGCGCCGGGCTCGGTGATGACGACCGTCGCGACCGTCGTGACCGTGGTGATCGTCGTCGCCGGTGGGGCCTGGGTGGTGGGCGGCGGGGGTGGTGGTGGCGACGGTGGTCGTCGGCTGGAGGGCGGCGACGGCCAGCGGCCCGGCGGACGTCGAGCGGGTGCCGCCACACAGGTTGGCGTAGTACTGGCCGCCGAGTCGTTGCCGATGATGTCCCGGCGGCTGGCGAAGACGAAGAACTCCCCCTGGTGCGGGATCTCGAGGCCGCAGCTCGCTCCGTCGACGGACGAGATCACGGGCTGCGTCGGGGCGACATCGCCCTTGTAGACCTCGCTCACGGCGAAGGTCCAGATGGCCGGGTCGGTGGAAGACATGACGGGGGGAGGCGGCGGTGTGTACGAGACCAACTGGCCCCGGAACACGGCCTCGGCACCCTCGAAGTGCTGGTCGTCGGACCCGGCCGAGCAGGAGCAGGCGTGGGCCGGTGAGGCGGACGGTCCGACCAGGAGGACCGCCGCACCCAGGAAGACGGCGACCACTACGGCGCCGACGGAGAGGCGCCGTCGTACCGGCCTCGCCACCCTCCGCCAACCGGTGACACGTACAGCCCTCACAGGGCGGTAGGCGTCCCCAGTTCGTACCGGCCTCGCGGCCGTCCGCCAACCGGTGACACGTACAGCCCTCACCGGGCGGTAAGCGTCCCCAGTTCGTACCGGCCTCGCGGCCGTCCGCCAACCGGTGACACGTACAGCCCTCACCGGGCGGTAAGCGTCACCAGTTCGTCGCAGTCCGCCAAGCTGCTGTGCGTTCACGGGGCCTCCAGTGTCGAGAGATCAGTCGGGTGGATAGACGTTCGCCCACCCACCGTGGTTCCCTGACCACTACCCGAAACGGTACCGGCCCCTCCTCCCCCCTTGCTGCCAGACTCCGGTCAGGATGAGCTTGCAGACCGCGATCGAACGGTCGGCGTCGCCGGTGGCCGTCGGGGTGGCGCTCGACCGGCTGTCCGACGCCGTCCCCGGGGTGCAGGCCCGCCTGGTCGCCGACACCGCCCTGCGCGACGCCGTCTTCGCCGTCACCGGCGCCAGCCGCTCCCTCACCGAGCTCCTCGTGTCGGACCCGGCGGCCCTCGAGGTGCTGGGCGACCTCGGTCGACGGCCCGTCCTCGAAGAGGGGTCGGTCGAGGACGGTCCAGATCGGCAAGGGGGGCTCCGCCGGTGGATGCGGCTCGAGCTCCTCCGCATCGCCGCCCGCGACCTGACCGGACTCGACGACCTGCCGGTGGTGGGGCGGGGACTGGCCCGGCTGGCGGACGAGGTCCTGCAGGCGGCGGCCGCGGCCACGGGAGCCGATCCCGGGCTGGCCGTCATCGGGATGGGCAAGCTCGGGGGCTGCGAGCTCAACTACTCCAGCGACATCGACATCATGTTCGTGGGCGACCCTCACGAGCACAACAGCACCGCCCGGGCCATCCTCGACATCGCCCGCACCTGCTACCGGGTCGACGTCGACCTCCGGCCCGAGGGTCGCGACGGTCCCCTCGTCCGCAGCCTGGAGTCCTACGAGGCCTACTGGGAGCGGTGGGCCCACACGTGGGAGTTCCAGGCCCTGCTCAAGGCCCGTCCGGTCGCCGGCGACGCCGAGTTGGGGGCCGCCTTCTTGGAGCGGGCCCAGAAGCGGGTCTGGGAGCGCCCGTTCACCCTCGACGACCTGCGGGCGGTGCGGTCGATGAAGGCCCGCTCGGAGGAGATGATGGCCAAGAAGGGCCTCACCGACCGGGAGGTGAAGCGGGGACGGGGCGGTATCCGCGACATCGAGTTCTCGGTGCAGCTGCTCCAGCTGGTCCACGGGCGGGCCGACCCCGCCCTGCGCTCGCCCACCACCCTCGACGCCCTGGCCGAGCTGGGCTCCAGCGGTTACATCGACCCGTCCGACGCCCGGGCCCTCGACGCCGCCTACCGCCTGCTGCGGACGGTGGAGCACCGGCTGCAGCTGGTCCACGAGCAGCAGGTGCACACCCTGCCCGCCCCCACCGACCTCGTCGGCCGCGACCGCCTGGCGCGGGTCATGGGCTACCGGGACACGGCCGAGGCCAGCGCCGGCGAGCTGCTCGACCGCTTCCTCCGCCGCCAGCAGGCCAACGTCCGGTCGATCCACCAGCACCTGTTCTTCCGGCCCCTGCTCGACGCCCTCACCGCGGGTGGCGCCACCGACGCCCTCATGTCGGAGGAGGCCGTCGCCACCCGGTTGGAGGCGTTCGGGTTCACCGACGCCAAGCGCACCCGGCTGGCCCTGCGGGAGCTGACCAAGGGCCTCACCCGGTCGTCCCGGCTGATGCAGCAGATGCTGCCCCTGCTGCTCGGGTGGCTGTCGGAGGCGCCCGACCCCGACCTGGGGCTGCTCGGCCTCCGGGTCCTGGCTGCGGGTCCGGCCCAGGCCACCGAGCTGGCGACCGCCTTCCGCGAGTCCCCCGAGGCCGCCCGCCGGCTGTGCACCCTGCTCGGCACCAGCCGCCGCCTGAGCGAAACGCTCGAGCACCACCCGGACATGATCCCGGCCCTGGGCCAGCCCGACGCCCTCCTCCGCCGCCCGCCCGAGGCCCTCCTGCTGGGGGCGTCGGCCGCGCTGGCGTGGCGGGACCAGGTCGAGGATCGGCAACGGGGCCTCCTCCGCTACAAGCGGCGGGAGGAGCTGCGGGTGGCGGCGGGCGACGTCCTCGAGCTGGCTCCGGCGGACGAGGACCAGGTCGTGGTCACCGCCTCCCAACTGACGACGTTGGCCGAGGCCAGCCTCCAGGCGGCGCTGGACGCGCTCGGCCCGCCCCTGCCCTTCGCCATGATCGCCATGGGCCGTTTCGGGGGCGCCGAGCTGTCCTACGCCAGCGACCTCGACCTGCTCTTCGTCTACGACGGCTCGACCGCGGCCGATTCCAAGGCGGCGGATTCAAGGCGGCGGATTCCAAGGCGGCGGACTTCAAGGCGGCGGACTTCAAGGCGGCGGAGAAGGTGGGGGAGTCGCTGGTCCGCTTCCTGGCCGGGACGACGCCTGCCACCCGGATCTACCCCATCGACCTGGGCCTGCGCCCCGAGGGCAAGGACGGTCCCCTGGCCCGCAGCCTCGACGGCTACGCCACCTACTACGACCGGTGGGCCCAGACGTGGGAGCGCCAGGCCCTGGTCCGGGCCCGGTTCGTGGCCGGAGACGCCGACGTGGGCCGGCGGTTCATGGAGATCATCGAGCCCCACGTGTGGGGAAAGCCGCTGGCCGAGAACGACATCCGCGAGATCCGCCGCATCAAGGCCCGCATCGAGCGGGAGCGCATCCCTCACGCCGAGGATCCCCAGTTCCACCTCAAGCTGGGCCGGGGGTCGCTGTCGGACGTGGAGTTCACCGCCCAACTCCTCCAACTTCGTCACGGGGTCCGGGCCACGGGGACGATGGAGGCCCTGGTCCGGCTGGAGGAGGCGGGCGCCCTCGACCCCGACGATCGGGAGGTGCTGGCCGACGCCTACCGCTTCTGCGAGCGGGCCCGCAACCGTTGGTTCCTGGTGAAGGGCGCCCCCGGCGACTCGCTGCCGACGAAGGCCGAGCAGATGGCCGCCCTGGCCCGGTCCCTGGGGACGACCGCCACCGACCTCCGGGAGAACTACCGCCGCGTCACCCGCCGCTCCCGCAACGTCGTCGAGCGCCTGTTCTACGGCAAGCAGGACTGACAGGCGGGGGGCTCCGCCCCCCGCCGGCCCCCCGAATCGACTGACAGGCGGGGGGCTCTGCCCCCCGCCGGCCCCCCGAATCGACTGCTCGGACCGCCTTCGGCGGGCTGCCTCTTGTTCCGACCGGCGCACCGGCTCCTTCGTCGCCTGCCGGTCGGTGCTCCTTCGGAGCACCGACTTAGGTGTGCAGTTGAGTGGGATATACCGACGCAACTGCACTCCAAAGAGCCATCAGGTTGCTCGTCGACTCGGGCAACGCGGCCCTCAGGGCCGGCCGCGGGCCCGGTTGGGTCAGGAGGGGCGGCGGGAGCGGCTGGTGACGGTCCACAGGGTGCCGGCCAGCACGACCAGGGCCAGGCCCTGGGCCAGTTGCGACCGGCCGCCGCTGTTGGGCATCTGGCTGAGGGGGACGGTGGCGGTGGTGGACGGGCGGATCACGCTGGTGGTCGGCCCGGCGCCGCCGCCGGTGCCGCCCCGCGTCGTGGTCGGCCCCGAGGCGGTGGTGGTGGTGGTGGCCGCGGCACGGGTGGTGCTCGTCGCCGCCGCCCGGGTCGTCGAGGTGGCTCCGGCCGAGCTGCTCGTGGTGGTGGTCGAGGGCTCGACGGTGGTCGTGGTGGCGTCCGCCCCGGCCGTCGTGGTCGTGGTGGTGGCGGTGATCCCACCCGACGTGCCGCCGCCGGTGGTGACGGTAGGGCCCACCCGGGCGGTGGTGGACGTGGTCACCGCGGGGCCGGCGGCGGTGGTGTCGTCGTCGTCCTGGCGGTTGATGAGGGTGGCGACGGCCACGCCGAGCACGACGAGGACCACCAACAGCAGGAAAATTGTGACTCCCCGTCTCATGTGCCCCGTCTCATATAGCCCGTCTCATCCCTCGATGCCCATCCGACTGACCCCACACTGTGCCTTACCGGAGCGCGCAACTCCACGATCCCCCCACCCAGAGGAATCAGGCGGCGACGATCGGTCGGCTCCCGATGCGGGTGAATCGGCGGATGAAGGTGGCCATGTGCCCGTGCACCTCGCTCAGCGCCTCGGCCTCGGCGTCGAGCACCTGCCGGCCCCGGTCGGTGATCCGGTAGACCCGACGGGCGGGCCCGAGCTCGCTGTCCTGCCAGATGGAAGCGACCAGGCCGTCGTCCTCCATGGCCCGCAGCACCCGGTAGAGGGCGCCCAGGTCGAAGCCGGCCGGTCCCACCGCCGACAGCCGGGCCAGGAGCTGGTAACCGTGGGCGGGTGCCTCCGAGATGAGGAGCAGGGCACACGCCTTCATGTAGTTGCTGGGCAGCCCGGACGGCGGAGCGTCCGGTTCACGCCTGGCCACGTAGGACCTCCTGTCGCGACGAATAGCTCGGTCGACGGCATGATCGCCCGCCCTCGTATCGGCGGCGCGACGACGATGTGAACAGCCGGAGAACGCTCCCGGAGGCGGTCGCGACCGGCCGGTAGCCTCCCCTCCCATGCCGAGCGGGCCCGGCCCTGGCCGGCCAGTCGTTCCGAGATCAAGACTCCCGAGGTCGTCGATCTCCGGCATCCCGTGGCCGGCCGTCCCCAGCCCGTCGGCGGCGGTGCTCCTGGGGATGCTGCACGAGCTCGAGTCCACCCAGTGGCTCCCCCCGGCCGAGCTCGCCCGCCGCCAGTCCGTCGCCCTCGGTGCCCTCCTCGGCCACGCCCGGTCCACCGTGCCCTACTACCGCGACCATCCCGACTACGCCGGTGCCCGCTCGTGGGGCGAGCTCCCGATCCTCACCCGGGACCAGATCCGGGCTGCGGGACCGGCCCTCGTCAGCACGGCCGTCCCCGCCGACCACCTGCCGCTGACCGAGATGACGACATCGGGGACGACCGGGCCGCCCCTCACGGTGAAGTCCACCCGCGTCACCGGCCTGTTCTGGCTCGTCTGCACCCTCCGCGAGCATCAGTGGCACGGCCGGGACCACACGACCAAGGTGGCGACCCTCCGTCCCGACCCCTCCGGCCAGATGCCGGTCGAGGGCGCCTTGTACCCGTCCTGGGGCGCTCCCATCGACACCGTCTACGACACCGGTCCCTGCGCGGTGATGGCCGCGCACGCAGGACGTGGCCGCCCAGGCCGAGTTCCTGGTCGCCCAGGACCCGACCTACCTGTTGAGCGTGCCGTCCAACCTGACGGCCCTCACCCGGCACTTCGCCCGCACCGGCGCCCGGCTGCCCCGCCTCCGGGAGGTGCGCACCTACGGCGAGGTGCTCGACCCGGAGCTGCGGGACGCCTGCCGCCGGGTGTGGGGCGTCCCCGTGACCGACATGTACAGCTGCCAGGAGCTGGGCTACCTCGCCCTGCAGTGCCCGACGGCCGAGCGCTACCACGTGATGTCGGAGCTGGTCCTGGTGGAGGTGCTCGACGAGCAGGGTCACCCGTGCCGACCGGGGGAGACGGGACGGGTGGTCGTCACCCACTTGCACAACTACGCCATGCCCCTCCTCCGCTACGACCTCGGGGACTACGCCCAGGTCGGGGAACCCTGCTCCTGCGGACGGGGTCTGCCCGTGCTCGACCGGATCGGTCGGCTTGAGGTGGGCGTGACGGCCTGCCCGACCTGGGCGGACGGGGTCCTGCGTCCGACCGACGCGGTCGAGCGGTGCCCCCCGCCCCGGGTCTCGGTCTCCGAACCGCTCACTCCGGGCGGGCCGGGCGGCACCCGGGTGACGGCGGGGCCGTCGTCTGTCGACCTGGCGTCCGAGGCCGCCCCCCGGCGGTCCCGGTTCTCCGCCGTGCGATGGCCGGCCGTCCCCGACGACTACAGCGCCCGAGTCCTCTCCGTCCACGCCCAGCTGCGGGAGTCGCAGTGGTGGCCGCCGGACGTGATGGCCGCCCACCAGCAGGGCGCGCTCGACCGCCTCCTCCACCACGCCCGCCGCACCGTGCCCTACTACCGGGACGACCCCGCCTACGCCGCCGGCACGCCCTGGTCCGAGCTGCCGATCCTCACCCGGGCCGCGGTGCAGGACGCCGGCCTCCGCCTGCGCAGCGAGGCCATCCCCGCCGACCACCTCCCCGTGTCGGAGGCGTCGTCGTCAGGATCGACCGGCCGGCCGCTGACGGTGCAGACCACCGGGGCCTGGGGGCAGCTCTTCATGGCGGTGACCCTGCGCGACCACCTGTGGCACCGGCGCGACCCGTCCGCCACCATCGCCGTCATCCGGGCCTATGTGTCGGCCGGCGCCCCCCCGCCCGAGGGTGTCCGCCATGAGGCGTGGGGCCTGCCCGTCCACCCCATCTACCAGTCGGGACCGATGTGGCGCCTGCCGCTCGAGACCGACATCGCCGTCCAGGCCGATTGGCTGGTCGGCATCGATCCCCACTACCTGCTCACCCTGCCCTCCAACCTGGTCGGCCTGGCCCAGCACTTCCAGGTCACCGGCCAGCGCCTGCCCCGCCTGCGGGAGGTGCGCACGCTGGGCGAGGCGGTCGGTCCCGAGGTGCGGCGGCTGGCCCGGGAGGTGTTCGGCGTGCCCGTCACCGACATGTACAGCGCGGTCGAGCTGGGCTACATCGCCCTGCAGTGCCCGACGGCGGAGACGTACCACGTGCAGTCGGAGGTGATCTACGTGGAGGTCGTCGACGACGACGGTCGGCCGTGCACACCGGGGCAGACGGGCCGGGTGATCGCCACGCCCCTCCACAACTTCGCCCAGCCCTTGATCCGCTACGAGTCGGGCGACGTGGCCGAGGTGGGCGAGCCGTGCCCGTGCGGACGGGGCCTGCCCGTGCTCAACCGCGTCCTCGGCCGCCAGCGCAACTTGCTCACCCTGCCCAACGGGGAGCGTTTCTGGCCCCTCTACGCCCCCGCCTGGAAAGGCGTCGACGCCATCCGCCAGATCCAGATCGTCCAGCACGACCTCGAACACATTCAGGTCCGCATCGTCGGCCCCCGCCCCCTCACCCCCGAAGAGGAGGTGACCTTCACCGCCAAGCTCCACGAGCTGTTCCGCTACCCGTTCCGAGTGACGTTCGAATACCTCGAACGCATCGACCGCACGAAGCAACGCAAGTTCGAAGAGTTCATCAGCCGGGTGCCGGAGCCTCGGTAGCGTGACCATGATGGGGACGTCAAGGATCGCGGAGCTCGACGCCTACCTTGCGGAACTAGACGCAGAGCGCGATCGATAACTGAGACGAAACGAGCGGACCGAAGGCGTGGGCCGCCGGGGCTGTTCGGGACCGAGGAGAGTCACCGCTCGACGTGAGCTGGTCTTCGATTTGGCGGGCATCCCGGCCGTCGACCGAGTCGCGAGGCCGCTTGGCGCCTCGTGCCTCAGGGGTCAGACGAGACCCAACATCGGCCCTAAGCCGTTGACCAGGTGTTTTGCGGTTGCGAGCGGGATACCGTCACACCCCCTGGGTACGATCGGCACGCAAGCTCGGCGACAGCTCGGCGCGTCCTTGCTCGACGTGTTCCGCGCCGATCGCGTGCCTAACGACGGAATAGAGAGCCAGCCATGGGAGACCACAGCTCCATCGAGTGGACCGAGGCGACGTGGAACCCGACCACGGGTTGCGATAAGACGTCGCCCGGTTGTGACAACTGCTACGCGCTTACGCTCTCGAAGCGTCTCAAGGCAATGGGCCAGGCCAAGTACCAGAACGACGGCGACCCGCGCACGAGCGGCCCGGGTTTTGGACTCACAGTCCACCCAGACACCCTGGCGATTCCACGCGGCTGGTCCGCACCTCGTGTGATCTTCGTGAACTCGATGAGCGACCTCTTCCACCCTGAAGTGCCGGACGAGCTACATCCGACAAGTCTTCGAGGTCATCGCCGACACCCCGCAACACACCTACCAAGTGCTCACGAAGCGGTCGAAGCGGCTCGCCCAGCTCGGCCCGAGCCTCGACTGGCCGCCCAACGTCTGGATGGGTGTCAGCGTCGAGAGCACCAAGTACCGCTTCCGGCTCGACCACCTCCGGCGAGTCAACGCAGCTGTTCGTTTCGTCAGCGCCGAGCCGCTGCTGGGTCCTCTCGAGAATCTCGACCTCGACGGCATTGACTGGCTGATCGCCGGCGGCGAGAGCGGCCCACGCGCCGGCCGATGGATTCTGCATGGGTCGTCGACCTCCGTGATCAATGCACCGACGCGGGCGTGCCGTTCTTCTTCAAGCAGTGGGGAGGCCACACGCCGAAGGCCGGCGGTCGCGAGCTCGACGGCCGAACCTACGACGAGATGCCGCAGCTCGATCTCGTCTAGGAGCATTTTCTTGGCACAGCCCACCGACACCGAGTGGCCGAGCGAGCCGCGCACTCTTCTGAAGCACCAGATCTACAAGCGCTACGTGGACTGCTGGATGGGAAAAATCCTCCAGGGCTTCCCGAGTGGCACGATCGTTGACGCGTTCGCCGGGCCTGGCGCCTACAGCGATGGGCCTGACGGCTCCTCGCTGGTCATGGCGAGAGCAAATCTCAACCACACCGGTCGACTGCGCTTCAACACCCTGCGCCTCGTCGCTAACGAGAAACGGGCCGACCGCAACGTTGCCCTCGCCAGTCGGCTAGCACGGCTGCCCGTCGATCCACGTCTCGTCGCCTCAGTCGTTGACCCGCCTTCGGAGTTCAAGGACGCATTCCAGGTGGTCGAGCGGGTTGCCCATCCGAATGGGGAGCCACTCCCCACCCTCTGGGTCCTCGACCCGTTCGACATCAAGAGCCTTCCGTTTGACCTCGTGGCTCAATGCCTCGGGTCAACACGCGACGAAGTCCTGGTCACGTGGTTCGCGGACGAGATCTACCGGTTCTGCGAAGTGCCCGCGTTTCAGACCGCACTGTCGGCCCACTACGGCGGCGACACCTGGCGAGGAGCGTTGTCGTTGACTGGGGAGCATGATCGAAAGGCAGCCTTCATGCGGCTTTATCGGGAAAAGCTAGAGACGCTGCCAAAAGTGAAGACCGGCGAGTTCTCGATCACGTCAAAGAACGAGACAGCCCGGTACTCGATCGTGCTCGCCACCCACAGCGACAGCGGCCTGGTGTGCTGGAACCCGGTGAAGTGGGGCCTCGACCCAGCCGCCGGGCGTGCCGCGTCCGAATTTCAGGCGACGACGATGCCGCTCTTCGACGAGACGTCGAACCTTCGGGCAGCGCTACGAACGCGCGCTGGAATGTCGGCGACGTTCGGCGACCTCCAAACCGAAGCTGGTCGGCTCGGATTTCTCGATCGTCAGCTCAGAGCAGTCCTCGACGACATGCGCGAGGAGGGTCTCGCGATTCGAGAATCCCCGCTCGATGCCCGGACTGCATGGCCTGAACATTGCGTCGTCCGGTTCTACAAGCCGGGCAGCTGAACCCCCAGACGGCGCCACATGCCGTAGGGCGGCGAGTCAGATGTCGTAATACAGCATGAACTCCCAGGGGTGGGGTCGTAGCCGCACTTCGTCGATTTCGTGGATGCGCTTGTAGGCGACCCAGGTGTCGATGAGGTCGGGGGTGAAGACGCCGCCTTTGGTGAGGTAGTCGTGGTCCGCTTCCAGGGCCCGGAGCGCCTCGCCCAGTGACGACGGCACCTGCGGCACCCGGGCCAGCTCCTCCGGCGGGAGGTCGTAGAGGTCCTTGTCGACGGGGTCGGGCGGCTCGGTGCGGTTCTGCACCCCGTCGAGGCCGGCCATCAACATGGCCGAGAAGGCCAGGTAGGGGTTGCACGACGGGTCGGGGCAGCGGAACTCCAACCGCTTGGCCTTGGGGCTCTTCGAATACAGGGGGATCCGCACCGCCGCCGACCGGTTGCGCTGCGAGTAGACGAGGTTGACGGGCGCCTCGTAGCCGGGCACCAGTCGCTTGTACGAGTTGGTCGTGGGCGCGGCGAACGCCAGGATCGACGGGGCGTGCTTCAGCAGCCCGCCGATGTACCAGCGGGCCATGTCCGACAGCCCGCCGTAGCCCGACTCGGAGAAGAACAGCGGCTCGCCGCCCTTCCACAGCGACTGGTGGCAGTGCATCCCCGACCCGTTGTCCTGGAACAGGGGCTTGGGCATGAACGTCACCGACAGGTCATGCGCCCACGCCACGCACTTGGTGACGTACTTGTAGAGCATGAGCTTGTCGGCCATCCGCAGGAGCGTGTCGAAGCGCATGTCGATCTCGGCCTGGCCGGCGGTGCCCACCTCGTGGTGCTGCACCTCGGTCTCGATGCCCACCCGCTCCAGCATCAGGATCATCTTCGAGCGCAGGTCCTGGAAGTGGTCCATCGGGGGGACCGGGAAGTAGCCCTCCTTGTACCTCGGCTTGAACCCGAGGTTGGGCTTCTCGTCGGCCCCCGAGTTCCAGATGCCCTCCACCGAGTCGACCGAGTACATGGCCGAGTGTTGGTCCTGGTGGAACCTCACGTCGTTGAAGATGTAGAACTCCGCCTCCGGCCCGAAGTAGGCGGTGTCGGCCAGGCCCGTCGACAGCAGGTAGTCCTCCGCCTTCTTGGCCACGAAGCGGGGGTCACGGGTGTAGGAGTCGCCGGTGACGGGGTCGCGCACGAAGCAGTTGAGGTTGAGGGTCTTGGCCTCCCGGAAGGGGTCGATCACGGCCGTGTTGGGGTCGGGGACCAGGATCATGTCCGACTCCTGGATCTCCTGGAACCCCCGGATCGACGACCCGTCGAAGCCGTAGCCCTCCTCGAACCCGTCCTCGGTGAGCTGGTGGGCGGGAGTGGAGAAGTGCTGCATGAGGCCGGGCAGGTCGCAGAACCGGAAGTCGACGATCTCCACGCCCTCGTCCTGCATCAGCCGCACCACGTCCGCCGGACTGCGTTCCTCCACGATGTCCTCCTCGCTCCACCCCAGGCGGGGCGAAGCTAGCCCAGGGTGCTGAACCGGAGCTGTACCTACTCCCGCCGTTCCTCCCGCAGGGGCCGGACGTCGAGCGGTATCTCGTCCGGCGTACACGGCCGTTGGACCACCGTGAAGGAGCCCCGGTAGCCGAAGAGGGGGCCGAACACGCGGTTGGCCACGCCCACGTCGATGCGGAACATCTCCGCGCCCTCGTCCCACCATTCGCGGACGGTCGCCACCCCGGTCAGGATCGCGGGGAAGCGGAACCCGATGCGGCCTTCGTAGAAGCGCTGCTCGCCGGAGCGGAGACACATCGCACCCTCGTCGTCGACCGAGCAGTGGATGTCGACGGCCAGGTGCTGGTGGGTGCCGAGGTAGTCGACGATCACGCCCCGGGCCGGGCTGCGGACCATGGTGGCGTCGAAGGCCCGGTACTTGCGGCGCATCTTGAAGCGGCGGGACCAGGTGACGGTCTCCCGCCCGAAGCCGTCGACGTAGGCGTAGTTGGAGATGGTGAAGGGGACATCGCGGCCCCGGCTGGGGAAGAGGACCCGTCGGGTCGACCCGAGGAGGAGGAACGGGAGGGTGAAGGCCCGGCCCCGCCAGATCTCGTCCATCACCCCGGTGCCGATCTGGCAGACGCCGTCGGCCGACGAGAAGCCGAACCGCCACTGGATCTTCGGGTGCAGGCGGTGCGAAGTCGTCGCCCAGCATCTCCTGGTAGATCGAGGTCACGACGGCAGATCGCCCACGTCGGGCTGGCGGTCGGGTGCCGCCCGCAAGGGGGTGCGTCCGGAGGGGAGGCGGTCGCCGGTCGTGAGGGCGACCACCGCCAGCGCGGCGACGGCCAGGTTGAGGGACACCGGGTTGAAGGCCCGGGTCAACGAGGACCGGTCGGCGATCCCCGCCCCCACGACGAGGATGGGCATCGCCGCCGCGGTGGCCGCCAGGAAGCCCTTGCGGTGCCGGCCGGCGATGGTGGCCAGCCCGAGGGCGACCTCCACCACCCCGACGGCGCGCACCGCCACCGGCGCCGCCGACGGGCCGAGCCCCAATCCCCGCCAGATGGCGACCTCGCCGGAATCGACCTTCCAGAGCTTGGGGACGACGCCCTGGTACAGCCAGACGCCCGCCAGCCCGGCGACCGCGGTCGCGTGGGCGACGGCCTGGTCGCGGGACCGTTCGGGCGCGACGCCGTCCTCCAGCCACAGTCGCAGCCGGTCGAAGCTCCACGCCGTCGCCCAGCCGAAGACGGGCCGGAACGCCCACCGGTCGAGGACCTCGCCCACCCGGCCCCACCGCGGCCGGTAGTCGTAGCGGGTGAGGAAGCGAATCCCGTCGTCGGTGGGGACGTACCGCCAGTACCCCGCGCCGGCCTCGATGATCGACCGGGGGTCGTCGGCCCAGAAGCGCAGGCCCGACCATCGCGAGCCGTCGGGCCGGTCCCGCTCGCCGAGGGACTCGCCGGTGCCGCCGATGGTGACGCCGGGAGCGACGGTGGTGGCGTACGTGAACCGCTGCGGCTGGCCCTCGACCAGAGGGTCGTAGCTGATCTCGCCGAAACGGAGGTCCCACCGCTGATGCTGGCCGGGCTCCTGGGTGGCCGCCCACAGCTGGTCCATCCCGGCCCGGATGCGCGACTCGACGTAGATCGGACGCCGGCGCACCCACTGCAGGGTACCGGCCAAACGGGCAGGTCAGCGGCCGTCCGGGGTGGCGTCCTCCCGGTTGCGACGGCGGTCGGCCGCCCGGCGGAGGTACTCGTCGGCGTCGACGGCCATGGCTTCGAGGGTGGGCCAGTCGGGGGTGGCGTGGCGGATGTCGTCGGGCCACGTCTCCACCACGTCCGCCGCCCATTCCGCCCATCGGCCCACCATCAGGGTGAACTCCTTGAGGAACTGCCCCGACAGGAGGATCCATGGCAGGCGCTCGGGGAACGGGCCCTGACCCTGGAGGTAGCCGCGGGGGATGGCGACGGTGGCGGCCATCCGCTCCTCGGTCCACGCCCCGGCGCTCTCGATGGTGGCCAGGAGGTCGTCCTTCGTCCCGTGCTCGGCGAAGAAGACCTTCAGCAGCAACTCGAACTCGAGGGCCGGCCCCGCTCCCGGCTTCGGAATCCACTCGGCCAGGGTCTGCCGACCCTCGGGGGTGATGGTGTAGAGCGTGCGGGGCCGGTTGCCCACCTTCTCTTGGGACGCGGTGGCCAGGCCCAGGGCCACCAGCTTCTTGGGCTCGGCGTAGAGGTTGCTCTCGGCGCGGGGCCAGAACTGCCCAACCGCCCGTGTCATCTGCTGGGCCAGCTCGTAGGTGGTCCACGGCTTCACCGCCAGCAGGCCGAGGATGGCGTACGAGGTGGTCGTCAGCCCTTCGGCCATTGACATGCTCCTAAACGGAGGATACTTTCCTCCGAAACGGAGTATAGAGGGACGAGGTAAGACATGACCATGACGATCGCCAACGTCGAGATGGCCAAGGCCTGGGACGGTCACGAGGGCGACATGTGGACCACCCATGCCGACCGCTACGAGGCCGCCGGCCGTCGCCCGTGGGACGCCTTCCTCGGCCGTGGGCTGGTGGTGCCGGGCGACGACGTCCTCGACGTGGGCTGCGGGACGGGCAAGCCGACGGCCGACCTGGCCCGGCTGGTCGCGCCGGGCCGGGTTTTGGGGGTGGACCTGTCGTCCCAGATGTTGGAGCGGGGCCGGCGGCGGGCCGCGGCCGACGGGATCGCCAACGTCGAGTTCCTCCAGGCCGACGCCCAGGTCCACCCGTTCGAGGAAGCCGCCTTCGACGTCGCCGTCAGCAGCTTCGGCGCCATGTTCTTCAACGACCAGGTGGCCGCCTTCGCCAACATCGGGCGGGCGCTGCGTCCCGGAGGTCGGTTGGCGGTGATGGCGTGGCAGGGACTGGACCGCAACGAGTGGCTGATGGCGTTTCGGGAGGCGCTCGCCGTCGGCCGCACGATGGGTTCGCCGCCCAACGGCGCCCCCGGCCCCTTCGGCCTGGCCGAGCCCGACCACGTCCGTCGAGTCCTGACCGAGGCTGGCTTCGTCGACGTCGCCGTCGAGGCCATCGAGGAGCCCCTCGAGTTCGGCGCCGACGCCGACGACGCCTTCACCTTCGCCCGCACCATGGGCATCGTCGAGGGCATGACCCACGACCTCGACGAGGCCGACACCGCCCGCGCCCTCGACGCGGTGTACAAGGTGCTGCAGGCCCACGAGACACCCGACGGCGTCCTCCTCGGCTCCGCCGCCTGGCTCATCACCGCCCGCCGGCCGTAGGCGGGCTCTACCGGCTGGGAGGGACGCGACTGCCCGTCGCCACCTTCGCCCCGCGGTGGCCCTCGTCCTGGCCCCACCCGCCGACGTGCGGCGTGGGCGTTCCACGGGCCCCTCAGGCGGAGAGGGCCTCCCGATCTGGTTTGCCAGGCATCCTGGGGCTCGTGGTTGGGTGGTCCTCTGCGGACGGGCCCGGTCCGCTGGTTTCCGGGAACCGGTGGTCTCGTTGAGTCGACGCGAGATTTATGCCTCATTTCCCATGAAGGTGCTTGCATTCGTGGTCGTCGGGTGGGTAGGATACGAACACCAGTTCGGTAGTGGCTGGTTTCGACTTCCCCCTTGTAGGTCGCTCGTTCTCGGACGGTAGGCACGGCTATGGGTGTGGGGATCGCGGAGCTGCGGGAGTCGCTGAGCGGGTACGCCGCCGGGTTCGACGCGGCCGTGCTGTCGGCGGCCCAGGCCGAGAAGGTCGTCGAGGAGGCGTCGCGGATCGAGAAGATGGCGGCCAACCTCAAGGGTCTGGCCGCGGCGCGGCTGGCGGAGGTCGGCACGTGGCGGGCCGAGGGCGAGCGTTCGGCGGCGCACCAACTGGCGCGGCGGACGGGCACGTCGGTGGTGCAGGCGGCGTCGGTGATCGACACCGCCCGCCGATTGGGTGCGCTGCCCGAGACCGCGGCCGCCGCCCGCCGGGGCGAACTGTCTGCCGAGCAGGCGGCGGCCATCGCCGACGCGGCCGAGGCCCGGGCGCGGAGGCGGACTTGCTGGAGGCGGCCCGTCGTTCGCCCTTGGCCGAGCTGCGCCAACAATGCGCCCGGACCAAGGCCGCGGGTGGGGTCGATGCCGAGGCCCGCCGCCGGCGCATCCACCAACGCCGCTCGCTTCGCTCCTTCACCGACGCCGAGGGCGAATGGCACCTCCACTGCCGCAACAACCCCGAAGTCGGCGCCCGCATCATGGCCGCCCTCGATCCCTTCCGCGAAGCCGTCTTCCGCCAGGCCCGCTCCGAAGGCCGCCACGAACCCCCCGAGGCCTACTCCGCCGACGCCTTGACCGAAATGGCCCGCCAGTCTTGCGGTGGCGGAGCCCGCGCCGAGCCCCCGACGGTGGCCGCAGCCCGCGAGCCGGGATCGCGCGGAACCGACGGAGCCACCCCGGAATCGAGGCCCGCCGAGGCCGGCGGCACCACCCCGGAGTCGGGGGCCGCCGAGGCCGGCGGCACCACACGGGTCGGGAGCACCGTCGAATCCGCAGACACGGTTGAGGCCGGAGGCCCCGACGCGGCCGGAAGCACCGCCGAGGCCGGAAGCACCGCCGACGCCGGTGTCGTCAATGGGAGCGCGTTCGTCGCTGGCGAGCCCGGGGCCTCCTCAGTCGACGCCCGGGCCGAAATTGTCGTTGGTCCGCACTCCAAGGGGTCTGGGGCCCGCCGGCCCGCCCGGGGAGGAGGCGGGTCCAAGGTCATCGTGCGGGTCGATCTGGGGGTGCTGCTGCGGGGCTATGCCATCGAGGGCGAGGTCTGGGAGATCGCCGGCTTCGGGCCGGTGGCGGCGTCCGCGGTGCGGGACATGATCGATACCGACGACCCGTTCCTGACCGCGGTGGTGACCAAGGGCCAGAAGCTGCTGGGCGTGGCCCATCTGGGGCGGCGGCCCAACGCTTTGCAGCAGACGGCCTGCAGTGGCTCTACCCGAGCTGCGCCAACGAGGCCTGCAGCGCCCAAGCCCGTCTCGACTACGACCACCGCATCGACTGGTCCCGCACCCACTTCACCGTGTTGGACCTGCTCGATCGTCTCTGTCCGCACTGCCACGCCCTCAAGACCAGACAGAACTGGTCCCTGGTCGAGGGCCGGGGCAAACGGGCCCTCGTCCCACCCGAGGATGGCCGTCATCCCCGGAACGCCGCCGCCGTGGAGCCGCGGGTGAACGGCCCGCCTGTCGTGGTGAGCGCCCCCGGCGGGGAGCCAGGCGCGGGACATCGATGAACGTGGCAATCGAGCGCCTTGCAGCCCGGCCAAGGCCTCGTCGAACGACGGCCGCCCTCCCGGCATCGCCGGCCCCGGACAAGGTTCATCGGCGGCCTCGAGGCGAGCGCTCCCCGATGAGTACGGTCCGATCAGCCGTTTCCTGGGCTGCAGAACACGGCGAGGGGAGCGTCCATCCGGCGGCGCCGGCTACCCACTCACGCCCGGAAGCCCTATCCCGGCGGCTGCGCCGACCGACGGAGTCGCAACCACGCCTACCATTTCGGTCACCAACTCCCTCCGGGGACTGTCGATGGCCGGCGCCGCCGCCAAGAGCGCCCATCATGCCTACGAGGAGATCTTCGCCCGCCCGGTGACCCCGGGTGCCAAGTCCCGCCCCGTCGAGCTTCGCAGCCAGCGCCGCCGCCGGCAGCACGGTTGCTGGGACCACTTGATCGTCGCGCCGCTGTGGGTGGCCTACGACGCCAACCTCGGAACGCTCCTGCGGACGTGCGACGCCGTCGGCGCGTGCATGGCGGTGCCCGATTCCCCTCACTACCGACGCTCGCTGGCGCGGGGCGACACCCTCGTCCGCCGCCCGCACATTCATTGGCTGGACCGGTCGAAGCCGGCCTGGATCGAGCGCCAGCGGTCCACCAGTCGGATCGTCGCGGTCGAGCTCGCCGATGATGCGACGTCGCTCTGCCGGCTGGAGCCGGCCCGGGAGCGGACGGTCATCCTGCTGGGCCATGAGCACGATGGTGTGCCGGGTGAGGTGTGGCCGCTCATCGACGAGGTCGTCGAGATCCCGATGGTGGGCCGGGGCTCGAGTCTCAACGTGGCCGTCGCCGGTTCCCTCGTTCTCTACCGACTGGCCGGCCTGTCGTGACCCGACACAGAAGGTCGGCACCGGTACCGAAGCGGCACGGGCCGCTGACCCACGTTTGCGCAGGTCAGCGGCCTGTCGCGTCAGATGTCCCGATTAGATGTCGTAATACAGGTGGAACTCGTAGGGGTGGGGGCGCAACCGCAAGGCGTCGATCTCGTGTTCGCGCTTGTAGGCGATGTGGGTGTCGATGACGTCGTCGGTGAACACTCCGCCCGCCCGGAGGAAGTCGCCGTCGGCCTCCAGCGCCAGCAGCGCCTCGTCGAGCGACGACGGCACCTGCGGCACCATGGCCAACTCCTCCGGAGGGAGGTCGTAGAGGTCCTTGTCGACCGGGTCGGGCGGCTCGATGCGGTTCATCACCCCGTCCAAACCAGCCATCATCATCGCCGCGAAGGCCAGGTAGGCGTTCGACGACGAGTCGGGGCAGCGGAACTCGACCCGCTTCGACTTCGGCGCCTTCTGGGCCAGCGGGATGCGGCACGACGCCGACCGGTTGCGCTGGGAGTACACCAGGTTCACCGGCGCCTCGTAGCCCGGCACCAGCCGCTTGTAGGAGTTGGTGGTGGGGTTGGAGAAGGCGCAGATGGCGGCCGCGTGCGAGAGCAGCCCCCCGATGTACCAGCGCCCGACGTCGGACAGCCCGGCGTAGCCCGTCTCCGAGTAGAACAACGGGTCGTCGCCCTTCCACAGCGACTGGTGGGTGTGCATGCCCGACCCGTTGTCCTCGAACAGGGGCTTGGGCATGAACGTGATCGTCTTGCCGAACGCCTTGCCCACGTTCTTCACCACGTACTTGAAGGTCACCAGCTTGTCGGCCATGTTCAGCAGCGTGTCGAAGCGCATGCCGATCTCGCCCTGACCACCGGACGCCACCTCGTGGTGGTGCAGCTCGACCGGGATCCCCAACGAGATGAGCGTCGACGAGATCTCCGAGCGGAGGTCCTGGTAGTGGTCCATGGGCGGGACCGGGAAGTAGCCCTCCTTGGTGCGGGGCTTGTACCCGAGGTTGGGACCCTCGTCGCGGCCGGTGTTCCAGGTGCCCTCGACCGAGTCGACCAGGTGGAACGACGTGTTGCCCCGGTAGTAGAAGCGCACGTCGTCGAAGATGAAGAACTCGGGCTCGGGGCCGAAATAGGCCCGGTCGGCCACGCCCGTCGACGCCAGGTAGGCCTCCGCCTTCTTGGCCACGTAGCGGGGGTCACGGCTGTAGGGCTCGCCCGTCACCGGGTCGTGCACGAAGCAGTGGATGTTGAGCGTCTTGCGGGTGCGGAAGGGGTCGATGTAGGCGGTGTTGGGGTCCGGGATCAGGATCATGTCCGACTCCTGGATCTGCTGGAACCCCCGGATCGACGAGCCGTCGAAGCCATGGCCGTCGGTGAACACGGCCTCCGTCATCTGGGTAGCGGGGACGCTCACGTGCTGCACCAGCCCGGGCAGGTCACAGAAGCGATAGTCGACGTACTCGACGTCTTGGTCCTTCAACATCGCCAGGACGTCGGCCGGGCTGCGTTGCTGCACGAGTTCCCCCTTCGTAAGCCTCTGCGGACGGACGAGCAACCATCGCGGGCAGCAGTTTCCCAATAGTTGCGTCTTGATGAACGGGGTGTGAACTACCAGGTCGGCCGGCTCAGGGGGGGTTCAGGGGCTGCGAAGATACCGGCCATGGAACGTCAGCAGGACTACGTGCTCCGGTCGGTCGAGGAGCGTGGCATCCGGTTCATCCGCCTGTGGTTCACCGACGTCCTGGGCCAGCTCAAGTCGATCGCCATCGTCCCCGGCGAGCTGGAGAACGCCTTCGAGGAAGGGATGACCTTCGACGGCTCGGCCATCGACGGCTTCAGCCGGGTCCAGGAGAGCGACATGCTCCTCCACCCCGACCCCAACACCTTCGAGCTCCTCCCATGGCGGGGCGAGGACGCGCCCGTCGCCCGCATGTTCTGCGACGTCACCAACCTCGACGGCTCCCCCTTCGAGGGCGACCCCCGCCACGTCCTGCGCCGGGCGCTCGACCGGGCCCGCAACCTGGGCTTCTCCTTCTACGTCGGCCCCGACATGGAGTTCTTCTACTTCAAGGGCGTGACTGACGGCCCGCCTCAGCCCAACCCCATCGACTACGGCGGCTACTTCGACCTCACCACCGTCGACGTGGCCACCGACCTCCGCCGGCGCACGATCCTGGCCCTGGAGTCGATCGGCATCCCCGTGCGCTACAGCCACCACGAGGACGCCCCCGGCCAGCACGAGATCGACCTCCGCTACACCGACGCCCTGACCATGGCCGACAACGTCATGACCTTCAAGCTGGTGGTGAAGGAGATCGCCCTCGAGCGCGGCGTCTACGCCTCGTTCATGCCCAAGCCCCTCGCCGGCGTGCAGGGATCGGGGATGCACACCCACATCTCGCTGTTCGAGGGCGACGTCAACGCCTTCAGCGACCCGGGCGACGAGACCCACCTGTCCAAGGTGGGCAAGGGCTTCGTGGCCGGGCTGCTGCACCACGCCCGGGAGATCACCGCCGTCACCAACCAGTGGGTCAACTCCTACAAGCGGCTGGTGGTGGGCTTCGAGGCGCCGGTCTACGTGGCCTGGGCCCGGAACAACCGCTCGGCGCTGGTGCGCATCCCGGGGGCGAAGAAGGGCAAGCAGTCGTCGACCCGGATCGAGTTCCGCTCCCCCGACCCCGCCTGCAACCCCTACCTGGCCTTCGCGGTCATCCTCGGCGCCGGCCTGCGGGGCATCGAGCAGGGCTACGACCTGCCGACGGAGCTCACCGCCAACCTCTACGAGATGACCCCCGAGGAGCGGCTGGCGGAGGGGGTGGAGGCCCTGCCCGGCTCGCTGGAGGAGGCGGTGGCGAGCATGGAGAAGTCGGAGCTGCTGCCGGAAGTGCTGGGTGAGCACGTCTTCGAGTGGTTCATCCGCAACAAGCGTGTCGAGTGGGAGGCCTACAAGTCGCAGGTCACCCCGTTCGAGATCGACCGCTACCTGCCGATCCTCTAAGGCGAGGGGACCGAAACCCGATGGAATCGCTGCTGCTCTTCCCAGAGCCGCCCCCGCCCCTGGTGGTCGCGGTCCTGGACACCGCCGGCTATCCGTGGAAACCGGCCACCACGCCCGACGACGCCGTCAAGCGGGAGCCGGAGGACGGGTGGTCGGGTGCGGTGATCTGTGCCGACGACGATGCCGAGGGCGGCCTGGCCATGTGTCGCAGCCTGCGCAAACGCGACATCCCGTTGGAGCCGTTGCTCCTCCTGGTGGCCGCCACCCAGCTGGCCGAACTGGAGCTGCGGGAGGACCTGTTCGACGACATCTGCGTCCTGCCCCTGCGGGCGGGCGAGCTGGAGGCCCGGCTCCGGCACCTGTTCTGGCGCACCGGACGGGGCACCCGCCCCGAGCTCATCGAGTACGGGCAGCTCATCCTCAACCTGGAGACGTACCAGGCCGCCATCGCCGGCCGCTCGCTCGACCTCACCTACATGGAGTACGAGCTGCTCAAGTTCCTGGCCACCCACCCGGGCAAGGTCTTCACCCGGGAGATGCTGCTGTCACGGGTCTGGGGCTACGAGTACTACGGCGGCGCTCGTACCGTCGACGTTCACATCCGGCGGCTGCGGGCCAAGCTCACCGAGGAGCACGCCGGGCTGATCCACACCGTCAGGTCGGTCGGATACCGCTTCGGACAGTCTCGCTGGGGTTTGTAAGTGCGGGTTGGGTGGCGGCCACCCGGCCCGCGACCCAGGCGGTGAGCTGGAGGAATCGGTCCCACGGGAAGTCGGGTCCGGCGTCGACGTCGGCGTTGGCCGCGATGCCGCCCTGGCCGGTGTGCCACTGGTCGACGGTGATGCGCCGGACGGGAATCCCGTGGCGGACGGCCCGGACGCCCACCCACGTCGCCGCCCGCACGAGGAGCGCTTCCTCCCGGCCGGGATCGCGGCCCCACGCCGACGGGTCGTAGGCGAGGGCCAGGTCGATGGCGGCCGAGCTGGAGCGGACCCCGTGGAGGGCGGTGGCGTCGTCGGGGAGGAGGTCGATGATGACGTCGGGGTCGACCACCGCGTGGGCCGCCTCGGGCTGGTCGACGATGGCCATGTGGGCGGCGATGTCGTCGGCGGTGGAGTGGCCGGGGACGGTGTGGAGGACGACGGCCCGGATCCCGCCGTACCGGGTCGGGTAGTACCACCCGTGCCGGCCGTTGGCCCGCAGGGTGGCGTGCGGGTTCTCGTGCTCGATCAGGAAGTACGTCGGCTCGGCCGACACCTGGGCAATGAGCTCGTCCGGCGTCGGCAACGCCCGCCGAGGCCGGGGCGGCGCGGTCGGAGCCAGACTCGGGGCTGCGTCGACCGATGCCGACGGGACCGGCGGCTTGTACGGGGCCCGCGCTGGGGGCCGGGTGTAGGCCGGGGGCATAGGCGGGGGCGACACGAATCCGGCCGGCAACGGCGTGGACGGCGTCCGCGGAACCGGCGGCACCGGCGGTGAAGGCGGGGCATGGTCGGCCATGGTCGGCATGACGGGCCCGGCGGGCGGAGCGGACCGGACCGGCGGCGCAGGCGCTGGGTCGGCCAAGGTCGGCTTCGAGGGGCGGCGCGGGCGGCGAGGGCCGGACTGGCGGCGAAGGCGGCGCAGGGTGGGCCATGGTCGGCGGGACGGCCGGTGCGGACGCCGCAGGGTCGGCCACGGTCGGCGTGGCGGGCCCGGCGGGCGGAGCGGGCCGGACCGGCGGCGAAGGCGGCGAAGGGTCGGCCATGGTCGGCGGGACGTGCGGTGCGGACGCCGAAGGGTCGGCCATGGTCGGTTGGACGGGCGGTGCGGGCGGCGAAGGTTGCGAAGGGTCGGCCATGGTCGGTTGGATGGGCGGTGCGGACGGCGCATGGTCGGCCATGCGTCCGCCGGCCGAGGGGGACGACACGGGCGGAGACGGTTCGGGTGGAGCCCACGGCGGCCGGAGTCGGCTGACCACGGGCGGCGCCGGCTCGGCCACGGTTGGGGGTACGGGCGGCACCGGCGGCGAAGGGTCGGAAATGGCGGGAGGTATTGGCGGGGTGGGGTCGGTCACCCGGGGGGCGACGGGCGACGAGGGGCTCGAAACGGCGGGAGGCATGGGCGGGGTGGGGTCGATGAGGCGGGGGGGACGGGCGGCGCCGGCGGCGAAGGGTCGGAATCGGCGGGCGGGACGGGCGGGGTGGGGTCGATCAGGTCGGGGGCAACGGCGGACGACAGGGGCGGGGTGGGCGAGGTCATCCACGCGTCGACGGGCGGAGACGCTTCGGAGGGGGCCGACGGCGCAGACCGGGCGGAGGCGGGCGGCATCGGCGGCACCGACTCGGCGGAGGCGGATGGGACCGGCACGGACGGCTCGAGCGGCGCCGGCGATGTCGGCCGGGTGAAGGCGGGCGGCGGAGGCGGGGGTGAACCAGCTCCGGGCGGGGTTGGCGCGGCAGTGGTGGGGGCGATGGGGGCCGTCGGCGCGTCGATGAAGGCGGGGGCCGCGACGCCCGCGTGGCCCGCGGGGTGTTCCTCGACCGCTTCGACGGCGGCTTCGACGACGGCCTCGGCCGCCCCGACGGCGTCGAAGGTCTGCGTCTCGGCGGGCGCCGCCTCGTCCACCAGGTTCACGATCCGGTGCCAGAGGAAGGCCTCGTCGCCCGCCAGGAGGCCGGGCTGGCCCGCCTCGAACTCATCGTCCGTGAGCAGTCGGGCGGGGATGGCGTGCTCCCGCATCTTGGCCGCCGCCCAGCCGGCGGCGTGGCGGAGCACGACCTCGTCGGTGACGGGGTCGGCCCCGACGCCGGCGAGGAGCATGACCAGGGTGGACTCGTCGTGCGCCGGACGGTGGGTGGCGACGACGTCGTCGGGAAGCAGGGCGAGGGCCCCGTCGGCATCGACCACCACGTGGGCCGAGGCCGGCCGCTCGCCCATCGCCATCTCCGACGCGGCCGCCCCCGCGGTGTGCGGCTCGACAGTGTCGACGACGATCCCGCGGATGGGCTGGGTGCGCCGGTCGCGGTACCACCCTCGCTTGCCGTTGGCCTGGCGGGGGGCGTGGGGGTTCTGCCGCTCGAGGAGGTAGTACGACCCGTGGCGCCCGCTGGCGACCACCAAGGGGACGACGGGCATGGTGGGGTGGTCCTCCACGACCATCACCGCAGTCGGGGCGACGGCCAAATCGGGTTCGGGATCGGACTCGCCCGCGATGTCGGGCACGTCGAGGACCCCGCCCCACCCGCTGCCGGCTCCCCCGCTCCCGTCGTCGGCCCAGGCGTCGTCGGCCGGCTCCGGCCCCCGCCGCAGCCGCCGCAGCCGCCGCTTCCGGCGCCGCCGCCGGACCAGAAGGAGCAGGGCCAGCAGCGTCAAGGCTCCAGCGGCGCCCGCCGCCAGGAGCACGGTGGAGGACCCCTTGGCCTTCTCCACCTGGAAGGCGACGGCGGCCACGACGACCGACGGGTCGTCGTCGGCCACCAAGGTCAGGCTGTGGGGGCCGGCCTTGGCGTCCCTGGGAATGCTCATCTCGAACTGGCCGGACGTGCCCGCCGCCGGGGGGACGCCGGGGACGGTCTTGCCGTCGAGGATCACCCGGAGGGCTCGGACGTCGCTGCACGTGCCCACTGATCCCCACGACGTCGACCCGGTGACGGCGCCACCCGGCCGAGCTTGACGGGGCGCGACGGCGAAGCGCATGAGCGCCACCTGGCCCGGCTGGCAGCCGACGGCGAACCCGGCCGACCTCGGCGCCGCCGCCGGCCTCACGTCAGTTGGCCTGGCGGCAGCCGCGCCCACCGGCGCCGCGGTCGTGGGCGACGAGGGCGTCGGGACGGAGCCCCCGGCAGGGGAAGTGACCGCGCCCGCCACCGTGGTGGGGCTTCCCACCTCGCCCACCACCACGTCGGCCACCGAGATCGAGACGGGCGGCGAGCCGGTGGGGGCGGCGGTCGGCGTCGTCCCTGTCACCCGGAAGGTCAGGCTCTGGGTGGGCCCATCCCCCTCGGCCACGACCCCGTCGGCCCGAATCTCGTGGTTCCCGACCGACGCGTCCGCCGGAACGTCGAAGACGAGCGTCGTCTCGCTCTCACAGCCCCTGACCCCGGCCACCGGAGCTCCATCGAAGGTCACCACGCAGCCGGCCCCGAAGTCGGAGAGGATCACGGTGACCTGCGTGCCCGCAGGTCCGCTCTGCGGGTTGACCGACATCGAGTACGCGAAGGCAACGCCCTGTCCGAGCCACGGGCCCACGACCAAGGCGAGAATCACCAACAACCAGCGTTGAGCAGGCGGGGAAGCCTGGCGGCGGGTCATGCCGTCCCCCTCAGTTCGCGCCCGCCAATGCTACCCCGGAGCCTGTGGAAAAGTACGGATAGCCCGCTCAGCCCACGAAGGCCCAGGCGTCGATCTCCACCAGGGCCCCCATCGGGAGCCCGGCGACGCCCACCGTGGCCCGCGCCGGACGGTGATCGCCGAAGACCTCGGCGTACACCGCGTTCATGGCCGCGAAGTCGTCGATGTGGCGCAGGTAGACGGTGGTCTTCACCACGTGGGCCAGCGTCGCACCCTCGGTGGCCAGCACCGCGGCCAGGTTGGCCAGCACCTGACGGGTCTGTTCGGGGACGCCCCCTTCGACGATGACGCCGGCCGCCACCGGGATCTGACCGGAGACGGCCAGCCACTCTCCGGCTCGGACGACCGGGCGGTAGGGCCCGATCGGCGTTGTCAGCTGAAGGCCT
The DNA here is from genome assembly GCA_963829165.1 of uncultured Acidimicrobiia bacterium. Taxonomy (GTDB): domain Bacteria; phylum Actinomycetota; class Acidimicrobiia; order Acidimicrobiales; family AC-14; genus JAXDMK01. Next base: position 33,858 of record CAWHIC010000008.1, on the reverse strand, counting down.
AGCTGAAGGAGGAGCCGCAGCCGCAGCTACGGGTGGCGTTGGGGTTGTTGATGGCGAACCCGGCGCCCTGGAGGCCGTCCTTGTAGTCGAGCTGGGCGCCCGTGAGCAGCGGGGCGCTGGCGGCGTCGACGACGACCTTCACGCCACCGAGCTCGACGACGCTGTCGTCGGCGGTGAACTCGGTGTCGAAGAACATCTCGTAGCTGTAGCCCGAGCATCCGCCGGGACGTACGGCGACCCGCAAAGCCAGATCGTCGTTGCCCTCGGCCTTGATGAGCTCCTGGACCTTGGTGGTGGCGCTATCGGTGAGGGTGATCATCCCTACTCCTCCTGAAACGAAATCCTGGCCAAAAAGGATGGCACGGTGATAATTCTAACGGACAGAGAGCTCGACCTGGCAGGGGTCGCGATCGGCGAGCGTTCCGAACCTTTCAACGCTCCCGCCGCCGATCTGTTCCACGTATCCCTGGATGAGGCCCCGGTGCAGGTGGCAGACCACCTCGGGGTGGGCTGCGGCCAGCGCCGCGAACGGGCAGTGGGTGAAGGCGATGGTGGCCACGTCGTCGTTGGCGACCACCGCGGGGTCGAACCCGAGCTCGGCCAGCATGGTGGTGACGGCCTCGACGCACGCCTTGCGGGGGACGGTGCCGCCGGCCGCGGCCATGGCCCGACCCGCCTCCGCGCCCACCAGGGCCACGTCGTCGGGCTCGAGCTCGGAGGCGGCGGCCAGGGGCGCCAGCATGCGGGCCAGCAGGGGGAAGGCGGGGGGCTCGAGGCCGAGCGAAGGGGCATCGGGCGCGAGGGCGTAGCGGTGCTGGGGCCGACCGACCGAACCCCGCCCGTCGGCCTCCACCTGCAGCAACCCCACGTCGCGCATGCGCTCGAGGTGGGGACGCACGGTGTTGGGGTGCAGGCCGAGCGACTCGGCGATGTCGGCGGTGGAGCGGGGCGACCCGGCCCGGGCCAGCTCCAGGTAGATGGCGTAGCGGGTGTTGTCGCCCAGCGCCTTGAGGACGTCGAGCCGGGGACTACCGCTGGTGACAGCCATCAGGTGGATATTACCGGGCCAGACCGGTAAAATCCAGGGCATGCCCCCCGTCCCCACCGAAGACGACGTGCGGGCCACGCTGCGAGGCGTCGTCGACCCCGAGTTGGGGGCCAACATCGTCGACCTGGGGATGGTCAACGCCATCGACGTCGCCGACGACGGATTCGTCCTCGTCACCGTCGCCCTCACCATCTCCGGCTGCCCGCTGCGGGTGCAGATCCGCGACGACGTGGAGTCGAAGGTGCGGGGCATCCCCGGCGTCACCGGCGTGACGGTGAAGTTCGGGGAGATGGACCAGGCCCAGCGCAGCGCGGTGATGCAGCGGGCCCGCAAGCACGCCTCCGACCACGCCCCCGAGACCGAGGTCCCCCTCACCACCCGCATCATCGCCATCGCCAGCGGCAAGGGCGGGGTGGGCAAGAGCAGCGTCACCGTCAACCTGGCGTCGGCCCTCGCCGCCCGGGGCTTCTCGGTGGGTGTCCTCGACGCCGACATCTGGGGCTTCTCCGTCCCCCGCATGCTGGGCCTGAGCGGCCGGCTGGAGGCCACCGACAAGGGTCAGATCAGCCCCCTCGAGGTGCCGGTCGGGTCGGGCCGGATCAAGGTCGTGAGCATGGGCTTCCTCGTCGACGACGAGGACATGGCCATCATGTGGCGGGGCCTGATGCTGGCCAAGGCGCTGGAGGAGTTCCTGGTGAAGGTGGCCTGGGGCCCCATGGACTACCTGCTCGTCGACATGCCCCCGGGCACGGGCGACGTGCAGATGGCCCTCGGTCGGCTCCTGCCCCGCACCGAGATGGTGGTGGTCACCACGCCCGCGGTGGCGGCCCAGAAGGTGGCCGTGCGGGTGGCCGACATGGCCCGCCGGTCGTACCTCAAGGTGCTCGGCGTCATCGAGAACATGAGCTCGTTCACGTGCGACCACGGCGAGACCTACCCCCTGTTCGGTGTCGGCGGCGGCCAGACGCTCGCCACCGACATCGGCGTGCCGTTGCTCGGGTGCATCCCCCTGGAGCCCGCCGTCAGCCTGGCCAACGACGCCGGTACCCCCCTCTCGGTGGCGTCGCCCGACAGCGCCGCCGGGTCCGTGTTCGCCGCCATCGCCAACCGCATCGCCGACGACCTTCTCCCTCCCGTCGACATGGCCGGCTGCACCGCCCGCATGCTGGCCGCGGTGGAACAGGCGCTGGGCTGAGCGGCGGTCGCCGGCAGAGTTGTGCAGTCATGTCCGACATGCCGACGTTGCGGCACACGGCGGGAGGCGGTGTGCAGTTGGTTGGGTTGGCGCTGCGGGTGTACCCGGGCGAGGCCGTGTTTCACCCATCCCACCAATCGGTACGTACCGGCCATGAACGCAACCGTCTTGTGGATCGTCGCCGTCATCCTGGCCATCGTGGGCGTCGTGCAGCTGCTCCAGGGCCAGATCATCTTCGGCATCGTGCTGCTCGTTGCCGCCGCCGCCGTCGGTCCCGGCGGCTGGAGCGTGTTCCGCTCCCGGGCCTGAGGCCTACCGCGCAGAGACATGGCCTACCCAACCTCGCGCGGGTAGTGGTGGTGGATACTCACTTTCCGCGCGATTTACCCGCTGTACAGGGACGCTCAGCCCTCGGGCAGGAACGGATCTCAGCCGGGGTCAGGCTCGACCTTGGCCATGTCCGGTCACGGCGACGCAGCCTCGAGAGGCGCCCCTTCGAGCGTCGTGGCATCGGACTTTGGGCCGGGCTCAGTTCCCAGCGTCTTGGCGGCCTTCGTGGTCCCCGTCTTCTTGCTGGCCGCGTTCGTTGTTCGTACCTTGGCGGCGGCGGGAGCAGTCTTGGTGGCGACGAGAGGGAGCTTTCCGCGAGAGAAGCTGCTCAGCGTGACGCCCAGTTGACCCTCCAGATAGTCGACCAAGTCGACAAGATGATTCTGGACCTGAGCCAACCGATCACGACCCTCGAGATCGTCGCCGTTGGTGGCGGACCTCAGGGCCTTCAGAGTGTCTCCGATGGCCTTCACTTCGGAGAGCGGCGCATGCTGCAAGCTTTCGCGGAAGCTGAAGAATAGCATCGTCTCTTGAGTGACCCCAGCCTCAGTGGCGACCTGCTCGATAACACTCTCGCCCAAGGCGCGCTGCTCCGTTCGGAAAAAGCAGAAGGCACCGAGAGGGAATCGCTTTGACGTCGCGAAGGTATCTCGGATGCGAGCCGTCAGCCGAATGACGTCTGGATCAAGGCTGAACGGCCCATATCGGAAGACGTGCCGTTCCCAGCCGAAGTATTGAAGGACTAGGTACAGGGTTTCTTCGGCATACTCCGCATCCGCATAGTGGGCCTTCAGAACGCCGATGGTTGTTTTGTCGGAAAGCAGGTTGTAGATACGGCTCTGGAGTTCGTCGCACGCCAGGAGAAACGGGTTACCGTACAGAGCCGCATGCTTGTCCCGCTCGCGCCGCACGTCGGTTTCGTGCTGGGCCGACCACGTGCGCACGCTCCACGCGAGACCGAGGATTGGGAGGAGAACCGGCAACACGACCAAATCAGTTTAGTCAGCGCACGCTGGCCCGGCAACCGAGCCGATGCAGTGGCTTCGCTAAGGTGGCCATCGGCGGCTCATCGAGCCGCAGTGCGCCCAGAGACGTGCCCCAGAGACGTGGAGGTGGATGTCATGGCCGGAATCCGGCCCGTTGTAATCGCGGTGGTCCCCTTCGTCGCCGGTGTCATAGCCGCGCCGCACGTCAAGCCTATGTTCAGGAGCGCGCTGAGGGCGTCGGTCGGGGCGGGACTCCGTCTGCGCGTCCTCGCGGAAGAGGCGGCGGCTGACTACCAGGATCTCGCGGCCGAAGCGAGAGCCGACGCCGACGAGAGACTCGAGGACGCTTAACGGAGCTTCGGCAGCCCGGCACGACGGGCTGCCCGGGGCCTACTTCGGTGTGGCGCGGGGGGCTGCGGTCTGGCGGGCGCCGGAGTCGATGTTGTTCACGCTCCGGGCGATCACCTTTGCGCCGGTGGACACCCCTCGACCGATCGGGGCACCGAGCCCCGATCCGACCAATGCCCCGAGAACCCCACCCATGAAGGTGCCCACGACTGGGGACACCAGCGTCCCTGCCCTGGCGCCGTACAAAAAGCCGCCGAGGGCTCCCGCCGCCCGTCCAACCTGTTCCGGGCTATCCAACACATCAGCCACCCATGACTCCTCTCGTTCTTTCTGCGTCTCGATTCTGCCACAGGGGGGGATGACCCATCCGACGCGTCTCTCAGGGGCGGGCGAACCGTGGACGGGCCGACGCCATCGCCCTGCTGGTCGACCTGGCCCGCGCGCCGAGCCTCGGCATCGTCGCCGGGCTCACCCTGCGCTCCGATGATCCAACACCAACCGGCAGTCTCTGATCGATCACTCACTGCGATTCACGCCGACGCGACCCGCTATCCAAGAACGGGCTGCCCACCAGTCGTCGTCGACCGAACGGTCGATGGCCTCACCTCTCGACGTCCCCGCTATTCACGCTCTAGCCTGGTGTGCTTCCCGTCTGGGCCGGCGAGCCATTCGTCACGAGATCCAGGCCACTCTGCTCAGGAAGGTGGAGGCCCGAGAATGGCCCGATTGTTTCGCAAATCAGGGGTTGCCGTCACGTTCCTTGCTGGTGTTGTGGCTGGCCCATTTGTGAAGCCCGTCCTTCGGCGCACGGCGAAAGCCGGCATCCGGGCTTCGTTCCAGGCAAGGAGATTTGCGGCAGGAATGATCGAGGACTTCCAGGATATCGCTGCCGAAGTGGGAGCGGAATCGCACGGCCCATCAGGAGCCTCCCGGCCCAGGCTGCATCCGACCGACCCGCAATCAGGCCGGGCGGACGACCGAGGAGGACGAGCCGTCAATTCCATCGGACCCGGCCGACTGCATCGCCGACGGGGTGGCGCCGCGGGTCACGACAGCGCCTCGCCAACCTGAAGGCGCCACAGGGACGCGTAGACCCCGTCGATGTGGAGCAGGGAGTCATGCGCCCCCTCTTCGACTATTCTGCCGCCCTCCCCCAACACATAGATCCAATCGGCATGTTGGATCGTTGACAATCGATGAGCAATGATGGCGAGGGTTCGGTCCCGAGCGAACTCCACCAATGCGTGCTTGATCGCAGCCTCTGTTTCGTTGTCGAGGGCCGACGTCGCCTCGTCGAGGATGAGTATCGGGGAAGACTTGAGAATGGCGCGAGCGAGAGACACGCGCTGCCTCTGACCCCCAGAAAGCGTCAGGCCCCGCTCTCCGATCACAGTCTCATACTGCGCCGGCAACCGTTCGATGAACTCGTCGGCCTCGGCCAACTGTGCCGCACGAGCGACCGACTCGTCGTCCGCGTCAAACGTGCCGTAGCGGATGTTGTCCCCGACTGTTCCATCGAACAAGAACGCGTCCTGGCCCACGAATGCGATCGCCGCCCGGACGTCACCCAAGCGCAAGTCCCGAACGTCGACTCCGTCGAGGAGCACGCGGCCCGAATCCACGTCCTGTAGGCGAAGCAGGAGCTTGGCGATCGTCGTCTTCCCCGCGCCCGTGGCTCCGACGATGCCCGTTGTCTTTCGCGCGGCGATGCGGAGAGAGACGTCTTGCAGAACAGGAGCACGTCCTGGATAGGCGAAAGTCACCTGTTCGAGCACCATCTCGCCCTCGACCGTCGCCGTGGTGAGGCGGAGGCCGGATTCCCCTGACTCCACCGGAAGGGTGCGCAGACCACTGACCCGGTGAAGCGCTGCGAGAGCCCGATGGTAGTCGTCGACCGCGTCCCCGAGGCCCGGGAGCTGGAAGAGGACAATGGGCGGGAGGCCCACAACGGCATTGAAAACGGGGAACGTGAGCGTCCCCCGCAGTACGGCCAGACCTCCTGAGAGTAGAGCTCCCGCATACGATGCCAGGGCGCATGCTTGGACGGTCTGGGCATAGGCTGACGTCCGACCACCAACCCTGAGGGTGCTCTGCGAGTAGGCGACGCTGAGCCGATCGATTCGATCGATCTCGTACGCTTCGGCACCGAAGCTCTTGATGGTGACGGTCGCCTCGAGATTGTTGACCAGCTGGCTGTTTAGCAGTTGTCGCTGTTCGTTGCTGACGACCAGATCTGGACCGATATGGCGGCGATAACGGAGAGACAACCACGCGAGGACGACTATCGGCAGGAGTGCGACCCACGCTATGCCGGGCGCGAAGTACAGGAATACCGGGATCAGAACCGCAAGGCCGGTTGCGGTTCGAATGAGATAATCGGCTGAGCCGGACAGAAAGTGACCGAGGTGGTCGATGTCATCGGTCAGGATTCTCGCCAACCGGGTGGTGCGCTCGCCCTCTAGGTGCTGGAGCTCAGCCCTTTGGACGTGGGCGTACATCTCGGTCCGCCAATCGTGCTGCACGCGCTGGGCCAGATCCCGCCACTCCACCTGGTCCCGAAAGAGCACGACTGCGCTCAGGGTACACGCGGCCATCGTGACTCCTGCCAGGACCCAGAGCTGGCTGGCGGCGCTCATGAGGCCAATGCGCACGAGCGACACGCTCGTCCCGGTGTTGATTACCAGAAACAGCCACGCGAAGCCAAGAACTGGGGTCATGTACAGCAGTTGTCCCAGAACCGATAGCACGGCGGCGCGATAGAATTGGGGTCGGCGTCGCCCCAGCATCTCAAGTATGGGATGGGCCGATCCTTCGAGAAGGTCCGAGGATCGCTTCGTTCGTCGCCATGCTCGCCGGGCGACGAGGAGCACCGCCGACACCGCGGCCCCGATGCGTACGAAACGCGATCGTCGAAGGGGCGCCGACAACGCGACGACGACCCCGCCGCCCCCCAGCAGTGCCAGCGATTTCGTCCTGTCCCGCGCTGGTGTCGCCCGTGCCGACACGACAGTGGGTCCTGGGAGCGACGACGGCCTCGATGTCGCAGGCCGGGGGACGATCTGTGACAGCGTTTCGCGTATGAGCTGGCCCAGCGCCTCACTGCTGAGGGTCTGATCGTGGTAGACGAGCAACCGGCCAGTGACGGGGTTCGCCTGGACGACACCGACGCCGTGTCGTTCCCGCAGGGCGGACTCCAAGAGGACGGCCACGCTGGCGCGGCCAAGTAGGATCCTGACATCCCACCTCTGGCGCCCCGAGATGATCGAGCGGGGCTGTTCGCCGGCGGTTCTCACCGCGCTGATCTTCCGTGCGGCAACCCTTCGAGGGCGTCGACGTCTGTGTCCCGACGCAAATCGGGCCACGGCGCGGGTCGGTGCCGCACACGCAACCGTCGTGACCTAGGGGCGGCGTCGAGCAAGGGCCAGGAACTCGGCTCGGGAGCGGGGGTCGTCGCGGATCAGGCCATGGAGCGACGAGGTGACAGTACGGCTGCCGCAGGCCATGACCCCTCGCATGGTCATGCACGAGTGTTCGGCGTCGAGCACCACCCCGATTCCCTTCGGGGCCAGGTTCCCGTTGAGCCAGTCTCCGATCTGGACGGTGAGGCGCTCCTGCACCTGGAGCCGCCGCGCGAAATGCTCCACGACGCGGGCCAACTTTGACAGCCCGAGGATGCGGTCTCCCGGCAGATATCCGAGATGAGCGACACCGCGGAATGGGAGGAGGTGATGCTCGCACAATGAGGTGAACGAGATGTCGGTCGCGATGACGAGCTCGTCATAGCCCTCATCGTTGGCGAACGTCGTCGGGATGAAGGACCTGGGCGTCAGCAACTCCTCGTAGGCGGCCGCGACGCGCCGCGGGGTGTCGGCCAGTCCTGCCGATGTCGGGTCGTGGCCGAGTGCCCGCAGGAGATCGGCGACCGCCGACTCCGCCGCGGCCAAGTCGACGACGGCTTCGCCTCGGACGATCTGGGCTGCTGGTCGACCGCCGTTCTTGGTCGCGGACGACTCGCCACTCGGCTGCCTCATCGCAACCTCACCCTGGGCGAGAGTCTGCGGCCCGTCTCTACGGTTCATGGCCCACCGTGATGGTGCTGTAGTAGTTGATGATGATCCCGTTCGGGTCGGTGATGGATAGGCGGCGCTCACCCCAGGGCTGATCGGTGGGGTCATTCGTAATCGCCACACCTTGTCGGCGCAGCCGCTGACAGAGGTCGTCCACCTCGTCTGTCTCGATGCAAAGAGCGAAGCAGGGCGGGAGAAGCGGCGCTTCATCGGCGCTGGGGGCCAAGACCTCGAGAGTCGCACCGCCAAGGGTGAAGATGGTGCCTGACGACGCCGGCTCGTCCCAGGACGCCTCTACCGCGTAGCCCAGGCTCGAAAAAAAGGCGAGAGTTTCCGGATACTTCGTCGCCGTGAACGTCACCCTGATCCCGATGGCATCGGTCAATGAACGCTCCCGGGGCGAATGGGGTGCGTCATTGGAGTCCCGTCGGACAGGTCCCACCACCCGCTGCGGGTCGGTCCGTCACAGGACTCAGGGCAGGGTATTCGCGTCCCTTCCATGTCAAGGCAAGATGACACCGGTGACGTATGAGGCTATTGACGAGCAGCACTGAGAGCAAGGGACCGCCGGGGAGATCCACAGCCTGTCGTGCGGCCGCACGAAGCATGTTCCGAGAATCCTGCCCGTAGAGCTGAAACAGGTTCCTCGTCCAACCGTGCCACATTGCCGGAAACCGGCTGTACATGCGCGTTCTGACCACGCCACTGCCGGGGCCGAGGTGAATTCGGAATCCCGAAAGCTTTGCCAACCGAGCCAGGGCTAGATCTTCGAGAAACTCGCGCGCAACCGCGCCGTGACCACCAAGAGCGTCGTAGGCAGATCTCCGGATCAAGAGGAACTGACCGTTGGCCGCCGCCACCTCCGAGTCGGGCCGATTGATGTCGTCGTAGCTGAAGAGCCTTTCCAACTCTGCAAAGACTCTCGGTATGACGGCGCGCTCCCACCAGGTAACGGTCTCCTGTTCGGGAGACAATGAGTACAGATCGTACTCCCCGGCACGCTCCAAGACTCCTTGCAGGCTTCCCGGCGAGTGGCGGGTGTCTGCATCCGTGAAGAGGATCCACGAACCGCTGGTGGTGGGTGCGGCGAACGCCAAAGCGTGAGTCTTACCACACCAACCGGCAGCCAACGGAGGCACGTCGACCAACCTGACGCCAGGCATCGAACGAACGATCGCGGCGGTGCGGTCGGTCGACCTGTCGTCGGCGACGACGATCTCGCAATCCAACCCGGCCGCGGCAAGAAGAAGGCTCGAAAGGCACGGACCGATGTTGTCTTGCTCGTCCCGGGCGGGAACTATGACGGACAAGAGCGTCATGATCCGGCGTCACAGGTTGGAGAAGAGCGGCACATTGGCGCCGCTCATCGGCCGTAGGTCAATGTCCAGGAGCTCGGCGATGAATGTCCCGACATCGTCGGGACCAAGACCGGGCCGGAGATCGGGATTTGCGTCTCGGAGCATTTTAGTGTCGACCGCCCCAGGGCTCACACAGATGGCGACAATTTTGTGAGGCTTCCCCTCCAGTGCCAGGGACTCAGTTAGTCCTACGATCCCACTCTTCGAAGCATTGTAACCAGCCAGTCCTGGCCACTTCTCGGTGGCGTACACCCCCGACAGCGACGAGATAGTAACGATACACCCTCCAGATCCGGCAGTCTTCATCGCCCGAAACGCTTGCTGGCAACAGAGGAAGGTGCCGGTGAGATTCACCCGAATGCTTCCTTCCCATTCGTCGACGGCAAGGTCTTCGACGAAACCCTTGATAAGCACCCCAGCGGCGCACACGAGACTTCGGATCGTACCGATCTCTCCGGCCGCGATGAACAGGGATTCCACGTCTGCGTGATCTCCGACGTCACAGCGAACCGCGGTTGCCTGACCGCCTCGGGCGCGGATTGTCGACTGGGCCTCCGCCAGCGCAATTTCCGACCTGGCGGCCAGAACCACGTGCAACCCCGAAGCGGCCAAGGCGAGAGCGGTGGAGCGACCGATCCCGCGGCTGGCGCCTGTGACGACGCTCACATCGCATGGGGGCGAGTTTTCGCTCAAGAGTTAACCGGCCGTCGTCACTGATGGAGATGGCCCGTGCCGGTGGCGTTTGCCGGCCCGAACTGGGCGGGGCGGGAGGTCAGGGGTCTCTCCGCTTCTCGGCCCAGTTCTTGTCGGTTTCCTTTACGACGACCCTCCAAAGGGTGTCGGGTGGGAGATGTGGCTCAAGCCGATTCCAGAATGTATCCGCCATCACCTCGGTCGTCGGGATTTTGGAGGTCATCCAGGGGACATCGACGTTGAGATTGCGGTGGTCGACGTCGGCGAGGATGTACTTGTCAATGAGCGAAGCGAGGATTTTGAGGTCAATCACGAAGCCAGTTTCGGTGTCGATCCTGCCTCCGACTGTTACCTCGATCGTGTAGTTATGGCCGTGGCCTGAGGGATTCGAGCACTTGCCGAATATCGCACGATTCTTCTCGTCGGAATAATTCGGATTGTAGAGCCGGTGCCCAGCGGTGAACTTCTCCTGTCTTGTGACAAAGATTGGCATCCGCGCTCCCGCTCTTCAATGCTGCCGGTTCGGAACACTAGCGCTACAGCGAACGACGATCGGATGGCGCCGACCGCAGACACGCGCTGGGTGACCTCGGACCCCCCCAACCTAGTCTCCGCCCTTCGCGCCGCGACAGTGTACATCGAGTTCGCGCGAGCGACCTCGCGCGACCGAACTTCGGCGCGAGGAACCCTCTGGGAGCGCAGGGTGGCGGCGTCCGGAGCGACACGATCTCCCTGTGCCCACCTCTCGCCCGCCTGGGGGCATCGTCATGGGGGTGATCCGGATGCCGAAGTTCCGCAGGTCCGGTTCAAGGTGACCAGGCGCCCACCGGCTCAGCCGTCAGGCAGCGCGCAGCTCCTGGGCCAGGGCGGCCTTGGCGTCGTCGATGAAGTGGCCGTGGCCGGGGGCGATGCCGCGCAGCGGAGGGCGCAGCTTCGACAGGCGCTCGATCGACGCCAGCCAGGCGGCGGGATCGAGCTCGGCGGGCAGGGCCAGGCCGTCGCCGGAGTCGTCGCCCCGGACGAGGTCGCCGGCGATGAGGATGCGGTCGTCCTCCAGCAGGTAGCAGAGGTGGTCGACGGCCATGCCGGGCGTGTGCAGGGCCAGCAGGCGGAACTCGGTGGCTTCCAGCTCGTAGCCCTCGCCGATCTCGACGTCGGGAGTGAACCCGTTGGCGGCCCCGAAGCCCAGGACTTCGGCCCCGGTGCGGGCGGCCACCGCGGCTGCCCCTTCGGCGTGGCCCCGCGCCGTCGACGTGACCAGCACCCACCGGATGCGGTCGCCACCACAGCCGACGATGGCGTCGACGTGGTCGGGGTCGGCCGAGCCGGGGTCGATCACCGCGATCTCGTCGATGCCGACCAGGTAGGTGTTCGTCCCGGTGGGGGACACGATGCGGCGGATGAGGGGCCGCAGGGCGTTGGGGACGCCCGGGGAGAGGTCAGCCACGTTCCACCTTGATGAATTTGCGGCCGACCCGGTAGAGCGCGGCGCTGCGGACGGCGGCTCGCACCGGGGGAAGCAGCAGGAGGATGCCGCAGATGTCGGTGACGAAGCCGGGGGAGATGAGGAGGGCCCCGGCGAGCATGATCAGCACCCCGTCGCCGATCTCCTTGGCCGGCACCACGCCCATCTGCGACCTGTTGCTGGAAGCGGCGCCAAACGCTCATGCCCTCCCGCTTGACCAGCCAGGCGCCGACGAAGCTCACCACCAGCAGGGCGGCGATGGTGTTGAGCACGCCGATCGCCTGCCCGACCTGGATGATCACGGCCAGCTCGATGATCGGGAGGACGATGAAGAGGAGGGCGAGCAACACGACCACGCCCTCCATGGTACGCCCGGTACTGTCCTACCGATGCCGCTGGACTACGACCAGTGGACGAGTCCGGCCCAGACCCGGGCCGACCCCACCACCCCGCGCCGCCGTCGGAACGGCCTCATCCAACGCCACCTCTGGCCGCCCAGCGTGCCCGGGTTCATCGTCATCGTCCTTTTCCTGTCGGTGACGATCGGGCTGATCGGCGGCTACATCTACACCCAGTCGGAGGGCGGCAAGGTCACCCTCCAGGATCCGACGGGGCCGGAGCCGGTGGCCGACGTCACCGTCAGCACCGTCGGCCCGTCGGAGCAGCCCACCACCACCAAGGTCCAGACGCTGTCGGTGGAGGCTCTCGGCGACCGGGTGGCGCCCTCCATCTGGCGGGTGAGCACCCTCGACGAGGCCGGCCGGCCGGTGGAGGCGTCCGCCATCGTGGCCGGGTCGTTCGGCGGCCAGAGCTATCTGCTCACCACCTTCGCCGCGGTGCGGGCGTCCACCCGCCTGCCCGGGCCCCCTCTGGTGGTCCGCAACGGTGGGTCGGAGTCGACCGCCACCCTCTGGACGTGGCAAGAGGACAAAGACCTGGCCCTGCTGGTGATCCCCCGCGCCGCCCCACCCCTGCTGTGGGCCACCGAGAACCCCGAGGGCAAGCCTGACGACCGGGTGTTCCTGGCCGCCGAGGGTGCCGGCCTGGCGCCGGGCAAGATCCTGTCGTCGTCGTCGACCGCCATCCAGCACAACATCTCCACCGACGACCGCCGCCAGGGTGGGGCCCTCATCAACGAGAAGGGCGAGGTGCTGGGGATGGCGTCCCACGAGTTCAACCCGGGCGACGTCGGCACCGACCGCATCTTCGTGGCCGTCCCGATGCGGTCCAGCTGCGGGCAGGTCCTGTCGTGCGGCGGCGGCAACGCCACCGTCGGGGCGACGACCACCACCTCCCCCGACTGACGCCCTCGCCCGGACGGCCAGCCGCTAGGGCCGGCCCGGCACCACCCCGTTCGGGAAGAGGTCGAGCGATGTCGACGTCGTCGGCTTCGGCACGGTGGTGGTGCCGAAGAGCGGCGGGAGGGTGAAGATGGGGGTGGGCACGGTGGTGGTGGGGTTGGGGAAGAGCGTCACCGGCGGCGCCACCGCCACCGGTTGCACCCCGCCCTTGGGGGTGATGTCGACGGGGGCCCGGCGGGCGCCGGCGGTGACGTCGCCCGCCAGCGGGGCCGCCTTGGGGAAGTCGGCCTTGGGCGCGTCCTCGAGGGCGGCCCCCATGAAGTCCTTCCACGTGGCCGCGGGGATGGTGCCGCCGTACACCTTCGACACCCCCTTGATGTTGAAGAGGGAACGGGTGTTGGTGTCGCTGTAGCCCATCCACACCGACGTCGAGAGAGCGGGGGTGAAGCCGACGAACCAGGCGTCGCGGTTCTCGTCGGCGCTGCCCGTCTTGCCCGCGGTGCCGTCCGGTCGACCGATGGCGGCTCCGGTGCCGGTGCCGCTGGTGACGACTCCCTTGAGGGCGTCGGTGACGTTGTCGGACACCACCTCGGACAGCACCCGCGTGGGTGTGCGCTTGGTGTTGTCCTCGATCACCTGGCCCTTGGCGTCGGTGATCTTGAGGATCGGGGTGGGGGGCAGCTGGTTGCCCCGGTTGGCGAAGACGGAGTAGGCGGCGGCCATGTCGAGGGGCGACACCTCGGCCGCGCCCAGCGTGAGGCTGATCCCGTAGGGGTCGCCGTTGGCCTGGATACCGTCCGCCGCCACCATGGTGATGCCCAGGCGGTGGGCCATCTCCGCCGTCTCCGGCACCCCGACGTCGCCGATGAGCTGGGCGAAGACGGTGTTCACCGAGTGGACGGTGGCCTCCCGCAGGGTGATGCTGCCGTAGCTGCCGCTCTCGACGTTGCCCACCGTGCAGTCGGTGCCGGTGCAGTTGGGGACGGTGTAGCTGCCGGGGCCGGAGTAGACCCGGCTGGGCCCGATCCCCTCCTCGAACGCCTTGGCCAGGGTGAAGGGCTTGAACGCCGAGCCCGGTTGGCGGCCGGTGCCCCCGCCGGCCAGGCAGATGGGGCCTTCCGGCCGGCACCTCGTAGTCCTCGGGGCAGGCGCCGAGGGCCAGGTTGACCTGCGACGCGTTGAAGTCCCGCCCCCCGACCAGGGCTTTCACGTAGCCGGTGGCCGGCTCCACCGACACCATCGCCATCTCGAGGGGCGGGTCGGTGCCGTCGAGGGCGTCGGCCACGCTGGCCTCGGCCAGGCCCTGGAGGCGGGGGTCGAGGGTGGTCTCCACCTTGAGCCCGCCCCGGTAGATGAGATCGTCGCCGTACTTGGCCACCAGGTAGCGGCGCACGTAGTCGACGAAGTAGGGCTGGGTCGACGACTGGAGCTCGAGCGGCTGGACCAGGGTGGCATTGCTCGGCGGCGCCGCCTCGCCCTCCACCGCCTTGCCGTCGGACCCGACGAGGAACAGCTCCTGGGCCCGGGCCTCGGCGTACTGGCCCTGGTCGATCCGCTTCTGCTCGAGCATCTCGTCGAGGACGTCGCGGCGGTTGGACTCGGCCCGCTCCGGGTTGGCCCGGGGGTCGAAGTCGGACGGGGCCGAGATGAGGCCGGCGAGGAGGGCCGACTCCGACAGGGTGAGCTCGTTGACCGGCTTGTGGAAGTACGACTCGGCCGCGGCCCCGATGCCGTAGGCGCCGCCGCCGAAGTAGATGGTGTTGAGGTAGCGGTAGAGGATCTCGTCCTTGGTGACCTTGCGGTCGAGCTGGCCCGCCAGCACCGCCTCCCGGATCTTGCGGGCCAGGGTGCGTTCCTCGCCCGTGTAGACCTTCTTGATGTACTGCTGGGTGATGGTGGACCCGCCCTGGACCACCGTCTTGCCCCGGAAGTCGGCCCAGGCCGCCCGCATGGCGCTCATGAGGTCGAAGCCGCCGTGGGAGTAGAAGCGCTTGTCCTCGGCCGCCACCACCGCCTGCTTCAGGATCTCGGGGATGTCCTTCTGCTCGACGGGGATGCTGGTGTCGAAGCGGCGGAAGACGCCGATCTCGGCCCCGGTGGAGTCGAAGACGTGGGTGACCCGGGACTCCACGCTGGGCTTCGGGTCGGGGAGCTCGGGCGCGGGAAAGGGCAGGTAGAACATGGCGGCCAGGGCCGTGCCCGCGGTGACCAGGGGCGCCACCACGGTGACGACCAGGAACATGGTCACCGCCTTGGCGATCTGCATGCCGCCGGGCATGGTGAACGGGGGGGCGGCCATGGGGTCGAATCCTACGGCCCGTCCGGTCGTAAGGTCAGGTCGTGGTGCCCACTTCGCGACCGCCGTCGGTCGACGCTCTGGCTCGCAGCCTGGTCGACGTCGACCTCCCCCACCCGCTGCTGGTGGACGCGGCGCGGGCCGCCATCGCCGCCGGCGACCCGTCGTCCGCCCGGGCCCGGGCCGAGGCGGTGGCGGCCGCCCTGCTGCAGCCGGTGATCAACGCCACCGGGGTCCTGCTGCACACCAACCTGGGCCGGGCGCCGATCTGGGGATCTTCGCTGCGCTACTCGAATCTGGAGATCGACCTGAAGGGCGGGAAGCGGGCGTCGCGGTCCGACCACGCGGCCACGCTCCTGGCCCGGGCCTGTGGGGCGGAGGCGGCCCACGTGGTGAACAACGGGGCCGCGGCGTTGTTGCTGGTGCTGGCCGCGCTGGGCCGGGACGTGGGCGTGGTCGTGTCCCGGGGCGAGCTGGTGGAGATCGGCGGCGGGTTCCGGATCCCGGAGGTGATGGCCCAATCGGGCGCCCGCCTGGTGGAGGTGGGGACGACGAACCGCACCCGCCTGGCCGACTACCGGGCGGCGGTGTCCGGCTCGGGTGATGAGGGCGACGTCGGGCTCATCCTCAAGGTCCACCAGTCGAACTACCGGATCGTGGGTTTCACCGAGTCGGTCGACGTGGACGAGCTGGCCGGGCTCGGCGTGACGGTGGTGGCCGACATCGGGTCGGGGCTGCTCGACGCGGCCACGCCGTGGCTCGACGGTGGACCCCCGGCGTGGCTGGCGGGGGAGCCGGCGGCCCGGCAGACCCTGGCCGCGGGGGCGGCGTTGGTCACCTTCTCCGGCGACAAGCTCCTGGGCGGGCCGCAGGCGGGCGTGATCGCGGGGCGGGCCGACCTGGTGGCCGCCTGCGCCCGCCACCCGCTGAGCCGAGCCCTGCGCCCCGGCGGGCTGGTGCTGGCCGCGCTGCAGGAGACGGCGCTGGCCTACCTCCGCCGCGACGGTATGGCCATCCCCTTCTGGCGGATGGCGGCCACGCCGGTCGAGGCGCTGGTGCGGCGGGCGGAGGCGTTGGCCCTGGCCACCGGGTCGGACACGGGGGGCCCGCCGGTGGCCGTCTGCCCGACGGTGGCGGTGGCGGGCGGGGGGTCGGTGCCGGGGCAGGAGCTGCCGTCGGCCGGGTTGTCGATCGAGGGCGACCACGCCGCCGCGTTGCGATCCCACGACCCGCCCATCGTGGCCCGGGTCCGCGACGGCGAGACCATCCTCGACCTGCGCACCGTCGACCCCTCCGACGACCCGGTGGTGGCCAAGGCCCTCGCCGGCCTCGTTCCCCGAGGCGCCTGAGCGACGCGTTACGAGAGCGGTGGGCCGTCGGGCGCGAAGGGGATTGACAGGGAACCGCGCATGTAGCCCACCAGCAGGTCGCCGTCCCACCCGCCGAACCAGAAGGTCACCGGCCACGGTTGGGTGGTGTCGACGGTGCCGCCGAGGTCGCCCTCGACGGACTGGTTCCCGTTGATCTCGAAGTCCCATCGCAGCAGGAAGCCCATCTTGTTGAGCACCCGTTCGCCCCACGTCTCCAGCTGGAAGATGCGGGACTTCGCCTCCTGCACCGCCAGCGCCGCGTCCGGCCCCGCCGTCCCCTCGCGAATGGCGGTTTCGAGGCCGTCGATCTGGTCCTCCAGGAAGTTGCGCCGGTCGCGGAAATAGCCGTAGTAGTCGAAGGTGCCGAGGGCCTCGGCCACCTCCGGCGAGTTCGACTCGAAGTGGGTGGGGAACCGGCGGCCGTAGATCGTGGGGTCGTCGATCCGCCAGATGGGCTCCTTCGGGTCTACCGGGTTGAGGTGGTCGACGGCCCGGATGGCCAGCACCGATTTGCCTGACTCGTCGGTCTTGTCGATGGCGAGCTGGAAGGGGACGACGGCGAAGGCCATGGAGTCGTCGGAGCCGACGATGTTGTTGCGGCTCTCGAAGGTGGGTCCGGCGAAGACGTCGTTCTTCCCCAGGAGCCGGACCTCGGCGCCGACCAGGTTGGGCGAACCGGCCCACGGGGCGCCGTCGAACCGGACGTTGCGGACGTTCACCCCGACCCGGATGCCCATTGCCTCACCCGGCCGGCGCAGGTGGCGGCTGAGGTGGTCGTCGGCCTGCAGCCGGATGACCTGGTCGAGCGGGCCCTCGCTGGTGAGGGCCATGGTGTAGCCGCTGCGGCCGCGGCGCTCGTTGGTGGGATCGGGGTCGGTGGCCAGCCGGCACATGAAGTAGCCCTCGAACCCGGCCTCGAGGTACTTGACGATGGCGGCCATCAGATCGACACGAACTTCGAGTAGTAGCCGGCCTGGTAGATGCGCTTCAGGTTGGCCGTGATCCGGTGGACGTTCTGGTAGACGAAGGTCAGCTCGCCCGTGACCGGGCTGTCGGCCGCCGCCGCCTTGGTCCGGATGCGGTCGACGGCGTCGGTGAGGTCGCTCCACTGCCCCAGGTAGAGCCCGATGTCGCCGAAGCTGTCCGATGCCGCGTCGAGCAGTTTCGTCCGATCGTCGCGGTCGATGTCGAAGCTCGGGCCGGTCCGAGCGGGCCCCCCGCCCGCGTCGACCGGCAGCTGGACCAGGACCTCGGCCAGCGACCGGACAGACATGGTCATCGCCGGGGCGAAGGTCATCTGGGCCAGGGCGGTGGACAGGTGGGGGTACCGGTCGGACGGGACGAACCGGCCGTACAGCCCGGTGAGCATGTAGAGCAGGGTGACGTAGGCCTGGTTGGCCACGTCGAACACCTCGGCCGTGAACGTGTCGGTGATGTCGGAGCGCCGGGGGTTCTGGAGCAGCTCGTACGACGGGTCGAAGTAGGGGTTGGCCGTCTGGAGGGCGACGAGCTCCTGGCGCATGTCCCAGAAATGGCGGAAGTGGCTCTCGTAGGTCCACTGCCCCTGGAGCCCCTCACCCTGGCGCAGGATGAGGTCGATGGCGGCCAGCGCCGACGTCCGGTCGGTGACCGGGAAGACGTAGACGTTGTACTCCACCGGGATCACAACCTCGGGCGGGTTGGCGACGAACAGGTCGTCGAGCGTGCGGAAGGCGTCGGCGATGGCGGTGTAGAGCTCCTGGACCGTGCCCGCCGCGATCTCGTTGCGGGCGTCGGCCAGGTGGCTGGGGGCGAGGAGGGTCGGCGGCGCGGCGCCGTCGCCGTCGCTGTCGGCGTCGCTCGGGTTCGAAGCACCACGTCGGCTTCATGCCCGGGGGGAGGTCGTCGAACGGGGGGCTCTCCCCGCAGACGAAGCGCTGGATGGTGCTCAGGTCGTACCGGGTGAGCGTGTAGGGCAGGTCGACCGGGCTCAGGTGGGGCGCGGCCAGGCGGGCGAGGGTGGGGGCGGCGAAGTACGGCGACACCAGTCCCGGCCGGAAGTTCGGCCGGAGGAACCACGGCTGGCCCCCGATGGCGGTGAGCATGCTGTTGGCCAGGGAGAGGTGTTCCATCTCCTGGCGGGCGACGAAGTAGAGGGTGGAGCACCACCGCCGCACGAACTCGGCCTCGGCCCCACTACAGGTGGCGTCGGGCTCCCGCTTCAGGGAATAGGCCGCGTACAGGTACTCGCACATGAGCTGGGACTCGAGCTCGGCCGCGTCCCGCAGCGCGACGATGAGATCTTCCTTGCTCCTGATCGGTTCCACCGGACCCCTCACTCGGGCCCTGTCCGGCCCGATCGCCTGACCATCCCACCGCACCCGCGCCGCCGCCTGTGAATCGACTGTACGAACGGGCCCACCGACGGTCAAGCAGGCGACGGGAGGAGGCGGGGCCCGCGGGAACGGTGCTACGCAGGACACCTATGGGCCCTGCGCGTCACTGGTCGACGGGATCGCCGCGCTCCATCCCAACCGGTGACGCTGACAGCCCTCACAGGGCGGTAACCGTCACCGGTTCGCAGGGTTGGCCGTGCTCCGTCCCAACCGGTGACGCTGACAGCCCTCACAGGGCGGTAACCGTCACCGGTTCGGCGGGCGTGGCCGCGCCCCATCCCAACCGGTGACGCTGACAGCCCTCACAGGGCGGTAACCGTCACCGGTTCGGAGGGTTGGCCGTGCCGGTAGTCGCCACCGCCGGCCACGTCGACCACGGCAAGTCGACCCTCGTCCTCGGCCTCACCGGCATGGACCCCGACCGGTTCGCCGAGGAGAAGGCCCGGGGCCTCACCATCGACCTCGGCTTCGCCTGGACCACGTTGCCGTCGGGCCGGCAGCTGGCCTTCGTCGACGTGCCCGGCCACGTCCGGTTCCTCAAGAACATGCTGGCCGGGGTGGGTGCGGTGGAGGCGTGCCTGTTCGTGGTGGCCGCCACCGAGGGGTGGAAGCCCCAGTCCGAGGAGCACCTCCGCATCCTGGAGCTGCTCGGCGTGCGCCACGGGCTGGTGGCGCTGACGAAGGTCGGGCTGGTCGACGCCGAGACCCGGGAGCTGGCCCACCTGGAGCTGGCCGACATGGTGGAGGGGACGTTCCTGGCCGACGCCGAGGTGGTCGACGTCGACGTGCCCGCGGGCGAGGGCGTCGAGGAGCTACGAGTCGCCCTCGACCGGCTGCTCGACGTCACCCCGGCCGCGGTCGACCGGGGTCGGCCCCGCCTGTGGGTCGACCGGGTGTTCGCGGCCAAGGGATCGGGGACGGTCGTGACGGGGACGCTGGCCGGCGGGGCCCTCACTGTCGACGACGAGCTGGTCACGTCGCCCGGGGGCCGCAAGGTGCGGGTGCGAGGGTTGCAGAGCCTGCAGCGGGCCCAGGCCCGGGTGGAGCCGGGCAGCCGGGTGGCGGTGAACCTGTCCGGCGCGGCCCGGGACGAGTTGTCACGGGGCGACGCCCTGGTCCGGCCCGGGCAGTGGCGTCCCACCCGCACCTTCGACGCCTCCCTCCACACCCTCGCCCCCCTCGGCCACGACGTCGGCCGCAAGGGGGCGTACCAGCTGTACGTGGGCTCGGGCGAGCACCCGGTCGCGCTGCGGGTGCTGGCGGGGGCCGACGGCATCGGGCCGGGCGAGGACGGGCTGGTCCGGCTGCGGCTGCCCGTGGCCGTGCCCCTCCTTCCGGGCGACCGCTATGTGCTGCGGGAGAGCGGACGGGACGAGACGGTGGGCGGCGGCGAGGTGCTCGACGTGGCGCCGGTGCTCGCGGCCCGCCGGGCGAGGCCCACGCGGTCGGTGGACCGGGTGGTCGCCGAGCGGGGATGGGTGCTGGCCGACGAGCTCGAGCGGCTTACCGGCGAGCGGCGGCAAGCGCACGGTCGGACGGTGGGTGGTGGCGCCCGAGGCCCTCGTCACGGCGGAGTCGGGGCTGCGGGCGGCGATCGAGGGAGCCGGCCCTCTGGGACTCGACGTGGCCGGTCTCGACGAACGCCGGCGGGCGGTGCTGGCCCGCCTCGACGGGGTGGTGGTGGAGGGCGGCCGGGCCCGGGCCGCGGCCGCCGCCGACCCCCTCGCCGACCATCCCTACGTCGCTGCCCTGGAGGCAGGCCGGTTCTCACCGCCCGACCCCGACGGCGTCGACCGGGCCGAGCTGTCCGAGCTGGTCCGGCGGGGCCTGGTAGTCGAACGTGACGGGGTCTACTTCGCCCCGTCGGCCGTCGCCGAGGCCGCCCGCCTGCTGGCCGCGGCCCTCAGGTTGACTCCCACCGGGATCACCGTGGCCCAGGTCCGCGACGCCCTGGGCACCACCCGCAAGCACGCCCTGCCGCTACTGGCCCACCTCGACGCCACCGGCGTCACCCGCCGAAGGGGCGACGTCCGCATAGCCGGCCCGAGGCTGCCGCCGATCTAGACCCGATTATTCGCGGGCGGCCTCAGCCGGCGCGGGAGGAGGTGGTGGTGAGCAGCTTGCGCTCGACCTCGTTGAGGCCGCCCCAGATGCCGTGGGGTTCGTGGATCGACATCGCGTAGTCGAGGCAGGCGGCCCGGACCGGGCAGATGGCGCAGATCGACTTGGCCCGCTGCTCGCGCCCCTCTCGTTCGTCCTTGCGCTCAACGTGTGACGGCGGAAAGAAGACCACCGACTGCGGACCTTTGCAGGCCGCTCGTTGCTGCCACAGTTCGCCAATTCGTTGCGGCTTCACCCACAGCCCCCTCTCCCCCTCGGCCTGCTACCGTACCGCCGCGTTCTGGGGCTCCACAAGGGGCAAAGCGCAAAAACCGCAGGTCGGGGCCTGTGGATATCCCCGGGGGACGAACTAGTGGCCGGCGTCCTTGGCCCCGCCCTCCTCCGGCTCCACCTCCAGCAGGAGCCCGTCGATGGCGATCACCCGGATCGAATCGCCCTCGCCGATGGGCGTGGCCCGGTTGGTGCGGGCCCGCCACAGCCCACCCCGCAGGGCGACCGTCCCCTCCGGGTCGACCGCGGTGCGGGCCTCGCCCATCTCGCCGATCATCGACTCCCGGCCGATGGTGGGCGTGGAGAACCGTGACCGAACCATCGACGGCAGGCCCGACACCATGAGCAACACCACGCACACCACCAACACCAGCATCGTCAGCCAGGGGACGTCGATGCCCTGGCCGAACAGCCTCCACGACCCCACCAGCAGGGCGACGGTGCCGATCGCGGTCCACGCCCGGGGCGCCCCCGCCTGGACGTCGACCGAGAACCCGAAGAACGCCAGCGCCACCAGACCCAGGCCGAGCGGCGTCGTCGGCAGCACGGCCAGGCCGTAGGCGGACAGGGCCAGCAGCACCGCTCCGGTGGCGCCCGCCACCCCGATCCCGACCGAGAAGAACTCGAACACGATCAAGGCCAACCCGACGACGAGCAGCAGGTACGCCACCGACGGGCTGGCGGTGGCGTGCAGCAGCCGCTCGGTGAGGGGCAGCTTCCCGAAGCGGACCTCGCCCGCGGCCTGGGTCTGGGACTCGCCGTCGGAGGCGGTGACCACCCGGGCCGTGTCCAGCTCCCGCCGCCCGCGCCGATCTCCTTGCCGTCGAGGTCGGCCAGGAACTCGCCGATCGTCGGCACCACGGTGTCGGCCAGACCCCGGGCCACGGCCGCGTCGGGGCCCAGCCCCCCGGGGACCCCCTCGAACCGTCCGATCCGGGTTCGGGGCGCCATGCCCACGTAGGCGGCGGCGGCCGTCAGGCGGGCGGCCCCTCCGTAGGCCCGTCCGCCCGTCGGCCCGATCCACACCGTCACCGGCACCGACGAGTGGGAGACGCGAAACACCAGCTCATCGAGCTTCTGGCGGTCGATCAACGCCCCCGGGCTGTTCATCTGGATCACGACGACCTGGGCGTCGGCCTCCTGGGCGGCCCCCAGCGACCGCACCACGAAGTTGGCCACGATGGCGTCGATGCGGCCCTTGACCTCGAGGATGTGGACGGCGCCGACCTCGGGCTCGGCGTCCTGCGCCCCCGCTCCCGCGGCCGCGCCGACCAGGCCAGCCAAGGCCAGCATCGACAGCAGGAGGGCGGCAAGTAGTCTGCGCATGGGTTGGATCCTCGCGAGTTCGTCACTCAGTCGCGAGTCGTCATCGTCGCCGGGAAGGGGGGCGTCGGCAAGACGACGGTATCGGCCGCGCTGGCCCGCATGGCCGCGTCCGCCGGTCTGTCGGTGCTCATCGTCGAGCTGGAGGGCAAGAGCGGCCTCGCCTCCGCCTTCGGATCCCTCGACCTGCTGGGCTACACCGAGCGCACCCTCGCCCCCGGCATCAAGGCCCGCTCCATCACCGCCGACGAGGCCCTCCTCGAGTACCTCGACGAGCACGCCCTGTCGAAAGTGGCCCGCAAGCTGGCCACCAGCGGCCTCATCGACGTGGTGTCCACCGCCGCCCCCGGCATCAAGGACATCCTCATCCTGGGCAAGGTCAAGCAGCTCGAGCAGTCCCGGGCGGCCGACCTCGTCATCCTCGACGCCCCCGCCGCCGGCCACGCCCTCAGCTTCCTGATGAGCGCCCGGGCCCTGGTCGACATCGTCCGCAGCGGGGTGGTGCGCACCCAGGCCGAGGGGGTGCTGGAGATGCTCACCAACCCCACCCGCTGCCAGGTCCTGCTCGTGACCATCCCCGAGGAGACGCCGGTCAACGAGGTGGTGGAGACGGCCGACGCCCTGCGCACCAAGGTGGGCGTCGCCCTGGCGGGGGTGGTCGTCAACGGCCTCTACCCGATGCTGGAGGGCCTCGACGCCGACCCGGAGAAGGTGGCCGAGGCGCAGGGCGTGGGCCTGTTCGACGGGGAGGCCGACGTGCTGCGGGCCGCGGCCACCTTCCGCCAGCGGCGCCAGGAGCTGCAGCAGGAGCAGATGGCCCGCCTGGCCGACGCCCTCGACCTGCCCCAGATCGTCCTCCCCGCCATCTTCGCCGTCGACCTGGGCATCGGCGACGTCGACACCCTGGCCGCGGCCCTGGTCGAGGGCGTGGCCAGACTGCCCGCGCCCGCCGCCCCCGCCGCCGAAGTCCCCGTCGGCGCCGGCCCCCAAGTACGGGACGTCCTGGTGACGGCGACGGCGACCGCCACCGCCGGCGGGCTGTCCGACCTGGTCAAGTCCCGGTCGGTGGTGGTGTGCTGCGGCCCGGGAGGCGTGGGCAAGACGACGGTGGCGGGCGTGCTGGCCCTGGAGGCGGCTCGTCGGGGACGGCGGGCGGTGGTGATGACCGTCGACCCGGCCAAGCGCCTGGCCGACGCCCTCGGGCTGCAGAACCTGCCCAACTGGCCCCACAAGGTCGACGGTCCGTGGCCGGGCGAGCTGTGGGCGCTCATGCTCGACACCAAGGCCACGTTCGACTCCCTCGTCACCAAGTACTCCCGCCGCCAGACCCAGGCCCAGGCGATCCTCGCCAACCGCTTCTACAAGAACATGGCCGAGGGACTGTCCGGCATCCAGGAGTACATGGCCATCGAGAAGCTGTTCGAGCTCAACGACGAGAAGCGCTTCGACCTCATCGTCATCGACACCCCGCCCACCCGCAACGCCCTCGACTTCCTCGAGGCCCCCCGCCGGCTCACCGGCTTCATCGACAACAAGTTCTACAAGTTCCTCATGGCGCCGTCGCGGCCGGGGCTGAAGGCGATCAACATCGCCACCGCCGCCATCCTGCGGGCCGTCTCCAAGGTGGTCGGCTCCGAGGTCGTGTCGGACGCGGTCACGTTCTTCCAAGCGTTCGAGGGCATGGAGGAGGGCTTCCGCGACCGCTCGCACCGGATGCGGGGGCTGCTGGCCGACTCGGGCACCGCCTTCGTGCTGGTGGCGTCGCCCCGGCGGGACGCGGTGCGGGAGGTCGGGTTCTTCGCCGACAAGCTGCGCCAATCGGGGATCGTGGTGAAGGGGCTGGTCGTCAACCGCACCCATCCCCGGTTCGGGACGGGCCTGGCCGAGGCCGACCGGGAGCGGGCGCTGACCCTGGCCGGGACGCCGTTGGGCCCGTTGTACGAGAATCTCGGCCGACTTCTCCCAGATGGCGGCGGCCGAGGGCAGCCACATCGAGTCGCTGGTGGCCAAGGTGAGGGCCCAGGCGCTGGCCAAAGTGCCCGAGCTGTCGTCCGACGTCCACGACCTCGACGGCATGGGCGAGATCGCCCGGTATCTGTTCGCCGAGGGTGGTGCGGCGGCCGTGGCCGTGCCGCCGGGTTTCGATCACTCGTAGCGTGGTGATTCGGTCGCCGCGGGCCGTATTTCACCACGCTACGGACGTTTCAAACGGCTGCCTACCGGCGGTGCTCGTCGATCCCGGCCTGCTCTTTTTCCTCGGTGAGGGAGCGGGCGGCCTCGGCCAGCGTGTCGGTGACGGTGACGATGCGGTCGAAGCCCGTCGTGTGCAGGAGGCGGACCAGCGTGGGGCGGTTGCAGCAGACGGCGACGTCGCCCCCGACCTCCCTCGCCCGACGGATGCCGCCGATGAGCGCCCCCAGCCCGGCCGAGTCGACGAACGGCACGTCGGACATGTCGATGAGGAGCTTCGGCCTCGCCGCCAGCTCGCCCAGGGCTTCCCTGAACTGGCCGACGGTGTAGGCGTCCAACTCCCCGACGGGACGACAGATCGTGTAGTCGTCGCGCTCCTCAAGGTCGATCCGGAGCACAAGGCCTCCTGGTGTTGCCGGGTGAAGACACTGGGGATGCTACCCAAGGGCCCGTAGGACTACCCTGCCGCCCATGGCCGAGGTGCTCATCGTCAGCGACTCGGTGAAAGTGCGCAACGAGGTCGTGAGCGCCATCTTCGACCCCACCACCAACGTGCGGGAGCTCACCCGGGGCAAGGAAGTGCGGGCTGCGGTCGACGAGACCACCCCCGACCTGGTCGTGATCGACATGCAGGTCGGCAAGATGGGCGGCATGGCTACGTGCCTCGACCTGCGCCTGGAGGAGAGCGGCGGTCGGCTCCCCCACGTACCCGTGCTGTTGTTGCTCGACCGCCGGGCCGACGTGTTCCTCGCCCGCCGGGCCGGTGCCGACGGGTGGATCGTCAAGCCCCTCGACTCCATCCGCCTGGCCAAGGCGGTGCAGACCCTCCTCGAAGGCGGCATCTACCAGGACGAGGCCTATCGCCCGCTCACGGTGTCGCCCGTTCCCGGTCGAACGGCGGACGCCGTCGGGTAAGGTGGCTGGGCAACGGGAAGTGGCGCAGCTTGGTAGCGCGCAGCGTTCGGGACGCTGAGGCCGCGGGTTCAAGTCCCGCCTTCCCGACCAGTAATGGTGCAGGTCAGGGCGCTTTCGAGATTGGTGTGGTTGCGCCGGCGGAGGCCACAGACCGCAAACAGACCACCGTCGTCGGGGGCAGAGTGGTGTTCTGGCGGCCGCGCCGGGCGCCGGGAATTGTCGATTCTGCCCACGCGACCTGCTGGAAGTCGGAGCGAGATCGCGGGGCGGACTTCCCTGAGCCCGGTATCGTTGGCAGAGTCGCCAGCCCCCAAAGGAGGTGTCATGTCGGACAACGCAGCCAAGCGCGGCACCGGTCCGAAGACGCCGACGACCGTCGCCGAGGTTCTTCAGGGAATCGAACCGATGGGCGACCTGCGTCGGTTCGCGATCGAAGACCTGACGTCCGAGGACGAGGACGAGTTCTTCCGGATACTCGAAGACGCTTGAGAGATGGTGACGGCGGTCGTCGTTGACACGATGATCGCCAGCGCTTGGCTCGGTCAGCGGGCCTCCGAGCGCAAGGCAAGGTGGCAGGCCCTCCTTGAACAGTCAGCCTGGGTTCTTCCGTTTACGGTCGTCGCCGAGATGCGCTTTGGCGCCGAGGTAGCTCGCTGGGGTGCGCGACGACGAGGAGTGCTCGACCACCTCATCTCCCGTGCCCGTGTCGTGCCTCCGCTGGACGCGGTAACCGAGGCCTACGTCGATCTCCGAACCTGGACGGTGCGGACCGGTCATGGCCTTGGCGCCAAGGATCATGAGGCCGATCGCTGGGTCGCTGCGGTCGCCATGGCGGCGAAGCTCCCGCTGGCGACCTACTCGATTTTCGACCGAGTGGCGGGGTCCTTCGCGCGGACCCCAGCATCAGTAGGAGACACGCCGCGAGGCTGTGGGACGACGGAGCCCGCTGAGAAGCGATCCTGACGACCCTCCGCGCCCACGGATTCACCAAGGTTGACTGCATCTAGGCCACCGTGGAGTTGCTCCGGCTGCCGTTGGCGGACGCCAAGCGTGTCGTCCACGACAGCCAGACGTGGGCCGACGTTCGAGGCCGCGACGAAGTGTGGCACGACAGCCTCGTCGCTGAGCTCGACGTCACCGAATCCCACTCGTGACCCGGAGAGACCGCAAACAGACCACATTCGTTCGCGTTCGGCCGGTTCCCAGCGGTCACCAGCGGACAGCCCGACACCCGTTCTGACCTGGGCTTTTACACCGAAACGCCACGCTGAGGCCGCGGGTTCAAGTCCCGCCTTCCCGACCAAGTGGGTGGCTCGTGGGGAACTTCGGCGCCCTACGGATCGTCTCATCGACGAATGACGTCTCCGCCCCTCCGCTCGGTCGGCCTTCGGTTCGGTCTGCTTCGGTTGGCCGCCGTCGTTTCCTCGATGGTGGTCGTGGCGGGCTGTGGTGACCAGGGGACGGCGTCGGTCGCGGCCTCGTCGGGTTCGACGACGACGGAGGCGATCCGGGCCCCAAACGTGACTACCAACGGTCCCGCGGAAGTGTCCGTTCCGCCGATCGCGACCACGCCTCCCCCCGCCCCGGCATCCTCGATCGAGACCACGCCGACGACCCTCGACGCCGGGCCACCAGCTGACGGCTCAGGCGTCCACGGCGCCGTCCTTTTCGGCCCCGTCTGCCCGGTCGAGCGGATCCCACCCGATCCGGCCTGCGCGCCCCGCCCGGGTCCGGCCCGGATCCGACTCCTCCGAGCCGATGGCGCCCTTGTGGCCGAGGGGATGGCCGGCGACCACGGGAACTTCTCGATTCCGGTCGGCCCGGGCGCCTACGCGGTGCAGGCGGAGGCGGCCACGGCCGGTCCGGGAGGGGGTTGCCAGGCCGAGCCGGCGCAGATCCTCGTGCCGCCAGGATCGTTCGTCTCGGTGTCCGTGACCTGCGACACCGGCATCCGCTGACACGGGCTGGCCGCGCGCCCGACTCTCCGCACTATCCGAGGGTGGCCGTGCGGCGGCGGTCGGGATCGAAGCTGCGCACCGCGGAGACCCAACCGGTCCTGGAGTCGGACCGGTCGCGAAAGAATCACCCGGGTCCTGTCGATTTCGACGGGCGGCGTTCGTGTAGAGGGTGAAGGGCAGGCATGGTGCCGGCCGACAGAGGAGGAAGACCATGAAGCAGTACATGCTCTCCGTGTACATGGAGGATGGCTTCGAGGCCACCGACGAAGAGATGCAGACGATGTTCAAGGACGTCGACGCCCTCAACGCCCAGATCAAGGCCGAGGGCGCGTGGGTGTTCGCCGGTGGCCTGCACCCGGCTGAGACCGCCACCGTCGTCACGGCCAAGGACGGCGACGTCCTCACCACCGACGGCCCCTACGCCGAGGCCAAAGAGCAGCTGGGCGGGTTCTGGGTCATCCAGGCGACCGACCTCGACGCCGCCCTGGCATGGGCCTCCAAGGCCACCATCGCCTGCCGCGGCGCAGTCGAGGTCCGACCCTTCCAGGACGACGCCGGCTGAGCCGGGTGCTCTCGGAGCAGCCCGAGATCGAGCGGATCTTCCGCCTCGAGTCCGGGCGAGCGGTTGCGGTCCTGGTTCGCCTCTTCGGGGACATCGACGTCGCCGAAGAGGCGGTCCAGGACGCGTTCGTGGTCGCGCTCCGACGTTGGCCGGAATCGGGCATCCCGCCCAGCCCGGCCGGATGGATCATCACCACCGCCCGCAACAAGGCGATCGACCGGCTGCGACGGGAGTCGTCCCGCGACGACCGTCAAGCCCAAGCCTCATTCCTGCAGACGCCCGACGAACCGATGGAGGTGGGCCCCGTGGAGGACGACCGCCTCCGTCTGATCTTCACCTGCTGCCACCCGGCGCTGGCCCCCGCGGCCCAGGTGGCCCTGACGCTGCGCCTGATCGCCGGGCTCCAGACCCCGGAGATCGCCCGGTCGTTCCTCGTGCCCGAGGCCACCATGGCCCAACGCCTGGTGCGAGCCAAGAACAAGATCCGGGCCGCCAACATCCCCTACCGCATCCCCGGCGACGCCGAGCTCCCCGACCGGCTGCGGCCGGTGCTGGCCGTCGTCTACCTGGTGTTCAACGAGGGCTACGTGGCCACCAGCGGGCGACGATCTGGTGCGGGGCGAGCTGTGCGAGGAGGCGATCCGCCTGGCCCGATTGCTGGCCGACCTCATGCCCGACGAGCCCGAGGTGTTTGGCCTCCTCGCCCTCCTCCTGCTCACCGAGTCGCGGCGGCCGGCCCGCACCGCCGCCGACGGTTCGATCGTGCGCCTCGCCGACCAGGACCGGTCGCGGTGGGATCGTGAGCTCATCGCCGAGGGTCAGGCCCTGGTGCGGGCCTGCCTGCGCCGGAACCTGCCCGGGCCCTATCAGATCCAGGCCGCCATCAGCGCCGTCCACAGCGACGCCGCCACTGCCGCCGACACCGACTGGTCGCAGATCGTCCGCCTCTACGACCAGCTGTTGGTCGTGTCGCCCACACCCGTCGTCGCTCTCAACCGGGCCATCGCGGTGGCCGAGATGGACGGGCCGGCGGTGGCCTTCGCCGAGGTCGACCGCCTCGGCCTCGACGCCTACTACCTGTTCCACGCCACCCGGGCCGACCTTCTGGAGCGGCTGGGCCGCCCGGACGAGGCCCTCGCCGCCTACGACGCGGCCTTGGAACGCACGTCCAACGCCGCCGAGCGCCGCCTGCTCGAAGCCCGCCGTGAGGCTCTGGCGGCGGTCACCGGGGGCTAGAGGCGGCTCCACGGGGGCGTTCCGTCGCCTTGCCGAGCAACCAGGACATGCGTCCTCCGACCGCCCGGCCTGGCGCCGCCGCCCATCGCTGCGCCGGATCCGGAAGCGATGCATGGACGGTGTCCCGCAGCGCTCGATGGACGAAGTCCCTCCGGGAAGTCGGGAGATCCGTTTGCCAGCGTCTCAGCGACAACGACCGCCCCGAGGTACCAGCCCGAGCAGTCTGTCGCTCCGACGCTGGCGAAGATGGTCATGTCGACGAAACCCGCTCCGGTGGCTCCGCCGCCAGCCGGCGACCACCCGTTCGTACCGCCCCAGGGACGTGATCCATCAACAGGTCCGTTCGCCAGCGTCTAAGCGACAACAACCAGCCCCGCCCACCAGTCCGGGAGTTGTCGCTCCGACGCTGGCAAAGGTGGTCATGCCGAAGCAGCCTCTCCGGCAAGTTCGCCCCCAGCCGGCGGCCACTCGTTGGTTCCGCTGACCCCTCAACAGTCCGTTCGCCAGCGTCGAAGCAAGCGACAACGACCAAGTCCGTCCACCAGTCCGGGCAAGTTGTCGCTCCGACGCTGGCAAAGATGGTCATGCCGACGAAGCCCGCTCCGGCAGCTCCGCGGCCAGCCGGCGTCCGCCGGTTCGTGCGCGCCAGGGACGTGATCCGCCCGGACGCCCCGGCCCCGGGCCGCGCTTCGGCCGCCGGCTGCGACCGGGAGCCGCCAGTCGGCCGGTCTGCAATCACGGCGGGGACCGACGGACGCCGTCGCCTGGGCAGGGTCTACTGCCCGACGAGAACGCGGCAGAGTTGGGGCGATGCCCGTCCACATCCTCACCCTCGTGTGTCCCGACCGGCCGGGGATCGTGGCCAGCATCTCCCAGGGCCTGGTCGAGCTCGACGCCAACATCCTGGAGAACGCCCAGTTCAGCGACCAGCCGACGAACACGTTCGTCATGCGGACCCGGTTCGAGACGCCGGTGGAGTCGTCGGTGTGGGTGGAGGACGCCCTCCAGCCCCGCTCGTCGGAGCTGGGGGCCACCGTCCGGGTGCGGCGGGAGGACCAGCGCCAGCGGGTGATCGTCATGGTGTCGAAGTACGACCACTGCCTGGTCGACCTCCTCTACCGCTGGCGGGCGGGGGAGCTGGCCATCGACATCCCGGTGGTCGTGTCCAACCATCCCGACCTGCGGGCCCTGGTGACGGGCCACGGGATCGGCTTCGAACAGCTTCCGTCCGGGCCGGAGAACAGGCCCGCGGCCGACGCCCGCCTGCTCGAACTGGCGGAGAAGCACCAGGTCGACCTGGTGGTGCTGGCCCGCTACATGCAGGTCCTGTCGGAGCCCGTGTGCCGGGAGCTGGAGGGGCGGGCCATCAACATCCACCACTCGTTCCTCCCCGGGTTCAAGGGGGCCAAGCCCTACCACCAGGCTTGGCAGCGGGGGGTGAAGCTCATCGGCGCCACCGCCCACTACGTCACCGCCGATCTCGACGAGGGTCCGATCATCGACCAGGACGTGGCCCGGGTCTCCCACGCCCACACCCCGGAGCAGATGCTGATCATCGGGCGTGACCTGGAACGGTTGGTGTTGTCCCGGGCCGTCAAGGCCCACGCCGAGGGACGGGTCTTCCTCCTCGGCCGGCGCACGGTGGTGTTCTCCTAGAAACGGGCCGTACGCTGGGATCGCTGGCCCGACCCGAAGGACGGTCCCGGAGACATGCGACGAGAGTGGACGATATGGGTCGGGTTCATCGTGGTCGTGTTCGCCGCGGTCGTGTTCGTCGTCACCCGTGACGACGAGGACTCGTCCAAGCTGTCGGCGGGGACGAGCGTGCCCACGACGGAGCGGGCCCCGCTCACCACGGTGACCACGAGGCCGCCCGCGTCGTCCACGTCGACCACCCCCACATCGTCCCCGTCGACCACCGCGGTCCGCACGACGGCTCCCGCCACCACCCGCTCGCCCACCCCCGCGACGGCCGCCACCAGCCCCGCCACCAGCCCCGGCACCGTCGTCACGACCCCGCCCCCGACTCCGCCGCCCACTCCGCCGCCGACGCCCCCGCCGACCGCGCCGCCGCTGAAGCCGTCGTTCGGCGAGGGGTATTACCGGGTCAACATCGATCTCCCGTCCGGCACCTACCGCACCGAGGGCGGCCCGAACTGCTATTGGGCCCGCCTGTCGTCCCAGACGTACCCCCCGCAGCCGGCCGACGTCATCGCCGACGGCTACAGCACCGGCGCTCCGCTCACCGTCGCCATATCGTCGTCCGACGGCGCCTTCTACACGTCCGGCTGCGACATCTGGCTGGGCCAGTAGGCGCCCTCTAGGCCTCGGTCGGGGAGGCCGGTTCCGCGGCCGGCGCCGGTCCCGCCGCCGCCGGCACCGCCTCCGCCTGCTCCGCCCCGGCCCCGGCCCCGGCCTCGGCTTCGGCCTCGTAGCGTCCGCCGAGGTGCTTGGCCAGGAAGCGCTCGGCGGCGGCGAAGAACTTGAGCCGGTTCTCGGGCTTGGCGAAGCCGTGGCCCTCGTCGGGGAACAACATGTACTCGTGGTCGATGCCGTGCTTCGTCAACGCCTCCACGATCTGCTCCGCCTCCGCCTGCTTCACCCGGGGGTCGTTGGCGCCCTGGGCGATGAGGAGCGGGATGCGGATGTCGTCGGCCTTCGACAGGGGTGACCGCTCCCACATGAACTCGGGCTCGGTCTCGGGGTTGCCCACCCGGGTGTGGAACTGAGCGATCATCGGCGCCCAGTAGGGGGGAATCGACTCGATCAGCGTCTTGAGGTTGGACGGGCCCACGATGTCGACCGCGCAGGCGAAGACGTCGGGCGTGAAGGCGGCGCCCACCAACGCCGCGTAGCCCCCGTAGGACCCGCCGTAGATGGCGATGCGGTCCTTGTCGGCGAAGCCGTCGTTCACCACCACATTGACCGCGTCGAGCAGGTCGTCGTGCATCTTGGCGCCCCACTCCCGGTCGCCGGCGCTCACGAAGTTCTTCCCGTACCCGGTCGATCCCCGGAAGTTGACCTGCACCACCAGGTAGCCCCGGTTGGCCAGCCACTGGGCCTGGGGGTCGAGGCCCCACGTGTCGCGGGCCCACGGTCCGCCGTGGACCATGAGGACGGTGGGCAGGTTCTCCCGGGGCAGCCCCAGGGGGAAGTGGAGGTAGCCGTGGATCTGGAGCCCGTCGCGGGCGGCGAACTCGAACGGCTCGTTCATGGCCAGCTCGTACTTCTTGAGGTCGGGCCGGTGGTCGAACAGGAAGCGGCTGTCCTGGCTGCGGCGGTCGTAGGCGTAGTAGCTCACCGGGCCGTTGTCGTTGGTGTACGCCGCCAGCCACACGTTGTCGGCGTCGTCGGCGCCGATGAGCGACATGTCGCCGTCGCCGATCGACTGGAGGAAGGCCAGGTCGACCACCACGTTGGGGTCGAGCACCTGGTACTCCACCCGGTCCTTGGTGTAGGTGACGAACTCGGGCTGCTTGGTGTCGGCGTTGAGGTGCACGCCGGACACGTCGTAGTCGGGGTCGCCGACGACCAGGCGCTGCACCCCGTTCTCGCAGTTGATGAGGACGAGGTGGCCGGTGTTGAAGCCCTTGGACGAGACCGCCCACAGGGCCTTGCCGTCGAGGGTGAACTCGAGGGGGCTGGTGGTGAGGGAGTCCTCCTGGTCGATCTCGAGGACGGGGTGCCACTCCGACTCCTCGTCGTCGCGGACCATCACCACCATCCCTCCGTCCTCGGTGGGGGCCATGCCGCCGCGAACCCGGAACTGGCTGTCGGCCAGGAAGCCGATGAAACCAGGGTTCTCGACGATCTTGGTCAGCTCGCCCGTGGGCAGGTGCAGGCGGTAGACGTCGTGGAGCTGGGGGTTGTCCTTGTTGATGCCGACGAGGACGTCGTCGGGGAAGTGCTTGTCGATGTGCTCGACCCGGGCCTGGACGTCGTCGAACGGGGTGCAGTCCCTGGTCTCGCCGGTGACGAGGTCGGTGGCGTAGAGGCGCCAGTTCTCGTCGCCGCCGGTGTCCTGCTCGTAGAGGATGTGCTGGTTGTCGTGGGCCCAGAAGAACGAGCGGATGCCGCGGTCGCGGTCCTCGGTGACGGGCACGCCCACACCACCCGCGATGGGGCTCACCCAGACGTTGAGGATACCGTCGACGGGGGCGATCCACGCCAGGCGGGCGGCGTCGGGCGAGATGCGGGGACTCATGCGGTCGGGGTTGCCGAACAACACCTCGCGGGGCACGAGCGGGACGGGCGGATGCGATTCGGTCATGACACAGGATTACAGACCACGGTCGCTACCAAGCACGAGCTGCCCCCATGCCGCCCGCCGGACCGGCGACCGGCCATACGAGGCGGTCGGGGAGACTCAGCCCCGGAACGGCCGAAGGGCCCTCGACCAGGAGGTCGGGGGCCCGTGAGCCGTCGCTCACTCATGGGACTGAGTGACTTGA
>CAWHIC010000007.1:0-1031850 GCA_963829165.1 uncultured Acidimicrobiia bacterium | reverse complement strand
GCCGGGCCAGGCGAAGGCGAAGAAGAAGGTGGCCTCATGACGGCCAACTTCGAGCTGATGGAAGCCCTCCAGGTGATCGAGCGGGAGAAGGGGGTCTCGGTCGAGACGCTCCTCGAGGCCCTCGCCAACGCCCTGGTCTCCGCCTACAAGCGCATGCCCAAGGCGGCCGAGGAGGCCATCGTCACCATCGACCCCGACACGGGGGAGATGCACGTCTACGCCCAGGAGCTCGACGACGACGGCAACGTCGTCCGGGAGTGGGAGGACACGCCCGACGACTTCGGGCGCATCGCGGCTCAGACGGCGAAGCAGGTCATCCTCCAGCGCATCCGCGAGGCGGAGCGGGAGATGAAGTACGAGGAGTACGCCGGCCGCGAGGGCGACATCGTCACCGGCATCATCCAGCAGAACGACCAGCGCTACACCCTCCTCGACCTCGGTCGGGTGGAGGCCCTGCTGCCCCAGGCGGAGCAGGTGCCCTACGAGCGATACGAGCACGGCGCCCGCCTCAAGGCCTACATCGTCGAGGTGCGCAAGACCACCAAGGGCCCCCAGATCGTGGTCAGCCGCACCCACCCCGGCCTCATCAAGCGCCTGTTCGAGCTGGAAGTGCCCGAGATCAGCGACGGCGTGGTCGAGCTCAAGGCGGTGGCCCGCGAGCCCGGGCACCGCACCAAGATCGCGGTGTGGTCCAACGACCACAACGTCGACCCGGTGGGGGCCTGCGTCGGCGCCCGGGGCGCCCGCGTGCGCATGGTGGTCAACGAGCTGCGGGGCGAGAAGGTCGACATCGTCCCCTTCTCCGAGGACCCGTCCGAGTTCGTGATGAAGGCCCTCTCCCCGGCCCGGGTCAAGGAAGTGCGGGTGAACGAGGAGACCGGCACGGCCGAGGTCATCGTCCCCGACTACCAGCTGTCGCTGGCCATCGGCAAGGAGGGCCAGAACGCCCGCCTGGCCGCCCGGCTCACCGGCTGGCGGGTCGACATCAAGAGCGAGACCCAGCTCATCGAGGAAGAGACGGCCTACGCCAACGAGGACTGGGCCGAGGGTGAATGGGTCACCAACGACGCCGGCGAGATGGTGTGGCAGCCGGCCGAGGGCGGCGAGGCGCTGACCGCGGAAGCGTGGTCGGAGGCCCCGGAGGACGAGGCGGCCGCGCCGGAGGCAGTCCAGACGGAGGACGCAACCCCGGCTCCGGCCCCGGCCCCGGCTGCCGCGGCGAGCGCAGAGGAGGCGAGCCCGGAGGCGACGGCGCCGGGGGATGCCGTGGCGGACGAGAAGGAAGGGGAGGAATAGCGGCGGGGCCCACCCCGGTTCGTACCTGTGTCGGGTGCCGGCGGACGGCACCCGTCGACGAACTGGTGCGGGTGGTGGCGGGGGCGGGCGGAGTGCTCCTGGAAGGTCGGTCGTTGCCCGGGCGGGGGGCGTGGTTGTGCGCCGAGTCGCCCGACTGCGTCGACGCCGCCGAGAAGAAAAGGGCCTTCTCCCGGGCCCTGCGCACCGAGGTCGACCGCTCGGCGGTGGAGCCGCTTCGAACGTCGCTGGCCCGGCGTGGGAGAATAGGAAACTTGGAGCAGGACCGGCCGTCGGCCGGAGAAAGGATCTGACTCACCACTTGGCAGCAAGGATCCGGGTCTACGAGCTTGCACGCGAGCTCGGGCTCACCAACAAGGAGACGCTCGACCTTTGCATCGCGCTCGGGATCGGTGTCAAGAGCCACTCGTCCAGCATCGAGGACGCCCAGGCTGATCGCGTTCGCCGCAAGGCTGATCGCGAGGGACTTCGCCGCGACGTGCAACCCCCCGAGGACGGACCCCTGCCGGGACGTCCCGACGCTCCGTCGACGCGCGACGACGTGCCCCACAAGCGTGACCTGCGGCTGATCACCAGCCGCCCCGCCAGCGAGCAGCCCGAGCCCGGTTACGGCCAGTCCTACGGCCAATCTCACGGTGGTCAGGCGAAAAACAAGAGGCCAAGGCTACGGACAGACTGCGCACCGTCCCGCCGCCCGGCGACCAGGCCCCGCGGCCGTCGTCGCCACCGCCGACCGACGCCGGCACCCGCCCCGGGAGCGAGTCCCTCACCCGGCCCGCGGCCGACACCCCCGGCGCCTCCGCCCCCCGGCCGGCTGCTCCCACCGGCCGCCGCGCCATCGCCGCCTCGGCACCCCCGGCCAGCCCGACTGCACCCGCCGCCCCTCCGGCCGCGGCCGCATCGGCCGCCCCCCACAGCGCCCCGCCCGCGGCCCGCCCCGACGGCGCTCGGCTCCCCCGCCCCGCCCCGGCCCGACGCCGCCGCCCCGACGCCGGACGCCCCGACGCCGGCCGCCCCGACACGGGTCGGCCCGACGCTCAGCCGGCCCGACGCCGGCCGCCCCGACGCCGGCCGTCATCGGGTCCGGTCCCGCCCCGTCGGTCCGCACCGACGGTCCCGCGCCCGCCCCCCGCCCCTCCGACCCCGAGTCTGAGCCGCCCCGCGGCCCAGGCCCCGGCTGCGCCCACTGCGCCGTCCGCCCCCGCCTCGGCGCCGTCCCGCCCGATGTCACCCGCCGCGTCCGGCCCCCCGTCGGCCCCCATCCGCCCCGCCGACGCGCCCGCCGGCCCCAGCGGCCCCGGTCGCCCCGGTGGCCAGGGTGGCTCCGGCCGTCCCGGTGGTGGCCCCGGTTCCGGTCCGATGACGGGCGCCCCCGGCTCCGGCCCGACCGCCCCCCGCGCCAACGTCCCCGCCACCGCCGGCCCCGGCTCTTCCCCCACGTCGACCGCGCCCACGCGCCCCGCCGCCCCCGCCACCCAAGCGGGCCAAGCCCGCCCCGGCGCGCCCGGTGGCGCGCCCCGTCCCGCCGCACCCGGTGCCCCCGGGGGCCCGCCCCGGTCGGTCACGGGCAAGGCCATCCCGCCCCCGCCCGGCGCCCGCCCCGGTGGCCCGCCCCGCTCGGCCAGCGGCAAGCCCATTCCCCCGCCTCCCGGTCTCGGCGGTCGCACCCCGCCCCCCGCCCCTCAGGGCCCGGCTCGCTTCGCCGGCCCCGGCGGCTCGCGTCCCAGCGGCGGACCCGGCGCGGCCCGTCCCGGCGGACCCACCGGCGGTCCCGGTGCCGGCCGTCCCACCGGCGGTCCCGGTGCCGGCCGTCCCGCAGGCACCGGCGGTCCCCGTCCCGGCGGCGGCTTCGGCGGACCCCGTCCCGGCGGCGGCCCTGGTGGCGGCCCCGGCGGCGCCCGTCCCGGTGGCTTCGGCGCTCCCGGTGCCGGACGTGGCCCCGGTGGCGGCCCCGGCGGTGGTCCCCCCGGCCGGGGCGGCGGACCCGGTGCCAACCGTCGTCCCCCCCAGCGCCGGCGCCGGCGCAGGCGCAGCTTCGAAGAGCTGGAGGCAACGCCCTCCACCACCTACACCCGCTCCGATGCGGCCGTCCCCGAGGGTGAGGTCGTCATCGAGCGCGGCTCCACCGCCCAGGAGTTGGGCCCCAAGCTGAACCGCACCGCGGCCGACGTCGTCCGCTTCCTGTTCCAGCAGGGCGAGATGATCACCGCCACCCAGTCGCTGAGCGACGACATGATCGAGCTGTTCGCAGCCGAGGTCGGCGCCGAGGTCCTCCTCGTCGACCCCGGTCAGGAGCAGGAGGTCGAGCTCCAGAGCATGCTCCGGTACGACGACGACGAGGACGAGGAAGGTCTTCGTCCCCGCCCGCCCGTCATCACCGTCATGGGCCACGTCGACCACGGCAAGACGCTCCTCCTCGACCGCATCCGCGAGACCAACGTGGTCGCGTCCGAGGCCGGTGGCATCACCCAGCACATCGGCGCCTACCAGGTGGAGAAGGGCGGCCGCCTGATCACCTTCATCGACACCCCCGGCCACGAGGCGTTCACCGCCATGCGGGCCCGGGGAGCCGAGGCCACCGACATCGCGGTGCTGGTGGTGGCGGCCGACGACGGCGTCATGCCCCAGACCATCGAGGCCCTCAACCACGCCAAGGCGGCCGACGTGCCGATCGTGGTGGCCATCAACAAGGTCGACCGGGACAACGCCGACCCCAACCGTGTCCGCCAGCAGCTCTCCGACCACGGCCTGGTGCCGGAGGAGTGGGGCGGCGAGACGATCATGGTCGAGATCTCCGCCCTCCAGAACCTCGGCGTCGACGACCTCCTCGAGCAGCTGCTCGTCGTGGCCGACGTCGAGGAGCTGGTGGCCAACCCCGAGGGCCGAGCCCTGGGCGTGGTCCTCGAGGCCAACCTCGACGTCGGGCGCGGCCCCGTGGCCACCGTCCTGGTCGAGCGGGGCATGCTCCAGGTGGGCGACCCCATCGTGGCCGGCGCCGCGTGGGGCCGGGTGCGGGCCCTCATCGACCACACCGGCGAGAACGTCAAGGAAGCGCCGCCGTCGACGCCGGTGCAGGTCCTGGGCCTGTCCGACGTGCCCCGGGCCGGCGACGAGTTCCGCGTCGCCCCCAACGACAAGATCGCCAAGACCGTCGCCGCCGCCCGGGCCCACCGCTACCGGCTGGCCGACCTGCGCAAGAGCAGCTCGGTCATCGGCTCCGGCGCCCGCCTGGAGGACATCTTCGAGCAGATCCAGCGGGGCGAGACGGCCACCCTCAACCTGATCCTCAAGGCCGACGTGCACGGGTCGCTGGAGGCGCTCACCGAGAGCCTCAAGCGCCTGGAGCGGGAGGAAGTCAAGCTCGCCTTCCTCATGCGGGCCGTCGGTGGGATCACCGAGAACGACGTCCAGCTGGCCACCGCGTCGAACGCCACCATCATCGGGTTCAACGTGCGGCCCGACCGCAACGCCCGGGAGCTGGCCGAGACCAACGACGTCGAGATCCGGACCTACCAGATCATCTACCAGATCCTCGAGGACATCGAGAAGGCCATGGTCGGCCTGCTCAAGCCCGAGTACACGGAAGTGGTCACCGGCGAGGCCGAGGTCCGCGAGGTCTTCCGGGTCCCCAAGATCGGCGCCGTCGCCGGCTGTTACGTGCGCAACGGGGTCATCACCCGGGGGTCGAAGGTGCGTTTCCTCCGGGAGGGGGTCGTCATTTGGACGGGCAGCATCACGTCGCTGAAGCGGTTCAAGGACGACGCCCGGGAGGTCGCCACCGGCTTCGAGTGCGGTATCGGCCTGTCCGACTTCCAGGACCTCAAGCCGGGCGACATCATCGAGACCTACGAGGAGCGCGAAGTCCCGCGTTCGTAGGTCTCATGCACGTCGCAGTCATACGCATCGAGCTGCACATCCCGTCGTCGCGCTCTCTCAAGGAGAAGCGCGCTGTTTTGAAGCCGATCGTGGAGGGGATGCGCCACAAGTTCTCGCTGTCGGTGGCCGAGACCGACTTCCAGGACAAGTGGCAGCGGGCGGAGATCGGCGTGGCGGTCGTGTCGTCGACGGTCTCCCACGCCCAGGAGGTGGTCGACTCGGTGGAGCGGTGGGTGTGGAGCCGGGCCGACGTCGAGATCTCCCGGTTCGAGACTGAATGGGTCGACGCCAGTGCCTGATCAGAGCAAACGTCGTCCGGGGCGGCTCGACCGGGTGAACCACGCCGTCCAGGAGGTGGTGGCCGACGAGCTGGAGCTCATCGGCGACGAGCGCCTGGGCCTGATGACGGTGACGGGGGTGAGGGTCGATCCCGACATGCGCCACGCCAAGGTGTGGTTCTCGTCCATCGCCCATGGAAGCGGCCGGGGGAGCGACCACCGCCCCGGGACGACCGACGAGAAGGTGGCCGCCATTCTGGCCGAGCACCGCGTCCGGCTACAGAAAGCGATCGCCCGCCAGCTACGGTTGAAGCGCACCCCCGAGCTCGTCTTCCATCCCGACCCGGCCATCACCGCCGGCGCCAGAGTGGAGGACATCCTTCGGGGCCTGCAGATTGGGGACGATGGTGGATCAGCCGAGTGACGTAGCGCCCGCCGACCAGGCCGACGCCCAGGCGGCCGCCCTCGACCGGGCCGCGTCGGCGATCGAAGCCAGCACCGGCACCCTTGCCCTCGCCTGCCACCACACCCCCGACGGCGACGCCCTCGGCTCCATGCTCGCCATCCACCACCTGGCGACGGCCGCCGGCCACCACGTGGTGTCGTCGTGGCCGGAACCGTTCGTGGTCGCTCCCCACTACTCGTTCCTCCCCGGCCTGGAGCTGGTCACCAAGCCGGGCGACTTCCCCGCCGAGCCCGAGCTCATGATCACCCTCGACTGCGGTTCCATCGATCGCCTGGGCGAGCTCGGCCCGCCGGCGAAGGCGGCGCGGGAGCTCATCGTCATCGACCACCACGTCACCAACGACGGCTACGGCACCGTCAACG
Source organism: uncultured Acidimicrobiia bacterium (assembly GCA_963829165.1). Lineage (GTDB taxonomy): Bacteria > Actinomycetota > Acidimicrobiia > Acidimicrobiales > AC-14 > JAXDMK01. The sequence continues at coordinate 1,025,554 of CAWHIC010000007.1, read as the reverse complement.
TGATCGACCCCACCGCGGCCGCCTCGGCCGTCATCGTCCGCCGCCTGGTGCACCGCCTGGGCTGGCCCCTCACCCGCGATGCCGCCGTCTGCCTCTACACCGGCCTGGTGTGCGACACCGGCCGCTTCCAGTACGAGGGCACCACCCCGCAGGTGTTCGCCCTGGCCCAGGAGCTGTCCGCCTTCGACCTGCCCATCGCGGCCATGAACCGCCAGCTGTTCGAGGAGCACCGCCTGGCCTACCTGCGCCTGGCCGGCGACGCCCTCCAGCGGGCGGTGCTCGACCCCGAGCGCCGGTTCGTGGCCACGTGGGTGACGGCCGACGACCTGGCTCGCCACGGCGTCGACATCGAGGAGACCGAGGGCCTCATCGACCTCATCCGCCGGGCGACGGAGGCCGACATCTCGGCCGTCCTCAAGGAGACGCCGGAGGGCACCAAGGTGTCGCTGCGGGCGGTCACCGACTTCGACGTCGGCGCCCTCGCCACCCACTTCGGCGGTGGCGGGCACAAGGCCGCGGCCGGGTTCCTGTCCGACCGGCCGGTGGCCGAGGTCCTGGCCGCCATCCGCGACGCCCTCCCCGTGGTGACGGGGCCGGGCGCGGGCTCGCACTGACCGACCGCGCCCGCTGCGGCCGTCCTCCCCCCGATTGACGGGTTGGCGGTGGTCGACAAGCCGGCGGGGTGGACGTCGCACGACGTGGTCGGCCGGTCCCGGCGCATCTTCGGCCAGCGCCGGGTGGGCCACGCGGGCACCCTCGACCCGGACGCCACCGGCGTGCTCGTCCTGGGCCTGGGCCGGGCCACCCGGCTGCTGAAGTACCTCACCGGGCTGCCCAAGACCTACGTGGGCGAGGTGGTGCTGGGGACGTCGACGTCGACGCTCGACTCGGCGGGCGAGGTGACCGGCGTGTACGACATGAGCGGGCGTCGGGTTGGCGGACGTGGCCGCGGCCGCGGCCCGGTTCGTGGGCGAGATCGAGCAGGTGCCGCCCATGGTGTCGGCGGTGAAGGTCGGTGGACGCCGGTTGCACGAGCTGGCCCGGGCGGGGATCGAGGTGGAGCGGGTCCCCCGGAAGGTGACCGTCACCCGCTACGACGTGACGGCTACGGACGACCCCCTGGTGTTCACGGTGGAGGTCGACTGCTCGTCGGGCACCTACGTGCGGACGCTGGCCGCCGACCTGGGTACCTCGCTCGGGGGAGGGGCCCACTTGCGGCGGTTGCGGCGGACGGCGGTGGGGTCGTTCGGGTTGGCCGACGCGGTGCCGCTGGAGACGCTGGGCCGGGAGCACGTGTTGCCACCGGTGGAGGCGCTGCGGGGGTACCCGGTGGAGACGGTCGACGCGGAGGTGGCGGCCACGGTCGCCCACGGGGCCGTCCTCGACAAGCGGTGGGCGGGTGACGGGCCGTGGGCGGTGGTCGACGGCTCGGGCGGGTTGCTGGCGGTGTACGAGCTGCGTCCCGACGGGAGGGTGAAACCGTCCGTGGTGATGGCCGGGTAGCTTCGCCCCGGATGGAGATCGTTCGGGATCTGGGGGCGATGGTCCCGCCGCGAGAGGGGTCGGCGGTCACCATCGGGTCCTACGACGGAGTTCACCTGGGGCACCGGGCGGTGCTGGAGGAGCTGCGCCGGCTGGCCGACGTGGTGGGCGCGGCGGCCACCGTCGTCACGTTCGACCGGCACCCGGCCACGGTCGTGCGGCCGGAGGCGGCGCCCAAGCTGCTCACCGACCTCGACCAGAAGCTGGAGCTGCTGGAGGCCACCGGCGCCGTCGACTCGGTGGTGGTGGTGCGCTTCGACTGGGAGCGGTCGCGGGAGGAGCCGGAGGACTTCGTCACCGAGGTCCTGGTCGACGGCCTGCGGGCGCGGACGGTGGTCGTGGGGGACGACTTCCGGTTCGGACGCAACCGGCGGGGCGACGTGGGGCTGCTGCGGGCGGCGGGGGAGCGGGGCGGCTTCGACGTGGTCGGACTCGGACTGGTGGCGGTGGCCGGCGTCGACGGGCCGGTGTCGTCGACTGCGATCCGCCGGCTGCTGGCGGCGGGCGACGTGGAGGGGGCGGCCGGGTTGTTGGGGCGGCTGCACGAGGTGCGGGGCGTGGTCGCGCCGGGGGACCACGTGGGCCACGAGCTGGGCTTTCCCACGGCCAACGTCGACGTGCCGCCCGACATCCACCTGCCCTCGCCCGGGATCTACGCCGGCTGGTACGTCCGCCCCGACGGCTCCTGCCACCAGGCCGCCATCTCCCTGGGGATCCGGCCCACGTTCCACCCCGCCGGGAGTCCCCTGGTGCTGGAGGCCTACTTGTTGGACTTCACCGGCGACCTCTACGGCGAGCCGGGCCGGGTCCGCTTCGCCCGCCGCCTCCGGGACGAAGTCCGCTTCGACTCCGCCGCCGCCCTCTCCGCCCAAGTCGCCGCCGACGTGGCCGCCACGAGGGAGGCCCTCACCTCCCCCAACCGGTGACGCTTACAGCCCCCACAGGGCGCTAACCGTCCCCAGTTCGCCGAGGCCCGCCAACCGGTGGCATTTACAGCCCCCACAGGGCGTTAACCGTCCCCAGTTCGCCGGGCCCGCCCAACCGGTGACGCTTACAGCCCCCACAGGGCGCTAACCGTCCCCAGTTCGCCGAGGCCCGCCCAACCGGTGACGGTTTTGGTCGTCCTGGCCGCCAGATCCGTCACCAGTTGGACATGGGGACGGGTTCGATGGCGTCGGCGGGTTGGAAGCCGAGGATCTGGCCGTAGAACCACAGCTCGGCCTCGGCCGCCCGCACGATCGTCGCCGCCTGGCGGAAGCCGTGCTGCTCGCCCTCGAAGGTGACGTAGGCGAAGGGGAGGCCCTTGGCCCGGAGGGCGTCGACCATGACCTCGGACTGGGCCGGCGGCACCACCTTGTCCTCCAGCCCCTGGAAGATGATGACGGGCGCCGACAGCCGGTCGGCGTGGTGGATGGGGGACCGGGCCCGGTAGAGCGTCGGCCGCCTCCGGCCACGGGCCGACCAGGCGGTCGAGGTAGCGGGACTCGAACTTGTGGGTGTCGGTGGCCAGCGCGGTCAGGTCGGCGACCCCGTAGTAGCTGGCCCCGGCGGCGAAGACGTCGGAGAAGGTGAGGGCGCACAGGGTGGTGAAGCCGCCCGCGCTCCCGCCCCGGATGGCCATGCGCCCACCATCGACGAGATCAGCGGCGGCCAGGTGGCGGGCGGCGTTGACGCAGTCGGCCACGTCGACGACGCCCCACTGCCCGTCCAGCCGCCGCCGGTAGGCCCGCCCGTAGCCGGTGCTCCCCCCGTAGTCGACGTCGACCACGGCCAGGCCCCGGCTGGTGAAGTACTGGACCTTGAGGTTGAGGTCGGACTCGGCCGCCGCCGTCGGGCCCCCGTGGCTCATCACCACCAACGGCGGGAGCTCGCCCGCGGGTGCCTCGAAGTCGCGGTTGGTCGGCGGGTAGAAGAGGGCGTGGGCCTCGAGTCCGCCGTCGGTGGGGAACGTCACCGGACGGGGGTGGGAGAGGTAGCCGGGGTCGAACGTCTCCTCCCGACTGCGGCGGATGACCTCGACCGCCGCCATTGCCGAGGTCGATGCGGACGACGGCCGGCGCCTCGGTGGCCGACGCCGCCACCGCCACGACCGACCCCTCGCCGTAGGCCTGCACCGACGAGAACGAGGTGGAGGGCGTGGCCACCGGCCGCACGCCGCCCCCGACGGCCACCACGGTGAGCTCGCCGACGCCGTTCCTCGTCCGGACGGCGGCCACCATGCCATCGGGGAGCACCGTGTACCGCGACAGCCCGAAGACCCAGTCCGGGCCGCTGTACTCCGCCTCCTCCTCGGCCAGGATCCGGCCGTCGCGGTACAGGTTCCACCAGCCCGTCCGGTCCGACGCCCACAGCAGGCTTCCATCGGGGGCCCACCGGGGCTGGGAGATCGACTCGTCGGGCCCCCCGGCCACCAACTCCCCGTCGACCCACAGCTCGGTCCCGTCCCACGGCATGTTGGGGTGGTCCCACGACAGCCACGCCAACCGCCCGTCGGAGGGCGACCACCGGGGGGCGGCGTAGAAGTCGTGCCCCTCGGCCACCACCACGTCCGGTAGGAGGACGAGATCGTTCACCACCTCGCCCGAGTCCAAGTGGCGTTCCCGCACTGCAGCCACGCCCGTGCCGTCCGGCCGCACGGTCAGGTCGGCATAGCGGGCTCCGTCGGGCGTCACCGGCTCCGGCCCGCCCTCGGCGCCGGGCTCGAACCGGTACACCCGTTGGTCGGCGAAGTTGACGAACCACACCACCCCGTCCCGCACCGTGAAGGCTCCGCCGCCGTACTCGTGGACCGTGCTCCGGGCCGCGAAACCCTGCGGCAGCACCTCGACCGAACCTTCGGCGCCCGGCGTCCATCGCATGATCACCTGGCGCCCGCCCTCGGCCGGACGGCCTTCGTTCCAGTAGACGTCGGCGCCGTCGACGACCACCTGCCCGAGGGACACCGCCCGTTGCACCAGCCGGTCGGCGGTGATGGGGGAGGCCCACGACCCGTACCGGGCGACGGTGGTCACCCGGTCGACTGTACGGGCGTCAGGCGGTGCGGTGGATCGAGTGGGCGAGCACCTCGTCGTCCACGTCGGCGTCGGGCGGGGCGTCAGCGGGGGTATCGCCGTTGCGAGTGGCGCCGGCCGCGACCTCGCCCGCCCGGGTGGCCGCCGTCGGCACCTCGCCCGGGATCTTGGGCACCGGAAGGTCGACGGTGACCGTGCCGTGGTCCTCCTCCCACCGCACCACGTTGACCACGGCCGAGTACACGATCAGCCGTCCGAAGAAGAGGAGCCAGGCGAGGATGGCGAAGACCACGCCCAACGACCCGTAGAGGGCCGACGACGACGCCACCAGCCGGGGGACGTAGATCGACCCCACCAGCTTCAACACCTCGAAGCCGACCGCCCCCACCGCCGCCCCCGGCAGGAGCGCCTTCCAGCCGACGTCACGGTTGGACAGGGCCTTCATGGTCCACAGCCACAGGGCCAGGTTGAGGCCCAGGCCGACGAGGATGTTGAGGGGCGCCAGCCAGTCCGGAAGCGGCTTGTAGTTGAGGGCGGCGCTGACCGCGAACGATCCCACGAACAGCAGCGAGGCGCCGCCCAGCCAGGCCAGGCCCTTGAGCTTGTCCTTCCAGCCCTGGCCGGTGACCTGCCACGAGGTGTTGATGGCGTACTGGAGGGCGGCCACCAGCCCCAGTCCCGACCACAGCAGGCCCACCACGCCGACGACCGAGGCCGTCTTGCGGCTGTTCTCGGCCACCGAGATGGTGTCGACGACAGCCTTGGCCGCGTCGCCCGTGAGCCCCAGCCGGTCGACCACGCTGCCGGCCAGGTCGGGGGACCCGGCCGCGAAGAAGCCGAGGACGGCCACCGCGAAGAGCATCAGGGGGAAGATGGAGAGGAAGCTCGACAGGGTCACCGCCGACGCCATGTAGTTGCCGTTGAGCTCCCCGTACCGCTTCTGGACCCGGATCACGGTGCGCAGGACGTGCAGGTTCCTGGATTCCGCCCACCGATCAATCTTTTCGAGCACGCCGGGTTTGTACCCTGGGGCGGTGGAGGAGAACCGGCCGCCGGCGTTACGGCTCGACGAGCTCGACCCCAACCGGATCCCCATCCACATCGGCGTGGTCATGGACGGAAACGGTCGCTGGGCGCAGAAGCGGGGCCTGCCCCGCACCGAGGGCCACGGCGCGGGCGAGGAAGCCCTCTTCGACACCGTCGAGGGGGCGCTCGAGCTGGGCGTGAAGTGGCTGACGGTCTACGCCTTCTCCACCGAGAACTGGAAGCGCCCCGTCGACGAGGTCCGCTACCTCATGCGCTTCAACGAGGGCATCCTGACCCGGCGGCGGGACGAGCTGCACGAGCGGGGCGTGCGCATCCGCTTCATGGGTCGGCGCGACTGGCGGGTACCCCGGCGCCTGGTCCGGCGGATGGACGAGGCGTTGGAGCTGACGGCCAAGAACCGGACGATGACCTTGACCATCGCCTTCAACTACGGGGGCCGGGCCGAGATCATCGACGCGGTGAAGTCGCTGCTGGCGTCGGGCGTGCCGGCCGAGAAGCTGACGGAGAAGGGGATCCGGGATCACCTGTACGCGCCGGACATGCCCGATCCCGACCTGGTGGTGCGCACGTCGGGCGAGTACCGCATCTCCAACTTCCTCCTGTGGGAGCTGGCCTACAGCGAGCTGGTCTTCACCGACGTGCTGTGGCCCGACTTCCGCCGGGGACACCTCTACGAGGCGGTGCGGGAGTTCCAGTCGCGGGATCGCCGCTTCGGGGGGATCGAGTAGCGATACTGCTGTCGTGGGTCTCTACCGGGAGCACGGCGTCGTCCTGCGGACGATCAAGCTGGGGGAGGCCGACCGCATCGTCACCCTGCTGACCGCGGGGCGGGGCAAGGTGCGGGCGGTGGCCAAGGGGGTGCGCAAGACCAAGTCGCGCTTCGGGTCGCGCCTGGAGCCGATGGTGCACGTGTCGTTGTTGCTGTACGAGGGTCGGAGCGACCTCGACATCGTCACCCAGGCGGAGACGGTGGAGGTGTTCCGGGCGGTGCGGGAGGACTTCGACCGCCTCTCGAAGGCGCAGACGCTCCTGGAGGCGTGTGACCAGGTGGCGCAGGAAGGTCACGCCAACCTCCGGCTGTACCAGATGCTGTTGGGCGCGTTGCGGGCCCTGGCGGCGCGGGATGCGCCGTTGCTGGTACCCGCCTTCTTCTTGAAGCTGCTGGCCGCGGAGGGCTTCCACCCCTATCTCGACGAGTGCGTGGTGTGCGGGGCGGTGGCCGATCTGAGCGCGTTCGACCAGGTGCAAGGGGGTGTGCTGTGCGGATCGTGCGCTCGGGTCGGTGGCGGGTCGCCGGTGTCGGCCGACGGACTGGCCCTCGTCCGCCTGGTGTTGGGCGGCGACCTGGGAGCGGCCTTGAACGCGCCGATCGGCCCGGCGACGGTCGAGGTGTCCCGCCTCGCCACCCGTGCGTTCGAGAACCACATCGAACGCCGCCTCCGCTCCGTCGGCCTCATGGACCGCCACTAACCGGGCGCCGCCGCCGCCGGGCCACAGGGCCACCGGCGTGCCCGTCCCCCAGGTCGAGTGTGCAGAAATGTACATATTTTGTACGTTTTTGCACACTCGACTGATCTTGTCTCACCCTCATGTGATGCTGTGCTCATGATGGCGTTCGATGTAGTCATGAGCGGACTGGCGGCCCGACAGTTGGGACTCGTCACTCGGTCGCAGGCAGAGGCTGCGGGCGCCACGAACCGCATGATCCAGCACCGTTTGGCGACGGGTCGGTGGGTGAGGGTCGCACCAGGGGTCTACAGGCTGGCCGGCGTACCTGTGACCTGGCACCAGCGAGCCCTCGCTGCTTGTCTCGGAGCCGGGCCGGAGGCAGTCGTGTCCCACCGGTCGGCGGCGGTGATCTGGGGCTTATCCGGCTTCAGGCCGGGGCCGCTCGAGATCACCGTTCCCGGAGCGCAGAGCGGTCGGCGGGGCTTGGCCATCGTCCACCGCAGCATCGAGTTGCCTCGGATCGACCGCACCACCCACGGGCGGCAGTACGAGATCTTCCACGACGGCGAGTTCGTGGCCCGGGTCGACTTGGGCGACCCCGAGCCAAAGGTCGCCGTCGAGACCGACAGCTTCCGGTGGCACGCCGGGCGAGGACCGTTCCGGAGCGACCGGGTGCGGGGAAATCGCATCGCCGCCGCCGGCTGGACGGTCCTGCGGGCCACGCCCGAGGACGCGGCCGACGGGCGGGAGCTGCTCCGCGCCGTCGGCGGAATACTGGCGGTCGCGGCATGACGTGGCGCCACTACGATCGTCCGGATGCCCGATCTGACCGAGAAGGTCGTCAACCTGGCCAAGCGCCGGGGATTCGTGTTCCCGTCGAGCGAGATCTACGGCGGGTTCCGGTCGACCTACGACTACGGCCCGCTCGGGGTGCTCCTCAAGCGCAACGTGATGGACGCCTGGTGGCGGGCGATGGTCCAGGAGCGCGACGACATCGTTGGTCTCGACGCGGCCGTCCTGATGGCGCCCAAGGTGTGGGAGGCGAGCGGCCACCTAGCCACCTTCACCGACCCCCTGGTCGACTGCCGCAACTGCAAGGAGCGGTGGCGGGCCGACCAGATCGGCGACGCCTGCCCCAAGTGCGGCTCCCACGATCTCACCGAGGCCCGTCCCTTCAACTTGATGTTCAAGACCCACGTCGGGCCGGTGGAGAACGACGGCTCCGTCGCCTACCTCCGCCCGGAGACGGCGCAGGGCATCTTCGTCAACTTCGGCAACGTCCTGCAGACCAGCCGCAAGAAGCCGCCCTTCGGCATCGCCCAGCAGGGCAAGTCGTTCCGCAACGAGATCACGCCCGGCAACTTCATCTTCCGCACGCGCGAGTTCGAGCAGATGGAGATGGAGTTCTTCGTCCCGCCCGATCAGGGGCAGAAGTGGTTCGAGTACTGGTGCGAGGAGCGTTTGCGCTGGTACACCGACCTGGGCATCCCCGCCGAGTCGCTCCGGCTGCGCCACCACGACCCCGAGGAGCTCTCCCACTACTCGGCCGGCACCGCCGACGTGGAGTTCCTCTACCCCTGGGGCTGGGGCGAGCTGGAGGGCATCGCCAACCGCACCGATTACGACCTCACCCAGCACGCCAAGTTCTCCGGCGAGCGGCTGGAGTACTTCGACCAGGCGTCGGGCGAGCGCTACGTTCCCCACGTGATCGAGCCCGCGGCCGGCGTGGGCCGGTCGATGATGGCCTTCCTCCTGGCCGCCTACGACGAGGACGAGGTGGGTGGCGAGGCCCGCACGGTCCTGCGCCTCGACCACCGCCTGGCCCCGACCAAGGTGGCGGTGCTGCCCCTGTCCCGGAAGGACACGCTCACCCCGACGGCGAGGGAGGTCTACGACCGGCTCAAGGTCCACTTCATGTGCGACTACGACGAGACCCAGTCGATCGGCCGCCGCTACCGCCGCCAGGACGAAGCGGGCACGCCCTACTGCGTCACGATCGACTTCGAGACGCTCGACGACAAGGCGGTCACGGTCCGCGACCGCGACACGCTGGTCCAGGAGCGGATCCCGATCGAGCGGCTGGTCGACTACCTCCGGGAGCGGCTCTCGGCCTAGGAGGCGGCGCGGCAGTTCCCGCTTGGGCGGGCGCTTCTTGAAGGGCGACAGCTTGCGCAGCACCGACTTGAAGATGGTGAAGGGGTGGGTGAGGGCGAGCGTGAGCTTGAACCGCAACCCGTTGGGATCGTTCCCGACGCCCAGTTGCTGCAGCGGGGAGTTGAGGTCGAAGTAGACCCGCTCGTTCACCATCTTGTCGTCGTCGAACTCGAAGACGAGGGCCATGGGGAAGTCGACCTGGCGGCCGGTGGCGAACAGGCCCCGCCACGTCCCCAGGTGGGTGCCGACGAAGCGGCCTTCCACGAGCACCGCGTCGGCACCGCCCATCACCCGCGTCGGGGTGAACACGAAGTCGGGGAAGGCCGACCGGTTCTGCTCGAGGAAGCCGTTCACCGCCTCGGGCCCGTCGAACACCTCGGCGCTGGGGAGGACCTCGTAGCGGGCGTGGTGGAAGGTGCCCACGCAGGCGGGGAAGTCGTGGCCGTTCTCCAGCCGCATGTGCTCGTTGACGATGGCCTCGCGGGCCTGCGCATCCGCCACCTGGCCACGGTACCAAGCCGGACCCGCGAAGGCACCGGAAGCGTCCACCGAGGCCCAACTAGGCTGGATCCCGTGACGTACGTCTTCGACTTCTCCCATGAGCACGCGGTGTCCCCCATGAGCCTCAAGGACCTCCTCGGAGGCAAAGGGGCGAACCTGGCCGAGATGACCTCGGTGCTCGGGCTGCCCGTACCTCACGGCTTCACCATCACCACCGACGCCTGCCGGGCGTACATGGACGGCGGCTGGCCCGACGGCCTGTCCCACGAGGTGGCCGACGCCCTCGAGCGGCTCGAGTCGTCGATGGGCAAGCGCCTGGGCGACGCCGACGACCCGCTGCTGGTGAGCGTGCGGTCGGGGGCCAAGTTCTCCATGCCGGGGATGATGGACACCGTCCTCAACCTGGGCCTCAACGACGACTCGGTGCGGGGCCTGGCCAAGCAGACCGACGACGAGCGCTTCGCCTACGACAGCTACCGCCGTTTCGTCCAGATGTACGGGCGCATCGTGCTGGGCGTGCCGGGCGAGAAGTTCGACGAGCGCTTCGAGGCGGGCAAGCACCGCTCCGGCGTCGACAGCGATGCCGCCGTCCCCGCCCACGAGCTGGCCTCGATGGCCGACGACTTCAAGGCCATCGTGGAGGCCCACACCGGCTCGCCCTTCCCCCAGGACCCGAAAGACCAGCTCAGAGGGGCCATCGAGGCCGTCTTCGGCTCGTGGGGCGGAGCCCGGGCGGTGGCCTACCGGGTGCGGGAGCGCATCCCCCACGACCTCGGCACCGCCGTCAACGTGCAGTCGATGGTCTTCGGCAACCGCGACGACAACTCGGGCACCGGCGTGGGCTTCACCCGCGACCCCGCCACCGGCCAGGCCGGCTCCTACGGCGACTTCCTCATCAACGCCCAGGGCGAGGACGTGGTGGCCGGCATCCGCAACACCCTGCCCCTCAGCGACCTCAAGGAGACGTTCCCGGCCATCTTCCACGAGCTGGAAGCCATCTTCGAGCGCCTCGAGCGCCACTACCGCGACATGTGCGACACCGAGTTCACCATCGAGCAGGGCAAGCTGTGGATGCTCCAGACCCGGGTGGGCAAGCGCACCGGCGCCGCCGCCCTGCGCATGGCCGTCGACATGACCACCGACGACCGCATGAACCTCACCAAGGAAGAGGCGATCATGCGGGTCACGGGCGACCACCTGGAGGGCGTCCTCCACCCCCAGTTCGCCAAGACCGACGCCAAGGTGATCGCCACCGGCCTGGCCGCGTCCCCCGGCGCCGCTGTCGGGCACGCCTACTTCACCGCCGACGACGCCGCCGCCGCCGCCGAGCGGGGCGAGCGGGTCGTGCTGGTGCGCACCGAGACCTCGCCCGAAGACGTCCACGGCATGATCGCCTCCGCCGGCATCCTCACCTCCCGGGGTGGGCTGGTGAGCCACGCCGCGGTCGTCGCCCGGGGATGGGGCAAGCCCGCCGTCGTCGGCGCCGAGTCGATCCAGATCGACGGTCGCAGCTTCATCGCCGGGGGAGTGACGGTGCGCGAGGGCGACGCCATCTCTGTCGACGGCACCACCGGCAAGGTCATGCTGGGCGAGGTCCCGGTCACCCTGGCCGAGCCCCCGCCCGAGTTCACAACCCTTCTGACCTGGGCCGATGAGATCCGGGCGGGCAAGATGGCGGTCCGGGCCAACGCCGACACCGGCCCCGACGCGGCCAACGCCCGCCAGTTCGGGGCCGAGGGCATCGGGCTGTGCCGCACCGAGCACATGTTCCTTGGCGACCGCCTCCCGGTGGTGCGGGCCATGATCATGGCCGAGACGCCGGAGGAGGAGGACGCCGCCCTCGAGCAGCTGCGCCTGGCCCAGAAGGCCGATTTCCTCGAGGTGCTGGAGGCGATGGACGGCCTGCCGGTGACGGTGCGCCTCCTCGACCCGCCCCTGCACGAGTTCCTGCCCAGCACCGAGGACCTGCTGGTCAAGCAGGCCGGCGGCACCGCCCTCACGGCCGAGGAGCAGCGCGAGCTCAAGGCGGCCCAGTACTGGCACGAGTTCAACCCCATGCTCGGCACCCGGGGCGTTCGGCTGGGCGTGGTCAAGCCCGGCCTCTACGGGATGCAGGTGCGGGCCCTCATGGAGGCGGCCGCCGAGCGGGTGGCGGCGGGCGGCACGCCGGTGGTCGAGATCATGATCCCGCTGACCGTCAGCCGGGAGGAGCTGGGCCTGGCCCGGGGATGGGTGGAGGAGGCGGTGGCTGCGGCCACCGCCGGCATCACCGACCCGGTCGACGTCACCATCGGCACCATGATCGAGACGCCCCGAGCCGCCATCCGGGCCGACGAGATCGCGGAGGAGGCCGACTTCTTCTCCTTCGGCACCAACGACCTCACCCAGATGACGTTCGGCTTCAGCCGCGACGACATCGAGGGCCGGATCATGTCGCTGTACCTGGAGGAGGGGCTCCTCAAGCGCAACCCGTTCGAGACCATCGACCCGGGCGGCGTGGGCGAGCTGGTCAAGATGGGAGCGGCCCGGGGACGGGCCACCAAGCCCGACCTCAAGCTGGGCGTGTGCGGCGAGCACGGTGGCGACCCCGAGTCGATCGCCCTGTTCTGGGAGGCCGGCCTCGACTACGTGTCGTGCTCGCCCTTCCGCATCCCCATCGCCCGCCTCGCCGCCGCCCAAGCCATCCTCGGCAGCGCCTAGAAAACCCCAACTGGTGACGCTTAGCGCCCTCTCAGGGCTGTAACCGTCACCGGTTCGGGAAGGGCGGCGAACTGGTGACACCTAGCGCCCTCTCAGGGCTGTAACCGTCACCGGTTCGGGAAGGGCGGCGAACTGGTGACGCCTAGCGCCTTGTGGGGGCTGTAAGTGTCACCGGTTCGGGGTAGGGCCGGGGGGCACCGGTGGGGGCGGATAGGGTCCGGGCCATGTTCGACGTCGCCAGCGCCGCGGTCGAGGCGGCCCTGGCCGCGGGGGCCACGTACGCCGACGCCCGGGCCATGATCATCACCACCGAGGACCTGTCGGCCACCGACGGCATCCTCGAGCAGGTGGCCCGGGCCCAGTCGGCGGGGGTGGGGGTGCGGGCGCTCGTGGGCTCGTCGTGGGGGTTCTTCGCCGTGCCCGAACCGTCCGACGCCCAGGCGAGAGACGCCGGCGAGCAGGCCGCCGCCATCGCCCGGGCGTCGGCCATGGTGCCGGGACCGCCCCTCGAACTCTCCGACGTCCCCGTCCATCAGGCCCATTGGGATTCCGCCTGGAAGGAGCACCCGGCCCAGGTCTCCCTGGCCGAGAAGGGCGACCTGCTGGTCGACGTCACCAACGAGATGGCCAACGTCGAGGGCATCTCCGTGGCCGACGCCTACCTCGTCTCGTGGGACACCGAGAAGTGGTTCGTGTCCAGCCAGGGCCACCGCATCTCCCAGCACCTGGTGGAGTGCGGCGTGGCCATGTCGGCCACCGCCGTCGGCGAGAGGGAGACCCAGCGGCGCTCCTTCGGCGGCGTCGGCGGGCAGTTCGGCACCCGGGGCTACGAGCTCGTCCGGGAGGCCGACCTCGCCGGCAACGCCCGTCGCATCGGCGAGGAGGCGGTCGAGCTCCTCCACGCCCCCGAGTGCGTGCCGGGCACCGTCGACCTCATCCTCGGCAGCGAGCAGCTCGCCCTCCAGATCCACGAGTCGGTCGGCCACGCCATCGAGCTCGACCGCATCCTCGGGTGGGAGGCCGCCTTCGCCGGCACCTCCTTCCTCGACCTGGCCCAGCTCCACACCCTCCGCTACGGCTCCGAGCTGATGAACATCACCGCCGACGCCACCCTCCCCGGCGCTCTGGGCAGCTTCGGCTACGACGACGAGGGCACGCCCGCCCAGCGGGTCGACATCGTCAGGGACGGCGTGTGGGTCGGCGTCCTGTCGGGAAGGGATTCGGCCGCCATCGCCGGGCTGCCCCCGGGCGGGATGGTCCGCTCCGACGGCTACGGCCGCATCCCTATGGTCCGCATGACCAACGTGGGTCTCACCCCGGGGACGTCCACCCTCGATGACATGATCGCGGCCACCGACGACGGCATCTACATGGAGACCAACCGCTCGTGGTCGATCGACGACAAGCGCCTCAACTTCCAGTTCGGCTGCGAGATGGGGCGGGAGATCAAGCACGGCACCCTGGGCCGGATGGTGCGCAACCCCACCTACACCGGCATCACGCCCCAGTTCTGGGGGTCGCTCGACATGCTGGGCGGGGGCAAGCCGGGGGAGTGGATCTTCTGGGGCACGCCCAACTGCGGCAAGGGCCAGCCCGAGCAGGTGGGCCACACCGGCCACCCGTCGGTTCCGGCCCGGTTCAAGGCCGTCCGCATCGGCGTGCGGGGATGAGGGCCTGATGGACCCCAACTAATGGACCCCAACTGATGGATCTCAGGGACAAGGCCTTCGAGGTCCTCATCATCGTCGACGACCGGGCCGAGGCCGAGATCACCATCGGCGTCGGCCGCACCGCCCTCACCCGGTTCGCCAACTCCTTCATCCATCAGAACGTGGCCGAGGAGAAGCAGTGGGCCCGCCTCAAGCTGGTGGTAGACGGACGGGCCGCGACCGGCAGCACCAACCGCCTCGATCGCGACAGCCTCGTCAAACTGGTCGACGACACCCTGGAATCGGCCCGCCTCCGCCCCGTCGACCCTGATTGGCCCGGCCTGGTCCCGCCGACAGCCTGGCTCACGCTGGAGGACGACCGCTACGACCCCGGCACCCACAAGTCCGAGCCCGACGTCCGGGCCCAGGTGGTGAAGGACTTCGTCGACGAGGGTCCCGAGCTGCGGGCCGCGGGCTACTGCGCGACCCGGGGGTGGGACACCTACTTCGCCAACAACCTCCAGCACCGGGCCGGGGGGCGGGCCACCATGGCCGCGGTCGACGCCATCCACCGCACGGCCACGTCCGACTCCAGGGGCTGGCAGTTCGCCCCCTCCATCGGCGAGATCGACGGTGCCGCCGCCGGCCGGCTGGCCGCGGCGCGGGCCCGGGCCGCGGCCAACCCCGTCGACCTCGAGCCCGGTTGCTACGAGGTGGTGTTGGAACCGGCCTGCGTGGCCGACATGATGGACTTCCTGGCCGACGGCTTCAACGCCAAGACCTACTCCGAGGGCCGGTCGTGGGTGAAGCCCAAGGCGGCCCTGTTGGACGAGTCGATCGACATCTGGGACGACGTCAACGACCCCCGGGCCATCGGCGTGTCCTTCGACGCCGAGGGCACGCCCAAGGCCCAGCGGGTCCTGGTGCGGGAGGGCGTGTGCCGGGCCCTCGTCCACGACCGGCGCACGGCGAAGCGCACCGGCACCCGCAGCAGCGGCCACGCCGTCCCCGGGGGCGAGGTCAGCGGTCCGATGCCCACCAACCTGTTCGTGGGCGGCGGCGACCAGTCGCCCGAGGAGCTCATCGCCGACGTCGAGCGGGGCCTGCTGGTCACCGACTTCTGGTACACCCGCATCCTCGACCCCAAGACCCAGGTGGTCACCGGACTCACCCGCAACGGCACCTTCCTGGTGGAGAAGGGCAAGATCGTGGGTGCCGTCCGCAACCTGCGCTTCACCCAGTCCTACGTGGAGGCGCTCGCCCCCGGCAACGTCCTCGGGCTGGGCGACGACGCCCGCCTCTACGAGCTGTGGGGCGGGTGGGCCCACGTCCCGAGCCTGCGGCTGGCCTCCTGGAACTTCACCGGCGGCGCCAAGGGCTGAGGTCGGCTGGGCCGACACCGTTTGCCGAGCACGGAAGGGTCGATCTGCGTCACACTCTTCGTCCCGCGGACTGAGGTCCGCGAGCCAGTGACGAGGAGGCCCACGTGAGCGGATCCACTTCCCGATTTCGGCCGGCACGGGTGTGGACGGCCGCCGCCGCCGCCATCGCCCTGATCGTGGCCGCGATTGGGACCATCCAGGGTGGCGCGTCCGCCGCCGGACCCGCCATCACCGCCCTGTCGAGCCAGGCCTCGGCGTCGGGGTTGCCCGTCGGCTCGCTCATCTTCGCCACCGCCGTGCTGGGCTTCGCGGTGAACCCCACCGGCACCATCACGCTCTCCCTGTTCGACCTCGACGACCCGGTCTGTGGCGACGTGCCCATCTTCACGTCCACCGTTCCGGTGACGGCGAACGGCACCTACACCTCGACCTCGCTCCGCATCGAGATTGCCGGCACCTACCGCTGGGTCGCCCGGTACAGCGGCGACGTCAACAACAAGTCGGCGATGAGCCTGTGCAGCAACGCCGGCGCCGCGGTCGCGGTGGTCAGGCGGACGCCGACGATCAGCAGCGACGCATCGACGATCGACGCCACCGGGGCGGCGACGAACACCGCCGTGCTCACCGGCGGCGGGCCGGGCGGGCCGTCGGGTTCCATGACGTTCCGCCTCTTCGGTGCGGGCAACCTGACCTGTGCCGGGGCGCCGGTCTTCACGTCGGTCAAGCCGGTGGCGGGGAGTGGCACGTTCACTTCCGACCCGTTCCGGCCCACCGCCGTCGGGTCGTACCAGTGGGTGGTCACCTACAGCGGCGACGCCAACAACAACGCCGTCGGCACCGTCTGCTCCGACCCGGCCAACGCCGTCCTGGCCTCCGGCGACACGTCCGCCACGGCCAAATCCGCCTCCACCCCCACCACCACGACCACCACGACGACCACAACCACCACCACGACCACCACGACGACCACCACCGTCCCCGCTCCGACTTCCATGGCCACCGCTGGCGGCCCGGGGGTCGGCGTCGCGCCCGGCTCGTTGCGGGGCGGTGAGTACGTGACGGTCAACTGGGCCGGCATCCCCGCTCCGTCCGCCACCGACTGGGTGGCGGTGTTCGCAGCCGGGGCGGCCGATTCCGCGGTCAAGGTGTGGAAGTACACCAACGGCGCCGCCTCGGGGAGCGTCCGGCTCAAGGTGCCCTACGGGTCGATCGGCGGCGCTTACGAGGTGCGCCTCTTCTCCAACGGCACCACCACCCGCCTGGACACCACCCCCCTGACCGTTCTCTGAGCCGCGGGCCGGCGCGCAGGGGCGCCGGACCCGCGAGACTGGTAGGGGACATGGGGATCCTCGCCGACGACATCGCCCGGGTGCGGGCGGCCACCGACTTCGTGGCGGTCGCATCGGAGCACATCGCCCTCAAGCGGGTGGGACGGCGGTGGGTGGGGCTGTGCCCGTTCCACACCGAGAAGTCGGGGTCGTTCTCCGTCAACGCCGAGGAGGGGCTGTACTACTGCTTCGGCTGCGGGGCGGGAGGTGACGCCATCCGCTTCGTGCAGGAGGTCGAGCACCTCGACTTCGCCGACGCGGTGGAGCGGCTGGCGGCCCGGGCGGGCATCCAGGTCCACTACGACACCGTCGCCGTGTCCCAGGAACGCCAGCGACGGGCGACCTTGTTGGAGGCGATGGAAAAGGCGGTCGAGTGGTACCACCAGCGTCTCCTCACCGGCCGGGACGCGGCGCCGGCGAGGTCGTACCTGCGTAGCCGGGGCTACGACGGCGACGTGGTGCGGGCCTACCGGCTGGGGTGGGCGCCCGACGACTGGGACGCCCTGAGCAAGGCCCTCCACCTTCCCACCGACGTCCTCCACGACTGCGGGCTGGGCCGCATCAACAAGATCGGGCGCCAGCAGGACGAGTTCCGGGCCCGCCTGCTGTTCCCGATCTTCGACGTGCGGGGCGACGCCATCGCCTTCGGGGGACGGGCCCTCCCCGGGGCCCAGGGACCCAAGTACAAGAACTCGCCCGAATCCCTTCTCTACGCCAAGAGCCGCACCCTCTACGGCCTCAACTGGGCCAAGGCCGACATCGTGACCTCGGGCGAGGTGGTGGTGTGCGAGGGCTACACCGACGTCATCGGATTGGCCTCGGTGGGCCGGCCCCGGGCGGTGGCCACGTGCGGCACTGCTCTCACCGAGGACCACTTCCGCACCCTCAAGAACTTCGCCCGCCGGGTGGTGCTGGCCTACGACGCCGACGCCGCCGGCCAGGCCGCGGCGGCCAAGTTCTACGAGTGGGAGCGTCGGTTCGAGGTCGACATCGCGGTGGCCGCCCTGCCCGCCGGCGCCGACCCTGGCAGCCTGGCCCAGAGCGATCCCGACGCCCTCCGCACCGCGGTCGACGACGCTCGCCCCTTCCTCGCCTTCCGCCTCGAGCGGGCCACCGCGGGGGCCGACCTGCGCACCGCCGAGGGCCGGGCCAAGGCCGCCGAGGCGGCGATGGCCGTGGTGCGGGAGCATCCCAGCGACCTCGTCCGCGACCAGTACGTGATGCAGGTGGCCGACCGGGTGCGCATCCCCGCCGACCGCCTGCGCCGGCTGTTGGAAGGCCGTCCGCCGCCTCCACCTTCCGGCGCCCGGCCGGACGACAACCGGCCCCGCGAGGGTCAGCCGCCGCGGTCGCGGGCGGAGCGGGGAGGCCCGGAGCGGGAGGCGTTGCGAGTCGCCGTCCACCAGCCGGAGAAGGTGGCGTCCCGCCTGCATGAGGTGCTCTTCGTCGACCCCACGATCCTCGCCGGCTACCGGGCCCTGTGCCGCTCGGCGACCCTCCACGATGCGATCGAGTGGGCCATCGCAGGGGGCGAACCCGACGCCGCCGCCCTCCTCCAGCGGCTGGCGGTGGAGGACGACGAGTCCGATCCCGACGACGTGATGGCCCGCCTGGCGGAGGAGGCGGCCCGGCGGGCGATCGCCGATCTGGACGCCACCGCCCGCCAGTCGGCCGACCCCATGGGCTACGCCGACCACGTCGGCTGGCTCAAGCTGGCGGTCGAGGAGTTGCGCGACCAGGCCACCGCGATCGAGGCCACCGGGCGGTTGGTACTCTGGCTTGTCGACCGGTTCGAGGAGCAGCAGGCATGAGCCAGCCGAACGGGGCTCATCCAGATCATTTGGCACCGCCGGAGAGCATCTCGTCAGAAGCGTTCGAGGACCTGTTGGTGAGGGGTCGAGCCCGCGGCTCACTCACCGCAGATGAGGTGATGACGGTCCTCCGGCACGTGGAATTGACCCGGGGATTGATCGACAGTGTCAGGCGCCGTCTGGCGGCCGAGGGGATCGAGTTGGACGACAGCATCGAGGACATCGACGAGATGCTCCCCACCGGAACCAGCCCCAACGACGTGCCTCGTAGCGTTGCCCGTCCCGTCCGCCACGCGCCCGAGCGGGCCGCCGACGGGAGCGCCCTGGGGGGCCGGGCCGACAGCGCCCGCAATGGCGGATCGTCGGATCCGGTCCGTACCTACCTCAAGGAGATCGGCAAGGTCAGCCTGCTGACCGGACCCGAAGAGGTGGCCCTGGCCCAGCGCATCGAGGCCGGTCTGCAGGCGGTGGCCGGCATCGCCGCGTTGGAGTTCGCCTACGGCCCCGACGGCATCCCCGAGGCCGAAGCGGCCCCGTTGGAGCGGCTGGTGGCCGACGGCTTCCAGGCCAAGAAGGCGCTCATCGAGGCCAACCTGCGCCTCGTCGTGTCGATCGCCAAGCGCCACATGGGCCGGGGTCTGCTCTTCCTCGACCTCATCCAGGAGGGCAACCTGGGCCTCATCCGGGCGGTGGAGAAGTTCGACCACACCAAGGGCTTCAAGTTCTCCACCTACGCCACGTGGTGGATCCGCCAGGCCATCACCCGGGCCATCGCCGACCAGGCCCGCACCATCCGCATCCCCGTCCACATGGTCGAGACCATCAACACGGTGCTGCGCATGCAACGGGTGCTGCTGCAGGAACTGGGGCGCGAACCGACTGTGGAGGAGCTGGCGGCGAAGGTCGACATGCTGCCGGCGAGGGTGCGGGAGATCCAGCGCATCGCCCAGGAGCCGGTGTCGTTGGAGACTCCCGTGGGCCAGGAGGACGACTCCTCGCTGGGCGACTTCATCGAGGACCAACAGGCGGTGGCACCCGCCGACGCCGCCGCCCGGGCCCTGTTGTCGGAGGCGGTGGGGGAGGCGTTGGAGGAGCTGAGCGAGCGCGAGCGGCAGGTCGTCCGCCTCCGTTTCGGGCTGGAGGACGGGCAGGTGCGGACGCTCGAGGAGGTCGGTCGGGAGTTCGGCGTGACCCGCGAGCGCATCCGCCAGATCGAGGCCAAGACCCTGGCCAAGCTCCGCCACCCCATACGCAGCCAAAAGCTCCGCGACTACCTCGATGAGGAGTAGGCGGGCCCACTGCTAGGTTGGTCCGCCTGCGTTGTATGGGCATTCCGGGGTAGCTCAATCGGCAGAGCGCCGGCCTGTTAAGCCGTTTGTTGTGGGTTCGAGTCCCACCCCCGGAGCGTTGGAGTCCGCCTCGCCAGTGCGTTCCACTGGAGGGCCCGTAGCTCAGTGGTCAGAGCAGGGGACTCATAATCCCTCGGTCGCTGGTTCGATCCCAGCCGGGCCCACCGCCCCGCCCGCGGAGTCCGGCGAAGGGGCGGGGAGGTCCTGATGGAGTGGACTGAAGTGGCTGCTCGACGGCGGCTCGCGGGCGCGCGGGGCTCGGTCTCGACGGGCGATCGGAACCGTCCTCGGACCCCTCGCCGTGGCCGCTCGCGCTGGCCGCCTGCGGGGGTGGGGGAGGGCGTCGGGGAGAGCCGTCCAACAGCTCCACCACCCCCCCGACCAACCCCTCCGGACCCTCCACCAGCGGCCCTCCGACCACGCCCGCGCCGTCGTCCCGACCCGTCCCGCGGGCGGGTTCGGTGGCCTTCACCGTGGTCGGGGCGACCCTGTCCGAGCCCGGTCTGCGGGTGCTGGTGGGGGCCTCCGGAGGTGCCATCACGGTGGTCGCCAGGGGGGTGGCGGGGGGCTCCAACGGGGTCAGGATCTGTCCCGTCAACGGCGTCTCCGCAGCCCCCGCGACCGACGACTGCGTGGTCGCCGACGACGGCCGCAGCGTCAGCCTGACCGTCGCCGGGGGGTCGCCGGGGGTGCTCCTGCGGGCCCCCGAGGGCACCAACACGGACCCGATCCGGGTGGCCGAGGTGACCCTGATCTACGTCCCCGACGGCGACCAGGTCACCGTCGTGACCCCCCCGATGGCCCCCTCCGCGACCCCCGGGGAATGCTCCGGAGGACCCTGCCAGACCGCCTTCGAGCTCAGTCCAACAGGCCCGGGAACCTTCTCCCTGCGGGCCGACGGGAGGGGTGCGCGACCCCAGCTGAGCCTGGCCGCGGGTCAGCCGGGAGGGCCCACCCAGGTGCTCTCGATCGTCGAGGGCGGGGGGTCGTTGGCCATCCGCTCGACGGTCGACGGGCGGTCCGACGCCACCCTCACCCTGCGCAACCTGGGAGAGGCCGAGCTGCCCCCGTTGGAGTTGGCGTTGTCGTGGCCCTTCCGCCGCTGACCGGCAACGCCCTGAAGGCCTGGGGATAACTCCGAGAGCCAACAGTGGCTGGTTCCAACGCAATGTGTTGGTTCTCCAACAGGCTTCCAACAGGGTGAAAGTGCAGGTCAGAGGGCACGTTGGTGCCTTGTCACCCCGGGGGTGTCGTGGTAGACAACTCCTGCCCAGCCGGAGGGATTTCGCCCTTCGCGCCCTGACACAGCGACAGGAGCAGGTCCGCAACAGCGTGAGCAACACCCCCAAGTCCGATGCGGTGAGGCCCCTGCGGTGGGTCGCGCTCCTCGGTCTCTTGGCGGGGTTCTGCCTGCTCACGCTGGGTGCGCACCCTGCTTCGGCCGCCGAGGGCCTGGACAGCTCCACTGAGCAGGCGGCTCCGGAGAGCGTCACCACGACCACGGTCGTGGCCGACCCCTCCACCGACCAGTCGGACACGGCATCCACCACGGAAGAGGCGGCCACGTCGCCCACCACGGTGGCCCCGATGCCCGATCAGGCCACGCCCGTCTCGCCCAGCATGCTTCTCACCGGCTCCCCGTCCAACACGGGCAGCGGTGATGGAGCAGCGCCGATCGTCATCGTCCGGCGCAGTGACCAGAAGGCAGCAGCCAAGGCCGCCGGCGAACCGGTGATCGAGTCCAACATCCTCTCGTCGGCCTTGCCGTCGTCGGACTCGGTCTCCACCACCGACGCCACCAACGGCATCCCGACGGTTGGCGCCGACATGACGTCGGCGATCACCAACATGGTCGGCTCCGCGCCCGACGCCAGCGGCGTCACCCACTCAACGGTGCGGGCCTCGCTGCCCGACTCCGCCGACCGTGTCGCAGCCGCCGAGCTTCTCGCCGGCAGCGAGACGAGCGGCTCCGGTTCGAGCGGCGTGACGTTCACTCGCAACGGCCACTGCCGGACGGTTTCCAACTCGGACGTGACGAACGTTCTCATGATCGTGATCGGTCGGGACTGCGACGCCAAGGGCCACTCTCAGGCCCCGGCGAACCAGAGCTCGTCGAGCACGGTGATCGCGGTCGGCGGCAACGTCAGCGCCTCCTCCACCGGAGGCTCGCGCGGCGACGCCAAGACGACCGGCATCGCAATCGGTGGCAACGCCGACTGCTCGGCTGTTGGTGGGCCCAACGGGGGCAACGCGGACGACCTCTGCGTTGCGATCGGTCGGGGCCGCTATGCCAACGGGATCGGAATGGGCGGTGACCATCAAGGTGGCACTGCAGGCAGTGCCAACAACCTCGTCCTCGCCATCGGCGGCGGAGACGGGACCGGCACTGCCAAGGGAGGAACGAGCAGGGGATTCGGAAGGTCCAACGGCGGCAACGGCGGAAGCGCAAGCGCAACAGGAAGTCCATCAGCAGGAAGCAGTGGTTCGGGGAGCGCGGACTCCGCCGCCAGCAGTGACAACAACGGTTCCACCGGCGGAGCGTCGTCCAACACGGCGACGTCTCCTTCAGCCGGCACCGGTTCGTCGTCGGGCACCGGAAACGGTGGCAACGCAGCGACCGGGACCAACAGCGACAACTCGGGCATCCTCGGCCAGTCCAACGCCGGCGGGGGCTCCATCACCTCGGGCGGCTCCGGCAACTCGGGCGGCACCGGTGACTCCACCGCCAACGGCGGCGCGGACTCCACCGCCAACACCGGGGCCAACTCCAACGCCAACGCCACCAGCGGCTCGAGCGGGAGCGCCTCCAACAACATCAACGTGACGGTGCGCGGCGGCCAGGGCGGCCAGGGCGGCAACGCCACCGCCACCTCGGGCGCCGGCGGCAACGCCAACAACACGGTGGTGGCCACGGGCGGCGGTGCGATCAAGGCCACGGCCGTCGGCGGGTCGAGCATCGCCCACGCCGACGCCAGCGGCGGCGACGGCGGCAACGTGTCGGCCAACCTCTCGCCCTCCGCCTCCAGCGGCGGCAGCGGCAGCGCTTCCAACTCGACTGCGGTCAACGCCGTCGGTGGCAACGGCGGCGACGCCGGCGACCTGGCCGTGGCCGTCGCCGGTCCGGGCGGCAGCGCCACCAACGTCGCCGTCGGCAGCGGCGCCATCGACGCCACCGCCATCGGCGGTTCGAGCCTCGCCCTGGCCGACGCCGGCGGCGGCGACGGCGGCAGCGTCAACATCACCGTCAACCCGACGGCGACCAGCGGCGGCACCGGCGGCACGGGCGACGCCAACGCCCAGTCGAGCGCCACCAACTCCGGCACCACCGGGGCGGCCGACAGCTCGTCCACCTCCAACCCGGTGGCCACGTCCGGCAACTCCGGCGGCACCGGCAACACGGGCAACGCCACCGGCACCACCACCGCCGACGACAGCGGCATCCTCGGCGGGGCGGCGGCCGCCGGCGGCCCGGTCGGCTCCGGCGGCTCCGGCACCTCGGGCGGCAGCGGCAACGCCACCGCCGACGGCGACGCTGACAGCATGGCCAACACCGGCGCCGCCTCCACCGCCACCGCCACCTCGGGCGACAGCGGCGACGTCGTCAACAACACGGTCATCGGCGCCGTCGGCGGCAACGGCGGCCGCGGCGGCTCGGCCATCGCCATCTCCGACCGGGCGGGCGCGGCCAGCAACACGGTCACCGCCGCCGGCACCGCCCCCGTCACCTCGGTCGTCACCGGCGGCTCGTCGCTCGCCACCGCCATCGGCGCCGGCGGCGACGGCGGCGACGTCAAGGTCAAGGTCAGCCCCACCGCCATCTCCGGCTCCACCGGCAACGCCTCGGCCCAGTCGAGCGCCTCCAACACCGGCACCACCGGCGGCGCCTCCAGCCAGTCGCAGTCCAACCCGGTCGCCACCTCGGGCACGTCCGGCAACTCCGGCCCCACCGGTTCCGCCTCCGGCACCACCACCGCCAACAACTCGGCTCCCCTCGGCAGCGCATCCGCCACCGGCGGCCCCGCCTCCTCGGGCGCCTCGGGCGGCACCGGCACCACTGGCAACTCCACCGCCGACGGCCTGGCCGACTCGGTCGCCAACACCGGCGCCCACTCCGACGCCACCGCCACCTCGGGCGACAGCGGCGACGCCACCAACAACACCGCCGTGATCGCGGTCGGCGGCAACGGCGCCGACGCCACCGGCAACTCCGCCACCTCCACGTCGGGTGCGGCCGGCGCCGCCACCAACACCGTCGCCGGCAACGCCGCCGACGTCCGGGTCATCACCAACGGCTGGCTCCACCGTCGCCAGCAGCGACGCCAGCGGCGGCGACGGCGGCTCCATCGACGTCACCGTCAACCCCACCGCCATCACCGGCAACACCGGCAACGCCTCGGCCCAGTCGAGCGCCGACAACTCGGGCACCACCGGCGCCGCCGACAGCACGTCGGTGTCGAACCCGTCGGCCACCTCCGGCAACTCGGGCAACTCGGGCGCCACCGGCAACGCCACCGGCACCACGACCGCCACCAACACCTCGGTCCTCGGCTCCGCCTCTCGCCACCGGCGGCGGCGCCACCACCGGCGGCTCGGGCACCACCGGCGCCAGCGGCGACGCCGACGCCATCGGCACCGCCCCCTCCACCGCCAACACCGGCGCCAACGCCGACGCCAACGCGACGTCGGGCGACAGCGGCGACGCAGCCAACAACACGACGATCATCGCCGGCGGCGGGTCGGCCGGCGACGGCGGCGACGCCACCGCTGACTCGGCCACCTTCGGCTCGGCCGGCGCCGCCACCAACGCCGTCGCCGGTCCCTTCGCCACCCTCGACGCGGTTGTGGCCGGCGGCTCGTCGCTGGCCCTCGCCAACGGCGGCGGCGGCGACGGCGGCGACGTCACCACCTCGGTCAACCCGGTCGCCGTCTCCGGCAACTCGGGCGACGCCACCGCGCAGGCCAGCGCCAACAACTCGGGCACCACCGGCCCCGCCACCAGCGCGGCCACCTCCAACCCGTCCGCCACCTCCGGCAACTCGGGCAACTCGGGCGCCACCGGCAACGCCAACGGCACCGTCACCGCCACCAACAGCGGCATCCTCGGCTCGGCCACCGTCAGCGGCGGCACGGTCGGCGCCGGCACCTCGGGCGGCACCGGCGACACCGGCGGGGCCAACGCCGACGGCCTGGCCGACGCCACCGCCAACACCGGCGCCCGCGCCGCCGCCGACGCCATCTCCGGCGACACCGGCACCGCCACCAACACCTCCCGGATCGTGGCCCTGCCCACCGAGGGCGGCGACGGCGGCAGCGCCTCCGCCACGTCCGGACCGGCCGCCCTCGCCCTCAACGCCCTGGGCGGCCTCGGCACCATCACCGGCTCGGCCGTCGACGGCAGCACGATCGCCGACGCCGACGGCTCCGGCGGCGACGCCGGCAGCTTCACCGCCGTCGCCAACCCCGTCGCCCGCACGGGCAACTCGGGCGACACCACCGCTCAGGTCAGCGCCACCAACACCGGCCGCACCGGCCCCGCCGCCAGCTCGTCGTCGTCCAACCCGGTCGCCCACTCCGGCAACTCGGGCGCCTCGGGGAACTCGGGCTCGGCCACGGGCACCGTCACTGCCACCAACACCGGCCTCCTCGGCTCGGCCACCGTCATCGCCTCCCTGGCGCCGGCCGACGGTCTGGTCGACGGCCTGGTCGGCGGCCGGGGTGCAGGGCGGCAGCTCGGGCGACACCGGCGACACGGGCGACGCCACCGCCGACGCCGACGTGAGCTCGGTGGCCAACACCGGCGCCCACGCCGCATCCGACGCCACCACCGGCACCACCGGCGACGCGGTCAACGAGATCACCCTGGTCGCCATCGGCGGCGACGGCGGCGACGCCGGCACGGGCACCGCCACCACCGGCGCCGGCGGCACCGCCACCGACACCATCACCGGCGCCGGCCCGGGCCTGGTCGTCACCTCCACCCAGGGCGGCTTCAGCGTGGCCAACATCGACGTGAGCGGCGGCGACGGCGGCGACGTCTCCCTCACCGCCAGCCCCACCGCCGTCAGCGGCACGTCGGGCTCGTCCTCCGCCCAGGCCAGCGCCACCAACACCGGCGACACCGGCGACGCCAGCAGCTCGGCTTCGGCCCGGCCCACCGCCGCCTCGGGCGACACCGGCCCCACCGGCGACGGCGGCAGCTCCACCAGCACCCGCACCGCCACCAACAGCGGCATCCTCGGCTCCGCCATCGTGGTCGGCACCTCCGGCTCCGGCGCCGGCTCCGGGGCCGGCTCGGGCGACTCGGGTGCCTCGGGCGACAGCACCGGCGCCGCCGACGTCGATTCCGGCGCCAACAGCGGTGCCGTCGCCGACGCCGGCTCGAGCTCGGGCTCGGGCGACACCGGCACCGCCGCCAACCAGATCACCCTCATCGGCCTGGGTGGCCCCGGCGGCAACGGCGGCGAGGGTGCCGCCGCCACCGCGGCCGACGGCGGCGACGCCACCACCACCGTCACCGGCGTCACCGGCCCCCTGGTCATCGTCAACACCACCGGCGGCTCCAGCGTGGCCACCGTCTCGGCGGCCGGCGGCGACGGCGGCGACGTCTCCATCACCGCCAGCCCCGTCGCCCGCACCGGTGACTCCGGCTCCGCCTCCGCCCAGACCAGCACCACCAACTCGGGCACCACCGGCGACGCCGCCAGCTCGGCCGCCTCCGACCCCCACGCCTCGTCCGGCGACTCGGGTGCCACCGGTGCCACCGCCGGCAGCGGCGACTCGGGCAACTCGGGCGCCACCGGCGACGTCACCGTCACCGGCACCGCCACCTCGGTCGCCAACACCGGCTCCCGCTCGGCGGCCGACGCCGAGTCGGGCCGCACCGGCGACTCCGACCAACACCATCCTGCTGGCGGGCATCGGCGGCCCCGGCGGCGACGGCGGCGACGACGCCTCGGCCACGGCCGGCCCCGGCGGCGACGCCACCTTCGAGCTCACCGGCGGCAGCGGCCTGGTCGTCGCCAACACCACCGGCGGCTCGTCGCTGGCCACGGTCAGCGCCGACGGCGGCGACGGGGGAGACGTCTCCATCACCGCCGCTCCCCAGGCCACGTCCGGTTCCACCGGCTCCACCACCGCCCAGTCGAGCTCCACCAACACCGGCGCCACCGGCGACGCGGCCAGCTCGGCCACCTCCTCGCCCACGGGCACGAGCGGCAACTCGGGCGACAGCGGCACCAGCGGCGCCACCGTCACCAACGCCACCGCCACCAACAGCGGCCTCTTCGGCACCGCCGCCGTCCTGGGCGGCGGGGGGTCGGGCGCCGACGTCGACAACGCCACCGCCACCAACACCGCCCTGGGCGGGACGGCCATCGTCGCCTCCATCCCCGGCGCCACCCCGGCCGGCGGCTCGGGCGACACCGGCAACACCGGCCCCACCGGCGACGTCGAGGTCGGCGGCACGGCCGAATCCATCTCCAACACCGGCTCCGACTCCAACGCCGACGCCGAGTCCGGCGAGAGCGGCACCGCCACCAACCTGATCGGCGTCCTCGCCGTCGGTGGGTCCGGGGCCGACGGCGGCGACGGGGTCACGGCCCTCTCCGGCCCCGGCGGGGCGGCCGAGGTCGACGTCACCGGCGCCACCGGCACCGTCGTCTCCTTCGCCACCGGCGGCGCCAGCGTCGCCACCGCCTCGGCCGACGGCGGCGACGCCGGCGACACCACCATCTCGCTCAGCCCGGTGGCCACGTCCGGCGCTTCCGGCCCCGCCACCGCCCAGTCGAGCTCCACCAACACCGGTGCCACCGGCGGGGCGGCCAGCTCGGCCGACTCGTCGCCCACCGGCCGCTCGGGCGACTCGGGCACCTCCGGCGCCACCGGCCCGGTCGCCGTCACCCGCACCGCTACGAACACCGCCCCCTTCGGGACGGCCGCCGTCCTCGGCCTCGGCGGCTCCGCCCTCGGCGGCTCCGGCCTCGGCTCGGGCGACTCGGGCACGACGGGCGCCACCGGCGACGTCGACATCGACGCCGAGGCCCAGTCCATCGCCAACACGGGCGCCGAGTCCTACGCCGACGCCGCCTCGGGCGACACCGGCCCCGCCTCCAACACCATCGGCGTCCTCACCTTCGGCACCGACGGCGGCGACGCCGGCGATGGCGGTTCGGCCACCTCGGTCGACGGCGGCCCGGCCACGTCCACCATCACCGCCGGCACCGGCACCGCCTTCGTCGTCACCACCGGCGGCTCCAGCCTGGCCACCGCCGCGGCCGACGGTGGCGACGGCGGCGACCTCAACGTCACCGCCAACCCCGTCGCCACCTCCGGGCCCACCGGGGCGGCCGTCGCCCAGACCAGCGCCACCAACGACGGCACCACCGGCGGGGCGGCCAGCACGGCCAGCTCCAACCCGTCCGGCACGTCGGGCAACTCGGGCGTCAGCGGGGCCACCGGAGCGGTTACCGCCACCGAGACCGCCTCCAACACCGCCTTCTTCGGCGTCGCCGCCCTCCTCTCCACACCCGGCGCCACCGGTTCGGGCGACTCCGGGGCCACCGGCCCCACCGGCGACGTCGACATCGACGCCGAGGCCGAGTCGATGGGCAACTCGGGTGCCGCCGCCACCGCCGATGCCGACTCGGGCGAGAGCGGCCCCGCCACCAACCAGCTTCTCGTCTTCAGCCTGGGCCTCGGCACGGGCGGCACCGGCGGCGCGGCCAGCTCGATCTCCGGCCCCGGCGCGCCGGCCACGGCCAGCGTCACCGCCGGCGGCGACACCACCGCCGTCCTCACCACCGGCGGCTCTTCCCTGGCCATCACCGACGCCAGCGGCGGCGACGGCGGAAACGCCATCGTCCACGCCGCCCCGGTCGCCACCTCCGGCGCCTCGGGCCCGGCCACGGCCCAGACCAGCGCCACCAACACCGGCGCCACCGGCCCCGCCTACAGCACCGCCACCGCCTCGCCCACCGGCACCTCGGGCGCCTCCGGCGGCAGCGGCGCCACCGGCTCCACCGTCTCCAACACGTCCGCCTCCAACACCGCCCCCGTGTTCGGCAGCGCCCTCGTCCTCTCCATCAGTTCCGGCGGCGGGTCGGGGAGCTCGGGTTCCACCGGCGCCACGGGCGACGTCGACATCGACGCCACCGCCGAGTCCGCCGGCAACACGGGCGCCCACGCCGATGCCGACGCCGACTCGGGCGACACCGGCCCCGCCACCAACGTCGTCCTGCTGGCTGCGGCCGGCGGCGACGGCGGCCCCGGCGGCGACGCCGGCAGCCGGGCCCTTTCCGGCCCCGGCGGGGTGGCCACCTCCACCGTCGTGGCCGGCACCGGCCCGCTGGCCGTCATCACCGCCGGCGGCTCCACCATCGCCACCCTCGACGCCACCGGCGGCTCCGGCGGCGCCGGCACCGTGATCGCCGCTCCCACCGCCACCTCGGGGTCGACGGGCGCCGCCACCGGCCAGGCGAGCGCCACCAACACCGGCGCCACCGGCCCCGTGGCCAGCTCCGCCACCACCTCGCCCACCGCCATCTCGGGCGATTCCGGCCCCTCCGGACCCACCGGTTCGGCCACGGTCACCACTCGCGCCAGTAATAACGCCCTCCTCGGCTCGGCCCTCGCGGTCGGCTCGGGCGCCGGTTCGGGCGACTCGGGGGCCACCGGCGACACCGGCTCGGCCACCAGCGACAGCGAGGCCGAGTCGGCCGCCAACTCCGGCGCCCAGGCCGACTCCGACGCCGACTCCGGCGCCAGCGGCCCCGCCGACAACGACCTCGCCCTGTTCGCCATCGGCGGATCGGGCGCCGGCGGCGGTGGCGGAGCGGCCGTCGCTGGCGGCCCCGGCGGCGCCGCCACCAGCACCGTCACCGGCGGGGCGGGCGACACCACCGTCCTCACCGTCGCCGGTGCGTCGGTGGCCCTGGGCGACGCCGGCGGGGGAGCGGGCGGCGCGGCCACCCTCACCGCCGCCCCCCAGGCCACGTCCGGCGCCACCGGTGCCACCACCGCCCAGTCGAGCGCCACCAACTCCGGCGCCACCGGCTCCGCCCTCAGCACCTCCGCCGCCAGCCCCGTCGCCGTGTCCGGCAACAGCGGGGCCAGCGGGGCCACGGGCACGGCCGACATCACCGCCTCCGCCTCCAACACCGCCATCCTGGGCGTGGCTGCGGTCGTCCTCGGGAGCGACGGGGCCGGCTCGGGCGACTCCGGCGCATCCGGCGACACCGGTTCGGCCGCCACCGCCGGCGAGGTCGACTCCCTGGGCAACAGCGGGGCCTGGGCCGGCTCCGACACCCGCTCCGGCGACACCGGCCTCGCGGCCAACCTGATCGTCGCCCTCACCGTCGGCGGCGCGGCCGGTCCCGGTGGCGCCGCAGGGGCCACCAGCGCCGACGGCGGCGACGCCCTCTCCGACGTCACCGCCGCCGGCGACGCCCGGGTCCTCACCTTCGGCGGCGTCTCCGCGGCCATCGCCGACGCCGCCGGCGGCAGGGGCGGCGACGCCACCGCCACCCTCAGCCCCGCCGCCACCTCCGGGCGCTCGGGCGACGCCACCTCCCAGTCGAGCGCCACCAACACCGGCGCCACCGGCCCTGCCACCTCGGTGGCCACTTCCGCTCCCATCTCCCGCTCCGGCAACTCCGGCGCCACCGGCGCCACGGGCAACGCCACCCTGGTCGCCACCGCCAGCAACACCGGCCTGGGCGGCACGGCCCTGGTCGCGGCCGGAACGCCCGCCACCGCCTCCGCCGACACCGGTCCCACGGGTGCCACCGGCCCGGCTGCCTCCGACGGCGGGGCCGACTCGGCCGCCAACTCAGGCGCCAACGGTGCCGCCGACGCCCTGTCGGGCGACACCGGCGACGCCTCCAACAGCATCGTGGCCGGCCTCCTCGGCGCCGATCTGGTCGCCGGCGCCGGCACCGCCACCGCCACGTCCGCCACCGGCGGCACGGCCACCCAGGTCGGTGCCGCCCCCGCCGGGGCCACGATCCTCACCCTGGGCGGCGCCACCATCGCCCTCTCCTCGGCCGACCAGGGCGACGGCGGCGACGCCATCGTCACCGCCACCCCCGCCGCCGCCAGCGGCGGCTCGGGTCTCTCGGCCGCCCGGGTCAGCGCCACCAACACCGCCCGCACCGGTGCGGCCACCTCTTCCGCCGTCGCCGCCCCCGCCTCCACCACCGGCAACAGCGGCCCCAGCGGCGCCAGCGGCGTTTCCAACACATCCCCGACGGCCTCCAACACCGCCCTCCTGGGCACGGCCACGGTTGTTTCCACCCCAGCCCCGGCCCTCCCCTTCGCCCCCCTCACGGCGGCGGCGGCCGACGGCGCACCAGCCCTTCTTGCAGCACAGCTTTCCGGGAGCCTGGCCGGCGGGGGCGGGACGGCCGGCTCCGGAACGGGCACCGCCGGCTCCGGCGTTGCGGGCGGCACCGGCGGGTCCGGTGTCGTTCCCAGCGCTGGCGCCGGCGGTGGCCCGAACGCCCCGACTGGCACCGGCCCCGCGGCCGCCGATGCATCCAACGGCTCGGGCTCGGGGAGCGGCGCCGGCGGGGGAGGGGCTTCCAACACTCCCAACGCCAAGGCGGCCGAGGCTTCCAACACCCCCGCCTCCGGCCCCGCCTCGGGTACCGCCCTGGCCGACCAGACCTCGGTCGCCTCCGGCTGCGCGGTCGCCACCGACCATTCCGTCGCCTCCGGTTGCGCCCAGGCCCACGACGACTCGGTCGCCTCAGGCACCGCCCTCGCGGCGCACGGCTCCGTCGCCTCCGGCTGCTCCACCGCCGTCGACGACTCCACCGCCTCCGGCGCCTGCCCCCGGCCCGCCCCCCACGCCGGCGACCACCACCCCGTCGCCGACCACCACCCCCAGGCCGATGGGCCCAGCGCCCCGGCCGCCGCCGGCAGCCCCGCCCCCGGCGCCGCCCTGGCCCGCACCGGCGTCGATACCGCCCTCTCCCTCCGCCTGGCGGCTCTCCTCCTCCTGCTGGGTGCCCTGCTGCTCGTCCTCGGACGCCGCCGCCGCGCTCCCGGCTCCAACACCCTCCAACACACCGACCGCATGGTCACCCCCCGATCGGCCTCCACCGGCACGGTCGGCGAGCGGGCTCTCCCCGCCGCCGCCCCCACCGGCAAAGTCGCAGGTCAGGAGGGGTACCAGCCCCTGCCAAGGCAGGGGAAGGTCGTCCTTCCTGAGGCCGTACGGGTGCCCGTCGCCCCTACGTCGCAGGTGCTTGAAGCGGCGAAAGACGAAGTGCTAGGAATCGCCGCCTGCTCCACGCAGGGCATATCGCTGCGCACAGTGGGTCAACCTGACTTGGCCGTCGAGGGCCAACATCAAAAAGGGATGAGCATGAGAATCGGCAACGCTGGTACGGCACGAGTCACGTCTGCGAGCGCCCTCATCGGCGCCGGCATCGCGACGGTCCTGGTCTTCATCGGGGGTCCTGCCATGGCGCAGACGCCCACGACCACGATCCCGGAGCCCACCACCACCGTGGTGGACTCCTCCACGACGATCCCGGGCACGGGCGACAGCGGGGCGGCCACCGCCACCGGTCGGGCCAACAGCCGGGCCAACTCGGGCGCCATCGCGGAGGCCAGCTCGGAGTCGGGGCAGACGGGCGATGCCACCAACCTCACCGAGATCGAGGCCTTCGGAGGCGAAGGCGGCAGCGGAGCCGCGCTCGCGCCGGGCGTCGTCATCGGGGCCGGCAACGTCGTGTCCACCAGCAGCTCGGGCGGCGGCGCGGGCGGCTCGGCCGACGTCACCGCCAGCCCCAGCGCCATCACCGGCGACAGCGGCGCATCCCGCGCCCAGTCCAGCGCCACCAACTCGGGCGACACCGGGAACGCGACCTCGACCGCGCTCTCCAACCCCGCCTCCACCACGGGTACGTCCGGCACCCCCGGTACCAGCGGGGCCGCCACCAACAACCCCTTCGCCCTGAACACCGGCATCCTCGGCATCGCCAACGTGTTCGGCGGCAGCAGCGGCGCCGGCGGCATCTCCATCCCGGTCGGCGGCAGCAGCGTGTTCATCCCCGTCAACGGTGCCGCGCCCCCGCTCCCCGCCACCTCCGGCGACAGCGGCAGCTCGGGCACCTCGGGCAACGCCACCGCAGTCGGCAACGCCACCAGCTTCGCCAACTCGGGTGCCCACACCGCCTCCGTCTCCTCGTCGGGCGACACGGGTGACGCGTTCAACGACACGTTCATCACCGTCGTCGGCGGCCTCGGCGGCAGCATCGGGCCGGTCCTCCCCCTCGCTGGCCCCGCGCCCAGCCCCGCGGGCCAGTTCCTGTTCCCGGCCGTCTCCGGCGGCGCCAGCGTGGCCACGGCCGAGGCCAACGGCGGCGACGGCGGCGCCGGTTCCATCACGTCCAACCCCACCGCCACGTCGGGCGCCTCGGGTGCCTCCACCGCCCAGTCCAGCGCCACCAACACCGGCGACACGGGCGACGCCTGGTCGAGCGCGGTGTCCTCGCCGTCGGCCGTCTCCGGTAACACCGGCAGCACCGGCAGCACCGGCGACGCCACCAACCAGCCCACCGCCACCAACAACGGCCTGCTCGGCATCGCCCTCGCCATCGGCGGCGGCGCCACCAGCGGCGACTCGGGCGACTCGGGCGACTCGGGCGACGCCACGGCCATCGGCAACGCCGACAGCTTCGCCAACTCGGGTGCCAACTCGTTCTCCGACGCCACCTCGGGCGATTCGGGCGACGCCAGCAACATCACCGACCTCTTCGTCGCCGGCGGCAGCGGTGGCGCCGGTGGCGTCGCCGTCCCGGTGGCCGGGCCCGGCGGCGCGGTCGCCGTCAGCCCCACCCTCCTCCTCCCCGGCTTCGGCTTCGGGGGCGGCGTGGCCGGCGGCGCCAGCGTGGCCACGGCCGAGGCCAACGGCGGTGCGGGCGGCGGAGCCACCCTGAGCTCCTCCCCCAACGCCACCTCCGGCGCCAGCGGCGCCGCCACCTCCCAGTCCAGCGCCACCAACACGGGCGACACCGGCGCCGCCACCTCGGTCGCCACGTCCAGCCCCACCGCCCGCTCGGGCGACACGGGCGACACCGGCGACACCGGCGACGCCCTGTCCCAGCCCACCGCGCTCAACACCGCCCCTCTCGGCACGGCCATCGCCATCGGCGGCACGGCCACCTCCGGCACCTCGGGCGACTCGGGCGACTCGGGTGATTCCACCGCCATCGGGACGGCCAGCAGCAGCGCCAACTCCGGCGCCAACTCCACGTCGATCTCCACCTCCGGCGACACCGGCGACGCCGACAACGACTCGATCATCACCGTCATCGGCGGCGCCGGCGGCGCCGGCGGCGTGGTCGTCCCGGTCGCCCTCGGCGGGGGCGCGGCCGCCCTCACCACTCCCACCCTGCTGCTCGGCCTCGGCTTCGGCGGCGCCGCAGGCGGCAGCAGCGTCGCCTCCGGCCAGGCCAACGGCGGTGCCGGCGGCGGTGCCACCGGCACGGTCACCCCCACCACCACCAGCGGCGGCTCCGGTGCGTCCACCTCGCAGTCCAGCGCCACCAACACGGGCGACACCGGTGCGGCCACGTCGGGCGCCACCGCCAACCCGTCGTCGGAGACGGGCGACACCGGCGACACCGGCGACTCGGGCGACGCCCGGCCCCGGCCCACCGCCACCAACACGGCCACCGGCCTGTTGGGCACGGCCATCGCCATCGGCGGCGGCAACCACACGGGCGCCTCGGGCGCCTCGGGCGACACCGGTGACGCAGCCGCCATCGGCTCGGCCGACAGCTTCGCCAACTCGGGCGCCAACGTGCTCTCCGACGCCTTCTCGGGCGACTCCGGCGACGCCGACAACGACCTCGACGTGCTCGTCGTCGCCGGCAACGGCGGACCCGGCGGGGTCGCCGTCCCGGTCGCAGGTCCGGGCGGCGCGGCGGCCGTGACCGTCACCAGCGTCGGCATCGTCGGCGACATCGTCGCCAACCCGGTCGCCCACGGCGGCAGCTCGGTTGCCACCGGCGAGACCAACGGCGGCGCCGGCGGCGGAGCCACCCTCACCGCCACTCCCACCACCACCTCGGGCGCCACCGGCGCCTCCACCGCCCAGTCCAGCGCCACCAACACCGGCGACACCGGCGACGCCCTCTCGACCGCCACGTCCAGCCCGTCGGCCACCTCGGGCGACTCGGGCGACACCGGCGCCACCGGCGGCTCCGGCAACAACACGTCCGCCACCAACACCGAGCTGCTCGGCACGGCCATCGCCTTCATCTCCGGCACCGCTGTCAACAACGGCCTCGGCGGAACGGCCATCGCCGGCGCCCTCACGCCCGACTCGGTCGACCCCACCACCGACAACTCGAGCGGTGACACCGGCGACGCGGCCGCCATCGGCGCAGCCGACAGCTTCGCCAACTCGGGTGCCAACGCCGAGGTCTTCGCCGTCTCCGGCGACTCCGGCGATGTCGCCGCCAGCACCCTCCTCACCGTCATCGGCGGCGCCGGCGGCGCCGGCGGCGTGACCGTCCCCGTCTCCGGCGGCGGTGGCGCGGCCACCACCTCGGTCACCGCCCCCGCGGGTGGCGACGTCACCGGCTCACCCGTGGCCGCCGGCGGCAGCGCGATTGCCACCGGTTCGGCCAACGGCGGCGCCGGCGGCGGCGGCAGCATCACCTCCGCCCCCTCCATCACCAGCGGCGGCACCGGTGCGGTCACCGGCCAGGGCAGCGCCACCAACGACGGCGACACCGGCCAGGCGTGGTCGGCGGCCACGTCCAACGGCTCCGCCCTGTCCGGCAACTCCGGTAACACCGGCGACGTCGGCGACACCGGCGCCACGGGCGACACCATCGCCGTCGGCTCCGCCGGCAGCTTCGCCAACTCGGGCGCCAACGTGAACTCCTTCGTCGCCTCCGGCGACACCGCCGACGTCACCACCCTGATCGACGCCCTCGTGGCGGGCGGTTCCGGCGGTCCTGGCGGCGTCACCGTCCCCGTGGCCGGCCCCGGCGGCGCGGCCAGCAACACCGTCACCGGCACCGGCATCACCGGCAGCCCGATCGCCACCGGCGGCAGCAGCGTCGCCGTCGGCGAGGCCAACGGTGGCGCCGGCGGATCCAGCACCATCACCGTCGACCCGAAGGCCGCCAGCGGTGCCTCCGGTGCGGCCAAGTCCCAGAGCAGCGCCACCAACACCGGCGACACCGGCGACGCCGTCTCCAGTGCCACCGCCAACCCCTCCGCCACCTCGGGTGACTCGGGCGACTCGGGCGACACCGGCGACTACGGCCGCACGCCCACCGCCATCAACTCGGCCGCCCTCGGCACCGCGGTCGCCCTCGGCGGCAACGCCTCCTCCGACGACTCGGGCGACACCGGCGCCACCGGCGACTCCGCCGCCATCGCCGACGCCGGCAGCTTCGCCAACTCGGGTGCCAACGTCAGCGCCGATGCCGTCTCGGGCGACACCGGCGACGCCTTCAACGGCGACCTCCTGGCCCCGATCACCATCACCGCCCTCGCCGGTTCGGGCGGTCCCGGCGGCGTGTCCGTCGGTGTCTCCGGCCCCGGCGGCACCGCCACCAACACGCTCACCGGCGCCGGCGCTGTCACCAGCTCCCCGCTCGCCCTCGGCGGCAGCTCGGTGGTGACCTCGGCGGCCAACGGCGGCGACGCCGGCGCGGCCACCGGCACCATCACCCCGTCCGTCATCTCGGGCGCGTCGGGCGCAGCCGTCGCCCAGGGCAGCGCCACCAACACCGGCGACACCGGCGACGCCACCTCGGTCGCCACGGCCAAGCCGGCGGCCGCCTCGGGTGACTCGGGCGACAGCGGCGACACCGGCAGCGGCCACAACGTCGCCACCGCCACCAACACCCCCGCCGTGCTCGGCACCGCCGTCGCCATCGCCGGCAACGCCACCTCCGGCTCCTCGGGCAACTCCGGCGCCACCGGCGATGCCTTCGCCAGCGCCGACACCACCAGCTCGGCCAACTCCGGCGCCCTGGTCCTCACCGAAGCCGACTCCGGCGACACCGGCGACGCGGTCACCTTCCTCGACGCCCTCGTGGTCGGCGGCAACGGCGGCGCCGGCGGGGTCGCCATCGGCGCTTCCGGTGCCGGCGGCAACGCCACCAACACCATCACCGCGGCCGGTGCGGTCGACTCCGACTCCGCCGGCGCACGGGGCGGAAGCTCGATCTCCACGGCCGACGCCAACGGCGGCATGGGCGGCGCGGGCAGCCTGACGGCCACCCCCACCACCGTCTCCGGCAACTCGGGTGCCGCATCCAGCCAGGCCAGCACCACCAACACGGGCGACACCGGCGACGCCAGCTCGGCGGCCACCGCCACGCCCACCGCCACCTCGGGCGACTCGGGCGACACCGGCGACACCGGTGACTCCGACGCCTCCGCCACCGCCACCAACAGCGCCATCGCCGGCGTGGCCCTCGCCGCCAGCGGCAACGCCGTCACCGGCAACTCGGGCATCTCGGGCGAGACGGGTGACGCCGCCATCTTCGGCTTCGCCACCAGCAGCGCCAACTCCGGAGCCACCTCCAGCTCCGACGCCGACAGCGGCGACACCGGCGACGCCGCCTTCATCCCGCTCGGCGCCGGCCTCGGCGTCACCGGCGGCCTGGGCGGCGGCGGCGGGATCGCCGTCTCCGTCTCCGGTGCCGGCGGCACCGCCGTCAACACCATCATCGGCGGCGCCGGCTCCGACATCGTCGCCTCCGCCATCGGCGGCGCCAGCGTCGCCCTGGGCTCGGCCGACGGCGACGACGGCGGGGCCACCAGCCTCACCGCGGTGCCCGTCTCCACCAGCGGCGACTCGGGTGCGGCCACCTCGCAGTCCAGCGCCACCAACTCGGGCGACACCGGCGACGCCTCGTCGGCGGCCGTGTCCAACGGCTGGGCCGGTTCGGGCGACTCCGGCGACACCGGCGACACCGGCGACGCCACCAACGACGCCTCCGCCGTCAACAGCGCCATGATCGGCGTGGCCATCGCCGCCGGCGGCAGCGCCGTCTCCGGCAACTCGGGTGCATCCGGCAGCACCGGCACCGTGAGCGCCGAGGGCGGAGCGGAAAGCTACGCCGTCTCCGGCGCCGACTCCTTCTCCACCGCCGAGAGCGGCGACACCGGCGACGCCCTCAACCTGGTCGCCGCGCTGCTCACGGGCGACGACGTCACCCTCACCCTCTCCCCGGTCGCCACCTCGGGCGCCTCGGGTGCGGCCACCAGCCAGTCCAGCGCCACCAACTCGGGCGACACCGGCGACGCCACGTCCGCCGCCGCGCAGAGCGCAGGCGCCCAGTCGGGCGACTCGGGCGACACCGGCACCACCGGCGACGCCTCGGCCAGCCCCAGCGCGGTCAACACCGGCGGCCTCGGCGCGGCCGTCGCCATCGGCGGCGTCGCCCGCTCGGGCAACTCGGGTGACTCGGGCGACACCGGCGGCGCCACGGTCGACGGCGGCTCCGTCGCCACCGGCAACTCGGGCAACACCGGCGACACCGGCGACGCCTTCGCCGAGCCGGCGTCGGTCAACACGGCCATCGTCGGCACCGCGGTCAGCGCCGGCGGCAACGCCATCTCGGGCGAGTCGGGCGACTCGGGCGACACCGGCGACGCCATCGTGCTCGGCGGCAGCGCCCTGAGCGTGGCCAACACCGGGGCCAACTCCAGTGCCAACGCCGACTCGGGCGACACCGGCAGCGCCATCAACTTCGTCGCCGCCGCCATCGCCGCCCTCGACACGGCCGGTGACGGCGGCATCTCCTTCGCCACCTCGGGCGACGGCGGCGGCGCCCTCAACACCATCACCGCCGGCGCCGGGTCCACCATCATCGCCAGCGCCACCGGCGGCAGCAGCGTCGCCATCGGCGACATCGCCATCTCCGGCGACGGCGGCGATGCCGGTAACGGCATCACGGCCGGTGCCGGCAGCACCATCGCCGCCCAGGCCACCGGGGGCAGCAGCGTGGCCCAGGGCATCGTCGCCATCTCCGGCGACGGCGGCGACGCAGTCAACGGGGTCATCGGCGGCGGGTCCGGCATCTCCGTCTTCGCCACCGGCGGCGCCAGCGTCGCCACCGGCGACGACAGCGGCGACGACGGCGGCTCGGCCACCCTCACCATCACGCCCGTCGCCACCAGCGGCGCCTCCGGGGCCGCCACCGCCCAGAGCAGCAGCACCAACACGGGCGACACCGGCGACGCCAAGGCCACCGCCTTCGACTCGAGCACGGCCAGCTCCGGCGACTCCGGCACCACCGGCTCCACCGGCGACGCCGTCTCCACGCCCACCGCCGTCAACTCGGCCATCCTGGGCACTGCCCTCACCGCCGGCGGCACCGCCACCAGCGGCGACTCGGGCGACTCCGGCAGCACCGGTTCGGCCCAGGCCATCAGCGACGCCGAGGCCTACGCCAACAGCGGCGCCACCAGCGACGCCACCGCCTTCTCCGGCAACACCGGCTTCGCCGCCAACTTCGTGGTGGCCAGCGCCACCGCCGAGGACGGCGAAGACTCCGGTCTGCTCTCCATCGCCGTCTCCGGCGACGGCGGGTCGGCGGCGAACGTGGTCGGCGGGGCCCTGGGCGGCGGCACCGTCGCCGCCACCGGCGGCAGCACGGTAGCCACCGCCAACAACAGCGGCGGCGACGGCGGCGACGCCAACGTCACCGTGTCGCCCACGGCCACCAGCGGCCAGAGCGGCGACGCCGCCTCCCGCACCAGTGCCACCAACTCGGGCGACACCGGCGACGCCACCGCCGC
The DNA here is from genome assembly GCA_963829165.1 of uncultured Acidimicrobiia bacterium. GTDB lineage: Bacteria > Actinomycetota > Acidimicrobiia > Acidimicrobiales > AC-14 > JAXDMK01. The sequence continues at coordinate 985,849 of CAWHIC010000007.1, read as the reverse complement.
CGCCACCGCCGCCTCCAACGCCTGGTCGGGCGACTCGGGCGACACCGGCGACACCGGCGACGCCATCTCCGAGCCCAGCGCGATCAACTCGCCCACCACCCTCGGCAGTGCCGTCGCCATCGGCGGACGGGCCGCCACGGGCGACTCGGGCGACTCGGGCGACACCGGCGACGCCCTCGCCGGCGGCTCCGCCTTCGCCGGCGCCAACTCCGGCGCCCAGTCCTTCGGCGACGCCTTCTCGGGCGACACCGGCAGCGCCGCCAACATCGTCCTGGCCGAGGCCGAGGGCGGCGACGGGGGCGAGGGTGGCGCCGCCATCGCCGCCTCCGACGAAGGCGGACTGGCCGTGAACCTGCTCGTCGGCGCCGACCTGGGCGGCGACGTCCTCGCCCGCGGCGGCAGCTCGGTGGGTACCGCGGCCGCCAGCGGCGGCGACGGCGGCGGAGCCACCCTCACCGCCAGCCCCTCCGCCACCAGCGGGGCCAGCGGGGCGGCGACGTCCCAGACCAGCGCCACCAACTCCGGCGACACCGGCGACGCATCCGCAACCGCGGTCACCACCCCGGTGGCCGTCAGCGGCAACTCCGGCAACTCGGGCGGCACCGGTTCGGCCAGCACCACCACCACGGCCGTCAACTCCTCCATCGGGGGCATCGCCCTCGCCGCCGGCCTGGGCGAGCCCACCCTGCTCAACCCGGGCATCGGCTCCGAGGCAGAGTCGGGCGACTCCGGCGACACCGGTGACACGGGCGACGCCGGCGCCGTCGGCTTCGCCGGCGCGGTTGCCAACAGCGGTGCGCTCACCGCCGGCTCGTCGCTCTCGGGCAACACCGGCTCCGCCTTCAACGGCGTCGGCGTCGAGGCTGACGGTGGCGACGGGGGCGACGCCGGCCTGGCCGTCGCCCTCAACCTCGACGCTTCCCTCCTCGACCTCTCCGGCGGCGCCGCCAACGTGATCATCGGGGCCGCCATCGACGGTTCGGTCTCCGCCGTCGGCGGCAGCACCGTCTCCACCTCCGACGCCAGCGGCGGGGCGGGCGGCGACGCCAGCGTCACCACCGGCCCGGTCGCCACCAGCGGCGACAGCGGCGAGTCCACCACCCAGGCCAGCGCCACCAACAGTGGCACCACCGGCAACGCCACCTCGTCGGCCATCACCGCCCCGTCGGCCACCACCGGCGACTCCGGCTGGTCGGGCGACACCGGCGACGCCGACTCCGACGCCACCGCCACCAACTCGGCCGCCATCGGCACCGCCCTCGCCGTCGGCGGGCCCGTCAACACCGGCGACTCGGGCGACACCGGCGACACCGGCGACGCCCTCGCCGTCGGCGACGTGTTCTCCGCCGCCAACTCGGGCGCCGCAGCCGACACCATCTCCACCTCCGGCGACACCGGCGCCGCCTTCAACCTGGTCGGCGCCGAGGCCGACGGCGGCGAGGGTGGCGACGGCGGGGTCGCCCTCGGCGCCAACGCCGACCTCTCCCTGATCGACCTCAGCGGGGGAGCGGCCAACGTCCTCCTCGGGGTCACCGTCGGAGGCTCGGTCTCGGCCGCGGGTGGCAGCTCGATCGTCACCACCGCCGCCAACGGCGGCGCGGGCGGCGACGGCACGATCACCACCACCAGCCCCGACGCCACGTCGGGTGACAGTGGGGCGAGCACCTCGCAGTCCAGCGCCACCAACACCGGCGACACCGGCGACGCCAGCGCCACCGGCATCGCCCGCCCGGTGGCCATGTCCGGCAACTCCGGAGGCTCGGGCAACAGCGGGGCGGCGTCCTCCAAGGTCACCGCCACCAACTCCGCCCTCCTGGGTGCGGCCGTGGCTGTCGGCGGACCGGCCACCTCGGGCGACACGGGTGACAGCGGCGACACCGGCGACTCCACCGCCGCCGGCAGCGCCGAGAGCATCGCCAACTCGGGCGCCCTCACCGTCACCGACTCCCTGTCGGGCGACACCGGCCTGGCCGGCAACGCCCTCTTCCTCGAGGCCGACGGCGGCGAGGGTGGCGACGGCGGGCTCGCCGCCGGTGCCAACGTCGACATCGCCCTGATCGACGGCTCTGGCATCGCCGTCAACCTCATCGCCGGCGCCGCCATCGGCGGGTCGGTCACGGCCCTCGGCGGCAGCGAAGTGGCAACGTCGCAGGCCGGCGGCGGTGCGGGCGGCGACGGCAGTCTCACCGCCAGCCCGAATGCAACCTCCGGGATGTCGGGTGCGGCCACGTCGCAGTCCAGCTCCACCAACAGCGGCGACACCGGCAACGCCACCTCGGTGGCCGAGGCCAGCCCCGTCGCCCGCAGCGGCAACTCGGGCGACACCGGCGACACCGGGGCCGCTTCCTCCAGCGCCACCGCCACCAACTCGCCGGCGGTCCTGGGCACGGCCCTCGCCATCGGCGGCAGTGCCAGCAGCGGCGACCTCGAGTTCGGCGACAGCGGCGACAGCGGCGACACCGGCGACGTCACCGTCTCCGGCGCCGCCAGCAGCACCGCCAACTCGGGCGCCTCGGCCGGCGCGGTGTCGGCCAGCGGCGACACCGGCCTGGCCGTCAACACCGCCGACCTCGAGGCCGACGGCGGCGAGGGCGGCGCCGGCGGCGGAGCGGCAGCGGTCAACCTCGACATCGCCGGGCTCGCGCTCGGCGGCGGAGCGGCCAACGTCCTCCTCGGCGTCACCGTCGACGGGTCCGTCCTGGCCAAGGGCGGCAGCACTGTCGCCACGGCCGACGCCGACGGCGGGGCCGGCGGTGCCGGCACGGTGACCGCAACGCCCACCGCCACCAGCGGTGGTTCCGGCGCCAGCACCTCGCAGTCCAGCGCCACCAACTCGGGTGACACGGGCGACGCCTGGTCGTCGGCCACGTCCAACCCCATCGGCGTCTCCGGCAACTCCGGCACCACCGGGGCCACCGGGCCGGCCAGCACGGCCGCCACCGCCGCCAACTCGGCCATCCTGGGCGTGTCCCTGGCCGTCGGCGGCGCCGCCAGCTCGGGCGACTCGGGCGACTCCGGTGACACCGGCGACGTCACGGGCGACGCCAGCGCCACCAGCTCGGCCAACTCGGGCGCCCTGGCCACCACCGATGCCGTCAGCGGCTTCACCGGCGACGCGGTCAACGACCTCGAGGTCGACGCCGACGGTGGCGAGGGCGGCTCCGGCGGAGGGGCTCTGGCCGCCGACATCAACGTCTCTGCCATCGACCTCTCCGGGGGTGCCGCCAACGTCGTGCTCGGTGGCTCCGTCGCCGGGTCGGTCATCGCCTCCGGCGGCGCGTCGGTCTCCACCGCCTCGGCCAACGGCGGCGCCGGCGGGGCGGCAGGGGCCACCGTGACGCCCACGGCCACGTCGGGTGCCTCGGGTGCGGTCAGCTCGCAGTCGAGCAGCACCAACACCGGCGACACCGGCGATGCCACCTCGGTTGCGGTGGCCAGCCCGGTCATCGCCACCGGCTCCTCGGGCGGCACCGGCAGCACCGGGGCCGCCTCGTCGGTGGCCAACGCCGTCAACCCCGCCCTTCTCGGCACCGCTCTCTCCATCTCGGGCGCAGCCACCTCGGGCGACTCGGGCGACTCCGGTGACACCGGCGACGCCGACGTGGTGGCAACCGCCGACAGCTCGGCCAACACGGGTGCCCAGTCGGCATCCGACGGTGTCTCGGGCGACACCGGCGACGCTCTCAACTTCGTCGACCTCGATGTCGACGGCGGCGAGGGTGGGGCGGGCGGGCTCGCCATCGGCTTGGCCGGCGACGGCGGTCCGGCGCTGAACGTGGTCGTCGCTCCGGTCGGCGGCATCATCGCCGCCACCGGCGGCCCCTCGGTGGCCACCGCCGAGGCCAACGCCGGCAACGGCGCCGGGGCCACGGCCAACGTCACCCCCACGGCCAAGAGCGGTGCCTCCGGCAACGCCGACTCCCGGTCCAGCGCCACCAACACCGGCGACACCGGCGACGCCCTCTCCAGCGCCACCTCCTCGCCGATCGCCACGTCAGGCCCGTCCGGGCCCACCGGCAACACCGGCAACGCCACCTCCGGCCCGACCATGGTCAACACCGGTCTGGCTGGTCTGGGCACGACGTTGTCGATCTCCGGCGACGCCATCACCGGCGACTCCGGGTCCACCGGTGACACGGGCACGGCCGTCGCCGACGCCAGCGCCGACAGCCTGGCCAACTCCGGTGCCCACTCGGTGGCCGACGGTCTCTCCGGTCCCACCGGTGAGGCGCTGAACGACGTCGACATCGACCTGTTCGGCGGCACCGGCGGCAACTCCGGCGTGAGCACGCTGCTCCTCGGCCTCGGCGGCGCCATCGCCGCCGCCGGCGACGGCGGTCCCGCCCTCAACATCGGCCTCCCCGGCATCGCCGTCGGAGGCTCGGCGGTAGCCCTCTCGGCCGCCAACGGCGGCACCGGCGGCGGCGGATCGGTCACCGCCACCCCGGCGGCCACCTCCGGCAACACCGGCCACGCCGTCGGCCAGTCCAGCGCCACCAACACCGGTGACACGGGCGACAGCACCTCGGTGGCGGAGACGAACCCGGTCTCCGGGTCCGGCTCCTCGCCGTCGTCGGGCTCCACCGGCACGGCCAGCGGCACCGGCGCCCCGGCGGTCGCAGCCAGCACCGCCACCGGCACCGGTACCGGGGCTGGCAGTGGTGGCGGCGGCGGGGGAGCGGGAGCGGCGGCCGGCGCGGCACCGGTCGCAGCCCACGAGTCCAGCCACGAGGGCAGCGGCCGCTCCCAGAAGGCGCACCACGACAAGGCCGACAAGCACGACGCCCTCACGTGGCCGACGTCCTACACCGCCTCCGGCGGCGCCACGTCCGACGAGACCTCGGTCGCTTCGGGCAGTGCCCACGCCCTCAACGAGTCGGTGGCATCGGGATGGTCGACTGCCATCAACCACTCCACCGCCTCCGGCGGCGCCCTGGCCACCGACGGTTCGGTCGCCTCCGGGTGCTCCACCGCGGTCGACACATCGACCGCATCGGGTGCCGACTGCGAGCCCGGCAAGGGCCACAAGGGCGACAGCCATGGCGGAACCCACAGCGACGGCGGCGGGGCGGCTACGCTGGCCCGCACTGGCCTCGACGTGGGAACAATGGCGGTCGCAGCCGGTGCCAGCAGCGGCCTTGGTGGCCTCCTGCTGGCGTTGGGTCGCATCGGCCGGCGCCGGGAAGAGAACAACGAGTCCTGACCAACTCGCAGGAGGCGCAAGCCGACTGCACGACAGTAGAGCTAGTTCCCAGAGCGGAAGAAGGAGACGATGACCACGAAGAGACGTGCGACGATGTCGCTGCTGGCGGTTGTGGCTGGTCTGGTTGGCATGGTTGCCTTCCTGGCGGGCCCGGCTGCAGCCGACGACGGCCACCACGACGGGCACACCTCAGGTGAGGCGTTCGCGGCCAATGGTTCGGTCGCGTCCGGCAGTGCAGTTGCCATTAACGACTCAACCGCGTCGGGCGACGCCGTGGCCATCGACGGCTCGGTCGCGTCCGGTTGCTCCAAGGCCGTCGAGTGGTCGACCGCCTCCGGCGACGACTGCAGCGGCAAGAAGGGCCACGGCCACGATGCTGGCCCGGCCAAGGCCGTTTCCGGCGCCGGCCTGGCTCTCACCGGTTCCTCCAGCGCCTCGATGGTGCAGATGGCGCTCGTCGCCTTCTTCGCCGGCCTCGCCCTGGTCAGCCTCACCCACATCCTGCGCCGCCAGACCACCTAGCGGCCGTTCGACGTTCGAATCCTGGCTCGCCGGCGCAACCTGTGCCGGCGAGCCGATTCGCGCCCGGGGAGCTCCCAAGACCGCGCCGGGTGGGTCGCCCGAACGTGCCCGCACCCCCAGCGGCCGCGCTACGGTCGAGGTCGGCAGGCCGTCGTGAACCTGGAGGTGGTGCCCGTGGCGCTCGAAGAGGTGGTCAACGAGGGATTCCTGAGTCGGTACCGGGTCCTGCTCGATGCCGAGGACACCGCGTTCGACGAGCTCGAGCACGCCTACGAGGACGGCGACCGCGAGCACTTCATCGCCGACCTGAGCGCCTGGGCCCACACCATCGAGCGGCGGGTGGCGTTCCTGGCCCGGGCGGGCATCCCGCTCGGCGACCGGGTCCAGGCGGCGGACGCTCTCGCCTGACACAACGGCCCCATCCCGGGGCCGTCGCTCCCGTTCCCTTCCCCGCCGGGCCTCGGCCGAGGAGACGGTACGGTTCCTCGACGTCGTCGCCCGCGGCGGTGCCATCGGCGCCTCTTTCTGGGTGTGGCAGTCGATCGACGACGAACAATGGGAGGCCATGTCCTCGTTCCCGTGGTACCCGGTAGGAGCCGACAATGGCTGACGTGAGCTTCACCGGCGGGATCCCGGAGACGATCCTGCCCCCCGAGCCCGCTGAGGCCCTGGAGGCCTTGGTGGCCGCCCTCCAGCAGCCGGCCGACGAGCGGCGGGCGGCGGTGGCCGCGGTCGTCGCCCGCTGGCCCCGCTTCCTCGACGGATGGGCCCGCCTAGGCCAGTTGGGCCGAGACGACGTGGAGGCCTACGCCGCCTTCCGGGTCGGTTACCACCGGGGCCTCGACCGCCTGCGCCAGAACGGCTGGCGGGGGTCGGGCTACGTGCGGTGGCGCCACGAGGGCAACCGGGGGTTCCTGCGGGCCCTCGACGGGCTCCGGCGCCAGGCCGAGGCCATCGGCGAGACCGACGAGGCCGAGCGCTGCGCCCAGTTCATCGCCCAGCTCGACCCCTCCTGGGACGGCAGCGACGCCTGAGCCGGCCGCCGGCCCCAACCGGGAGGTCGTGGCCCGGCGGGTGGTGGTCGACGGCGTGGTCCAGGGGGTGTTCTTCCGGGACACGTGCCGGCGGATGGCGACGGCGGTGGGCGTGGGCGGGTGGGTGCGCAACCGGGCCGACGGACGGGTGGAGGCATGGTTCGAGGGCGAGCGGGCCGGGGTCGAGCGGATGGTCGAATGGTGCCGGCAGGGCCCGCCCGGGGCCCGGGTGACAGCCGTCGACGTGGGCCGGGAGGCGCCGGTGGGGGAGACCCGTTTTCGCATCCGCTGACGAGGCCACCATCCGCGGGGGCGGGCTGCTAGACACTGGCGGTGGCTGACACGGCCCGCGTCCCCCTGCTGCCGGTGGGAACGGTTGTGTGGCTGGCGTCCGAGCTCATGTTCTTCAGTGGGCTGTTCGGCGCCTACTTCGCCCTCAAAGCGGCCACGCCGGGCGACTGGCCGCCGCCGGACGTGGAGCTCGACCGGGTGGTCAGCGGCGTCTTCACGGTCGTCCTGGTGGCGTCCAGCGGCACGGTGCAGCTGGCGGTGCGGGCGTTGGCCGCCGGGCGACGGGCCGCCTTCCGGCGCTGGCTGGTGGTGACGGTGGTGCTGGCGGCCGCCTTCCTCGGCAACCAGGCCCACGAGTGGCTCACCCTCGACTTCTCCATCAGCTCCCACGCCTACGGGTCGGCGTTCTACGTCATGACCGGGTTCCACGGCCTGCACGTGGCCGGGGGCATGGCCGCCATGGCGATGCTGGTGGCCCGGGCCTCGTCGCCCCGCTTCGGGCCGTCGGAGACGCCGGCGGTGGAGGTGGTGTCCTACTACTGGCACTTCGTCGACGTGGTGTGGGTGTTGCTGTGGGCCACCCTCTTCCTGCTCGGATGAGGCGCCGGAGGCTGGTCGTCGCCGCGATCGCCCTGGCGCTGGCGGGCGGGGCCGGTGGGGCAACCGCCCAACCGGTCACCATCCCGCCCGCGGCCGAAGTCGAGGGTGGGCGCTCGCGCTTCGAGATCTCGTGCACCACCTGCCACGGCCGTGAGGGACGGGGGACGGCCCAGGGCCCGTCGCTGGTCGGCGTGGGGGCGGCGTCGGCCGACTTCTACCTCAGCACCGGCCGCATGCCCCTCGACCGGCCCCGGGCCCAGTCCGAGCGCAAGCGTCCCGCCTTCCCGCCGGAGGAGATCGCCCTGCTCACGGCCTACGTGGCGTCGCTCGGACCGGGCCCGCCCGTCCCCGACGTCGACCCCACCCGGGGCGACCTGGCCGCCGGCTACCAGCTCTACGCCGACAACTGCGCCTCCTGCCACAGCTCGGCCGGCGCCGGCGGCGCCCTGGGCCACGCCGTCTACGCCCCGCCCCTCAACCGGGCCACCGCCCGGCAGGTGGCGGAGGCCATCCGCATCGGCCCCGGGGCCATGCCTCTCTTCGGCCCTGACACCTTCGACGACCTCGAGGTCGACTCCATCGTCCGCTACGTGATCTACCTGCGCGATCCCCGGGACGAGGGCGGCCTCGACCTGGGCCACCTCGGCCCCCTCAGCGAGGGACTGGTGGCCTGGGCCGTGGGCCTGCTCGGCGTGCTCCTGGCCGCCCGCTGGATCGGCACCCGGGACTGAGGCCATGGAGCCCGAGACGACGCCCACCGATTCCCCCGCCCCGGCCGCGACCGGCGACCGGCGCATCGCCCTCGCCTTCCTGGCCAGCACCGCCGCCGCCCTGGCCCTGGCCGGGGTGTACGTGGCCGGCGGCCAGCCCCAGGCCGAGGGGGCGCTGCTCTTCGTCGCCCTGGGCGGGCTGGGCGTCGGGGCGGTGCAGTGGGCCCGTCAGATCGACGACGGCCCCGTCGCCGGGGAGCGGGGGGAGCTGGCCGGATCGGAGGAGGACCAGGCGGCGGTGGTCGACGACGTGAAGGACGACGTGGCCGACGCCGGCCGCCGAAAACTGCTGGTCAGGCTGCTGATGGGGGCGATCGGAGCACTGGGCCTGGCCGCCCTGTTCCCGATCCGGTCCCTGGGGCCCAGCCCGGGGCGTTCCCTCGAGACCACCGCCTGGCGCCCGGGCCGGCGCCTGGTCGACAGCGAGGGCCGGCTCATGCGCCCCGACACGCTCTCCGTCGGCGGCACCATCACCGTGTTCCCCGAAGGGACCGCCCGGGTGGGCGACTCCCAGGTGGTGCTCATCCGCCTCGCCCCCGGCCGCAACCGACCCCGGCGGGGACGGGAGACCTGGGCGCCCGAGGGCAACGTCGGCTACTCCAAGATCTGCACCCACGTGGGCTGCCCGGTGGGCCTCTACCAGGAGGACACCCACGAGCTCGTCTGTCCGTGCCACCAGTCGACCTTCGACGTGCTCGACGGGGCCCGCCCCCGCTTCGGGCCCGCCACCCGGCCCCTGCCCCAGCTTCCCCTCGGGGTCGACGGCGACGGCTTCCTGGTGGCCCAGAGCGACTTCACCGAGCCCGTCGGCCCCGGCTTCTGGAACCGCCCGTGACCCGCCTCCGAAAGAAGAAGGCCCACCGGGCGAATCCGGTCGACCGGGCCTATCGCTTCGTCGACGACCGCCTGGGCATCTCCCACTTCACCCGCAAGGCGCTGACCAAGATCTTCCCCGACCACTGGTCGTTCATGATCGGCGAGATCGCCATGTACTGCCTGGTGATCCTCATCGTCACCGGGATCTACCTCACCTTCTTCTTCGTCCCCGCCAGCGAGGAGGTGATCTACAACGGCGCCTACGCCCCCCTGCGGGGGGTGGAGATGACGCAGGCCTACGCCTCCACCCTCGACATCAGCTTCGAGGTGCGCGCCGGCCTGGTGATGCGCCAGATGCACCATTGGGCGGCCCTCGTGTTCGTGGCCGCCATCGTGATGCACCTGTGCCGGGTGTTCTTCACCGGCGCCTTCCGCCGGCCCCGGGAGCTCAACTGGATCGTCGGGGTCACCCTGCTGGTGCTCGCCATCCTCAACGGCTTCTTCGGCTACTCGCTCCTCGACGACCTGCTGTCGGGCACCGGCGTGCGCGTCGCCTACTCGATCGCCCTCTCGGTGCCCGTGGCCGGGACCTGGGTGGCGTTCCTGGTGTTCGGCGGGGAGTTCCCCAACACCGACTTCATCACCCGCTTCTACATCCTCCATGTCCTGATCGTCCCCGCGCTCATCGTCGGCCTCCTCAGCGCCCACCTGGCCATGGTCTGGCGTCAGAAGCACACCCAGTTCAGGGGTGCCGGGCGGACGGAGGCCAACATCGTCGGGTCGCGGCTCTGGCCCCAGTACGCGGCCAAGTCGGCGGCGCTGTTCCTGCTGGTGGCGGCCGTGCTGGCCCTCCTCGGGGGACTGGCCCAGATCAACCCGGTGTGGCTGTACGGGCCGTACAAGGCCACCCAGGCGGCGGCAGCCACATCCGGGTCGCAGCCCGACTGGTACATGGGCTGGGTCGACGGGGCCCTGCGCATCATGCCCCCGTGGGAGATCCGCGTCTTCGGCCACACCGTGGCCAACCCGTTCTTCCCGGGCGTGCTCATGCCCGGGCTCACCTTCGGGGTCCTCTACGCGTGGCCGTTCCTCGAACGACGCTTCACCCGGGACAGGGAGCCTCACAACCTGCTCGACCGCCCCCGCGACGCACCGCTGCGCACCGCCCTGGGCGCGGCCACCCTCGCCTTCTACGGCATCCTCCTGCTGGCCGGCGGCAACGACGTGTTGGCGGGCATCTTCCGCATCGCCCCCGAGGACATCACCCTGGCCTTCCGGGTGCTGATCGTGGCCGTGCCCCTGGCCGTGTTCTTCGTCACCCGCAGCGTGTGTCGGGGGCTGGCCCGCGACGACCTCCATCCGACCGAGCCACCGAAGGGCACCCGCATCGTCCGCACCGCCACCGGCGGGTTCGAGACGGTTTCGTCGGGTCGGGGGGGGAAGGACCACCCGCCATCTCCCCCGGTGGAAGCGTGGAAGCCGCCCCCGCCGCCCCCGCCACCGCCACCGCCACCGCAACCGCAATCCCCGTAGGCGCTCAGGGCTTGGCGTTGGCCTCGGCCGCGTAGCCACCCAGGGCCGCCACCAGCAGCAGCACGCCCAGGCTGCCCACGCCCGCTCCGAACACCAGTCCGAAGCCGAGGACGACGGCGCCGGCGGCGGTGAGGAACGGCCACACACTGGCGGAGGGGTAGTACTCGGCCTCACCGGGCCCGTAGAGGTCGGCCTCGTCGCCCATGTCGGCGTCGCCGCGGTCGGAGGGCCGGGCGCCGGCCCGCCCGCCGACCACGGTGAGGTAGGCCGCCACCATGAGCAGCGCCGCCCCCGAGAAGATCAGCATGATGGTGCCCGCGTGCTCGTAGCTCACGAACCAGTACAGGGCGCCGACCACCGCCGCGAACACCGCCGCGCCGGTGAACAGCTTCCACTCGACCTTCACCCCCCGCTCCCCCCGCCCCCCGGGGGACGGGCCGCCTGGGCCTGGCGAGCGTCGAACACGGGCCGCTCCGAGCGGATGGGCGGCAGGGAGTGGAAGTTGTGCTCCGGCGGCGGCGACGACGTGGCCCACTCCAACGAGTAGCCGCCCCACGGGTCGTCGCCCGCCGGCTCCCCGTGCTTCCCCGTCCGCCACAGGTTGACCAACAGCACCACCATCGACAAGCCCAGGATGGCCGACCCCATGCTCGACAGTAGGTTGAGGCTCTCCCATCCGGTGGTGGGGGCGTAGTCGGACACCCGCCGGGGCATCCCCCGCAGCCCGAGCAGGTGTTGGACCCAGAAGGTCATGTTGAAGCCGACGAACATCAGCCAGAAGCTGAGCTTGCCCAGGCGCTCGTCCAACAGGCGGCCGGTGAACTTCGGGTACCAGAAGTAGAGGCCGGCGAAGAACCCGAAGGCGGCGGTGCCGAAGAGCACGTAGTGCATGTGGGCGACGATGAAGTAGGTGTCGGTCACGTGCAGGTCGAACGGGGTGGAGGCGATCATGGGCCCGGTCAGGCCCCCGATCAGGAACACCACCAGGAACCCCACGCAGAACAGCATCGGGGTGTCGAAGCGCAGGTGGCCCCGCCACATGGTGCCGATCCAGTTGAACATCTTCACGCCGGTGGGCACCGCGATGAGGAACGTCATCCCCGAGAAGAAGGGCAGGTTGACCGCGCCGGTGGCGAACATGTGGTGGGCCCACACGCCGGTGGACAGGGCGGCGATGGCCAGGGTGGCGAACACGAAGCCCCGGTAGCCGAACAGCGGCTTGCGGCTGAAGACGGGGATGACCTCGGTGACGACCCCGAAGAAGGGCAGGGCGATGATGTACACCTCGGGGTGGCCGAAGAACCAGAACAGGTGCTGCCAGAGCACGGGGACGCCCCCGCCTTGGCCCCCGACGGATGCCGGCTCGAAGAAGTGGCTGCCCAGGTGGCGGTCGGCCCACAGCAGGGAGAGGGCGCTGGTGAGCACGGGGAAGGCCAGGATCACCATCACCGACACGATGAGGATGTTCCAGGTGAAGATCGGCATCCGGAACATCACCATCCCCGGCGCCCGCAGGCACACGATGGTGGTGATGAGGTTGACCGCGGTGAGGATGGTGCCCAGCCCGGTGATGATCACGGCCACGATCCACAGGTCGGCGCCGGCGCCGGGGGAGTGGATGGCGTCGGAGAGCGGGGCGTAGGCGGTCCACCCGAAGGCGGGGGCGCCCTGCGACGTGAGGAACGACGAAACCATCATCAGCCCCCCGCCGAGGAACAGCCAGAACGACAGCGCGTTGAGGCGGGGGAAGGCCATGTCGGGGGCGCCGATCTGCAACGGCACCAGGTAGTTGGCCAGCCCGAAGGCCATGGGCACGGCGAAGAGGAACATCATGATGCTGCCGTGCATGGTGAAGAGCTGGTTGTAGGTCGACTGGGAAACCAGGTCCTGCCCCGGTTGGGCCAGCTCGGCCCGGATGACCAGGGCCAACACGCCTCCGAGCAGGAAGAAGGCGAAGGCGCAGACCATGTAGAAGATGCCGATCCGCTTGTGGTCGGTGGTGGTCACCCACCCCGCCAACCCCGACGCCCGCGGCGGACGGGGACCGTCCCCGGGGGGGACCGGACGGTCGACGGTGACGGTCACGGCCGGGTTCCGCCCCGTTCCGGGGCCACCGCCACCCGGGCCTGCCCGCTCGGGTCGCCGGTGCCGGCGGGGCCCGGTCCCGAGTCGCTCCCCCCGTCGTCCGGCTCCGGCCGCTGCTCGGCCAGCCAACGGTCGAAGTCGGGCTGCGTCACCACCTCGACGTCGAACGTCATCCGGGCGTGGTCGAGGCCGCAGAACTCGGCGCAGTAGCCGGCGAAGCGCCCCACCTGGGTGGGCGTCACGTCGATCTCCTCCACCGTGCCCGGGATCACGTCCTGCTTCTGCAGGAACCTCGGCACGAAGAAGGAGTGGATGACGTCGGGCGACGCCAGCTCGAGCCGGGTGGTGACGGCGAGCGGCAGCACCAGGGTGGGAGGGGTGTTGGAGTCGCCCACGACGGTGACGTCCCGACCCGGGTAGGCGAAGCGCCAGCCCCACTGGAAGGCGGTGGCCTCCACCCGCAGGCCGGGGTTGGCGGAGAGGTGGGTGACCGGCCGTTGGACCCGCAGGGTCAGGGCGAACAGGACGGCCACGATCACCAGCGGGATGGCCGTGTAGGCGATCTCCAGGGGGATGTTCTCCTTGGTCTGGGGGGGCAGCCCGTCCCCGGCGGCCCGCGGTCGGCGGTGGCGGACGATCGTCCACGCCAGCAGTCCGACCACCACCGCGCCGACGCCGATCCCGGTGAGCATGAGGACCCGCCACAGCCCGAGGACGTCGTCGCCCTGGCTGGTGGCGGGGTCGGGAGCACCGAAGCGGTTGCTGCAGGCGCTGCCCAGGGCCAGCAGGAAGAGGCCTCCCGGGAGCGTGCTCCGGAGGCGGGCCGACTGCCGGGGGCGGGTGCGACCGATCGGGTTAGCCTACGGCCAGCGCGGGGATACTCGCTCCGGCCACGGCTGCTGGATATCATCACACTCTCAATCGGACAGGCGGGGGGAGCCTCCATGACGCGGGTCCGGCGAACGGTGTGGCGTCAGGTGAGCAGCCGCGCATGACGCGTGCCCGACGGTACGAGCTCACTCCCACCCGGCAGCAGCGGCGGGCCCGCCGGCTGCGGCAGGTCACCCTGGCCCTGGCCGGCGTGATCGCCCTCGTGCGGGTGGTGCTGGTGACAGTGCCGGCGACGGCGGCGACGCCGCTCCTCGCCCACCAGGCGTCGGCGTCCGGGTTCCCCGCCGGGTCCCCCATCTTCGACTTCGCCACGCTCGGTAACGGCGCCAACCCCACCGGCACCATCACCTTCCTCCTCTACGAGCCGGGCGACACCACCTGCTCCAACCCCGTCTCCACCACGTCGGTCCCGGTCAACGGCAACGGCAACTACCAGTCGCCCTCGTTCACCACCAACCGGGCCGGCGTCTACCAGTACGTCGCCCAGTACAGCGGCGACGCCAACAACGACCCCGTCGCCACCGCCTGTGGCGATCCCGCAGGCCAGGTCACGATGGGCAAGAGGGTCCCCACCTTCTCCACCCAGGCCTCGCCGACGGTGCCCACCAACGGCCAGGTGACCGACACGGCCACCCTCGGCAGCGGCTCGGGACCCAACGGCCCCACTGGCACCATCACCTTCAACCTCTACGGACCGCTCAACCTCACGTGCACCCCGCCGGCCGCCTTCACCAGCACTGTCCCGGTGAGCGGCAACGGCCAGTACACGAGCGCCCCCTTCACCCCGACCCAGGCGGGCACCTACCAGTGGATCGCCCAGTACAGCGGCGACGCCGACAACGTGGCCGCCAGCACCATCTGCGTCGACCCGGCCGAGTCCGTCATCGTCACCCCCGGCGGGCTGATCACGCCCACGCTCGTCACCACCGCGTCGCCGTCGGTGGCGGTGGGCGGGCAGGTCAGCGACTCCGCCACCCTGTCCGGGGGCACCCTCCCCACCGGCTCCATCACCTTCACTCTCTACGGCCCCGACGACGCCACCTGTGCCGGAGCCCCCGCCTTCACCAGCGCACCCATCGCGGTCAACGGCAACGGTCAGTACGACTCCGGCCCGTTCACCACCACCGCCGCGGGCACGTTCCGGTGGCGGGCCACCTACACCGGCGACGTCACCCACAACGCCGTCTCCACCGCGTGCAACGACGCCAACGAGTCGGTGGTCGTCACCGCCGGGCCGGGGCCGGTCACCCCCACACTCGTCACCACCGCCTCGCCGACGGTGACGGTGGGCGAACAGGTCCTCGACGTCGCCAACCTGGCCGGAGGCAACAACCCCACCGGCACCATCACCTTCACCCTCTACGGCCCCGACGACGCCACCTGCGCCGCGACGCCCGCGTTCACCAGCGCACCGGTGACCGTCAACGGCAACGGCCAGTACGCCTCGGGCCCGTTCACCACCACCCAGGCCGGCACCTTCCAGTGGGTGGCGCAGTACAGCGGCGACGCCAACAACAACGCGGTGACGACCGCGTGCAACGACCCCAACGAGTCGGTGGTCGTCACCGCCGGGCCGGGGCCGGTCACCCCCACACTCGTCACCACCGCCTCGCCGACGGTGACGGTGGGCGAACAGGTCCTCGACGTCGCCAACCTGGCCGGAGGCAACAACCCCACCGGCACCATCACCTTCACCCTCTACGGCCCCGACGACGCCACCTGCGCCGCGACGCCCGCGTTCACCAGCGCACCGGTGACCGTCAACGGCAACGGCCAGTACGCCTCGGGCCCGTTCACCACCACCCAGGCCGGCACGTTCCGGTGGGTGGCGCAGTACAGCGGCGACGCCAACAACAACGCGGTGACGACCGCGTGCAACGACCCCAACGAGTCGGTGGTCGTCACCGCCGGGCCGGGGCCGGTCACCCCCACCATCGTCACCACCGCCTCGCCGACGGTGGCGGTCGGCGGACAGGTCACCGACACCGCCACCCTCTCCGGCGGCAACAACCCCACCGGCACCATCACCTTCAACCTCTTCGGACCCGACGACGCCACCTGCGCGGGACCCACCGCCTTCATCAACAACCAGCCGGTGAGCGGCAACGGCCAGTACACGTCCGGTCCCTTCACCACCACCGAGGCCGGCACCTTCCGGTGGCGGGCGGGCTACAGCGGCGACGCCAACAACAACCCCGTCTCCACCGCCTGCAACGACGCCGACGAGTCGGTGGTCGTCACCCCGGCGTCGACGTCGTCCACCAGCTCGTCGACATCGTCCAGCTCGACGTCGTCAACCTCGTCGTCCACCACCAGCTCGTCGACCTCGTCCACCAGCTCCACGTCGACCAGTTCCACGTCGAGCTCCACGTCGACCAGCTCCACGTCGACCAGCTCCACCTCGACCTCCACCACGTCGACCTCCACCACGACGTCGAGCACGACCACGACCACCACCCCGCCGCCCGGCGACACCACCACCACGAGCACCAGCACCACGACGACGAGCACCACCACGCCCGGAGGCACCCAGGGCACCACGACGACGACGGGCGGTCCGGGTCTGGTGGCGGCCACCTCCACCACCGCCGCCCCGACGGCACCGTCGGTGCAGGTGAACCCGAACCAGGGAACCGCCGGTCAGCAGGTCGTCCTCTCCGGTAGCGGCTTCGGTTCCAACGATGCCCTGACGGCGACGTTCAACAGCGACCCCGTGGTCGTCGCCACCTTCCGGGCCAACGCCGCCGGCGCCTTCTCGGTCACCATCCGAATCCCGGCCGACGCCACGCCCGGCCTCCACACGATCGTCGTCACCGGCGCCAGCGGCCGTTCGGCCAGCGCCGGTTTCACCGTCCTGGCCCGGTCGGTGGCGAGCCCGGCACCGACCCCGACCTCGCCCTTGGCTCGTACCGGATCGGCGCTGCGAGACCCACTATCGGCGGCCGCCGTCCTGTTGGTACTCGGTAATTGCGCCCTGTTGTCCGGGAAGCGGCGAAGGAACCGCTGACGTGGCCGGCGAACCTTGTCAGGCGACGCGTTGGAGCGGGCGTGTCTGTTGGAGCAAACTGTGGCGAAACGGGCCCGGAGGCCCCGCATTTCCAACCATGCGGGCTCCAACAGAAGGCGATATGACGACCATGGTTGGAAAGCGGCGCCTGAGCGGTAGGCGCTGGTCCCAGGAGCGACTAACGTGCACAAGGTGCGTCGAAGGTCCGACGGCCAGGTGGTTTCACGGTTGGGGAGGATACAGGCGATGACGACAGGTTCTTTGGGGGCTTTTCCGGGCTACGGCCGGAACAGCGGCGGGGGTTTTTGGAAGGGGCACACGCCAGCGAAGGTCACGGCCGCGGTCGTGGCTTTTCTCGTCGCGTGCTCGGTGCTGCTCGCCCCGAACGCCAACGCCTTCGTTTTCGTCGTCCCGTCGCCCGCGCTGCCAGCCTCCACGGTCGTGGGCCAGACCTTCCCCTACTCCGTCGGCATCGGCAACTTCTCCACGCCACCGCAGTCCACGAGCGACCCGGTCCTCACCATCTCCCAGATCGACCTGTACCCGGCCTGCTCCAACACCAACGTCGACTGCACCGGCGGAACCGCGGAGGGGGGCGTCTTCGCCCTCAGCGCCACCGGAACCGGCGCGTCGACTCCGGCGGGCGACCCCGACTGCGAGGGCACCTGGACCATCATCCCCGACACGGGCGACCCCACCACCGCCACCCGGTACCGCCTCGTCCCACCCAACGGCGAGGGCACGCTCACGCTCGACACGGGTGAGACCTGTGCCGTCACCTTCACCGCCACCACGTTGCGGGTACCCACGATCGACGTCGACCCCGCCCCCGGGGTCCAGACCAACGCCGTCGTCAGCTCCACCTCCACCGGCACCGTCCTCGTCGGCAGCAGCCGCAACAGCGGCCTCCAGCTCACCACCGTCGTGCCGGCCACGCCCGCGCTTTCCACCCTCGCCTCCCAGAGCAGCACCACCATCCCCGCCACCACCACCGACACCGCAACCCTCGATCCGCCTCCGCCACCCGCCTCGGGTCTGGGCGCGCCACCCACCGGCACCATCACGTTCAACCTCTTCGGCCCCGCCGATCCCGCGTGTATCGGTCCCCCCGTCTTCACCAACGTCGTCCCGGTCAACGCCGGCTTCACCGACTACCCCGCCAGCGCCTCCGCCACCATCACCTCCCCCGGCACCTACCGGTGGGTGGCCACCTATTCGGGCGACGCCAACTACATCGGCTCGAGCACCGCGTGTGGTGAGCCGGACGAAACCGTCACCTTCCTCCAGGCCGCCCCGACGATCGTCACCTCGGCCCTGACGCCGGTCACGATCGGCAGCCCCATCAACGACACCGCCACCGTCACCGGCGTCGGCGGCGGCGTGGCCGACCCCACCGGCACGGTCACCTTCACCCTCTTCGGCCCCAACGACCCCACGTGTGCGGGTGCCCAGCTGCTCCAACCCCCGCGGGTCGTCCCCCTGGCCGGCGGTCCGCCGCCCACGGCCAACTCGGGCGACTTCACCCCCACCGCACCCGGCACCTACAACTGGGTCGCCGTCTACAGCGGTGACGCCAACTACACCAGCGTCACCAGCCCCTGCGGCGCGCTCAACGAGTCGTCGGTCGTCAACCAGGCCATCGCCAGCATCGCCACGTCGGCCACCCCCGTGGTCACCATCGGCAGCCCGATCAACGACACCGCCACCGTCACCGGTGCCGCTGCCCCCGCGCCCACGCCGACGGGCACCGTCACCTTCACCCTCTTCGGCCCCAACGACCCCACGTGCGCGGGTGCCCAGTTGCTCCTACCCCCGCGGGTCGTGCCGATCGCCGGCGGTCCGCCGCCCACGGCCAACTCGGGCGACTTCACCCCCACCACACCCGGCACCTACAACTGGGTCGCCGTCTACAGCGGTGACGCCAACTACCCGCCGGCCACCAGCCCGTGCGGCGCGCCCAACGAGGCGTCGCTCGTCAACCAGTCGGTGGCCACCATCGTCACCAGCGCCACCACGCCGGTCACCCTCGGCAGCCCCATCACCGACACCGCCACCGTCACCGGCGGCGTGGCGCCCGCGCCGGCGCCCACCGGCACCGTCACCTTCACCCTCTTCGGCCCGGCCGACCCCACCTGCGCCGGCGCCGTTGTCTTCACTAGCGCAACCCGACCCCTCGCCGGCGGGCCCCCGCCCACGGCCACATCCGATCCGTTCATCCCCACCGCGCCCGGCACCTACAACTGGGTGGCGGTCTACAGCGGCGATGCCAACTATCCGACGGTCACCAGCCCGTGTGGAGCGCCCGGTGAGGCGTCGGTCGTCAACCAGGCCACTCCCACCATCGTGACGTCGGCCGTCACCCCGGTCACCGTCGGCAGCCCCATCTCCGACACCGCCACCGTCACCGGCACCCCCGGGGCGCCGGCGCCCACCGGCAATGTCACCTTCACCCTCTTCGGCCCCAACGACCCGACGTGTGCGGGTACCCAGCTGCTCCTGCCCCCGCGGGTCGTCCCGCTGGCCGGCGGGCCCCCGCCGACGGCGAACTCGGGCCCCTTCGTCCCGCCCGGACCCGGCACCTACAACTGGGTCGCCGTCTACAGCGGCGATGTCAACTACACCGCCGTCACCAGCCCGTGCGGCGCGCCCAACGAGGCGTCGGTCGTCACCCAGGCGCCGGTGGCCATCGCCACCACGGCCACCGCGTCGGCTCCCGCCGGCGGTCCCATCTCCGACACCGCCACCGTCACCGGGGGCGTGCCGCCGGCCCCGGCGCCCACCGGCACCGTCACCTTCACCCTCTTCGGCCCCAACGACCCCACCTGCGCCGGCGCCGCCATCTTCACCAGCGCCGCCGTCCCGATCGCCGGCGGTCCGCCGCCGACGGCGAACTCGGGCCCCTTCGTCCCGCCCGGACCCGGCACCTACAACTGGGTCGCCGTCTACAGCGGCGATGTCAACTACCCGACCGCCACCAGCCCGTGCGGCGCGCCCAACGAGACCTCGACGGTCAACCAGGCCACCATCGTCACGTCGGCCACCAACCCGGCCACCATCGGCAGCCCCATCAACGACACCGCCACCGTCACCGGTTCCGCGGGCGGGCCGGTGCCCACCGGCACCGTCGTCTTCACCCTCTTCGGCCCCAACGACCCCACGTGCGCCAACGGGCCGATCTTCACCAGCGCGGCCGTCCCGCTCGCCGGCGGTCCGCCGCCCACGGCCAACTCGGGTGACTTCACGCCCACCGCCGTCGGCACCTACAACTGGGTGGCCGTCTACAGCGGCGACGCCGCCTACCCGCCGGCCACCAGCCCGTGCGGCGCGCCCAACGAGGCGTCGGTGGTCAGCGCGGCCGACGTCACCATCGTCACCTCCGCCCTCACGCCGGTCACCCTCACCCAGCCCATCCGTGACACCGCCACCGTCACCGGGGCGGCGGGTGCGCCCACGCCCACCGGCACCGTCACCTTCACCCTCTTCGGCCCGTCCAACCCCACCTGCACCGGCGCCCCGATCTTCACCAGCGCCAACCGGCCGCTCGCCGGCGGTCCGCCGCCCACGGCCACCTCGGCCGACTTCACGCCCACCGCGGTCGGCACCTACAACTGGGTGGCGGTCTACAGCGGCGACGCCAACAACAACAGCGTCACCAGCCCCTGCGGGGCGCCGAACGAGGCCTCGGTGGTGACGTCCGTCCCGACGATCGACATCGACAAGACGGTCACCCCGGGGAGCCTGCCCGAACCGGGCGGTGACTTCGTCTACACCGTGGTCGTCACCAACACCAGCACCGAGGTCCTGACCCTCACGTCGCTCACCGACAACGTGTACGGCGACCTCAGCAACGACGCCGCCAACGCCGCCATCAGCAACTCCACCTGCGACACGGTCGTCGGCACGGTCCTCCAGCCCAGTCCCGGACCGAACAACACCTACACCTGCTCGTTCACCGGAAACTTCACCGGTAACGCGGGCGACACCGAGCCCGACACGGTCACCGTGACGGGCACCAACCCGGCCGGCGTCACGGTCACCGACACCGACGACGCCGTCGTCACCATCACCGACGACCCGCCCCAGATCCAGATCGTCAAGGACGCGACGCCCCTGACCCGGAACGAGCCGGGGGGCGCCTTCACCTACAACCTCGTCGTCACCAACCCCGACACGCTCGAGGCGGTGACGATCACCACGCTCACCGACGACGTCTACGGCAACCTCGACGACGCGGCCAACCCCAACGTCACCAACAACACCTGCCTCGACGCGGTGGGCACGGTGCTGGCGGTCAGCCCCGGCCCGGGCAACACCTACAGCTGCTCGTTCACGGCCAACTTCACCGGCAATGCCGGTGACACCCTCACCGACGTCGTCACCGTCACCGGCGTCGACGACGACGGCACCACCGTCACCGACACCGATGACGCCACCGTCACCATCACCGGCGACGCGCCGATCATCGATGTTGACAAGACGGCCACCCCGGCGTCGTTGCCGGAGCCGGGCGGCACCTTCACCTTCAACGTGGTGGTCACCAACCTGAGCAACGAGCCGGTGACGATCACGACCCTCACCGACGACGTCTACGGCAACATCGCCACCCAGGGCACCTGCACCACGGCTGTCGGGACAGTCCTGGCTGCCAGCCCGGGGCCGGGCAACACCTACAGCTGCTCGTTCACCGGTCCCTTCAACGGCAACGCCGGCGACACCCAGACCGACGTCGTCACCGCCACCGCCGTCGACGACGACGGTGAAACCGCCACTGCCAACGACGACGCCATCGTCACGATCACCAACGTGAACCCCGCAATCCTGGTGGAGAAGTCGGCCACTCCCACCAGCCGGCCGGAGCCGGGGGGCACGTTCCAGTTCGACGTGGTCGTGAGCAATGTCGGTCCTGAGGCGCTCACCATCACGTCGCTCACCGACGACATCTACGGCAACATCGCCACCCAGGGCACCTGCACCACGGCCATCGGGACGGTGCTGCAGCCGGGCGGCAGCTACAGCTGCTCGTTCCCCGGCAACTTCACCGGCAACGCCGGTGACACCCAGACCGACGTCGTCACCGTGACCGGCGTCGATGACGACAACAACACCGTCACCGACACCGACGACGCCACCGTCACCATCACCGGCAACGTGCCGATCATCGCGGTCGACAAGACGGCCACCCCGGCGTCGCTGCCGGAGCCGGGCGGCACCTTCACCTTCAACGTGGTGGTCACCAACCTGAGCAACGAGCCAGTGACGATCACGTCGCTCACCGACGACGTCTACGGCAACCTCGTCACCCGGCCGGGCTCCACCTGCAACACGGCTATCGGGACAGTCCTGGCTGCCAGCCCGGGGCCGGGCAACACCTACAGCTGCTCCTTCACCGGTCCCTTCAACGGCAACGCCGGCGCCCAGCAGACCGACGTCGTCACCGCCACCGCGGTCGACGACGACGGTACGAACGCCACCGCCGACGACGACGCCACCGTCACGATCACCAACCTGCTGCCCGCGATCCTGGTGGAGAAGTCGGCCAGCCCCACCAGCCGGCCGGAGCCGGGGGGCACGTTCCAGTTCAACGTGGTCGTGAGCAACATCGGTCCTGAGGCGCTCACCATCACGTCGCTCACCGACGACATCTACGGCAACATCGCCACCCAGGGCACCTGCACCACGGCCATCGGGACGGTGCTGCAGCCGGGCGGCAGCTACAGCTGCTCGTTCCCCGGCAACTTCACCGGCAACTCCGGCGCCACCCAGACCGACATCGTCACCGTGGTCGGCCGCGACAACGACGGCACGTCGGCGTCCGACACCGACGACGCCACCGTCACCATCACCGGGTTCCCGCCGACCGTCGTCATCACCAAGACGCCGACGCCCTCGAGCCTGCCCGAGCCCGGTGGCCAGTTCACCTTCAACTTCGTCGTCACCAACACCAGCAACGAGACGGTCACGATCACCGACCTCACCGACGACGTCTACGGCAACCTCAACGGGCGGGGCACCTGCGCCACCGGCGCCGTCCTCGCCCCCGGGGCCCAGTACCGGTGCTCGTTCACGGTGACGTTCACCGGCCCGCCGGGCGCCAACCAGACCGACGTGGTGACGGTGCGGGTGGTCGACGACGACGGTCAGAGCGCCGTCGACACCGACGACGCCGTCATCACCATCACCGACCTGCCGCCGGCCCTCCAGGTGGTGAAGACGGCCAACCCGCTGGTGCGCAACGAGCCCGGAGGCACGTTCACCTTCAGCGTCACCGTCACCAACACCGGGCCGGAAGACATCACCATCACCGACCTCACCGACGACGTCTACGGCAACCTCAACGGGCGCGGCACCTGCGCCGTCGGCGCCGTCCTCCAGCACAACGGCGGCACCTACAGCTGCTCCTTCAACGCCGACTTCATCGGCAACGCGGGGGCCAGCCAGACCGACATCGTCACCGTCTCGGGGGTCGACAACGACGGCTCCCGCGCCACGGCCCGCGACGACGCCACCGTGCGGCTGGTCGACGTGCCCCCGACGGTGACGGTCATCAAGGACGCCGACCCCGCCAGCCGGCCCGACCCCGGTGGGTCGTTCACCTTCCACATCACGGTCACCAACACCAGCTTCGAGCCGGTGACGGTGGTCTCGCTCACCGACGACGTGTACGGCAACCTCAACGGCCGTGGCACCTGCGCCATCGGGGCGGTCATCCCCCCCGGTGGTAGCTACCGGTGCCAGTTCACCGTCGACTTCCGGGGACCGGGCGGCGCCAGCCAGGTCGACCGGGTCTTCGCCACGGTGGTCGACAACGACGGCAGCCGGGCCAGCGCCAACGACGACGCTCGCATCCTGATCACCCCGCTGCCGGTGGTGCCCCCGACGACGCTGCCTCCGGTCATCGTCGTGCCGCCGCCCGTCGTCTCGCCGCCGCTGGTGCGCACGGGTGGCGACGTGGGCGGGCCCGCCCGTCTCGCTCTCGGCCTCCTCGTGGCCGGCCTCCTGCTGGTAGGGGCGACATGGGGTTCCGGTAGCGGCGACCGCCTGCGCCTGGCCTTTGCGTCGGGTGGCGGTTTCGGACGAGGTCCCGGAAGGGGTCCTGGAAGGGGTCCTGGAAGGGGCGGTCCTGGCGGTATGAGTCGGTTCAGCGGAACTCCGCTGGGCGACGGTTTCAGCCGCCCGGTCGAGGGTGCCGGAGGAGAGCCCCAGGCCCCGCCGGAAGCGCCGACCGACATGGACTGGTCGAAGGCACTGCGCTACGTCGCTCCGGTGGTCGAGCCGGTCGAGCAAGTCGAGGTCGAGCCGACCGCCGGTCCGACCGACGACGGCCCCGTGGTCGACAGCTTCGGCCCCGATGACGAGAGTCCCGAACCCCCGATGGAATGGGCCGCGACGGGTGGCATCCGGCCGCCCACCGGTCGGGGTCCGGCGAGCGGTGGCTCGGCGGCCGCGGTCGAGTCTCCCGCTCCGATTGCGGAGGAGGCCCCCACGGCTCCGACGGCTGAGGCCTTCGCCGACACCGACTCCGATGGCGAAACCATCGCCGAGCGGGCGAACGACATCGTCCCCACCAGCGGAGCGGGCAGCCTGTCCTCACCGTTCGTGCTGCCGAAGCCGGTCGACCCCCGTCGCCCGACGGGTCCCCAGGTAACGGAGTCCACGGCCGAGGGTCGGATCACCCGCCTGTTCTGACGCGGTAGACCCACCGCGGCCGGTCGTCCGGCCGCGGTGGTCGTCTCCGGTAACGGGAGCTGTGGGCTGCGACCACGGGCGACGGCGCGAGTCACGTCCGCCGCCAGGCCACGCGTGGTGACGGGTGGTGTCGCGGCCGGTGGGATCAGGCAGCGGTGCGGCCGGCGTCGACGATTGCGGTCGGGTCGCTCGCCGCCGAACGAGCGGCCCGGCTCGCCCGCCAGCAGCGAGCCACCACGGGAGCCGCCGCCACCAGGGCCGCGCCCAGGCTGACCAGGCCGCTGAGGGCGAGACCCCACCGTCCGCCCCAACGGCCCGACACCCAGCCCAGCAGCGGCCCGCCCAAAGGGGTGCTGCCGAGGAAGACCAGTCCGTAGAGGGCCATGACCCGTCCTCGCATGGCCGGCTCGGTGGTCAGCTGGAGGGTGGTGTTGGCGGTGGCCAGGAAGAGCATGATCGCCACTCCCACCAGCACCAGGACTGCTCCCATCAGCCACGCCGACGGCGCGAGGGCGGCGACCACGGTGAGCAGGCCGAAGGCGCCAGCGGCACCGACCAGCATCCGCCGCGTCGGCCCCACCCGGCCGGCGGCGGTGAGCGCCCCCACCAGCGAGCCGGCCGACATGAGCGACGTGAGCCAACCGTAGAGGGGCGCTCCGCCGTCGAAGGTGAAGCGGGCGAGCAGGGGGAGGATGACGCCGAAGTTCATCCCGAAGGTGCCGACCACTGCCACCAGGAGGAGGGTGGAGCGGAGCACGGGCGTCGACCACACGTAGCGCAGGCCGGCCCGGATGGCCCCCGGAGCCCGGTCGGCCCGCAGTTGGGGGAAGAGCTCCTCCGGCCGCATGGCGGTGAGGGCCAGCATCACCGCCACGTAGGAGACGGCGTTGAGGAGGAAGGTGGAGGCGATGCCGACGGTGGCGATCAGGACACCGGCCACCGCCGGCCCCACCACCCGGCCGGTGTTGAACATGGCGCTGTTGAGCCCGACCGCGTTGGGGACCTCGTCGGGACCCACCAGCTCGACCACGAACGACTGGCGGGTGGGCATGTCGACTGCGAACACCAGGCCCAGCAGGAACGCCAGCCCGTAGACCATCCACAGGGCGACGGCGCCGGTGGCCACCAGCACGAACATCACCAGGGCCAGCATCATCGGCACCACCTGGGTGACGTAGAGGATGCGGCGCTTGTCGAAGCGGTCGGCGACCAGCCCGCCCCACATCCCGAACAGGAGCATGGGCAGGAACTGGAGGGCGACGCTGACACCCAGGGCCACCCCGCTACCGGTGAGGCTGAGCACCAGCCAGTTCTGGGCCACCGTCTGCATCCACGTGCCCGACATCGACACCATCTGGCCGATCCAGAAGAGCCGGAAGTTGCGTACTCGCAGCGACCGGAAGGTGGTCGTGGCCGCGGCGCGGACGGGAAGGGGAAGAAGGCTCACTCGGTAGACAAAACTAGGCCGGGAGGCGGCGCATTCCGTGCGCCATTTACGGATCGATCATCGGGGAGGCGCCATGAGCAGGCTGTCGGACGAGGAGATCGCAAACGGGCTGGTCACGCTGGCCGGCTGGGAACGGTCGGGCGACGAGATCGTCAAGGAGTACCGCCTCGGGAACTTCAAGGACTCGGTGGCGTTCGTCGTCCGCCTCTCCTACGAGGCGGAGGCGGCTAACCACCACCCCGACCTCGACATCCGCTGGAACAAGGTGCGGGTGGCGCTCAGCACCCACAGCGAGGGCGGGCTCACGGCCAAGGACCTCGAGCTGGCCGCGGCCGTCGAGGCCCTCGCCCCCACGGGGTAGCGTCCGGCGATGCCCACCCACAACGGGATCGTCGGCCCGGTTCCCGACGGACGCGAGCCGGAGGAGTACGACAAGCTGCGGCGACGGGTGCTGTGGTCGATGCCGAGCGGCCTCTACGTGCTCGGTACCCGGGCCGGCGACCGCCGCAACGGCATGACCCTCAACTGGGCCACCCAGGTGAGCTTCGACCCCAAGATGGTGGCGGTCAGCGTGGAGAAGGAGGCGTTCTCCCACGAGCTGCTGGCTCGGGCCGAGGGTGGCGTGTTCGCCCTGAGCATCGTCGACCGGGAGGACCGGGCCATCGTCCGCAAGTTCACCAAGCCGGTCGAGGTCGACCTCGAGGCCCGCACCATGAACGGCTTCGCCTACCACGACGGACTGTCGGGGGCGCCGGTGCTCGACCAGGCCGCGGCCTACGTCGACTGCGTGGTCCGCCAGACGGTCGACGTGGGCGACCACACCCTGTTCGTGGGTGAGGTCGTCGACGCCGGGTTCCAGAAGCCGGAGGACACGGGGGTGCTCCGCATGGAGGACACGAGGATGAACTACGGAGGCTGATGCCCCCGGTGTCCCGGGGATCGGGCGGTCGGCGGGCGTCATCCGGCTGGCGACCTTCAACGTCCTGCACGGCCAGGCGCCGGACGACGGGCAGGTGTCGACCGAGCGGCTGGTGGCGGCGTGCGTGTCCCTCGACGCCGACGTCCTCTGCCTGCAGGAGGTCGACCGCGACCAGGTTCGGTCGGGGATGGTCGACCAGACGGCGGCCATCGCCGAGGCCATGGGCGCGGTGGCCTGGCGCTTCGTCCCCGCCCTGGTGGGGGAGCCGGGAGCGGAGTGGCGCCCGGCCACCGACGACGACATGGTGGAGGGCGAGGCCGGCTACGGGGTTTCCCTGGTGTCCCGGCTGCCGGTGCGGGCGTGGCACGTCGTCCGCCTGGCCCCGGCCAAGCTGCGCTCGCCGGTCTACGTGCCCGGCGGGGGCCTCATCCTCCTCGACGACGAGCCCCGGGTGGGTCTGGCGGCCGAGGTCGAGCTGCCGTCGGGCACGGTGCCGGGAGACCCCGGGCCGACGCTGCTGATCGCTTCCACCCACCTGTCGTTCGTCCCCGGCTGGAACCTGGCCCAGCTGCGGCGGCTCACCCGGGCTCTCGCCGAGCTGGCCGACGATCACACCGGCGGCAGGTGCGTCCTCTTGGGCGACCTCAACGTCCCCAACCTGCTCGTGGGCCCACCCGGGGGATGGCGCTCGCTGGTGAAGGCGGCCACCTTCCCCGCCCCCAAGCCGTCGATGCAGATCGACCACATCCTGGGCCGCGGCGGCCTGCCGCCGGTGGTGGGCGGCGCCGCCCACCTGCTGCCGCTGTCCGACCACCGGGCGCTCACCGTCGACCTCGCCCGGTAACGACCGGAACGGGTCTCACCACCTGCGAAGATGGCGGGTATGAACGCGGTCGAGGTCGACATCGAGCAGCTGGAGAAGGCGCGGGCGGAAGGTACGCCCCTGGTCGACGTGCGGGAGGTGGACGAGTATGTCGCCGGACACGTGCCCGGTGCCATCCTCCTGCCCATGAGCGAGATCGCGGGGCGGGTCGACGAGGTGCCCACCGGCGGCCCGGTGTACGTGATCTGCCACCTGGGCTCGCGCAGCCTCAAGGTGGTGGAGTGGCTGCGGCAGCAGGACGTCGACGCCTACTCCGTGGCCGGCGGCACCAAGGGGTGGGCCGACAGCGGCCGGGAGATCGTGACGGGAGACGCCGCCGGCTGACGTTCTCGTCAAGCTGACGATTGATTTTGACGCCTGGCGGAGGCGGATTACTCCCCGGACTTGGGCCGGAGGTCGATCCGCAGGGTGAGGATGCCGTCGTCGAGGGTGCCGGTGGCGTCGCCCACCATGGCGTAGTCCATGTAGTCGAGCTGCATCCGGGCCATGAAGCGCTTGCGGTCGTCGCCTTCCAGGGGAGGGACGCCACGGCTGCGGACGGCTGCCGCCCGCTCCTTGAAACGGGTCACCATGGCGTCCACGTCGAAGTCGTCGGGCATGGGGCCAACCGTAGTCACGGTGGGGCCGAAGCGGGCGGCCAGCGGTAGAGTGGCGCGTCCCAGTTAGGCGAAAGTCGGGAGCAACACGTGAAGAAGGGACGCCACCGCCGCTTCGAGGAGGCGAGGGCACTCAAGCGCACGGTCGAGGTCGTCGTCGAGCCGTGCGCCGAGTGCGGCGCGGCCCCCGACGCCGAGCACGCCAGCTGGTGCCTGGCCACCGAGGACCTCGAGCTCGACGACGACTTTCCCGAGGATGGGCTTCCCGAGGATCGGGCTTCCCGAGGATGGGAACGCCGACGACGGAGCCGACGCCGACGACGGGGCCCTCGATGATGGGAACGACGCCGACGACTCGCCCCCCCTCGGCAGCGCCGGCGGCGGGTCGCTCTAGTCCCGGGCCCTCCTTCATCGCAGCTTCACCGCACCGCGGGGTGGGGGAGCGGCACGCTCCCGGCCGCCCGCAGGTCGAGGTAGGCGGCCAGGCGGCGGTAGACGGCCGGTCCCACCATCGCCGACAGCTCGGTCTCCATCGACCGGTAGAGCGACTCGTCGCCGGTGTAGGCCTCCCGGGCCTCGGTGCACCACCAGTGGAACTCGGCGCCGCCGTCGCCCCACCCTGACCGCCCCCACTCGCCGACGGTCGACGTCACGTGGCC
Source organism: uncultured Acidimicrobiia bacterium (assembly GCA_963829165.1). Classification (GTDB taxonomy): domain Bacteria; phylum Actinomycetota; class Acidimicrobiia; order Acidimicrobiales; family AC-14; genus JAXDMK01. The sequence continues at coordinate 956,907 of CAWHIC010000007.1, read as the reverse complement.
GTCGCCGTCGTCCTGGTCGTCGCGGCGGATGGGGAGCTGCCAGCACACGTCGGGCTTGTAGTCCATGGGGCGGTCGCCCCGGTTGACGGCGGCGATGTGGAGGGCGCAGCCCACGCCGCCGGCGAACCCCGGCCGGTTGAGGAACAGGCAGGCCCCCTTGACCAGGCGGGTGACCTGGGGTTGGCGGGGCGATTTGCGCAGGATGCCGTTGGTCACCCCCACCGCCCGGTACTGCCACTCCTCCGGGGTGAGCGTGGCGGCCACGGCCACCACCCGGTCGACATCGGCCTGGTCGGTGAAGTGGGCCCCGTAGGAGCAGCAGCCCTGCTCCCGCTCGGGGGTTGGCCCGGTGAGCACGCCCTGGCAGCCCTGGCGGTAGATGCACGACCACCGGCTGAGGAGGAACGTCACGTCGAACACCCAGGTGCGGTACTCGTCGTCGTCGTCGAACGACACCCATTCGCGGTCGGGTTGGTCGATTCGCACCCCGTCAGCCACGCCCGACCCCCACGCCGGCCAACTCGTGCCACAGCTCGCCCGCCGCCAGCAGGCCCTTCCAGAACTGGTCGAGCACCATGCGCTCGTTGGGCGCGTGGAAGCGGTCGTCGGGGAGGGCCACGCCCAGGTAGAGGACGGGGACGTCGAGCACCCGTCCCAGCGCCTCCTCCGGCCCGCTGCCGCCGATGCGGGTGAACAGCGGCTCCTTGCCCCACACCCGCGCCACCGCCCGGCACAGGGCGGCCATGGCCGGGTGGTCGACGGGGGTGAGGGCGGGCGCCACCCCTCCTTCGGGGGTGACCGTGACCTCCACTCCGTCGGGGACGGCCGCCGCCAGCCACGCCTGGAACGCCTCCGTGACCCGGGCCGGGTCCTGGTCGGGCACCAGGCGGAACGTGACCTTGAACCGGCCCTGGGCGGGGACGATGGTCTTGATCCCCTCGCCCGTGTAGCCGGTGCCGATGCCGACCACCTCGCACGTGGGACGGGTCCAGATGCGCTCCAGCAGCGAGCGCCCGGCCTCGCCCTCCAGCCGTCCGACGCCGGCCATCTTGCGCCAGGCGTCCTCGTCGAGGGGGATGGTGGCCAACGACGCCTCCTCCGCCGGCGTCAAGGGCCGGACGTCGTCGTAGAAGCCGGGGATCGTGACCCGGCCGTCGTCGTCGTGGAGGGAGGCGACGAGGCGGGCGATGAGGTGGGCCGAGTTGGGTACCGCCCCCCCGAAGAGGCCGGAGTGGAGGTCCATGGCCGCGGTGCGGATCCGCACGTCGAAGGCGACCAGGCCCCGCATCCCCACGCACACCGAGGGGACGTCGGGCGCCCACATGTCGGTGTCGGACACCACCGTGAGGTCGCACGCCAGCCGTTCCCGCTCCTGCACCAGCAGTTCCTCGAAGTGGGGGCTGCCCACCTCCTCCTCCCCCTCGACCAGGAACTTCACGTTCACCGGCAGTCGGCCGTCGGTGGCCAGGAGCCCCCTCACCGCTTCCATCTGGAAGAGGATCTGGCCCTTGTCGTCGATGGCCCCCCGGGCCCGGCACTCGGGGCCGTAGGGGCCGTCGGCCACCACCGGCTCGAAGGGGGGCGAGTGCCACTCGTCCAAGGGGTCGACGGGCTGGACGTCGTGGTGGCCGTAGACGAGGGCGGTGGGGGCGTCGGGGCCGGCGTGGAGGTGGTCGCCGTAGACGGACGGTCCGCCCGCGGTCTCCAGGATGGAGATGTTCTCGAGCCCGGCCTGGCCCATGAGCCCGGCGGTGACCTCGGCCGACTTCCGGACGTCGCTCGCGTGCTCGGGCTGGGCCGAGATGGACGGGATGCGAAGCCAGCCGAAGAGGTCGGCGAGGATCCGGTCGCGCTCGCCGTCGAGCCACCCGGCCAGCCGCGGCGTCACCTCCACCGGACCTACGCTAGCGGTGTGGCCGGCGACGTCGAAGCGGTCCGGTCCCGGCTGGAGTCCATCGCCGAGGAGCTGGCCGACATGGCCCTCGACCGGCTGCGGGCGTCGGTGGCGGCAGAGGCCGAGCAGATGTCGTCGCACAAGACGTCGGCCGAGGAGCGTCTCATCACCCGGGCCCGCCGGTCGGTGGAGAAGGCGGTCGTCCTGCTGGGCGAGGTGGACGTCGCGGCCGAGGACTGATGACGACCCGTTTCGCGGGAGAGCCGTCGGGGCAGGCCCCCGGGCGCGTCGGCGCGGTCTTGCTCGTCGTGGCATCTTGAGACCTACCGCAACCGGCAGCGAGATTCGGGGGGTGAGATGAGCCAGAGTCCCGAGCAGGCCCTGCGGGGGCTCCGCGACGCCCTATCGGCGCTGGCCCAGACCCTCTACGAGGCCGAGAACTCCCCTGACCTGGTCTTCGTCAAGGCCCAGGCGGAGGCGGCGGGTCCGTCGTCGCCGGCCGCGACCGCGGTGGTCGACGGCCTGGCCCGGCTGTGGGAGGAGTACCCCCGGGCCAAGGACGTGGTCGAGCGGCTGGACGAGGCGGTGGTGGCCGGCCGCCACGACCACGTCGCCGAGCTCCTCGGCCCCAACGGCGTGACCCTCGCCGACGGCTCCACCCGGTTCGTGGGGGCGCTGATCGACGACCTCCAGGCCCGGTGCCGAGAAGGTCGTCCAGGAGGCAGGACGGCTGGCGGGCGCGGCCCGCGCCGCCCTGGCCCGCCTGGATGCCGCGTCCGCCGCGGTACGCGGCCTGGTGGCCCGGGCCACCGCAGTGGGCGGGGCCGACGACGTCGAGGTCGAGGCCGCCGCGACCGCCCTGGCCGAGGCCACGGCGGCCGTGGCCGCCGACCCCACCGCCACCGCACCCCTCGCCGACCTCGACCGGGCCCTTGCCGCCGCCGACCGGCGGGTGGAGGAGCTGGAGCGGGCCCAGGCCGACTTCCCCTCGGCGCTGGCCGCGGCCCGGACGGAGCTGGCCGAGATCCGGCGCCTGGTGCGGGTCGGGATAGACGCCGCGGCCCTGGCCCGGGTCAAGGTCGCCGACCCCGCGGGATTGCTCGATCCCCTCGACCCGTCGGGTGTCGACGGTCCCGCGGCCCCCGCCCTCGGCCCCGTGGCTGGACGACATCGAGGCGGCCGCCCGGTCCCGCGGGCCGGCGGCGGCCGCGTCCGACCTCGACCGCTGGCGGCGGAAGGCGGACGGGCTGCTGGCCGACGCCCGCCGGGTGGCCGCCGCCAACGGAGCTCCCGTCGCCCGCCGCAACGAGCTGCGGGGCTTGCTGCAGGCGTTCCGGGCCAAGTCTCTGGCCACGGGCCGGGCCGAGGACCCCGACCTGGTCGCCCTCCACCACCGCGCCGAGCAGGCTCTTTACCACGCGCCCTGCGACCTCGGCCGGGCCGAGGGGCTGGTGGGGGAGTACGTGCGGGCGGTCAACGCCACCGTCCCCGGGGGACGCCGGTGAGCGCCGCCCGCCCCTGCCAGGAGCCGGGCTGCACCGGCGAGATCGCCCCCGACGGGTACTGCGACACGTGCGGGGCCAAGGCCCGCCCGGCCGCCCCCGCCCGGCGCCGGGCCCCGGCCGCGGCGCCGGTCGCCACCCCGCCCTCCACCCCCGCGGCCCCGCGCGCCGATCGCCTCCAGGCACGGCCCCGGCCGCAACCTGCCCTTCTCCGCCGCATCCGCGGGCCCGGCCGGGGGATCGAGAGGCACCCACGTCAGCGGGTCGTCCCGGTCGGGTTCCCGCCGCCAGACCCGGGCCACCCGCACCACCGCCAGCCGCCGCACCGCCATCGGCGCGGGCCTGGTCGACGTGCCCCCGGCGCCGCCCGTCGACCCGGGGACGGTGGTCCTCAAGGACCCGACCGTCGCCGAGAACAAGCGCTTCTGCTCCAACTGCGGCGCCCCCGTGGGCCGCTCCCGGGACGGCACGCCCGGCCGCACCTCCGGCTTCTGCCCCGCCTGCCGCCACCCCTACGACTTCGTCCCCAAGCTGAAGCGGGGCGAGATCGTGGGCCGCCAGTACGAGGTCATGGGGTGCCTGGCCCACGGCGGCCTGGGGTGGATCTACCTGGCCCGGGACAAGGCGGTGAACGACCGGTGGGTCGTGCTCAAGGGCCTGCTCGACTCGGGCGACCAGGCGGCCATGGCCGTGGCCGTGGCCGAGCGCCGCTTCCTGGCCGAGCTCGACCACCCCGCCATCGTCGTGATCTACAACTTCATCACCGACCGGGGCGCGGGCTACATCGTGATGGAGTACATCGGCGGCCGGTCGCTGAAGCAGATGCTGGCCGGGCGGCGGGCGGCCAACGGCGGCGACCCCGACCCGCTCCCCGTCGACCAGGCCATTGCCTTCGTGCTGGCCATCCTGCCCGCCTTCACCTACCTCCACGGTCGGGGCCTGCTCTACTGCGACTTCAAGCCCGACAACCTCCTCCAGGTGGGTGACGAGGTGAGGCTCATCGACGTGGGGGCCGTGCGCCGCTTCGACGACACCACGTCCGCCGTCTACGGCACGGTCGGGTTCCAGGCCCCCGAGATCGCCGACATGGGCCCGTCGGTGGCATCCGACGTCTACACCATCGGCCGCACCCTGGCCGTGCTCACCCTCGACTTCCGGGGCTACCAGTCGAAGCTCCAGTACGAGATCCCCGACCCCGCCGACCACCCGGTGCTGGGCCGCTTCGACTCCTTCCACCGGCTGCTGCTCAAGGCCACCGCGGCGCACCCTGACGACCGCTTCCAGACGGTGGCCGAGCTGGGCGAGCAGATGACGGGCGTCCTGCGGGAGCACGTCGCCCTCACCACCGGGCGGCCGCAGGTGGTGCCGTCGGGGCTGTTCGGCCCCGTACCCGACCAGGACGCGGGCCTGGCCACCCTGCCCCCGCTGGCGGTCGACGCGTCCGACCCGGCCGCCGCCTTCCTGGCCAGCGTGGGCGCGGGATCGCCGGAGGGCGTGGTGCGCGACATCGACACCGCCGTGGCCCTGGCCCAGGTGCCGGTGACGGTCGAGGTCCGCCTGCGCCGGGCCCAGGCCCTGATCGACCTCGACGACCACGCATCGGCCGGGGCCGAGCTCGACCGGGTGGAGGAGGAGGACCCCTGGGAGTGGCGGGCGGTGTGGCTGCGGGGCGTGAGCGCCCTGGCCCAGGGCCGTTTCGGGCCCGCGGCCGCCGCTTTCGACCGTTGCCGCTCGGAGGTTCCAGGCGAGCTCGCCCCCAAGCTGGCGGCGGCGGCCGCGGCCGAAGGGGCGGGCGACCTGGCCGGGGCGGCGGCCCTCTACCAGGTGGTCGTCACCGTCGACCCCGGCTACGTGACCGCGGCCCGGGGCCTGGCCCGGTGCCGGGCCGCGTCGGGCGACGTGGCCGGCGCCCTGGCCGCCTACGACCGGATTCCCGCCACCCACCGGGCCCACGCGGTGGCGCAGGTGGACGCGGTCCGGACGCTGGTGGCGGCCGGCCACTTCGCCGACGCCGCCGGCCGGCTCGAGGCCCTGCCCGTCGACCCCCGCCACCAGGCGGAGCTGGAGGCCGACCTTTTCGAGTCGGCCCTGGCCGCCCTCGCCGCCGGGGCCCTCACACCGGCCGAGGGCGACCGCATCGGCGGCCGCCCGCTCGACGAGCGCGGGCTGCGCCGGGGCGCGGAGGACGCCCTCCGCCGCCTGGCCCGCCTCACCCCCGACCCCGCCCGGCGCACCGCCATCGTCGACCGGGCCAACCGCGTCCGCCCCCGCACGATCCTGTGAGCGCGCTCCCCGACCCCCCCGAGGCCGAACCGGTGACACCTGACCCGCCTCTGACCGGGTCAACCGTCACCAGTTCGCCGGTCGCCGAGCCGCCTGTGGCCGAGCCGCCGGTGGCCGAGCCGCCGGCCCTCGGGTGTCCCGCCTGTGGCGAGGCCACCGCCTTGGGCGACGTGTTCTGTGAGGCGTGCGGGGCCGACCTGCCGCCCACCGTCGCCCCGCCGGGAGCGCTCGTCGCCGGGCCCGAGGCCCACGACGAGGGTCTGTCGGTGCCCACCAACCCCGTTTTCGCCGCCGCCTGCCCGTCGTGCGGAGCCGCCGGCATCGAGATGGTGGAGGGCTACTGCGGCGTGTGCGGGATGAAGCAGCCCGCCCCCCGGGATCACATGGAGCACGTGGTCGCGGGCATGGCCGGGGTGACCGACCGGGGGAAGCGCCACCACCGCAACGAGGACGCCTTCGCCATGGCCGTGGTCCCCCCCGACGGGCGGGTGGTGGCCGTCGTGTGCGACGGCGTGTCGACCACCGTCAACCCCGACGCCGCGTCCCAGGCCGCGGCCGACGCCGCCCTGGGCGTCCTGGTCGCCGAGCGCGCCGACGGGCTCCCCGCGGCCTACGCCGCCGCCCGGGAGGCGGTGCTGGGCGTGCCGTGGGTGCCCGACCCCCGACTCGGCGCCCCGTCCTGCACGTTCCTGGCCGCGGTGATCGACGGCGACCGCGTCGCGCTGGCCACGATGGGGGACTGCCGGTCGATGTGGCTCCCCGCCGAGGGCGATCCCCGGACCCTCACCGAGGACGACTCGTGGGCGGCCGAGGTCATCGCCGCCGGGGCCAAGACGGCGGAGGAGGCCTACGCCGACCGTCGGGCCCACGTGATCACCCGGTGGCTGGGAGCCGACGCCGATCCCGCCTGGGAGCCCCGCCTGTCGTCCTTCACCGCCCCCGGGCCGGGCCGCCTCCTCCTGTGCTCCGACGGGCTGTGGAACTACGCCGAGACCGCAGCCGACGTGGCTGCCGCCGGCGCCGGTGATCCCGACGATCTCCTCGCCACCGCCCGCCGGCTGACCGACTTCGCCAACGCCGCCGGCGGCAGCGACAACATCACGGTCGTGCTGGTCGATCTCCCCCGCCCCCGTCCTGACCACTCGAAAGGACCCGCCGCATGAGCTTCTCCGCGTCCGTCTACCAGAACGAGTTCCTCCCCGACGGGGCCACCGAGGTCAACGCGGTGGTCACCGTCACCGGCGACGACGCCCAGGTCGGCCCCTCGTCGGCGGAGAAGGCGGTCGTCCTCATCGTCGACACCAGCGGCTCCATGGAGGTGCCCGGCACCAAGATCCGGGCCGCCCGCCGGGCCGCGGCCACCGCCATCCGGCTCCTGCCTGACGGCACCCTGTTCGGCCTGGTGGCGGGCACCGAGCACGGCAGTCTGGCCTACCCCCCCGACGGGGGCCTGGTGGCAGCCGACGAGCGCACCCGTCACGAAGGGGCGGAGGCGGCCGAGGATCTGCGGGCGGGTGGGGGCACGGCCATGTCGACGTGGCTCGACCGCACCACCGAGCTGCTCACGCCCCATCCCGAGGCGATCCGCCTGGCCTACCTCCTGACCGACGGGATCAACCAGGGCGAGACCCGCGACGATCTCGATGCCGGCATCGCCCGGGCCGACGGGGTCTTCCAGTGCGACACCCGGGGCGTCGGGGCCGACTGGCAGGTGGAGGAGTTGCGCCACATCGCCTCCGGCCTGCTGGGCGAGGTCGACATCATCAAGAAGCCCGACCAGATGGACGACGACTTCCAGGCCTTCCTGGAGCGGGCGCTGGGCAAGTCGGTCGCCGACGTCCGCCTGCGGATGTGGACGCCCAAGGGCTCGACGGTGCGCTTCGTGCGCCAGGTGGCGCCGGCCGTCGAGGACCTCTCGGCCAAAGCCACACCCGTCAACGCCCTCACCAACGACTACCCGACCGGCGCCTGGTCGGGGGACGAGACCCGCGACTACCACGTGTGCGTCGACGTCCTGCCGGCGGGGGTGGGCGACGAGCGGCTGGCGGCCCGCATCAGCCTCATGGTGGGCGACGACGCCGTCTCCCAGGGCCTGGTGCGGGCGGTGTGGACCGACGACGAGGCCCTCTCCACCCGCATCAACGCCCAGGTCGCCCACTACACCGGCCAGGCCGAGCTGGCCCAGGCCATCCAGGAGGGCCTCCAGGCCCGCAAGGACGGCGACATCGACACCGCCACCGTCAAGCTGGGGCGGGCGGTGCAGCTGGCCACCCGGTCCGGCAACGACGGCACGGTCAAGCTGCTGCGGAAGGTGGTGGAGGTGGACGACGCCGACACCGGCACCGTCCGGGTCCGGCGGGAAGTGGACGCCCTCAATGAGATGGAGCTCGACACCCGTTCCACCCGCACCGTGCGGGTACAGAAGACAGGTCCGGCCACCCCCGGGTCCGCGACGCAGGAGGGAGCGAAGCAATGAGCACCACCTACCCGTGCAACACCTGTGGGTCGGAATCGGCCACCAGCGACTACTGCGACGTGTGCGGGGCGGCGATGCTCGACCCCGCCGCGGCCGCTGCGGCAGCCAACCTGGCCGCCGCCGACCCCACTCCCGCGCCGCCGTCGGCGGTGACGGGCGCTCCCCCCGGGGCCACCCCCGCCGGCGGTGTCCCGGCCCAGCCACCGGGCGGCACCTGCTACTTCTGCGGCGCCCCCCGGGAGGCGAACGACCTGTTCTGCGAGGTCTGCGGGCTCGACTTCGTGAGCGGGCAGATGCCCGCGCCCAAGACCCCCCCGGCGCCGCCCGCGCCCACCGGGACGTCCGGGACCGGCGTCGCCACCGCCGCGCCGCCCGCGGCCGGCACCACCGTCATGGCCACGGCCCCGTCCGGGTGGACGGCGGTCATCGGCGCCGACCGCGCCTTCTTCGACGGGAACGTCACGGCCGGCGTGGTCACCTTCCCCGAAGGCCTCAACCCGAGGGACGTCCCCCTGGCCGGCGACGAGATGTCGATCGGCCGCCGGAGCGAGTCCCGCGGCTATTTCCCCGACATCGACCTGTCCTCGCCCGTCGACGACCCCGCCGTCTCCCGCAAGCACGCCGTCCTCCAGCGCCAGGCCGACGGCTCGTGGGCGGTGCAGGACGTCGGGTCCACCAACGGCACATGGCTCAACGAGGAGGACGAGCCCCTCGCCCACGGCGTGGTGCGGGCCCTGGACGACGGCGACCGTCTCCTGCTGGGCGCCTTCAGCTGCATCACCATCCGCCACGACCAGCCGGCGCCCGCCCCGACCCCGTGACGACGTTCAGTCCCGGCACGCCCCGCGAGCCCGCACCGCCGCCGGCCGCGGCACCGGCCCCGGCCCCGGCCCCGGCCGGCAACGTCGTGGCCCGCACCGTGGAGCGGCTGCGCGCCGCCAGCCAGTCGACGCCGGGCCGCTACCGGCTGTGGTCGCTGGCGGCGGTGGCGGTGCTGGTGCTGGCGGCGGTGGCGGCCACCGCCTCGGCGGCCCAGATGCGGGGGGCCACCAACCGGGTCCGCACCAACAGCGGGCCCGTCCTGGTGGCCACCCAGCAGTTGGTGTCGAGCCTGGCCGAGGCCGACGCGGCCCAGACGGCCGCCTTCCTGTCCGGCCGGGACGAGGACCCCGAGCAGCGCCGCATCTACGAGCAGGCGCTGGCCCGGGCCGAGCAGCAGATGGAGCAGATCGCGGCCCGGGTGGGCGACGACCAGGCGGTGCACGACCTCCTCCAGCGGGTGTCGGTGCGGGTCAGCACCTATGCCGGCCTGGTGGAGGCGGCCCGGGCGTCGAACCGGGCGGGGGTGCCCGAGGCCGCCGGCTACCTGGTGGAGAGCGTCCGCCTGGGCAACGCCATCGTCCAGGACGACCTCACCGCCCTCACCGCCGCCACCCAGGAGCGCCTGGGGCGTGACGAGGACCGCCGGTCCCAGGGCTGGATCATCGCCCTGGCCGTGGTCGTCGGTGGCCTGGCCGTCCTCGGCTTCGGGCAGGCCCAGCTCACCAAGGTCAGCCGGCGGATCGTCAACCTGCCGCTGGCGGTGGGCACCCTGGCCCTGCTGGCGGTGCTGGTGTGGCTGGTGGTGGCCCAGCAGGGGAGCGGGAACGCCATCCGCGACGCCCGCCGCCAGGGCTACGACTCCATCGCCCTCACCGCCCAGCTGCAGACGGCCGGCTTCGGGTCCAAGGCCAACGAGACCCTCGCCCTGGTCACGGGCGACCCCGGCCCCCGGGCCGAGGCCGACTCCCGGGCGGTTGTGGTCGCCACCGATCCGGTCACCGCCGACGTGGCCGACCGCATCCGCGCCGGCACGTCCGACGGGGCCCCCGGGGGCCTCCTGGGGCAGGCCGCGGCCAACTCGGCCACGCCCCGGTCCCGCGCTGCGGTGGCCGAGGTCGCCCAGCGCTGGCAGCGCTACCGCGACACGGTGGCCGCGCTGCGGCAGGCCCCCTCGACGGCGGATGCCCGCGCCGCCGCCGCCGGTCGTTCCAACGCCGAGTTCAACGGGTTCAACTTCTCGGTGGAGGCCGTCCTCGGCCAGAGCCGGGGGCAGTTCCTCGCCGGCCTGGAGACGGCGGCCGACCGCACGGCGCGCGTCCCCACCGCCGCCCTCCTCCTCGTCCTCGGCGCCCTGGTGGCCGCCCTGTGGGGCTTCCAGCTCCGGATCAACGACTACCGGTAAGAGGCAGCGATGACGACACCACGCATCACGCGCCGGACGTTCCTGGCCGGCGCCGGGGCCCTCGCCCTGGGCGCGGCCTGCTCCAAGGCCGGGCTGAAGTCGGCCCCCCCGGGCGATTCGGGCGATCCCACCGGGAGGCTTCGGGTCCTCAACTGGCCCCAGTACATCGACACCACCGGCGACGGTCAGGTGGGCACCGTCGACCGGTTCACCACCGAGACGGGCACGTCCGTCGACTACTCCGAGGACTACAGCGACAACCAGTTCGGCCTGGCCGAGGTCTTCGGTCCGACCCTGTTCGAGGGCAAGCCCACCGGCTACGACATCGTGGTGCCCACCTACTGGGTGGTGTCGCAGCTCCTCGAGCGGGGCCTGCTCGACGAGATCCCCCTCGAGCACGTCCCCAACCACGTCAACGTCGACCCCGCCCTGTTAGGCACGGCCTGGGACCGGGGCGCCCGCTTCCACATGCCGTGGCAGGCGGGCATCACCGGGATCGCCTACAACCCCGCCCTCACCGGACGCGACCTCGGCGCCTTCGCCGACCTCCTCGGCGCCGGGCTCAAGGGCCGGGTGGGGATGGTGTCGGAGATGCGGGAGGTGGTGGGGCTGTTCATGCTGGCTCGGGGCGACGACCCGGGCCGGGCCACCCTGGCCACGGCCGACGCCGCCCTCGACCGGCTGGAGGAGGTGGTGGCGTCGGGCCAGGTCGCCCGCTTCACCGGCAACGAGTACGTCGACGCCCTGGAGAGCGGAGAGTTCGCCGCCTGCCTGGCCTGGTCGGGCGACGTGGTGCAGCTGCAGGCCCGCCGGCCCGACATCCGCTTCGTCATCCCCGCCGAAGGCGGCATCCGCTGGTTCGACAGCATGGTCATCCCCAAGGGCGCCGACAACGTGGCCTCGGCGGGGGAGTTCATGAACTTCGTCTACGACCCGGCCAACGCCGCCCGCATCACCGCCGCCGTGCAGTACGTGACCCCCGTGCTCGGCGTGCGGGAGGAGCTGGAGCGGGCCGGGGGCGACGCCGCCGCCCTGGCCGCCAACCCCGTCCTCTTCCCCGACGAGGCCACCCGCCGCCGGCTCTCGTTCTGGGCGGGCACGACGTCCGCCGAGGAGGAAGCCCTCCAGACCCGGTTCTCCGCCATCACCGGCACGTGAACGAGCCGCCGGCCGGGCCGACCCCGGCCGACATGCACCACTTCGACGACGAGATCGGCGGGTTCGCGGCCGAGGCGTTCGCCTTCGCCCTCCACCGGGCCCGGTCCGACATCGAGGGCGTCCCCCTCGGCCACCCCCGCACCCCGGCCGAGCTCGACCTGGCCGCCGCCGGGCTCCGCATCACGGAGGACGGTCTCGGCCCGAACGAGGTGCTGCGGGTGTTCGCCGAGGTGTTGGAGCCGGCCTGCCTGTCGGTCGACTTTCCCCGCTACTTCGCCTTCATCCCCGCCGCCCCCACCGAGACGTCGATCCTGGCCGACATGGTGGTCAGCGCCTGCTCCATCTACGCCGGGTCGTGGCTGGAGGGGGGAGGGGCGGTGTGGGCCGAGAACCAGGCCCTGCGCTGGCTGGCCGACCTGGCCGGCCTGCCTCCCGGGGCGGGCGGGTGCTTCGTGTCGGGCGGGACCATGGGCAACCTGTCGGCCCTGGTGGCGGCCCGGCACGCGGCCGCCGCCCAGCGCGCCGGCGGCCGTCCCGAGCGATGGGTGGTCGTCACCGGCCCGTCCTCCCACGCTTCGGTCAACACGTGCGCCCAGGTGATGGACGCGGAGCTGGTGGTGGTGGGCGGCGAGCGCCTCACGGGCGGCGCCCTCCGGCCGGTGCTCGACGCGGTGGGCGACCGGTGCTTGGCGGTGGTCGCCACCGCCGGCTCCACCAACCTGGGCCTGGTCGACGACCTGGCGTCGGTGGCCGACGTCTGCGCCGACGCCGGCGTGTGGCTCCACGTCGACGGCGCCTACGGGCTGGCCGCCCTGGCCGCCCCGTCCGTCCGCCACCGCTTCGCCGGCATCGAGCGGGCCGATTCGCTCATCGTCGACCCCCACAAGTGGCTGTTCGCCCCCTTCGACGCCTGCGCCGTGCTCTACCGCGACCCGTCGATCGCCAAGGCCGCCCACAGCCAGCACGGGGCCTACCTGGAGGTGCTCACCGAGAGCGGCGACTGGAACCCGTCCGACTACGCCGTCCACCTCTCCCGCCGGGCGAGGGGGCTGCCGTTTTGGTTCTCCCTGGCCGCCAACGGCAGCCGGGCCTACGCCGACGCCGTCGAGCACTGCCTGACCACCGCCCGGGCCGCCGCCGACCTGATCCGGGTGGCGGCCCATCTGGAGCTGGTGGTCGAGCCCGAGCTGTCGGTGGTGGTGTTCCGCCGCCGGGGATGGGCGGAGGACGCCTACGTGGCCTGGTCCCGACGCCTGCTCGAGTCGGGCCTGGCCTTCGTCGTCCCCTCCACCCACGCCGGCGAGACCGTCCTGCGCCTGTGCATCGTCAACCCCCGCACCACCGTCGCCGACGTGGAAGAGGTCCTGGCCACCCTTGCCTGACGGCGCTGGTCCCCCGGCTCCGTCGCCGGCCGGGGTAGGCTGTTCTCCCGTGACGAAGCACATTTTCGTGACGGGCGGGGTGGCCAGCTCTCTGGGCAAAGGCCTCACTGCCTCGTCGCTCGGTCGACTGCTCAAGAGCCGGGGCCTGCGGGTCACCCTCCAGAAGCTCGACCCCTACATCAACGTCGACCCCGGCACCATGAACCCGTCGCAGCACGGCGAGGTGTTCGTCACCGAGGACGGCGGTGAGACCGACCTCGACCTGGGCCATTACGAGCGCTTCATCGACGAGAACCTCCACCGCGACTCGTCCGCCACCACCGGCTCGATCTACTCGACGGTGCTGGCCAAGGAGCGGCGGGGCGACTACCTGGGCGACACCGTCCAGGTCATCCCCCACATCACCAACGAGATCAAGGAACGCATCCTGCGCCTGGCCGGCGACGACATCGACGTGGTCATCACCGAGGTCGGCGGCACGGTGGGCGACATCGAGATCCTCCCCTTCCTGGAGGCCATCCGGCAGTTCCGCAAGGACGTGGGCCGCGACAACGTCTGCTACATCCACCTCACCCTGGTGCCCTACATCGGACCGTCGGGGGAGCAGAAGACCAAGCCCACCCAGCACTCGGTCACCGAGCTGCGCAGCCGGGGCATCCAGCCCGACCTGATCGTCTGCCGCAGCGACCGCCCCCTGTCCATGGGCCTCAAGCGCAAGATCTCGCTGCTCTGCGACGTGCCCGAGGAGGCGGTGGTCAGCGCGGTCGACGCCCGCAGCCTGTACGAGATCCCCCTCGTCCTCCACGACGAGGGCCTCGACGACTACGTGTGCCGGCTCCTCGGCTTCGGCGGGATGGAATCGCACCTCGACGACTGGCGGGCCATGGTCGACCGGGCGGAGGCGGCCACCACCACCGTCCGCATCGGGCTGGTGTGCAAGTACGGCCTGCCCGACGCCTACCTGTCGCTGGTCGAGGCCGTGCGCCACGGGGGCTACGCCTGCGGGGCCAAGGTCGAGTTCGACTGGGTCCAGGCGGAGGACGTGGAGGGGCTGCTGGCCGAGGGCCGCCTGCGCGACCTCGACGGCATCGTCATCCCCGGCGGTTTCGGGCCCCGGGGCATCGAGGGCAAGATCGCGGCCGCGGGCTGGGCCCGCGAGCACCAGGTCCCCTGCCTCGGTTTGTGCCTGGGCCTGCAGACGATGGTGATCGAGTTCGCCCGCGACGAGTGCGGGCTGGTGGGGGCCAACTCCACCGAGTTCGACGGCGAGTCGCCCCACCCGGTGATCGACCTCATGGACGAGCAGCGGGAGGTCACCGACTACGGCGGCACCATGCGTCTGGGCGTCTACCCGGCCAAGCTCCGGCCCGGGTCGAAGGTGGCCGATGCCTACGGCGAGCTGCTGGTCTACGAGCGCCACCGGCACCGTTACGAGTGCAACTCCCGCTACCGGCGGCGCCTGGAGGAAGCGGGGCTGCGGGCCGTCGGCACGTCGCCCGACGACCGGCTGGTGGAGTTCGTCGAGCTCGACGGCCACCCGTTCTGGATCGGCACCCAGGCCCACCCCGAGTTCAAGAGCCGCCCCGACCGCCCCCACCCGCTGTTCCGGGCCTTCGTGGCCGCGGCCGCGGAGCGGGCCAACGGGCGGGCCCCCCGGCTGCCCAACCTCGAGCTTGAGCCGGTTCCGCAAGCTCACTGACGAGGTCGTCTTCTCGGGCACGCTGATCACCGCCTCCCGGGCGACGTTCGCCGACCCGTCGGGCGAGGTGTTCGAGCGCGACGTCGTCCACCACCCGGGGGCCGTCGTGGTGGTGCCGGTGCTCGACGGCGGGCGGGTGCTGCTGGTACGGCAGTTCCGGGCCGCCATCGCCGCCGACCTGCTGGAAGTGCCGGCCGGCAAGCGCGACGTCGAGGGCGAGCCGGTGGACACGACGGCCCACCGGGAGCTGGCCGAGGAGGTGGGCATGACCGCCGGCCGCATGGACCTGCTGGCCGAGTTCTACAACTCGCCCGGCTTCTGCGACGAGCACACGTTCCTCTTCCTGGCCCGCGACCTCACCCCGTGCGCCTTGTCGGCCCAGGGCATCGAGGAAGAGCACATGACGATCGAGACCGTGTCCCTCACCGACGTGCCCGCCATGATCGCCGACCGCCGCCTCGTCGACGCCAAATCCATCATCGGCCTCCTCCTCGCCCGCGAGGCCCTCGGGCTACGCTAGGAACGGCCCTGCGTACGATCGATTGAGCCGGCCGGACGACTCCTCTTCGGTACAGACCACGAAGGGGCGTTCATGGCCATCGACGAGCGAACACGGCACCAATTGTTCCTGCGCCTGGAGGAGGTCCTCGGTGACGAGGACGCGAACACGCTGATGGAGCACCTCCCGCCAGTGGGGTGGGCGGATGTCGCCACGAAGAGCGATCTCACCGACCTGGAGCGAAGGGTCGACCTCCGCTTCGAGCTGTCCGAGGAACGCATGATGCGGGCCATCCACGAGATGGCCTCGACCTTGCGCTCAGAGATGAACACGCAGACCCGGCTGCTGTTCCTCGGCAACGTCGGGTTGATGCTCACCCTCGGCTCGCTCCTCCTCGCTCGCACCTGACGCCCGCTCGGCCACACTGGCGGGAGTGTGGGACCGAGACGAGGAGGCACCGTGAGACGACGGCTGACCATCGCCGTATTGACCCTGGCCCTGGGCTTGGTCGCCAGCGGGTGCAATGCCCGCAACGACGCCCGAGGCCGGGGGGACGCGCCCGTGGGCGAGTACGACGACTCGGCGGCCGAGGTCATCAACTTCCCCGACCAGTTCGCCAACGTGGCCCACAAGTGCGACGGCCACGGCCACCGGGTGTACTCCACCACCCGCCAGGCGCCGGTCGTGGTCATTGACGACCCGTCCTGCGCCAAATGATCGTCGGCGTCCCGGCGGAGACGAAGAAGGGCGAGCACCGGGTCGCCCTCACGCCCGACGGGGCCCGGGAGCTCGTCGCCCACGGCCACCAGGTGCTGGTGGAGGTCGGGGCGGGGGAGGACTCGTCGATCCACAACGCCGAGTACGCGGCCGCCGGCGCCGCCATCGTCACCGCCGACGACGCCTGGTCGGCCGACCTGGTGGTGAAGGTGAAGGAGCCCCAGCCCGACGAGTACCAGCGGCTGCGGGCGGAGACGGTCCTGTTCACCTACCTCCACCTGGCCGCCTACCCCGCCGTCGCCGCCGCCCTCCTCGACGCCAAGGCCACGTCCATCGCCTACGAGACGGTGCAGCTGGCCGCGCCGGCCCCCGGGGGCGGCGGCGCCCTCCCTCTGCTCGCCCCCATGAGCGAGGTGGCGGGGCGCATGGCCCCCCAGATCGGCGCCCACTTCCTCGAGCGCGACCAGGGCGGCCGGGGCGTCCTCCTGGGCGGCGCCCCCGGCGTGCGCCCGGCCCGGGTGGTGGTCCTGGGCGCGGGCAACGTGGGGTGGAACGCGGCGTGGATCGCCCAGGGCATGGAGGCCGAGGTCCTCCTCCTCGACAAGAACCTCGACCGGCTGCGGTGGGTCGACCAGATCCACAAGGGCCGGATCATGACCCTGGCCTCCAACCGGGGGGCGGTGGAGCGGGCGGTGGCCGAGGCCGACCTCGTCATCGGGGCCGTGCTGGTCGCCGGCGGACGGGCGCCTGTCGTGGTCACCGAAGACATGGTGCGGGGCATGAAGCGGGGGGCGGTGATCGTCGACATTGCCGTTGACCAGGGCGGATGCGTGGCGACCACCCGGGAGACCACCCACGCCGACCCCGTCTACGTCGTCCACGACGTGCTCCACTACGCCGTCGGCAACATGCCCGGGGCCGTGCCCCACACCTCGACCTACGCCCTCACCAACGCCACCCTCCCCTACATCGTGGAGGTGGCCGAGCGGGGGGTGGCCGCGGCCGTCGACGCGCGACCCGGCCCTGCGGGCGGGCGTCAACACGGTGGCGGGCGAGATCACCAACCCGGCCGTCGCCGAGGCCCTCGGCCGCCCCGCAGCCGACCCCGTGGCCCTCCTCGGCGCCTGAACCGGTGACACTTCAACACACCCTGGTGTGGCGAAGTGTCACCAGTTCGGCCGCGGGCGGCTAGCGCCAGTGGGCAAACCGCTTCCGGTCGAGGCCGAGGAGTACCTCTCGTGGCTGGCGGTGGAGCGGGGCCGGTCGCTCAACACCCTGGCCGCCTACCGGCGGGACCTGGCCGCCTACGTGGAGTTCCTCACCGGGCGGGGCCTGGCCGTGGCCGACGTCACCGAGCCGGTGGTGGAGGACTACGTCGCCTTCCTGCGGGCTGCCCGCCGGGCGCCGGCGTCGGTGGCCCGGGCCCTCGTGTCGGTCCGCTCCCTGCACCGCTTCCTGGAGGACGAGGGCGACGTCGAGGGCAACCCGGCCGAGGAGGTGGGGCCGCCCCGGGTGCCGGCGGGCCTGCCCAAGGCCCTCTCGGAGGCCGAGGTCCTGTCGCTGCTCGGCGCGGTGGCCGGCGACGACGCCCCTGCCCGCCGCGACCGGGCCATCCTCGAGGTCCTCTACGCCTGCGGCCTGCGGGTTTCCGAGTTGGTGGGGCTGTCCCTGTCCGACCTCGACCTCGACGCCGGCCTCCTCCGGGCCTTCGGGAAGGGGTCGAAGGAACGGGTGGTGCCGGTGGGACGGGTCGCCCGGGAGGCGCTGGCGGCGTGGCTGGCACCGGCCGGACGGGGAGCCATGGCGCCCGAGCGGTGGGCCCGGCGGGGCGACGCCGAGGCCGTGTTCCTCAACATGCGGGGCGGTCGCCTCTCCCGGCAGGGGGCGTGGGGCATCGTCCGCCACTACGGCGACAAGGTCGGCCTCGACGGCCGCCTGACTCCCCACGTGCTCCGCCACTCGTGCGCCACCCACATGCTCGACCACGGCGCCGACATCCGGGTGGTGCAGGAACTGCTCGGCCACGCCTCGATCTCGACGACCCAGGTGTACACCAAGGTGTCCACCGAACGGCTGCGCCGGATCTACGATTCCGCCCATCCCCGAGCCCGGAGCGGCCGGTCAAGGTAGGCTGCACTTCTCGTGTTGACCGACTCCGACCTCACTGACCTGCGCAAATCCCTCGAGGAGGAGCATTCCAACCTGCTCGCCCGCCTGGGCGAACTGGCCGACGGCCAGGACGGGTCGCTCGCGTTCGACCAGAACTTCGCCGACACCAGCCAGGTGACGGCGGAGCGGGGCGAGGTCGACGTGCTGGTCGGCACCCTGAAGGAGACGCTGGTCCAGGTGGAGGACGCCCTGCGCAAGCTCGACGAGGGCACCTACGGCTCGTGCGAGCGCTGCGGGGAGCCCATCGCCCCCGCCCGGCTCGAGGCCAAGCCCGAGGCCCGCCGCTGCATCAACTGCGCCTCCCTGCGCTAGCGAAGCCCGCCTCCGCCGCGCCTGAGCGGCTCCACGCCCGCCGCCCCGCGGAGGGTCAGCACCTCATCCGAAGGCGACGGCGTTCCACGTGTGACCGCCGTCGAAGGTCATCAGCAGCGGACCGACGTCGAAATCCCCCTGGGCCAGCACCGCCACGCCCTGGGTCGGACTGGTGAAGCCGATCTCGACCCACCCGCCCGACGGCTCGGAGTGGACGATGGCCCAGGTGGCACCGCCGTCGAAGGTGGCCTGGAGGACGGCGGGTTGGCCGCTGGCCGTCCCCGCCGCCACCACCGTGCCGGGAACGCCGCTGGCCAGGGCGAAGGTGCCGGTGAGGGGGACGGGCTCGTCGGTGGGCAGGAACGTCGTGCCTCCGTCGCTCGACACGTAGGCGCGGACGGCGCGGGGTCGGGCGTTCCACTCACCTTCGTCACACACCGCGACCACGTCAGTGGGGGTGGGAGCGGCGAGCACGGCCGACCCGCCGGCATCCAGACACGGCGGCTCCCAGGGGACCCATTGGCCACCCGTCAGGCGAGCCCCGCCGACGACGACGCGGTCGACCTGCACCAGCCAGCCCGCGTCCCCCTGGAGCACGATCTGCGCCTGGGGCACGGGGCCGGCGCCGACCGGCACGATCGTGGGCGACATCTCCCAGGCCTCGCTCCCGACGGGGGTGGTGAGGATCCGCACCCCGCCGAGGGTGAAGACCGCGACGTGGGCCTTCCCCGCCCCCGCAGCCAGGTCGAACACCGCCGAGACGCCCTCGGTCCCGGGGAGGGTGACGGGGTTCCAGTGCTCGCCGCCGTCGTGGGTCGACCAGAGATCGGGCCCGAAGGCCCACCCGTTGTCGAGGTCGGCGAACCGGAGGTGGCGGACGCTCTCGGTCTGGTCGACGCCGATCTCGGCCCGCGGGGCAGGGATTCCGACCCAACTCCGGCCCCCGTCGCCCGTCCGGAGGATCGACGTGCACGGCGGGGACGAGCAGGGCGCCGTCCCGAGCACCCAACCGGTCTGCAGGGACACGAACGTGACCGAGGCGGCCGCGAAGCCGGGGGGCACCGGTCCTCCCTCCGGCCCCGACTGCTCGACCGGCGCGACGGTCGAGGGCGGGACGGTCGAGGGCGGGGCGGTCGACGTCGGGCCGGTCGAGGTTGTCGGGGACGTGGTGGTCGCCGCCTTCTGGCCGCCCCCGCCGCACGCAACCAGCCCGGTGAACACCATCGCCAGGCAGGCGACGCCGCGCCCGCCCCAGTCGTCGAACCCGCCGTGAATCCATGGCGCCCAGGATGCCCCAGCCGCCGAGGGCGCGTGGAACCGGCCGCGGCCTCGTCCCTTCCCGCCACCCACCGGGCCGCTTCTGTAGAGTTCAAGGCTCAATGGCACTGAGGGTGGCCGAGCGAGCAAAGCAGGCCCGGCGGGCTCTGGTGGCGCGGCGGGCGCCCCGGCGGGTCCGAGCCCGGCGTCTGGCCGCGGTCGTGGCCGTGCTGGGCGTGGTGATCGCCATCGCCTTCCTCTCCATGCCGGTCGAGGCCAGCGTCAACCAGGACCCGCTCATGCGCCTGCGCAGCTTCGACTCCGCCCCCGCGACGGTGCTCTCGGTGGAGTGCGGCACCGCGCTGGGTGACGACACGGGGGCGGCCGGCGGGGCGTCGCTCTACGACCTGGCCCGCGACCACGCCTGCCGTGACGCATCCCTCCGCCGGGTCCTCTCCGCCGGCGCGGCGGGGGCCGTCGTGGTCCTGTCGGGGCTGCTGGCCATGACCGCCGCCTCCAACCGCCTGCCCCGCAAGGGTGCTTTCGCGTGACGGACAAAGCGCCTACGCCCGCCCCGGCCCCGCCCAACGGGGCCACGCCCCTGGTGGTGGTCGACAAGGTCAACAAGTTCTTCGGCGACCTCCACGTCCTCCACGACATCGACCTCGAGGTCGACCGGGGCGAGGTGCTGATGGTCATCGGGCCGTCGGGGTCGGGCAAATCCACCCTCATCCGCTGCATCAACCGCCTCGAGCCGTGCACCTCGGGCACCATCACCATCGACGGCGTCCCCCTGCCCGACGAGGGCAAGGCCCTGGCCCGGCTGCGGGCCGACGTGGGCATGGTCTTCCAGTCGTTCAACCTCTTCGCCCACAAGACGATCCTGCAGAACCTCACCTTGGGGCCGATCAAGGTGCGCAAGCTGTCGAAGGCCGACGCCAAGGACAAGGCCATGAAGCTGCTCGAGCGGGTGGGGATCGCGGCCAAGGCCGACGCCTACCCGGCCGAGCTCTCCGGCGGTCAGCAGCAGCGGGCGGCCATCGCCCGGGCCCTGGCCATGGAGCCCAAGCTCATGCTCTTCGACGAGCCCACATCGGCCCTCGACCCGGAGATGATCAAGGAAGTGCTTGACGTGATGGTCGAGCTGGCGGCGGAAGGCACCACCATGGTGGTCGTCAGCCACGAGATGGGCTTCGCGAGGTCCGCGGCCCGCCGGGTAGCCTTCATGGACGGAGGCCGCATCGTCGAGATCGCCCCACCCCAGCAGTTCTTCGCCAGACCAGAGTCCGAGCGGGCGCGCGACTTCCTTTCCAAGATCTTGGAGCACTAGCCAATCGCAGAGTGGCCACATTCAATCTGGAGGCAAGGATGAAGAAGCAGCGGTGGTTGATCCCGATCGTTCTCTTGACGGTGGCCCTCATGGGCGCCGCCTGTGGCGACGACGACTCGCCCACGGTCGGGGGTGACACCACCGACACCACCAGCGACGCGCCGTCCTTTGCCGCCGGTTCGACCATGGCCGAGGTCCAGGGCAGGGGCAAGATCGTGGTGGGCACCAAGTTCGACCAGCCCGGCCTGGGCCAGAAGAACCCCCTGAACAACCAGGTCGAGGGCTTCGACGTCGAGATCGCCAAGCTCATCGCGGTCGGCATCTTCGGCGGCGACGCGTCGGGTCTCGGCAACAAGATCGAGTTCATCGAGACGCCGACCCCGGTGCGGGAGACGGTCATCGAGCAGGGCACGGTCGACATCGTGGTGGCCACCTACACGATCAACGACGCCCGCAAGCAGCGGATCGACTTCGCCGGCCCCTACTACATCGCCGGCCAGGACATCATGGTCAAGAAGGACAACACCGCCATCACCGGCGTGGAGTCCCTCGTCTCCGGCGTCACCGTGTGCAGCGTCCGTAACTCGACGCCGGCCGGCCGTATCAAGGAGCAGGCGCCCCAGGCCACCCTCATCGAGTACGACACCTACAGCCAGTGCAAGGACGACCTGCTCAACGGCAACGTCGACGCGGTCAGCACCGACAACTCGATCCTCCTCGGCTTCGTCGCGGCCAACCCCAACGACCTCAAGATCGTGGGCAAGAAGTTCAGCGAGGAGCCCTACGGCATCGGCCTCGAGCGGGGGAACGACGCCTGGCGCACCTTCATCAACGACCGGCTGGAGGAGATCTACGCCAGCGGGGAGTGGAAGGAAGCCTTCGCGTCGACCCTCGGCAAGCTGGGCGTCCCCACGCCTGACGCACCGCCCGCCGTCAACCGCTACACCTCGGCCGGACCGGCCCCGGCGCCCACGACCACCGTCGCCGGTGCCACGACCACCGTCGCCGAGGCCACCACCACGACCGTGGCCGCCACGACGACCACCACCTGACCGGTAGCACCGGCCCACTGCCACAAGAGCTTCAGGCGAAGGCTTAGGGCGGCGTGAACGTCGTCGTCGACAACTACGACCTGTACCTGGAGGGGATGATCGACACGATCGTCCTGACCCTGGTCTCGTTCGTCCTGGCCTTCGTCGTGGGCACCATCGTGGCCGGGTTCCGGGTCAGCCCGGTACCTCCGCTGCGGGCGGCGGGCACCGCCTACGTGAACATCGTCCGCAACACGCCGCTGGCCGTGTTGATGTACTTGTTCTGGTTCGGCATCCTGCCCGCCATCGGGGTCATCCTGCCCCGTTTCACGGCCGGGATCATCGTCCTGACCGCCTACACGGCCGCTTTCATCGCCGAGGCGGTCAGGGCCGGTATCAATTCGGTGGCTGTCGGCCAGGCGGAGGCGGGACGGTCGCTGGGGCTGACCTTCCCGGCCACGTTGGCCCAGGTGATCATGCCCCAGGCGATGCGCACCGTCGTCCAGCCTCTCGGCAGCATCTTCATCGCCCTCATCAAGAACTCGGCCCTCGTCACCATCATCTCCGTGCCCAACCTGACCAAGACAGCCGAGGCGATCGGTACCGCCGAGGTCGCGTTCTTCCCCGCCCTCCTCGGCGCGGGCCTGGCCTACCTGGTGCTCACGCTGCCGGCGGGCGCCGTCGTCGGGTTGATCGAGCGCAAGGTGGCGTTCCGCAGGTGACCGCCCCCATCCTCGCCGACGCCCTCGGGCCCCGCGGCCGTCGCCAGGCGCGCATCGCCTCGGTGGTGGCGGCGGTGTTCATCGCGGGCCTGCTGGGACTGCTCCTGTTGCGCCTGCAGAGCAAGGGTCAGTTCGAAGCCGACCTGTGGAAGCCGTTCACCATCTGGGCGCAGTGGAAGTTCTTCCTGATCGGCCTCCTGCTCACGCTGAAGGCGGCGGCCTTGGCCATGGGCCTGTCGATCGTGATCGGGACGCTTTTGGCCCTCGCTCGGCTGGCCCGCACCTTCCTGGTGCGGCTGCCGGCCGTGATCTTCGTCGAGTTCTTCCGGGGCTTGCCCCTCTACGTCCTCATCCTGTTCTGCGGGTTCGGGCTGATCGAGGTCGGGGTCGAGATCTCGAAGTTCCAGGCCCTGGTGCTCGGCCTCACCCTGTACAACAGCGCCATCCTGGGTGAGGTCTTTCGGGCCGGGATCCTGTCCCTCGACAAGGGCCAGACCGAGGCCGCGTTGGCGGTAGGGCTCGGGTACTGGCAGACGATGCTGCTGGTGGTCGTGCCCCAGGCCTTCCGCCGGATGATCCCGGCCATCGTCAGCCAGCTCGTCACCCTGCTCAAGGACACCTCGCTCGGCTTCGTCATCCTGGTCGAAGACCTCCTCCGGCGGTCGCAGCTGGCGGCGGAGTTCTTCGGCAACCCCTTGCAGTCGGTGCTGGTGGCGGCCGTGATGTACATCATCGTCAACTACTGCATCAGCCGGGTGGCCCGCCGCCTGGAGATCCGCCAGCGGCGCCGCTACAAGGCGGGCGCCATCCAGGTCACGGGGGTGGAGGACCTGGCCGTCGTCGGAGCCCAGGCCGAGGCGGCCCTGCCCGAGGAGGACCGCAAAGGCTGACATCCGCCTTCGCCGACGACGGCGGGGTAACGTCGGGGTGTCGACGTGGCGCCCAGCGGGGGCGCTCGAGACGTGGTTCGTTCCCCCCGAGCGGCGCCGGGATCCCAAGATCGCAGGACCGACACGAGGGAGCCCGAACTTTGGTCTGGAACCCGAGCTTCGACTGGGACAGGGAGGGCTGGCGGGAGCAGGCCGCCTGCCGGTACACCGACCTGGGCCTGTTCTTCCCCGCCGGCAGCACCGGCATGGCGGCACGGGAGATCAAGGCGGCCAAGGCGGTGTGCGAAGGATGTTCCGTCCGCAAGGAATGCCTGCAGTTCGCCTTCGAGACCAACCAGGAGTCGGGGATCTGGGGAGGCAAGGACGAGGACGAGCGGCACCGGCTGCGCCGGGCGGGGCGGGTCGATCACGGGCGGGCACCGGGGTCACCCCGGGAACCGGCCTTCGTCCCCTTCGTCCCCTTCGCCCGTTAGGGCCGATTGCTGAGGGCGGTCAGCGGATGCGGAGGGTTTCGGCGACGGTGGCGGCGAGGGCCGAGTCGTCGGACACGACGGTGAGGATGTACGTCTTGTTGTCCTTGAGCAGGTAGTACTGCACCTCGTTGCGGGTGACGGTGCCGTCGTCGGTCTGCACCGGCAGCTTGAACCGCAGGCGGATGGCGGGCCCCGCGGGCAGGTTGAGGCCCTCGTCGGCCAGCTCGGTGGCCCCGTTCTTCTCGAGGGCGGGCCGGGTGACGGCCAGCACCTCGTCGAGGGTCTTCTCGTTGGCCTTGTCGACGGTGAGGTTGAGGCTCGACACGCCCTCCCGGTCGGCGGCGAACAGCTTGCCCCCGGCCTGGGCCACGATGCGGGCCAGCACGATGGCGTCGCCCATGTCGGGATTGTCCCGACGGAGCTTGTTGGCCTTGTCGTTGAAGGTGCTCAGGTTCTCGGTGAGCGGGATCCTCACCCAGTCGCCGGGGATGGCGACGGCGAAGCCGGCCTTGTCTTCCTTGAACACCGTGAAGCCCGCGGGGGCGTTGGTGTCGGGGGCCTTGGGGTCACTGCCACAGCCGGCGAGGAGGACGAGGGGAACGATGACGGCTGCGAGCGCGGGGCGTAGTCCTCGTCTCACGGGGCACACAGTACGCGCGCTACGAGGGTGGAAGCAGCCCGATCGCGTTCTGGGCCCGGGCCAGGGTGGCGCCGGCGACGATTTCCGCCTTCTGCGCCCCCTTGCGGAGGATGGCCGCGGTGGCGCCGGGGTCGGTGGCCAGCTCCCGGTAACGCTCCTGGATCGGTCGCAGGAGCTCGACCAGGGCCTCGGCGGTGTCGGCCTTGAGGGCGCCGTACTGGGTGTAGCCGGCGGCCGCCTCCTGCGGGCTGCGGCCGGTGGCCGCGCCCAGGATCGACAGGAGGTTGGACACGCCCGGCTTCTCCTCCCGGTCGTAGCGGACCTCGTTGTCGGTGTCGGTGACGGCCCGGCGCAGCTTCTTGGCGACCGTGGCCGGGTCGTCGAGGAGGTAGACGGTGCCCGCGCCCGACTCCGACGACTTGCCCATCTTCGAGGTGGGGTCCTGCAGGTCCATGATCCGGGCCCCGACGGTGGGGACGGTGGCCTCGGGGACCACGAACGTCTCCCCGTAGTGGTGGTTGAAGCGCACGGCCAGGTCGCGCGCCAACTCCAGGTGCTGGCGCTGGTCCTCGCCCACGGGGACGCGGTCGGCGTCGTAGAGGAGGATGTCGGCGGCCATGAGGGCGGGGTACGTGAGCAGGGCCGCCCGCACCGACTCCTGCCCGCCCGACTTCTCCTTGAACTGGATCATCCGATGCAGCTCGCCGTAGGTGACGGTGGCTTCCATCAGCCAGCTGAGCTGGGCGTGCTCGGGGACGTGGCTCTGGACGAAGAGGGTGGCCACGTCGGGGTCGAGGCCGATCGCCACCAGCATGCGGGCCAGCTCCAAGGTGCGTTGCCGCAGCTCGGCGGGGTCGTGCTCGATGGTGAGGGCGTGGAGGTCGACCACCGTGTAGAAGGTGTCGGCTTCGTGCTGCTCGGCAACCCAGTGCCGGAGCGCGCCCAGGTAGTTGCCCAGATGGACCCGTCCGGTGGGCTTGATTCCCGAGAGCACCCTGGCCATAGGGGGCGATGGTATGCGCCGGCCGGAGGACCGCCGCCGGTATTGTCGGGGACGTGCCGTACGAAGTCCGCACCGAGGTCTGCGGCTACGGAGTCTTCGAGGGTCCGTTCGACCTGCTCCTCCACCTGATCGCCCGGCAGGAGGTCGACCTCTACGAGGTGTCGCTGTGCGGCATCGTCGACGCCTACCTGGCCGAGCTCGACCGCATGGGCCCCCTCGACCTGGAGTCGGCCACCGAGTTCCTGGTCATCGCGGCCACGCTGGTCGAGCTCAAGACCCGGCGCCTGCTGCCGGAGACCCCCGGCGACGGGCTCGACGAGGACGAGTTGGCCCTCTTCGAGCAGCGCGACCTGCTGCTGGCCCAGCTGCTGGAGTGCAAGACCTTCTCCCAGGCGGGCGCCCACCTGGCCCGCATGCTCGACGCCGGGGCCCGCAGCTTCACCCCGCACCGCCGGTCCCGAGGCGTGGTTCCTCGCCCTGGCCCCCGACCTGCTGGCCGGCATCACCCCCGACGACCTGGCCCGGGCCCTGGTGCGAGCGGCCAGCCCCAAGCCGCCGCCCAAGGTGTCGATCGTCCACATGACGCCGATCCGCATCTCGGTGGGCGACGCCCTGGCCGAGCTGGTGGCCAGCCTCCCCGGCACCGGCCCCACCACCTTCCGTCACGTCACCGCGGGCATGGCCACCCGGATCGACGTGGTCGTGCGCTTCCTGGCCGTCCTCGAGCTCTACAAGCAGGGCCTGGTCGAGCTCGACCAGGGGTCGACGTTCGGAGAGCTGCGGATCACGTGGACGGGCGGCGACGACGTCTCCGAGCGGTCCCGGCTGGCGGGAGCCGACAGCTATGGCTCGTAGATGACCAGCCGAGTCAACGCCGAACTGGTGACGCTGAACCGCCCTCTGTGCGGTTTTCTGTCACCAGTTGGTCGCCCATGAGTCCCCGGAGCGAGATCACCCGGGCCCTGGAGGCCGTGCTGCTGGTGGCGGAGGAGCCGGTGGAGCCCCACCTGCTGGCCCAGCTGCTGGAGGTGAGCCCGTCCCGGGTGGAGGAGGAGTGCGCCGCCCTGGCCGCGGCCTACCGCGACGAGGAGCGGGGCTTCGTGCTGGCCCGGGTGGCGGGCGGCTACCGGCTGCAGACCCACCCCGACCTCGCTCCCTACGTGGAGCGCTTCGTGCTCGACGGCCAGCCCGCCCGGATGTCGCCCGCGGCCCTGGAGACGCTGGCCGTGGTGGCCTACCGCCAGCCGGTGTCGCGGCCCCAGGTGGCGTCGGTGCGGGGCGTCAACGCCGACGCCGTCATGCGCACCCTCGCCCACCGGGGCTACATCGAGGAGGTCGGCCGCGACCCGGGACCGGGCCAGGCCGTCCTCTACGGCACCACCCGCCTGTTCCTGGAGAAGCTGGGCGTCGACTCCCTCGCCGACCTTCCCCCGTTGTCGAGCTTCGTGCCCGCCCCCGAGATGGTGGAGGCCATCGAGAAGGCCCTGGGGGGCGGTACGGCCCACGTTGACTGACGACAGCCCGCCGGAGCTGCACGAGGGCGATCGGTTGCAGAAGGTGCTGGCGGCGGTGGGCTTCGGCAGCCGGCGGACGTGCGAGGACCTGATCGAGGAGGGGCGGGTCACCGTCGACGGGGAGGTGGCGATCCTCGGCCGGCGGGTCGACCCCGACGTGGCCGAGGTGGCGGTCGACGGGGTGCCGGTGTCGGTCCGGCCGGGGCTCGTCTACTACCTGCTCAACAAGCCCAAGGGCGTGGTCGTCACCGCCTCCGATCCCCAGGGACGTCCCACCGCCCTCGACCTGGTGCCCCGTGAACCGCGGGTGTTCTCGGTGGGCCGCCTCGACGCCGACACCGAAGGCCTCATCATCTTCACCAACGACGGCGACCTGGCCCACCGCCTGGCCCACCCGTCCTACGGGGTGGAGAAGGAGTACCTGGTCGGCCTCGACGGCATCCCCACCGCCGGCCAGATACGCCAGCTGCGCACGGGCGTCATGCTCGAGGACGGGATGACCACGCCCGCCCGGGCGTCGACGGTGGAGGCCCGCACCATCAAGCTCACCATCCACGAGGGCCGCAACCGCCAGGTGCGGCGGATGTGCGCCGCCGTCGGTCACCACGTGGTGCGCCTGGTGCGGGTACGCATCGGCCCGGTGAGCGACCGCTCGCTGGCGCCGGGCGACTGGCGCCCGCTCACGCCGGAGGAGGTCCGGGGCCTGGAAGCGTCGGTGGCCGAGGTCCGCAGCCGCCGCAAGCCCTCCAAGCGGGCCAACCGCTAGCCCGCGGCCCGGATAGTCACAGCAGCCGCCCGGGTCGGGCGCAGGTACATTCGTCCCATGCCTGCTGCGGTTCGAGCTCTGCGGGGCGCGACCACAGTCGACGCCGACACCGAAGCGGCCATCACCAAGGCCGTCCAGACGCTCATCACGGAGATGCTCACCCGCAACGACGTGGCCAAGGACGACCTGATCAGCATCCTGTTCACCGCCACCGACGACCTGTCGGCCACGTTCCCGGCCACGCCCGCCCGGCTGATGGGGCTGGGCGACGTCCCCCTCCTGTCGGCCCGGGAGATCAGCGTGGCCCACGGCACCCCCCGGTGCATCCGGGTCCTCATGCACCTCTCCACCGAGCGGGCCCGATCGGAGCTGCGCCACGTGTACCTGGAGGGGGCGGCCGGTCTGAACGACGACCTGCCGGTGTGACCGACCGGGCGGTCGTGGTGGGGACGGGGCTCATCGGCGGCTCGATCGGGCTCGCGCTGCGGGCCCGGGGCTGGCACGTCACCGGTCGCGACGCCGACCCCGGCCGGGCCGAGCGGGCGTTGGCCCTGGGCGCCCTCGACGCGGTGGGCGACGACCCCGACGCCGACCTCACCTTCGTGTGCACGCCGGTGCTCTCCATCCCGGCCGAGGCCCGCGCCGCCCTCGCCGCCGGAAACGGGCTGGTCACCGACGTCGGGAGCGTGAAGGGCCCGTTGGCCGCGGCCGTCGCCGACCCCCGCTTCGTCGGCGGCCACCCCATGGCCGGGTCGGAGCAGGAAGGGGTCGACGGGGCCGACGCCCGCCTCTTCGAAGGGGCGACGTGGGTGCTGACGCCCACCGTCGACACCGACCCCAACGCCTTCGCCCGCATCCGGTCGGTGGTCTCGTCCCTGGGGGCGGACGTGGTGGCCCTGCCCCCCGAGCGCCATGACGAGCTGGTGGCGATGGTGTCCCACGTCCCCCACCTGACCGCGGCCACCCTCATGGCCCTGGCCGCCGACGGGGCCGAGGAACACGCCGCCGTCCTCCGCCTGGCCGCGGGCGGGTTCCGGGACATGACCCGGATCGCGGCCGGCTCGCCCGCCATCTGGCCCGACATCTGCGCCGAGAACCGCGACGCCATCGTCGGCTCCCTCGACCGGCTGCTGGAGGCGCTGGCGGCCATGCGCGACCTGGTGGCGGCCGGCGACCGCGACCGCCTGCTGGTGGAGCTGGAGCGGGCCCGGGCGGCCCGGTTGAACCTGCCCGCCCGGGTGCCGGTGGCGGAGGAGCTGGCCGAGGTGCGGGTGCCCGTGCCCGACCGTCCGGGCGTGCTGGCCGAGGTCACCACGCTCCTGGGGGAGATGGACGTCAACATCGTCAACCTCGAGATCGCCCACTCGGTCGAGGGGCCGCAGGGCGTGCTGGTGATGGTCGTCCGCCGGGAGGCGGCGGAGGACGTGCGGGCCGCCCTCGCCGATCGCGGCTACCGGCCGTCGTGGCGGGTTCTCGGATGACCAGCCTGCGCATCGAGGGGGGACGGCCGCTGCGGGGAACCGTGCGTGTCCCGGGGGACAAGTCGATCTCCCACCGGGCCCTGCTCCTGGGGGCTCTGGCCGAGGGCATCTCCGTCGTCCGGGGGTTGTCGACCGGCGCCGACGTGGCCGGCACCGCCGCCGCCATCGGCGCCATGGGGGCCATCGTCGACGGCGGGCTCATCACCGGCGGGCGGTCCCGGCTGCACGAGCCCGCCGGGGTGGTCGACGTGGGCAACTCGGGCACCACCATCCGCCTGCTGGCCGGCCTGTGCGCCGGCTTCGACTGGCTGACGGTGCTGGCCGGCGACGCGTCCATCGCCCGCCGGCCGATGGACCGGGTGGCCGACCCCCTCCGGCGGATGGGGGCCCGGGTCGACGGGCGGGACGGCGGCCGGCTGCCCCCGATCACGGTGCGCGGCGGCGGCCTCCATGGGGTCGACTACGACATGCCGGTGGCCAGCGCCCAGGTGAAGTCGGCCATCCTCCTGGCCGGTCTGAGCGCGGACGGGGAGACGGTCGTGCGGGAGTCGACGCCCACCCGGGCCCACACCGAGGAGATGCTCGAGGCGGCCGGCGCCGACATCGAGGTGGCGGACGGGACGATCCGCCTGCGGCCGTCGGCGCTGCACCCGTTCGAGCTGGACGTGCCCGGCGACCCCTCCCAAGCCGCCTTCTGGGTGGTGGCCGCGTGCATCGTCCCTGGTAGCGACGTTGTCGTCGACGACGTCTACCTGGGCCCGGCCCGGGCCGGCTTCCTCGACGTGCTGGCGGCCATGGGGGCCGACGTGGAGCGGGTGGGGGAGCGGTCGCTCCGGGCCCGGTACTCCCCCGACCTGCACGGAACCACCGTCGAGGGCCACCAGGTCCCGGGGCTGATCGACGAGATCCCCGTCCTGGCCGTGGCCGCGGCCGTGGCCGAGGGCACCACCACCTTCGAGGGGGCGGGCGAGCTGCGGCTGAAGGAGAGCGACCGGGTGGCCACCATGTGCCGCGAGCTGTCGGCGCTCGGTGGCCGGGTGGAGGCCACCGACGACGGCCTGAGGGTCAAGGGGGGCGGGTTGCACGGCGGCCAGGTCCGGTCCCACGGCGACCACCGGGTGGCGATGGCCATGGCGGTGGCGGCCATGGCCGCCGAGGGCGACTCCGTCATCGACGGTTGGGACGCGGTGGCCACCAGCTACCCCGGCTTCGAGGACGACCTCCGCCGATGCGTGTCCTCATGACCCGTGGGCCCATTTCCCGTGTTATCGCCATCGACGGGCCGGTGGGGTCGGGCAAGTCCACCGTGGCCAAGGCGGTGGCCGACCGGCTGGGCCTCGACTGCCTCGACACGGGCGCCATGTACCGGGCGGTGGCCGCGGCCGTCGTCCGCAACCGCGACGTCGATCGACGATCCCGCAGCCGCCGCCATCGCCGTCGCCGAGCATGTCCGGATCGAGATGGCCGACGGCCGGGTGGTGGTCGACGGGGCCGACGTCACCGACGAGATCCGCCGTCCCGAGGTGGGCCGGATGGTGAGCAAGGTCGCAGCCGTGCCCGAGGTGCGCCAGCGGCTGGTGGCCCTCCAGCGGCGGTGGGTGGAGGACCACGGCGGCGGCGTGGTGGAGGGCCGCGACATCGGCAGCGTGGTGTTCCCCGACGCCGAGCTCAAGATCTTCCTCACCGCCACCCCGGAAGAGCGGGCCAAGCGCCGGGACGACGAGGACGCCGACGACGTCCGCCGCCGCGACCGCATCGATTCCACCCGGGCCGTCTCCCCCCTGGTCGTCCCCGACGGGGCGGTCGTCATCGACAGCACCGGCCAGAGCATCCACGAGGTGGTCGACCGGATCGTGGGGCTCCTGGGATGAAGCGGCCTCGTTGGAAGGGCCTGAGGGAGTGGAAGCGTCCGAGCAGCATGCGCCTGGTCGGCCTGACCCTGTACTGGATCGTCCGCAACGCCACGTCGGTCCTCAGCCGCCTGTACTTCCGGGCCTCCTACGAGGGACTCGAGAACGTGCCCGCCACCGGCGCCTTCGTGCTCGCCCCCGTCCACCGCTCCAACCTCGACTTCGCCCTCATGTCGGTGGTCACCAAGCGGCGGATGCGGTACATGGGCAAAGAGTCGCTCTGGAAGTACCCCTGGTTCGGCCGGATCATCGAGGCCATGGGCGCCTACCCGGTGTCGCGGGGCAAGGCCGACCGCGAGGCCCTGCGCCGCACGGTCGAGGTCCTGGGCGAGGGTGACGGCCTGGTGCTCTTCCCCGAGGGCACCCGCCGGTCGGGACCGGTGATCGAAGAGCTCTACGAGGGGGCCGCCTTCGTTGCCAGCCGGGCCAACGTCCCGATCGTCCCCGTCGGCATCGGCGGCACCGAGCGCTCGCTGCCCAAGGGAGCCCGGTTTCCGAGGCCGGCGAAGGTGCGGGTGATCGTCGGTCCGCCGCTCTACCCCCCGCCCCTGCCCGAGGGCCGCCGGCACCCGGCCCGCAAGGTCGCCCACGAGCTCACCCACTCCCTCCAAAAAGAGCTACAGCGGCTGCTCGACGAGGCCGAAGGTGAAAGATCGGCACAACTTCCTGAGAGTGGTGTCAACGAAACGCGGTCGCCAGACGTTTCCTAGGTTGTGACGGGGTCGACGGGAACGAGGATGGAGGGGTTCGAGGAGGCGTTCGACGATCTCTTCCCTCGCGCCTTCAAGCTGGCCCGGCGCCTGGTGGGCGACTCCGACGTGGCCGAGGACATCGCGGCCGAGGCCCTGGCCCGCGCCTACGCCAACTGGGGCAAGGTCGCGGGACTCGAGTATCGCGACGGCTGGGTCCTGCGGGTGGCGGCCAACCTCGCCGTCGACCGGGTCCGTCGTCACCCCGACGTGATCGTCGCCCCCGCCCCCGTCCCGGGGCCCGGCGCCGACGAGCTGGTCGTGCTGCGGATCGCCCTGGTGGCCGCCCTCGGCTCGTTGCCCCGCCGTCAACGCCAGGCGGTCGCCCTCCGCTACCTGGGCGACCTGTCCGACGGCGAGGTCGCCGTCGCCCTGGGCATCTCGGTCGGCAGCGTCAAGACCCATATTCACCGCGGCCTGGGCGCCCTGCGCTCCCGCCTCGGACCCGGCATGGAAGAGGTGGTCCCCGTTGGCCTGGAATCATGACGACGTCGCTCCCAACCGTTCGCGCGACGAGCTGTTGGGCGACGTAGTGCGCCGGGGCGAGCGCATCCGTCGCCGGCGCCGGCTGGTGGCGGGACTGGGTGGCGGGGTGGCGACGCTCCTGATGGTGGCCGGAGTGGTCGCGGTGGCCGGGACGGGCGGAGAGCCCACCACCCAGCTGGCCGCCGGCGGACGCTCCACCACCACCCTCGCCGCCGGTCCCGTCACTGGCGGGACGATGTTCGCGGTCGACGCCCCCACCACCACGGTCGACGAGGCCACGCCCACCACCATCGAGCCGGTCGTCACCACCGTGCCCGCGCCGGTGACGACAGTTGCCACGACGGTGCCGCCGGCGATCGTTCCCGAGCCCCCCGCCGACGGCCCGAAGCAGCCTCGCTGCGGCCCGGGAGTGATGCAGGCCACGCTCACCATGGCCTCGACCTTCGCTGCCGGCCAGCCCGTCGGCGGCCAGGCCGTCCTCCGCAACACCTCGGGGGCGCCCTGCTACTACTTCAGCTACACCGTCACCCAGGAGATCACCGACAGCCTGGGCAACCCGGTGGTGCCGGGAGCGGCCCTCATCGCCGACGCCTTCGACGACACGCCCTTCGCCCCCGCCCAGACCCTGAACCAGCCGGTGCAGTGGAGCCAGGGGGTCCCCGGCAGCTACGTGGCCAAGGTGACCTGGTCGTTCGACGGCCCCCCGGTGACGGCGACGGCCGCCTTCGTCGTCGTCTGATCCCGCCGGGAACCCGGCTCCCGCTAGTGGGCGAGGGCGTCGAGGACGTCGCTGGCGGCCACGACCCGGTCGTCGACGAAGGGGGAGTGGGCGGGGGCGGCGGCCCCCAGGGTGACGCTCACCACCACGTCGAGGGCGACCATCAGCTCTCGCAGCTCCCGGGGCGGGGGAAAGTACTCGTCCTCGTCGGTGACCGACACCAGCTCGACGCCGTGCTCCGGGGCCAGCCGGTCGATCACCGCCCGCACCAGCTCCTCCGGGGCCGACGCCCCCGCCGTCACCCCGACCACGCCCACCAGGTCGTCGGGCAGCTCCTCGGCCCGGTTGATCCGGTAGACCCGGGGGCAGCCGGCGGCGGTGGCCACCTTGGCTAGGGCCACCGTGTTCGACGAGTTGGCCGACCCGATCACCACGATGGCGTCGGCGGTGCGGGCGATCTCGGTGAGAGCGGACTGGCGGTTGGTGGTGGCGAAGCAGAGGTCGCTGCGGGACGGCATCCACAGGTCGGGGAACCGCTCCCGGGTGGCCTCCAGGACGTCGGCCCAGTCGTGGTGGCTGAGGGTGGTCTGGGCCAGGAGGGCGACGGGCCCGCCCGGGTCGGGCATGGCGGCGACGTCGGACTGGGACTCCACCAGGTGGATCGACGAGGGTGCCACCGCCATGGTGCCCACTGCCTCGTCGTGGCCCTCGTGGCCCACGTAGACGATGGAGTAGCCCTTGCCCGCCCGCACCTTGACCTCGTGGTGGACCTTGGTGACCAGGGGGCAAACCGCGTCGACCACGAACCCCCCGACGCGGGCCCGGGCCGCGGCCACCACCTCGGGGGCCGACCCATGGGCGCTCAACATGAGAGGGGCGCCCTCGGGCACGTCGGCCACGTCGTCGACGAACACCACACCCAACCGGCGGAAGCGGTCGACGACGAGTTGGTTGTGGACGATCTCGTGGAAGCAGTACACCGGCGGCTCGAAGACCCGCACCATCCACGCCAACGCCTTGATCGCCATCTCCACGCCGGCGCAGAACCCGCGGGGCGCGGCCAACAAGACGCGGTCGACGGCCATGACCCGAGGCTACTGGCGCCCCAGCCGAACCGGTGACGCCTACCGCCCGGTGAGGGCTGTACGTGTCACCGGTTGCCGACCCGCCCCGAACCGGTGACGCCTATCGCCCGGTGAGGGCTGTACGTGTCACCGGTTGCCGACCCGCCCCGAACCGGTGACGCCTACCGCCCTGTGAGGGCTGCAGGCGTCACCAGTTCGGGGGGTCGTGGCGGGCAACCGTCGGGCAACCGGGCGTTCGGCCCTATCCTGGAACGTATGTCCGTGCCCGTGGTTGTTGCCGTCGCGCCCGGATCGCCGGCCGACCGGGCCGGCCTCCTACCGGGCGACGAGATCCTGGCCATCGACGGACGGGCCCCCCGCGACGTCATCGAGTGGCGGCTGCTGGCCGACGAGGCCGACCTCGAGCTCGACGTTCGCCGGGGCGGGCTGACCACCACCGTGGCCGTCCCCAAGCGCGAAGGCGCCACCCTCGGCCTGGAGGTGTCGTCCGCCCTCTTCGACCAGGTGCGGACGTGTGACAACCACTGCGAGTTCTGCTTCATCTACCAGCTGCCGGAGGGTCTGCGGCCCAGCCTGTACGTGAAGGACGACGACTACCGGCTGTCGTTCCTCTACGGCAACTACACCACCCTCACCCGTTTCACCGAGCTCGACCTGGAGCGGGTGGTCACCGAGCGCCTCAGCCCCATCAACGTGAGCATCCACGCCACCGACCCCGAGGTGCGGTCGCGGATGCTGCGCAACCGTCGGGGCGCCACCAGCCTGCGCTGGCTGCGGGCCCTGCTCGACGCCGGCATCGAGGTCCACGGCCAGGTCGTGGTGTGCCCGGGCGTCAACGACGGGGCGATCCTCGACGACACCATGGCCGGCGTCCTCGACCAGTACCCGGAGCTGGCGACGGTGTGCGTCGTCCCCCTCGGGGTGAGCCGCTACTCCAACGAGGCTCGATGCGTCCCCACACCCCGGAAGAGGCGGCGGCCGTGGTCGACCTGGTGGAGGACTGGCAGTCGGTGTTCCTCACCGTCCTCGGGCGACGGGTCGCCTTCGCCGCCGACGAGTACTACCTGCTGGCGGGCCGTCCGTTCCCGTCCCCCGACGCCTACGAGGGCTTCCCGATGCACGAGGACGGGGTGGGCATGGCCCGGGTCTTCGAGCTCGAGCTCACCGGTGAGACCGATGACCCGGTGGGCGTGCAGCCCGGGTTCTTCGCCTGGGTCGATGGCGCACCCCCGGAGGGCTACCGCGCCCCCCGCACGACCCCCTCCACCTGCGGCGACGCGACCGCGTCGGCGACCGCGACCGCGGCGGCCACGCCCGGGTCGGTCACGCTCCGCCCGCGTCCGAACGCACCCGTCGCCGTCCTCACCGGCGACTACGGCGCCCGCGTCCTCGGCCCCCTCCTGGCCGGTCGCGAGGGTGTGCGGGTCGTCCCGGTCGAGAACCGCTTCTTCGGCGGCAACATCGGCGTCACCGGGCTGCTGGTGGGGGAGGACGTGGCCCGCACCCTCGCCGACCAGCCCGAGGGCCACCGCTACCTCCTGCCCGACGTCTGCCTGTCGAACGGCCTCTTCCTCGACGGCACCAGCCCGGCCGACCTCCCCCGGCCGGTCGAGATCGTCGCCACCGATGGCGTGTCGCTCCGCCGGGCCTTGGAACCCGCCCGCCGATGAGCGCCGCCGCCGCACCGAACCCCCTGCCCGTCGTCGCCGTGGTCGGTCGCCCCAACGTGGGCAAGTCGACCCTGGTCAACCGCATCGTCGGCCGCCGGGAGACGATCGTCGAGGAGCGCCCGGGGGTCACCCGCGACCGCAAGGAGGTGGAGGCCGACTGGGCCGGGCGCGACTTCCTCCTCGTCGACACCGGCGGGTGGCTGGCGGGCGGCGACGCCCTCGACGAGCAGGTCAGCCGGCAGGCGGAGAAGGCCATGAAGATGGCCGACGTGGTGCTCTTCGTCCTCGACACCACCGTCGGCGTCACCGACGAGGACGACCGGGTGGCCGACATCCTGCGCCGCTCCGGGCGGCCGGTGCTGGTGGTGGCCAACAAGGTCGACGGCGCCGCCCGCGAGTCCGACGCCTGGGCCTTCGCCCGCCTGGGCCTGGGCGACCCCTACCCGGTGAGCGCCATCCACGGCCGGATGAGCGGCGATCTCCTGGACGCGGTGGTCAAGGCCCTGCCCGACGAGCCGATCGCCCCCCCGCCCGAGCCCGGCACCGACGGCAAGGCCAAGGTCCCCGGCGTGGCCATCGTGGGTCGGCCCAACGTGGGCAAGTCGACCCTGTTCAACCGCCTCATCGGGTCGGAGCGGTCGATCGTCCACGACCTGCCCGGCACCACCCGCGACACGATCGACACGGTGGTGGAGACCGAAGAGGGCCCGATCCGGTTCATCGACACCGCCGGCATGCGCCGCAAGAACCGCATCGGCGAGGGCGCCGAGTACTACTCCCTGGTCCGGGCCCTGCAGGCCATCGACGAGGCCGACGCCGCCCTCCTCGTGATCGACGCCACCGAGAGCGTCACCCACCAGGACCAGCGCCTGGCCGAGCGGGTCGACGCCGCCGGCAGCCCGGTGGTGATCGTCCTCAACAAGTGGGACCTGCTGGATGCCGAGGCCCGGGCCGAAGTGGTCGACGCGGTGCAGGACCGGCTGTCGTTCCTCGGCTACGCCCCTGTGCTCAAGATGAGCGCCCTGTCGGGCAAGGGCGTCCACAAGCTGCTGCCCGCCCTCGACGAGGCCATCGCCGCCTACCACCGGCGGGTGCCCACCCGGGAGCTCAACCAGGTCATCCAGGCGGCCCAGGCCCAGCAGCCGGCGCCGCAGGGCAAGATCATGTACGCCACCCAGGGCACAACCGACCCGCCCACGTTCATCCTGTTCTCCACCCGCGACCTGCCCGCCCCTTACGTCCGCTACCTCGAGCGCCGGATCCGGGAGCACTTCGGCTTCGGACCGACCCCGCTCAAGTTCCGCGTGCGTCGTCGCAACTGATGAGGGCATAGCATTCCGGCAGTGTCGAAGTACCCGGTCCTCCTCCTGGTGGCCGTCGGATGTGGGATAGCGGCGATCGTGTGGGGCCGGTCGGCCCTGCGCCTCCACCGCTCGTGGCGACGGATAAGCGGTGTGAGCGGCACCGGTCCCCCCCGGGTCGCCAGCCCGGTCGCGGCCGCGCTGGCCCGCTCCGCCTACCGCAAAGAGGTCCACAACACCGTCCTCTACGCGGTGGCAGGCATCATCGCCGCCCTCGGGTCGGTCTCGGACGGGGCCTGGGTCAACGCCCCCTTCCTCCTCCTCGGGATCCCCCTGGCCATGACCCTCGTCTACGGGCGGCGGTTCATCGAGGAGGCCAACCTGCTCGAGCAGCGGGCCACCCTCGAACGCCGGGCGGAGGAGACCCTCAGCCAGGAGGAGCTCGCCCCCCGCCGCTGGGCGGCCCGGCTGGCTCCTGTCGACCTGCCCGAGTTCGAGGGACTGGAGGTGGGACGGGCCTACGAGCCCGGCACCGGCCTCATGGCAGGCGACTTCTACGACCTCACGGCCACCGGGCCGCAGCGGTTGGCGGCGGTCATCGGCGACGTCTCCGGCCACGGCATCGAACCCTCGATCACCGCCTTCCAGGTGAAGTACCTGCTCCGGGTGTTCCTCCGCCAGTACCGCGACCCGGCCCAGGCGCTGGAGGAGCTCAACGCCGTCATCTCGGCCCAGGCTGCGCCGGAGGAGTTCGTGTCGATGTGCGTGGTGCTCTTCGACCAGGCGGCCAACACCCTGCGCTACGCCTCCGCCGGCCACCCCCCGGCCTGGCTGTGGCACGACGGCGAGGTGCGGCCGCTGCGCTCCACCGGTCCCATGCTCACGCTCGACCCCAAGGCGTCGTATGTCAGCCGCGAGATCTCCCTCGACCGGGGCGACCTGCTGATCCTCTACACCGACGGGCTCACCGAGGCCCGCGCCGGCGACCAGCTCTTCGGCGAGGACCGCATCGCGTCCCACATCCGGCGCGACCCCCGAGTGGGGGCCGACGTGCTGTGCAAGAGCCTCCTGGCCGCAGCCCGTGACTTCGCCACCGTCCCGCTGCGCGACGACGTCGCCATCCTGGCCGTGCGCCGGACCTAACTGCCCCCAGTCGATGCCCCCGTCGATGCCCCAGTAGATGCCCCAGTAGATGCCCTGGTGTGAGGGCTGCAGCCAGTACTGGCCCGCCGACGAACTGGATGCCGAGGGCGGGTGCCCCACGTGCCACGAGGTGGTGGGGGAGCCCCACCGTGCCCCGTGGCACTTCAAGCTGCTGGTGACCACGGTCGTGTTGTACCTGGGGTGGCGGGGGGTCCAGGGGATCTCCTGGGTGGTCCACCACCTGTAGGCCGGCCTGGCCGCCCCCGGCGCTACCCGCCGAGAACGTAGACGGGGGTGCCAAGGCTCACGTGGTCGGGGAACCACTCGGCCACGCTCATGGGCAGGCGCACGCAGCCGTGGGACGCCGGGTAGTTCGGCACCGAGGGCGAGCCGTGGATGGCGTAGCCGCCTACGAAGTACTGGGAGTTGTAGAGACGGCCGAGGGGGCTCGTCTCCCATCCCGTCGCCCGCCGGATGACGCGGTAGGAGCCGGTCGGGGTGGGCGTCTCCGCGGTTCCGGAGGAGATGGGGACGATGTTGGAGAGCGAGCCGCCCTCGTAGAGGAAGAGAACCTGGCGGGTGAGGTCGATCTCCACCTTGTTGGCGTCGTAGTTGGGGACGAGGGGAGCGGGGATGTCGTCGGCGGCCATGATGGCGCTGGCCACGTCGCCGGTGAGCTGGCCCGTGCGGGGCATCCCGTGGACCTTCTGGAAGGCCATGACGGCGGAGGACGTCTCGTTGTCGACCACCCCGTCGATGGGGCCGACGGGGTAGCGCAGGCCGGAGAGGTGCTGCTCCACCGCCAGAGGAGTGGCCGGACCCGAGGCCGCGCCCGGACCGGCGGTGGCGTTGTACGGGGTCGGCGTGGGTGTCGGGGCGGGGGCGGGCGCCGGCGGGGGGGCCGGGGTCCCGCCGCCGAGGATGGAGCCGAGGAGGGCTCCGAGTCCCCTGGGCGGTGGCGCCGCCTGGGCTCCTGCGGGGGTGGCGGTGGACAGGGTCAACGACAGTGCCGCGGCCGCGACAGAGGCAGCCAACTTGGGGAAGTTCGACTTCATGCCCGCAGTCTCTCCCATCCGGCCCGTCCGACTAGCATTGAGCACGTCACGGGCTGTGGCGCAGCTTGGTTAGCGCGCCTGACTGGGGGTCAGGAGGCCGGAGGTTCAAATCCTCTCAGCCCGACCACAAAGAGCAGGTCAAAGCCGGTACCGCGGCGGCGGCCCTTGCCCGCGGGCAAGGCAATGCCGGGCTGGCTCCTCCTCCACCGGAGGGCGGGTGGGAGAATTCCAGCGTGGACGGGCCGGCGCCAGCGGACGGGTACGGCACCGCGCATCGGCCTCTGGCCAGTCTTCCCGTTCCAGTCACGCGGCTGATCGGTCGAGACCGTGAGATCGGCGCGATGGGCGAGGCGTTACACAAGACCCGGTTGCTGACCCTGACCGGCCCCGGGGGCGTGGGCAAGACCCGGTTGGCCCTCGAGCTGGCGGCGCAGCTCACTCCACCCCCGGCCGATGGCGGCTGGCTGGTCGACCTGGCGGCCCTGCCGGCAGGGTCGGACGTGCCGGCCGAGTCGGCACGGACCCTGGGCATCCGCAGCCCGGGCGGGAAGGCCGCCATCGACGCCCTGTCCCACGTCCTCGAGACCAGCGACGCCGTCCTGGTCCTCGACAACTGCGACAACGTGGTCGACTCGTGCGCCGAGCTGGCGGCGGCGCTCCTCAGCCGGTGCGGCCGACTGCGGATCGTGGCGACCAGTCGGGAGTCGTTCGGTTGTAGCGGCGAGACCGTCTGGATCGTCGACCCGCTGGAGCCCTCGGATGCGACTCGGTTGTTCGTCGAGCGGGCCCGGCAGCGTCGGGCGGACTTCGTCCTGGGCGAGAACGACGAGGCGGCGGTAGCGCAGCTCTGCGCCCGGCTCGATCGGCTGCCGTTGGGGATCGAGCTGGCGGCGGCGAGGGTGGCCACGATGCCGGTGGCCGAGATCTCGGCCAGCGTCGATGCGAGCCTCGGCCAGCCCCCCGGTAGCCCCCGGCGCCTTCGCTCGGCTCGGGCCGCGGTCAAGTGGAGCGAACAGCTCCTCGATCCCACCGAGCAGAAGGCGTTCCGACGGCTGGCCGTGTTCGTCGGTGGGTTCGACGCCGCCGCGGCCCAGGCGGTGGCGCCCGGGCTGTCGCCCGAGATGCTGGCGCGGCTGGTCGACGATTCGCTCGTCACCGTCGTGCCGAGAGCCGGCAGCCGGACCAGGTACCGCCTGCTGGAGACGGTGCGCGAGTACGCCTGGGACCTGCTGGCCGGTGCGGGAGAGGCCGCCGCCGCCAGCTCGCGCCACCTGCGGCACTACGCGTCGCGGGGCGACGACGCCTTCGACAGCTGGCCGTCTCTCGACGCGCACCAGCTCGTCGCCGACCTGGAGGACGACTACGCCAACGTCCGCGTCGCCGCGGAGTGGGCGTTGACCGCGGATCCGTCGGCGGGGGTGCAGCTGTTGGCCCGCACCAAGGACCTGTTCATCACGGTGAGTCATGCCGACGGACTCCGCCTCGCCCGGCCGTTGCTCGAACTGAGCCAGACGCGGGACCGGGCCCGGGTGGTGGTGCAGATCACGGCCGGGCTGTTCGCCACGTTGCTGTCAGGGTCGCGGGCGGCGGAGCTCGACCTGATCGAAGCTCGCCAGTTGAGTGCCAAGCTCGGCGACGAGCCCCTCGAGGCGTGGGCCCGCTTCTTCCAAGGCCTGGCCGAGTTGTTCGACGGCGCCGTCAGGCCGGCGCGGGCCCACCTCGAGGTCGCCCGCCAGCGCTTTCGCGACCTGGGGATCACCGTGGGCGAGGCCCGATCGACCGCCGCCCTCGACCTCGACCTCGCCTTCCTCATGACCGACGAATTCGACGCGGCCCGGCCCCTGCCCGGCTCGACCACGGCCCTGACCCTGGCGCTCGCCGAATCGGTCGCAGGTGCTCGTCACCTCGACGTCGAGGATCTGGTCGTCGGCTCGTCGAAGAGACCCTCTGGTCATGTGCTCACCGCCGTGGCGACGCCCGGTAGCGCCAACCCGGGCACCTTCGAGTAGGACAGGCGTCGCCGTCGGGTTCCTCACGGCCACGACGAGCTTCAGGTCATCACCGGCCCGCGCTAGTAGTGAGGACGCGTCGGCCACAGCGCCTGCCACTCGATCGGGTCGTCAGAGTCTTCCGGCTCGGTCCAGCCCACCAGGTCCTCTGCGCGTCGGGCACGTCCTTCGTTCGCACGCTTCGCAGCCAGGTGCCATCGGCCGACGTCTGGACCGTCGTGGACGGCGGGCTCAGAGTCCGCTGGCTTTTCATGGAAGGCGAACTGGCTCCGTGGATCCGGTGCTCGCCACGTTGCGCGTACGGGATCCCATCGCCAGCCTGGCGGTCCCCCGCCCGGCTCGGGCGTGTCGAGCTTGTAGTCCTCCCTGGGTGCCTCTGCCCGTCTCCGATGCCGTCGCTCGACGAGTTCGAGGATTTCTGCCGCACCAAATGCAGCTATGAATGTCGGAATCACCCAATGCGCAGGATCTCCACCATCGCTGCTTTGCCCTTTCCCGACGACCGCGGCAGCGAAGCCGACGCCGAGAAGGACGACCTGCGGTATCCGGAGCCACCAGCGCATCCCGGAGCCCATGGCACATGATGGACCCTCGAACGAGCCGGGGACTCGACGCTGAATTGCGACTTGGCTAGAGCGAGGCTCGTCGCCGCTCCGGCACCCACGAAGCGGAACCAACTGGCACCATCGGAAGCGAAGGCGTCGCTGCCGCTGATTGCGAAGGAGTTCGAATCGAATGGCGACCGCCTGCTGTTGTTCCATGACGCCGACTGACGGTCCTGACCGGCGGGGGCGGCACACCGCCGGAACGTCGTCGGAGACCGGGTCAGGAGTGACGACGGGTACTGCGCCCTCGCCTCGCGCTAGCCGGCGGGGGGGAGAGCTTCCAGCGACTCGAGAACCCTGACCGCGTTGGAGAGGTCCTCCTCGATGGCCGCGCTGGAGGCAATGAAGAAGCCGTCGACCAGTCGCTTCCGGGGCCGGCCACTGACTATCCACGACCAGACCACGGCGGCTGCTCGCTTCTGCTCCGCCCCCCAGAAGGCGTTCGCCAGGCGGCCCCTGGCCTGCAGGATCGGCGCGTGCATCTCGGCGAACTCGGCGAGGTGTCGAAGAGCCTCCTCGCCCGGTTGGTCGACCCACCAATCCAGGAATGACGCAAGGTCGATATCGGTGCGAGCGATCGCGGTGAGCATCCCGCCGATGTCGTCATTCGCCGGGTAGCGACCAAGGCCGTCCCGCCAGTATGCGTGGAGGAATTGCTCCACGGCCCGTTGTTCCTCGTGCGGCCACTCCCGCCACCCTCCGTAGGCCAAGCGTCCGAACAGGCTCTCGGTGTCGGGCCAGTCGAACGAATGCCTGGAGACGGTGATCTCCATGATCCGGGGGAGAAAATGCTTGAAATCGACAGCCTCCCCCCAAACCGTCAGTGCCTCGCCGGCGAAACCACTGAGCTGCTGGGCAGTGAGATCGCGCAGAAGGTGCTCGTGCAGCACACTCTCCTCGTCGGGGTCGTGGCAGTGCAGGCACGGCTCGGTCGTCGGCCGCAGCGGGTAGCGCTCGAAGACTCGATAGAGCCATTCGATCGCGTCGTCGAGCTCCGAGGCCATGGGTCCATGGTGCCGTGCCGTCGTGCCGACCGCAGGCGCGCCCCACCGCTGGAACATGCCGGGCGCAGTTCGTCCATCATGGCGGCATGGGACCGTGGGCCGATGATCCACCCATCAGGGTCCAAGCCTGCCCGGTGTGCGGCGGCAGGGTCGACATCGCAGTGGCGAGCGCGGTCCGAATCGGTGACCGAGCGGAGCAATGGTCGGAGTCGGGCAGATGCCGCCGCTGTGACACCGATCTCGTCCGATTGCTCGGCGAAACGGAGCGACCCGTCGTCTTCGTTATGGCGATCAGCTGAGTGGCGGCTGGCCCGGCCGATAGGTGAGGTGGGCGTAACCCGCACCTCGGCGGCGAAGGTGCGTTAGGCCAGGTGGACGATGACCTCGACCCGGCGGTTCGCCTGCCGGCCCTGCTCGGTGGCGTTGTCGGCGACCGGG
The DNA here is from genome assembly GCA_963829165.1 of uncultured Acidimicrobiia bacterium. GTDB lineage: Bacteria > Actinomycetota > Acidimicrobiia > Acidimicrobiales > AC-14 > JAXDMK01. Next base: position 913,312 of record CAWHIC010000007.1, on the reverse strand, counting down.
CGGGAGGAGCCGTAGCCGATCTGGGTGAGGGTGCCGGGGTCGACGCCGTGGCCGCCGAGCCAGTCCGACACGGCCGCCGCCCGACGCTCCGACAGTGACTGGTTGAAGTCGGCCGATCCGGTGGAGTCGGTGTGGCCCTGCACCTCGGTGCGGGAGCCGGGGTGGTCGCCGACGAGGTCGACCACACCCTGGAGGGACGGCTCGGCGTCGGCTCGCAACACCGCTTGGCCAACGTCGAAGAGGACGGTCTCGGGCAGGGTGACGATCACCGCCGGTCGGCCCTCGATCACCGCCTCCTTGGTGGAGGCCCGGGGGATGGTGCGCTCGTCACCGGTGGGCACCGTCGGCATGCCGGGCCGGGGCGTCCCCCCGGCCGTGGTCGTCGGCGGGGCCGGGGCAACGGTCGTCGCCGAGGCGCTCGGCTCGTCGTCGGACGACGATCCGCCGCAGGCCGAGCCGGCAGCCAGCAGCGCCAGCGCAACCAGGACCAGGCGGCGCCGGGTCACCCGAACTTTTTCGGGCTCTGGATGGGCGGCCTGAAGGCGACTGCCTCGATCGGGCCGGCACTTTCTCCGAGTGCCCCCGGACCGTCACCGGAGACCGACATCTCCTCGATCTTGGACTCCCTCTTGGACACCTTCTTGGACTCTCTGGTGGGGCTGGGACTGGGACTGGGACCCGCGTCGTCGGCTCGGCGGAGCTTGCCGGGGAGGGTGGCCAGGAAGACGGCGCCTCGGGCCGCGGCCGCTCCCACCAGGCTGCCCGACGCCCGCTCCCGCTTCGCCCTCGCCGGCTTCTCCCGCCCCACCCGTCTCGCCCGCCCGGCCCGCTCCCGCCGCAGCGCCGGCAGCTCGGCGGTCGGTGCCGCCTGCCAGTCGACGTCGGGCGCCCCCCAATCCATGTCGGGAGCGCGCGACGGCATCTCGTACTCCTGGCTGCTCACCGAGGTCATGATCTGGGGCCGGCGGAGCGCCCGGTTGGATGCGGCCCGCTTGAGGCGGCGGGCCGCGGCCTCCTCCTCCCGTTGGAGGTGGTCGATGATCTCGGAGCCGATGCTGGCGTGCTGCCAGCTCGACAGCCCGGCGGCGATGGCGAGGCTGACGGTGAGCAACCCGAGCCCGGCGGCCAGCCCGAGGCTGCCCTGATTGGCGGCCCGGAGCACACCGACCGACACCGTGGCCAGGGCGAAGACGGCGGCGGTGCCCCCGCCGATCATGGAGAGCCACGGTTGTCGGGCGTGGTAGAGGATGTGGTGGTACCTCGGATCGAGGTGCACCGCGTCGTCGTCGAGGGCGGCCGACAGCCGGGACCTCTCGGCGACGACCCGCAGGACACCACCCAGGTCGCCCGCGATCACGAAGGCGAGGGCGATGGCGCCGGACAGCAGGAGCCCCTCCAGGGGGGCCACGTCGAACGCGGCGGAGAAGGCGACAGCCAGGCTCACGGCCTCGCCGATCCCGAGGATGATCTTCCGGCGCAGGTAGGTGCTGTCGGAGAGCCCGCGGTAGGCGATCGGCGCCAGGACCCTTCTCGCCTCGGTGAGCAGGGCGTTGGCTTCGACCAGGTTCTGGTGGCGGTGCTCGACGATGGCGCGGGCCGCCCGCGATCGCTCGTCCGCCTCACGGAGCTCGGATGTCGACGCCGAGTCCGGTCCGCCCCTGGCCGCCTCCTCCAGGGCCTGGCGGGCGTTGGCCTCGGCCAGGAACTGGGCGGCCCTGGCCTTGGCGTCGGGCCCGGGTCGGGTCTCGACCACGGGCGGTGCGGGAGCGTCCCAGGTGGGGACCGCGGCCCTCGGGCGGGGCCCGGCCGGTGGCGCGGGCGGTGGCTTGGGCGGGGCAGGGGCGGCGGCCACGGACGGGCTCTGCTGGCGCTCGAGCTGTTCGAGCTGCCGGAGCGACTCCCGCTCGAGCTCCGCCAGCTCGTCCCGCTCGGCCTGCTCCGCAGCCTCGAAGTCAGCAGCCTCGAAGTCAGCAGCCTCGAAGTCAGCAGCCTCGAAGTCAGCAGCCTCGACCTCAGCCGACTCGACCTCAGCCGACTCGGTGTCCGCCTCGAACGAGCCCATCTGGGCCATTTGGGCCATCTGGGCCAGCTGGTCCCGCTCCAGCGCCTCGATCTGGTCCCGCTCTCGCTGCTCCTCCCGTTCCTCCCGCTCCAGGGCCTCGATCTGCTCCCGATCGTGTTGCTCTTCCCGCTGCAGCCGCTCCAGCGCCTCGATGTGGTCCGGCTCCGGCGCCCCGTTCGGGCCCCGTTCGAGCTGCTCCAGGAGCTCGCGCTCGAGGGCCTCGATCTGCTCGCGCTCCTCGTCGTCGTCGACGCTCGGGTTGGCGGAGGGGGAGGGGAAGTCCCAGGAAGGCGAGCTCACGAACCGCTGCCTCCCGGCAGGAGGAGGGCGTCGACGACCCGGCACGATGCCGCCCCGGAGCGCTCGCAGACCTCCTCGTAGAAGGCCACCAGCCCGTTGATGTAGGACGACGGCGGCTGGGGGCCGCTGACCCGGCCGACGCCGGTGACCACCAGGTCGATGCCGGAGAGGTCGGGAAGGTCGCCGGCCTGGTCGACGAAGCCGCTGGCGGAGGCGGCGGTGAGCTCCTCGGTGGCCAGGTTGGGCTCGGCCGACTGGACCCCGTCGGTGACCAGGATCAGTTGCTTGTGCTCCCGATCCTCCTGACCGAGGAGCCGAGCCCCCCGACCGATGGCGCCCACGGGATCGCTCCCGCCCTGCGCCGCGGCCGCGGCGATGCCGTCCTCCACTTCCTTGCGGACTTCTTCCAGAAGGTCGTCGCGGTTGCGGTCGCGGTTGCTGGCGGTGGCGCCCTCGGGGGTGACGTCGCGGTCGAGGAGGGTGTCGACGTCGCTGGCCGAGCCCCGGAAGCGCTCGACCCGCAGCCGGCCGCACTCGTCGCTCGTCCGGCGGGCGACGGATTCCACCACGTCCACCTGCTCGGCGATCAGGTTCGGGTCGTTCTGGGTGGAGGAACCGTCGACCATGACGAGCACGAACGGCTTGTCGCCGGTGCACTCACCGGTGGCGAGGTTCTTCACCTGGGAGCAGGCGGCCGTCGCGGCCACGAGCGCCAGCACCGTCATCGTCAGCCGGAATCGCGGCGCATAGCGGGTTACCAACACCTTGCCTTCGAACCTCCGGACTTCCCGTCGGGCGGACGGGAGCTCGACTTCTTGTTTATCCCATTCTCGGTCGTCCGGACCCCCACGGCGGCGCGAAGCCAGAACCCACCCGCCGAAGGCAATGACGAGCACCAGCGGTGGTGACCGCCGACGGTTAGTTCACCGAGCTCCCGCGGGCACGGTGCGGGACTCCTGACGGGCGGCGCGGGCCTTGGCCGCGGCCTCGCCCCGGGTGCTCACCCGGAGCTTGTCGTAGACGTGGTGAAGGTGGTTCTTCACTGTGTGGGCCTTGATCCCCAGGCGGAGGGCGATGTCCTTGTTCGACAATCCGCCTTCGATCAGCTCGAGGACCTGACGCTCCCTCGCCGTCAACGCCGACCCGTATCCCACGGTGGGAGGGGCCGCCCGCGCCGCCACCCATTGCAGCAGCAGGGGCACAACCTCCGGCGGGCATTGGGGGCGGCCCGCGGCCACCCCGGCCAGGACTTCGATCAAGGTCTCGATCGGGGCCGACCGCAGAACGAACCCGGCCAGGCCCAGCTCCACACAGCGCAACATGTCGTCGCCATCGTGGGCCACCCCGAAGGCGACGACGGCCACGTCGCCCGCAGCCGCTCCACCCAACCGGCGCATGGCCGCCTCGACGTCGATGGTGGTCGCGTTCACGAGCACCACGTCGGCCGGCTCGGTCCGTAACGCCCGGGCCGCCTCGTCGAGGTCGGCACAGCACTGCACCCACTCCATCCACGTCGACCGGCGGAGGATCTCGGCCGCCCCTTCCCGCGTCAGCAGGACATCGTCGACGACCAGCACCCGCACCTCCCGGGTCAACCCGAATCCGAGACCGGGATTCCCGCCAGTGATGTCCGCCATCCCGCCTCCTCCACGCATGCCCCGGGGATATGTAGCGCCGGCTACCCGCCCCCGGAGACCGCGCCGACACCATGAAACCACCTTCCGCGGCCCGGTGGAAGGGGTCGAACGGACTATGCGGCGATGAACCGTTCGGTCCAGGCGGACGAGGGCCCCCGACTGCTCCCGATGGCCCATTTCCGAGCGCCGCGGCATCGGTCACGCTGGCGGGGTGCCGATCCGGACGGTGGTGGCGGGTCTTCCCCGGCTGCTCTCCGATGTCGTGTTCGAGGCGCTCCACCAGCCGCCCGAGCTCGTCGTCGCCGCCACCGACGCGTCGCCGATCAGCGATTCCCACTCCACCCTCACCACCCTGCTCACGCCGAAGGACGTCCACGCCCTGGTGGCCGGAGTCGAGGGGGTGGAGGACGAGATGGTGGTGTCCCACGTCGCCGTGCACCATCCCGATCTCGTCGTCCTGGCCTTGAGCATCGACGGCCGCCAGGCCTGGATGGTGAGTGTCAAGACCGATCTCATCCCCGTCGACGAGGTGTCCCCTCGCGGCCTGCGCCGATCGATCCGGTCGGCCGTCGAGGCCCGAGTGTGACGTGACCGGACGTTCCTGAAGGGAGCACTGCATGCCCACCGCCCTCACCCACCCCGGCGTCTACGTCGAGGAGATCCCGAGCGGGGTTCGACCCATCGCCGGCGTCAGCACGTCGAACACCGCGTTCGTGGACTTCTTCGCCCAGGGACCGATGAACGAGGCGGTGCGCGTCGACAGCTTCGAGGAGTTCGCCCGCATCTACGGGGGACTCGACCAGCGCAGCGAGGCCAGCTACGGGTTGCTCCAGTTCTTCACCAACGGCGGGGGAGTGGCGTTCATCGTCCGGGTGGCCGGCGGCGCGCCCGCGCCGGCGACGTTCACGCTCAAGAAGGGCGCCAACGACCTCCTCCGGGTCGACGCCGCCAACCCTGGCGTCTGGGGCCGGCAGGTCCAGGTCGGCGTCGAGGCCGGCGGCTCGGGCGCCAGCTTCAACCTGGTGGTGCGCCAGGTGGCCACGGTCCAGGGCCAGCCGCGGGTCGTCGCCACGGAAGTGCATCGGAACCTGACGATGGACGCGGGACCGACATCGGCCGTCGACGTGGTGAACAGCACGTCCCGGCTGGTGCGGGTCGCCGATGTCGTGGCCGCACCCGGCGCACCTCCCCGGCCCATCCCCGACAACAACGGCGCCGGCCTGTCGTCGGCCGCCACCCTGGCCAACCCCGCCACCGGCGACTTCGACCCCCTGGCGGGCGGCGCCGACGGCAACCTGCCATCCGGCGCGGAGCTGGCCGCGGCCCTGCCCGCCCTCGACGCCATCGCCCCCCAGGTGTTCAACCTCCTGTGCATCCCCCGGATGGCTGCCCTCGACGGCGTCGCCGTCGCCACCCCGAACGCGAACGCCCTGGTGGGAGCGGCCACCACCTTCTGCCGGGCCCGGCGCGCCTTCCTGATCATCGACCCGCCGGTGGGAGTCGACCAGCGGGACGAGATGGTGACGTGGTTGGGCGGCGCCGGCCTGCGGGACCGGAACAGCGCTGCCTTCTTCCCCCGCCTGGAGGCGCCCGACCCACTGGCCGACAACCGCCTCCGCCAGGTGGCGGCGAGCGGGACGATCGCCGGCATCTACGCCCGCACCGACTCGGAGCGGGGCATCTGGAAGGCGCCCGCCGGCACCGACGCCCGGATCCGGGGGGCGTCGATCGTGGGTGCCCCCATGACCGACGCCGACAGCGGCGTCCTCAACCCGGCCGGGGTCAACGCCCTGCGCACCTTCCCCGTCTTCGGTGACGTGGTGTGGGGTGCCCGCACCACCGACGGTGCCGACCAGTTGGCCAGCGAGTGGAAGTACGTGCCGGTGCGGCGGACCGCCCTCTACATCGAGGAGAGCCTGGTCCAAGGCCTGCGGTGGGTGGTGTTCGAGCCCAACGACGAGCCCCTGTGGGCCCAGATCCGGCTCAACGTGAGCGCGTTCATGCACTCGCTGTTCCGCAAGTCGGCCTTCCAGGGGACCACGCCCCGGGAGGCCTACCTGGTCCGCTGCGACCGGCGGACCACGACCCAGGCCGACATCGACCTCGGCATCGTCAACATCCTCGTCGGCTTCGCCCCCCTGAAGCCGGCCGAGTTCGTCGTGATCCAGATCCAGCAGCTCACCGCTCAAGCGACGACCTGAGAAAGCGAGCGAGCATCCGATGGCTCAGTTCAGTGCCAACCCCACCCGCTTCGACCCCTACAAGAACTTCAAGTTCCGCGTGAAGTGGGACGGGCGCTATGTGGCCGGCGTGTCGAAGGTGAGCGCCCTCAAGCGGACCACCGAGGTGGTCAAGCACCGCGACGGCGGCGACCCGAGCTCCACCCGCAAAGCCCCTGGTCGCACCGAGTACGAGCCCCTCACCCTGGAACGGGGTGTCACCCACGACACCGAGTTCGAGCTGTGGGCCAACAAGGTGTGGAACTGGGGCAGCGGGCTGGGGTCGGAGACGTCGCTCAAGGACTTCCGCAAGGACATCACCCTCGAGGTCTACAACGAGGCCGGCCAGCTCGCCTTCGCCTACCGGCTGTACCGGTGCTGGGTGTCGGAGTTCCAGGCCCTGCCCGACCTCGACGCCAACGCCAACGCCGTCGCCATCCAGCACCTGAAGATCGAGAACGAGGGTTGGGAGCGGGACTCGGAGGTCACCGAACCGGTGGAGCCGAGCTTCGACGGGGCGAACTGATCCCCTCCGATCGCGCCGGCACGGCAGGCAACGGACGATGACTTCGGGTGCGTTGGCCGGGGAGCGGCTGCTGGAGATGTGGTCGGTGGGCCAGGAGCGGCCGCGGGCCCGGGCGGGGGCCATGCTGGCCGCCGCCTATCCCGAGCGCGAACCGGCCGAGCTGGTGGCGCTGCCCCTGGGCCAGCGGGACGGCCTCCTTCTCGACGCCCGCCTGCGCCTGATCGGGCCCACGCTCACCTGCCTGGCCACCTGCTCGGCGTGCGGCGAGATGCTGGAGTTCGCGGTGGACGTGGCCGACATCAGGGCCGGTCCGGCGCCCGCCCCGGACGGGGTGAGGGTGACGGTGGGCGACACCGTCGTCGTGGCCCGCCCTCTCACTGCTGACGACCTCGACGCGGTGGCCGACGCCCGGTCACTCGAAGACGCCCGGTGGGCCCTCATCGAGCGGGCGGTGCTGTCGGTCACCCGGGACGGTAGGGACGCGGCGGTCCGGAGCCTCACCGAGGTCGAGGTGGGCGCGGTCGGCCAGGCGCTGGAGGCCCACGACCCGTGGACCGACGTCCGCACCCGGCTGTCGTGCCTCGAGTGCGGCCAAGCGGTCGACGCGGTGCTCGACGTGGCCGCCTTCGTCTGGAACGAGATGGCCGCGCAGGCCCGGACGCTGCTGCTGGAGATCGACGCCCTGGCCCGGCGCTACGGCTGGTCGGAGCCCGAGATCATCGCCCTCGGCCCCGGTCGGCGTCGGCTCTATCTGGACCTGGCGTGACCGCCGACCTGTTCACCCGCCTGGCCCAGCGGGCCCTGGCCGTGCCCGCGGCACCCGGCGGCGGCGCCGGACCGTCGCCCCTCGAGGTGGAGGCCGAAGTCGAGCTCCCGCCGGCACCGCCGCCGATGATCCTGCCGGCGGCGGCCGGTTCCCCCGACGCGGCGGCTTCGCCGGGTGGGCTGCCGCCGGCGGAGCCGTCGATCATCCGGCCGGCGACGGTCTCCCCGGACTGGCACCACGAGCCGGGCGATGCTCCCGGGGACAGGTCCGAGACAGTGGCGGCGCACAACGCGGCGGGCGACAACGGGCCGCCGCCGTCGAAGCCCACCTCGGACGAGGTCGTGGTCGCGGTGGCGCTCGTCCGTCCCCCTCCCGAGCCGTCGCGCCCGCCTCCGTCCACCCTCCGGACCGGTGTGGAGGCGACGGGCGCCCCCGGTTCCGGGGGTGCTCCCGCCGACCGGACGAGCGATCCGCGGGAGCAGTCGGTGACCGTCTTCGCCCGGCCCCGGATCGACCTCCCGCCGCCACCCCAGCAGGCCCGAACCGACGGTCCGGGCGGCACGGGCGGCGGCGTCGAGCCCGCGGCCCCCGCTCCGGTGGTGGAGATCACCATCGACCGGGTCGAGCTGCGGATGGCCCGCGGCGCCGCCCCTTCCCGCCCCGCGCCCGCCCCCACTCCCGCGCCCGCCCTGTCCCTCGGCGACTACCTGGCCCGCCGCCAGGAGGAGTCGCGATGAGCAACGGCGCCGCCATCGCGGCCACCACGGCCGTCCTCCGGCGACTGTTCCAGGACGCCCTCCCGCTGGCCAGCCTGAGCAACGCCCTCGGCGCCACGCCCACCGTGTCGGCGCTGCCCCCCGACCGGATCGGTGTGGGGGACGGGGAGCTGCCCGGCCTCAACCTGTTCCTCTACCGGGTGACTCCCAACCTGGGCTGGCAGAACAACGAGCTTCCATCCCACGGGCAGGACGGCGACCGGCGGACGGCGGCCCCCCTGGCGCTCGACCTGCACTACCTGGTCAGCGCCTACGGCACCGGCGACCTGCACGCGGAGATCCTCCTGGGCCATGCCGCCCTGTTCCTGCACGGCACCCGCTTCCTGTCCCGCGAGGTGGTGCGGTCGACGTTCACCGGTCCCCCCGGCACCCTGTCGGCGGCCGAGCTGGCCCTGCTCGGCGGGTCCGGCCTCGACGCCCAGGAGGAGATCATCCGCCTGGCGCCCGAGCAGCTCAGCATCGACGACATCTCCAAGCTGTGGTCGGTCTTCGGCGAGCGCTACCGGCCGTCGCTGGCGTTCAGCGCCTCGGTGGTGGTCCTGCGCCCGGACGAGGCCGGCTCCCAGGCCCTGCCCGTGCGGTTGTCGCAGCTGCGGGTCATCCCCCTCCCCATCCCCCGGATCAACGACGTCGCCCCCACCGTGGCCGAGGTCGGTGGCCAGCTCACCGTCACCGGGCACGGGCTGCTCACGCCGAACACGGTGCTGCGGTTCGCGGGCACGGTCGACGTGGCGCCGGGGGCGGGGTCGACCGCGCAGCGGATCTCGGCCCTGGTGCCCGCCGGCGCCCTGGCCGGCCTGACCGGCGTGCAGGTCGTGCACCGCGTCGACTTCGGCCCGTCCGGCCTGCGACCGGCGGCCGACTCCAACGTGGGCGCCTTCGTCCTGCGACCGTCGTTCGCCCTCGACGGCGGCAACCCGATGATCGAGCCGGTCGGGATCCTGGTGGCCAACGACGCGGTGACGCAGGGGTCGGTCCGGGTCACGCTGGTCCCGGCGGTGGGCCGTCACCAGAAGGTGCGCCTGCTGCTCGACCAGACCGGCGCCGGGCACACCCCGCCACTACGTCCTGCCCGCCCCCTCCCGCGCCATGGACGCGGCCGAGACCACGGCCACGATCGAGGTGCCGGTGGTGGGCGTGGCCAGCGGCGACTACCTGGTCAGCGTCGAGGTCGACGGGGCCGCCACCCGGCTGGTCTCCGACCCCGCCGGCCTGTACGTGGGACCGGCGGTGTCGCTCCAATGACCACGACCGAGCGGACCTGGGTGGATCACAACCGCGACCAGCTGGCGGCGGCGGTCGACGCCCTCCGCCGTCGCCTCCAGGCGCACGGCCGGGGAACGACCGACGGTGAAGCGGAGCCGGTGGCGGTGCCCGCTCTCGACGCGGTGGCGGGGGCCTTCGAGCTGACCCCGTTCGAGAGGGACGTGCTCCTGCTGGCGGGGGCGACCGACCTCGACGGATCGCTGCCGGCGGTCCTGGGCGCGGCCCAGGGCGATCCCAACCGGGCCTTCGCCACCTTCGGCCTGGCCCTCGCCGTCCTCCCCGGGGCCCACTGGAGCGCCCTCGCCCCCGACGGCCCGCTGCGGAGGTGGCACCTCCTCGACGTCGACAAGGCGGCGCCGCTCACCCGGGCCCGGCTCACGCTGGACGAGCGAATCCTCCACCTCCTCACCGGCCTCGACCGCGCCGACGCCCGCCTGGCCCCCTACACGTCGACGGTGGCGGTGGGACCCGAGCCCCTGGCCGGCAGCCACGCCGCCCTCGTCGAGGTCGCCCTGCGCTCGTGGCACGCCACCTTCCCCTTCACCGGGCGGGCGGTGCAGCTCTGCGGTGGCGACCGGGAGCAGGTGCTGGCCGTCGCCCGCAGCCTGGCCCACGCCTCCGGCGCGGCCCGCTCCATCGTGGTCGACCCGGCCGTGCTGCCGTCACCCGGGGCCGAGCTGGAGGCTCTCGTCGCCCGGCTGGAGCGGGAGGCGTTGCTCACCGGGGCGCCGGTGGTGCTCGACCTCTGGTCCGCGGCCGGTGCTCCCGACGCCGTCACGCGGTGGATCGTCGACCGCCTGTTGACCCGCCACGCCCTCACTGTGATCGTGGTGTCCCGCAGCCGGGACGACGTCGACCGTCCGCTGCTCACGCTCGACGTGGGGGTGGCGACCCTCGCCGAGCGGGTGGCCCAGTGGCGGGACGTCCTCGGCGACGGCGTTCTCGGCGATGGGGCCGACCTCGATGACCGGGCCGTTCAGCGCCTGGCCGGCACCTTCGTGCTCGACCCGGTCTCCACCGGTGCGGTGGCGGTGCAGGCCCGGGCCGAGGCGGCGGCGACGGGTGTGCCCCTGGCCGACGCCCTGTGGCGGGCGGCACGGTTGCGTCGGCGGGCCGACCTCGGCGGGCGGGCGGCGCTGGTGGAGCCCCGCGCCACCTGGTCGTCGATCGTCCTCCCGCCCGCCGAGTTGGGGCGCCTGCACGACATCGCCTGCCAGGCGAGGCACCGGGCCGTCGTCCAGGAGGCGTGGGGCTTCGGGGGGACGGGGGGCAAGGGCGCCGGGGTCAGCGTCCTGTTCGCCGGGCCCAGCGGCACGGGCAAGACGCTGGCCGCCGAGGTCCTGGCCCACGACCTCGACGTCGACCTCTACCACGTCGACCTCAGCCAGGTCGTGAGCAAGTACATCGGCGAGACCGAGAAGAACCTGGCCCGGGTCTTCGACGCCGCCGAGCGGGGCGGGGCCGTCCTGCTCTTCGACGAGGCCGACGCCCTGTTCGGGAAGCGCACCGAGGTCAAGGACAGCCACGACCGCTACGCCAACATCGAGGTCAGCTACCTGCTGCAGCGGATGGAGAGCTACACCGGCGTCGCCATCCTCACCACCAACATGCGGTCGAGCCTCGACCCCGCGTTCGTGCGCCGGCTGCGGTTCATCGTCACCTTCCCCCATCCCGACGCCGGCCAGCGGGAGGGGATCTGGAACCGGATCTTCCCGCCCCTGGTGCCCGTCGGTGCGCTCGACACCCCCCGCCTGGCCCAGCTCGACGTCCCCGGCGGGACGATCCGCAACATCGCCCTCCACGCCGCCTACCGGGCCGCCGACAGCGGGTCGGTCGTCACCATGGCCCACGTCCGGGACGGGGCCCGGGCCGAGTACGCCAAGCTCGAACGGCCGCTCACCGCCGGGGAGCTGAAGGGGTGGGCCGAGTGACCCGTCCACCGGCGAAGGTCTCGCTGCGCATCGGGCGGGTCGTGCTGGACGGGGTGTCCCCGGCCGAGCGGGCACTGGTGACCGACGGGTTGCAGGCGGGGCTCACGGAGGCGGTCGAGGAATGGGTCCGGTCGGGCGGGGCGGACGGCGCGCAGTCCGAGCGACGAGAGCGGCTGGCCCCGTCCACCCTGGGCCCGGCGGATGAAGGACCGGCGGATCTCGGGCGGTCGATCGCGGCGGCGGTCGCCGGCATCGTCTTCGAGCCGTCACCGAGGACGGGCGGATGACGACCGATTGGGTGGGGGAGAGGCCGGTGCGGGGCGTGCTGCAGCGGGCCTGCGCATGTGGTGGCGGGGGCTCGTGCGCCCAGTGCGGTGAGGGTGAGCTGGCCCGCTCGGCGACCGGGCCCGAGCCGGAGAGCGTCCCGTCGACGGTGCACGAGAGCCTGCGGGCGCCGGGCCGTCCCCTCGACTCCGACGTGCGGGCGGAGGCCGAGGGACGCCTCGGCCACGACCTCCGCGCACGTCCGGATCCACGCCGATCGCACCGCCGCCGATGCTGCCGCCGCGGTGCACGCCCGCGCCTTCACCGTCGGCCACGACGTGGTGTTCGGCGCCGGCCGCTTCCGCCCCGGCACCCCCGACGGTCGCCAGCTCCTGCTCCACGAGCTGACCCACACCGTCCAGCAGGGAAGCGGGGCCACCCGGCGCCCGCCGGCGGTGGCTTGCGGGTGGGCCCGACGGGGACGGCGGCCGAGGCCGAGGCCGACCGGGTGGCCGACTCGGCGTCAGCCAGCCCCCCGGTCGCCCCCGTGATCCAGCGCCAGCCCGACATGGGCGGCATCAACCTGGAGGTCCGGGAGGACGGGCGGGTGCAGTTCACGGTCGTGGGGCCCAAGGTGCCGGCGGTGGGCAACCCGGCCCTCGGGCTGCGGCGCCGGCCCGACGGCACGATCGAGTTCCTCTTCGGAAGCTCCAGCAAGGTGGTGACGCCGGCGGAGGTGCCCGGGATCCTGCGGGGGGCGCTCAACGACTCGTCCCGGCAGACGCCCGGCACCAAGGCGCCGCTGAAGGAGCGCATGCCGACGTGCCCGGAGCTGCGCCGGCCCGACGGCAGCGTCAAGCCCTGGGTGGAGCACCGGGCGGAGGAGATCCTGAGCGGCCGCCAGCCGTTGCCCCGGACCTTCTACGAGGGCCTCGCCGCGGTGTGCCCGCCGGCCCCCGCCGAGGAGCCCCTCCCCGGGCCGCAGCCGGCCGGCCCCGAGACGATGCCGGTGGACTCCGACGAGGCGATGGCATGACCCGGCGATCGGACCGGGTGGCGGCGCCGGCCCCGTCGTCGGCGTCCCCCGCCCGACACCACCGCCGTCCGGCGCGTCCGCTGATCCACGCCCAGCACGGTTCGCAGCCGGAGGAGGCCGTCGCCGGCCTGGCCGACCTCGAACGGCTCACGTCGCCCGGCGTCCCCATCTCCGACGACGTGCGCCGCCACCTCGAGCCCGTGCTGGGCCACGACCTGGGCGCCATCCGTATCCACGCCGACGAACGGTCGGCCGAGCTGGCCGACGCCATCGACGCCGAGGCCTTCACTGTCCGCGACCACGTGTGGTTCGCAGCCGGTCGCTACCAGCCGGGCACCGTCGCCGGTCGCCGCCTCCTCGTGCACGAGCTGGTCCACGCCACCGATCCCGCGGATGCCACCGGGTCGTCGACCGACCTGGTGCCGGTGCGCCACTTCGACCACGCGGCCGAGGCCCGGGCCGAACGGGCGGCCGACAACGTGACTGCGGGGCGCACGGTCGAGGCGGGCGCGGCCGAGGGGGCCGGATCGTCGGCGGGAGGCGGAGCGTCGCTCGGCGCCCCCACCATCGGCCGCCGGCCCAACCCGGCGGGCACCCGGCCGGCGAAGGTGTCGATCGGCGAGGCCCTGTTCGGGCTGGTCGAGCGCCTCCTCCGGCGGGACCCGGCCGACCGCGGCGGGCGCCTCCGGTCGACGATGACAAAGCTGGCCGACCCGGTGCGCGCCGCGGTGCTGGCCAAGGTCGAGCAGCGGCGGGGTGGCTCCCTCTGGGACCAGCTCACCGACGTCCTCCGGGAGCACTCCCCGCAGGTGGACCAGGGGGGGACCGCCCCCGACGGCGAGGCCGACACCCCCGACGAGGACGGCGACACGGTCGAGACCGCCGAGGCGGCCGAGGCGGCCGCGGCGCCGGCGGGGGAGCGGCCGGGCGCCGCACCGGCGGACGATCCACAGGTCGCGACACCCGAGGGGCCGGCCATGGTGGCCGAGCCGAGCAGCGGGGTGGCGGTGAAGGAGGCCGAGGACGAGGCGGAGGAGGGTCCGGCGCCGGCCGAGCTGGAGGCGACCACCCCCACCGCGGAGGACGCTGCACCGGAGTCGGTCCCGGACGCGGGCGGAGCCGCACCCGACGGTGGCGAGGCCGCCGGGGGAGTGGTCGCACCGCCCACCGCACCGCCGGCGGCCGCCGAAGCGGCCCCGGGCCCGGCCGCCGAGGAGGAGACCGCCGAAGCCCTGGCCCCGGCCGTCGCCGGCGCCGACCAGTCCGCCGAGGAGGAGGCGGACGCGGGCCCACCGCCCGACGAGACCACCGACGCGGCCGCCGACGAGGGCGCCGAGCCGGCAGCCGCCGCCGCTGGCCCCGAGCCGGAGCCGGCGGGGGCGACGACGAGTCCGCCGCTACCACCCCTCCGCCGGTCGTCGAGTCCCCGACGGCCTCGCTCCCCGATGTCGAAGAGGCGTCGACCACCGAACCGCCCGCCGTCGCCCCCCCGGCGGAGGAACCGGCGGCCCTCCGAGCCGGAAATGGCCGACGCCACCACCGCGCCGGCCCCGGGAGCCGCCCTGGACACAGCCGCATCCGACATCGGCGCCGAATCGGGGAGTGCCGGCTTGGCGACGGAGGAGGCGGATGGGGCGGCGGAGGCATCCGAGCCGAACCTCGGCCGCCGCCGAGGACAGCCCCGCGGCAGCGGCACCCGGAGGCGAAACCGCGGAGGCCGCCCCGCCGTGCGCCGCCCCCGCGCCCGCGCCCCTGGAGGACGCGGGCGAGGGCTGGCGGAGGCGCCTGCGGCGGCGGCGGAGGGGGCGGCGGTGGCGCCGAAGCGGAGACCGAGCCCGCCCCGGAGGCCCCGGCGCCGGGCCCGGGCGCCGACCCGGCCGCGGTCCTCGGCACCGTCAGCCACCTCCCGGCCACCGCCGCCCCGGCCGCCATCGCCGCCAGCCACACCGCCGCCTCCTCGTCGGTCGCCACCATGCACGAGGAACTGGCCGCCGCCCCGCCCACCGCCGAGCGCCCGTCGGGCGTCCCCGCCAGCCGCGATCCCTCCATCCCCCCGCCCACCCCTCCGAAGCCCCCGGCGCCGGCGACCCCCGCGCCGGCCGACCTGGCCCCCGGCGGCCCGGGGACGACGGTCGACCCGGTCGAGCCCCCACCGCTCCCTCCGTCGCCGACCGCCGCCGTCACGTCACCCCGCCTCGGCGGCGACGCCCAGATCACCGAGGCCGACGCGGAGCGGGTGCGCGACTCCGTCGACTCGCTGCCGACGACCGACCCGGCCCTCCACGCCACCGCCGGTCCCACCCCCAAGCTCACCCTCGACGGCGACGCCGACCCCACCCGCGTCACCACCCAGGCCACCGCGGTCGTCACCACCACCACCGAGCTGCAGGCCCAGGCGGGCAAGGACGTCATGCAGGACTTCGGGGACCGCGACATCTACCCCCACGTGCCGCCGGAGACGCTCACCGCCAAGATCGAGGCCGCCGCCGCGCCCGGCGGAGGCGGCGGAGGCGGCGGAGGGGGCGGCGGTGGGACCGGCGGCGCACCGGCGGGGGGCGGGGCCGACATCGGGCAGGTGCCGCCGGTCGTCATCGACAAGCTGGTGGACGAGGACGGAGCGGACAAGGTCCGGGCCAGCGTCACCGACCAGCAGTCGGCGATGGTGGCGGCCAAGGAGAGGCAGGCGGCCGACGACGAGGCCGCGCAGACGGATTCGAAGAAGCAGCTGGACGAGGCAGTGGTCGCCAGCGGCGAGGAGCAGAGCCAGCTCCGGCGGAGCACGGCTCGCCAGGCGGACTCCGACCGCCAGAAATGGGCCGACGAGAACGCGGGACACGTAGCCAAGAGCTCGTCGATGGCCACGGAGGCCACCACCACCGCCGACAAGAGCGTCAAGACCGCCCGCAACGATTCCGACTCCAAGGCTCAGGCCGAGATCGACGCCGGCAACCGCGACATCGAGAAGGAGCGCACGGAGGCCGAGGGCACCGCCGCCGACAAGCGCCGGGAGGCCAAGAAGGAGTCCGACAGCGGCGGGTTCTTCAGCTGGCTCGGGTCGAAGGTGGCCTCCTTCTTCAACAAGATCAAGTCGGCCATCAAGTTCGTGTTCGACAAGGCCCGGGAAGCGGTCAACAAGGCCATCAAGGCCGTCCAGAAGCTGGCCGTCGACGCCATCGAGGCCGGCCGCAAGCTGGCGGTGGCGGCCATCGAGCTGGGCGGGAAGGCGCTCAAGGCGGCGGGCGACGTCGTCCTGGCCGGTTTCCCCGAGGCCCGGGCCAAGTGGAACGCCACCATCGACAAGGGCGTGGCCGCGGCCAAGGACAAGGTCAACGAGGTGGCCGACAAACTGAAGGCGGCGGCCGTCGCCATCCTCGACGCCCTCGGCAAGGCCCTCAACGCGCTGCTCGACGTGCTGGAGGCGGGCCTGCTGGCCGCCGTGAGCGTGGTCGAGGGCGTGGTCAAGGGGGTCATCGCCCTGGCCAAGGCCGTCGCCGACGTGTTCGGGGACTTCCTCGTGATCGCTTCGCACGTGGCCTCCGGACCGGTCAACTGGCTGAAGCGGCTCGGCGGCGGCGTGGTCGACGGGTTCAAGAACTGCGCCTGGCCCGCCCTCAAGGCGGCCGTGAAGCGCTGGTTCAAGGAGAAGGTGGAGGAGGTCGTCGGGGTCGGCAAGATGATCCTCGACGTCCTGGTGAAGGGCTGCATCACCTTCGCTGCGGTCGTGAAGATGGCCTGGGCCGCCATCAAGGAGTCCCTGCCGGGGATCATCATCTCGCTGCTCATCGAGAAGGTGGCGGCCCTGCTCATCCCCGCCCTGGGGGGCCTGAAGCTCATCATCGACGGGCTCCGGGCGGCGTGGGGGGCGGCGCAGCGGATCCTCCAGGCGTTCAAGACGTTCATCGCCTTCCTGAAGTCGGTGAAGTCCGGCAACCCGGCCGCCATGTTCGGCCAGCTGGTCGGTGCGGTCGCCGTCGCCGTCCTCGACTTCGTGGCCAACTTCGTCCTGGTCAAGCTCAAGGGGGCGGGATCGAAGGTCGGCGGCACCCTCAAGGCCATGGCCACCAAGATCATGGCCGGATTCAGGAAGGTGGGCGGGGCGGTCAAGAAGACCGCCGGCGCCGCCGTGAAGGGTGCCAAGACCGCCGCCGGCAAGGTCGTCAAGGGCGCCAAGACGGCCGCCGGCAAGGCAGTGGGCGCGGCCAAGGCCACCGCCGGGAAGGCAGTGGGCGCGGCCAAGGCGACCGTCACCAAGGCCGGGAAGGCCCTGGCCAAGACCAAGGTCGTCCAGGCCGTCACGTCGACCGCCAAGGGCCTGGCCCGAGGCGGCAAGAAGCTCGCCGACAAGGGCAAGAAGTGGCTCGACAAACGCAAGCAGAAGAAGGCCAAGCAGGCGAAGAAGAAGGAACCCAAGAAGAAGGAGACAAAGCAGCAGCGGATCGAGCGGGCGATCCGGGAGACGAAGGCCGCGGTCGACAAGCTCTTGTCGAGGGGTGTTTCCCGGCCGCGGCTGTGGGCCACACTCGCCTGGCTTCGCCGGAGGCACGGCTGGAAGACGCTCGGAGCGCCGGCCGGCCGGCAAAGCGCGCTTCACGGTCCACGGCACCATCAACCCCCCTGTTGACGTAGCCGAGGGTGCCGACGAGCTCAAGGTCGCCGGTCAGGTCGTCAAGGAACGATCGGCGCCACCTCCAACGTCACCTGCGTGGATCGAGAACAGGGGCCAGACGACAGCGCCCCTGCCTGGAAAGGATCCCCGCCACGAGGAGTATGAGCGGGGCGCCGGCGTGCCAGGCATCCTGCGCGAACGTTTCCCGGGACGGCGAGTTCAGACGACCTTCACCGAAAAGCGCACGTCGGGAGGGCGCTCGACCGCGAAGATTGCCCGGCTCAACTGGCAGATGCGGATTCGGGGCGGTGACACCACCGGCGGGAAGAGGAAGCCTGAGGGCCGGGCGGTGGTACCGGTGACAGATCCGTTGACAGGTGCGAAGTCGGACGAGGTCCACATCTTCGAGGTGACCCTGCTGATGACCTTCGTCGAGACTCGCAGCGCAGTGGGGCGCACGGGAGAGAGCGCCATCGAGCACAAGTCGAGCCAGCTCTACTGGACGCTGAGCCAGGCGCGGAGCCACTACGCAAACAAGAACGTCAGCCTTATCCACTACACGATCGTCGCCCCCGGTCCCCCCGACGATGCGACGATCAAGCTGGTCGAGCGCGTCCGGGACGACCTCAACAAGAGCCAGCCACCGCGGGTGCAGATCACGTGGCGGATCGTGGGAATCGGATGAGCTCGTTTCCGGGGAGTCCGAAGTTGGTGCGAGGGGGATTGGTCCTGGTCGACCCGAAGTCGGCGCGGATACTCAAGGTGATCGCGCTCCAGTACAACCCGGACAGCTTGAGCCGGTCGTTGCAGGTGCAGGGGGCAGGGGCGGAGTCGGGGGATCGCCTCGACGCCCTGCGGCTGAAGGGGCCGCCGATCGAGACCATCAAGCTCGAGGTGGAGATCGACGCCACCGACTCGATGGAGCGGCCGGAGGACGACCCCGACGTCGCCCGCCTCGGCCTCCACCCGCAGCTGGCTGTCCTCGAGTCGATCGTCTATCCCTCGGCCAACTCGGTCCAGTCCAACATCACCCTGGCCTCGCTCGGGACGCTCGAGATCACGCCCGTCGAGGCCCCGCTCACCCTGTTCGTGTGGAGCGCCCAGCGGGTGGTGCCGGTGCGGGTCACCGAGTTGTCGGTGACCGAGGAGGCCTTCGACAGCAACCTCAACCCCATCCGGGCGCGCGTCAGCCTGAGCCTGCGGGTGCTCACCGTCAACGACCTCGAGCTCGGCCACCGGGGGGCGGGCGTCTCCTTCGCCCACCACCGGGAGAAGGAGCGCCTGGCCGGGGGCGTCGTGGGCGAGCTGTCGCAGCTCGGCATCAGGAGGATCACGTGAGCGCCGATTCCCTGCACCCGGTGGATCCTCCCCGCCCGCCCCAGCCGCCGGCCCTGCCACCGACGAGCCGGTACGCCACCGTCGACATCGGCGAGACGACGAACTCCGACGGCACCGTCGTCCGCTACTTCCGTCGCCGGTTCATCGTGGCCCCCGAGCGACTCGCCCTCGTGCGCCTGCACCCGGTGACGCCGGGTGAGCGTCTCGACCTGATCGCCGCCACCGAGCTGGGCGACCCCGAGCTCTGGTGGCAGGTGGCCGATGCCAACGGCGCCGTCCGACCGGGGGAGCTGGTCGAGCGGGCCGGCCGCCGGCTGCGCATCACCCTGCCCGAGGGCATCCCCGGAGCCGGCGGGGACGGGGGTGCGGGATCGTGATCGACCGCGTCCACCTCACCCTCCTGGCCGGCCCGATGCTGCCCCTTCCCGTGCCGGCGTCGGTGGTCCAGTCGCTCAAGAGCGCCCAGGTCACCGTCCAGAGCGGCCAGCGCAGCGGCTTCCAGCTGGTGTTCGCCATCAGCCGGCGGTCGCCGATCACCACCACCTTCATCCCGACGGGGCTGCTCGACCCCGGCATCCGGATCGTGTTGATGGCCACCGTGAACGGCATCCCCAACGTCCTCGTCGACGGAGTCATCACCCGCCAGGAGGTCGGGATGAGCGACCAGATCGGCCAGTCGGCGGTGACCGTCACCGGCGAGGACCTCACCGTCCTGATGGACCTCGACGAGCGCAAGGGCGAGATGTTCCCCCCGATGCCGGCCATGGCCCGGGTGGGCTGGATCCTGAAGAACTACCTGCTCTACGGGATCATCCCGTTCCTCGTGCCCGAGCTGTTCCCGTCGGTGCCCATCCCGACCCAGCAGATCGAGTTCAAGGACGGCACCGACCTGGCCTACATCCAGAAGGTGGCCAAGGAGAACGGCTACGTCTTCTACCTCGAACCGGGACCGGCGCCGGCCACGAGCATCGCCTACTTCGGGCCCGAGATCCGCATCGGCGTGCCCCAGCCCGCGCTCAACGTCGACATGGACGCCATGACCAACGTCGACGCCCTCAGCTTCAGCTTCGACGGGCTCCAGCGCACCCAGCTGGTGGTGAACATCCAGGAGCCCATCACCAAGATCAGCATCGGCATCCCCGTCCCCGAGATCAGCCTGCTGGCGCCGCCGCTGGCCGCTCGCCAGGCGCCGAGCCTGCGGACCAAGCCGCTGGAGGGCGCGGCCAAGGAGAACCCCCTCCTGGCCATGGCCAAGGGCCTGGCCGCGGTTTCGGACTCGGCCGACGCGGTGACGGCCAGCGGCCAGCTCAACGTCCTGCGCTACGGCCGGGTGCTCCGGGCGCGGGCCCTGGTCGGCGTGCGGGGGGCGGGCCTCGGCTACGACGGCCTCTATTTCGTCAAGAGCGTGACCCACAACCTGGCTCCCGGCTCTTACACCCAGAGCTTCACCCTGGCCCGCAACGGCCTGGTGTCGCTGACGCCGGTGGTGGTCCCGTGACAGAGGACGGGCGCCGCTTCTACGGCAAGTACCGGGGGACGGTCATGAACAACGTCGATCCCATGCAGCAGGGCCGGCTCATGGCGTCGGTGCCCGACGTGCTCGGGGGCAGCCCGTCGAGCTGGTGCATGCCGTGCGTCCCCTTCGCCGGGATCCAGGCGGGGATGTTCGCCATCCCCGCCATCGGCAGCGGCGTCTGGGTCGAGTTCGAGCAGGGCGACACCAACTTCCCCATCTGGACGGGCTGCTGGTGGGGCTCGGCGGCCGAGGTCCCGGCCCTCGCCCTGGCCGCGCCCCCGCCCGTGTCCCACGTCGTCATCCAGACCGCGCTGCAGAACACCCTGATGATCAGCGACGCCCCCGGGCCGACGGGGGGCTTCCTGCTCAAGACCACCACCGGCGCCATGATCATGATCAACGACGTCGGGATCACGATCTCCAACGGCAAGGGGGCGATGATCGTGATGGCGGGGCCGACCATCACCGTCAACAACGGCGCCTTGACGATCACGTGAGGACCTGACCGTGCCCGGGCCCCTCTTCCACGTCGGAGCGACCGCGATCTGCCCCCACGCGGGGCCGGTGACCACCATCTCGTCGAACGCCCGCGTCCTGGTCAGCGGGATGCCGGTCGCCACCATGGGCGACACGTTCGTGGTCGCCGGCTGCGTGTTCACCGTTCCGGGCCCGAAGCCCCAGCCGTGCGTGCTCGTGCGGTGGCTGGTGCCGGCGGTGCGGGTGCTGGTCAACGGCCAGCCCGCCATCCTCCAGACCAGCGCCGGGCTGTGCTTCAGCGCCGAGCAGGCGCCCCAGGGCCCGCCGACGGTCATCAGCACCCAACCGCGGGTGATCGCCACGTGACCGCCGCCGACCACCCCCTCCACGTCGACCGCCGGGGACGTACGGCGGGCGTGTCCCGGTCCGGGTACCTGCGTGACCTGGTCGAGCAGGTCCTGTTCACCAACCCCGGCGAGCGGGTGATGCGCCCCACGTTCGGCGCCGGCGTGGCCCAGCTGCTCTTCGAGCCGGCCGGTCCCGAGGTGGCGGCCACCACCCGCCTGCTGGTGCAGAGCTCGCTCCAGCAGTGGCTGGGCGACCTCATCGACGTGGACGAGGTCGACGTCTACAGCGAGGACGGGGTGCTGGCGGTGCGGGTGGCCTTCACCGAGCGCCTGACCCAGGACGCCTTCGTCGAGCGCTTCCTCGCCCCGGCGGGTGCGGCATGAGCCCCCGGACGACGACCCGCACCGTCTACCGCTGCGGCTCCGACGAGCGGTTGGCCGCGGTGCGGGCCCGCGCCGGCCTGAACGGGATCGAGTACGTGGAGCTGGTGGTGCCGCCGGGGCCGCTGACGAAGCTGCCCGCCGAGCTGCTGGTCGGGTTCCTGAAGCCGGTCGCCACCCTGCCCACCCCGGCCGAGATCGTCGTCACCGGCGGCCAGCCGACCCGGGGCATCCCGGTCACCGAGGTGGCGCCGACCCACGATCCCCGGGCGGTTCGGGTGCGGCTGGCCCAGGCGGGCGACCTCTCGGACTACCGGCTGCGGCTGGTGACGGCCGGCCAGCCCGAGCGCCCCCTGGCCGGCATCGACCCCGTGCTGGCCGGCGTGACGTTCTCCTTCGGGGTGGTGTGCGAGAGCGAGTTGGACTGCGCCGAGGCCGATCCGTGCCCGCCGCCGGTGCTCGAGCATCCGCCCATCGACCGGCTGGCCAAGGACTACGGGACGTTCCGCAGGGTGCTCTTCGACCGCCTCGCCCTCCTCCAGCCGGACTGGAACGAGCGCAACCCGGCCGACGTCCGCACCGCCCTGGTCGAGCTGTTCGCCTACGTCGGCGACCAGCTGAGCTACCAGCAGGACGCCGTCGCGACGGAGGCCTATCTGGGCACCGCCCGCCGCCGCATCTCCGTCCGCCGCCACGCCCGCCTCGTCGACTACGCCATGCACGACGGGATGAACGCCCGCACCTGGGTCCAGCTCCGGATCGGAGCAGGGGTGCCCGACATCGTCGCCGCCGGCCCGGCCCTGGCCGGGGGCAGCTTCGTCACCGACGCCGAACCCGAGCCCGGTCAGGCGGTGCTCGACGCCACCGGTGCGGCGGGGGCCGACGCCCTGGCCCGCCTCCTGGCCGGCGGCGCCCTGGTCTTCGAGGTGGTGCCGGGCGGGGGGCCGGCGTCGCTGTCGGCCGACCACAACCGGATGACGTTCCACACGTGGAGCGGTGAGCGCTGCTGCCTACCGGCCGGGAGCACCCGGGCCACGCTGGCCGGCCACCTCCCGAACCTGGCCGCGGGCGACGTGGTGGTGCTGGCCGAGCACCGCAGCCCGGTCACGGGGGAGACGGCCGACGCCGACCCCGGCCGCCGCCATCCCGTCCGCCTGGTCGAGGTGGAGGCGGGCACCGACGTGGCCCCCCTGGTCGACCCGGCCACGCTGGAGGAGATCACCGAGATCGCCTGGGACAGCCGGGACGCGCTCCCGTTCACCCTGGCCGTCGGCGTGGAGGTGACCCGAGGAGTGGGGGAGGACCGGGTCACCACCCACCATGGCGACGCGGCCCTCGTCCTGGGCAACCTGGTGCTGGTCGACCACGGCCAGACCATCGCCCGGGACGAGGAGCAGGCGGTGCCCGACGGCCGCCGCCCCTGGCGACCACGGCTGGCGGAAGGCCCCGTGGCGCAGGCGTCGCCCCCGCCCGCGGGGGACCTGCCGGCGGCGGCCATGCGGGCGGCCGATCCGGCCGACGCGGTCGCCGCGGTCCGGCTGACGACGACCGACGGCACCTGGCAGAGCGTTTCCCACCTGCTCGACAGCGGCGACCGCCGGGAGGTGGTGGCGGAGGTCGACGACGAGGGGGTGGCCTGGCTGCGCTTCGGCCGGGCCGAGCCCGACGGCACCTTCCGCCACGGGCGGCCGCCGGCCGCCACCAGCCCCGCTCAGCCGGCCCGCATCGCCTACCGCGTCGGCAACGGCCCGGTGGGCAACATCGGGCCGGGAGCGATCACCCGGACGGTTCACACCAACCGTCCCGAGACGTCGCTGGCGGCCGAGCTGCTGGCCGCGGGCACCCTGGAATCCGTCGACAACCCGTTGCCCTCATGGGGAGGGACGGCCCCGGAGAGCATCGAGTCGGTCCGCCAGCGGGCGCCCTTCGCCTTCAACCGCCAGGAGCGGGCGGTCACCGCCGACGACTACGCCCAGCGGGCGGAAGCCTTCACCGACCCGCTGGGCGACCGGCTGGGCGTGCAGCGGGCGGTGGCCACCATGCGCTGGACGGGCAGCTGGTACACGGTCTTCATCGCCGTCGACCGGGTCGCGGGGGTGCCGATCAGCGCCGGATTCGAGCGTCGCCTGCGCCAGTACCTGGAGCGGTACCGCATGGCCGGCGTCGACGTGGAGATCGAGGCCGCCACCTACGTCGCCCTCGAGGTCGAGCTGCGGGTGGGGCTGGCGCCGACCGCCTTCCGGGCGGCCGTGCTCGACGATCTGCACGACATCCTGTCGAACCGGCGCCTCCCCGACGGCCGGCTCGGCCTGTTCCACCCCGACCGCCTCACCTTCGGCCAGACCGTCTACCTCTCCCCGATCGTCACCGCCGTGCAGGCCGTGCCGGGCGTGGCCTTCGTCGATGCCTCCCGCTTCTCCCGCAATCGCCTGCCGGCGACGGAGGCGTCCGCCATCGGCTTCCTCGCCATGGGCCGGAGCGAGATTCGCCCTCCTCGACAACGACCCCAGCCGCCCCGAGCGAGGGCGTCCTGCGGCTGGTTTTGGAAGGGGGACGCTGACATGGGCGACGTCACGCCGGTCACCGGCTGTTGCACCGAGCACGCCGCCGTCGAGGCCGGGTCGGGGCCGGGGGCCGTCGCCAACCCACCCGGCCGCCCCCACCTCCAGCGCCGCATCGGCACCCACCCGACCTTCCTGGCCCGGCTGCTGGCCGGCCTGTCGACCGCCGAGGGGTCGCGGGGGCTCACCACCCGCCAGCCCTCGGACCCGGCCGTGGCCTTGCTCGACGCGTGGTCGGTGGTGGCCGACAACCTCACCTTCTACACCGAGCGCATCGCCGACGAGCACTACATCGGCACCGCCGGCGAGCGCCGCTCGGTCTCCGAGCTGGCCCGGCTCATCGGCCGCCAGCTGCGACCGGGGTTGGCGGCCGAGACCGACCTCGCCTTCTCCATGGACACCACGCCCGGCGCCCCCGCCCGCCTCCTGTTGGAAGCCGGCGCCCCCGTCCAGAGCGAACCGGAGCCGGGCGGGACACCCGCCGTCTTCGAGACGGTCGAGCCGGCCGAGCTGCGCGCCGCCTGGAACCGGCTGCGGCCCCGAAGCAGCCGGTCGCCGGCGCCCACCTCGTCCACGTCGGTGGTCCACCTGGCCGGGACCTCGACCAACGTCAGGACGGGCGACGGACTGCTCTTCCGCGAGACGGGCGGCGCGCTCGCCTTCGGGATCGTCACGACGGTCACGCCGGTGGAGGCGGTGCCGGCGACGCCCGACGATCCGGGCCGGCCCGGCAGGACCGAGGTGCGCGTGCGCCGGCTGAACTCGTCGTCGGTGGCGTCCGCCGCCCTTTCCAACCTGGTCCCGCCGCC
Organism: uncultured Acidimicrobiia bacterium; assembly: GCA_963829165.1. GTDB lineage: Bacteria > Actinomycetota > Acidimicrobiia > Acidimicrobiales > AC-14 > JAXDMK01. Next base: position 888,494 of record CAWHIC010000007.1, on the reverse strand, counting down.
GGCCGTCGTCGCCCGTGGTGCCGGGCGTCGCCGGGTGGCTGACGGGCCCGGTGATTGCGGCCGACCTGGCCGCCCAGGCCGCCGTGCGCAAGGTCAGCCTCGACGACGTGGCGGCCAGCTTCGCGGCCCGGCCGGCGACGCCCGGGTCGGCGGTCGTCTTCCGCACCCAGGCCGCCCTCTTCGGGTCGCAGGCGCCCGACGCCACCACCACCCTCGGGGCCCTCCGGGCGGAGATCGCGGCCATGCCCAACCCGTTCGTCGTCGCATTCCTCCTGCCGTCGATCAACGCCTCCCTGCTCCCCTGGCCGACGGCCACCGCCCTCTTCTTCGGGTCGGGGACGGTGCGCCTCGACAACGCCTACCCGTCCATCGCCGCCGGGGGACCGGTGGTGCTCCGGTCGGGGACGACGTGGGGCGCCTACGCGGTGACCGACGTGGCCACCGAGTCGTTCAGCGCCGGCGGCCTGACCGGCAAGTCCACCCGCCTGGTGCTCGACCCGGCGACGGGGCTGGGCTCCTTCCCCGTGCGGACCACGTCGGTGTTCGCGGGGGCGGAGCTGGTGCCCCTCGCCCCCGAGCCGGTGACCACCCCGGTGTCGGGCACCGTGATCGAGCTGGAGGGCCTGGCCCTCGGCCTGGGCGTCCGGCGGCGGGTGGCGGTGAGCGGCCTGTCGGCGGTGAGCCCCGGCGTCCCGGTGGTGCACGTGACCGACCTGGCCCAGGTCACCCACGATTTCGGTCCTGCCCGCCTCACCCGGCTCACCCTGGCCCAGGGGCTGCCCGAGCCCCTTGTCCTCTCCACCGTGACCGTCGCCGCCAACGTGGTTCGGGCGACGCACGGTCAGAGCCGCCACGAGGTGCTGGGGAGCGGCTCCGGGCGGTCGGTGTTCCAGCAGTTCCGGTTGAAGGCGCCGCCGCTCACCTACCTGAGCGCGCCCACCGCCACCGGGCGGAGCACGTCCCTGCGGGTCTACGTCGACGACGTCCAGTGGCGGGAGGTGCCCGACCTCACCTCGTCGGGTCCGGCCGACCGGGTGTTCACCGTCCGGCAGGACGAGGGCGGCGCCATCGTCGGCTTCGGCGACGGGGTCACAGGCGCCCGCCTGCCCACCGGCGCGGCCAACGTGCGGGCCGTCTACCGCTCGGGTGCGGGCCAGGCGGGACGGGTCGGCGCCAACCGGGTCACCATGCTGGCGGCCCGACCGGCCGGGCTCAAGGGCGCCACCAACCCCCGTCCGGCGGAGGGCGGCGCCGACCCCGAGACCGTCGACCGGGCCCGCCGGTCGATCTCCCTCCTGGTGCGGACCCTCGGCCGCGTCGTCTCCCTGCGGGACTACGAGGATTTCGCCCGGGCCTTCGCCGGGGTGGAGAAGGCCCACGCCGTCTGGGCGCGGGTTGGCGGCCACCGGGGCGTGGTGGTGACGGTGGCCGGTGCCGACGGCCGGGCCGTCCCGCCCGGCGACCCCATCCACGACGCCCTGCTCGACGCCTTCGGGCGGGCCGGCGACCCGCTCGTCCCGGTGCACCTCGTCACCTACGAGCCCCGGTGGTTCCGGGTGGCGATGGCGGTGCGGGTGGCGGACGACCGCGAGGTGGAGCCCGTCCACCGCCGGGTCGAGGCCGAGGTCAAGGCCGCCTTCGCCTTCGACGCCCGGTCCCTCGGCCAGCCGGTGGCGGCCAGCGAGCTGCTGGCCGCCGCCCATCGGGTCCCGGGCGTGGTGGGCGCCGACCTCACCCTGCTGGCCTACGCCGTCGGCGCGGCCACGCCACCGGCCCCGGCGCCGTCGTCGTCGGTCCCCACGCCGGTCCCCGCCCGCCTGCTGGCCACCCTGCCCGCGCCGGGCACGGTGATCGCGGCCGGATCGGCCGCCCCCGCGGCCCAGCTGCTCGTCATCGAGCCCCAGCCCATCTCGATCGGGGGCCTGCCGTGAACGACAACGAGCTGATCTCGCTCCTGCCCGCGACCTACCGCGTGGTCGATGCCCGCGCCGATGGCGGCGACGGCTTCCTGCACGCCCTCCTGGCCCTGGTGGGGGGCCAGGTGGAGGAGCTGCAGGCCGACCTCGACCAGCTCTACGACGACCTGTTCATCGAGACGTGCGAGCCGTGGGTCGTCCCCTACATCGGCGAGCTGCTGGGGGTGACGCCGGCCCACACCGTCACCGGCGTGAGCGAGACCACCCGGGCCCGGGTGGCCCACGCCATCGCCTCCCGCCGGCGCAAGGGGACGGCGGCCATCCTGGAGGAGCTGGCCAACGACGTCACCGCCTGGAAGGCGCGGGCGGTCGAGATGTTCGAGCGGCTGGCCACGACCCAGCACCTCAACCACGTTCGGGACGACCGCCCCGCGTTCGTGTCGTTGCGGGGGGCCAGCACCCTGGAGCACCTGGGGGGCCCGTTCGACGCCGCCGCCCACACCGCCGAGGTGCGCTGGGTGAAGAGCGGGCGGGGCCGGTACAACGTGCCCAACGTCGCCGTCTTCGTGTGGCCGGTGGAGGACGCCGGCTTCACCGACGTGGAGCCCGCCTCCCTCGGGGCCGGCGACCACCGCTTCCGCTTCCACCCGCTCGGCTTCGACACCCCGCTGACGACGAACCCGGACCCCGAGCGCGACATCGCCCAGCTCGCGCAACCGCTCAACGTCCCCCTGCCGATCAGCCGGCGGGCGCTGCACGACGACCTCCCGGTGGTGGCCGGCGGGCCGCCATCCCGCCTGTACGGCGACAACGCCAGCCTGCTGGTGGAGATCGCCGGTGTCGAGGTGCCGGCCCACAAGGTCATCGCGTGCGCCCTCGACGACGCCCCCCTGGGCGCATGGGAGAACGTGGCCGACGTCGGCGTCGACCTGGTTGCGGTCGACCCGCAGCGCGGTCGCCTGGTCCTCGGTGCGGACCTGGAGGTCGACGACGTCATCGTCAGCTTCCACCAGGTCTCGGGCGGGCCCCTGGGCGGGGGCAGCTATCAGCGGCCGCGGCGGGACGTGGCCGGACAGGTGCCCACCGAGGTGTCGCGGGCCGAGCCGGGCGCCGCCCACCAGACGATCGCGTCCGCCCTGAACGACGTCGGGGGCGCCGGGCTGGTGGTCGTCGCCGACAGCCGTACCTACCAGGAGAGCCTCACCGTCGCCGTCCCGGCCAACGAGGAGCTGGAGCTGCGGGCCGCCGACACCCGGTTCCCCGTCGTCCGCCTCCCGCCCGGCGGCTCGGTGATCACCTGTGCTGACGGGGCCTCGGTGGTGCTCGACGGCCTCCTCCTCACCGGCGGGCCGCTCATGGTCGTGGGCCGGCCCCGGCATGTCGAGATCCGCCACTGCACCCTCGTCCCCGGCCTGACGCTCGACGCCGCCGGTCAGCCCACCCGCCCCGAGGAGGCGTCGCTGGTGGTGCAGGGCGAGCCCGACGCGGTGCCCACGGTGAGCATCGTCGCCTCGATCACCGGGCCCGTGCTGGTGCCGCCCGGCTGCCCCCTCACGATCACCGACAGCATCGTGGCGGGCGGCGATCCCCAGGCCCACCCGCCATCCACCGAGCCGTTCGGCGGCGGTCCGGCGGTGGTCGGCGTGGCCGTGTCACAGCCGCTCCAGCCGTTCCCGGACCTGGGCCCGGCGCCCAACCGGCTGGTGGTGCTGGTCGGCGACGAGGCCCCGGACGAGAGCGACGTCGGTACACCCGCCGATCTCGCCGCCCTGGCCGCCACCCTCACCGGACCCGTCGCGACCTCCAACCGCCAGGCCCTCGCCGTCGACGACCGGCTGGTGCTGGTCGGCCGCGACCACCGGCCGGTCTCGGTGCGGGCGGTGGCCGGCGACGGCACCGTCACCACCCTCGGCCTCGACGCCGACGAGACGTGTCCCGGTGGGCGACGGTGGGCCAACCCCGGCCCGGGACGCTGACCCTGTCCGCGGCCCAGCCCCGCCTGGGCATCCGCACCGGGACCGAACCGCTCCTGGACGAGTTGGTGCTCGGCGGCGCCCTCACCGATCTCGACACGGCCGCCGCCGCGCTCCAGGCGGCGGTGCGCTCGGTGTCGCTGGCGACGGTCCACGCCCAAGCCATCGTGGTCGTGGTCGACGACGCCCTGGTGCTGATCCCCGGCGCGCCGGAGCAGGTGCTGGCCGTCGGGCCGGTGCCGACCGACCGCACGACCGCCGGCGAACTGGGCCTGGCCGGGGTCCTCCCCGCCGTCGGCTCCGACGGACCCGGCTTCCAGGGCCCGACCCTCACCGCCGAGCGCTCGACCTTCCTCGGACGGGTCTCGGCCGACGTGGTCGACCTGGCGTCCGACTGCATCTTCGCCGCGCCGCTCGTGGCCCGCCGCTGCCCAGGAGGGCTGCGCCCGGTACTCCTACATCGCACCCGGGTCCCGTCCCCCCCGCCGCCACCACTGCCTGCCCAGCGACACGTGCCACCCGATCCTGGCCTTCGCCTCCACCCGCTTCGGCGATCCCGCCTTCGCCACCCTGGTCGCCATCGACGCCGCCGCCGCCATCCGCCGGGGTGCGTCCAACGGGTCGGAGATGGGCGCCTTCTCCCGGTTCCAGCACCGCCAGCGGGAGAACAACCTGCTCTTCGACCTCGACGAGTTCCTCCGGTTCGGCCTGGAGGCGGGGATCCTCGATGGCCGCTGAGCGTCCTGTCCGCTGCCGGCCGGGACCGGCCTGCCGTCCAACTGGAGCGCGCCCATGACCTCCGACATCACCCGCCAGACGTTCCGGCCCCGCGACCACCGGGCCGGCGTCGTGATGCAACAGGGCCGGGTCCAGCTCGACGCCGACTGGAACGAGCAGGCCGACATCACCCGCTACCGGGCCGAGACGACGGCCCGGGCCGTGATCGGCGAGACCGGTGCGCCGAAGGACGAGGCCGGGGGTGGCTTCGCGGTCGAGCTTGCGCCCGGCGGTGACGACCTCCTGGTGTCGGCGGGGCGGCTGTGGGTCGACGGGATCCTCTGTGAGAACACGCCCGACACGGTCGGCGGGGTGGGATCGTCGGCCAACCAGGTCGTCGTGAGCCGGTTCGAGGTCGACGGCCACCCCTTCGCCGCCGACCAGTGGGTCGACGTGGAGGTGGCCGGCAACGTCACCCTGGCCCGGGTGACGTCCGCCGTCGCCGCCAGCCGGACCCTCGCCCTCGCGCCCGCCATCCCCGGGCTGGCCAACGGCGTGCGGGCTCGGCTCCGCCGGCGGGCATCGTTGCGCAATCAGCCCCATTCCCATCGCCCGGTCTCCTTCACCGCGGGCGAGCCGGGCGTCATCACCCCCGGGCGCCACGTCGTCGGCCTCGAGGTCTGGCTCCGCGAGATCAGCGTGGTGGAGGACCCGACCATCGGCGAGCCCGCCCTCAACGGGTTGGACACGGCCAACCGGCTGCAGGTCGTCTGGCAGGTCGTCACCAATCGTCTCGGACCGGCGGGCCAGGGGACGTGCGAGACGGCGGGCTCCGCCTTCCCGCCCGCCCCGTCCACCGGCCGGATGATCGCCCAGGTCGTGGGCCCCACCGAGGCGCCCGATCCCTGCCTGCTGCCCGATCACGGCGGGTACCGCGGCCTCGAGCACCAGCTCTACCGCGTCGAGGTCCACCGGGTGTTCGGCAACAACGTGGTGCTGAAGTGGCAGCGCGACAACGCCACCATGGTCAGCCGCATCAACGGCGTCGGCTCCACCTTCCGGGTCGACGACACGGGCAAGGACTCCAACCTCGGGTTCACCCAGCCCGGCTTCGTCGAGCTGGTCGACGACGCCCTGGAGCTGGCGGGCGAGTCGGGCGACCTCCTGCGGATCCTGAGCTACGCGCCCCACCTGGGCGAGATCGTCACCGACCCGGCCGACGCCGGCCCCTTCTTCGACACCACGCCCACCCGGGCCCGCAACGAGCACCGCCCCCGGGCCCGGCGCTGGGACGGTCGGATCGTGGCCACCGCCGGCAACGCCGCCTTCCTCACCCTGGAGCGGGGGTTGCAGGTGAGCCTCACCGCGGGCACGTTCCGTCCCGGGGACCACTGGCTCGTGCCCGCCCGGACGGCCACCACCGACCTCGAGGGGGGCACGATCCTGTGGCCCCGGGACGACGCCGGCCAGTGGCTGCCGATGGCCCCCGACGGCATCCACCGCCACTACTGCCGCCTGGCCCTCGTCGACTCCGACGCCGACGGGTTCCTCACCGGCGCCGGCAACCTCCTCGACTGCCGGCCCACCTTCCCCGCCCTCACCGCCATCCACGCCACCGACGTGGCGGTGGACCCGACCGTCTGCGAGTTCGTGGGCGTGGAGACGGTGCAGGACGCCATCGACCGGCTGTGCCAGCGGTCGGCCGGGGGCACGTGCACCGAGACCGCGATCCCGGGGGAGGGCTGGGAGCAGGCCCTCACCGGCCTCGATCCGAAGTCCGATGCCGAGGTCTGCCTGCCGGTCGGCACCTACCCGCTGGCCGCGACGCTGGTCGTCACCGGCTCGGGGCACCTCGTCCTCCACGGCGCCGGCTGGGGCAGCGTGATCCAGGCCCCGGGCGCCGATGCCGCGCTGGTGTTCCGCGGCTTCGCGTCGGTCACGGTGAAGGATCTGCAGGTGCGGGCCGGCGTCGGCGGTGCCAGGCCCCGTCCGAACCCGGCGCCCGGCCTGCGGGGGGCGCTCGCCTTCGAGCAGTGCCGCGACGTGGTGGTCGACGGGGTGCGGGTGCGGTGCGCGCCGCGGACCCAGCGCCGGGCCTCGTGCATCGCTATCTACGGCGCGGGGGGCACGGACTCGGGCGTCAACACCGCCCGGGTGGCACATTGCCACCTCGAGGTGGGCGAGAATCAGGTCGGCGTCCTGGGGGTCAATCTCGGACGGTATGTCGTCGAGGACAACGTGCTGCGGGTGGCCGCGCTCGTGCGCAAGGTGAACACCATGGCCGACCTCAGCAAGGCCGAACGGCGGACGGCCGGGACCCTGCTGGCCCGTAACATGCGTCCGGCTGCGGCCGGCGGTGATATCGACCTGTCGGTGGGGCAGAAACGCTTCACGTTCGACACCATTCCTCAGGCCAAAACGATGTGGACGACATCGCTCCGAGGCAAATCGTTCAGCAGCACCCGGTCGCTCGCCTCCGAGGTCGACAAGACCATCCGGGCGGTGGTGGCGGGCAAGGAGGTGCCGGGCAGCGCCGCCCTCGCCACCTTCCTGCTCAACCGGGTGGCCCTCCGGCGTAATGCCACGATGGCCCAGGGCGTGGTGGCCGGGGGGTCGGCGCTCGGCTACGTGCGGGTGGCGGGCAACGACGTCGACGCCGCCCTGCAGGGCGTCCACGTCGCCACCAGCCACCAGACGGAGCGGGCCGCCAGCGCCGACCGGGCCAAGCGGGTGATGGTCACCGACAACCGCATCGGCGTCGTCGTCCCTGCTCAGGGGGCACGCGCCCGCCACGGGATCTTCGTCGGCAACGCGGTGTCGGTCACCATCCAGGACAACCAACTGGCCTTCACCACCTTCGCCGACAACGACCCGATCGACTCCACCGGGATCAAGGTGTTCGGCTTCGTCGACCGGATGCTCGTGGTCCGGGAGAACCACCTGTCGGGGTTCGACGTCGGCATCCACGTCTTCCCGCTCCTGCCCAAGGGTGGCGGCCAGTTGAGCGCGGCCCGCCTTTACCGGGTGAGCGAGAACCTGATGGTGCAGCCGGGCGCGACCATCGTGGTGCAGGGTCCGCTGAGTCGAAAGTGAGGGTCGTCGACAATGTTCCCAGCGCGGTGACGTGATCTTGGCGATTGATTGTTGCCCGGCCCTGTTCTAGTATGGAACCGGCGCCACACGCCGTCGGTACGGGAGTACGAGAGTTGTCAAGTTTGAGTCTGTTCGGTCCCTAGTGTCCGACGTTTATGTCTCTGTCGAGTCAGCTTTAGTCATTGAGGGGTTCGAGTCCCAGTGGTTGCCAAGTCCGAGGGAGCAGCAGAAGCTGCTCCCTCGTTCCATTTGTAGCGGGCGGGACTACCAGTACGTCTCGACCGGGCGGACCTCGATCGCTCCGCCGAGACGGGCGGCCGGGACACGGGCGGCCAGCTCGATGGCGGTGTCGAGGTCGTCGGCCTCGACGACGAAGTAGCCGGCGACGGCTTCCTTCATCCCGACGTAGGGGCCCTCGGCGGCGACCGTCTGGCCGTCGTCGACCCGCACCGTGGTCGCCTTCTCCGGCAGCCCGAGGGGGAGGCCGGGGCTGACGCCGGGGGCGTGGTTGAGGGCGCCGTAGTCGGCGTAGATCTGCTTCTGCTCGACGTCGGTGAGCGCTTCCCACGCGTCCGACCCGGGCAGGGGAGTGGTGCCTTGGTAGATCAGCAGCACGTACTTCATCGGATCTCCTCTTCGGTCTTGGCCGTCACCCCTATGACGGATGAGGACGACCGGATGTGACCGGCTCGGCGGCGTTTTTCAGCCGTCCACGAGCACGATGTCGAGGAGTCGGAGGCGCTCGGGATCGCCGGTGACGTCGATCTCGACGATGCGCCCGTCGACGACGGTGAAGGCGACCACGCCCCGGATGGTCCCCCCTGGCGCCCAGACGAGGCCGGCCACGCCGTCGACCAGGGCGACCCGGGCCGCCCGGGCGCCGCCGGACAGGGCGGCGGCAACTTCGGACGCGCCGTGGGTCTCCCGGAGGGCGCCCATCCGGAGGGCGGCGGCGTCGGGCCGGAGGACCACGTCGGGGTCGAGGAGGGCCACCAGTCCCTCGAAGTCCCCGCTGCGGGCGGCGGCGAGGAAGGCGTCGACCACTTGGCGGTGACGGATCGGGTCGACGTCGGAATTCTCGTCGGTGCCCCGTACCCGGCGTCGAGCCCGGCTGGCGAGCTGGCGGGCCGCCTCCGGTGAACGTCCGACGATGTCGGCGATCTCGTCGAAGGGCACGCCGAAGACGTCGTGGAGGACGAAGGCGACCCTCTCCGCCGGCGCCAGCAAGTCGAGCACGACGAGGAGGGCGGACCCGACCGAGTCACCCATGAGCGCCTGCTGCTCCGGGTCGTCGTCTTCGTCGGTGAGGTCGACGGTGGCCCCGAGGGTCTCCGTCCCGGTCGGATCCTCCCGGCGTGACGTGCGGGACCGGAGGTTGTCGAGGCACACGCGAGCGGTCACCGTCGTCAGCCACCCGCCGAGGTTCTCGACCCCCGTTCGGTCGGCGCGGGCGAGCCGGAGCCACACCTCCTGCACCGCGTCCTCCGCCTCCGCGTGGGAGCCGAGCATCCGGTACGCCACCGCCCGCAGGCGCGGTCGGCTCGCCTCGAACTGCTCGGTCAGCCAGTCGGCAGAATCCATCGTCACACTCCGGTCGCGATCCGTCACGAACTATGACGTGCCGAGCCGCCCCGATGTGACGGCCCGCCGTCGCCCTGCCTTGTCTTTCTCTTTTTCTTTTCTCTTTTTTCTTTTTTTTCTTTTTTTTTTTCTTTTTTTTTTTTTTTTTTTCTCTTCTCTTTTTTCTTCTTCTTCTTTTCTCTTTTCTTTTATGTAGGCGTCGTTTAGACTAGTCGGCGTAGCAGCGATTCTGGACCCACACATTGCCGAAGCCGTAATTCCATCCGGGGAAGCAGGTGACGTTGGACCAGCCCGTCGAGTAATAGAGAGTGCTGGTGCTCGTCCTCCAACTGGCGGGTGTGCCACCGCAGCCGACAGTCAGAGGTAGGACTTGCCCTGGGTGTTGTAGCTCCACCCCTGCTCGTATCCGGACCCCGATCGTGCGGCCCATCCGCTGTTTCCACCAGAGACATTCACCCACACCCCTACCACATAACTTTAGTCTACGCACATCGCACATCCTATTCCCGCCCGCCGTCGCCCTGTCGCTGTATCAGGAGGCCCTCTCTCCCGTCTCCAATGACGACCGCTCAACAACTCCGCGCCTCACCTTACAGCCGCCGTCACGACTAATATTCGTCATATATCCAATTCTCACTATTCTCAATCTCCAATCTATAACATACCTAATATAAAGCATCTTGCACTATATAGAGCCCACCATTCTTATACCACTCAAAATTACTATACCACATCTTCATAATCCCTATCGCTACACTTCAATCTCCACAAAATTACATCTCATTATATACCACACTCTCACCTCATCACCTATTAACCAAAACCTCTATCAACTCATCACATCTAAACCTATCTCCTTACACTAATCATTCTATCTATAACCTCTAAAACCATTCTTTCCTCCCATCCCCCCTTATATCAATCTTCTAAACATCATACCACAACACACACTCAAACCTATCCAAACTCATATCAACTCTAAACACCCCGCACTATACCATTCCACTTCACACCCCCTCATTCTCCCCCTCCCACTCTTACACCCTCATATCCATCCCCTCCCCCCCCCCACTTCCCCCACACTACCCAACCCCTCTCCCTACCCTACCCATCTCCCCCCTCGTATCAGGAGGCCCTGCTCGCGACTCTTCCTCAGGGAAAGGGGCGAGGGGGATTCATGGACACGGTGGAGACGGGGCTGCGGGCCAGGAAGGCGGCGGAGGTGCTGGCCGCCACGCTCCCGACACTCCTCGCCCCGGAGGCGACGGCGAGCGACAGTCCCCAGATCGCCCATGTCGGCCGGCCCGAGCTGGCCCGGTTGCTGGCCCGGGAGCTGCGGGAGATGCTGGCCGACCACCCCCTTCTGGCCGAGGCCGCCCGGCGGGCCGGCCGCGAGGTCCACCAGAACGGAGCCTGGTCGGCCCTCCGGGCGGACCTGGCCCGCACGCTCGACGATGACCCGGCCCGGCTGGACACCCTCTGTTCCCTCCTCGGCGCGGGGGGCGTGACGGTCGCCGATCCGCCCCCACCGGCCGAACCGCCGCCCTCGAAAGTCGGCCGGCTGTCGTCGGTGCTGGGCTCCCTGGAGACCGGCGGCGCGCTGGTGGTCCTCACTGGCGTCGTCCTCCTCCCGCTGGCGGTGGCGGGGAAGGACACCGAACAGGACATGCTGCGTTGGTTCGCGGTCGTGGTGATGGCGTCGCTGCCGGGATGGCTCTTCCTGCGCTTCATCGTCTTCCGCGCCGGGTCGCTGTGGACCGACTACGTCCTCCACCTCCATCGCCTGGGCATGGACCACCATCAGTACCTGCCCGAGCCCCCGGAGAGCTCTGACTACCACCACCTGTGGCTGGCACAGGGCGGGCCCGCGGTGGCGGGGTCGGACAACATCTACCAGCAGAAGTTCGAGGCCTACTACGGCAAGGCGGCCGGTCCCCGAGGGGCGACGAGCGGCCGCCTGCTACGTGACCGGAGCATCTTCACGGTGCTGGTGGCCACCGCCATCTTCGCCGTGGGGTGGGCCACGGTGCTCAGCGGCGACGACTTCCTGGCCGGCCGGCTGGAGCTGCCCGGCGATGCCCTGCGCTTCGGGTTCATGGGTGCCTACTCCTTCAGCCTGCAGATGCTGATGCGCCGCTTCTTCCAGAGCGACCTCAAGGCCAGCGCCTACATCGCCTCGTCGGTGCGGGTGATCACCGTGTTCATCCTGGTCCTGGTCCTGGTCGAGGCCGGCCTGCTCGGTCAGTCGCCGGCCCACGCCTGCGCCGCCGCCTTCGTCGTCGGGTTCTTCCCCCTCGTCGGCATGCAGCTCCTGCAGAAGGCGGTCGCCGCCGTGCCTCCGTCGCTGGGTGCCGACGCTGCGCAACCCGTATCCCCTGAGCGACCTCGACGGGCTCAACGTCTGGTACGAGGCCCGCATGCTGGAGGAGGGGATCGAGGACATGCAGAACCTGGTGACGGCGAACATCGTCGACGTCCTCCTCCACACCAAGGTGCCGGTGGGCCGGCTGGTGGACTGGATGGACCAGGCCCACCTCTACCTCCTCCTCGACCCGAGCGAGGACGACGGGGCCAAGAACCGCGAGCACAAGGACCGGCTGCGCCTGCGCCGCATCGGCATCCGGACGGCCACCGACCTCGAGTCCGCGGTCACGCCGCCGCGGGTGCTGGCCCGGCGGGGCGACGTGCGGGCGGTCACCCGGGTGAAGGATCGTGACGAGGCCAACATCGGGGCCCTGCGGACGGTCCTCGACGGCCGCGGCGCGGATTCCGACGGGGCCGGCCCCAGCGCCGTCGACGGCATCCTCAAGACCTTCTGCAACATGCCGAACCTCGTCCACGTCCGCCACTGGCGGGACGTGTTGGACAGCGACCGCCGCTGAGGCGGGGAGGCGGACGGCGCTAGCCGAACCACCCGGCGACGTCGGCGACGAGGTGGGTGGAGCCGGTGCGGTTGTAGAGGTTGACCACGCCGCCGGGACCGACCGGGACGACGACCCGGTAGGCCCGCTCTGCGCCCGAGCCGCCGTTCGATGCCTTCGGGTGTCCCGATCCATCCGAGTCCTTTCGTCCGCTACGGCGACCGGCCGAAGCCGATCGGTGGATTCGGGCTTAACTTGACGGTCACCCCAACATGGTCGGTGACGCCGCCACGGTGTAGTTCCACTCCCCGTGCCATTCGTGGGGATGCAGCGGCACGCCGGCGAGCTGCTCGTCGGTGATCTAGACGCCCCGGGAGTAGTGGCCCCCGTCCCGCTCGGCCTGGACGGGCCACGCTAGGGCGCGAGTTGTAAGTGCAGGGACCCTTTGGTGCGTCTCTGCGGCGCGGCGAGTCGATAGGCCCCACGCCCTACCAGCCGGGGCTCTCGCAAACAACGCTTGCGCACCCGTTGCCCTCGCCGCGTCGTATGTACAGGTGCTCCTACACCCAACCCGATCACTCAAGAGCCGGGAAGCCAGAACGCCCCGGCAGCTGAGCATGTAGTCTCGCTTTGAATGAGGCGAGAGGGAAGGACTCTGTGTACTACCTCCGGCAACTTGAGAAAATGCTTAGCCATATGGATCTTGATATCGTCGCTCGCGGCAAGGTGCCCTTAGCGGAAATCTATGCGGAGGCACCATCGACTACAACGCTCTCAGTTGAGATCGCTCATGGGAGGCCAAGCCGATGGGCTGCCCGTGATGCAGATCCTATTACAGAGCAGCGGTTCAATACGCTACTCCGTCAGTCCGAGCCAGCGCAATTGACAAAGCTCATTAACCATATCCAGACCGAGATAGATGCGTCCACAAGTCTTCCTCTCGATGACTTGCGAGCGCGACCGTTGCCACTGTCTCCCCTCTATGCGGACGGGCTCAAGACGCGACGCATTTACCGTTCCACTCGCGTGTCACATCTCAACTTTTCCCGGTTGGTTATTACCGGCCCGCCGGGCTCGGGGAAAACCACGTTGGCCCGGCATCTGGCACTGGAGGTTGCAGCAGAGCGACACCGGTCGTTGACGACCCAGACTTCGCATCGCGAAGACTCGGTTGTGTCGTCTCGTCTCCCAGTATATATAGAGTTCCGTCCATTCGTAGACTTTGCTGGTTGGCCGGACCACGGCGTGCGTAACATTACGTCGGATGACCTATCACGCTACGTCCGACATGCGTACATTCCGCATGGAACGGTTGAAGATGCTAGCGCCTTCAATAGAGCTCTTGTCGCTGGCGAAAGCGTTCTGATCTTCGATGGTTTGGATCAGGTGCGCTTGCCGGCCACAGACGACGGAATCAAGCATCGTCGAGATCAGCTCGCCTACTTTCTCGATATTGTTGAGCGCGATTTCTCCCCCGACTGTATCGTCGTGACTTCCCGAGATTACGCGTATTCCGACTGGTCTCTTCCCAGATTCGACCGAGCATCCTTCGGGTCATTCGCAGTCGGAGACACATTCCTACTCGCTCGCCGACTGCTTTTATACGCTCACGGCGCCCAGACCCCTACACTTGACCGCGATACCAAGGCGCTAGTCGAACAAATGTTTCATCTGCTGCCGGAGCACCTGCGCTCACGACCCCTATTCATCACGCTCCTAGTTGGCATATATCTTCGGCGTCTCGCCGGCGGCAAGGTCGGGCTTCCCGCTAGGCCGTCGGACCTGTATGAAGAAAGCGTAGATCTGTTTCTCGATCGTTGGACTTGCCGGCCAGGAGACAATCTTCTGGAACGCCTCGGCTGTGATGTGGGTCAGCTACACGAGCGACTAGAATCCATAGCCTACGTCGGGCAGGGCTCAGACGCCGCTAATGTCCGGCCCTCGGAGAGTGGCCAAGACCAAACCTTTGGCGAGAATCTACTATTGAACGAGCTCGTTTCGCTGCCGGGCCGTGTAAATTATCACGAGATTGTTGGTTATCTGAATCGCGAGGCGGGTCTCATTGTATCCCCCTCCCCGCGTCAGTACCGGTTTGCCCATCGTTCCTTCCAGGAGCATTTGGCCGCATGCTACCTCTGTCGGTTCCACGCGGGCTCAGTGCAGTGGGAGGCAATACGGAACAACGTCGCCCATGCCCCAGGCGCTTGGAGGGAAGTCCACCGGATGTTGGGGATCCTCCTTGTCGAGCGCGGAAGGATGGACGAGCTTTGGGACCTTGTAGACTCCTTGATCGTAGATAACCCGGACGGAGCCGCAGGTGATGATGCAACGGTTGTGTGGCCCTTGTGGTTGGCTGGGACGTACGTCGACGAACTCATTCTCAATGGATCCAGGATCGGTCGTCGACAGCGGCTCGTCATCGATGATCTCGTACACGCCATCGAAGCCACTCAGTTCAAGCCCGGTCCGCTCGCTCTCACCGAGCGATGCCAGCTTTGGAACACTCGCGGACGGGTCCGTGCCACGGTTGCGGATCGCCAAGTTCTGCCCGCCATTTCATGGTGTCGTATCCCGGCCGGTCCTTTCCGCATGGGCCTGACCGACGACGAGTGCACCACGATCAGATCATTTACCCACCCAGGAAGTTGGCTGCCTGGCCGCGAGGTTCCGGCTCACTCGGTTGTTCTTCCCGCATATCTGATTAGCCGTTACCCCGTGACTCGGTTTGAATTTCGCGGCTTTCGTCTCGGCTTCCGACGGTTACTACCTAGACGACAATTGGAGGCCGAGTCATCTGCCGTGTCGCCACGCAGACGTGCCGTCGATCCTTGTAGATCCAAAGGGTGAAGGATGCCCGGATGTCCCACGGACGGACGTTACCTGGTATGAGGCGTTTGCTTACTGTCGTTGGCGGTCCCGACGGGAGGGGCGGAGCATCAGCCTTCCCACGGAGCCCCAATCGGAAAAGGCAGCTCGCGGACTTGACGGCCGAATATTCCCCTGGGGTAGTACCTTTGACCCCGACCGCTGCAATTCTCAAGAGGCACGCCTACAAGATGTGTCACCAGTTGGTGCGTTCTCAGCCGAGGGTGGGTATTGGCTTGAGGATTCACCGTCGGACCTGGCTGGGAATGTGTGGGAATGGTGTTCGACGCTCTGTGAACAGGAAGGCTCCGAGGCGTCGTATGCCTACCCCTACTCTGCAAGCGATGGCCGGGAGAATTGCGATGCGCCGCCAACCTGGCTTCGCGTCGTGAGGGGTGGTTGCTACGTCAGCCCGAAACATCAGCTGACCGTGACTTTCCGAGGGCGGGACCGTCCCAGCGCCCGCACGTACAGGCACGGTTTCCGGATTTGCGCCGTGGGGGACACGTGAGGGATATTGAGATTCATGATCTGAAGTACGGGTCGGGATCTGCCTTGAACCTTGGGGATGTCATTGAGCTACATTTTCAGGTGGCGGCTCGCCTTGATCAGCTTGATAGCACCGAGGTAATGCAAACGAGTTGGCGGCTCGGAGAACCGCTGATAATAGCGATCGGCAGTGGTGCACTGCGGCCTGAAATCGACCGTCTCCTGGTTGGTCTGCCAACGGGCAGTGATCGCCGGCTGTTGATTCCCGCACGAAGTCGACGGACGTGGGTTCGGAGGTGGCGGTCAGCTTGTCGGTCATATCGATACTCCCGGACCCAGGAGGCTCGTTGGAGGAAAGTGACTCCGACTGGGTCGCATACTCGATTCCCAGGACAGCAGTTCCCATCACGGAACCGACCCTGGGCCAGGCGTTTAAGGAGCTCCTCACGGCATTGAGAAGTCTCGTCGCGGCGAACGACAAGCCTGGGGCCTCGACGCTGGGCCGCCTCAGTATAGGTCACGAGGCGCACGGGGTCCTGCTACAGTTGACCAAGGATCGAACGGCTCCGAGGCTACAGTATAAACTCCAGGACATCGGTGAGACGGTAGGCGGTGGTCGAGAAATCGATATTGCGATGAGCGATGCCAAACGTTTATTGCCATTCTTGGAGGGTTTGACGTAAAGATGGATCAGTCGTCGTTAGCGATAAGCATTATCGGAGCATATGCGGGAGTAACGAGTGTCTTGGCGGTCTATCACCTGTTCGCTCTCCAGAGCTGGGTTGAACGGTGTAATGATGCTGAGTCCAGCGGGATCCGTGATCGCCACAACCACCACAACCGCCGACCTTATGCGGTTGAGGGCCAAGGCGGACTGCGAAAAGGCTCTGCGAAACTATCCTCGCTCTCAGGTGGTAGGCGTCACCGCGAGCCTCGTGCTTCTTTGCGCGTTGGGCTGCGGCATTTCAAGAGAGATCACCTCCGTATCTCGGCTTTACACTATTACGCCATTGTTTCTCCTGACCGGAGTCGTTCTGTTCGCGACGGTGTCGGCGACTCGAAGTGCTAGGCGAGGGATGAATGCGGTCATCGCTCAGCTGTGAGGCTCATTGCGGCTTTATGGTGGTCACCGGAGGCTCGACGTTTTACGCCGCCAGCACGCTTACAGCCGGGGTCCTCGCTGTCGTGGAGCCGACCAATTGTCGCCGGCGCGATCTTCGAGCGCACATGATCCAGGCCCCGGACAGTCAATCTGCGTCGGAGCAGCCCATGACCTGCTGGCTGGCGCCCTGGCCGACACGGGTTTGGTCGACTCTACAGATGGCGAGCCGCTGCGCTACACCGCGCACGACTACTCTCTAGAAGGTTAATCACGGACGCCATCATCAACGGGCTGTCCCCGCATAGCGCCCACGTCATTGCCGGCCATGGCGACATCAAGGTCACCCTGGGCTACACGGCCGTCCATTCGAAGGAGGCCATACAGTCCCACCTAGCCTGCCTGGCCCGGCGCAGGCCCGCCGCCGCCGCCGGGAGGCCGCCGTCTCGGCTGTAACGGTGCGGCATCCGGCCGTCGGGAGCAACGGTGCGAGGAGTGCCGCCCCCCGATGCGTCGGCTCGGGCTCGGAGGCCGCTGGCCGTGTTGCCACGTGCCCGTTGCGGTCGGTGAGCTCCTCGGCCAGGAGGCGATCCCTTGACAGCCACTAGGCCCCAACTCTACCCCACCAACCCCGCTGAACACCTGCGGGTTTTCAGCGATCGACAATGCGAAGGGTTCGGTGATCCTAGCACGGGTTCCCGATCGATGCGTCGACTACGGGCCGCCAGCTTCCCCGCAGCTTCACAAGACTGTTGATAAATTGGACTGTCGCTAGTTTAGATGGAGAGCTAACGTTCAGGTCGTGAAGCTCCGGCTGAGGTTGCGGTTCGCCGGGACTCCGTATTACGACCAATAGGCCGATGGGCTCGTGATCACCCTGCGATGGTGGCCGTAGTCGCTCCTGGCCGAGTGCTCACATACGAAGCCTTGTGGGCTTCGGCGTCTGGATGGGCGACCGCCGTTCGAGGGCGATTTTCGGAACCGGAGAAGTGAGGTCGGAGTCTTCCGAACGCGAGGGACGCACCTGCCCGTCTGCCAGTTGGCGGCCAGGCTCGCCGGGTCCGCCTACATTCCGCCTGACCGTCGCTTCCTGACCAGCGTGTGGCCCAGATTCTGCCGCGAGGCACGATGTCGGGTCGTCATGACTACGCCAGCCCTCTGTGGCCGGTTACCTGACGACGTTACCCCTATCGTCAAGCCACTCTCGAGCGATGGCTTCGAGCCGTCAGGAGATGCTGACCAGGGTGTGGCGTACGTGATATTCACGTCCGGCTCTACCGGCGTGCCAAAGGGCGTTGAGGTTGAGCACGCAAGTCTCGCCGCCCTCGTCCGGTCTTATGCACCACGATTCTGCTCACGGCCATCGACAGCGAATAAGCATGTTGGCGAACCTCGGTTTCGACTGCCTCATCCTCGACGTGTGGTGCTGCCTAGCCTCCGGAGGGACGATAGTCATTCCTGGCGACGCCGTTTTCAACGGCCCAAGCGAACTCGTTGACTTTCTCGACACCGAGAACATCCAGCACGGGTTTATCGGCACAGCTCGCCTGGAACGACTCCTCCTTTCCGGTCTCAAGCCGAAGAGCATGGCGACCATCATCACCGCGGGCAATGCCTTGCACGTCTGGCCCGACGTGAGCTTTCCGGTAGCGGTCTATAACGCCTACGGCCCGACCGAGGCGACGGTCATCGTAACGATGACTGAGGATCTTCGGAAGTACGAGGACAGAACTCGGCCACCGCCGATCGGGGGAGTCCTTCCCGGGGCTGAAGTCTGGCTTGCCGCACCGGACGGATCCGCAATTACCACTCCTTCTTTGCCCGGCGAGGTCATTATTGGTCCATCGTTTCTCGCCCGCGGCTACCGGCATCAGCATGAGCTAACCGAACAGGCCTTCACCACAATCGCTGGGACAAGGCAGTATCGAACCGGTGACATCTGTCAGTGGACTGCTAGCGGAGAGTTGGACTTTCTTGGGCGGCGGGACCGCCAAGTTAAGATCGCCGGGAATCGTGTGGAACTTGCCGAAGTGGAGCTGGCCATTCTGCGATGTCCTGGCGTGCGCCAGGCAGCGGTGGCGGCTCTCAAGCTGGCTCAGGACAAGAAGGAGCTTCACGCCTGGGTCGAGGGGGACGTCGTTGTAGGCGAGCCGATCGACCCTCTCGCCGCTGAGCTCCCTTCGTGCATGGTTCCGTCGTTCTCGGAGACAATTCCTGCGATGCCTTTAACGCCGAACAGGAAGATCGATCGGCCGGCGCTGTTGCGAGCACACCCACCCGCAAGCCCGGCACAGTAGACAGTGTGGATCGCCAAATGCCGGACATAGCTGAGGACGTCATCCGGTGCGGATTGCAGTAGTCGTTGGCGTACGACCTCAGTTCATCAAGCTCGGGGTGCTCTGGCGCCGGCTTCAGGCGGAACACGACCTGCGCTTCGTACATACGGGTCAGCATTGGGACGAATGCCTGTCGTCCCACTTCTTCGATGAGTTCCGCATACCTGAACCCGATTACAAGCTCCAGGTACGTGAGAGTTCACGGCTCAAGCGATTGTCGGTCGCCCTCGTTCGGCTCAAGAAGGCCCTTGCCGACGAACCTAGGCCTGACCTTGTCATGGTCATCGGCGACTCCGATCCGGCCTACGCCGGTGCGATCGCTGCTGCCACCCTTGGTTTTCAGTTGGCCCACGTCGAGGCGGGCTTGCGAAGCGAGGACGAGGCCCAAGTAGAGGAGCGGAACCGGAAGTGCATCGACGCGCTCTCACATGTGCATTTCGCCCCGACCCGCCACTGCCAAGCGAATCTTCTCCGTGAGAGCCACGGGGAGGCTCTGATGGCCGGAGATCTTCACCTGGACATCGTTCTCCACGCCACTGAAGACCGCTCGTCCGATAACGCACGCCTCGCGGCGTGGAATCTGGTGCGGGATGCGCTACTACTTCTTGACCATCCATCGAGAGGCCAACCTCAATTCGAGCTCTCGACTGAACGAGTTGCTGGGCGGCCTGGAGTTGTTGCCGCTACCGGTCGTATGGAGTATGCGTCCGGGCGTGATGGGTGCCATTGTTGCGGCAGGCCTGGAAGACACCGTGCGCAGCGCACGACACCTCGTTGTCATTCCGGCGCAGTCACGTGGCGGAACCCTCTCCCTCGTTGCGAACGCGAAATGCGTCCTCACGGACTCCGGTGGGCTGCAGCGCGAGGCATATTTCCTGGGTACTCCTTGCGTCGTCCTACGACGATCGACTGAATTTCCGGAAACCATCGGGTCCGGCGGTGCGTGCCTCAAGACTGGCAACGCACACTCGCTCAACTCCACGGTGAGAACGCTCTCACAGAGAAAAGCCAGCTTCCCGGTGGACAGGTACGCTTTCGGTGATGGACGGGCCGTGGAACGAATTCTTGACGCCCTACGAACGCTGTAGGCCGCCGGGCTGACATGCCCCACTAGGGCACTCGAACCGCAGCTCCAAGACATGATGAAGAGGAGGCCTAACAAATGATCCAGTCCCTGGAGTCGAGCGGCAGCGCCTTCGAAATTGGTTGCCGACCGGGGAAAGCCAGCGTGACGCGATCTCAGAGTTGGCAGCGCACGTGACGAGCCAGCAATCAGCCGTCGTGACGTGCGACGGCCGCAGGAGACCGCTACGTGAGTACCTAGAGGAGCTGTGGCACGAATCTTCCATCTACGCTCCAGAACTCGCAGAGGAACTACTGGGCGTGGCCCAAGGAGCGAAGCTTCCTGTAATGGAGGTCGTGGCACTAAACGCCTTCTTAGACCTAATAAGCGTCCGACCGGTCAGTGCCGATCGTGACCTTTCAGGATGCACGTCGCTCGCAGCAGGACCACCGTGCACCGCCGGAAACGCCGTGTACCTGTGCCAGAACTTCGATGTCGAAGACGTCTACCTCCCGCACGTCATCGTTGCTAAGGTCGTAAAGACCACAGGCCCAGCACAACTAGTGATGACTCTTCCAGGAGTCCTGGGCTGTATCGAGCTCAATGACGAAGGGCTCAGCCTAGCGATAAACTTCATACACGCGAACGACGTGACAACAGGCGTTTCCTTTCCATTTTTCGTTCGAACAATCTTGGCCCAGAGGCGCATCGGCGACGCTATTGGCGCAGCAACAGTTCCGACGCGGGCGTGTGGAATCCACTATCTGATGGCGACACCCGATGGCCTGATAGCAAGCGTCGAAACGTCCGGCACGGACTACGACGTGAGGTTCCCGGATTCTTTCTCCACGCACGCGAATCACTACCGGTCCGAACAAATGCGAGTGTACGATAGCAATGATGCGCGAACCCACGTATTGTCGTCGGCGTGTGAAGACACGCTCGTGCGGCGGTGTGTCGCGGAAGCACTCCGCCGCTCAACCAGCGCAATCGGCGTGCCAGAACTCGCCATCGCTTTGCCTCAACCACGAGACTTATCCCGTACTCCGTCTGCTTCCACGGTGGCGAACCAGTGCCGGGACGACCGCGCATCCGCGCCCGTGCGCCGAGCGTCATGATGGATCCGACGAAAGGCAGAAACTGGTGACGGAGGGGTGGCCGCAGCCGCCCGCAGTCACGGTGTCGGTCGACTTGTAGGACTACGACCACTCGCTCAACCTTTGCCCTGGTGGCGAGTAGCTGGCGATCCCTTCCGGTCCCCAACACCCAACAACATGGCGCCGCACAGTACGACCGCACCAAATACCTGAAGCGAGGTCGGCCGTTCGGAGAAGAGACGAGAAAGGCCAAGAATAGACCCGCCGCCGGTTGTACGGGTCGAAGGAGCGAGGAAATGGCCGCGGGCCAGCGGGGCAGCGAGTAGGTGATGAATAGCCACCCGAGCGTCTGGCTGGTCACGGCGAGCATACTCAGCCAAAAGAGCGTATCCCGGGGAACAGCGAGCGAAATCGGCCGGGGTCGCGACGCCAATGCCCGAGCCGCGAAGGCTGCTGCACGAGAGCCGCTGCATCAAACAACGGCCCAGCCACATGCCGGTGTCGCCAGCTGTATAGCGAATCCCGCAGGCGGCGATGAGGAACATTCCGTGAGGTACAGGCCGTCGCCATTCCCGTAGGCGTTCACCTGCGCCTGGGTCTGCCCCGTTCCCGAGCCGCCGGTGGCGCCCGCCACGAGGATGACGCCGATACGCGGCAGCTGGACGAGCAGAAATGAAGCGCCAACTTCAGATAATCACAGATTGAACACCAGGGCCACGCGCACGACCAGCAGGACTCGCGCCTTCCCCAACACTGTGGCGATACCGGCACCAGCATTGTCTATCGCGCAGACGTTCCATACAACCTGGTTTACCACGAAGATCGCTCCGGCTAGAGAAGCCTGGATGTGTGAGCAGCGAGTTAGCGGTGTGAGCTTGCGGCGTTCGATCACGGCAAGGCTGCGCAGGACCGGCGTGGCGAGAGCGCGACGGTAGAATGCTGTGGTTATCAGGCTAGCGTCAGCGAGACTGATCAGGATGGCGGATGCGGAAATACAGGAAACGCGCCTACAATTGCGAATAAGCCTGGCCTAATCGCGTGCTGGCGATTATTCAGGTGCGGGTGGAACTCAGGTCTCAGCTGAAGACTTGCTTTTGCGGATGCTGGCACGGAACGTGCGAGGACCGACTATCACCGATGAGTCAGGCGGTATCTACGCGCTGAATTCCTCTGCGCATGCGCCAACGATATTCATCAACAGGCCTCGATAGGCGACGAGCCAGACGCCGTACTGCCCTTGGATCTCGGCTTCAAGGTGGACAAAGGCACTATCGATTTGTGAGATCACATCCGCTGGGAGGGGACGCGATCCTTTGAGGAGGCTTAATCATTGAGTGGAATCCTTCGCGCCTACGACGGCGACAGCAACCTGCGGCTGACCCAGAACCCATCCAATGGCCAAGGATTCAAGTGCTATATCGTGCCTGAGCGAGATTGGTTGCAGCTCGTGTTCTATCCAGTTGCGGATGGCCGTATCAGCTTGTTCCTCCGTACTCAGGCTTCGTCTCCCGCAGATCACCGCGGCTACCAGTGACCTTTGGACGAAGGCCGACTGGTGAGTTGTCCGCGTTCGATGACTTCGAACGGGTTGAGGACTGTTTCGAGTTCGGCGCACCGAGCCGATATCGGCCCCAACGAAGACCGATGTAAGAGTGAGCAGCGTTATGCGAGAGTCGGGGGGGGCTATCACCGCGAAGGCGTTTAGTTGTGTGATGTCGATATTCGAAGCGCCGATGTATCGGATCAGCCCTTCATCCTCGAAGAGCAATCAGGACCTCCGCGACATCGCTGAGGGTCCCATCGTCGGGAGGATCGTGCGCTTGGAGTAGGTCAAAATGACTTGACGCGAGACGGACCAGCTCATCCTCAACCTGGCGCCGAAGATATGATGGATCGCAACTGCGAGTCTTCTGTCCCTCGGGCCCGATGCTCGTAACGCATTTTGTGGCGAGGAAGAAGGAGTTGCGGGGAAGAGCGGAGAGTATTGCGCCAATATCGACGGACGTCTGAGGATAGCTTGGCGCTGTCTCGAGGTACCGTCCGCCGGCTTGTACGAACGTCGCTACGACGTCTTCCGCCTGCCCTTGACTGACCTCGCCGAAAACACCGGAAAAGGGGAATGTTCCGAGGCCGACGGGAAGTCCCCAGTTCTTCTCGCATGACGCTAACTCGGCTCGGCATCACCGTGCCTCCTCTTCTTTGCGTATGACGATCATGCATGTAGGTGTGAACATGTTGTTCGATGGATGTGTCAAGGAACTATGAAGAGAACGTCGAACCGATCCGCTCTGTCGTCCCGAGGATATACGCGTGTTCGTCGTGTCAACGCACGTCGCCCTCTCGGTTGGCTGCCAGTGTACGCCTACGGGTCGGATGGGGCTCGCACGGGGATCCCTGTCTGTCGTGGTTTTCGGGTTTCGTCCAGGGACGTGGTGTACGAGTTGGAGGGTTGAGGGCTGACGGCCTGAGGATCCCCTTGGCATCGGGCGTGCATGACAGCAGGTGGCGTTCGCCGGCGAGGAGGATGCGCAATGCAGTCCTCTGTGGTTCTAGCGATCGCAATTATGTCAAAGGCGTTGAGCCCCCCGGGTCCGTGGAAGACCTCTCGACGCGGTGGCTGGCACTCAATAGATTGGCTCGGCTTTCGGCGTCAAGCGATGCTGCCCGACGCGCGCCGATCTCGCCGTCATAGCGACCATGATCGCCGGCGCTGCCGACTGGGACGAGATCCTCCAACTGCCAAGCTTTGCCGCGGCAGTAGTCACGAATGGAGCTCCCGAACCTCACCACTCGCATCCTTCAGGATGCCTTCGCCTCGTTCGGGGTGATCACGCATCTTCGTCGGTGCGACGAGTGCTCTCCCAGTCGGCGGGGCTTCACCCGTTGAGGGCGCGTTGAACCAGGCGTCCGCGGAGGGGCGCGTCGATCAGGTTCGGGGGTTGATTTGATTCCGGTTCGACGGTCCCTCGCGGCATCACGCTGACATACGTGGCCTCGCCCGGGGGCGGGTCAGGCAACCACGTTCGTGCTCGCCTCAGTGGGAGGGACCGGGCGTCGTGTTAGCAGCGACGTCCCCGAGGGCGTCGTAGCGGATTCGACCTCGTTCCGGGTCCCCGCCGCCGATCTCGGGGTTCGATTCAACCCCGAGCGAGTCTGGCCGTGGTGTTGTTGTCGGCCTCACCCCCTTCGGGCACGCTGGCGGCCGGCGGTGAGCACGTCACGTCGTTTCCGGTGGGCCCTTCGGGTCTTCGCCATGGCGGTCATGCCCGCCGCCACCGACTTGGTCCACCGGGCCGGGTCGATGGCTTCTGGTCGCGCAGCATGGCGAAGGGGAGGCGGTGGGCCCGGTGGCCGACGGCGACGGCCGCCACCGACGCCGCTTGCCCGAGTCGAGGAGCCGGCGGCGGTAGTCGCGGAAGTCGGCCTCGTGCTGGGACAGGCCCCGGCCGACCACGATGATCGCCGGCAGCTCGACGGAGCCCTCCCGGCTGATGTGCTGGCGGGACCGGGATCGCCCGGCCGACTCGTACATCGCCGGGACCAGCCCCGCGGCCCGGTAGGCGGCGGCCGCGTTCGGGAACCGGGCCGGGTCGCCGATGCCGGCGCCGTAGTTCGACGCCCGCACCACGGCCACTCCAGGTAGGGAAGTGAGGATGGCGGCCGGAGTGGCGGCCAGAACCTCGCCCAGCGCCGCCCCGGCGGTGACGATCCCGGCCTCGAGGCTGGCGGAAGAGCCAGGTCAGCGGCCAGACCTTGCCCAGCACGGCCCGCTCCGCCACCGGCAGTCGCAGCGCCACCCGGGCCGTTTCCACGACCTGGGCCGCCTTGGGGGCCGACAGCGCGACGCCTCGTCGGGCGACGAAGCGACGCAGGCCCTCGACTCCCTGACGCCGCACGCGGTCGGGGTCGAAGATGTCGGTGACGATCACCCTCCCGGCGCGGGCGCCGAGCAGGTCGGAGAAGCAGCCGTCGAGGCCGGGGAAGACCAGGTCGAGCTGGCCGATGACCTGGTTGGCCAGCGCCACCCGGGCGGCGACCTTGCGCCGGTGGTGGGCGACCCACGCGGCCTGGGTGGCCAGGGCGTCGGTGCGCACCGCCGGTGGCGGCCGGCGCCACGACCCATCAGCTCGGCCATCGCCCCCAGGTCCCGGGCGTCGCTCTTCAGGCGGCGCAGCAGCTGCTGTGGGCCCGGGCCTCCTTGACTGCCGCCGGGTTGAGCTCGACGACCTCGTGTCCGCCGGCCCGCACGCGGCTACCAGCGTGCGGTGGTAGTGCCCGGCCGACTCCACCCCGACCCGCACGACCTCGGCCGAACGGATCGCCTCGGCCCGGGCGATCGCGCCCGCCAGCACCGAGAACCCGGTCTCGGTGAGGGCGAACTCGAACGGCGCCACGACCTCGCCGTAGTGGTCGGCGACCAGCGCCATCGTCGCCGACTTGCCGACGTCGACCGGCACCACCAGGCAGCGCTCGGGGTGGACCCCGCGGATGCGAGCCATGACATGCGCTTGAAGGTGTCCTCCAACACGAGCCATAGGATGTCCTCCTGTGAGAGTCGGGTTGCCGACTCCTACGCTGGGACCCCTGCTCAGCCGAGTGGGGGACCCTGTCGGAGGTGTATCAGCGGAGGGAGCTGCGTCCGATCCCATCGTGAGACGGCGCGGAGACGGGCGACGATGGCCCCGCCATCCACCTCGCCGCCGCCCGGCGACCACGATCTGGCCGTCGGGTTGGGTGATGAGAGCGCGGGCGGGGCCGGCGGACGGGAGCAGGAGTCGTCCGCCGGTTCCGAACGTCGAGTCGGGGGTGCCGTCGGGGGCGTAGCGGAGCACGGCCAGGGTGGTTCCGTTGCCGCCCGCCACCACCACCTTGCCGTTCGGGGAGGCCCAAGCGCCGTAGGCGGCGTCGTCGGCACCGCCCAGATCGGTGAGGACCCTGCCGGCGGTGCCGAAGGTCCGGTCGAGGGAGCCGTCGGTGGCGTAGCGGGCCAGAGCCACGTCGCCGTCGGAACTGCCGGCGGCCACGACGGTGCGGCCGGGAGCGATGGCGACGGCGTTGGCCGCGTCCCTGCGGCCACCGAAGTCGGTTGTCACCAGGCTGTCACCACCGAAGCTGGGGTCACCCCTGCTCGTGGTCAGGTTGATCCGGGTCAGGCCGAAGTCGGCGCCGGCCACGCCGGCGACGACCAGGTAGCCGTCGTGGGGGTCGACCAGGGCCCGGGCCTCGTCGTCGCGCTCGGGACGGAACGTGGTGGGAAAGGAGCCGACGGCGGGCGTGGTGCCGGCGAGGGCGGGCCCGGCGGCGGCGGCGGCGGCGGCGGTGGTTGCCGTCGCCGGGGCCAAGGTGGCGGCCCAGAGGCACCCGACGAGCAGGCAGCCGGCCCCGACTCGGCGCGCGTTCTTCCGTGAAGCTGCCGACATCGCCGTGACTCCCGTCGAGGGTGAACCTCCCTGATCGACCCGAGCCGGGCCCGCCTTGAGCGGGTTGTGGGTCAAGTCGGGGGCAATGGGGGTCGATAGGCGCGGCAATGGGACAACGGCGGGCTCGGCGGTTGGCGTCGGTGTGGACGACCGCGGCGGTTGTCCTGGCGACGCTGGTGGCCGTCACCCACCCGGGGCCGGCCGCGGCCGCCACCGGCGCCCTGACCGTCGTCGCCGGATCGACGGGTGAGGGCCCGGGGCCCTCCGTGGCCCAGGACGGCTACGGCCTGGCCGTGTGGGACGGCCGTCTGTACGTCGCCGACCGGATCCACAACGTGGTGCGGGCGGTCGACCTGGCCACCGGCTACGAGACGGTCGTGGCCGGTACCGACGTGTTCATGCCCGGTCTCGACCCCTATGCGGGGGATACCGGCGACGGCGGTCCCGCCCTGGCGGCCCGGCTCTACGACCCTTTCAGCCTGGCCTTCGACCTCGCCGGCAACCTCTTCATCGGCGAGAACGGCGGTAGCCGGGTGCGGCGGGTGGACACGGCCGGGATCATCACCACCGTCGCCGGCGGAGGCGCCAGCCGGGCCGAGGGCATCCCCGCCACCGACGCCAATCTCGCCTTCCTCTTGGGCGTCGCCATCGGGCCTACGGGCGACCTCTACATCTCCGACTACTACAACCGAGTCCGCAGGGTCGACATGACCACCGGGATCATCACCACGGTCGTGGGCGTGGGCGGCTCGTCGGCCTACGCCGGCGACGGCGGGCCCGCCATCCTGGCCCACCTGTCCTCACCCGGCTCGTTGACCTTCGACCCTGCCGGCAACCTGTTCTTCGTCGACGGCGGCAGCATCCGCAAGGTCGACACGGCCGGGATCATCACCACCGTCGTGGGCGGCGGCCCCCGGGGGTTCGGCGCCGAAGGGCCGGCCCGGGAGATCCCCGTCGCAGCCCATGGCGCTGGCGGTGGACGGTGCCGGCACCATCTATCTCACCGACTCCCGCTGGGTGCGCAAGGTCGACCCGTCCGGCTATCTGTCGACCATCGGCGGGAACGGGCAGGGGGTGGTGATCGAACACGGCGCCGAAGCCGCGCCCCGGGACGGCGAACCGGCGCGCGACGTCCCCCTCCAGCCGTGGGGACTCGCCCGTGATCCCGCCGGGAACGTCTTCGTGTCCGAGGCGGGCCGGAACCGGGTAAGGGTCATCGGGACCGACGGCGTGATCCACGCGGTGGCCGGCAACGGGACGAGGCGCCGGGGAGGCGACGGCGGCCCCGCCGTCAACGCCCAACTGGCGGGTCCCCGGGGTCTGCGCTTCGACGACGACGACAACCTCTACGTGGCCGACACC
This sequence comes from uncultured Acidimicrobiia bacterium, assembly GCA_963829165.1. Classification (GTDB taxonomy): domain Bacteria; phylum Actinomycetota; class Acidimicrobiia; order Acidimicrobiales; family AC-14; genus JAXDMK01. The sequence continues at coordinate 860,622 of CAWHIC010000007.1, read as the reverse complement.
GACAACTCCCGCCTGCGCCGGATCACCCCCGGCGGCACGATCACGTCGGTGCCCGATGGTCGGCCCGAGGGGATGCTCGACGTCTCCTACCGGCCCACCTTCGTCGCCTTCGCCCCCGACGGCACCACCTACGTCTCCTCGACCTACCCGACCCGCGTGATCCGGCGCATCGACCCGTCCGGCGTGACTTGGCCCTTCGCCGGCACCGGCTACACCGACTACGGCGACCCGCGGGACGGGGGTCCCGCCACCGAGGCGCCCCTCGAGACCGGTGGCATGGAGGTCGACGCCGACGGGGTGGTCTACGTGGCCGACATCGACCACGGCCGCGTCCGCCGGATCGGCCACGACGGGATCATCTCGACCGTCGCCGGCGGGGGATCGAGCCTGGACGACGGCATCGCGGCCATTGACGCCCGGATCTACCCCGCCGCCATCACCCTGGACGACGCGGGCGACATCATCGTGCTCGACGGCTACTCCAGCCGGGTGCGACGGGTCTCGCTCGCCGACGGGACCATCACCACCATCGCCGGCACCGGGACGCCCGGCTTCAGCGGCGACGGCGGGCCGGCGGCGGAGGCCGAGGTCAACCTGGGGATCACCAACTGGAACCGTCCCAGCGCGGCTACCTATGACGGCGCCGGCAACCTGTTCTTCTGGGACTCGGCCAACTACCGGGTGCGCCGGATCGCCTCCGACGGGACCATCTCCACCGTGGCCGGCAACGGCCAGTACCCCTTCGGCCCTGCGCCACCGGCGGCCGACGCGACCACCGCCGCCATGTACGCCATGGGCCTGGAGGCGGACGGGACGGGCAACCTCTACATCGCCGACATGCTCGGGAACCGGGTCTGGAAGGTCGACTCGGTGGGGGAGCCGACGACCACCACCTCATCGACGTCGACCTCCTCCACGTCGACCTCCTCCACATCCTCCACGACCACCTCCTCCACCACGTCGACCTCGACCACCTCGACCACCTCGACCACGGTTCCGGTCACCACCCGGGCCCGGGGATGGGGGTTCAACGGCTACGGCCAGGTGGGGGACGGTTCGGTCGCCAGCCGGTCGGCCGCGGTGGCGGTGGGTCCGCCGGCTGCGGCGGCGACGGCCGGGGGAGGGTTCCACTCGTTGGAGCTCGTCGGCGGCCAGGTGTGGTCGTGGGGCCTCGGCCACGTCGGCCAGCTGGGAACGGGGACGACCGCCAACCGGTCCTCGCCCGCCCTCGTCCCGGGCATGAGCGGGGTGACGGCGGTCTCGGGCGGCGTGTTCCACTCCCTCGCCCTGAAGGCGGACGGCACGGTCTGGGCCTGGGGCTGGAACGCCTACGGCCAGCTCGGCACCGGCACCACCACCGACAGCGCGTTGCCGGTGAAGGTCGCCGGTCTGACCGGGGTGGTGGCCGTCGCCGCCGGCGGCACCCACAGCCTGGCCCTGCGCTCGGACGGGACGGTGTGGGCGTGGGGCTACGACAACGCCGGCCAGCTCGGCACGGGGGGTCTCGTGGTCGCCCCTTCGCCGGCCCCGGTGCCCGGGCTGAGCGGGATCACGGCCATCGCCGCCGGCGGCTACCACAGCCTGGCCGTGCGGGTCGACGGCACCGTGGCCGCCTGGGGATGGAACGCCCTCGGCCAGCTGGGCGACGGGACGACCGTCAACCGGGCCGCACCGGTGACCGTGCTCGGCCTGACCGGCGTGCGGGCGGTCTCGGCCGGTATCGGCCACACCCTGGCCGTGCGGACGAACGGGTCGGTCTGGTCCTGGGGCTTCAACCACGTCGGCCAACTGGGACGGATGGGGGTGACGGCGGCCAGCACACCCGCCGCCGTCCCCGGCCTGACGGGCGTGGCCGCGGTGGTCGCCGGCGGCTACCACAGCCTCGCCGTCAAGGGCGACGGCACCGTCGCCGCCTGGGGGTGGAACACCTTCGGCCAGCTGGGCGACGGGACCACCGTCGACCGCCACGACCCGGTGGCGGCCGCCGGGATCGGCCCTGCCCACTCGATCTCGGCGGGGGTCGCCCACGGACTCGTCGTGCCCCGGTGAGCCGTCGCCCGCCGGTGCGGGCGTTCGCCGTCGCCATCCTGGCCGTGCTCGTGGTCGCTACCGCCGGTGCGCCGGTCGCCGCCCGCGCCCGCGTCACCGCCGGCCTGGGCGGGCCCGTCATCACGACCGTGGCCGGCGGCCTGGCCACCGGTCCGGCGGTGAACTTCACCCACACCCTGCGCAACGTGCTCGTCTCGGGGACCACCGCCTACGCCTCGGACGAGACGTTCAACGTCGTCCGGGCCATCGACCTCACCACCGGGCAGGAGCGGGTGGTCGCGGGCGTGGGCAGCAACGAGGGCTTCTACGGCGACGGCGGTCCCGCCCTGGCCGCGGGGCTGAGCGCCCCCCGGGGACTTGCCATCGACGGCGCCGGGAACCTGTTCGTGGCCGACGCCGGGAACTCCCGGATCCGCAGGGTGGCGCCCGACGGCATCATCACCACCGTCGCCGGCGGCGGGACGAACGGGGCCAGCGGCGAGGGTGGACCGGCGACGGCGGCCACCATCCAGCCCGACCACATCGTCCTCGACGCCCACGGCAACCTTCTCTTCACCGACGGAAACCTGGTGCGCAAGCTCGACCGGGCCGGCATCGTCACCACCGTCGCGGGCGGCGGGTCGGGCGCCCTCGCCGACGGCCAGCAGGCCCGGGCCGGCACCCTGAACATGCCCGCCGGCCTCAGCTTCGATCCCGCCGGCAACCTGTTCCTGGCCGAGTACATCGGCCGGCGGGTGTGGCGGATCGCCCCCGACGGCACCGTCGCCCGAGTCCTGCGGCGCCTGCCCGACGGCACCGCCAGCGGGGACTGGGACTACCCCGTCGACGTGCATGTCCGTCCCGACGGCAGCCTCCTCGTGCTCACGAAACGGCAGGTCATGGTGGTCGACGGGGCCCAGCCCACGTCCGTCCTCGTCGGTGACGGGACCTACGGGTGGAACGGCGACGGCGGGCCGGCCACTGCCGCCCAGCTGGCCGACCCGACCGACCTCGACCTCGACGACTCCGGCAACCTCTACATCGCCAACTCCAAGCTGCGCCGGGTCGGTACCGACGGTGTGATCACCAATCTCGTCGGCTATGGCAGCGCCCAGGCATGGGATGGCCACCCGGCGGTCGACATCGAGATGTCGCGGCCAGGGTCGGTGGCAGCCGCGGCCGACGGCACGTGGTACGTCGGCGAAAGCGCGATGGGCCGCATCCACCGGATCGACGCGTCCGGCGTGAAGACCACCGTGTCGGGCGACTCCGGGGTCGCGCCGGCCGACGGCCTGACCGCCCTCGGCACCTATGCCAGCCCCCGCGTCCTGACCACCGGTCCCGGCGGCCAGCTCTACGTCGCCATCAACCAGGGCCAGGTCTACCGGGTCAACGGCGGCGGCGTGCTGCACCTGGTGGCGGGCAAGGCCGGGGTGCCGTGCAAGTACTGGGTGGACTGCGCCGCGGGCGACAACGGCCCTGCCACCGCCGCCCAACTGCCGATGACGAACGGGCTGGCGGTCACCGCCGACGGCACCGTCTACATCACCGACGAGCAGAACAACCGGGTGCGCCGAGTCAACCCGTCGACCGGGATCATCACGACCGTCGTCGGCGGTCCGCAACGGTGGTTCTCGGGCGACGGCGAGGCCGCCTCGACGGCGATGGTGAGCGGGCCGGCCAGCGTCCAGACCGACGCCTGGGGCAACATCTTCTTCGTCGACACCGGCAACTATCGGGTGCGCAAGATCGACCGGTCGGGCGTGATCACGACCGTGGCCGGCTCCGGTGTCGCCGGGTATGGGGGTGACGGCGGTCGGGCGGTCGATGCCTCCATGACGCCGTCCCGGATGGCGCTCGACCCCCACGGGAACCTCTTCGTCACCGACGGCCCCCGCATCCGCAAGGTCGACCTCGACGGCGTCATCACCACCGTCGCCGGCTCGGGGGGCAAGGGGTTCCGGGGCGACGGCGGTCCCGCGCTCGACGCCACCTTCACCAACCCCTCGGCCCTCGCCGTCGATGTCAATGGCAACCTGCTCGTGGTCGACTCCGACAACAACCGTGTCCGTCGGGTGGCCGGGGTGGCCGCCGGCCGGCCGCCGGGACCGGCCCGGGGCTGGGGCTGGAACGTCCTCGGGCAGGCGCCGGCGGTGGGGGCGATGTCGGGCTTCACCAAGGTGGCCGCCGGCGGCTATCACAGCGTCGGCCTCCGGGGCGACGGCACCGTCTGGGCCTGGGGCTACAACGTGCTCGGCCAACTGGGCAACGGGACGACGTCGGGCGCGGGTCCGGTGCGGGTGGGCGGGACGTCGCTGAACGGCGTCACCCAGGTGGCGGCGGGCGCGTTCCACAGCCTGGCCCTCAGGTCCGACGGAACCGTGTGGGCGTGGGGGTGGAACCACTTCGGCCAGCTGGGCGATGCCACCACCGTCACCCGGACCGGTCCCGTGCGAGTCACCGGCCTCGAGGACGTGGTGGCGGTGGCGGCCGGCACCGGCCACAGCCTGGCCCTCACCGCCGACGGCACCGTGTGGTCGTGGGGCTGGAACGGCGTCGGCCAGCTCGGCAACACGTCGTCGTTCGACACCCCGTTCCCCATCCAGGTGCCCGGGCTGACGGGCGTGGCCGCCATCGCCGCCGGGGCGTACCACAGCGTGGTCGCCACCGAGGCCGGCGGCGTCGCCTCGTGGGGCTGGAACTACTACGGGCAGTTGGGGGACGGGACCACGATCGACCGCCGCCAGCCGGTGGCCGTGCCCGGCCCGGCCGGCGTCACCCAGGTGGCGGCCGGCGTCTTCCACACGCTCGCCCTCGGGGGCGACGGCGGGCTGTGGGGCTGGGGCTGGAACGGCGTCGGCCAACTCGGCACCGGCTCCGCCACGGATACCCGCCGGCCGGTGGTGGCCGCCCTCGGCATCGGCCGGCCACTCACCGAGATCGCCGCCGGCTCGTACCACTCGCTGGCCGTCGACTCCACCGGCCAGACCTGGACCTGGGGCTGGAACGCCTACGGCCAGATGGGCGACGGCACCACCACCAACCGTCCCGTCCCCTTCGCCCTGCCCGGCGCCACGGCGACGTCGACCGTGTCCGGCGGCGTCGCCCACTCCGTCCGCTCCGGCAGCTGACGATGTCGTAGGGCTGTGCGAACATATGTTCGTGTCCGGGGACGAAGGAGCCACGATCCTCCACGCCGACCTCGACTCGTTCTACGCCTCGGTCGAGCAACGGGACTCGCCCCACCTGCGGGGAAGGCCGGTGATCGTCGGGGGCGGGGTGGTGCTGGCGGCCAGCTACGAAGCCAAGGCCTACGGCGTGCGCAGCGCCATGGGTGGGGCCCAGGCCCGGCGCCTGTGCCCGTGGGCGATCGTGGTTCCGCCCCGGATGTCGGCCTATTCGGAGGCGAGCAAGGCCGTGTTCGAGGTGTTCGACGACACCACGCCGCTGGTGGAGGGGATCTCCATCGACGAGGCGTTCCTCGACGTGGGCGGGCTGCGGCGGGTGTCGGGGACGCCGCTCGAGATCGCCATCCGGCTGCGGAGCGAGGTGCGGCGGCGGGTCGGCCTGCCCATCACCGTCGGCGTGGCCCGCACCAAGTTCCTGGCCAAGGTGGCCAGCGCGGTGGCCAAGCCCGACGGTCTGCTGGTGGTCCCGCCCGACAAGGAGCTGGCGTTCCTCCACCCCCTGGCCGTCGAGCGCCTCTGGGGCGTGGGCCCGATCACGGCCGAGAAGCTCCGCCGCCGGGGAGTTCTCACCGTGGGCGAGGTGGCCGGGCTGCCGGAGGGAGCGTTGGTGTCGATCCTCGGGCGGGCGTCGGGGCGCCACCTCCACGCCCTCGCCCACAACCGGGATCCCCGGCCGGTGGTGGTCGGGCGGCGCCGGCGCTCGATGGGATCGCAGCACGCCATGGGCCGGTCGCCGAAGTCACCGGCCGACATCGACGCGTCCCTGGTGGCCATCGTCGACCGGGTCACCCGCCGCATGCGCGCCGCCCACCGGGTGGGCCGCACCGTCGTCCTCCGGCTGCGCTTCGACGACTTCTCCCGGGCCACCCGCTCCCACACCATCGCCCGGGCCACGGCCGACACCCGGGCGATCCTGGCCGCGGCCCGCGACCTGCTCACCAGCGCCACGCCCCTGATCGAGCGCCAGGGGATCACCCTGGTGGGCGTCGCCGTCACCAACCTCGACAACGACGACGCCGTCCAGCTCCCCCTCCCCTTCGACGGCATCGACGCGGCCGCCCTCGACATGGCCCTCGACGACGTGCGGGAGCGCTTCGGCACCAAGGCCGTGTCCCGGGCCGTGCTCCTCGGCCGTCACGAGGGCTTCACCGTCCCCCTCCTCCCGGACTGACGACGACGGCCATTTCACATTTATCCGGCGCGGCGTAAGGATGCGGTTCGAGTCAGCACGGAGGTGCCTCCCAAATGGCCAAGACCCGCACCGTCTTCTCGCTCTCGTTGGTGGCTGCAATCGCCCTGGTGGCGGCGGTGCTGGGGGTGGTGGCGGGACGGGCCACGGGCTCGTCCGACGGCGGCGGGGGAGGGGGCGGCTCGGGCGGGGCGGCCGGTGGCAAGAAGATCGACGTGATCATCAAGGCCAGCGACTCGTCCTTCTGGCAGGTGATGCTGGCCGGTTCCAAACAGGCGGGCGGCGACTTCGGCCTGTCGGTGAGCACCTTCGGCCCGACGTCGGAGACCAACATCGACGAGCAGGTCCAACTGGTGGAGAACTCGATCTCCCGGGGCGTCGCCGGCATCGTCATCGCCCCCAACTCGTCGTCGGCCCTCAACTCGGCCATCGACCGGGCTCGATCGGCGGGCATCAAGGTCATCACGGTCGACACCGCCGTCACCACCGCGTCGGAGGGCTTCATCGGCACCGACAACGTCAAGGCCGGCGAGCAGGCGGGACGGAAGATGTGCGATTTCCTCACCGCCGCCAACAAGACCACGGGCAAGGTTCTGGTCGAGTCGTCGGTGGCGGGCATCCAGTCCCTGGTCGACCGGGACGCCGGCTTCCGGTCGGGCCTGGCCGAGAAGTGCCCCAACGTCGACTCGTCCCTCCAACGGTTCAACAACAACGACATCAACACCGCTGCGTCGCAGGTCAACGACGCCCTCACCGCCAACACCGACCTGCTCGGCGTCTTCGCCGACAACAACACGTCCGGGGTGGGGGCGGCCCGGGCCATCAAGGACAACAATGCCGCCGAGCGCGTCCCGGTGGTGGCCTTCGACTCCGACCCCCAGGAGAACGCGGCCCTGGCCGACGGGTCGATCGACGCCCTCGTGGTGCAGAACCCGTACTTCTTCGGCTACCAGGGCGTGCTCCAGGCGGGCATGGCCACCGTCGATCGCATCCCGCCGCGGGTGCTCGACCCGGGGGCGGTGGTCGCCGACAAGGACAACATGGACGACGCCGAGGTCAAGCAGCTGCTCGAGCCGCCGACCGTGCAGGCGGGGTCATGAGCGCCACCACCGCGCCCCCGCCGGCGGCCGAGCGCACCGCCGTGCTCGAGCTGCAGGGCATCTCCAAGGCCTTCGGACCCGTCCAGGCCCTCTCCAACGTCGACCTCCGCCTGCTGCCGGGGCAGGTCCACTGCCTGGCGGGCGAGAACGGGGCGGGCAAGTCCACCCTCATCAAGGTCCTCACCGGCGCCCACAAGGCCGACGCGGGCACGTTCGTGATCGACGGTGAGCCGGTGGCCTCGCCCACGCCCGCCGCCCTGCGGGAGGCCGGGGTGCAGGCCGTCTACCAGGAACTGAGCCTCCTGCCCCACCTGTCGGTGGCGGAGAACCTGTTCATGGGCCGGCTGCCGTCGCACCGGGGGATCCTCGACAAGGGCGACCTCAAGGAGCGGGCCCGCAAGGCGCTCGACGACGTCGGCCTCCACAACGTCTCGCCCGACGCCATCGTCGAGCGCCTCCCCGCCGCCACCCGCCAGCTGGTGGAGATCGCCAAGGTCCTCACCGCCGACGTGGTGAAGGTGATCGTCTTCGACGAGCCCACCACCGCCCTCACCGAGTCCGAGTCGGCCCGGCTGATGGACCACATCAAGCGGCTGCGGGAGGCCGGGGTGGCCATGCTCTACGTCACCCACCGGCTGGAGGAGATGTTCGAGATCGGCGACTGGGTGACGGTGCTGCGCGACGGTGGCCTGTCGGAGAGCGGCCCCATGTCGGCCTACGACGAGGACAAGCTCATCACGGCCATGGTCGGCCGAGAGATCACGTCGCTCTACCCCGACACCCAGAAGGAGCCGGGGACGCCGCTGCTCCGGGTGCGGGGCCTGCAGCGGGAGGCCGACGGCCCCACGATCGACTTCGACCTGCGGGGCGGCGAGATCCTCGGCATCGGCGGCCTGCTGGGCTCGGGCCGGAGCGAGCTGCTGCTGTCGCTGTTCGGGGCCACCCCCATCGTGGCCGGCGAGATCGAGGTGGAGGGGGTGGCGGTGAAGCCCACCGGACCCCGAACCATGATGAACGCCGGCATCGGCCTGCTCACCGAGGACCGCAAGGTGCTGGGCCTGCTGCCGGAGCTGTCGATCCGGGAGAACGTCACCATCGCCAGCCTCCGCCGGGGTTCCCGCCACGGCCTGCTCCCACCGAAGGAGATGGGAGAGGAGGCCGACAAGCTGCTCGACAGCCTCCGCCTGCGGGCCGGCTCCTACGACCAGCCGGTGTCGACCTTGTCCGGCGGGAACCAGCAGAAGGTGCTGCTGGCCCGGTGGCTGCTGACCAAGCCCAAGATCCTGGTGTTCGACGAGCCCACCAAGGGCATCGACGTGGGCGCCAAGGGGGAGCTGTACACGGTGATCGGCGACCTGGCCGCGGCCGGGCTGGGGATCATCGTGGTGTCGTCGTACCTGCCCGAGCTGCTGGGGCTGGCCGACCGCATCCTCGTCCTCAAGGACGGGGCGGTGGCCGGGGAGCTGGGGCGGTCGGCGTCGGAGGAGGACGTGCTGCGGCTGGCCAGCGGGGGCGGGGCCAGACCAGCCGCTCCGGCCGCCCCGAACGGAGAGGTGCCAGAAGGAGAGGTGCACGACTGATGGCCAAGCTCATGTGGCGCGAGCCGGTGCTCACCACCACCATCCGCAGCGGGCCGGCGGTGGGGATCGAACCGCCCGACGAGCCGGGCGAGCCGGCGACGGTCAACCGGGTGATGACCCTGGGCGACGTGGCCGGGCGGGAGAGCGGGGGCCTGGTCGTACTCCTCGTGGCGGTGGGGGCGCTCACCCTGGCCAGCGGCGACTTCCTCACCGGGAACAACCTGTCCAACCTGGCCCGCCAGGTGGCCATCTTCGGCATCATCGCGGTGGGTCAGCTGCTGGTGATCCTGACCGCGGGGATCGACCTGGCGGTGGGGTCGGTCCTGGCCCTGTCGGGCGCGGTCACGGCCCAGCTGCTGGTGGCGGGCTGGCCGATCCCGCTGGCCATCCTGGTCGGCGTGCTGCTCGGCACCGGGCTCGGGCTGATCAACGGCCTGCTCGTCACCAAGGCCAAGCTGCCCCCGTTCATCGCCACCCTGGGCATGCTCGGGATCGCCCGAGGCATCGTCCTGGTGATCACCGACGCCAAGACGGTCGGACCCCTGCCCAAGGGCTTCGAGGAGATCGCCAACGGCAACCTCGTCGGCATCCCCAACCTGCTCGTGTTCGCGGTGGTCATCACGGTGGCGATCCACTTCGTGCTCACCCGCACCGTGTTCGGGCGGTACATCTACGCGGTGGGATCGAACCCGGAGTCGGCCCGCCTGGCCGGGGTGCCGGTGCGGGTCGTCACCGTGTCGGTCTACGCCATCTCCGGCCTGCTGGCGGGCGTCGGCGGCTTCCTGCTCACCTCCCGCCTGGGTGCGGGCATCCCGACGGCCGGCACCGGTTTCGAGCTGAACGCGATCGCCGCCTGCGTGATCGGCGGGGCCAGCCTGTTCGGCGCCAAGGGGAGCGCCCTGGGTGCGGCCACCGGGGCGCTGATCATGGGGGTGCTCAACAACGGTGGCAACCTGTTGGCCATCAACGCCTTCTACCTCCAGATCGCCATCGGCGTGCTCATCCTGGTGGCCGTCGGCTTCGACCAGCTGAACACCCGGAAGTCGGCCGGGCACTGAGCCGTCTCCTCGGGGGAATCGAGCTCGGGGGCACCAAGGTCATCTGCGTCGTCGGCGACGGCCCGGGGGGAGTCGTGGCCCTCGACCGGCACCCGACGACGGCGCCGGACGAGACGCTGGGATGGGCCGTCGACCGCCTGCGCACGATGGCCGACGAGCACGGGCCGCTGGCAGCCATCGGCGTGGCCGCCTTCGGGCCGGTCGACCTCCGGCCCGACGCTCCCTCCTACGGCCACTTGCTGGAGACCCCCAAGCGGGCGTGGGCCGGCGTCGACGTCCTCGCGCCGGTGCGGGCCGCGTTCCCCGGCGTGCCGGTGGGGATCGGGTCCGACGTCGACGGGGCGGCCCTGGCCGAGGGGGCGGCGGGGGCGGCCCGGGGGTTGACCGACTTCGTCTACGTGACCATTGGGACCGGTATCGGGATGGGGATCGTGGTCGACGGCGTCCTTGTCCACGGCCTCCTCCATCCGGAGATGGGCCACGTCACCGTGCCCCGGCAGCCCGGCGACGCCTACGACGGGGCGTGCTTCGCCCACCGCGACTGCCTGGAGGGGATGGCCAGCGGCACGGCCATGACCGCCCGCTGGGGGTGCCGGCCGGAGGAGCTCGAGGGCGGACGGCGGGAGGCAGCTCTCGACCTGGAGGCCGCCTACCTGGCCGCCGGCCTGCGCAACGCGGTCTACGCCTTCGCGCCCGAGCGGATCGTCCTGGGTGGGGGAGTGGCGCACATGGCGGGCCTGGTGGAGCGGGTGCGGCGCGAGCTGGCGGCGACGTTGGCCGGCTACCCCGGCCTGCCCGAATACGGCCGGCCCGACTTCGTGGTCACCGCCGGCCTGGGCGACCGCGCCGGCCCCGCCGGCGCCCTCGAGTTCGCCGCCCGAGCCGCGGCCGGTTGACGCTCGGGGGGGCAGCCACGCCCTCGCCCTCGTTACTCGACAAGCTCGTCGGCCAGGAGGTCCATGAGGAGGCCGTCGTGCCAGGTGCCGTCGGAGCCCCGTTCGTAGCGGCGCATGATCCCGACAGGGCGGAAACCGACCTTGGCGTAGGCCCGGATGGCCGCCGCGTTGTCGGCTGCGGGGTCGATGACCAGGCGGTGGTGACCGTGGTCCCGGAAGAGATGCCGGGCCAGCGTGCGGACCGCGTCGGGGCCGACGCCGCGACCGTGCACCGCGGGGTCGACGAAGATGTCGAGGCTGGCGTGGCGGTAGTCGGGCGTCTCCTCCGCCTCCCATTGGATCCACCCCGCGGTGCGGCCGTCGAGCTCGATGACGTAGCCGGTCACGTCGGGGTCGTCGAAGTCCTCCTCCACGGACGCCACCAGGTCGTCGCCGCCCCGCCACCGGGCGAAGACCTCGGGCGTCGCCCGGATCCGCACCAGCTCGCCGACATCGTCCCTGGTCGCCGCCCGCAGCCGCACCAGCGCCCCCACGAGCACCGACGGCCTCATCCGACCGCTTCGAGCAGGCCTGCCGGACGACCTCGTAGCACCCACCGGGGCATCCTAGGGTCCACTTGCCCCGGCGGCAGGGCGCTGGTGGGCCGCGGCCAGCGGCGTCGTCGGACCGTCGCCCGCCCTGGCCCCGGCGGTGCTCCCGCGTGCCGGTCATCGTGATCCCGGCCTTACTGGCCTCGTCCGCCAGGTCGAAAAAGCGGTCCCCGGTGCGGGATGATCGTTTCGATGGCAGGCAAAACCTTGGATCGGGGCCGACCGCACGTCGTCGTCGTGGGAGCAGGCTTCGGCGGGCTGAGCACCACCCGGGCCCTGGCCGCCCTTCCGGTCGACGTCACCCTCGTCGACCGGAACAACTACCACGGCTTCTGGCCCCTGCTCTACCAGGTCGCCACCGCCGGGCTGTCGGCCGACGACATCGCCCACAGCGTGCGCTCCATCGTCCGGGACGAGTCGAACGTGCAGGTCACCATGGCGACGGTGGAGTCGGTCGACCTCGATGGCCGCCTGGTCGAGCTCGACGACGGCCGCCGCCTGTCCTACGACTACCTGGTGCTGGCCGCAGGCACGGTGCCGGCCGACTTCGGCGTGCCGGGCGTGGCCGACCACGCCTACACCCTCAAGACCCTGCCCGCGGCGGTGCGCCTGCGCGACCACGTCCTGCGCCAGTTCGAGCGGGCCGCCCGCGACCCGTCCCTCGTCGACCAGGGGGCGCTCACGGTCGTGATCGCCGGGGGCGGGCCGACGGGAGTGGAGCTGGCGGGCGCCTACGTCGAGCTGTTCCACATGGTGCTGGCCAAGGACTACGCCGGTTCGGGACTGGGACGGGCCCACGTGGTGCTGGTGGAGATGGGCGACAACCTCCTCCCCGGGTTCTCGGCGAGCTCCCAGCAGGAGGCCCGCAAGGTGCTCGAGGCGCGGGGCGTGGAGGTGCGGATCGGAGCCACGGTGGCGTCGGTGACGGCCGACGGCGTCCATCTCGTCGACGGCACGTTCATCCCGACGGCCACCACGGTGTGGGTGGCGGGCGTGCGGGCCAGCCCCCTGGCCGACGCCCTGGGCGTCGACCAGGGCCGCGGGCGGCCAGGTCACGGTGCTGCCCGACCTGTCGCTGCCCGGTCGGCCCGAGGTGTTCGTGATCGGCGACCTGGCCGGGTCGCAGGGCAAGGACGGGCGGGCGCTGCCCCAAGTGGCCCAGGTGGCCATGCAGGGGGGACGGCGGGCGGCCAAGAACATCGCCGCCCGCATGAAAGGCCGTCCCACCCGGGCGTTCCACTACAAGGACAAGGGCATCATGGCCACCATCGGGCGCCGGTCGGCGGTGGCCGAGCTGCCCCTCGGGCTCCGGGTCGACGGCACCCTGGGGTGGGTGGCGTGGCTGGTCCTGCACCTGCTGTACCTGGTCGGGTTCCACAACCGGGTGTCGGTGCTCACCAGCTGGGCGTGGAACTACATCACGTGGGACCGGGCCAACCGGGTGATCATCGGCCTCGACCAGGGGGACGAGAAACCCTTCGTCTGACCCTCGGCGGGTGTGGGGTACGTTCGCTGCGTGGCGGAGGGCGACAGGCCGAGGGACAACCGGGAGATAGCCCGCATCGTCGGGCTGGCCCTGACGGTGATCGTGCTGCTCGCCCTCCTGCTCGACAACGGCCAGTCGGTGCGGATCGGCTACGTCGTCGGCTCCGTGAGGGCGCCCCTCATCGGCGTCCTGGCCATCACTGCCGTCCTCGGCGCCCTCCTCGACCGCCTCCTCCTCTGGCGGACGGGCCGGGCCAAGTTCAAGAAATAGCCGCCCCCGGGCTCGGCCAACCGGTGACGCCTACAGCCCCCACAGGGCGCTAACCGTCACCAGTTCGGCGGGCTCGGCCAACCGGTGACGCCTACAGCCCCCACAGGGCGCTCACCGTCACCGGTTCGGCGGGTTCGGCCAACCGGTGACGCCTACAGCCCCCACAGGGCGCTAACCGTCACCGGTTCGGCGAGGTGAGGGCGGGGCGGGCCGTCAGATCAGGCCGCAGAGGGGGGCAGTCGTCCACTGGCCCCAGCCGCTGCGGGCCTGGAGGCGGCGGGCGCCCTCGTCCTGGGTGGCCGGGGGATGGTCCTGGGCCGATCCGGTGTAGTCGAGGGACTGCCAGGTCGCGTCGAGGAACTGGTAGGCGCCGCCCCCGGGCGACGAGTAGTTGTTGCCCGATTCCAACTGGCGGATGCAGGCGAACGCCTCCTCCATCGACAGGGCCACCAACGGCGCCGGTGTCGACGCCGCGGCCAGCACCGACGGGGCCGCGGCGGCCGCGGCCGGCGGGGACGTGGCCCGAGCGGCGGCCGCCTCCGCGTCCCGCAACGCCCGTTGCTGGCGGGCGGCCTCCTCGGCCCGGGCCTGCTCGGCCGTGATCAGGCTGGCCAGCTCGCCGTCGACCCTGGCCACCTGGGCCCGTTGGGCGGTCATGGCGTGCTGCAGCTCCTCCAGGTCGCCGCCGACGACGTCGGCCTGGTCGGCGGCCCGGCGGCGGGCGGAGTCGAGCTGGGACCGGCGGATCTCGAGGTCCTCCCGGGCGGCCCGCATGCGGCCCACCGCCTGCCGGTCCTCGCCCGTCACGAAGCGCATGTAGGTGTTGCGGGCGACGCCGTCGGGCGCGGCGCCGTTGGCCAAGTTGCCGACGAAGGAGACCGACCCTCCGCTGACGTAGGCGGCCTGGGCGTGGGCCACCAGCAACCGGCGGGCCTCCTCCTGCCGGGTCGAGGCGCCCACCAGCTCCATCTCCGCCTGGTCGAGGGCGACCTGGACCTGGCCCAGACGGTCCTCCGCGGCCCGGTGCTCCTTGTCGAGGGCGACGATGGTGCGGGCCTGCTCGGCCAGCCGTCCGGCCACGATCTCCGCCTCCGCCTGCTTGTCGCCGATCTCGTCCGCGCCGGCACCGACGGTACCCACGACGAGCGCGAGGACCGTCAGCATGACCGGGAGCAAGATCGAACGTCGGAGCGGTGCGGTCATCGACCTCCGGGGCCGGCGTTTCCTCGGATTCGGGCACAGGCGAACAGCGAGGGGGACAGACCCAAGCTACCCGGGCGCCGCCGCCGCGGGCCACATCCCCTCGGCCGGCACCCCGCCGGTCAGACCCGGATGCTCAGATTCCACCCACCGTGGTCGCCCCGTAGCGCTCCATCTCCTGCCGGAGGTCGAGCCGGCGGATGCTCTTGCGGGCGTCGAGAGCCGCCTCGTCGAGGAGGTCGGCGGGCACGATCCACGCCACCTCGAAGGCGAGGCCGTCGGGATCCGTGGCGTACAGGCTCTTGGTGGTGCCGTGGTCGCTTGCGCCCACCAACGCCCCTCGGTCCTGGAGGACTTCCGGCCAGCCGCTCGAGCTCGGCCAGGGTGTCGACCTCCCAGGCCAGGTGGTAGAGGCCGACGGTCGACCGTCCCGCGGCCGACGGGGCCGCAGCCGAGCCGATCTCGAACAGCCCGATGTCGTGGTCGTTGGTGGAGCCAGGCGCCTGGAGGAAGGCCGCGCCCGAGAACCCGTCCGGGGTCATGGGCAGCAGGCGGAACCCGAGGGCCTCGGTGTAGAAGGCCACGCTGCGGGCGACGTCGCGGACGTAGAGGACGGCGTGGTTCAAGCGGGTGATGGGCATTTTCGGTTCCTTCCGGTCCTCCTCTATCAGCGTAATTGAATGCTCAACTATTCCGGCGGGGCCGGGCGGGCCGGGCCGAGGCGGGGCGGTGGCTACGCCGAGCCCATAGTCTTGACGGCATGGCCGGGCCCCGCTGGTTGAGCAACGACGAGCAGCGGGCGTGGCGCGCCTTTCTCGATGCCAACCAGCTCCTGTTCGAGACGCTCGACCACGAGCTCCAGCGCGACGCCGGCATTCCGCACGGGTACTACGAGATCCTCGTCCGGCTGTCGGAGGCCCCCGACCGCACCCTCCGCATGAGCCAGCTGGCGGAGCGGTCGCAGTCGTCCCGCAGCCGCATCTCCCACGCCGTGGCCCGGCTGGAGGAGGAGGGCTGGGTGCGGCGGGAGACGTGTCCCACCGACCGGCGTGGGTCGATGGCCGTGCTCACCGACAAGGGGTTCGACGCCCTGGCCGCGGCCGCCCCCGGTCACGTGGAGGGTGTTCGCAGCCACCTCTTCGATCAGCTCAGCGAGGAGCAGGCGGGGCAGCTGCGGGCCATCAGCGAGGCCGTCCGCGACCACCTGGTGCGGTTCCGGGATGAGGAGCGGGCCGCCGGCCGATGCCCGCCGGAACCGGCCGCCGGCCTCATGCCTGCGCCTGCCGCCGACTGACCAGCCACTCGCCCACCACCCGGGCCTGGGTGGCGGCCTGATCGGTGAGGCTGTCGACCACCGCCCGCTCGACCTTGCCCCCCACGAAGGGGATCTTCACCTCGAGCTTGCCCTCGGCCACCCGGAGGGTGCCACCGGCGCCGTCGTCGCACAGTTCGACGGTGCCGTGGCAGCGGAGGCGGTCGGGATAGTGGTCGGCCACGATGTGGAACTCGGTGCGGTGGGTGGACCGGTCGAGCGTCGACTCCTCGACCCAGGTGATCCGGGCCGGCTCCACCAGCGACGACAACGGGGGCCCCAGCTCGCCGGTGAAGGCGTACCGCACCCGGAGGCGGACGGTGGCGCCCTCGTCGGCTTTGTCGAGCAACTCGGGCCGGCCCAGGTCGGCCAGGCCGTGCAGGTGGGCGAAGAGGTCGGCGTCGACGTAGGCGTCCTCGACGTCGTCCACCGGCGCTGGGAATCGCTGTTCGAGGCGGAACATCACCCCTTCATCGTACGGACTTGGGGAAGCACCAGATGCACGTCGCCGAACTCGTGCCACCGGTACCGCTCCTCGACCGCGGCCGCGTAGCTCCGCTCGACCGCAGCCCGTCCCGCCACCGCTTCCACCAGCATGAGGTGGGACCCGGCCGGCGGGTGCCAGCCGGTGACGAGGCCGTCGACCACCCTCGTCCCCCGCTCGGGCGTGATCACCAGCTCGGTCCAGCCGTGGGCCGGGTGGACCCGTCCTCGCTCGTCGGCCGCCGTCTCCAGGGCCCGGGTGACGGTGGTGCCGACCGCGATCACCCGGTGCCCCGCCTGGCGGGTGGCGTTGACCCGCTCGGCCGTCTCGGTCGGCACCCGGAAGCGCTCCGGGTACGGAAGCTCGCCGGGCTCGGCCGACGACACGCCGGTGTGGAGGACGATGGGGCTGACACCCACGCCCCGGCTGACCAGATCGGTGACGAGGGCGGCGGTGAACGGTCGGCCCGCGCTCGGCATCTCGGCGCTGCCCGGTTGGCGGGCGAACACCGTCTGGTAGGCGGAGATGGGGAAGGGTCGGCGGACGTAGCCGTAGCGGATCGGGCGTCCGTGGCGGGCGAGGTAGGCGGTGACGGTGGGGGTCGGAAGGCGGAGGACGGCGAACCACAGGCGGGCCGGCGGTCCCCCGGCGGGGTAGGAGGCGAGGAGGTCGACGGAGCCGCCCCCAGGGAGGGACAGGCGGCGGCCGGCCTGTCCGTCGAAGAAGGGCTCGGTGCCGGCGCCGACCGGCCGCCGCAGCTCCACCAGCCACAGCCCGCCGGGGAGCTCGGTCGACAGGTGCACGACCAGGCCGTCGTCGACGCCCACGGTGGGGACGGCCGCGGGCAGGGTCGCCGACGTGTTGACCACCAGCAGGTCGCCCGGCTCGAGGAAGTCGCCCAGGCGGGCGAAGGTGGTGTGGACGAGGGCGGGGTCGTCGCCGCGGGCGACCATGAGGCGGGCGTCGTCCCGACCGCCGCCGGCCGACTCCACCGGCTCGGTGGCGATGAGGTCGTCGGGCAGCTCGAAGTCGACGGGGAGGAGGCCGGCCCCGACGCCGGTCGGTAGGGGAGGGGCAGCGGCGAGCACGGCCGTCATCCCGCCGCTGCGGCCGCGGCCGCCATGGGGGCCATGGGGGCCAAGTCCCGGGCCTGGTAGCGGCCGCTGGGCAGATCGCCGGTGATCACCCGCAGCAGCCCGGGCACGCTCTCCTCCGGAGGCGGGCGGTCGGAGACGTCCTCGCCGGGGAACGCCTCGGCCTGGAGCTGGGTGTTCATGTCCCCGGGGTCGACCCGGTACACCCGCAACCCCGGGTGTTCGGCGGCGAGGATGTTCGTGACCTGCTCCAATGCCGCCTTCGACGACCCGTAGCCGCCCCATCCCCCGTAGGCCTCGACCGCGGCGTCCGACGTGACGGCGACCACGGCCGCGCCCGGCCGGAGCTCGGGGAGGGCCAGTTGGGTGAGGCGCAGCGGCCCGAGGACGTTGGCCGCGTAGACGTACTCGAACACGGCCAGGGGGTAGTCGGCGAGCGCCGGCTGGGGACTCGGGCCGAGGACGCTGGCGTTGTGGACGAGGGCGTCGAGGCCGCCCAAGTCGTGGACGGCGGCGATCAGGTCCCGCCGGTGGGTCTCGTCGGCGACGTCGCCGGCGATGGCCCGCACCGTGGTGACGAGGGCGAGCTCCCGCGCCGCGGCCCGGAGGGCGGCGCCGCCCCGGGCGTCGATCACGAGGGCCCACCCCTCGGCGGCGAGGGCCCGGGCGAGAGCCAGGCCCAGGCCCCGGGAGGCGCCGGTGACGAGGGCGACGGGTTGGTGTCCGTTGTTGGTTGTCATGCCTCCGACGATGACCGACGAACGCGTCGCGGCGCATCGGGCCGCAGACCGGTTTCCGCCTCCGCCCAAAGTCCTAGACGGGCGCGTCCGCCGATCCACTGGCGTCGCGGAGAATCCCTTCGAATTGCTTCGTGAGATGGCGCAGGCCGACTGCCCGAGTCGGAGATGACGACGAATCTCAACCTGACGACGGACGCCCCAGCCAAGAGCTCGGGTTGCACCGTAGGGAGGGCGGTCGAGAAGTCGTAGTGCGCGGAAACGTCTCAACGGAGTGCCTAAGCGCCGCCCAGGCCTGGCGCTGGGGGCTGGGAAAGAACCAGGCCCTGATCAGCGACGGCCGCGACCGGCGCAGTCTGCACGCTCTGGTCGGGCTGCTGCCCCTTCGCCCACGGTTCGAACTGCGAGAGCAAGCGGTCGAACCACGCGTTGATGGGACCGGCAGCCGAGCCGATGCGCTGCCGGGTCACTTCTGGCAGCTCGAGTCCGATGAGGGCGAAAGCATCCACCTCGAGGAGCTTGGCAAGTACAGTCGCCGCCGGCCCGCTCATTGCGGGGTCGTCGAGGGCACCAATAAGGATGTGCAGTGGAAAGTGGTTGCCGCCGCCACCTTTCCAATAGGCAATCTCCCGGACCAACAAGACATTGACCGCCGCCACAACAATTGCATTCTTGGCTGAGTATGACAAGCGAGAAGGCCAACTAGACCTCAGCGATTCAGGCCAAAAATGGGCATATTGGTTTGGAGCATCAGGCGCAGGAAGGATCTTGACGGCATTCATGACGAGTAGGACGATCGCGTCCCTCGCGTCGTCCGATGTCGAGTGCCCAGCAAGGGAATCCTGGACCACGCGATCGATGAGCCAGCATGCGGTGTCG
Organism: uncultured Acidimicrobiia bacterium; assembly: GCA_963829165.1. Classification (GTDB taxonomy): domain Bacteria; phylum Actinomycetota; class Acidimicrobiia; order Acidimicrobiales; family AC-14; genus JAXDMK01. The sequence goes on along the minus strand of CAWHIC010000007.1, from coordinate 841,531 downwards.
GGGTCGATGGCGTCGGCCGTCCACAGCTCGCCCAGAATTCTGATGGCGACGGTGCCGCTCCGGAGCTGCATCAGGGTGGCGATGGCGCCGGCGACGCGGGCCTTCGGGGCGTACACTCCCTCTACCGTTATGAGTTCCAGAACCTGGGCGACAGTGTCGATCACGAGGCGCTGCTCGGTTTCCCGGGCCAGCGCCTGCTGATTCTCCCGCGCGATCTGTTCGCGTTCGGCGGCCTCACGCGTGAGCGCTTCCGTTCGACGGTTGTGTTGCTCGGTGAGGAGTGCCCCGATCAGCGTCACGACGGCTCCCAGCGCGACCCCGAGAAAGGCCCAAAGACTCTTCGCCTGATCATCGGTAATGCGGCTGCTGGAGAGAAGATCTGATTTCACGAGCAACAATCCGGCTAGGAGGAAGAGCAAGAGCATCATGACCGCCAGCCCTGTCCAGAGGGCAGGAACGAGCCAGCGAAGTTTGTGCTGGGGGATGGGCGCCGCGACCGACAAGGTCGGCGCTGGAGTCTGCTGGACCGACATCGGCTACTCCCGGGAACAGCGGATGGCACCGCACCACCATCGTCGGGGGCAGGCTAGATGGCGGCGCCGCCCAAAGTCCTAGACGGGCATCACCCGCCACCGCGAAGCAGGCTGTCGAGCACGAAGACGGGCCCGACCAGGAACATCATGTACAAGGCGAAGGCGATCCCGGTCATGGCCACCGAGATCCCGAGCATGAGGGCGTAGAACAGCACCACCAGGGGGCCACCCACCACCACGAGCAGCAGCTTGGCGCCCAGCCCCATCCGCGGCCGGCCCTCGTCGAACTCGACGGTGGCGCCCAGGGCCCGCAGGTGGGTGAGGCGCCGGCCCATCTTGGGCTGAAAGCCGGCCAGCGGCGAAGTGTGCTTGGTGTCCCCCTCACCTAACAGCGGCGACCCGACCACGAACAGGTGGGCCACCGGCTCGGCACCGGGAGGGACGCCGCCGTCGCCGAGGGCGAGCAGGCCCGCGGCCAGGCCGTCCGGGTAGCGGGTCAGCTCGACCGCGGTGGCGTCGGCGAGTGCCGACCGGGTCCGCCACGCCCGCCGGAGCAGCGGGTTCACCAGAAAACTGGTGAAGAGGAGCTGGTTCATGACGAAGGCCAGTTGGGCGGCCATCAACGGCAGGAGCAGGACGCTGAGACACCCCTTGGCCTCGATCGTCTCGCCCCCGCCACCGCCCTGCGCCTCCAGGAGGGCCAGGGCCGCCTCCTTCGTCCGCTCGGGGTGCTCGGCGGCGGAGCGGGGCCGCACCAGCAGTCGCAGGATGGGCCCCAGAGCCCGGCGGGCCCGAGGGTCGGTGGGGGCGGTGAGCACCGCCGAGCACAGGCCGAGGGTGTAGATGAGGCTGGCGATGGTGCGGGCGATGGCCAGGTCGCCGTTGCCGACACGCCCCAGGAGGTGGGCGATCACGCCCTGGGTCTCGCCCCGATCCAGTCCGTCCAGCAGACCCCGGGTCACGATCACGGCCGCGTCGGCGGGCGAGTTGCCGGTGACGGCGGCATTGGCGACGGGCGAGTCGATCACGTAGACGGGGGGCGGTGCCAGACCGCCGGCCAGGGCGATCTCGGCCACCACGTTCACCAGCTGGTGCTCCTCCACGTCGGCCGGACTCGGGTCGCGGGCTCCCATGGCCAGGAGCTCGGCCTCCGTCCCCGCGTGGCGGAAGAGGCGGCGGACGGCGAGCCAGCAGGCGGTCAGCGCCACCGCCCCGGGGACGATGAGCACCGCCGCCACCGACACGACCAGCCGGGGCACGTCCGCCACCCGGTCGCCGTCGATCGCGTCGCGGAAGGGTCCGAGCAGGTCGGGCGTGTGCACCACCAGGTTGGCCAGGTCGTTGAGGACCACGACCACCGCCACCAGGAGCGGTGAGAGGGCGGCACTTAGGGGGACCCCGATCAGGGCGACGGCCGCCGCGCAGGCCAGGGTCCACCGCCCGCTGGCCCGCCGGTGGCGGCGCTGGGCCCGGTCGAAGCTCTCGCGGTCGACCGGCCCCGGCACCGGTCGCCACTCGCCGGGCACCCCGGGCCGGCGATCGGGGGCATCCACGACCAAACGGTGCCACGGCCGCGCCGGCCGCGCTCAGCCGGGTCTCAGGCGACGACCCGGTCGATCTCCGCCCGTGAGATGGCGTACGTGCGATGGTCCGAGCCGGAGACGACGATCAGTGTCCCGTCCCGCGTCCAGCCCCCGAGGCTGAGGTTCCCCATCTGGGCGAGGAAACGGCCGTTGCTGTCTTCGATGCGCACGTCGGGGACCGGCGGGGCCCCGTCCCCGAAGTCCCACGGCCCGGAACGGTCGTACCTCTGGCTTGCGGTCAGGAGTCCGTCGGGAGAGGGCAGGCGGCACCGCCACCGGGTGGCTCTGGCCTCGGCGGGCCGGTTCCGGCAGTCGTCGGCGACGAACTCCCACGCCGGCGGAGACGCGACGTAGGCGGCCACGCACGTGTCGGGGTAGTCGACGACGCTGACCCAGAGCGTGGTCGGGTCCCGCCAGCCGGTGTCGTCCAGCCGCCCGCCGGTCCGGGGGCCGGGCAACCGTCCGACGACATCACCGCTCCCGGCCTCGACGACGAGCAGCGTCACCTCGTCCGGCGAGGCGTAGAGCGTCTGGCGCAGGACGGTGGAGAAGGCGCCGTCGGGGCTGTGGGAGGTGAAGAGCTCGAACCCCACGCCCACCACCGGTTGCAGCCGGGGATGGCTGATGGGGATGCCGTCCGGGTTGCGGAAGCGGGCGTCGAGCCGGGCCGAGGCTACGCAGGTGGCGGTCAGGGCGAGCAGGCCCGCGGCGACCCCAAGGGCACCGAGACGGGACGCCCGATGGCGACCGCCAAGGTGGGCCACCATCGCCCGCCACCACCGCCCCGAGCCCATGGCGCCACCGTACGGACGGCATGTTCAGAAGTCGTTCGTAGGTCGTGAAGGTTCGGCTCACATCGCGCGCCAGCAGGCCTTCCCGACGGTGCCTGGGCCAGGCGGCGCGGTCGTCTCGGCGCCCGCAGGTCGGTCGGGCCTTGTCACTCGTCGACCAGGCGGTGGTGGACGGCGAAGAGGGCGGCCTGGGTGCGGTCGGCCAGGCCGAGCTTGGCCAGGATGCTGCTGACGTGGGTCTTCACCGTCTTCTCGGACACGAACAGGCGCTCGGCGAGGGCCCGGTTCGACAGGCCCTGGCCGAGGAGGCGGAGGACCTCCGTCTCCCGGGGCGTGAGGCGGGCCAGGCCGTCGTCGGCGGCCCCGTCGTCGGCGGCGCGGTCCCGTCCCGCGGCGGCGGCCATCACCACCGCGGCCAGGGACGGGTCGAGGCGGCCCTCGCCGGCGTGGACGGCCCGGACGGCCGCCTCCACCTCCTCCGGGGCCGCGTCCTTGAGCAAGTAACCCGCGGCACCGGCCTGGATGGCGGGGATCACCTGGTCTTCCGACGAGAAGCTGGTCAGGACCAGGAAGCGCGTGCCCAGACCGAGGGCGACGACCTCCCGGATGGCGGCCAGCCCGCCCATCCCGGGCATGGCCAGGTCGATGAGCACCACGTCGGGCCGCAGGTCGGCGGCCAGAACCACGGCCGACTCGCCGTCGCCGGCGTCGCCCACCACCTCGATGCCGTCCCGGGTGGACAGGTAAGAGCGCAGCCCCTGGCGCACGATGGGGTGGTCGTCGACCACCAGCACCCGGATCACGGGAGGGGTACCTCGGCGGTGACGGTGGTGCCCCGGCCGGGGGCGGACTCCACCCGGGTCGTGCCCCCGTGGCGGGCGGTGCGGACGGCCATCGACGTCAGTCCCAGGCGGTGGGCCCGTATGGTGCGGGCGGCGGGGTCGAAGCCGGCCCCGTCGTCGGCGACGATGAGGGTGACGGTGCAGTCCGGCCCCCCGGTGGCCGTGGCCGACACCGTCACCGCCACCGACGTGGCCGACGCGTGACGGACGACGTTGTTGAGCGCCTCCTGGGCCACCCGGTAGAGGTCGGCCTCGAGGTCGGCGGGCAGCCCGTCCAACCCGTCGCCGTCGTCCCGGGCGTGGAGGGACACTTCCAGCCGGTGGGTGCGCCCGAGGAGGTCGAGGTGTTTGCCCAGGGCGGACACGAGCCCGTCGGCGTCGAGGGCGGGCGGGCGCAGGGCGAAGATCAACGAGCGCAGCTCGCCGGCGGCGGATCCGGCCAGATCGCGGACGTTGGCCAGCTCGGCCGCCGCCTGCTCGGGGTCGGTGACGAGCAGGCCGAGGGCGGTGTCGGCCGCCAGGCGGATGCCGAACAGGGTCTGGGCGGTGGCGTCGTGCAGCTCGAGGGCGATGCGGTTGCGCTCCTCCACGATGCTCAGCTCCCGGCTCTGCTCGTAGAGGCGGGCGTTCTCGATGGCGATGGCGGCGTGGGCGGCCAGCAGGCCGATGAGCGACTCGTCGTCGTCGGTGAACCGGCCGCCCTCCTTGTCGGCCAGGTAGAAGGCGCCCACCACGTCGCCCTTGAACACGATGGGCACGCCCAGGAACGACCGCATCCGGGGATGGGCCGCCGGCCACCAGCGGAAGCGGGGATCGGCCCGGACGTCGTCCGTGCGGTAGGGGACGGGGTCGAGGAGCATCGAGCCGAGGAGGCCGTGGGTCTTGGGGAGGGGCCCGATGGCCTCCACCAGCTCCTCGCTCATGCCCACGTGGATGAACTGGGCGAACCCGTCGCCGTCCTCGTCGGGGACGCCGATGGCCGCGTAGCGGGCTTCGACCAGGCCCTGGGCCGCGGCCGCCAGCCGCTGGAGGACGGTGACCACCGACAGGTCGCCCGCCACCCCCAGCACGGCCTCGCTCACCGCGGCCAGGGCTGCCGTCGCCTGCTCGGGAGTGGCCATCGGGGAACAGTCTCCCCTGGCGCCGGCGCGATTCCTCCGACCGGTATCGTGACCGCGACTCACACTCAGGGGGAGATGGGAAATGACCCGCTCGGCGGAAGACATCGGCGCTGTCCCGGGGCCGGTCACTGACCCGCCGCCCGCCGCCGCCCGGCCCCGGGCCACCCGGCGGGAGGACCTGCTCACCATGGTCTTCGCCACCTGGCTGATCGTCGGGATCTTCGTCGACGGCTGGGCCCACAGCAACGACAAGCCGGAGACGTTCTTCACGCCCTGGCACGCCCTGTTCTATTCCGGGTTCGTGACCACCGCCCTGTGGATGACGTGGATGGTGCAGCGCCGGCGGGCGCAGGGGGCGCAGGGCCTGGCCGCCGCCGTCCCCGTGGGCTACGGCCTGGGCCTGCTCGGCGTGGCCGTCTTCGCCTTCGGCGGGGCGTTCGACATGGTCTGGCACACCATCTTCGGCATCGAGGTCGACCTGGAGGCGCTCCTCAGCCCGTCCCACCTGCTCCTCTTCGGCGGCGGCCTGCTGGTGACCACCAGCCCGTTGCGGTCGGCCTGGCACAACGCCGCCAGTCGGGATCCGGGCTTCCGGGAGTTCATGCCCGTGCTCCTGTCGGCCACGATCACCACCGCCAGCGTGGCCTTCTTCCTGATGGTCTTCTCGCCCCTGCTCACGGGGGCGATGACTGGCGGGCCCTACCACTTCGCCTCCATGCTTCGCGACCGTGACCTGGCCTCGTGGCTGGTGGAGGAGGTGCAGCTGGAGGGCTATGCCGCCATCCTCCTGACCACGATCATCCTGCTGGCCCCGGCCCTGCTCCTCATCCGCCGGTGGACGGTGCCCTTCGGGACGTTCGCCTTCCTCTTCGGCGTGGTGGCGACCCTCACCGCCGCCATCGAGTCGTTCGACTTCGGTCCCGCCTTCCTGGCCCCGCTGATCGCAGGCGTGGTCGCCGACGTCCTCTACCGGCGCCTGCGGCCCGGCCACGACCGGCCCTGGGCCCTGCGGGCGTGGGCCACGGCGGTGCCGCCGGTGATGTGGCTGGCCTACTTCGGGCTGCTGGCCGCCTTCCGCACCGTGGGTTGGTCGGTCGAGCTGTGGGCCGGCGTCACCGTGATGACGGGGCTGACCGGCTTCGCCCTAGCCCTGCTCATGGCGCCGCCGCCGGTGCCCGCGGACGTGGCGCCGGCTTCGCCCGCCGCCGGTTAGTCGCGGCCTCGCCCCGGCTGCGGTCCCGACGCCGACTGGTCGGGCCCCGGCACCGGGATCGAGAACGCCACCGAGGTGACCGTCGCCTCGGTGGTGGGTGGGGCGGTGACGGTGGGGGTGGTGGTGGGCGCGGGGGTGACCGGCGGGGAGGTGGTGGGCGCGGCGGTCGCCGGTGGCGCGGTGGCCGGCGTCGTGGCCTGGGTGGTGGAAGGCGCCCGGGTGGTGGTGGGCTCGGTGGTGGGCGTGGTGGTGATGCTCGTCTCCGAGCTGCCCGCGGGGAGGAAGAGCTTCACCGTGTCGCCCTTCTTGGCCGAGGTCCCGCCGACGGGGTCCTGCTCGACGATGGTGTCGATCTCCCCGTCGAGCTCCTTCTTGGTCTCGGTATGAGGCTTGAGCCCGACCCGGTTGATCTCCGCCACCGCGTCGTTCACGTCGAACCCGATGACCCCCGGCACCGTGACCGGCTCCGCGTTCTCGTTGTCGTCGCCCCCGAGGGTGCTGATCAGGGCGATGGCCGCCACCGCGGCCAGGAGGAGCAGCACCAGCGCTCCCAAACGGCGTCGTCCGTACGGCGAGGGCGAGGGCGCCGGGGCCATCGGCCGGCGGGGGGGACCGGCCGGGGGCGGGCCCATGTCGACCCCCGTGGGCGGGGGCATCATCGACGTGGCCGGGCCCGCCGCGACCGCGGTAGGGGCGGCGTCGACCAGGGGGGCTCCACCGGCGGCCCCGCCGGCGGCGCCGGCTGCGACCACGGTGGCGTCCGGCTCGGCCTCGCCGAAACGAACGTCGAGCAGCTCGGCCCGCAGGGCTTCAGCCGACTGCTGGCGTTTGCCCGGTGTCTTGGCCAGGGCCCGCATGACGATGGCGTCGAGCGACGGCGGGACGTCGGGGTTGTAGGTCGACGGCGGGGGCGGGACCTCGTTGACCTGCTTGTAGGCGACCGCCACCGGGGTGTCCCCGCTGAACGGGGCCCGGCCGGCCAGCATCTCGTAGAGCACCATCCCCAGCGAGTACACGTCGGAGCGCTGGTCGAGGGCCTCGCCCATGGCCTGCTCGGGCGACAGGTAGGTGGCGGTGCCCACCACCGCCCCCGGCATGGTGAGCCCCTCCCGGGCGGAGTGGGCGGCCCGGGCGATGCCGAAGTCGGCCACCTTCACGTTCCCCGACGCCGTCATCAGCACGTTGGCCGGCTTCATGTCCCGGTGGAGGAGGTCGCGCTGGTGGGCGGCGGCCAGCCCGGCCGCGATCTCGGACCCGACCTCGATCACCCGGGTCGGCGCCATCGGCCCCTCGCTGCGGATGATGTCGCGCAGCGTCGGCCCGTCGACGTACTCCATGACGATGTAGTACGCCCCGTCGTCCTGCCCGAAGTCGTAGACGGACACCACGTTGTGGTGGTTGAGGCCGGCCGCGGCCTGGGCCTCCCGGCGGAAACGCTCCACGAAGGTGGCGTCGGGGGCCAGGTCGGGGACGAGGACCTTGATCGCCACCGGCCGGTCGAGGAGCTGGTCGTGGCCCAGGTAGACCTCGGCCATGCCCCCCTTGGCCACGTGGCTGACGATGCGGTAGCGGCCGCCGAGGACCTGTTCGGTCACGAGCCCGCCGTCGGTCGGATGTGGTGGCGGTCGGCCGGTTCGGGAAGATCCTGAGAGCGCATGGCCAGGTCGACGGCCGACCAGATGGTGCGGGAGAACGGGTAGAACACGAGCGGCGCGCCGATGGCGGCCACCAACCCGATCCCGACGATGGGCCACAGGCTCACGTCGCGGTTGGTGCCGAGCAGGAAGATCAGGGGAACGATGGCCACGAGCAGCAGCAGGCCCTCGGAGATGGCCAGGTTGACGGTGTAGGCGCCCAGGAAGAACCCTTCCTCCCGCTCGAACTTGTAGTCGCAGCGGGGACAGCGCTCCTTCATGCGGAACCAGCCGTCGAAGAGATGGCCGCTGCCGCAGACGGGGCACCGCTTGGTGAGCCCACGGCGGAGCAGCTGTCCCGTCGTGGGCCGCAGGGTTCGGTCCGGGTCCATCTTTTGGCACCGTACCCGTCCCTCGGCGCCCTACTCCTCAGAAGTGCGCCACTCTGGTGATGTGACCGAAGCGGTGTACGTCGTCGAGGCAGTGCGGACTCCTATCGGGAGATATCGAGGCGCCTACGCCGGCGTCCGCCCCGACGACCTGGCGGCCACGGTGCTGGCCGCGCTGGTGGAGCGGCTGCCGGGCCTCGACCGGTCGGCCATCGACGACGTGTTCATGGGCGCCGGCAACCAGGCCGGCGAGGACAACCGCGACGTGGCCCGGATGGCGGTCCTGCTGTCCGGCCTGCCGGTGACCGTGCCCGGCGTCACCGTCAACCGCCTGTGCGGCTCGGGCATGGAAGCGGTGGTGGAGGCGAGCCGGGCCATCGCCGTCGGCGACGCCTCGGTGGCGGTCGCGGGCGGGGTCGAGTCGATGAGCCGGGCGCCGATGGTGTCGGTCACCGCCGAGCAGTCGCCGGTGACGACGGCCCTCGGCTGGCGGCTGGTGAACCCGGCCATGCCTCGGGACTGGACGGTGACGCTCGGGGAAGGGGCCGAGATCTTGGCCCGCAAGGGCGGGATCTCCCGCGACGACCAGGACCTCTTCGCCCTCGCCAGCCACGTCAAGGCGGCCGCGGCCTGGGACGCGGGACGCATGGCGGCCGAGATCGTCGCCGTCTCCGGGGCGAAGCTCGACCGCGACCAGTGCATCCGCACCGACACGTCGGCCGACTCCTTGGCCGGGCTGCGGCCCGTGTTCCGGGACTCGGGCACGGTCACCGCCGGCAACTCGTCGCCCCTGAGCGACGGGGCCGCGGCCATGCTCCTGGCCGACGAGGCGGGGATGGCGGCCATGGGCGCCCGTCCCCTGGCCCGGGTGGTGTCACGGGCGGTGTCGGGCATCGAGCCGCAGCTGTACGGGCTCGGCCCGGTGGAGGCGGCCGAGCGGGCCCTGCACAAGGCCGGCATCGGCTGGGGCGACCTGAAGGTGGTCGAGCTGAACGAGGCCTTCGCCGCCCAGGCCCTGGCCTGCCTGGCCGAGTGGCCCGACCTCGACCCGGAGCTGGTCAACCCCAACGGCGGGGCCATCGCCCTCGGCCACCCCATCGGCTGCTCCGGAGCACGGATCGTGACCACCCTGGTCCACGAGCTGCGCCGGCGGGGTGGCGGCTACGGCCTGGCCACCATGTGCGTCGGCGTGGGCCAGGGCGTCGCCGTGGTGCTGGAGGCGGAGGGTCAGCCGAGGTAGCGGTCGTCCCGTGATGGGCAGGGGGGTGGGGCCCCGGTCGGGACCACGGTCATGGCGACCATTGGGCCCTTCGAGGGGGCGGGGGCCTCACGGCGACGGCGACGGGCCTGCAGGGGGCGGGGACTCAGGGGGCGGGGCCTCAGGGGGCGGGCGACCGGGTGGTGGGGGCCGGGGGTTGGCCGCCGAGGAGGCGGTTGGCCACGTCGACGGCCTCGTCCAGAGCCTGGCGACGGGTCGCCCCGTCGCGGATGCGGGCGACCACGTACTGGCCGACCAGGTAGGAGACCAACGGGGCGAACTTGCGCTCGGTGCCGTGGGCCACGTCCCGGGCCAGGGCGAGGAGGGTCTCGACCTCATCCGGGCCCACGCTTATGTCGGTCATGGCTGCCCGTCCGAGGGCGGCGGCAAAGTCGTCGGCAAAGCTTCCGGGCATGCCCCTTCTCCTACCACGCGCTGCTGGGGTGGTCGCGGGGCACTGCGGCCTCGGCCCGCTCCAGATCGGCGGGCGTGTTGACGTTGAGGGTGGCCGCGGGACCGAGGTCGACCAATTCCACACGGGATGGGAGGAGATCTCGGGCCGCCCTGCCCGGCCGGCCGTCGATTCCGGCGAGCATCTTGGCCCGGTAGGCGGCCAGCAGCGGGTTCGGCCGGCCCGCCGGGTCGGATGCGGCGACCGCTCCCACGGACGGATCGGCGGCCAGCAGGTGTCCGACCAGGCGGGAGAGGTCGGCCGTGGTCAACAGGGGAAGGTCGACGGCGAGGACGAGAACCACGGCCGCGCCCCCAGTGGCGTCCAGGGCGGCCGCCACCGCCGGTACCGGGCCTCCGCCGGGCTCGTCCTCCTGGACGAAGATCACGGCCCGCTCGAGGTCGACGGTGCGGTGCGGCCCGACCACGACCAGCCGTCCTGCGACCCCCGACGCCGCCGAAAGGACCCGGTCGAGCATCGTCCGCCCCCCGACCACCAGTGCGGCCTTGTCAACACCCCCCATCCGCCGCCCGCCCCCCCCGGCGAGCACGATCGCGACCACAAGCCCGGCGTCGCCCGCTGTCCCCATGGTCGCGGAACCTACCGCCCGCATTCCCGTCCGACGAGAGGGGCCGGATCACGTCCTCTACCGCGGCACGACCCGGCGGACGGACGGCCGCCGCCGGACTCCCCGGAGCCCGCCTCCTCGAGATGACCACCTTCGCCAGCCTCGGAGCGACAACTTGCCCCGGTCCGGTTGTCAACGCTCCTCGCCCACTGGCCAACGGTCCGGTGGCCCCGGCACTGCGGTGCGGCCTTCGTCGACATAACCCATCTCGCCAGCGTCGGAGCGACAATCTGCCGGCTCCTGGTCGGTGCCCTTCGGCGTCGCTTACACCCTGGCCACGACCCGGTCGATCGCCGACGCCTTCGTCGACACAGCAGTCTTTGCCAGCGTCGGAGCGACAACTCACCCGGCGGTCAAGCGCTCCGTTGTCGCTGAGACGCTGCAACCCGACCCGTCGGGTGGTCGCCTCTTCGTTGTCGCTGAGACGCTGCAACCCGACCCGTCGGGTGGTCGCCTCTTCGTTGTCGCTGAGACGCTGCCAAACCGGCCCGTCGGGTGGTCGCCCCTTCTTTGTCGCTGAGACCCTGCCAACCGGCCCGGTCATGGTGGTCGCCCGTTCTTTGTCGCTGAACGCTGCCAAACCGGCCCGGTCGTGGTGGTCGCCTCTTCCTTGTCGCTGAGACGCTGCCAAACCGGCCCGGATCGTGTCGAGACCATTGGTTGTCGCTGAGACGCTGGCAACCGGCCCTGTAGTGGTTGGGGCCCTCCGTTGTCGCTGAGACGCTGGCAACCGGCCCGGTCGTGGTTGAGGCCCTCCGTTTCGCTGAGACGCTGGCAACCCGGCCCGGATCGGGTCGAGATCCTCGTTGACGCTGCTGGCGGCCGGTTGACCTGAGCCTCGTTTGCCAGCGTCGGAGCGACAACTTGTCCTCACCGCTGGTCCGGGCTCTGGTTGTCGCTTAGATGCTGGCAAACGGACCGATCGCCCGCCGGGGCAGCCTTGGCGATCGACGACGGCGGTTGCGCGACCTGCCGGATTGGTGGTCGGGGCGCTTCGTTGTCGCTTCGACGCTGGCAAACACGCCTTACCGACGGCCTGGCCGTGGCAGAGTGGCCGACCCCCGGGGGCCTCACAGGCTCGGGATCAGCTCCCTATCGAGGCTGAAAAAGCGGACAGCCCCGAATCGGCCTAGTAGTCCTCGATGACGCGCGTGCGGCGGACGGCGGGCTGGTCGATGACAGTGATGTCGTCGTCGACCACACGCCGGTCCTCGTAGTGGACGACACGGCGGGGGCCGCTGCGGTACCAGGTGGGTCCCCCGCGGCGCAGGAGGGCGACGGCGGCCAACACGATGAGAAGGACGACAAGCAGTTCCATGTTCTACGCGTCCCCGTGGTCGGAGGCTGGCAAACCTGGCCGGTAGCCTCGGACCATGTCCCGACGGCCCAACTCCGGGGGCCCCAACCGGCGGTGGAACCCGACTTGAGCCGGGTGTGGACGGTCCCCAACCTGATCTCGTTCGGCCGCCTGCTGTGCGTTCCCCTCTTCCTGTGGCTCCTCTTCGGCCGCGACAACCGGCTGGCCGCGGCCTGGCTGCTGGCCGCCCTGGGCGCCACCGACTGGGTCGACGGCTTCATCGCCCGCCGCTACAACCAGGTGTCCACCCTGGGCAAGGTTCTCGACCCCACCGCCGACCGCCTGCTCCTGGTCGTCGGCGTGGTCTCGATCCTCGTCTACGGGGCGGTGCCACCGGTGATCGCCTGGCTGGCCATCGCCCGGGAGGGGTCGGTGGCGATCCTGGCCCTCACGCTGGCCGCCCTCGGCGCCAAGCGCATCGACGTCATCTGGTGGGGCAAGACCGGCACCTTCCTGCTCATGATCGCCTTCCCCCTCTTCCTGCTCGGCGACGGGCACGGCCTGGCCCACGCGGTGGCCTGGGCGGTGTCGGTCGCGGGTCTCCTCGCCGGCTGGTACGCCAACATCCTCTACGTCCCCCAGGGACTGCACGCGCTCCGTGAGGGAAGGAATCGCCCGTGAAGGCCGTCATCATGGCCGGGGGTGAGGGCACCCGCCTGCGGCCCCTCACGTCGAACCAGCCCAAGCCGCTCATCCCCCTGGTCAACCGGCCGATGATGGAACACGTCGTCCACCTCCTCAAAGCGCATGGCTTCGACCAGGTGGTCGTCACCCTCGCCTTCCTCCCCCAGACCATCCGCACCTACTTCGGCGACGGGTCGGAGTTCGGGGTGCGCATGGTCTACGCCACCGAGGAGACGCCCCTCGGCACGGCCGGATCGGTGCGCAACGCCCAGGCCGAGCTGGGCGACACGTTCCTCGTCATCTCGGGCGACGTCCTCACCGACATCGACCTGTCGGCCCTCGTCGCCTTCCACAAGGAGAAGGGGGCGATGGCCACCATCGCCCTCAAGTCGATGGAGAACCCGCTCGAGTTCGGCATCGTGATCACCCGGGAGGACGGGTCGATCGAGCGCTTCCTGGAGAAGCCGACGTGGGGCCAGGTCTTCAGCGACAACGTCAACACCGGTATCTACGTGCTCGAACCGGAGGTGTTCGACTACATCCCCGAGGGCAAGTCGGTCGACTTCTCGTCCGACGTCTTCCCCCGCCTGCTGGAGGACGGCAAGGCCCTCTTCGGCTTCGTCGCCGAGGGCTACTGGGAGGACGTGGGCACGCTGGAGGCGTACCACAAGGCCCACCAGGACGTCCTCGACCGCAAGGTCACCATCGCCATCCCCGGATTCCACATGGCCAAGGGCGTGTGGTTGGGCGAGGGCGCCGAGGTCGACCCGGCGGCGTCGATCGAGGGTCCGGCCGTCATCGGCGACTACTGCCGGGTGGAGGCGGGCGCCAACATCCGGGAGTACACCGTCCTCGGCGCCAACGTGATGGTGCGGGCCGACACCTTCCTGGAGCGGGCGGTCGTGCACGACAACGCCTACCTCAGCCAGGGCGTCCGCCTGCGGGGGTCGGTGGTGGGCCGCTCGTGCGACCTGCGGGCCCATGCCCGGTGCGAGGAGGGCGTCGTCCTGGGCGACAACTGCTTCGTCGGCGAGCACGCGGTCATCAACTCGGGCGTGAAGGTGTACCCGTTCAAGACGGTCGAGCCCAACGCCATCATCAACTCGTCGATCGTGTGGGAGTCGAGGGGCACCCGCAGCCTGTTCGGCCAGCACGGGGTGAGCGGGCTGGCCAACGTCGACGTCACGCCCGAGCTGGCCTGCCGGGTGGCGATGGCCTACGCCACCACCATGAAGAAGGGGTCGACGGTCACCACGTCCCGCGACTCGAGCCGGGCGGCCCGGGCGCTCAAGCGGGCGGTGATGGCGGGGCTGAACTCGGCCGGCATCAATGTCGACGACCTGGAGATGGCCACCGTCCCCGTCAGCCGGTTCCAGGTGCGGATCCAGCGGTCGCAGGGCGGGATCACGGTGCGACTCACGCCGGGCGACCCCCAGTCGGTCACCATCCGCTTCTTCACCGCCGACGGCACCGATATCGACGAGGGCGCCCAGCGCAAGATCGAGCGCATCTTCTTCCGCCAGGACTTCCGGCGGGCGTTCGCGGCCGATATCGGCGACATCGGCTACCCGCCCCGTGCCCTCGAGTACTACAGCGCGGCCCTGATGGAGAACGTCGACGGCAACGTCATCCGGGCCTACGGCTACCAGCTGGTGATGGACTACGCCTTCGGGCCGACGTCGCTGGTGATGGCCAACGTCTTCTCCAAGCTGGGGGCCGACGTGCTGTCGGTGAACCCGTACACGTCGACCGCGGGGGCGGCCGCCTTCGACGCCAAGGTGCACGCGGGACGGGTATCCGACCTGGTCAGGAGCTCGGGCGCCCACCTGGGGGCGGTGCTCGACCCCGACGGCGAGCGCATCATCCTGGTCGACGACGAGGGCCACATCCTCACCGACGAGCAGGCCCTGCTGGCCATGGTCACCCTGGTGGCGACGGAGAAGACGAAGATCGCCCTGCCGGTGTCGGTGACGTCGGCCGCCGAGCGCATCGCCACCGACGCGGGCGCGGAGGTGGTGTGGACCAAGGTGTCGACCTCGTCGCTGATGGACGCAGCCTCGTCGGGCGGGATCGCCCTGGCCGCCAGCCAGGACGGGGGGTTCATCTTCCCTGACTTCCTGCCCGCCTTCGATGCCACCGCCGCCCTGGTGAAGCTGTTGGAGCTGCTGGCCCGGTCGGGGCTGCGCCTGTCGAAGGTGGTGGCGGGCCTGCCCCGGGTGCACGTGGCCCGGGAGAGCGTCGTCACCCCGTGGGAGCAGAAGGGCCTGGTCATGCGGCGGGTGGTGGAGGAGGCCAAGGACCGCGAGGTGGTGCTGGTCGACGGGGTGAAGGTGATCGAGGGCGACGGGGCGTGGGCCCTGGTGCTTCCCGACCCCGACCAGCCGGTGACCCACGTGTGGGCCGAGGGATCGAGCGCCACCGAGTCCCGGGCGCTGGCCCAGTCCTACGCCCGCACCATCCGCCAGATCCTGCGGTAGCCGACACCCCGGCGCCGAAGGCGCCTTGGGCTGTCGGAACGAGAAGACAGTCGCCCGAAGGGCGTCCGCCTTTGCCTTCGGGGGGTGTCGGGGGGCGGAGCCCCCGACTGTCAGGTCAGGTGGGGGCGGAGCTGGTCGGTGATGTCGCCGGCGGTGGTGCTGAGGAAGACCGGGTGGGTGGCGGCCAGGAGGTCGGCCAGGAGGTCGGCGGTGGCCAGGAGGCGCCCCGGGGGGACGGGCAGGGTGGTGAGGGCCTGGGTGAGGGCCTCGGCCGGGGTCAGCTCGGGAGCGTTAGGGTCGCCCGAGTCCCACAGGACCCACGCCCGCAGGGGGTAGCGGCCGGCCACCACCGCCGGCAGCTCCGAGCGGCTGGGCGACGGAGGGTCCACCAGCGCGTCGAGGACGGAGCGATCGACGGTCAGGGCCGGCTCGGCCACCACCAGCTCCCGACGGACGGGGTCGAGGAGGGCCGTGGGCTCGTCGACGACCTGGGCACCGAAGCGGGCGACCCGGGGCTGGAGCTGCTCCACCGCCGTCCGCACCGCGGGGGGCAGCAGGACAGCCTTGCCGTCGACGACCAGGGCCAGGTTGCGGGTGCGCAGGAGGACGTCGTCGAGGGCATCGGCGTCGGGGAGGTAGGCGGCCAGGAACGAGGCCAGGCCGGACAGAACCCGTCTCGACGACCGGCTGCGGATCACGCTGGCCGACCCCTGCAGCAGGATCTTGAGGTCGCGGCCGGGTCTGGACTTGCGGCCGACGCCCCCGCGATCGTCGCCGAGCACGACCGAGAAGTTGGCCGGGACGTTGGGGTCGTCGCCGACGTGGTGGGCGGCGAGGAAGCGGCGGACGATGTCGGCCGCGGCGGGCGTGTCGGCGCGGATGCC
Organism: uncultured Acidimicrobiia bacterium; assembly: GCA_963829165.1. Lineage (GTDB taxonomy): Bacteria > Actinomycetota > Acidimicrobiia > Acidimicrobiales > AC-14 > JAXDMK01. The sequence goes on along the minus strand of CAWHIC010000007.1, from coordinate 825,746 downwards.
CAGGTGGTAGTCGCCGACGCGGTAGGCGACCGTGGGCGTCCACGGGCGGGGCTTGGCCGCCTTGCCCCCGGCACCGGCACCGGCACCCGCACTCGCTCCGGCCCCGCACATCCCGTCCGAGGCCCCCGGCGCGTAGCGGGCGGGGCCGCGACCCTCGGCCACCGGGGCCGACGCCTTCCCCGCCGCCAGCCGGGCCAGGGTCGGCACCTGGTAGGCCCCGCTGACCAGGGGTGCGGCCACCCGCCCGTCGGCGTCGAGGAGGTAGGCGGCGGGCGTGCCCATGCGGGGGAAGGGGTCGACGAAGTCGTCGTCGGCACCCGAACGCAGCACCACCGGCAGGTCGACCTCGAGATCGGCCAGGAGGGCCCGGTTGGAAGCGGCGTCGCCCGCCGCCACCAGCAGCAGCCGGGCGCCCCGCTCGGCCATGTCGGCCTGCAGGGCGTCGAGCTCGGCCGCGATCATCACGCAGTACCCGCAGCCCGGGCTCCAGTTGACCAGCAGCACCGGTCCGCCCCGGAGGTCGGCCAGGTCGACGGGGTCGCCGTCCAAACCGGGCAGGCGGAACGGTGGCAGCTCCTCGCCCTCGGCGGGGCTCACCGCCACCGGCAGCGAGTGGCTCGTGGGCCGAGGGCGGGGCGATGTCGGCCAGCAGCCCGATGTGGGCCAGGGTGCGGGTGAGGTCGAGCACGTCTCGGCCCACCACGTCGACATCGGCGGCGAAGGCGTCGGCCAGCTCCTTCACCAGCACCCCGAGGTCGGCCGACCCGTCGAACGTGCTCCACACCACCGTGCCCACCGCGTCCAGCCGGTAGACGGCGCCCGAAGCCTCGTCGAGGAGGACCGTCTCCCCGCCCATCTCCTTGGCCCTGACCGACTCCGACGGCCGGGGCACGAAGTCGAGGTCGATGTCCGAGGCAAGGGTCGGGCTCATGAGGTTTTCGACGGTACCGCGCAGGGCCCCCGATCCGGTCCGGTACGTTTCCGAGGATGAACGTCCCCGAGGATCGCCGGTACACCGCCGACCACGAGTGGGCCCTGGCCGAGGGCACCCGGCTGCGGGTGGGGATCACCGACTACGCCCAGGACGCCCTGGGCGACGTGGTCTTCGTGCAGCTCCCCGACGTCGGGGCGATCTTCGAGGCCGACCATCCCCTGAGCGAGGTCGAGTCGACCAAGTCGGTGTCCGACGTCTACGCCCCCGTGCGGGGGACGGTGGTGGAGGTGAACGCCGACCTGGTCGACGTCCCCGGCCGCCTCAACGACGACCCCTACGGCGCGGGCTGGATCTGCATCATGGAGCCGGACGACACCTCGTCCTACGACGGCCTCCTCGACGCCGCCGCCTACCGGGCCCTCATCACCGAATAATCCTCCGGCGGGCGTCCAGAGGGCAGGTCATCGCCATGGACCGGCCCGCGCACTACCGTTGGGCATCGTGTTTTGCAACCAGTGCGGACACCTCAACACCGACGACGCCAACTTCTGCTCTTCATGCGGCGCGCTCCTGGAGCCGGAGCGGAGCGACGACACCACCATCACCTTCCTCCCGGTGGAGGGCGCCGGTGAGACCGAGGACGAGCTGTCCGTCTCGGTCGACCTGTCCGAGGGCGCGTCGATGCTCGTCGTCAAGCGGGGCCCCAACGCCGGCTCGAAGTACGCCCTCGACAACGACGTCACCCGGGCCGGGCGCCATCCCAACAGCGACATCTTCCTCGACGACATCACCGTCTCCCGCCGCCACGCCGAGGTCGTTCGCGAGGGCGACGGCTACAAGGTGCGCGACGCGGGCTCGCTGAACGGCACCTATCTCAACCGGGAGCGGATCGACGAGGCGCCGCTGGCCAACGGCGACGAGCTGCAGATCGGGAAATACCGCCTGGTGTTCTTCTCCGGCGGCACTCAGGCAGAGGGGTAGCGGAGGCGTGGAGGACCGGGCGTACCTGTCGATCGGCGAAGTGCTGTCGCTGCTCAAGGAGGAGTTTCCCGACGTCACCATCTCCAAGATCCGGTTCCTGGAGAGCCAGGGCCTGCTCGACCCGGAGCGCACGCCGTCCGGCTACCGCAAGTTCTACGAGACCGACGTGGAGCGGTTGCGCTGGATCCTGCGCCAGCAGCGGGAGCACTTCCTGCCCCTGAAGGTCATCAAGGGCCGGCTGCGGGGAGGGCCGAACGGAGGCGGCGAGGACGCGGGCGAGGAAGGGTCGGTGGCCACCGTCGACGGCCCGTCCCCCTCCGTCGGCAATGACGCCCTCGGCGACGAGCCGGCGGTGATGGGCCCCGGCCCGGTCCCGGTGACGACCACGGCGGCGCCCACCGCCACCTACGGATCGGTTCCCGCCCCCGCCCCCGCCCCCGCCCCGGCCCCGGTGGGCACCTCGGGCGCGGCTCCGGCCCCGGCCACGACGGTCGGCGGCTCGTCGTTCCCCGGCTCGGGTGGCTACCTCGAACTGCCCCCGCTGCGCATCGAGCCGGCCGGCGTGAGCCTCACCCTGGCCGAGCTGGCCGCGGCCACCGGCCTCGACGACGAGCTGCTCAAGGAGCTGGAGAAGTTCGGGCTCCTCTCCGGGCGGAAGGTGGCGTCGGCCACCTACTACGACGAGGACGCCCTCAACGTGGCCCAGCTGGCGGCCGGGTTCATGAAGTACGGGGTCGAGGCCCGCCACCTGCGGATGTACAAGACGGCGGGGGAGCGGGAGGCGGGCTTCTTCGAGCAGGTGGTCATGCCGATGCTCAAGCAGCGCAACCCCCAGGCCCGCAAGCAGGCCACCGAGGCGTTGGCCGAGCTCACCCAGCTGGGGCAGGGGCTACGGGCAGCCATGCTCCGCCAACTGCTCCGCCACTACTTCGAGGGCTAGCCCCACGGCCGCCGTGGGGAGCGGGGGAGGGCCGCGGGTCCTGATCCCGCCCGTCGACCTGGCCGCAGGGGTGGCCCGGGTGGCGGCCGAGATCTCCGCCGAAAGCGAAGACGGGGTGGTCCTGATCGGCCTGCTCAAGGGCAGCGTCCCGTTCCTCGCCGACCTCGTCCGCCTGCTCACGATCAACCCGGTGGTCGACTTCATGGCCCTGTCCAGCTACGCCCCCGACTCGGGACGGGTCCGGATCGTGAAGGACATCGAGCTCGACATCCACGACCGCGACGTCATCGTGGTGGAGGACATCGTCGACACCGGGCTCACCCTCACCTGGCTGCGCCGGGAGCTGGCCGGGCGCCGACCCCGCTCCATCCGGGCCTGCGCCCTGCTCGACAAGGCCGCCCGCCGCATCGTGCCCACCCCCCTCGAGTACCGGGGCTTCGAGATCGGCGACGAGTTCGTCATCGGCTACGGACTCGACTTCGAACAGCGCTACCGCGACCTCGACCGGGTGCTCGCCGCCGACCTGCGGGTGCTGCGGGCCGACCCCGACGCGTACGTCCCCGAGTTGTACCCCGGGCAGAGGTAAGGCGGTAAGGTCGGTCCGTGGTCGAGATGCATCTGGTCGGCGTTCGGGTGGAGATGCCAACCAACAGCCCGATCGTCCTCCTGCGGGAGGCCGACGGTGAGCATCGCGTCCTCCCCATCTTCATCGGGGCGGTTGAGGCCACCGCCATCGCCTTCGCCCTCCAGGGGGTGGAGACGCCCCGCCCGATGACCCACGACCTCATGCGTGACCTGCTCGTTTCCCTCGGCATCGGCGTCGAGCGGGTGGTCATCACCGAGCTGCGCGACCGCACCTTCTACGCCGAGATCGAGCTCACCGGGTCGGGCGCCGGCACCAAGGTGTCGAGCCGTCCGTCCGACGCCATCGCCCTCGCCGCCCGCCTGGGCACGCCGATCTTCGCCCAGGAGTCGGTGCTGGAGGAGGCCGGCGTCACCGTGAGCGACGACGACGAGCAGGAGATCGAGGTCGAGAAGTTCCGTGAGTTCCTCGAGGGCGTGAACCCGGAGGATTTCGCCTCCTGACGGCGGCGCCGGCTCATACCCCCGTGCGGGGACGGGTTGCGCTAGCCTCCTCACACGAGCGTAACTACGGGCACGTAAGTGTCACGTCGGTGTGAGAGGGAGGTGCAGATGGCGGAGGACCAGGGGTACCGGGGGCCGCAGGTCTGCAAGATCGTGGGCATCACCTACCGCCAGCTCGACTACTGGGCTCGCACCGACCTGATCCGCCCCTCGATCGCCGACGCCAAGGGCAGCGGCACCCAGCGTCGCTACTCGTACCGCGACCTGGTCGAGCTGAAGGTTATCAAGGGCCTGCTCGACGCCGGTGTGGCCCTCCAGACGGCGCGGCGGGCGGTGGAGTACCTCCGCACCACCCTCGGCGACGACATCGCCTCCGCCACCCTCGTCACCGACGGCTCGGGCTCGGTGCTGGTGCGCACCGACGGCGAGCTGGTCGACCTGGTGCGGCGGGGCCAGGGCGTGCTCAGCATCGTCGCCCTGGGCGGCGTGAAGGACGCCCTCGACGCCGCCATCACCGACCTGCCGGTGGCCGAGCCCAAGGGTTCGGCCGCCACCCAGGCGTCCAAGGCCGCCCATCCGTCGGCATCGTCGGCACCGTCGGCATCGTCGGCACCGGCGGCGGCCGAGGCCGGCGGCGGAGGGGGCTAGAGCCCTGGCCGACGGGAGCGACTTGGGGCCGGTCGCGGGCGACCCGCCCGATGGTCCGCCGTCCCCCGGGAGCGTCTCCCCCGAGTCCCGTTTGCCCGAGTCGCGTCTGCCGGAGGGGCCACCGTTGCCGCACACCGTCACCCGCTTCGCCCACAACTCCGAGCTCCAGTTCGCCAAGCTGCTCGACTTCTACGGGATCGCGTGGGACTACGAGCCCCGGTCCTTCATCCTGGAGGCCGACCGCGAGGGCAGGCCCACCCAGGCCTTCACCCCCGACTTCTACCTCCCGGCGTACGACCTGTTCATCGAGATCACCACCATGAACCAGAACCTGGTCACCAAGAAGAACCGCAAGGCCCGCCGCCTGCGCGAGCTCTACCCCGACGTGCGGATCACGGTCTTCTACCAGCGTGACTACCTGGCCCTGCTGGTGAAGTACGGCCTCGAGCCCCCGTCGCAGGACATCGCCCTCGACGAGTCGGTCGAGCCCCTCCCCTTGCGGTTCGTCGACCCCGAGCACGATTCCGGATCGTTCGGGCCCGGGTTCGAGGGCGAAGGCCATGGCCCCGGCCACCGGGGTCGCAAGCCGGCGTGACGTTCGGCGCCGACCTCACCCTCGCCCTCGAGCTGGCCGACATCGCCGACCCGATCAGCATGGCCCGCTTCCGGGCGACCGACCTGCTGGTGGAGACCAAGCCCGACCTCACGCCCGTCTCCGAGGCCGACCACGCGGTGGAGGACGCCTTGCGGCGAAAGCTGGGCGTGGCCCGTCCCGGCCAGGCCATCCTGGGCGAGGAGCGGGGGGAGGACGTGTGCGCCTCGGCGGCGGCGGCGCGGTGGATCGTCGACCCCATCGACGGCACCAAGAACTACGTGCGGGGCGTGCCCGTATGGGCCACCCTCATCGCCCTGCAGCGGGACGGGCGGATGGTGGTGGGCGTGGTGTCGGCTCCCGCCCTCGGTCGGCGGTGGTGGGCCGCCCGGGGCGAGGGGGCGTGGGCCGGCGGCCGCCCGATCCGGGTGTCGAAGGTGGCGGCGGTGGAGGACGCCTTCATGTCCTACGACGGCTTGGAGCGCTTCGACGGGTCGGTAGGCGACGGTCGGCTGTTGCACCTGGCCCGGCGCTGCTGGCGGAGCCGGGGCCTGGGCGACTTCTGGTCGCACGTGCTGGTGGCGGAGGGAGCCGTCGACATCGCCGCCGAGCCCGAGGTGTCGCTGTGGGACGTGGCGCCCATCCAGGTGATCGTGGAGGAGGCGGGCGGCCGCTTCACCAACCTGGAGGGCGAGGCCCGGGCCGACGGCGGCAGCGCGGTGTCCACCAACGGGCTGCTCCACGACGAGGTGCTGGCCGCCCTCCGCTAGCAGCCCTGTGGATGTCGCTGTGGACAGTCGGAGTTGTCCCTGTGGATAACGCCGCTTACTGTGGCTGGTGTGGCTCGTGTTCCTGCTGTGGCTGGCGTGGCCACGGGTCGTGGATCGCGACGGGGGCTCACCATCGTCTCCGTCGTCCTGCTCGCCTGCCTCAGCCTCACGGGTGCGACCGGGGGGACGCCCGCAGGGGCTGTGGCCGGCGCCGGGGCCGGTCGCCAGGCATCGGGCATCACGTCCGGTGCCGGCGACCTGGCCTCGGCCAGTGAGGCGCAGCTGCTCCAGCTGATCGAAGCGGCCGACGCCCGGCGCCGCCAGATCGAGTCGGAGGCGGCCGGCGTCAACCAGGAGGTGGAGGAGCTCCAGAGCGAGCTCAACGCGGCCGAGGACCACTTGGGCGCCCTCCAGGCCCGCCAGTGGACGCTGGAGCACAAGCTGGCCGCCGCCGACCGCCAGCTGGACGAGGCCCGGGCCCACCGCACGCAGCTGGCCCTCGACGCCTACACGGGGCGGGCCAGCGCCCTCGGCTACGCGTCGTCGCTGCTCTACGCGGACGACATCGGCGCCCTCGCCGCCCGCCGGTCCTACGTCCGGTTCCTGGGCAGCAGCCGGGCGGAGACGATCGCCGAGGAGGAGCGGCTCCGGGACGAGCAGGCCGACCTGCTGGAGGAGCTCGACGGCGTGCGCCGGGAGATGAACAAGAAGCAGGCAGGGGCGGCCGCCGACGCCACCGGCGTGGAGAACGGGCAGCGGGTGAGTGTGGGCCTGCTGGCCGACGCCGAGGCCCAGGTGGCGGAGCGGGACCGCCTGTTCGGGGAAGCCGCCGGGCGCAAGGCCGAGTTCGACACCGAGCTGGCCGACCTGGCGGCCCAGTCGGAGGCGGTGACGGCGACGCTGCGGGCCCGGCGGGGGCTCGACGCCGAGTCGACCGCGTCGGAGGCGTCGGCCGCCGCGTCCGGCGGCGAGCTGGCCGACCCCCTTCCGGGCCACTCCTTCGGCTCGCCGTTCGGTCCCCGCGTGCACCCCGTGTACGGCTCGGTTCGCGTCCACACGGGCGTCGACATCGGAGCTTCCTCGGGCGACGCCATCCACGCCGCCGACGACGGGGTGGTCGTGAGCGCGGGCTGGCTGGGCGGGTACGGCAACGCCACCATCGTCGACCACGGCGGCGGGATCGCCACCCTCTACGGCCACCAGAGCCGGATCGACGTCTCCGCCGGCGAGCGGGTCGAGCGGGGCCAGGTCATCGGCCGCGTCGGCTGCACCGGCACCTGCACCGGCCCCCACCTCCACTTCGAAGTCCGCATCGACGGCGACCCCGTCAACCCCGTCCCCTACATCTCATAGTCGGGGGGCTGAAGAGCGCCCCCCACTGTTACCCGATCGCGTGGACGTGGCCTTCCCTTGTGCCGACGTAGATGATTCCCTTCCAGACGGCGGGGGTGGACTCGATGCAGCCGGGGAGTTGGACGGTCCAGAGTTCGGGGGGGTCCACCTTGGTGTTCGACACGTCGTAGCCGTGGAGGACGCCATGGCAGTCGCCCTGGACGAGGACGCCGTCGACCACCACCGGCGATTGCCACACCGGGCCGGGGAGGACTTTCGTCCACCGCACCCGGCCGGTGGCGCGGTCGATGCCCAGGAGGCGGCCGCCGTTGGTGGCGACGATCACCAGGTCGCGCCAGAGGGCGGGCGTGGCCCACACGCCGGCCAGCGCCCCGGCGCGGTCGGCCACCGACCAGACGACGGGGTTGGCGGGCCGCCCCGGGTCGAGCTTGACGATCTGGCCCACCACCCGGGACCGGGCCGTATGGCGCTCCCACTCGGCGGCCACGTAGAGCATCCCCTCGTCGTCGACCACGACGGTGGCGTCGACGTCGTCGCCCATCCAGAACCGGAACACCCGCTCCGGCACCTCGCCCGTATCCTCGAGCAGGCCGGACACGTCCCAGCCCTGCACCAGCCCGCCCGAGTTCCCGAACCAGGCGACGCCGCCGGACAGCGCCACCGACCCCTCGATGGAGACGTCGAAGTCGTCGAGGCCGGCCAGCAGCTCGTCGTCCCAGCCGGGGGCGTGGAAGGCGAGGACGGGCGCCACCGCCACCTTTCCGTCGGCGCCGTAGGACCGGTTGAGGCGGACGGCGTGGAACTGGCTGTTCTCCCCGCCCTCGAGGAGGTGGCCGCCGGCGACGAGCCCGGAGCCGTCCCAGTCGTCGTTCCACAGGGTGGGCGACACCGCCTCCGCGTCCAGCCGCCACAGCTCGGTGGGCACCACCCGGTCGAATGGCGATCACCCGGAAGGCGTTGTCGCGGGAGCCGACATAGACCAGCGGGAAGCCGTCCGGGTCGACGGTGACGCTGCCCTTGACCAGGTCGCCGGTCTTGAAGTCAGGCCGCAGGCGGCGCCCGGTCTCGGCGTCGAGGAAGTGGACGGCGCCGTCGTAGGCCCCGAAGATCACCCACGTGCGGCCCTCCCGCTCGACGACCGCGGGCTGGCCCGTCCAGCCCGTCCCGCACCACTCGAACGTCTCCCGCCCCACCGTCGACTGGGAGCACATCTTGCGGTCGGGGAACTCCCAGAGCACCTCGGGCCGGTCGGGCATCGGCCCGGTGCCGTAGAAGCTGCGGGTGCCGTTGCCCCGGAAGGTGAGCAGCCCGCTGACCGCCGGCACCGGCGCCGGCCCGTCGACCGCCGCCGGCTGGGGAGGCTTCGCCGCCACGGCCTCCACCCCGGCGACGGGCAGGTCGGAGTCGGCCGAGGAGCAGGCGGTGGCCAGCAGCAGGATGGCCGTCGTGACCAGGGTCCGCCGCCGTCGATGCATGCGGCACCGTAGCTACGATGCCCGCGCCGACGTGTGACCCGTCACCCCCGTCGTTGTCGAGGGCCGATACTGTCCGGCGATGCTCCGACGGTCGCCGCTCGACCAGGCCCACCGGGACCTGGGGGCCAAGATGGTCGCCTTCGGCGGCTGGGAGATGCCCCTCGCCTACCCGTCGGGGACCCTGGCCGAGCACCGCACCTGCCGCACGGGCGCGGTCGTCTTCGACGTCAGCCACCTCGGCTCGGTGCGGGTGGCCGGCCCCGACGCCTACGACCGCCTCCAGCGCACCCTCACCAACGACCTCGGCCGCATCGCCCCTGGTCGGGCCCAGTACACCCACCTCCTCGACGATGCCGACGGGTCGGTGCTCGACGACCTCATCGTGTGGTGGGTGCGGGACGACGAGTTCCACGTCATGCCCAACGCGTCCAACACCGAGCGGGTGGTGGAGGCGGTCGGCGGCGAGGACGTGACCGCGTCGAGGGCGATCATCGCCGTCCAGGGGCCGGAGGCCCGGCGGTGGCTGGCCGACGTCGCCCCCGAGGCGGCCGCCGTCCCCCGGTTCCACGTCGGCCGCTTCACGTGGCAGGGCGTGACCGCCTACGCCGCCGGCACCGGCTACACGGGCGAGGACGGGGTGGAGGTCGCCGTCCCCACCGCCGCCGCCCCCTCCTTCTGGGAGGCCCTGCTCGACGCCGGCCTCCTGCCCGCGGGCCTGGGCGCTCGCGACACCCTGCGCCTGGAGGCCGGCCTGCCCCTCCACGGCCACGAACTGGGCCCCGGCATCACGCCCCTCCAGGCCAACCTGGGGTGGGTGGTGGCCTGGGGCAAGGGTCCCTTCCGGGGGCGGGAGGCGTTGGAGGCGGAACGGGCCCGGGGCGTCGACCGCCTGCTCACCGGCGTGGAGGTGGAGGGTCGCCAGCCGCCCCGGGCCGGCTACGCCGTCACCGGCCGCGACGGCCCCCTGGGCGAGGTCAGCAGCGGCAACTTCTCGCCCACCCTGGGCCGGGGCATCGCCCTCGCCTTCCTCCGGCCCCACGTCCGGCCGGGCGACGAGGTGACGGTCGACGCCCGGGGCCAGCTCCTGCCGGGCAAGGTCGTCTCCCTCCCGTTCGTGCGCAAGGACAAGCGGTAACCCGTGGGCCACTTCGTCCCCCACACCGACGCCGAGATCTCGGAGATGCTCACCTCGATCGGCCTCTCCTCGCTGGACGAGCTGTTCGCCGCCGTTCCCGCCGCCCTCCGGCTGGCGTCGGGTGCGGGCGGGCTCGACCTGGCCGACGGCCTCAGCGAAGCCGACGTCCTCGACCGGATCGACCACCTGGCCGCCCACAACCGCCCCTCGGGCCGCGACCTGGTCTGTTTCGCCGGGGCCGGCGCCTACGACCACGACATCCCGTCGGTCGTCCAAGCCCTGGCCTTCCGGTCGGAGTTCGTCACCTCCTACACGCCGTACCAGCCGGAGGTGGCCCAGGGCGTGCTCCAGGCCCTGTTCGAGTACCAGACCCTCGTCACCCGGCTGACGGGGATGGAGGTGGCCAACGCCTCCCTCTACGACGGCGCCTCCGCCTGCGTGGAGGCGATCAACCTGTCGGTGGCGGCCACCGGCCGGGACGGGGTGTGGGTGTCCCGCGGCGTCCATCCCCACTGGCGGGAGGTGATGGAGACCTTCGCCGCCGGCTCCGGCCACCAGCTGCGGATGATCGACCTGGAGGACGGGCGCACGGCCTGGCCCGCCACCCCGGGAGGCGGCGGCGACGGCAGCGAGCCGCCGGGCGTCCTCATCCTCCAGCAGCCCAACTACCTCGGGTGCCTGGAGGACGTGGCCCAGGCGGTGGCCGCGGCCCGGGCCGTCGGTGCCCACGTGGTGGTCGCGGCCGACCCCGTCTCCCTCGGCCTGTTGAAGCCGCCGGGCGACTTCGGGGTCGACGTGGTGGTGGGGGAGGGGCAGCCCTTCGGGACGCCACTGTCCTTCGGCGGCCCCTACCTGGGCCTGTTCGCCTGCCGGCGGGAGCACGTGCGCCGGCTGCCGGGACGCCTGGTGGGGGAGACGGTCGACGTCGAGGGGCGGCGGGCCTACGTGACCACCCTGCGCACCCGGGAGCAGGACATCCGCCGGGAGCGGGCGTCGTCGAACGTGTGCACCAACCAGACGCTCATCGCGGTGGCGTTCGCCGTCCACCTGGCCTGGCTGGGCACGGCCGGGCTGCGGGAGCTGGCCCTGCGCTGCGCCCGGGGCACCCGCTACGCCCGGGAGGCCCTGCTGGCCCTCGACGGGGTGGAGCCCCTGGCGGGCGCGCCCGTCCTGCGGGAGTTCGCCCTCCGCCTGCCGGTGGCCGCCGACGTGGTCGTCGAGCGCATGGCCGAGGACGGTTTCCTGGCCGGCGTGCCCTTGGGCCACGAGTACGCACACTGCACGGGGGACTGCTGGTCGCCGTCACCGAGCGTCGCACCCGGGCCCAGATCGACGCCTACGTGGCCGCCTTCGACAAGGTGATCCGGTGAGCGGGGCCGCTCCCGGCGGGCGGGCGTCGAGCGCCCCTCTCATGGGACGCGACGCCGAGCCCACCGTCTTCGAGCTGTCGGTGCCGGGCCGGTCGGCGGCGTCGTTCCGGCGGACCGACGTGCCGGAGTGGACGGCCGACGAGCTGGTGCCGGCCGACCAACTGCGGATCGAGCCGGCACCGATCGCCGAGGTTTCCGAGCGCGACCTGGTCGGCCACTTCACCCGGCTCACCCACCGCCAGTACTCGGTCGACCTGGGGGCCTACCCCCTGGGCTCGTGCACCATGAAGTACAACCCCAAGCTCTGCGACGCCACCGCCTTCCGCCCGGGACTGGCCAACGTCCACCCGGCGGCGCCGGTGGCTCACATCCAGGGCTGGCTGGAGCTGCTGGTCGACCTCGAGCGGGACCTGTGCGAGATCACGGGCATGGCCGCGGCCACCCTCCAGCCGCCGGCGGGGGCGGCGGGGGAGCTGACCGGGCTGTTGCTGGTGAGGGCGTGGCACCGCGACCACCCTCCGACCGCCGGCGGACGTCCCCGCACCCGGGTGCTCATCCCCGACTCCGCCCACGGCACCAACCCGGCCTCGGTGAGCCTGGGTGGCTACCAGGTCACCCAGGTGCCGTCCGACGCCCGGGGCCTGGTCGACGTGGCCGCCCTCCGGGAGCGCCTCGACGACGACGTGGCCGCCATCATGCTCACCAACCCCAACACCCTCGGCCTGTTCGAGGAGGACATCGTGGAGATGGCGGCCGCGGTGCACGAGGTGGGCGGCCTCGTCTACTACGACGGGGCCAACCTCAACGCCATCCTGGGCGTCACCCGGCCGGGCGACATGGGCTTCGACATCGTCCACTCCAACCTGCACAAGACCTTCGCCGTCCCCCACGGAGGGGGCGGTCCGGGGGCGGGGCCGGTGGCGGTCACCGCCGCCCTGGCGCCCTACCTCCCCGGTCCCCGCCCGGTGCGTCTCGGCCCGAACGACGACGAACGCGGCCTCGGCTTCGGGTGGGAGGATCCGGAGCGGTCGATCGGGCGGGTCCACGGCTGGCACGGCAACGCCCTGGCCCTGGCCCGGGCCCACTCCTACATGCTGGCCAACGGGGGCGACGGGCTGCGGCGGGTGGCCGACGCCGCCGTCCTCAACGCCAACTGGCTGCGCCACCGGCTGCGGGAGGTCTACGACCTGCCCTACGACCGGGTGTGCATGCACGAGTTCGTGGCGTCGGCCGCCGGGCTCAAGAAGCGCACCGGCGTGAAGGCCATCGACGTGGCCAAGCGGCTGCTGGAGGAGGGCTTCCACGCCCCCACCGTGTACTTCCCCCTCATCGTGGAGGAGGCGCTCATGATCGAGCCGTCCGAGACGGAGAGCCTCCAGACCCTGGAAGCGCTGGCCGAGGCCCTGATCCGCATCGCCGAGGCCGCGGCCACGCCGGAAGGGGCCGACGCAGCCCACGCCGCCCCCCGCAACACCCCGGTGGGCCGGGTCGACGAGGTGCGAGCGGCCCGCCACCTCATCCCGACCTGGGACGCCCGCTAGCGCGCTAGGCGAAGCCGGGCAGGAGGCCGAACCGGGCCAGTTGGAACAACCACATGGCGGCCAGGACGGCGGCGACCACGGCCCCGGGCGGCATCCGGACGTCGGCGGGCCGGGCCACCAGGAGCACGACGGCCAGCGCCACGACCACCACACCGGCGGGGTTGGCCGCCAGCGCCTGCCCGACGTCGCCGGCCAGGGTGGCCTTCACGCTCGTCGTCATCCCGCACAGGGGGCAGGGCACCCCGGTGAGGCTGCGCAGGGGACAGGGAAGCCCCGCACCGGCCGGGAGACGGGTCATCACCAGGCCCGCCCCCAGCATCGCCCCGGCCGCCCACCGCAGGTGCCGGGACTGCTCCAGGCCCAGGGTCAGCGTCGCCACGATCGTCGAGGGTACGCGACCCCGCCGCCCCTCGCCCCCGATCACTCGTCATCGGGGGCGCGCGCCACGTACGCTTCTGCCGGGCGTCCGAGCGCGGCGCGTGAGGAGCGGGACATGTCGGATTACCCACCGTCGTCGGACCCCTGGTCGGGCGGGGCAGCACCGGTCGGACCGCCGCTGGCCTCGTGGGGGCAGCGGGTGGGGGCCTATCTCGTCGACACCCTGATCGGCATCGGCATCGTGCTCGCCGGACTCCTCCTCAGCGTCATCGGCGGGGCGGTGTCCGACGCCCTCGGCGTGTTCTTCCTGGTCGTGGGCTACATCGCCCAGATCGTGTTCCTCTTCTGGAACCTCGTCCGCCAGGGGAAGACGGGCCAGACGATCGGCAAGGGCGTGCTCAACATCCGCCTCGTCCGCCTCGACGGGATCAACCCGCCCGGTGTGGGCCTGAGCATCGGCCGGGCGTTCCTCCACATCGTCGACGCCCTGCCCTGCTACCTCGGGTTCCTGTGGCCCCTGTGGGACGACAAGCGCCAGACGTTCACCGACAAGATCCTCAACACGGTGGTCGTCACCGCCTGAGGCGGGCGGCGTCCGGCACTCCTGTCGGACAGCTCAGCTGCCGAAGTAGACCTGGAACCAGCAGCGGCCGCTGGGCTCGGCCCAGACACCGATGCCCACCACGGTGTAGTTGGCGTCGAGGATGTGGGGCCGGTGGGAGGGTGAGCCCATCCACCACGCCTCCATCTCCCCGGCCAGGCACGGCTCCCAGTAGCCGATGTTGTCGCCCCAGTAGGCGTTCGACCCCCGACATCCCTGCACCGCGGCGGCGGCGCCGTCGCTGTGGGCCATCGTCGTCGAGTCGGCCATGGCGTGGGCCCAGGCCGAGGCTTCGGCGTCCATGCAGGAGTTGCGGGCGATGGGGGGGACGCCGTTGTTGCCCCGGTCCATGTTGGTGAGGGTGAGGACCTCCAGCTCCACGTTGGACTGGCGGGTGAGGCCGGCAGGCACCGGCGGCGCAGGGGGCGGCTCCACGGGGGCGGGCGTGGGGACGGTGCGGGTGCGCGCCGGGGCCGGTTCGTCCTCGGCCTCCGCATCCTCGTCGGCCTCCTCGTCCACGGCCTCGCTCTCGTCGTCGGCGGCGGCGCCGGCCGCGGTCGTGCTCGCTCGCCGGCCGCACCGGCGGGGCCGGGGCCGGACGCGGTGGTGGTCGGCTGACCGGCGGCGCCGGCCGCGGTCGTGGTGGTGACGCCGGACCCGACGGCGGCCGGGCGAGTGTCCTTCTTGTCGGCCTTGGCTCCGGCCGGCACGTCCTGGAGCGTCGCCGCCAGCCCCACGGCCAGGTCCTGGGCCGCGCCGTCCCTCCCGGTGGACGCGTGGTTGGACGCGCCGGTGACGACGGCGAGGAGAGCCACCGCGAGGAGCATCGTGACCAGCGGTAGCCGGGCCGGGGGAAGTCGGAATCGGGACGCGATATCCACAGCCTAATTGGGACCGCGCCGGGCCGACCGGCGGACGGCGCTTCTTACCCCCGGACGGTAGCGTTTGCACCGCGGAAGGCGCGGGAACCTACTCCGCAGAACATCCCGAACCGAAAAGGGAGACACGACATGGTCGGATTCATTCTGGGACTCATCATCGTCGGACTCATCGCCGGCGCCCTGGCCCGCTTCCTCGTCCCCGGGCGCGACCCCATGGGCATCGGCGCCACGATCCTCCTGGGCATCGTCGGCTCGTTCGTCGGCGGGTTCCTCGCCGACGTCCTGTTCCGCAGTGACTCGGAAGACCTCGGCATCCACCCCGTCGGCATCATCGGGTCGATCCTCGGGGCGATCATCGTCCTGCTCATCTACCGGGCCGTGCAGAGCCGCCGCGGCGTGCGCGTGTAGCTGTCTTCGTCGCAAGAGGTTGGGGCGACCGGCCGCATACCCTGAAAGGGGTGTGCGGCCGTGTCGTTTCCAGCAGCTCGGTCACCCAGCTGGTCGACTGGCTGCGGGTCGACGAGGTGGTGGCCCCCGAGCTGCCTCCCAGCTGGAACGTCGCGCCCGGGCGCGACCTCTACGTGGTGGCCGGCACCCGGTCCGGCACCCGCCGGCTGGGAGTGATGCGGTGGGGACTGGTGCCGTCGTGGTCGACCGACCCGTCGTCGGGGCCCCGGCCGATCAACGCCCGGGCCGAGACCCTGTTGGAGCGGCCCGCCTTCTCCGACCTCGTCGCCCACCGGCGGTGCCTGGTGCCGGTCGACGGCTTCTACGAGTGGCGGCGGCTGCCCACCGGCCGCCAGCCGTGGTTCGTCTCCCCCGACGGCGACGGCCCGCTGGTGCTGGCCGGGCTCTGGGACCGATGGGTGGCCCCCGACGGTGAGGCGCTGGTGACGGTGACCATCGTGACCGTCGCCGCCAACGACGACGTGGCCCGCCTGCACGACCGCATGCCGGCCGTCCTGGCCTCGGACGAGGCCCGCGCCCGCTGGCTCGACCCGGCCACCGTCGATCCCGACCAGGTGCTCCCCCTGTTGCAGCCGGCGGAGGTGGGCTACCTGCAGCTGCGCCCGGTCGGCACCCGGGTCAACGGCGTCGCCCACGACGGCCCCGACCTGCTCGACGAGGCGGAGGAGCCGGCCAGCCTGTTCTGACCCGTCACCCGGGCGCTAGCGGCGCTCCCCGCGGCAGATTTCAACCAGGGACTGGGTGTAGGGGGGCCGGGCGATGCCTTCCTCGGTGACGATGGCGGTGACCAGGGCCGCGGGGGTGACGTCGAAGGCCCGGTTGTCGACCGCCATCCCGGCGGGGGCGATCCGGTGGCCAGCCATCATGGTGACCTCCTCCGCCGGCCGCTGCTCGATGGGGATGTGGTCGCCGCTCGGGCAGCCGAGGTCGACGGTGGACGTGGGCGCGGCCACGTAGAACGGCACCCGGTGGTAGGCGGCGAGGACGGCCAGCCCGTAGGTGCCGACCTTGTTGGCCACGTCGCCGTTGGCCGCGATCCGGTCCGCGCCCACCACCACGCAGTCGACCTCGCCCGCGGCCATGAGGCCGGCCGCCATCCCGTCGGCCACCAGGGTGGCGGGGATGCCGAGGCGGTCGAGCTCCCACGCGGTGAGGCGGGCGCCCTGGAGGACGGGCCGGGTCTCGTCGACCCACACGGTCGGCGCCCGGCCCTGCTCGTGGGCGGCCCGGATGACGCCGAGGGCGGTGCCGTAGCCGGCGCAGGCGAGAGCGCCGGCGTTGCAGTGGGTGAGCACCCGGCCGTCGACCGGCACGAGGACCGCGCCGTGAGCGCCCAGCCGGCGGTTGCGTTCGACGTCCTCCGTCGCCACCGCCCGGGCCTCCGCCACCGGGTCGGACGCGGCCCGGCCCCGGGCCACGCCCCAGGCCAGGTTCACCGCCGTGGGCCGGGTGGCGCAGATGGTGACTGCGGCCGCGTCAAGGTCGAGACCGGCCTCGGCGGCCAGGGCCATGCCCATGGCGCCGGCCACGCCCAGGGCGGGCGCGCCCCGCACGGCCAGGTTCCGGATGGCGGCGCACAGCTCGTCGACGGTGGATGCCTCCAGGAGGACCAGTTCGCCCGGGAGCCGTCGCTGGTCGATCATGCGGACGCGGCCTTCGTGCCACTCGATGGTGGGCGGGATCGGGTCGGGGATCAGGGCGCGGAGATGACGTCGTGGTCGTGCAGGGTGGCTTCGTAGACGACCCGGCCATCGGCGTCGAGCATCCGCATGAGCGCGAGGGACTTGGCCTCGAGGTCGACGGTGCTCATGAGCAGCCCGTGGCCGCCGGTGACGTGGACGGGCCCGAGCGGGACGGTGTCGCCGGTGACGGTCAGCATCTCCACCGTGAAGTCCCTGTCCGCGCCCGGGTAGCCGTCCATGCTGACCAGCACCGACGCCGGGCGGGTACCCGTCACCACCACCCGGCAGCTCACCCGTCCGCTGGCGGACACCGCCAACCCGGTGCGGAGGGCGGTGGGCTCGGGTGCGGCCGGCGAGCGCAACTGGTTCCCGACCACCCCGCCCCCCAGCGCCGCCACCATCGCCAGCGCCGCCACCAGTCCCACCCGCCGAACCCGACCCGGGTGCCGATCCGAGGCGGGCCTCCCCCCGACGTGTCCGGCCCCGCCCCGCCGCGGAAGCGAAACCACTGCCCGATGCCGGCGGCGGTTCTGGCGGGCCCCGAAAGTCGAGCCCTCGCCCGCGGCCGATCCGACCGCAGCCAGCACCCGCGATTCGAATCCGGCCGGCGGCTCCGCCTCCGGGGCCAGCAGCAGCAGCCGGTCGGCCACTCGGGCCAGCTCGTCCACCTGCTCCCGGCAGGTGGGGCACTCGGCCACGTGGGAGATGCCAATCGCCCGCTCCGGACCGGACAGCAACCCGAGGGCCAGCTCCGCCCCCCACGCCTCGCTCTCCCCGCACGCCGGCGGCCGCGCCCCGCTCATGTCCGCCCACCTCTGCCGAGCGAGTGTCGCCGGCCGCGCCCGGCGTCCGCCTGTCGCCGGTTAGGTGTGCAGTTGTGTGGGATATGCCGACGCAACTGCACACCAAACGGCCGCCCACCGCCGACTCGTCGGGTCATGGCGAGTCCGCCTCGCGGCGCACGCCGAGGGAGTGGCGGACTCGCAGGAGGCCGGTGCGGATGCGGGTCTTGGCCGTGCCCAGGGGGATGCCCTCGGCCTCGCCGACCTCCTTGGCCGTCCGTCCGCAAAGGGCGGCGAGCACCACCGCCCGCCGTTGCTCCTCCGGTAGCCCGGCCAGGGCCGTTCGCAGCCGGGCCATGTCCGACGCCACCTCGGCGGCAGACCCGGGGGCGTCGGCCGGCCCCGAGGGACGCATGTCGAAGGCGGCCAGCGTCGCGGGGTCGACGGGGGAGGGGCGCTTGAGGCGGAGGGCGTCGATGGCCAGGTTGCGGGTGATGGTCAGCAGCCACGTGTTCACCGATCCGCGGCGGGCGTCGTAGGCGGCGGCGTGGCGCCACGCCCGCACGAACGCCTCCTGGGCCACGTCCTCGGCGAGGGCCGGGTCGCCCACGATGGAGCGGGCCAGGCCGAAGACCCGGGCCTGGTGGCGGCGGACGAAGGCGGTGGCGGCCTCGGCGTCGCCCATGCCGAACCCGGCCAGCAACGAGTCATCGGCGGCGGCCCACATCTCAGTGCAATGCTACGGCCGCCAAACCGCAGCGGATTGGCCCTCGAGAGTGATCCGCCCAATCCCTGGCGGCGGACGGCCCGTAAGGAGCGACATGCGCAAACTCGTGATCCTGCTGGCCGTGGTGGCGCTGTTCGGCGCCTCCTGCGGCGACGACGACGACACCGCCACCACCGACACCACGACCGCGGCGTCGTCGGTGTTGCCTGCGGGCACCCCCGACCACGGCACGGCCAAAGCCACGGACGGCATGGAGGTGGAGCTCGACAACTTCTACTTCGGCCCCACCGTCATCGAGGCCACCACTGGCCAGACGTTCAAGGTGGAGCTGTTCAACGAGGGTGGGGCACCCCACACCTTCACCATCGACAGCCTCGACGTCGACGTCACCCTCGCCCCCGAGGAAAGGATGGACGTGACCATCACCGCCCCCGGCACGGCCGGCACCGTCGCCTTCTACTGCAAGTTCCACCAGACCTCGAGCAAGATGCAGGGCGCCCTCGTCGTCGCCTGATTCCCGGGTCCAAAAGTCCCGCGGTACCGTCTGCCCATGAGCGGGACGGGTGGCAAGCAGGGTCCGGACTGGTACCCCGACCCCTACGGGCGGCACGAGATGCGGTACTTCGACGGCACCCGGTGGACGGAGCACGTGGCGTCCCACGGGCGCCAGTCGGTCGACCAACCGGGCGGTGACTCGCCGGTGCCCACGGTCAACCGCAAAACGGAGAAGATCCAGTCCGACGTGGCCAAGGCCCAGGCCCAGACGGGGGCCCCCGGCATCGGCGGCGGCACCATTTTCACCGAACCGGTCCTCGTCGTGAACCAGAAGATGAAGCTGATCGAGCTGAACAACGAGTACGCCATCTACGACCAGAACGGCACCCAGATCGGCGCCGTGCGCCAGGTGGGCCAGAGCACGGCCAAGAAGGTCATGCGCCTGGTCAGCAACCTCGATCAGTTCATGACCCACAAGCTCCAGATCGTCGACATGACGGGCACGCCGGTGCTCGCCCTCACCCGTCCGGCCAAGGTGTTCAAGTCGCGGATCGTGGTGGAGGACGGATCGGGGAACGAGCTCGGCCAGATCGTCCAGGAGAACATGGTGGGCAAGATCCATTTCGGCCTGGAGGCCGGGGGGCGCAAGGTCGGCTCCATCAACGCCGAGAACTGGCGGGCCTGGAACTTCAACATCCAGGACGAGCAGGGCCAGGAGGTGGCCCGCATCACCAAAACGTGGGAGGGCCTGGCCAAGACCATGTTCACCACCGCCGACAACTACGTCGTGCACTTCAAGCGCGTGCTCGACGAACCCCTCCGGAGCCTGGTGGTGGCGTCCGCCCTGAGTGTCGACACGGCTCTCAAGCAGGACAAGCGCGGCCTCGGCTGACCTTGCCCCCGCCCGATCCCGCAGCGCCTGATCCGGCAGCGCCTGATCCGGCCCCGGTCGATCCCGCAACCGGCGGCGGTGGAGTCCGCTTCGGCACAGCCACCGGGCGGTGGGTCATCCTGGCCACCGTCCTCGGCTCGGGCCTGGCGTTCCTCGACGGCACCGTCGTCAACGTGGCCCTGCCCACCATCGCCGACGACCTCGACGCCGGCCTCTCCGGCCTCCAGTGGACGCTCGACGCCTACCTCGTCACCCTGGCCAGCCTGCTCCTCCTGGGCGGGTCCCTGGGCGACCAGTACGGCCGGCGGCGAGTGTTCCTCCTGGGCATGGCCGCCTTCACCGCCGCCTCCCTCCTGTGCGGCCTGGCCCCGAACATCACCCTGCTGGTGGCGGCGCGTGCCATCCAGGGGGTCGGCGCGGCCATGCTCGTGCCGGGCAGCCTGGCCATCCTCTCCTCCACGTTCCATCCCGACGACCGGGCCCGGGCCATCGGGGCGTGGTCGGCGCTGGCCGGCGCCACGTCCGCCATCGGCCCCTTCCTCGGCGGGTGGCTGATCGACGCCGTGTCGTGGCGGTTGATCTTCGTCATCAACCTGCCCTTGGCCGCCATCGCCGCCTTCGTCACGCTCGTCCACGTGCCCGAGAGGCGCCCCGCGACCCCTACCGGGCCGTCCCACGCCCCGCCCGACGTGGCCGGCGCGGTCACCGTCTCCGTCGGCCTGGCCGCCCTCGCCTTCGCCCTCATCGAGGGGGCGGGCGGCTTCGGGCCCCGCGAGTGGGTCGCGGCCGGGGTGGGGGTGGCGGCCCTGGTCGCCTTCGTGGTCGTCGAGCGCCGCAGCCGGCGGCCCATGCTGCCGCTCGGCATGTTCCGGTCCCGCCAGTTCACCGGCGCCAACCTCACCACCGTCGCCGTCTACGCCGCCCTCGGCGGCACCCTGTTCCTCCTGGTCCTCGAGCTCCAGCTCGTCCTCGGCTACTCGGCCCTGGAGGCGGGGGCGTCGTTGCTGCCGGTGACGATGATCATGCTCCTCCTGTCGGCCCGGATGGGCGCCCTCGCCCAGCGCATCGGCCCCCGGATCCCGATGACCATCGGGCCCGTGATCGTGGGCGCCGGCCTCGTCCTGCTGGCCCGGGTAGGGGCGGGCGACGGGTACCTCACCGTGATCCTGCCGGCGGTGATCGTGTTCGGGCTGGGCCTGTCCGCCACCGTCGCCCCCCTCACCGCGGCCGTGCTGGCCTCGGTCGACGACGCCCACATGGGTGTGGCCTCGGGGGTGAACAACGCCGCCGCCCGGGTGGCGGGCCTGCTGGCCGTCGCCGTCCTCCCCGCCGCCGTCGGCCTCGACCTGGCCGCGGGGGCCGACGCCGTCACCGACGGGGTCCACCGGGCCCTCCTCGTGGGCGCCGTCATCTCCGGGGCCGGGGGGCTGGTCGCCTACGCCACCATCCGCGGTGGCACCCACGTGCAGGCGACGGCCCAGGCCGACGTCCTCCAGCCCTGCCACGACCCCTGCCTGGCGGCCGAGCGGGAGGCGCCCGAGGCCGCCGCCTGACGCCTGGGGGGTTGTCGCTAGAGGGCGGAGGCCACCAGTCCGGCCGCCGTCAGCCGCTCGCTCACGCCGGGAGGAACCGCCAGCTGCCATCCGGCGCCCCGTAGCTCCGACCGCGAGACCGCCAGCTCGCCTCCGTCGACCCCGGCGTAGGAGAAGCGGAAGACCCACGTCGACCCGGGGTCGACCACCTCTTCCAGCACGCTCTCCCTCTCCCGGTCGAGCGTGCCCAGGGGGAACCAGCCGCCGCCCTCGCCGTCGGCCACGTCGACGTTGACGTCGAAGGCGGTGGGGTTGTCGATCGCCAGGCGGGTGACGTAGGACGCCGGGGCCAGCGACGGCGCCACGATGAGCACGGCCAGCACGGCCGCCCCCAGGAACAGCCCGACCGCCTGATTCGGGCTGCGGAGCGGCGTCGGACGGGTCTCGGTGCGGGTGCGGGGGGTCATGGGACGGCTCCTCCGGTGGGGGCAGGGGGGACGAGATGCGGGGGACTCCCTACGTCCGAAGGTAGCGGGCGCGGGAACAGACGGCTCGGTAGGACGCGTGCCAGCAGGTCGGAACGGGACGCGGCCAGGGGTCCGGCGACGGCCAGCACGAGCACGTAGGCGGCGGCGAACGGGCCCAGGCGGCCGTCGAGGCCGGCCACGACGGCCAGGCTGGCCAGGATCAGGGAGAACTCGCCCCGGGCCAGCACGCTCAGACCGATGTTGGCCGCCTCCTCCCGGCCGAAGCCCTGCAGGCGGGCGGCGACCACTCCCGCCACCAGGTTGCCGAAGACGGTGACGACCACCGCCGCGGCCACGGGCAGGGCCACGTCGGCCAGGGTGCTCGGATCGACCGAGAGCCCGAAGGCGAAGAAGAAGATGGCGGCCAGCAGGTCGCGGATCGGCAGCACCAGGTGCTCCACCCGGCGGGCCACGACGGTGCCCGCGACCACCTGTCCGGCCAGGAAGGCCCCGATGGCCTCGGACACGCCCAGATTGGCGGCGACACCCGCGACCACGATGGCGAAGCCGACGAAGGACACGGTGAGCAGCTCGTCGTCGCCGGTGGCCAGCAGCCGCCCCATGGCCTTCCGTCCCCACCGGGCGACGGCGAACATGAGCACGAGGAAGAGCAGGGCCCGGCCCACGGTGAGGACGGCGTCGAGGCCGCCGGGGCTGCCGCCGATCACCGGCTGGAGGAGGGCGAGGTAGACGGCGAGGAAGACGTCCTCCACCACGATGATCCCGAGGAGCATGCCCGTCTCCCGGTTGGCCAGCCGGCGCAGTTCCACCACCAGTTTGGTGACGATGGCCGACGACGAGATCCCGACGATGCCGGCGATCACCAAGGTCTCGCGGCCTCCCCAGCCCAGGGCGGTGCCCAGGAGCAGTCCGAGGCCCACGTTGAGGAACAGGTAGAACGCGCCCGCCATGGCCAGCTTGCGGCCGCCGGCGGTGAGGTCGTCGAGAGAGAACTCCAGGCCCAGGTGGAACAGGAGCAGGACCAGGCCGATGGTGGCCAGCAGGCCGACGTCGGCCGGGTCGCGGAAGAGCACCGGGCCCGGGGTGAAGGGACCGGACAGGACGCCGGCGGCCATGAACAGGGGGATCGTCGGCAGCCGGATGCGCCGTCCGGCCCGGGCCAGGGCGGCCGCCACCAGCAGGGCGCCGCCCAGGGCGACGAGCTCCTTGCCCACCTCCGAGGCGGCGGCGAGCAGCATCAGCCGGACCCGGGCGACCCGGGCGACCCGGCCGACCCGGCGACGTGGCCGATGAAGGCGGGGAGGTCCTCGGGCCGGCCGATCACGACCAACTTGTCCTGGGCGTGGAGGACCTCGCTCGGCTCCGGCACCACGATCACGTCCTCGCCCCGGAGGATGGCGACGATGGTCATGCGGGTGTTCCGGCGCACCTCGAGGTCGGCGATGCTGCGCTCGACGCCGGGGGAGTTGGCCCGCATGGTCACCCAGTCGATGACCAGGCCGCCCACGACCGCGTCGATGCGCTGGGCGATGCTCGGCTGGAAGTAGGCGCCGGCCAGCACCGCCCCCAGGCGCCGGGCCTCGTCGTCGGTGAGGGTGACCACGGTCGGGAGCCGGCTGCGTCCTCGCTTCTCGCTGGCCCCCTTCTCGGTCACATAGAGGTCGCGCCGCCCGCTGTGGTGGATGACGACGCTGATCAGCCCGTCCTCGGTGGCCTGGTCGTAGCGCTTGCCGATCCCGGGAAGCTCCTGCTCGTGCATTTCCTCGGACAACGGTCATCTCCTCGGACGCTTCTTACGGGGACGGGGTTGTGTGGTCACGGGCCGCGGGCCGCCGCACCGGCTTGCTTGGTCATCGCGGCCTGGTGACTGGCGCTTGAGTCTGCCGCAGCCGTCGCCGGATGCCCGTGGACCGGGTGTCGCCGATGCCTTGGGACTGGCGCTGGGTTCTGGCCGGACGCCCTCCGGGACGAGGCGCTACGACGGCGGTGACGTCAGACGAAGCGGGGGGAGGGCGGCGCCCGCAGAACGATGGCGTAGCGGCGGGCCCGCAGCGGTGGGCGCCCGCCGGCGGGTGGCCGGGCCACCCGGCCCCGGGAGCCGACGCAGCCGGCCAGGCCCACCAAGGCCGCCAGCAGCGGCAGGAGCCAACGGGCGGGACCGTGGCTGGTCGGGTCAGCGCCGGGTCGCAGGCGCGCTCCCGCCTCCGTCCGAACCGGGACGACTGCGAGGTCGACCGGATTCGACGCCATCACCGACCTGTCGGGGGCCGACCCGACGGCGCCGGGATTTGGGTCGAGGGGGCCGCCGAAGCCAACGGCCAGGCTGATCCCCGCAGCCACGACGACCATCGCCAGCCACAGCCGGTGCGATCCCCGTCTCGCCATCCGACCCATCGTACGGCCCCACCCGCCAACCGGTGACGGATTCGGTGTTCCTGGCGTCGCAGCCCGCGCAAGGCGAGGACCCCTCCCGACTGCCAGCGTCTCAGCGACTGTCGCTCGCCAGCATGATGAGACCGGGTCTTCGCCAGTGGGAACGAATCGCCCCGACCAACGCCGCGACCCCACCCGACTGCCAGCGTCTCAGCGACAACGAGGCCCCGACCAACGGCGAGACACTCCCGACTGCCAGCGTCTCAGCGACAACGAGGCCCCGACCGCCGGCGACGCCGTAGATGACCCCTCCGGCTGCCAGCGTCTCAGCGACAACGAGGCCCCGACCAACGGCGAGACGTTCCCGACTGCCAGCGTCTCAGCGACAACGAAGCCCCGACCAACGCCGAGAAAGCGTGTGCAGCCGGTCCTCCAGGGTGGCGATGCCCTGGGCGAATGGTTGGAGGAGATCGCGGGTGGGGCCTCATCCGACGTTGCGGCGGCGGCGGCCGTTGGCGTGGCCGAGCAGCCAGCCGTGCAGGAGGTGGGCTTACCCAGGCCGGCGTCGCCGTAGATGACCCTTCGGCTGCCAGCGTCTCAGCGACAACGAAGCGTCCCGACCAACGGCGAGACACGCTGTCGCTTCGACGCTGGCAAACAAAGATCTCTCGACGAAGCGGGCCCCAGCCAGCTACGAGGGGCCGTTGTCGCTCCAACGCTGGCACAAGGTCATGCGACGCCGCCGCCCCAGCCAGCAACCAGTGGCAAGGTTGTCGCTCCGACGCTGGCAAACAACGATCACGCGGCGAGGCCGCCCGGCACCCGGCCCGGCCACGGCTGTCGCTCCGACGCTGGCGAACAAAGAGCATGCGACGCAGCCCTCCGGCCAGTCCACCAGGGACGTCGCCGGTCGGCGCCGGAAGCCGGCCATGATGGGGTTCATCGACGGCAGCCCCACCAACCGCTGGCTGGCCCAGGACGCGCCCCGGGGACCCACCTACGACGAGCGGTGGACCCGGATGGCGGCGGAGGGCCGTAGCGTCCACGGCGAGGCCGACTTCGTCGAGAGCCTGGGACCGACCTCGGTGCTCGACGCCGGGTGCGGCACGGGACGGGTCGCCGTCGAGTTGGCCCGCCGAGGCATCGACGTGGTCGGCGTCGACCTCGACCCCTCGATGCTGGCCCAGGCCCGGCACAAGCGCCCCGACCTCACCTGGGTGACGGAGGACCTGGCCGCGGTCGACCTGGCCCGGGAGTTCGACGCCGTCGTGTTGGCCGGCAACGTGATGATCTTCCTCGCCCCGGGCAGCGAGGCGGCGGTGATAGCGAACATGGCCCGCCACGTCCGGCCCGGCGGCGCCCTGGTCGCCGGCTTTCAGCTCCAACCCGCCCGGCTCGGTCTCGGCTCCTACGACCGCTGCTGCGAAGAGGCCGGGCTCGCGCTCGACGAACGGTGGGCCACCTGGGACCGGCAAACGTTCACGGGCGGCGATTACGCCGTCTCCGTCCATCGACGAACGCCAAGCCCCCCGGAAGACCAGTCGTGACCTGCGGTTTCCGGCACCGCCGGTAGGGGAACGGATCAGGTAGCGCCGGAACCGCCGGCGGAGTTGGGGAGGCCCCCATGTACATCGGCGTCGGTACGCTCATCCTGATCATCATCCTCGTCCTGCTCCTCACGTAGGACTCCGACGATGAGCCCGAAGACCGCGTTCTTCTTCTACCTGGCCGCGTTCATCTGCTTCCTCATCTCGGCCTCGGGCGAGGGGTGGAAGTTCGGGATGCGAGGCCGCCGGGGCTTGTCCCCGAGCATCGCCCTGCTGCCCCTCGGCCTGGCCCTGTTCGTGATCCCAACCCTCTACGACACCTTCAAGGCGGCCTGGCCCTAGTCACCTCGGCACTAGCCTGGGCCCCAACGGCCCACGTCGCACCCGACGGTCCGTTGGAGGATGCCCAATGGGGTCTATCGCTGCCGTCGACCCGGTGGAGGCGCGCCGGGCCGTGGCCGCCATGGGCGCTCGCGTATCGGCGTTGGTGCGCTGCATCAACCATCCCGAGCGCACCGCCCTCGGCACGTGGAGCACCACCGACGTGGCCGTGCACCTCTCCCATGGCATCGACATCATCACGTCGATGGTCAGGGGAACCTCGGCCATGTCCGACGACATCTGGGATCTCTCCACACTGACGTCGATGCTGGTGGCGGGGGAGTCGGAGCGCGACCTGGGCGCCATCGCCACCCGCATCGACGCCAGCGTGGCCACTCTCCTCGGCGTCCTCCGCGAAACCGAGGGTGACCCGCTCCGGGAGTGGGTGGTGGCGGGCGTCGAGTTCCCCGTCTCCACCCTCGCCTGCCACGGCCTCAACGAGCTGGTCGTGCACGGCGGTGATCTGGCCGAGGCCGACGACGCCCCGTGGCCCGTCGAGCGGGCCCACGCCGCCCTCGTCCTCCGGGGCTTCATGTTCCCGGTGCTGGGTGCGTTGGGCCGGGCCATGGTGGCCACCGAGCAGGCGGCGGGCGTGACCGCGACCTACCACGTGGTCCTCCGCGGCGGGGGAGCGTCCTACCTGCGCTTCCACGACGGCGACCTGTCCGTCTCCGACGCCGCCCCCGGACCCGTCGACTGCCACCTGTCGGTCGACCCGGCCGCATTCCTCCAGGTGGCGTGGGGCCGTACCGGGCAATGGTCGCCGATTCTCAAGGGCAAGCTCCTCGCCTACGGCCGCAAGCCGTGGCTCGGGCTAAAGCTCCGCCGCCTCCTCCGCAACGCGTAGCTCCCGGGGCCCTCGGTTCGGTCGGCGACCGGTTAGGAGCGGCGGCATCCGTAGACTTCCGCGGTGTTCCAGACGTTGAGGAGCGAGGAGCTGCCCGCGGGGGAGGGGCCCGACACCCGGATCCGACGGGTCCGGGTGGGCGACACCTACGTCCTGCTGGCCCGGCTGGCCGACGGCGAGGTGGTGGCGTTCGACGGCACCTGCCCCCACCAGGTCACCGAGCTCGACGGGTCCACCATCGTCGACGGGCTGGTGAGCTGCCCCCGCCACCGCTACCTCTACGACCCCCGCACCGGCATGAACGTGGTGCCCACCTGCACCGCCAAACGGGAGAACCTCTGGAAGCTGCGGCCCGGCTACCTGCCCTGCTTCACGGTGGAGGAGAGAGACGGGTGGATCCACGTCGACCCCTTCCCCAAGCCGGCGCCGGCCGAGTTCGACCCCACCCTCGAGGTGCGCCCGTTCCGCCCCCGCCCGGGCGACGACGAGGCCGACCCCACCCCCGGGCCCGAGGTCATGATCCCGGGACCTCCGCCGCTCGACATGCCCACCGAGCGCTCGCTCAAGGTCCTCGACGTGGTCGCCGACTCCACCTTCGACCTGCGCCTCCCCATCCCCGCGGGCGAGCGCCAGGCGTGGCGGATGGAGATGGTCGGGCGGGCTCTCACCGTCGTCGACGAGGAGTACGAGCCGGGCGACGCCCCCCACCAACTGGTCCGGCTGGCGGCCCAGACCTCGGGCGCGTCGACCCTCTGCTTCACCTACGCCTACCCCGATCGACCCCTTCCGGCGGCCGTTCGCACCTACATCGTGCGGGTCGTGCCAGATTCCCGGACGAAGAGCTTGGAGCCGCGCACCGGTCAGGCCTAGATTGAGCAGGATTAGCCACCTCGTAACAGGCGTGTAACCCGCCGGAAGGAGTGCGGTATGGGCTCGATGTCGGACGCAGTCGCCGCAGCACGTTCCAAGAAGGGCCTGGAGGCACCTGCGCCCCGGTCAGCACCGGAGTCCAGCGGGGGGCCGCCTGCCGAGGACTCGGGTGGGGGTAGCGGAGGCAACCCGCTCGAGTTCCTCAGCGGGCTTCCCGGGATCGGCGCCCTCACGGGCAACCTCAACCTGGGCGCGCTCAACCTCGAAAGCATCGTGCCGATGCTGCAGCAGGCCCAGGCCATGGTCGGACCTCTGCTCGGCCAAGGCATGGAGATGGCCAAGCCCCTGCTCGGTCAGGGCATGGAGATGGCCAAGCCCCTCCTCGGTCAGGCCACCGGCCTGCTCGGCGGTGCCGGCGGCCTCGAAGGCGCCACCGACCTGCTGGCCAAGGCGGCCAACGTGGTCAAGCCCCTGCTCGACCAGAGCTCGGGCGCAGTCAACACTCTTATGGGCGGCGGTATGGGCGGCGCCACCGACATGTTCAACCAGCTGGCGGCCATGGCCAAGCCCCTGATGGAGTCGGGCATGGCGCTCGTCAGCGGCGGCGGCGGCGGCGACCTGCTGGGCAAGGCCACCAACATGGCCAAGCCGCTGCTCGACCAGGCCTCCGGTCTGCTCAGCGGCGGCGGGGGCGGCCTCGCCGGCATCGCTGGCGGCCTCGACCTCGGCAACGCCACGGCGATGCTGGGCCAGGCCGGGGAGTTGGTCAAGCCCTACCTCGACCAGGTCATGGGCTTGGTCAGCGGCATCACCGGCGGCGCCGACGGCGGCAACCTGATGGACGCGGCCATGGGGGCCCTGGGCAAGCTCAAGGGCTGACCGAAGAAACCGCCACGACACGCGTCTCGATCCGGCCACCCGTTCTGGGGTGGCCGGATCGTTCGCGTCCGGCCGGAGCCGGGTGGCGCCTGGTGGCGCCGGGCGGCTGTCAGCCGACGGGGAGGGCGGCAACCAGCTTGTGGGCGCCGTGGTCGACCGCCTTCTCCACCCGGTGGGCGGCCGTGGTGGTCGCCTTCTCCACCCGGTGGGCGGCCGTGTCCGCCGCCTTCTCCACCTCGGCGAGGGCGTGGCCCAGCCTGGCCGCGGTCTTCTGGGACCGGCGGCTCACGCCGCGCGACACGTTCCTGGTGGCCCGGCGGGCCCTCCAGCCCAGTGACGGCCGACCCTCGGTGTCGGTGGCGGCCAGCACCAGCCCCCCCAGCATCCCCACGTTCTTCAGGAAAGCGATGCGCTGCGTCTTGCGGCGACCGGGCTCGTATTCCTCCCAGAACCGGTGGCCGGCCAGGGTGGTCGGCACCAGGGACGCGGCGAGAGCAATGGCCGAGATCCGGGGCAGCTTGCCCATGGCCAGCATCGAGGCGGCTCCCACCTGCACGGCGCCGTTGATGCGAACCAAAGTGACGGGATCCTCCGGCAGATGGAGCGCCTGGGCGATCGGTTCGGCCACCTTCTCCGCCTGGGCGACCTTGGTCTGGGGTCGCTTCAGCTGGTCGAGTCCGCCGGAGACGAACATGGCGGCCATCATGGGACGTGCGAGTGTGCGGGTAACTGCCATGCCTGTCACCTACCCAATGCCGGGGTCGCCGACGCCGACGCCGACGCCGAAGCCGACGGACGCAGCGCCCGCGCCCGGCCGACGCCTGCGCACCCTCTGGTCCCGCCTCGGCTGGTGGCTGCTCCCGCCGCTCGCCTTGGCCATGATCGGGGGATGGGTCGTGGCCCGGCGCCACGGGCTCTGGTACGACGAGCTGTACACGGCCGAGGTGGCGCCGGTGTCTCTCAGCCGGCTCGTGTCGGCCGTGATCCACGGCGACGGCACCATTCCCTACCTGCGCGACGCCCCGCCCTCGTACAACGGGCCCTACTACGCGGTGACCCACCTGTGGCTGACCATCACCCGCCTGCCGGCCGACGAGGTGGGGTTGCGGCTGCTCTCGTTGGTGGCGGCGGTGGGGGCGGTCGGCGTCTTCACCCGGGCCGTCGGGCGGCTGGCGGGCCCCGGGCTGGCGGTCGTGGCCGGGCTGGTGGCCGCCACCAACCCCTTCGTGGTGCAGTACGCGGCCGAAGCGAGGGGCTACGGCCTGGCCCTGCTGGCCATCTCCCTGGCCGCCCTGGGGTTGGCCCGGTGGCTCGACGGCGAGCGCCACGCCCTCGTCCTCTACGCGGTGGCGGGGGCGGCCGCGGGCCTGGCCCACTGGTTCGCCCTCCTGGTGGTGGGAGGGCTGGCGGTGGCCGCGGTCGTGCTCCGCCGGCGCCGGGCCCTGCCCCTGGTGGCTGCGACCGCAGCAGCGGCGGTGCCGGCGGGCGCGCTGCTGGCGGTGGCGGTCGGCAACGGGGTGGGTGCCTCGGGGGTGTGGTGGCTGTCGGACGTCGGGGGGGCGGTGCCGGGGCTCCTGCTGCGGTCGTGGGCCGGGGGGCGGACGCCGTTGCTGGTGGTCACCCTGGTGGCGGCCGTCGCCGGCCTGGTCGTCGGCCTGCGGGAACGGCGGGACGTCACCCTGGTGGCCGCCTGCTGGTTCGGCGTGCCGGTGGCGGCCATCACGGCCCTGGAGGTGGTGCGGCCGGTGTTCGTCGACCGCTACCTGCTGCCGTCGGTTCTCGGGTTGGCCATCCTGGTCGCACTGGGTGTGTACTGGGCGCCCCGTCGTCTCCTGCCGGCGGCGCTGGCGATCGTGCTGGGAGCGTCGCTGTGGGCCACCGTGGCCGAGACCCGCCTCGGCCCCAAGGAGGACGTGCGGGGCGCGGTGGCGGCCGTCGCCCAGGCCCATCGTCCCGGCCAGCCGGTGGTGGCCGCGGCCCGGTGGGACGCGCTGGGGGTCGACCACTACGCCCGGGCCGACCATCCCGACCTGGTGGCCGACCTGGTCCTCCCGCCGGCCGGTGTGCCCCCGTCGTCGACGGTGTGGGTGGTGCGCCGGGCCAAGGGCGGGGTGAAGGGAGACCGGGACAAGCTCGACGCCCTCGACGCCGAGCTCGCGGGGCGGGGCCTGCGGGTGGCCGAGGAGCTGCGCTTCGCCGGCCGCTACTCCGACACGCTCGTCCAGCGTTGGGAAGCCGTGGCCTCCGCCGCCGGCACCTGACGGCGGTGGGCCGCGGCCCACGCCAGTGTGCGAGCCGACTGGCGCACACGGGCCGCCGCCGTCCACGACGACGACTCGCCCGTCGGCCGCCGATGGCGTTCGACGGGCACCGACGCCAGGGGCAGGCCCGATGCGCCGAGAGCGGCCACGATGCTCGGCCCTCCCAGCTCGAGCACCGCCTGCCGGGCGTCCGGGCCCATGGCCACGAAGGCGCCCGCGTCGGGCGGTAGTCCCGTGACCCGGCCCATCGCGGCCCGGTGCAGACGTCCCGTGAGCAGGCGCGACCGGCTCTCGTAGTCCCCTCGGCGACCGGCGAACACGGCGGACACGTCCCCGGTCGCCAGCCGGGCGAGGAGGGCGGGCACCGCCTCCGGCGGATCCTGGAGGTCGGCGTCGAGGCACACCCAGGCCGCGGCCCAATCCTCGGCGGCCCAATCCTCGGCGGCCAGTCCCCGGGCGAGGGCCCGGTGCTGGCCCACGTTGCGCTCGAGGGCGGTGACCGAGATGCGGGGGTCGCCCGCGGCCAGTTGCCGGGCCACGGCCAGGCTGGCGTCGGGGGAGGCGTCGACCACCACCCGCAGCCGCCACGACCGACCGTCGAGGGCGGCCGCCACCCGCCGGGCCAGCTCGGGCAGGGTGGCCTGGTTGCCGTAGGCGGGGGTGACCACGGCCACGTCGCTGCGCCGGGTCATGCGCCGGTCACCTCCCAGCACCGGCCCAGGCCGTCGGTCAGGTCGACCTTCGCCTCCCATCCGAGCAGCGTGCGGGCGAGGGTCGGGTCGCACACCCACGAGGAGGCGTCCCACGAGCGTCCCGGATGACCACCGATCACAGTCGCCACCGCCCGCCCCGTCACCCTCTCCACTTCAGCCACCAGCTCCTCGTTGGCCACCTGCCGTCCGGTGCCGATGTTCAGCACCTGGCCCGGCGGCAGGTGATCGGCGCCGGCCACCCGCACGCACGCGTCCACCACGTCGTCGACGTAGACCCAGTCCCGGCGCCGTCCGGGGCCGGTGAGGGGCAGGGGAGTGCCGGTGCGGGCCGCGTGCAAGGCCCGGGGGACGAACCGGCCCGGGTGGTCGTACGGCCCGTAGACCTGGAACGCCCGCAGCACCACCGACCGCAGGCGCCGGAAATCGGCCGCCGCCACCGTGAGGAGCGAGCCGGCCGCCTTGGTCGCCCCGAAGAAGCCCCGGGGCCGCACCGGGGTGTCCTCGTCCATCGGACCGTCGACTTCGCCGTACTCGGTGGACGAGCCGAGCCGGACGACGGCCCGGCAGTGGTGGGGGAGTGCGTCGACCAGCCACGCCCCGCTCGACGCGTTGACGGCGGTGGTGGCGGCCCGCTCGGCGGACGTCTCGGCGGCACGGGACGCAGCCAGCAGGAAGGCGACGTCGGGGTCGGCGATGGCCGCCGCGGCCATCGTCTGCACCGGGTTAGACAGGTCGGCCTCCACTACGTCGACCGCGCCCGCCACCCCGAGGGCCGCCAGCCGCCACGGCTCGCTTCCCGGCCGCACCGTACCAACCACGTCCCAGCCGTCGTCCACCAGCCGGGACGCGAGGTGGGCGCCCACGAAGCCACCAACCCCCGTGACCAGCGCTTTCACACCGCCTCAACCACGAGTTGGGCCCCGACGGCAGCCTGCAGGTGGGCCCGGTCGGAGGCCACCTGGCCCGGCGAGCGCTCACGGGCCTCGGCGACCATGCCCAGGATGCGGGGGATCTCCACGTCGAGGTCGCGCCCGGAGGTGTCGGCGTGGAACGAGCGGCGGAGGAAGGTGAACGATGCCGACAGCCGGGCCAGCTCGCCCGCCAGCAGCCGGCAGGGCACCGGGTGACCCCCGTCGGGAACGGTGAGGCCGGCCACGCCGAAGGGGATGCCGGCCGCACCCGCCAGGTCGGCCAGCCGGTCGACGGTGCCGTCGACGAGGGCGGCGAAGAGGGGCCCGCAGCCGCGGTCGATCATCAGGTCGTTGAGGCCGACGTACACCCGGGCCAGCGGGCGGTGGACCAACTCGTCGGCCCGGCGGACGGCGTCGACCGTCTCGACGAGGATGCCGAGGCCGCACCGCCCGTCGACGTGCGCCAAGGCGGCGTCGACCTCCTCCGTCCGCCTGACCATGGGCAACAGGATCTCGTCCGCGCCCAGGGCGATGGCAAGGTCGATCTCGCCCGGAGTCCACCGGTCCCACCCGTTGACCCGGCAGACCAGTCGTCCGTCGGTGGCGGCCCGCACCGCGGCCAGGTCCTCGGGGGTGTCGGCGTTGATCTGGGTGTCGGCCCCCGCCTGCCGCCGACGCTTGCCCCGCCGCTCCCAGTCGACCACCACCGCGGCGGCACCCGCAGCCACCAACCGGTGGGCGAGATCGGGATCGGTCGTAAAGGCGAAGAGGTCGATTAGGAGAAGCTAACAAAGTCCCTTCGGCGCGCCAATGACGAAGCGGTTGACCGGCCGCCCGGGCGCCCGATCCCGGGGGGAGGAGCGACCGGGCGGGCTATCCGACCCCATCCCACCGGCCGTCAGCCCGGGCTCGCTCGATCTCGGCCAGGCCGGAGGGCTGCATGCGGCCGGCCCCGATGAGCCGCTCGACCTTCTCGCAGTTGATCTTCGACCAGTTGCTGCGGGGCCGGCGGGGCGTGAACCGCTGGAGGAACCATCGGTCGTCGAACCGGTGCCGGATCCCGTCGATCCAGCCGTAACACAGCGCGCCGTCGAGCGCCTCGGTGTGGGTGACGCTGGGGATGCCGGACGCCTTCTTGGCCATCTTGATCCACACGCCGTCCGACGAGGCGTGGTTCGCCGCCAACCACGCCTCCCATTCCGCAGCCGACTCGAAGGCGATGACAGGGTCGTTGGCCGGTGTTCCCATGCCCGCAGTGTGCACCCCGAACTCGAAGCCAGACGAGGGCGGGAGACCCGCCCCTTCGCTAGGCTGCCGCTCGGTACGTTTGCCCGGTGGGAAGGGTGACGGCCGGCGAGCCCCGGCGGCCTCCGCTGGTCTTTCACCGGCCGTCCGAAAGGAGGCGCGATGAAGCGGATGGCACGGTGCTTGGCCATGCTGGCGGTGGCGGTGGCGGTGATCGGCGTGGTGGATTCCGGCCCGGCGCTCGCCAAGGACCAGAAGTGCAAGGACGTCGACAACATGGTGGTGGGGACGGCCGACTTCACCACCAACACCGTCGACGGAACCGTCGTCGGCGATGGGATCTTCAAAGGCGGAGTCGCGCACGGTGCGTTCGCATTCACCAGCGTCGATCCCGACACCGGGACGGCGACCTACGGCGGCACGTACACCATCACCACCCACAAGGGGACCCTGAATCTGAGCCTCTTCGACGGCGTGATCGACCTGGCGACGCTTCAGGGCCACAACGACAGTGTCGTCACCAGCGGCACGGGGAAGTTCGAAGGCGCCACCGGCGGGTTGTTCTTCGTCGGCGGCGTCGACGAGGGGGGCGGCTTCGTCGACCAGATCACGGGCACGATCTGCCTGAGCAAGAGCTGACCGCCCGCCGCCGCGATGCCCATGCGTCGATTTTCCTCCGCCTCCGCCTCCGCCCCCGGCGACAACGCCGACCCGGCCTACGCCGAGGAGCTCAAGGTCGCCCTCGACACGATCGTCGACGACATGCAGATCCCGTGCGCGGTCGTCCTGATCCGGTCGGAGTCGAAGGGCGACTGGTCGGGTACCTGCGGGACGCGCCGGCTCGGCGCCGACGAGCCGGTGACGATCGACGACCACTTCCGGGTCGGGTCGAACACCAAGACGATGACCGGCACGGTGGTCCTCCAGCTGGTCGAGGAAGACGACGACATGGGTCTCGACGACCCGGTCTCGAAGTACCGGCCCGAGGTGCCGAACGGGGACAACATCACTCTGGCCATGCTGCTCGAGATGCGCAGCGGGCTCTCCAACTACAGCGCCGACGAGGGTTTCAACGCCCGCCTCGACGACGAGCCGAGCCATGCGTGGCATCCGTCGGAGCTGTTGGCGATCGCCTTCGCCCACGAGCCGACCTTCGATCCGGGCACCGATTTCGAGTACTCCAACACCAACACCGTCCTCCTCGGACTCATCATCGAACAGTGCACGAGCCTGTCCCTGAAGGACGCCTTCCAGCAGCGGATCTTCGACCGGTTGCACCTGCGCCACACCGTCTTCCCTGCCGCCGACGATGTGAGCATCCCGTCGCCTCATCCTCGGGGCTACATGTTCGGCACCAACGTGAGCACGCTCGACGACCCGGCCCTTCCGGCGGAGGAGCAGGCGGCGGCGGCCGCGGGCGCCCTGCTCCCGAACGACCACACCGACAGCAACCCGTCGTGGACGTGGGCCGCGGGAGGGGCGATCTCCACCGCCGACGATCTGGCTCGCTACGTCGAGGCCCTCGTCGACGGCGGCCTGCTCGGGCCCCGTCTCCAGCAGCTGCGAATCGCCAGCATCCAGCCCTCGGGGACCGACCCGGCGAGCGCGGGCTACGGCTACGGGATCGCCAAGTTCGGCCCGATGATCGGCCACGATGGCCAGTTGCCGGGCTTCAACTCCTTCATGGCCCGCGATCCCGACGCACGGAACACGGTGATCGTGCTGACCTCCCTCTTCGCCGGGGCGAACGGTGAGCAGCCGGCCAACGAGCTGGCCAGGGCGATCATCACCGCCCTCTACCAGTAGCCGGCGACGTTCTCCCGGCCGCTCCGGCTGACCCGACACGGATGGCCTGGCGGTTGCCGGGGGTCGCCCGGCGTCGGCCCCAGGCACGGTTCCGACGGACAGCGGCCTCACGGCGGCGGGTCCCAGGTCCACGCCCCGGGCCCGCCGGCGAGCACCCACCCGTGGTGGGTCTTGAGGTAGTGGTGGAAACGGCAGGCCCGAGCCAGGTTGTCGAGGGTGGTGGGACCGTGCTCGGCCCAGGGCAGGAGGTGGTCGATCTCCAGCCCCTTGCGCTCGGAACAGCCGGGGATCACGCAGACCGGATCCCGGGCCTCGAGTGCGGTGCGCAGGTGAGCGGGGATGCTGCGCCCGCCGTGGCCCACCGCCACCACGTCGACGCCCTTTGTCACCAGCACCTTGAGGATGCAGTCGGCGGCCAGGGCCCGGGCGGTGGCCACGGGGATGGGCCCCACGCCGGGGATGTCGCACGTCTCGCCCCCCTCGACATGGCCCCGCACCAGGGCCGCGTGGTCGACCCGCACGTGGACCATGGCCCTCGGCCCCTTGGCTCGGCCCTCCCCGCACGCACTCCCGGCCAGCGCCACCAGGGCATCGGCCGCGTAGGCCTGGTAGGGCTCCCGCCGCCCGTCCCGGCGGGCGGTGGCGAAGATGCCCGGCCGGTAGGCGTCGATGGCGGCCAGCACCTTGGCCCCGTCGTCGGGACACAGCCGGGCCTGCAGACAGAATGCTCCATCCCCATCGGTCCAGTGGCGCAGGTACCGCTCGGCGCGAATCCGCTCATAGGCCGCCAACGCCTCCTTCCCCTCGGCTCGCACCGCCCGGCAGCGCTCCTGCAACGCGGGCAGCGAC
Organism: uncultured Acidimicrobiia bacterium; assembly: GCA_963829165.1. GTDB lineage: Bacteria > Actinomycetota > Acidimicrobiia > Acidimicrobiales > AC-14 > JAXDMK01. The sequence continues at coordinate 789,313 of CAWHIC010000007.1, read as the reverse complement.
TCCGACTCGGCGGCGGCCACCAGCGCTGCCTCCGCCTCGGGCCGGTCGCCGGCGGCGGAGACGATCGAGCTGGCCTGGGCCGAGGAGAGCTTCCCCGCCCGTAGGGCCTCGGCCGTCGCCGGCAGCTCATCCAGGCGCCGGGCCGTCTCGAGCGCCTCCACCGCCGAGCGAACCGACGAGCCACAGGCGGCGGCCACGAGATGCGCCGCCGAGCGCACCCCCCGGCTCTGCCAGATCCGCGTCGCCTCGACCCGATGAGCCGCCAACGCCTTGCCCGCCGCCGCCAGCCGCTCGATCTCGCCGAACAGCTCCAACGCCCGAACCGCCGCCTCGCCGTCGAGGCACGCCGGCTCGAAGCCCGCCATCATCTGGCGTAGTTCCGCCACAACGCCGGTCAGCCCGTTGGCTCCTCTGGCATCTGCCATCGTTCCAGTGTATCGAACGTATGTTCGTACGTCAAACGGATCGAGAAGATTTTTCGACCACGTCCGGAGGCGCAGCGGAGCCGCTGGTCGTCGTCGCCGCCTCGAGGGCAGCCCCCGCCCGGTCGAACAACTCCCACCCTCGCGGGCGACGCAGCTCCCAGGCGGGTAGGGCAGCGAGGTCGAGCAGCGTGACCGGATCGGTTGGGAGGCCCCGCCACGTGCGGCTGGCGGCCAGGCGGCCGAGCAGGTCCCGGGCACCGACGGCGACGGTCTCGATCTCCTCGCCCCATCCCAGGAACAGCCAGCCGCCCAGGGTGAGCTCCGCGTCGATGGGAGGCAGCGGCACCCGCCAGCGCTCCCGGGGCCCGTCGGTGTCGACCTCCTCGCCGATGCCCAGTCGGCGGGCCGGCTCCGGCCTCAGGTCCACGCAGCGGGGCCCGGCGAAAGCGGTGCGGCCCTTGACCGCCAGCATGTCGTCGCAGAGCACCGGATAGCCCTTCTCGGCCAACCAGGCGGCCACCGTGCTCTTCCCGGACTCCTTCTCCCCGAGCAGGCCCCACACGCGCCCCTCGGCCACGAAGGCGGCGGCGTGGAACAGCTCGTAGCCCGACCACCGCCCGACGGCCGCCGCCGCCGCCGTGAGCAGGGGATGGACGGTGTCGGCCGCGGTCGGCGGTCGAGGACCCGAGTAGGTGGCGCAGGCGGTCGCCCGGTCGACGAGCAGCCGGCGCCGGTCGTCGAGGGCGAACACCGCCCGGTTGTCATCCACCGACGTCGCGCCCACGCCAGCGGCCGCCTCCCGGTAGGCCAGGTGGAGCGGGGGGAAGTGATCCGGAACCGTCCCCAGCCACTCCGCCCCGGCGCCGATGCCGGTCACCCGCAGGCCGTAGGCGCGAGGCGGCCGCGGTGGTCACTGACCGCCGATCTCGTCGAGGGGCTGGGCCGACAGCAGGCCGGCGAAGCGTCCGCCAACGCCGGAGACGAGCTGAGCCCCGAACGTCATCCCGTACCGCCGAACGGACGCACGATCATGCCCCTGCCCGTCTCGGTGATGACCTGAAGTGTAGTTACACCGCGGCGAACTTCCTGATATTGATCGAGGAGGGTGACGAGTGACCTGCTTGGCCGGTACATCGCCTGCCCCCGCAGGCGTCGCGTCAGCCGGGAGGGGGTCGTCGAAGCCGGGATGGGTCAACACCGCGAAGCGGTCTCGCACCTTGAGGGGGACCTATAGGGATGTCAGATCAGGCATCCTCAAAGTACCTACGTGGTGGCGATGCCCTCTCCGAGCTCCCCGAGATCGCATGCCGCGTCCTGCTCAGACGCTCGTCTCGGCCAGCCGCCGGGCCTCGCGCTCGTGGAGGAGCTCCTCGACGGCGGACGGCAGGGTCTCCTCGAAGTCGATGAGCTTGGCCCACGTGGGCGTGACCACGATCCGGACCATCGACGAGTAGAGCGACCGCACCTCCCGCTCCCACTCGACCCGCTGCTCGGGGGTCATCTCATAGGAGCCGTTCATCTGCAGGTACTCCTCGGGGATGCCCTCGACCTCGTCGAGCACCGCCTCGCCCCGGATGAGCAGGATCAGCGGCGGGTGCACCTCGGTGTCGATGGTGAGGGCGACCGACGGGCTCCGGCGCAGCGAGGCCAGCTTCGGTGCGTTCGTCGACGTGCACATCACGATCTCCGAGCCGTTCCAGGTGAACGCGATCGGCACGACCCGCGGGGTCCCGTCGGCCGAGACGTACGCCAGGCGGGTGATGTCCCGCTGGAGCAGCTCCTGGCTGATCGGCTTCGCCAGGACCTCGGCGACCTCGGCCGGCGTGCTCCGGTGCCCCTCCAGGTGCAGTTCCTCGGCCATGGTGTCCTCCTCGTGACGGCGGCCCCGATGGTCGCATTCACCCGGGGGACGGAGCCGATCCGCCGTTCTCGACACGCCGGGCATCCGTGCGATGTCGCCCCGGCGGGGGAGAGGCTGACTCACTCCGGTCTCGGGCCAACAGGACCTGCACGGTGGCGGCCATGAGAACTGCGCGGTGATGGCCATGAGTTCTGCGCGGCCACGGCCACCAGATCTGAACGGGGTCATCAGGCCAGGGGCGCACCCCCTTGCCGGCGAGGGCCTGGGTGAGGCGGACGCTGTCGCCCTGGGTGGCGCAGACGTGGGCGTGGTGCAGGAGCCGGTCGACGGTGGCGGTGGCCAGGGTCTTGGGCATGAGCTCGTCGAAGCCGGACGGGTGCAGGTTCGAGCTGACCGCGACGGTGCGTTTCTCGTAGGCGGCGTCGACGAGGCGGTAGAGGCCCTCGGCCGCGTCGTGGGCCACCGGCAACAGCCCGATGTCGTCGACCACGATCGAGATCGGCGCGCAGGATGCGGGCGATGGCCCGGGTGACGGAGTCGTCGGCGCGGTGGCGGCGGACCAGCACCCCGAGGGTCTCCAGGGTGAACCACGCCACCTGCCGCCCGGCCTCGACGGCGGCTGGCCGAGGGCCTCGAGGAAGAACGTCTTGCCCGTCCCCGACGGGCCGCACACCACCAGGTTCTCCCGGCGGTGGACCCACTCCAGGGTGCGCAGGGCGGACTGGGTCGGCGCGGGGATCGAGGTCAACGACGGCTCCCAGGCGTCGAAGGTCTTGCCCGCGGGGAAGCCGGCCGCGGCCCGGCGGGTGGCGGCCGAGGAGCGGTCCCGGCCGGCGACCTCCTCGACGAGCAGCGCCCGCAGCACCTCGGCCGGTTCCCAGCGCTGGGCCCGGGCGGTGGCGAGCACCTCGGGGGCGGTCCTGCGGATGTGGGGCAGCCGCAGCCGCCGCAGCAGCGCCTCCAGCTCGGGCTCCAGCGGCGGCGGCTCGGGCGCTCTCACCGGTGCCCGCCCTCGGCCCGGCGCCGTAGCTCGGACCCGTAGCGGCCCAGGGTGTCGACGACGGCCAGCACCGATCCCCGGTGGGTGTCGTCGACGAAGTCGACCAGCTCGGCCACCACCTCGTCGCCGGCGTGGCGCAGCCAGTCCTCGAGCTGGCCCAGCAGCCAGTGCAGCTCCTCGACCTCGTCGGGGGCGAGGGTCACGGGGTGGGACGCGTCGAGGTTCATCGCCCGAACCCCTCCCAGGCGCCGGTGCCGGACTGCAGGCTGTGGTCCTCGCTGGCCTGGCGCGCCTGCCTGAGCTGGCGCGGTGGGCGAGGATCGAGGCCACGTCGCCCTCGGCGAAGCGGCCGTAGACCGCGGCGTGGCCGAGCGCCCAGTCGACGGCCTCGGCCCCCGACAGTCGGGCCAGGGCGACGGCGTCGGCCATCTTGGCCCGCACCCGGCTCGCGCCCGCGGCCGCCGGCCTCCTTCAGCCACAACGCCGCCCCCTCGCCGATGGCCAGGAACTCGGCCTCGGCCGGGTTGGTCGGCACCGGGGTGCGGTCCAGCGGCCCCTCCGGCGCGGGCGGGAAGTGCGCCGGGTCGATGCGGGGGTTGCCCGGCGTGGTCCGCTGGTGGCGGGCGACCTCGACCGGGCCGTCGGCGCCGACGTGGGCGATGACCACCTCGTCGCCGTGGTAGCGGACCCACACCGTCTCGCCGCCGAGGCGATGGGGCACCGAGTACTGGCACCAGTCCAGCGCCACCATCGGGCTGGTGGCAGCCGACGACCCGGGTCTCGCCGAAGGCGGCGGTGTAGGGGTCGCTCGGGCAGGCGGTGCAGGCGGCCGCGTTCCTCGGCGAGCATCTCGGCCGGGGCTCGGCGGGTGACCCGGTGCGCTCCGGGTGTTGACCTCGTCGCAGAACGCCGCACACGCCGCCTCCAGCGCGGCGAAGTAGGCGTAGTCGGCCAGCAGGTTGGCGTCGGTGGGCACCAGGTCGGCCTTGGCGACCTGCACCGTCGCCTCCGAGCCGCCCTTGGACGGGGCGTCGGCCGGCACGCACGTCACCACCGTCAGCCCGTAGTGGCCGGCGACGGCGACCATCTCCGGGTTGCGGACGGCGATCCCGGCGACGTGGTCGACGGTGACGGTCTTCTCGTTGTCGGTCAGGCCATAGGTGGGACACCCACCGAACCGGCGCAGCGTGGCGTCGATGCAGGCCAGCACCGTGGGCAGGGTCTTGTCCCGGATCGGGATCACCACCCGGAACCGGGACCAGGCCAGCCAGGCGCAGAACAGCCAGGTGGCGGCCCCGTCGATCACCGGGCCGTCGCCGAAGTCCCACTGGAGCCACATGCCCGGCTCGGGCACCCACGGCCGGTGGACCCGGCGGTGACCGGCGGCCCACGCCGTGCGGGCCAGCGGCCACCGCCCGGCGGGTGGTCCGCTCCGAGCCCGTCGTAGCCCAGCGCCACCAGCTTCTCGTGGGCCACGTCGGCGCGGATCTTGCCGTTGCTGGCCTCCATCCACTCCTCCACCTTGGGGAGGAACTCGTCGATCAGCTGGGGCCGGCGGACGGACGTGGCCGTCAGCTCGCCGGCGTCGCGCCGGGCGACCCAGTGGGCCACGGTGTTGGGCGAGCAGCCGGCCAGCTCGCCGGCGTCTCGATACGAGTTGGTCAGGTCGAAGGCTTCGAGTATCTCCATGATCTCCTCGCGATGCTTCACGTGCTCCTCCTGGGTGCCGAGGGTGCTTGAGCACGCCCAAAGACACTCGGGAGGAGCGCCCGGAGGGTGGATACCCTCCGGTGACGATCAGGGAGCGATGCAGATCTGGTGGCCGTCGCCGCGCGGTTCTCGTGTCCGCCAGCGATCAGGTTCGTGACCGTCTACGCGCAGGTTCTCATGGCCGCCGACACACCGGTCTGGGCACGCCGTAAGGGTCGGCCCAGTCAACGTCGTCGACGATCCGCCACCAGGGCATTGACAGCGCCGACCTCGCCATCGCCGCGACCGCCATCCTCAACCGAGCGTTGCTCACGCTGAACGTCCAGCATTTCCCGATGTTCCCGAATCTGCGGCGACCCTACTGACGCCCAGCCGGGTCAGCAGACCTCGTCGAAGCGAGAGGCGCTCGGGTGATGTGCTCACGCATGACCACATGCGTAGTCGCATGATATTTTCGGCGAGATGCCGAAAACGATCCAGATCCGAGACCTCGCCTTCGACGTTCCCGTGCTGCGGCGCCGAGCGAGCAGCTGGGTCTGCGGTCCCGAGCGGCATCGACGGGGGCGACACGGCTCGCCAGTCGGCCGACGGTGGAGGAGTGGCTCGCTCGCACTCGGCGCCGGCCGGCCGACATCGACCATGCCGACGTGCTCGCAGCACTCGACGAGCTTCGCGGTCCGTGGCCCGATGCTGGTGGTTGACGCGTCGTGCCTGTACGAGGTCGTGGCCGATGGGACGTTCGCGGAGAGTGTCCGGCGACGCTTGGCCGCGGATCCCGATCATGCGGCACCCCACGTCGTCGACGTCGAAGTGGTGAGTGTCATCCGCCGTCACCACCAGCTTGGCCGGCTCGATGACACCGCCGCCGCCCAAGCCGTGGAAGATCTCCGGGAGTGGCCGGGGGAGCGTTTCGCACACCAACCCCTCCTCGATCGGGTGTGGGCTCTCAGGGCGACGGTCCGCGGCTGGGACGCCGCGTATGTCGCGCTGGCCGAGGCCCTGGGCGCCACCCTACTTACGCTCGATGGCCGCCTCGCGGCCGCCCCCGGCCCCCACTGCCAGTTCGACGTTGTTTCCTGACCTACGCGGGCATCCCCAAGTCGTAGACCGCCCCGCGGCACCGTGGCGTCGGGCCGCTGCCGGCGGCGATCGAGCCTTGTCCAGTTCCCGGGGCCCCGTCAGGGCCTTGACAGCGTCGGTGGCCGATGGTCGCGTCGCGGGTCGCGGTTGTGAGGCACGACGTCGGCCGACAACGTCGTCACCTTCGACAACGCCGCCGCCGTGTGCACTGTCACCCGCATGGCGTCACGGCAACGGCTCTTGCACCCGACCCCCCGCTGATCCCGTCGGTTGGAGCTGGCGGCCGTTAACCACTGCACCCTGACGATGAGCAACACCACCGAAGCCCGCGCCCCCCACCAGCCCGGCGGTCAACACCGGGCAGGCCACGGGTTGCCCGGGAGGCGACGAGCGTGATCGCCCGGCCCCACGGCGGGGCCTGCGACAAGGGGGCGGTGGAGCGCGACCTCACCGTGCCCACCTGCAGCTACATGATCCTGAACAGCCCCCGGCGCATCACCTTCAACGTGAGCGACGTCCACGTCGGCCTCGCCTCCATCGCCATCACCACCGCCGAGAACATCGACGCCGTGAGCCCGCCGTCCTTCACCGCCGGCACCAACGCCATCCAGACCTTCACCGTCTTCAAGACCATCCCGGCCCAGCCCGCCCGCGTCGCCGTCGCGCTCACCGACGTCGACGGCAACCAGTCGTCCTGCATCTGATTCCCTCAGGGCGCCTCGAGAGAGAGGGTGATGACGACCTTGGCCGGCTTCGTCATCGGGGTATCGATGTCGGGAGGGATGACGTACTGGAGATAGGCGTGCCCGGGCTCGCCGTCTCTCTCGAACCGGAAGCCGCCATTGTGCGCGGCCAGGTTGTCGTAGGCCCAGTTGGTCGACAGATTCGTGACCTTCCAGCCCGCCGACTCGAACTCCGCCACTAGTCCTGCCACCGCGTCCTCCAAGTTGACGTCCGAGAGCGTCCGGTACTGGAGCGAGGCGCTGAACAACGGATCCTGGAAGACCGGTGTGTTCGTCATGAAATCCTTGCCGATCACCTCCGTGCCGGTCGGGATCGGAAGGGTTGCCGCCACCTCCCGCAGCCGGGTGATCGGAGCCGGTTCTCGCGGCTCCTCGGAGCACGCGGTGGCGGCTCCCACCAGGAGCAGCAGCCCTACGAAGCCCGAGGCCAGCGTGGCTCTACACATCAGGTCAACGAGTAGGCGGCGCCGACGAGGCGTTCAGCCGGCGTCACCGTCAGTGCGCTCCTCGCTCGCGGCTGCTGGGCGAACATCTGGGGATCGGGCCCCGCTGTCAGGTTGAGGCACCGGTCGGGGTTTCGACGATCTCGCGCAGCGTGTTGAGGTGGTCGTTGAAGGCGGTGCGGCCTTCGGGGGTGAGTTTGAGCCAGGTGCGGGGCCACTTGCCGACGTGGCCTTTGCGGATGGCTATGTACCCGGCCTGTTCGAGGGTCGAGGCCTGGCGGGACAGGAGCGAGTCGCTGATTTGGAGGGTGTCGCGGAGGAACCGGAACTCCAGTTCGTCGGCCTGGGCCAGGCCGGCGAGTAGGGAGAAGCGCACGGGCTGGTGGACCAGGTCGTCGAGGCGCGCCCGCGGGTGCGCGGTCATGCGGTGCGCCGGAGCCGTTGGGCCCACAGCAGGAACGGCACGGCGCCCACGATGCCCCCCAGGGTGTAGGAGAAGCCGAGCGTCCCGTCGAGCTGGACCCCGAGGAAGAACAGGGCGGCGGCGCTCCCGAGCCCGAGCGCCCACTCCAGCCAACGCGGGGTGCTCCGCGTCCGCACCTGCCGGTACCGACGGAAGTAGGGGACATTGGTGCCCACCGTGACGGCGAGGGCGACCAACACGAGAGCCGCTCCCACCACGCCCGCGTCGCTGAGATCACAGGCCAGCCCGATGAGCAGGATCGTAAGACCCATCCCGACGTACAGCGGATGTTCCTGCGGGGCCCGGGCCCGCACCGCGGTCTCGATCTCCCCTGCGCCTTTCAGCATGGCTTCGGCATCCTGCTTCGTCGGTTCCATGCCGGTCGGTTCCTCTCGACGTAAAGTTGTCGTGAGGCCTTCGGATTGTCAGCAGCTGCACGCAGCGCAGTGTCAGCACCGGTACGCACGGGGCGTGTCAGCAACGGGGGTCCGTTGCGTCAAGCCGGTCTAGCCCCACGTGCTCGCCTGAAGTGGCCCCACCTTGAACGCCTGTCACACTGCAGTTGCATGAGCGTCTGGGAGCGTGGTCGGGAGATTGACCGGCGCCTCCTCGGGTGGATTTGGGACGAGGACGCCAAGGTCCGGTGGTGGGTGTGGTTGCTCCTCGCGGCGGTGCCGGCGACAAGGGCCTGGTCGAACTCAGGCAGCGGGTGGGGCCTCGCTGTTCACCTCGTGGTGCTCGCCTATTGCCTCGTGAGAGCGACGATCCGGTTCATGCGGCGAAGGAAGACCGAACGCTTACTCAGCCATCGACCGTCAGACACATGATGATCCCATGACGGGCACCTATCGAGCGTTGTTGGTCAGTGCGGGGATGGCGTTGGTGGCGGCGGTGGTTATCGGTTTCGTGCCGACCAGCGCGCAGTCACTGGTTGACGGACGGGAGTTGGAATTTGCGGCTCCACCTTTGTTTCGACGGAGTGGAGCCTCAACGATGCTTGCGAAGGACCGACTCTCATACGAGCGGGGCTCGTGATGATGATTGGTCTGGCCGCCGTCGGATGTGGCGTCGTCGCGCTAGGCGTGCGATTTGCTCAGGCCTATCGAGCCAACGGGGCAGTCAAGACACGATCGCGCTGGTGAACACGATCAGGAGTACCGCCATGGGAAAGGCCACGAGGGCCACAGTTGCGCCCCGCACGGTCGCCCGGCAGGGCCGCACGGCGACGGCGCCCAGTGTTATTGGCAATGCAGCCAGCGCGAGCAGCGTGAGTACGAGCACGATGGTCAATAGGAAGTTCACGGCCCGATGATCCGATCGACGTATCTCATTGGACGGATTCTCGCGGCGCTGGGCGGCCTACTCGTGGTCGCTACTGTCATCCTCACCCTGGTGGCGTTTAACAGCAGCGATTGCGGCGAGCCTGACTGCGACGACAGCGAGCGCGACGACGCCGTAGGGAGGGTGATCATACTGCTGCCCATCTCTGTGCTCCTCGGCGCGGCCGGGGTGGCGCTGATCTACGACACCTACCAAAAGGTCTGAAGGGTGCATCGCGCCGAACGCTGCCGACAGGCGCATGACGAACATCCAGCCCTCGGTAAGCACACCGTGATGAGTTGAGCCCGAGGCTCACAGGTGGGGCCAGACAGATGAACACACCCAGGGGTCAGCTTGCTTTGGCTGCCGCCCACGCCTTGAGAGCTTGCAGCGCGACCTTCAGTTGGCCCGCTTCCTCGGCGAGGGCGTAGGTCACCGAAATCGGCGGGCCACCGTGCACTGTTCGGACGACGAGGCCAGCTGACTCGAGCTCACGGAGCCGCTCGGCGAGCATCCGGCGAGAGACGCCGGGGATGTCCGAAGCGAGGTGGGCGAATCGCTGAGGCCCGTCGAGCAGGCGCACGAGAACCTGCGGCGACCACCGCCGGTCCAGTAGCTGCAGAGGATCGATGTCGGTTGCTTGGGGCATTGGACGTCACTGCCCCAGTCCTGATACGAAAAGTAACCGAATAGCGTTCCGTGTCGGACTGGGAGCGACTTGAGCGTACCGGGCGGTGCAGGCTCAGAGGGGCGATGGGACCGGGAACTGGTCGTCGCCGGCGTGCGCCACGCCGCCAGCCGGGGCATGACCCTGCGGTCGGCCGTGGCCGCGGTGGCAGGGGAGGCGGCGGTGTCGGAACGCACCCTATGGCGGTGGCTGGCGCAAGTACCCGCGGCCGAAACGGCACTTCCGTGGCGGCCCTCGCAGGACGACCTCGTCACCTACGCCCTTTGGTGCGCCAACGCTGCGGCCGCGTGGCGGGAGCGACGCGACGCCGGGGCCGACGTGCCCTCGCTGCGCACCTTCCAGGAGGGGATCGCGGCGGCGCTCAGTCCCGGCCAGCGGGCGGGGCTGCGGGCGGGGGAGCGGGCCCGGCGGGAGTACGACGCCTATCTCCGCTGGGAGCCCGAAGGGCGCAACGACCTGTGGGAGGCGGACCACAAGCAGCTCGACATCGACGTCCGGGCCCGGGGGTTCGACCGTCCCGTCCGGCCCTGGATCACGCTGTTCGTCGAGGCCTACTCGCGGGTCATCCCCGGCTGGTCGTTGTCGGTCCAGCCGAGTTCGGCATCGATCCTGGCTGCCTTCGGCTCGGCGGTCGCGGTCACCCCCGCCCAGCCGTGGGGCGGCATCCCGGTCCGGCTGCGGGTCGATCGGGGAGCGGACTTCCTCTCCAACGCGCTGCGAGGTGCCTGCGGCCGCCTCGGTGTGGTGCTCGACCCGGCACCGCCCGACTCCCCGTTCCGCAAGGGCAAGGTCGAGGTCGCGGGAAAGCTGGTCGAGCGGGCGCTGCTGCCGCCCCTGGCCGGCTATCGGGGGGCGGGCCCCGAGACCCGTGAGCAGCGGTCTTCGCTGCTGGGCCTCGAGGATCTGGTCGGCGTGCTGCGGGCGGGCATCGACACCTGGAATCGCACCCACGTCCATCCCGTCCACGGCTGCACGCTGGCCCAGGCCTTCGAGCGCGACGCGACACCGGTCCGCACGGTGGCCGAGGAGCGGCTGCGGTGGATGATGCTGGTGGAGGACGAGCGGATCGTGCAGAAGGAGGGCGTTCGCCTGGGGGGCCGCTACTTCACCGCCGCGGAGCTCACCGGACGGCGGGGGGAGTCGGTGCAGGTGCTGCACTGGCCCCACGACCAGCGGCGGGTGGAGGTCGTCCTCCGGGGTCAGTGGCTGTGCACCGCCTACCCCCAGGGCGGCCTGTCGGAGGAGCAGCGGGCGGAGGTGCTGGCCGAGCGCCGGCGCCAGAAGCTCGAAGCCGACCGTCTCCGGCGCAAGGCCGCCCGCCGGGCCCGCTACCGGTTGTCGCCGGCGACCGCCACCGACGCCGCGGAACCGACGTCGGTCTACACGTCCGAGGACCTTGCCGAGGGCGACGGCGGCCAGGCGCGGGTGGTGTCGCTGCTGGGCCTGACCACCGACTGATGGGGGACCGGAACGCTCGCCGTCGCTCCTGCTGGATCGAGACCCGGTAGGCGGGGGCGTGGGTCGGCACTTCCTGGACCTGGAGGCGGGGCTGGTGCGAACCGAGGACTACGCCCTCTGCCAGCGGGCGGTGGCCGATGTGGTGGCGGCCGGCGCGATGGGCATCGTCCATGGCCAGGCGGGCGCGGGCAAGACCTTCGCCGTGGAGGACGCGGTGGCGGCCACCGGCGAGCAGGTCGTGTTCCTCGCCTTCGCCGCCCGCCCGACCATGCGGGGCATGGCCGAGGAGCTCTGCGCCCGGCTGTTCGACTTCGACCCCGGCCGGGCCGACCAGAAGAGCCTGACCCGGCTGCTGCGGAGCCGACTCGACGTGGATCCGATGCTCATCGTCGTCGACGAGGCGCAGCGGCTGAACCGGGAGTGCTTCGAGTTCCTCCGCTACCTGCACGACCCCTCCGAGCGGGGTCTGGGCGGCGTCGCCCACCGGTCGCCGATGCTGCTGGTGGGCGGGGACCAGGCCTGGGGCGTGCTGGCGTCGGACCCGATGCTGCGCAGCCGCATCTACCGCCGGGTGCAGTGCCGCCGGCTGCGTCCCGAGCAGGTCCTGGCCTGGATGCCGGGCTTCCACCCCCTCTACCGCCAGGCGCCGCCCGATCTGCTGTCCTTCATCGACCACCACTGCGGCCACGGGCTGTTCCGCAACTGGGCCGCCTTCACCCGCACCGTGGTCGAGGTCGTAGGAAACGGGGAGCTGACCAAGGAGGCGGCGGCCAACGCCTTCACCCTGCTGGGCGGGGCCAACGATGCGACGTAGCACACGCAGCCATGGCGTCGCGGCCGACGATGTCGGAACCCTCGACGCCCTCGCCGTGCCGTTCGGCACCTACGGCGGCGTGGCCACGTGCTACCCGGTGCCGGGCGCGACCACCCTGGCCCACATGGTCCCCGACGTTCTGTGCGCCCTGGGCAAGACAGAGGCTCTCACCCGGCGGGGTCGGGTAGGCATCGACCTGGCCGAGCTGTGGCTGCGGGCCCACGCGCTGCGAGTGCTGATCGTCGCCGGGGCCGACGGCTTAGGGATCGAGGCGTGGCAGGACGTGTGCGACCTCGGCGACCGCGTCGGCTTCGACGTGGTGTTCGTCTGTGCCGAGCCATCGGTGTGGCTGGCACGGCTGCCCCAGGCCCTCGTTCCTCGCCGAGGGGCGGTGTTCATGGGCCGGGCCCAAGGCAGCCCCGAGGTCCCGCCCCCGGTGGGAACGGCGCTGCCCAACGCCGGGTTCCCAGCTCTGCCGGCGGCGTGCGCCCGGCTGCTGGAGCCACGTCACGCGGCCCGAGCGCAGGCGATCTACGACGGCTGCCTCCTGGCCGCGTTCGAAGCCCTGGAACCAGACCGGCTCCTGGGATGGCCCGATGCCGAGCATGCATTCCGCTCGGCCCTGGCCCGAACGCCCGACCTGGCCGCGGTGGCGCTGGCCATCCACGCCGTACGGGCAGCCGGGCTGCTACGGGGCTATGACATCGACGTCACCACCGCCCGCGGCGTGCATTTCGACAACCTGCTCACCGCCGACCGCCTCGACCAGCTCGGCCGGCTGCTGTCTCCCGAGGAGGCCGCCGTCGGCGTGCTGGCGGGCATGGGGTTCGATGGCTGGGCTCTTCGCTCCGTCAGCGACAACGGGGCCTGGGTGTCGGATCGCGACAACGTCCACGTCGTCCCCGCCCAGGGCCAGCCGCTGCTGCGGGCAGGGCTGCTCAGCGGAGGCGACCGAACGGCCCGAGCGTGCGCCCCTCGACGGCCTGTCGACCCGGCTCAGGACGCGTTGTGGGCCACCCCTCCGCCGGCATGGGTCGGCGTGAACTGCGTGCCCATCGACTGCCGCCCTTTCCGATATGTCGGCGACCCGCCGATGGACTGGACTCGAGCGCCGCATGCCCGACCGCGCCCCTGACCCGTCCGCAGTTCTGGAGGCGCACGATATCGGCCGGCCCGAGGTCCATCGTCGGGCTGGCGGAAGCTCTGGCGCGGTGGCCGACGCCGTGCGACAGCGACTCGCAGCTCTCATCGAACCCTTCGCCGTCGCAGAGCCGGCCGCGGAATCGAAGGCGGCCGATATCCGCCAGGCGGGGGCGCTCATCGTGCGCCTCGGTGGGGCCGCCACGGCCGAGACCCTCGCCGAGTGGCTCGGCTGGAGCCTCGAGCGCTGCCACGCGGCACTGGCCGTGCTCGACCGTCGCCTGGACGCCTGCGGACTCCGACTCCAGGCCGACAGCGGTGGCCACCTGCATGTGGGCGACCGCGCCCGACTGCGTTCCCGCCCCCGGCAGCTGCCCTCGAACGTCCTCGGCCGCCTCGACGATCCCGCCTACCGCCACGCCCTGGCCCACCTCGTGCGTGGAGAGCCCTGCCCCGCAGAGCAGGATTGGAGTCAGGCGCTGCTCGACCTCGGAGTGGCAGTCGTAGGGGGCTATCCGGGCGTGACGCCCACAGAGGGGGTTGCGGCGGCCTTCGTCGCTGTCAGCCGCCGATACGCGTACCCGAGTCCCGATCGGCAACCAACCATCGTCGTCACCTGCGAGTGAGCGGTTTCGAGTAGGAAGATCTTCCGCGGAGCGATGCCGACCGAGGCGTCAAGAGTTAACAGCAAACAGATCCGGCAGTTCGCGCCTGGACTTACCGCGGGAGGACGTCGACGACCGTCCAATCGCCGTTGCCCGACCCGGCGTTGTCGAGCCCGATGTGCGCCGGCGTCGTGCCGAGGCGCTCGACTTCGTAGGACCGGTCCCCCGAGACCGGCCTTGGAACCAGCCCGTCGTTGCCGATAAGGAAGGCCCCACGACAGGTGACCGAACCGAAGCCGGTGGCGCCTACGAGCAGGCGGTCCAGGCGGTCGGCGATGGCCGGCTCGCCCCCGCTCACCCGGTCGAGGGTGGCGCGGTCGCCGCTGGTCACGGCCGCGAGAATGCGCTCGACCGCCTCGCCTTCGGGGAACGACGTCACGTCGTCGACCACGACATCGGTGCCGGAGAGGTGCAGGTGGCATGGGCGTCGAGCGTTGAGCAGCAGCCGCCATCGCCGTCCTGCCCGGTCAACCAGCGAATGAACAGGCGCCCGTGCTCGTAGGTGAGGTCGCGGACAACTGCCCGTCCGACGTCGTCGGGCACCAGGTCGGAGAGCGTCACGCTGGCGAGCAAGGTGGGTCCCGGCCCGTAGATTTGCACCGAGTTTGCCCAGGGGACACCGCCGCGGCTGCACCTGAACACCGCCGCGATCTCGGCGTCCGGCTCGCCGTCGAGGTCGCCGACGGCGACGGTGGTCGGCCGTTGTTCGTAGCCCCAGGCGAGACGGACGTAGCCATCGTGGGCCGGGATGCCGGGGAGCCTGCCGTCGACGAGGGTCCCCGGGGGATGCTGACACAGGCTCGGGACGGGAGCGGCGAGGAGGTCGGCCGGGCCGATACCGGCGGCTTCGGGCAACGTCGTCGGCGTCACCAGGGTCGTCGGCACCCCCAGGGTCGTCGCCGCGGTTGTCGCTGGCGATACCTCTCGATGGGTGCCGGAGGAGCAGCCCGCGGTCAGGAGCGAGGTCCAGATCAGCGCCGCCACCGTCCGTCGCCACCGCACCCCGGCGAACGTACCAGCGGCCACGCCGCCGGGGGAGGGACATCTCCATCCGGTGGCGGCAGTTGATAACGACGATGCTCAAGCACTACCGACCGGGTGTCCGGGCCGAGCGGTGAGCGTGTAGCCGGCAAATCCCCCAGATGCGCCGCTCCCGGCAAACCCGCGCCAGAATCGAGTCGTGACTACGAGCGATCATCTCCTGGCGGCGGCCATTGAGGCTCGGGTTCGGATGGAAGACGCGCAGCGAGCTCTTCTCGAGAGACATTCGGAGTTCGATGAAGCGGTTCGAGAACTTCACCGAGCCGAAGCGGCACTCGGCGAGGAGATGACTGGACTCGCCATCATTGAGTCGCACGCTGGACGGCTCCTCGGAGGCATCCCCAAGGTATGCGGTTTCTGCGGGGCGTCTCAACGCGATGTAGCGAACCTGATCCCCGGACCCCTCTTCTACATCTGCGACGGGTGCGTCACGGCTGCCATCCAGACGATCGAAGGCCGGGCCGAGGCATCAAGAATGTTGCTTATGTCGACGACGACCACGGCTGACTGCTCGTTCTGCGGAAAGGCGCACCACGAGTTTGAGCATCTCGTCACGACCTTGATGGGCTGCGGCCGGATCTGTGATGAATGTCTCGAGGTGTGCGCGGAGATTATGGCGGAGGACCGAGGCTGATACGGCGGGTGGGTCCGCCGAGTGACGGGTCGGAAACGAGCCGCCGTCGTTACCTACCGTTTGGTTGTAACCAATAACGCTCAGTCTGAGTTCCGGGTACACGCGCGATGCGGCGGCGCTAGCTGTTGCCGTCGCCTCCGGGCGCGTTAGCCTCTCCTGTCGTCCCGGTCACTACGGGATGCACCTCCAGGTAGCAGAGGCTGAACTCCGTGGATAGGCCTACAGAATGGGTTTCGCCCGGCGGGGTCACGAGCAGTGCTTCGTAGTGAGGACAGGCTGGATCGCCGGCGAGGGGACCAGACGACCCTTCGAGCAGAGCGGACGCCGTTTGTCCGGGCGCCAGGTCCACCGCAGCGGGTTCGCCGGGTGTGTCTGGTCCGCCGAGGTAGCCGTTGGGCGTCTCTCGTGACTGGGCGGTGACGTTTCCATCGGCGTCTATCCCATCAATGCCCGGGTAACCGCGCAGAGCGCAGCGACTCCCAGTGTTCTCGAAGAGCACCACGAGCGCAGCGTGGCTCAAACCCCCGGGAATTCCCTTCCAGCTGATCTTCAGCTGGGCCGTGGTGCAGCCGGGTTCGGCTGATGCGGAATCGCTCGACCAGGTCGAAACCGGTGGCACGCTGGAGTTGATAGCCGTCGAAACGGTCGGGGTTTCATCCCTGCCACACGCTGCCAGGAGGGCGGCGACAGCAAGGATCGCCACCGGAAACCCACGATGAGAACGACCTCGGGCAAGTCCTTGGACGGCGGAGACGAGCACTTCACGACTGTGTCACAGCGCGACCTCGTCGCCGACGAGAGGGTCGCTACTCGCCACCACCTTGTTGCCGCGAGGGGGCCAATCTTCCCTTTGGAGGGGGCCGGCGCTCATGCGCGTCGTCGGCGGAGCCGACCAAGAACGACGTCCCGCGAGCGTTCCTGGCCTGGGTGGCCGAGCAGGTGGGCGGACAGGAGCCGGCATTCCACGCCGAGTGGCCACTCGCATCCGATTCCGACTCTTGAGCTTGGGTTCGGCTCTGGCGTGTACTCCACAAAGCGGAGCCCGCGTGAAAACTGCCGAGCTTATGAGTCACCATGGAGGCTCTTGAAGCCTCTCCGCGGGGTCGTCAACGCCCTGACGCACGAGCCTCCCCGGTGGGTTTTCCACGGCGTCATGGCTGTTGCGATGGCTGGATTCCTGTACGCGGTTAGCTTCCCAGGGATCGCGTTCTTTCTCGCAGGAGGCACCACCTTGGTGCTTCTCGCCGTCGCCATCTTGTGGCTGGTGAAGGTGCTCGGCTATTGGTCGGGCCGCCGACGCGGCGAGGAGGGTAGTCACGGCCTCCGGCTCCTCGTAGCGCCACTGTGCGGCGCGATTCTCGTCATCTCCGTCTGGATGGATGCGCCCCTGCGAACTCGCTGGGCGGTCAGTCGGACGGCCTTCGAGAACCTGGTGAAGGAAGTCGACAGCGGCCGAGGAGGGACGGAGCGGGTGCCATACGGGCGAATTGGGCTCTATCAAATCTCACACATCGATCCCGTAGAAGGCGGGATTCTCTTCTACGAGGAAACGGGCAACCTCTTCGACGATGCCGGCTTCGCCTACCTGCCCCAAGGACCCTCTCCGTCGCTTGCAAACGGCTCGTTCGAGAACCCACAGTGGCGGGCGCTCGGAAACGATTGGTACGCCTGGACTGCAAGCTGGTGATCACCCGACAGTTCCGACTTGGGAGTGATGCCGTCACATAAAGCGGAGGCGTACGGCGCTCAGGCGACTGGTAATCCCGCGTCGCCGCCGATTCCGAACACCGCCGAAACCTCATCCGTGGCGCGAACCCGGCACTTGTTCTCATGCCCAGTCGCTGCCGCGATCGCAGGGGTAGAACTCGGGTCGAAGGCCGGGAAGGACCTGGTGAGGCGCCGGTTGGCCGATTTTCATTCGCTTGGTTGACTAGGACGGTGCAGTCTGGCCAGGTGCTTCAGGGATTCCTTGCCTCGGGTATAGACGTGCTTCCGATCCGCCTCTGGCGACCGGGAAACCTTTCCGTCGGCGGCCGCCTGCACTTCTGCGTCGGATCTCCGGGTCACGGGCACGCCGGCCAATCGGTACGCACCGTCGAATGGAACGGCCGGGAGATCGCTCATGGTCACCGTCCGTTTCCCCATGACGAGTGGGAGCGGCGCTGGCCGACGGAGGGATAGACAGCGACCGGCGGCGTCATGCCGTTGGCAGCAGGATCCTCGGACTGTTACCCGCCGTGCCCGTCCAGCAGACCGTTGGTCAGAACCCGGCAGTAGCGGTCACCGGCCAGGGCGCGAGACCCAGGGAGCGAGGATCTGTCACTCTGAGATGAAGCCGAAGGTGCAGTACCTGTGCCGGGATGCACTCACGATTCATATCGAGAAGAGATGACCGTGTCGCTCGGATGACTCATCGAAGCGGTCGGACGACTATTAAAATGCCACCTCCGCCAACACAGTGAACCGCCAACATGCAGGCCACGGAGGCCGGGCGAGGACTGTTCGTCGCTCAATCTTGGCGTTTGCGGGGTTTGCGATGGTCGCCACTGTCAACGGCGGCCGAAAATTGACCCCCCTGCGGCAGATGAAAATTGACCCCCCTGCCCGAGTCACCGTCACGCTCTGTGGTCCAGGGGCGCCCTCCTCTGGTTGATTCGGCCGC
Organism: uncultured Acidimicrobiia bacterium; assembly: GCA_963829165.1. Classification (GTDB taxonomy): domain Bacteria; phylum Actinomycetota; class Acidimicrobiia; order Acidimicrobiales; family AC-14; genus JAXDMK01. The sequence continues at coordinate 771,166 of CAWHIC010000007.1, read as the reverse complement.
ACCCCTGACACATCGATGAGGCGTTGCGGCCGCTGATTGCCCTCCTGGAGCCCGGTTTCCCGGCCGAGGAAGCAGTGGGCGCGTCAGGTGCCATCATCGGCGGGCACCCTCCCGAGGTCTCGGTCCTTGAGCCGGTAGCTGTCGCCCTTAAGGCTGACGACCTCGGCGTGGTGCACCAGGCGGTCGATCATGGCCGCGGCCACCACGGCGTCGCCGAAGACCTCGCCCCACCGACCGAACTGCTTGTTGGACGTGACGATGACGCTGGCCCGCTCGTAGCGGGAGGCCACCAGCTGGAAGAACAGGTTGGCCGCCTCGGCCTCGAAGGGGATGTAGCCGACCTCGTCGATGACGATGAGGGGGTAGCGCCCCAGGCGGGTGAGCTCGGCGTGCAGGCGTCCGCTGCCATGGGCCTCGGCCAGGCGGTCGACCCACTGGGCGGCGGTGGCGAACAGGACCCGATGACCGGCCTGGCAGGCCCGGATCGACAGCCCGATGGCGAGGTGGGTCTTGCCCGTCCCCGGCGGGCCCAGGAAGACCACGTTGTCCCGCCCCTCCACGAAGTCGAGGGCGCCCAGGTGGGCGACGACGTCACGGCGCAGCGAGCGCTGGTGGTCGAAGTCGAAGTCCTCAAGCGTCTTGCGGGCCGGGAAGCGTGCCGCCCGGATGCGGATCTCGCCGCCGTTGGACTGCCGGGCCGCCACCTCCCGCTCGAGGCAGGCGGTGAGGAACTCCTCGTGGCTCCACCCGTCGGCCCGGGCCCGTTCGCCCAGGCGCTCGACGGAGCGGGCCAGGGTGGGCGCCTTCAGCGCCCGGCACAGGTAGGCCAGGTCGGCCGCCGGCTTGGTCTTGGCGATGGCCATCACGCCACCTCCTCCTCGGTGATGCGGTCGTAGACGGCCAGGTCCCGCTCCTCGACCTCATCGGTGGGGGCGTCGGCCCGTGCCGCCTGCTCCTCCCGCATGGCCCGCAGGATGCGGGCGTGTTCGGGGGCGAGGATGGGCTGGTTGCGGGCCAGGCAGCGCCGGTGACGGGCGGCCTCGGTGTTCTCGCAGGTCACAACCACTGTGTCGAGGTCGACCCGGACCTCGATGCGGCGGCCGACGAAGCGGGGGTTGACCGAGTAGTCGTTGGTGTCGACCCGGATGTAGTGATCCCGGGCCAGGCGCATCGACCAGCGCAGGGTGGTGTCGGGCAGCACCGGGGGGAAGGCCAGCATCGAGCCCCGCTCCTCGAACAGGGCGTCTCGGGGCCGGACCTTGGTGGTGGCGTGGATGCGGTGGTTGGCCGAGACGAGCCATCCGCTGAGCTGGCGGTTGAAGTCGGCCACGTCGGCGAAGCTGCGACCGGGCAGGAAGCTGGTCTCCAGGTAGCCGTTAGCCCGTTCGACGAGGCCCTTGGCTTCGGGGTCGCCCCGCTGGCACAGGATGGCGCCGATGCCGAGGGTGCCCCGGAAGGCCTGGAACTCCCGGGTCAGGACCATGTCCCGGCCCCGCCAGCGCCCGATGGCCGATTCCTGGTCCCAGACCACTGCCCGGGGCAGGGCCCCAAACTGGCGCAGCACCTGGAGGTGGCCGCCCAGCACGTCGTGGGCCTGGCGCGACGGGATCATCCACGCCCCGATGAAGCGGCTGAAGCCGGCCACGCCGACGATGACCCAGCCCTTGGCCGCCTGGCCGTGGCCGAGGGGGATGAAGGCGTCGGGCTGCCACAGGTCGAACTGGGCCAGCTCGCCCGGCCGATAGAACGTGCGCTGGCAGGGATCGGGCGGCAGGAACAGCGGCCGCAGCTCGGCGACGCGTTCTCGCAGCACCCGGATGGAGTGCTCCCAGCCGATGCGCTCGGCCACCACCGTGGCCGCCATCTCGGGGAACTCGGCCAGCAGCTCCCGGATCTGCGGATCGACGGCGTCGACGACCGAGCCCTTCTTGGTCCGCTCGTAGCTCGGTGGCGCCGACGAGCGCAGCGCCGCCCTGACTGTGTTGCGGGCCACGCCCAACCGCCGGACGATGGCATTGATGCTCATCCCCTCGGCCCGGTTGAGCCGACGAATCTCGGCCCAGTCCTCCATGCTGATCACCCTTCCTGCTCCCTGGCTCGCATCCGGCCAGGGTCCGAGTTCCATCACCGTCAGTGGTGGATCCTCGGGGAGGGGGGTCAGTTTTCGAGTGCCGATAGGGGGTCAGTTTTCACGTGCCGCTGACAGCCACTTTGCTGCTCGCGGTACTTCCGACCCGTGGAGACGTCATCGAGGGGGGAGAGGTGATTGCCAACGAGGTCAACCTGCGGCACCGTTTTCGCTAACACGAGGTGGAGTGACGCAGACAGCTGTGACGGGCCGATTCTCGTTCGCTTCGCAGCCACGCTGATAGCGCTTGGCGTCACCGTCGTGTCCGGGGGCGTGGGGTTAGCTCTCCAGGCGGGACAGGCCCGAAGGAAGCGCTGAACATACGGTCATCGGGGGACCCGGTGGATCGCTAGAGGTCCCGGGTGCGCGATCACTGGCTCTCCACATTGGAGAAAGGACCGGTCCCGGCTCATCAAGTCGTATGCGCTACGTCACAGCAGGGGGAGCTCTCGCGGAGCACGGAAGATGCTAGGCGACCGGTCCCGGCGCCCGACCCGTCGCCTCCATGCGGACTGTCTGCGTCAGTTTGTAGGAATAGAGATCACTCGGATAATCGACGAAGAAGTCAGTGTTGTGCTCTCCATCGTGACCGACCGTCCGCATGCAGACATCCCCATCGCCGAAGGGAGCCCGGCAGCACTCGATGGGTTCGTGTCCCTCCGGAAATTCCTGTCCGATCGGCCCAAGGTACCTCGTCACGATGGCCAGGCATAGTCCGCACGATTCACCGGACGAACTGCCCACGCGAGATCTGTGATGTGAGATGAACACCGCCGCGACCTCGGCGCCCGGCTCGCCGTCGAGGTCGCCGACGGCGACGGTTGTCGGCCGAGGTTCGTAGCCCCAGGCGAGCCGGACCTGGCCATCGTGCCCCGGGAGCTTGCCGTCGAAGAGGGTCCCCGACGCAGGATGCTGACACAGGCTCGTGACGGGCGCGACGGGCCCCCCATCCGGTGGTGGCGGTTGATAACGACGATGCTCGAGCACTACCGACCGGGTGCCCGGGCCGAGCGATAGGCGTGTAGCCGGCAGTTCGCGCTGGTGGGGGTGCGAGGGTCGGCCCGAGAGCGGATCCTCCAGCCGCGACCGCGAGTTGCGCTGCGACTGGCATCCTGACGTCGTGAGCACGGCCTCTCGGCGATCGCCAGTTTCCGCCGCGCTGCGTTGAAGCGGGCTGGCCACATCATCTGGGCCATCGCTGCAGTCGGCGCCATCATGGTGATGTTCGGCGCGCTGGCCTCGGCCCGGGGATACGTCTCGGCCGATATGCCGGATGTCCCTGGGCGAGTGGAGAGGCCTGATGTCCTCGATCACATCGACTGCGGTTCCCTGTTTGGCCCGACCCGATGGTCAACCTACGACGGTTGCGAGGGGAGCCGCTTCAACCGGGTCGGTTACATGGCGATGGGGACCCTCGTCGCCCTTCTTTTTGGCCTCGTCGGCGTGGGTATGTGCGCATCCACGAGGCGGCGTGTTCGCGATCGCCGACTCTACGGCCGCGCCTGGAATCAATTCTAGAGAGCAGGGACGTTCCCTTTGGGGCGTCTCATCTCTGTAGAGAATGCACGCTTGAATATTGCGTCGTTGGTTGCGGGCGAATCCGGTATTTGGGGCCCTTAGTACTGGGCTCGGCGGAGTGCCTAGCGCCTGCGGTGCTGACGCGTATGGCATCCTGGCACCATGAGGGCAGGCGGTCGCTCGGCTATCCGACGAAGGGGCGGAGTGATGCCGTTGGTAGGAGCGCGGTGAGCAAGCGGAGGACGATCGAAGTGGTCGTCGTTGTGGGCGGGCTGGTGGTCCTCTTCGGCTTTCTTGCCGTTGTGATCCTGAGTCTGATCCTCGGGATCGGCTGAAGCACTGGAGCTGTCGGTGTTGGAGCTGGAGGCCCCGCCGGGGGAATGATGTGCCGATACCCGCCGCCCGGAACGATGGCGCCGGCCCTCGCTGATGCGATGGGTATCGCCCAGCTGGTGGTGCGGCAGAGACCGTCATTCGCCATCCGCCTGTTCGGTCGACCGTACCGACACCTCGTCCGCCAACGCGGATCGTGCGACCCGTGCTCACGGAAAGCACAGCCCGTAGGACCTCGTTCAGCCCCGTTCCTGACTTGAGGGATAAAGAGCGGCTTGGCGTTACCGGTCGCGTGCCGAATCCAGCACACGGCGGTGTAGCCGGCCCAGCCAACCGCCCGCCACCAGCTGCCGGCGCATGTCCCCTGAGTTCGTCAGCTGCGGAGGGGCCAAGAGACCTCGGCCCGCTCACCCTGGTCGTCAATGATCGCTTCGCCATCTTCCGCGATAGCAGTGAGGATCATCTGCTTTGCACCTTCCAGGACGACTGCACCTTCCAGCGCGACCTGGAACCAGCCGTCAGTGCCAATCTGAACGTCAACGCTGAGCGTGCCCAGACGCACCGCTATCCGAGCAACGTCGCGGCTCGCCCGACCGCCTGTGATGCGCACGACACGATCCGCTTCGCGGAGGTGAACCGTGGTCAGGCCTCGCCATACCACCGGCGACCGATCGTCGGGCGCGGGGCGATGATTAACCACCCGGCTGCGACCGGCAGAACCGCCACGATATTGCCATCCCTCGCTTGAGCGCTCGAAGACGTACTCGCTGTAGAGGCCGCCATCGGCCTCGGTGATGAGAAGGACAACGCCGGACCGGCTGCTCTCCGTGGCACACGCAACGCGCCAGTCGTCCGCCACCTGTGTCGGCGCCGCAGGGTTCTCCAGAGCGCTCAGGGCGACCGAGCATGGTGGCGCAACGTCCATCACCCGCCGAACGGCACGATGACGAGCCTGGCCCCACGTCCGGTTCGTTTGCACTTCCGTCACAAAGCACAGGATCGCACGGCCCGGTCGCCAGGTGCGATGGCTTGGCCCGAGTTGCTGGCCCAGGAGCGTTGTCGACCGCTGGTCGGCGGCGGACGAGGCGGTGCCGCGTCCGATGGCAGAACCTTGCCCGCCGGGCAGATCGGGAGTAACGGTGGATCCAGCCCCCATGCACCGAGCGAGGGCGTAGGTGGCAGCACTTCACGCTGGTCGACATCTGTCACTCTGGGTGCATCACGCCGGACACTGGTGCTGCTCCGCAGCGAACCGGAGCGGCAGGGAGCGACCAGAAATCGGTCACGATGAGGGGTCCAAGTGCACGACCCTCCAACTAGTCTTGATCCGTGTACGTAGGTACTTGCCCGGGCGGAAACTCCTCGTAACCCGTTGGCGGTGGGTTGCCGTCGCGAACACAGACCCGTCCAGTGTCAGGGTACCTGATCGACCTAACGGCGTGCTCCCCTTTACTACAAAGCCTTTCTCTGCCAAGGGGACAGCCTGTCAACAGCAGCGCCAGTAGCGTCGCGCTGACTGCGGTTGGAACCGGCCCTTGAGGAACATCGGAACGAAAAGTCACGCTAAGGCCGAGGCGGCGATCGGCGGCTGATCGGCCCTACCGTGCTGGGCTGTGCCCGTTGAGTTCCTGACCGACGAGGAGGCAGCCTCGTATGGTCGCTACAACGGGCCGCCGTCGAGGGCGGAGCTAGAGAGGTCGTTCTTCCTCGACGACGCAGACAAGGCGCTGATCGCCCGACGCCGCGGCGACCACAACCGGCTCGGCTTCTCCCTGCAGATGACCACCGTGCGTTCGTTGGGGTTGTTCCTGGCTGATCCGCTTGACGTGCCCAACGCGGTGCTGGAGTACGTGGCCGACCAGTTGGGGATCGCCGACCCGTCGTGCGTGAAGCGCTACACCGAGCGGCGAACGACCCGCTTCGAGCATGCGGAGGAGATCAAGGCCGTCCTGGGGCTGAGGGACTTCGCCGACTCCGAGCAGGAGCTCATCGCCTGGGTTGACGCTCGGGCGTGGACGACGGGCGACGGGCCCAAGGCCGTGTTCAACGACGCAGTCGTGTGGCTCCTGGGACGGGGTGTCCTCCTGCCCGGGGTCACAACCCTGGCCCGGTTGGTGGCCCAGGTCCGCGATGACGCCACCAGGCGGCTCTGGGACACGCTCGTGGCGCGACTCACGCCCAAGCAGCGCGCGACGCTGGAGCGACTTCTGGATGTTCCCGAAGGGGCTCGCTTCTCTGACCTTGAGCGCTGGCGCAAAGGCCCAGCCGAGCCGTCGGGCAGGAACCTGGAGAGTGCCTTGAACCGTGTCTCGGAGATCACGGCCGTCGGTCTCGGGACGATGGCTCTCGGCGCCGTCGTGCCCCATCGACGCCTCGTCGACCTGGCCCGCTACGGGATGGCGGCCAAGGCTCCGCAGCTCCGCCGGCACCCGCCGGCCCGCCGGCTGGCCACCCTGGCCGCCACCGTGTCGTACCTGGAGGCCAAGTCGGTCGACGACTGCCTCGAGCTGTTCGACCTGTTGATGGTCACCGAACTGCTGGGCAAGGCCGAGCGCGAGGCGACCAAGGAGAAGGTGCTCCAGCACCCCCGGCTGGCTCGGGCCTCGGCCAAGCTGGCCGCGGCCGTGGCGGTGCTGCTGGACGCTACGAGCAGGGACGAAGCGATCGGGCTCGATGACCTGTGGGCGCTGATCGAGGCGGTCGTGCCCCGAGCAGAGCTGCAGGCGGCCATCGCCGCCGTCGCCGAGATGGTGCCGCCAGCCGACCCCGACAACGACGGTGACATGCGGACGGGCCTGGCCCGGCGCATCGTGGTCGTCAGCGGGTTCCTCAAGTCCCTGACCGAGGTGATCGAGTTCGGATCGACGGCCGAGGCGGCTCCGGTGCTGGCGGCGATGCAGCGGATGCCCGCCCTGCTCCGGAGCCGGCGCACGCCCACCGTCGACGACATCGACGAGGAGCTGGTGCAGGGGTCGTGGAAGCGCCTGGTGATCGGCAGCCCGCCACGGCCGGGCGGGGCGATCGACAAGAACGCCTACGTCTTCTGCGTGCTCACGCAGTACCACCGCCACCTTCGACGCCGCGACATCTACGCCGAGGCCTCGGCCCGGTGGCGTGACCCGCGGGGCCAGCTGCTCGACGGTGAGGCATGGGCCAACGCCAAAGGCCCGGTGCAGACCGCCCTGTCCCTCCCCGACAGCCCCGACGAGCTGCTGGCCGACCATGCCCGGGCCCTCGACGACGCCTACCGGGGGTTGGGCGGCCGCATTACTGCGGACTCCGCAGTCAGCGTCGACGACGAGGGTCGGCTCCACGTGGAGCGCCTCCAGGCCATCGCCGAGCCGCCGAGCCTGGTGGAGCTACGGCGACGGGTGAACGCCATGCTGCCCCGGGTCGATCTACCCGAGGTGATCCTGGAGGTGATGGCCTGGGAGCCGAGGTTCGTGGAGGCTTTTACCGCCGCGTCGGGGGGCCGCAGCCGCCTGGGCGACCTGCATGTGAGCATCGCCGCCTGCCTCACCGCGCATGCCCTCAACATCGGCTACAGCCCGATCGTGAGGAAGGGTGTCGAGGCCCTGGAGCGCGACCGCATCAGCCACGTGAACCAGACCTACCTGGGAGCCGAGACCTACTCGCTCGCCAACAGGTGGCTCATCGAGGCCCAGGCCGGGATCGCCTTCGCCCAGGCCCTCGGGGGCGGGATGGTGGCGGCGGTGGACGGGATGCGCTTCGTGGTGCCGGTGCCCAGCATCTACGCCCGCCCCAACCGCAAGTACTTCGGCCCCAAGCGGGGTGTCACCTGGCTCAACATGCTCAACGACCAGGGTTCGGGGCTCGGGGCCAGGGTGGTGTCGGGGACCGAGCGCGACTCGCTGCACATGATCGACGTCATCTTCAGCCAGGACGGCGGCCAGCGCCCGGACATCATCGTCTCCGACACCGGCTCCTACTCCGACCTGGTGTTCGGCCTCACCCAGCTGCTGGACATCGAGTACCGCCCGGCGCTGGCCGACCTACCTGACCAGCGGTTGTGGCGCATCGATGCCCACGCGGACTACGGGGTCCTCAACACGGCCGCCCGGGGCAAGATCGACCTGGCCCGGGTGCACAGGCACTGGGGAGACATCGTCCGGGTGGTGGGCTCGATCTTCACCGGGGCGGTTCGGGCCTACGACGTGGCCCGCATGCTCCAGCGCGACGGCCACCCCACCCCCCTCGGCGACGCCATCGCCTCCTACGGGCGGATCTTCAAAAGCCTGCACATCCTCGCCTACGTCGATGACGAGAGCTACCGGCGCGACATCAAGGGCATGCGCAACCTCCAGGAGGGCCGCCACTCCCTCGCCGCCGCGATCTTCCACGGCAAGAAGGGCGAGCTGTACCAGCGCTACCACAAGGGCATGGAAGATCAGTTAGGGGCGCTCGGGCTGGTGCTCAACTGCGTCGTGCTGTGGAACACCTTCTACATGAACGCCGCCTTGGAACTGCTTCGAGCCCAGGGAGTTGCGGTCCTCGACGAGGACGTCGCCCGGCTGTCACCCTTCGTCCGCCACCACCTGAACGTCCACGGCAAGTACTCGTTTCTGCTGCCCGAGCTTGTCGGTGGGCTGCGGCCGCTGGGAGATCCAGACGCTGATGAACAGGATGAATCGTGAGGCGACTTGGCGATCGCCATCGCGACACGACTTCTGCTGTTCATCTACAAACGGGTTTTGGATTCAGGAAAGCGCGGTACGGTCGAACTTGTTGAGGTGATCGGCGCCTGCCGGAGCCTGGAGAGGCGGAACCGGCAATGGTCACCTTTACAAAGCTCACCCGCGGCGCGAGCCGACTCGTTCTCATTACGCTGTTGGCTGTCATGACCCTGGCCAGCTCCCAGGTGTCCCGAGTCAAGTTTTCTGGACAGATTTCCCCGAAATAGGTGTGACCGAGCGTCCCATCAGGGCAGTTTCGGGCGGGGCTGGGTCGGGTCGGCCAGGTAGGCCTGCATGGGAGTGATGAACCCGAGGGCCTCGTGGGGCCGGACCTGGTTGTAGAGCGACCGGTAGGCTTGGATCTCATCGGCGAGCACGATGGCGTTGGCGATCTCCAGGCGGTAGAGGTGCTCGTACTTGATCGACCCGAAGAAGCGCTCGATGACGCCGTTGGTCTGCGGGGACCGGTAGCGGGTGCGGATGTGGACCAGGTGCCCGTTGTGGCTCAGCAGGAAGCGGGCGAAGGCGTCGGATCGGTAGGCGGGCCCGTTGTCGCTGACGATGACCAGGGGCTCGACCTCGCCCGTCTCGGCGTCGACGCAGTCCTCCAGCAGCGTGGTCCCGAGAAGCCGCTCGGCCTCGGCCATGGCCGCCTCGATCTTGGCCACCGCGTCCCGGGCGGTCTGGGTCGGCGTGAGCGGGCAGGCCAGGTTGACCTTGGCCACGTAGTCGACGACGCCGCCGAGGTGCCAGTCCCCGCCGGCGGTGGTCTCGAACTCGCTGAAGTCGGTCTGCCACAGGCGGTTGCGCCGGGTCGGCGGCACCTCGAACACGGCCCTGCGGGCCTTGGCCATCGTCCGGCGTTCCGCCTGGTAGCGCTGGGGAAGGAGCAGGTCACGGCGGGCGAGGGCCCGTTTCACCGACGACTGGGAGATGCGGTAGCCGTCGGCCCGCATCAGGCCCCAGATCTTGCGGTGACCCCAGGCGTCGTGTTTGGCGTGCATGGCCGCCACGTCGTCCTCGATGGCGTCGACCACCGGCGCCGGCCAGCGCCGCGTCAGGCGGCCACCCTGTGACGCCGCTCGCCAGTAGTACCAGGTGTTGCGGGGGATCCCGAGGCGGGCGGCGAAGCGCACGACGGTCATGCCCGCCTCGACGCGGATCGCCTCTAGGTCCTCGAACGGGGGTAGAGACCCCCCCCTTTACGCCACACCCGCAACTCGACGTAGGCCTCGCCGAGCGCCTGGGTGAGGTCCTCGATGGTCGCCTCCAGCTCCGTCTCGCGCTTGCTGGCCGGGGCCCGCGCGTTCTCTCCCCGGGCCAGTGCTTCGCGGGCCCCGTCGAGGAACTGCTTCTGCCACTTGGAGATCGTCGTCTGCGACAGCTCCATGCGCCGGGCGATCTCGACCTGGGTCACCTCGCCCTTCAGGACGCTCAGGATGACCTGCAGCTTCTCGTCCGCCGTCCGGTATGCCTTGCGTCCCATGCGGCCTCCTCGGAGCCAACCCCTATTCCTTCAGAGTGTCCAAGAAAGTCTGACCCACGACACGCCAACTTCACCTACGACGCGGCGGGGCGCTTGACCCGCGCCGCGGTGCCATCCCACGTCCTCGACTATGCCTTCGCCAGCTCCGGCGGGTGCGGGACCCAGACGGCGGCGGGGAGCGACACCAACCGCACCAGCCTCGTCGACAACGGTGGCGCCCCGACGACCTACTGCTACAACCTGGCTGACCAGCTCACTTCTAGCTCGGACACCAGTGTGGGCACCGTGACCTACGACAGCCACGGCAACACTGCCACCATCGGCAATCAGTCTCTGAGCTACGACGGCGGCGACCGCCACATGGCGACCAAGATCGCCGGGACCGAGGTCGTGCGCTACCTGCGCGACCCCACCGGCCGCATCACCCAGCGCACCGAGGGCACCACCATCACCCGCTACGGCTCCTCCGGCCCGACCGACTCGTCGTCGTTCACTATGGACGCGGCCAACACTGTGACCGAGCGCACCATCGGCCTGGTGGGCGGAGTTCTGCTCACCAAGCGGGGAGGCGTGCTGCCCCTGAACGACGTGTGGAGCTACCCCAACATCCACGGCGATATCGTCGCCACCGCCAACTACGTCGGCGTGAAGCAGGCGTCTTTCGCCTACGACCCCTTCGGCAACGGGGCCGCCCCCGACAACTCGGCCGGCAACTTCGACTATGGCTGGTTGGGCCAGCACCAGCGCCCCCTTGAGCACGTCGGCTCGATCGCCACCATCGAGATGGGCGCTCGCCAATATGTGCCGGCGATCGGTCGGTTCCTGGAGGTCGACCCGGTGGAGGGCGGCACCGAAAACGACTATGTGTATCCCGGTGATCCGATCAACGAGTTCGACCTCGACGGACTGAAGAAATGCAAGACCTGGGATCTTGGCTGCAAAGCCGCCAAGGTTGGAGGTTTCGTAATGGAGCATCGCGACGCGCTTGCGACCGGGCTAGCCGTCGCTGGAATGGTTGGGTGCGCGGTGTGCACAGTCGCCAGCGTCGGCTTGTCCGCTTGGAGCACCTTCGACGCATGTAGCGGTGGCGACCAGGTGGGATGCGTCATGGGGATCGCTAGCCTGGCGACCGGCGGCGCGGGGTCAGCGTTGAGTGGCGGTGGTAAACGCTTGGTTGCTGCGAGCAGTAGACGGATAGCTGCTTCGCGAGTGCACCTCATCCAGCGACGAGTAACCGGACCACTGCTTGCGAACACAGGGCGCGGGATCCTGAGCGCTGGACGAAAGCTTGGCTGGACGAGTGTCTCGCTGACGGGGGCTGGCGCCGTTCGGTCGTACCAGTGAGCACGGTGCTCGGCCTCATTCGGCGGAGCATCGGCTCCTACGACCCGACCTACGTCCCGCAGTTCGTACGTCGGCTGGACCCACCGCCTGGGCGATGTTTGCTCGCTGTGAAGGGGTGGTTCGCCCACGGCAGGTTTTCGATGCAACGAGACCCCTGGCTGGCGGTGGAGGTCTGGTGCGATGGCAAGCTTGTCGGCGTGCTGACAGAGGGCCTCGGTCGCGCTAGCCAACTGGTCGCGCCACTTACTGTGGGGCCTCACCTCGTCAAGTTCGTTGGAGTCGGAGCCGAGCCAGGCACGCACACCCTCCTTCGCGAGTTCCGGGTTGGTTGCCGAGAACGCAACATCCATTACATCGCCTTCGTGCCTCCGAGACCGAACCCGATCGCGCGAACACCCAACCCGAGTGCGCGCTGGCTGTACTCGTCTTGGGAACCGGGAAAGGTGGGCGCGCAGACGAACGAAGATGAACCGTGAACCGCTCTGGGTCTGACGGAGACTCGGGGTACTGGATTCCAAGCTGCTCGCGTGGCTCGTCGGTGTTACGCCACGGCCCCTCTGGCGGATTGAGTTCGGTCCTGTAGACGCCGTTGACGTGAGCTACTCCGTCATAGTGGGACGGACGTGATCTCTGATGGGTCGAACCAAAACATGGCCGCAGAGCGGACCGAGCGCCTCGGCTCCCCCCACCCTTCACTACCTCCTCTAAATGTGCTTAGTGGAACTACTTTCGCCCTGGGCGTCTACTAACGTGGCCGCCGGCTGGGTCCTAGCCCCGGCAAAATGGTTCCACTAACAGGGAGAGAGCGATGGCCGTACGGGCCTCGAGGTCGGCGACGGATGCGACGGAGGCCCTCGACGTAGTTGAACTGCTGGCGGGCTATGAGGCCGGCCTGAGCCGCCAGCCACTCTCGGCTCGTTCGAGGCTCGCCTACCTCGCCCAGGCCCGCGGGTATCTCGGGTGGCTGGCCACCTCCGAGCACGGTCCCGAGGCACTAACCGACCGGGCCGTGCGGGACTGGGCGGTGCGGGACTACAAGCGCTACGTCAAGACCACCAGGCAATGGTCGCCGGCGTCGGTCAACCAGGCGCTGGCCGCCATCGACAACTTCTACCGCCACGTCGGCATCGGCCGGCCTGACGTCGTCCGGGAGGAACTGGCCCAGGTCGCCCCACGGGCCCTCGAGGTGGCCGAGCAGCGTGCCTTCCTGCGGGCGGTGGAGGCCAGCCCCTCGGCCCGCAACCGGGCCATCGCCAACGTGTTCTTCTACGCCGGGCTTCGGCTCAAGGAACTTACCGACCTCAACCTGGCCGACGTGGCGGTGACGGCGCGCATCGGCCGGGTCACGGTCCGCTCCGGCAAGGGCGAGGCCTACCGGGAGGTGCCGCTGAACAGCGCCTGCCGCAAGGCGCTCGACGAGTGGTTCGAGGCCAGGTCCAGCCAGCTGGTGGCCCACGCCGAGTCCGAGCGTACCGTCGAGGCCGATACCGCCGCCCTGTGGCTGTCGCGGTCGGGAAGGCGCATGGGTGCCCGGGCCGTCGACTTCGTGATCCGGGGCCTCGCCGCCGACTCCAAGTTGGAGCTTTCGGCGCACGTCCTTCGCCACACCTGCGTCACCAACCTCATCCGCTCAGGGGCCGACGTGGTGCTAGTGGCCGAGATCGCCGGCCACAAGCGCCTCGACACCACCCGGCGCTACAGCCTGCCGTCCCAGGCCGACAAGGACGCCGCTCTCGAGAAGGTGCTCGTCGAGATCTGACAGCCGAGCCGGGAACGAGCCGCTCGCCCAGGCGTTGAGACAACGGCCATTTCCCCAGCGGGTTCCTTAGCGTGACTTTTCGTTCCAATGTTCCTCAAGGGCCGAACCCGCTGGCGCAGTAGAGGATAGTTACTCATTTCGTACTAACGCGAGACTCCAAGGGTGACTCCCTTTCACAGCGAAGCCAAGCGTGGGAAGGGTCATGCATTTCCTTCAGGACCAGAGCCGCAATAGCTCGTACACAGCGCAAGCGTCCCAGTTGGCATCACCATTTTCATCGCAGACTGCCGTCGCGCATGGCGGCAAACATGGAGCACACAAGGGTGATAAGGAAGGCGGGCAATAGGAATGCACTGGCGTCAGCCCCCTTGTCATGCCCGAATAGATACAACCCCCATGCGACGCCCGTCACTACAAGTAGTATCGCACCGCCAAGAACTGTAGAGGTCTGAGACCTCACGCCGAAGGCGTACACGCCTGCTGGCAAAAGGGCAAGTCCAATAGCGAGCACGATGCCGGCGTTAAATACTTTGTGCGAGCCGCCTAAGGCGACCACGAGAGCGGTGACGACAATCAGTATTGCTGCGCTCGCGGCAATGACGAACCTAGCAGCTATCCATCCTGGAGTCATTGCGTCATCCTGCGCAATCTCTCGGGTCGAGCTCATGGGTCGTTCTCCGGTACTAGGTGTGGGGGGAATCGGTCTTGCAGGGTCAGCCTTCGCCGTAGAACGCGGAGTCTGCTCCGGCGTAGACGTTTCCGCTGGTCGCTGCTGGTGGCGAGAACTCGAGGCTGAGCCGCTCGGCCGCCACACGCCTCGCCTTGTCGCCCCGGCGGTCGTAGCGCGACGTGGTCGAGGGGGAGGCGTGTCCCATGAGCTGCTGGACGGCGGGTAGGTCGGCACCGGCGTCGAGGAGGTCGCCGGCATAGGTGCGGCGCAGGTCATGGGGGGAGACGGCGGCGACGCCGGCGGCCAGGGCCCGGCGGGAGAGGAGCTGGCGGATCGCCTCGCCGGTGAGGGTCCGGCCGAGTCGGAGATTGCCGGCCCGGTCGATCGGACAGAACAGCGGACCCTCGGAACGGCCCCGCAGCCCAATCCACGCCTCGAGCAGCGGCCCGACGGTGGGGGAGAGGGGGACGAGGCGTTCCTTGCCGCCCTTGCCGATGACGCGGATGGCGGAGGGGTCCGTGTCGACGTCGGCCAGGTGGAGACCGGCGAGCTCGGCCCGGCGGGCTCCGGACAGGTACGCGAGGCCGATCACGGCGCCGTCCCGGACACCGGCCGGGCTCTCGTCGGCCCGGCACTGCGCCACCAGGGCGGCCAGCTCGGACTGCTCGACGTCACGGCCGGCGGGGAGGCGGCTGCCGACGACGGGCCGCAGATCCACGGCCCGCAGATAGTCGTCGGTGGTCATCAGGCCGAGCCGCCACGCCGCCTTCAGCGCCCCCCGCAGGGCGGCCAGGTGCTTGTTGGCGGTGGCCGGGGCATAGCGGCCCTCGCTCACGGCCCGGGCCAGGGCGGCCCGGATGGCGGTCGTCTGGCTGAAGCGGAGGCTGGCCCAGGGGAGGGTGTCGATGTCGGCGGCACCCCCCGAGACCCAGGCGGCGATGGCCTGGAGGCAGGCCGTCATCGTGCGGTGGCCATCACCCGACAAACCGGCCACGTAGACCCTCGCCGGAACCTGGCCCCAGTCGGCCACCAGCGCACCGTCCGCCGCCCGCCGCTGGGGCACCGGCACGGGGGCCACGTTCTCCACGTCGACACGCACGGTCGCCACGCCCGGGCCGAGCGAACGGCTGTCGATATCCACCAAGAATGACTCTACTTGTGGGAACGCTACTTCTCCAAGTCAGATCTGGCGGCAGGGGAGTGCGGTCGAACGAACCGTTCTGCTACCGTTCGACCGTGGGTCTGACACCTGTCACCGAGCCGGCGGCCTCGGCCTGCGCCCTGCCGGGGTGCGGCGTCACGGTCGTTCAGCCCGCTGGGGGAGGCCGCCGCCGCCTGTACTGCTCGAACGCGCACCGGGCCGAGGCCCGGCGCCGACGAATCGCAGACTCCCCCGATTCTGCCCCCGGAGAAGTGCTCGGGCCCGCCCTCGAGCGCCTCGGTGGCGTCCTGAACGAGTTGCGGGGCTTTGAGGCATCGCTTCGGTCGGCCGATCCGGGACGCCAGGCGGTGGAGACAGCAAAGGTGCGGGCGGCGGCGACCGCCGACGTGCTCGCCGCCCAGCAGTCGGCAGCCAAGGCCGCGGAGGAGGCGGCGGACAGCACTGAGCGCCTGAAGGCCGAGCGCGTGCAGTGGGAGGACGAGAGGTCCCGCTACGAGGTCCAACTGGCGGAGCTGCGGACGGCGTTGTCGGTTGCGCGCGAGAGAGCCGCCTCCACCCAGGACGCCCTCGATCACGCCCTGACCGCGCATCGGGCCGCCCTCGACGAACGTGACGAGCAGGCCGCCCATAACGCGGCCGCCCACGAGGAGGAGGCCACTCGCCTGCTGGCAGAGCTCGACCAGGCTCGCACCGCGGTCGCAACCGCCCGGGCCCAGGCCGAGGCATCCGACCACCGAGCGTCCGCCGCCGAGGATGCGAGCCGAGCAGCGGCCGACCGTTCCGCGGAGATGGAGGCCTCGACGAGCCGGCTCCGAGTGGATGCCGCCAAGGCCCAGGCGGCGATCGAGGCGGCGACCCTACGGGCGGAGGTTGCGGAGCGGCAGCTCGACGTAACGCGGGAGGAGCTGCAGGCCGAGCGGAGCCGACACGACCTCAGGCTCTCCGAGCTTCACGAACAGCTGGCCCAGCTCGTCGCCCGGACGCCACCTCGGCGATCGGCGGCGAAGACTCCCACGAGGAAGAAGCCGGCGACAGCCTCCTAAACGGGGCGAGGAAGCACCCAATCGCCCGCACTGTCACCCCTTGGACGACAGCTTGCGGGCGTCCTCGGCCCTCTCAGGGGCTCAAATCCCCCGTAGTCAGCGGGGGCCGCCTGCTGACACCTCACTGCGCATGAGTGCTGACACGTCGCTGCGCAACGGCGCTGACACGTCGGCTGCGTTCCCGCTGACATTCGGGGTGCGCCTGACATAAAGTAGTTGACGACTAGGAAACTACATTCGGAGCACGGATCTGTCAAGGTTCTGTGAAGTAGCCGCCCATAATCCTGGTTATGTAAAGTAATCCAGCCGTTATCCCATCCCGGTAAACGGGAAGGTCCGCTGTCACGCGCAGCCGGATGGTCTGTTTGGGGTGGGGCCACTTCAAGCCATCACTACGGCTCGAGGTGGGGCCAACTAAGGTCATCATTCCCACCTTCCGCTGGCCCGTGCCCCCGAGCCCATGTTGCCCATGCCGCTTGGCTCGCGCGCGGCAGAGATCCCGCGGTTCGTCCTCAGCTGGCTCGGAGGCCCGCCGGGCCGACGTTTTCGGGACGGCGCAGGTTCTCCGCTCGGCCCCTCGGGGTCAGAAGCAGCTGGCCTGGTTGCCGTCCCCGTCGGTGACCACGAAGGCGACCTGACTCCCCTTGGTCTGGTCGACCTTGGTCACCACCGCCTTGACCTCGGGGGAGAAGCGGCCCATGGAGGCGAAGGGCTCGATGCGCACGGTGGCGTTGACCAGGGTGGTGACCTGGATGGCCCGGATGCCCGAGCCCAGGTCGAAGGCCCCCACCACGATCTGCTTGGGGGGACCGGCGACGGTGGCCCGGATCTGGCACGTGGGCGAGGCGGGGGCGGTGGTGTCCTGGTTCAACCGGACCGAGACGATGGTCGAGTTCTGGTTGGCCACGGCCAGGTCGGGGCGGTCGTCGCCGGTGAAGTCCCCCACCGCCACCGAGCGCGGGGAGGAGCCCACGGCCACGTCGGGGGCGGCGGTGAAGCCTCCCGCTCCGTCGCCCAGGCGCACCGAGACGGTGTTCGAGCTGGCGTTGGCCGCGGCCAGGTCGGCCCGGGCGTCGCCGTCGAAGTCCCCCACCGTCACCGAGCGCGGGGAGAAGCCCACGGCCACGTTGGGGGCGGCGGTGAAGCCCCCCGCCCCGTCGCCCAGGCGCACCGAGACGGTGTGCGGGCCATGGTTAACCACGGCCAGGTCGGCCCGGGCGTCGCCGTTGAAGTCCCCCACCGCCACCGAGAACGGGTTCGTGCCCACGCCCACGTCGGGGACGGCGGTGAAGCCCCCCGCCCCGTCGCCCAGGCGCACCGAGACGGTGTTCGAGCTGAAGTTGACCACGGCCAGGTCGGCCCGGGCGTCGCCGTTGAAGTCCCCCACCGCCACCGACATTGGGATGGAGCCCACGGCCACGTCGGGGGCGGCCGTGAAGTTCCCCGCCCCGTCGCCCAGGCGCACCGACACGGTGCCCGAGTCGTTGTTGGCCACGGCCAGGTCGGCCCGGGCGTCGCCGTTGAAGTCGCCCACCGCCACCGAGAACGGGTCTGAGCCCACGGCCACGTCGGGGGCGGCGGTGAAGCCCCCCGCCCCGTCGCCCAGGCGCACCGAGACGGTGTCCGGGCCGGCGTTGGCCACGGCCACGTCGGCCCGGGCATCGCCGTTGAAGTCGCCCACCGCCACCGAGAACGGGGAGGAGCCCACGGCCACGTCGGGGGCGGCGGTGAAGCCCCCCGCCCCGTCGCCCAGGCGAACCGAGACGGTGTTTGAGCCGGAATTGACCACGGCCAGGTCGGCCCGGGCGTCGCCGTTGAAGTCCCCCACCGCCACTGAGTTTGGGATGGAGCCCACGGCCACGTCGGGGGCGGCGGTGAACGTCGCCGCCGCCGCCGCCGGTTGGGCCATCGCACCTCCCAACCCCGCCACCGTCGCCACCGCAAGGGCCGCCGCCCGTCCGCGACGGGGGCGGCCTGCCGTCTTTCCCGGGCCCCTGCCCGTGCCGACCTCCTTGCCGTCGAACCCGCGGCTGCGATCCTACCGACCCGTGCGCCGCGGTGAACCGCCGCGGTCAGAAGCAGCTGGCCTGGTTGCCGTCCCCGTCGGTAACTCGGGACTCCCGCCAGCGGCCGTCGACCTCGTAGTACCCGGAGGCGTCACCCAACTTCCGATCCCGGACACCGTTCGCGAGCCTTTCCGGCCAAACGGCATCTGCTCCTTCTCGGTGTCGGGGTTCGAGCGGTTTCGCCCAGTCGTGCGCTGACCACTCACCTGCGCACTACCGCTGTCAAGGGCGATCTAGACGTGTGGTTCGCCACGCCGCCATCCACCCACAGGCACGCGGTGCCGTTCCTGCGATGGGCCATGGAGGCTCGACAGGCCCCCAAGCTGGAACTGTCGCCGGGGCGATTCGGGAACGCCCGGGTGCTGAACCAGGCGGAGCGCCTCGAGATCCTGCGCCGGCTGCTCGATCCCTCCACCGGCTCCCTCGAGCACCGAGTCGCCGCCATGATGGTCCTGCTCCTTGGTCAGCCCCTTACCCGCATCGCCGCTCTTGCGCTTGCCGACGTCATTGTCGGTGGTGACGGCGTGAACGTCCGCCTGGGCGAGGGCCTCGAGCCTATTCCCCCGCTCTTCACGGCCATGCTCACTGAGCTCATGACCCGGCGCCCGAACCTCAACACTGCCACCAACCCAACGATTCCCTTCCTGTTCCCAGGTAGGACCGCTGACAAGCACCTGCGCCCGGCGACGTTGCGAACCGCTGTTCTTCAGATGGGGATCGACATCATGGGCGCGAGGAGCGGAGCGCTGCGCCAGCTCGTCCTCGAGTGCCCGCCCCCGGTCGTCGCAGAGGCGCTTGGCTACAGCTATCAGGCCATCGACCGGCATGCGCAGCGTGCCGGCTCCCCATGGAGCGCCTATGCGGCGTTGCGTGCGCAGGAGGAGCTCCAGAACGCCTGACACGGTCCCACCTTGGCCATTGAGACGGGATGCGAGCTGGTCCGCCCGCCCCGCCCGCCCCGCCCGCCACCACAGCCTCTCGCTTACGGGTGCCTGTTGCCCCTCAGGTATTCCTATTCGGGTGCCAGGAACAACGGCTCACACCAGTCAGCTAGCCCCTAGCGCGGTTCTACCGACAAACGCCGCTGGACGACTCGACACGTAAGCGCCAGGCTCGAGGAGGCGCTGTCAGTTTCCTGGCGCACGCACTGTCGTTCTCCTGTCGCTTCACACGAGTCGCCACCTGCCCAAGGCCACGACGTCGCAGCGATCGGTCGGTGTCATCGTCCGCCGTGGTCATCCTCCGCCGCCCCGAGCGTGGGCGGGCGCCACTCGAGGTCGGACTTCTGGAGCCGCACCAGTTCCTCCAGCTGCTGGAGGGCGGGCGACGGATCGATACCGAGCGCCCCGGCCAGATTGGCTCGCAGCCGGCCGAAGGCGCGTAGCGCCTCGGCCTGGCAGTTGGAGCGGTAAAGGGCCAGCATCAGGTGGGCCCAGATCGGCTCCCGGAGCGGGTAGGCGTCGGTGAGCCGCCGGAGCTCACCCACCACCGTGGCGTGGTGGCCCAGGACCAGCTCGGCCTCGATCCAGTCCTCGACCGCCGCCAGCCGTAGTTCCCGCAGCCGGGTCGCCTCGTCATGAACGAACGCCTGGCCCGCGAAATCGGCGAACGCATCGCCCCGCCACAGGCCGAGGGCACTGCCCAGGTGGACCGCCGCCTCCCCTATCCACCCGACCGCCAGTGCGATCCGACCGGCCTCGACCAGCCCCTCGAAGGAGGCCGCGTCGAGATCGTCGTCACCGACGTGGAGGACGTAGCCCGGCTCGCGTTCCTCGAGCACCGCTTGGGGGTTGCGTTCGCCACGGGCCAGCACCTGGCGGAGGAGGGAGACTTGGACCTGCACCGCCGCTGAGGGGTCGCCCGGGAGGTTGCCGGGCCACAGGACCGCCACGATCCGGTCGGCCGCGACAACCCGGTTGGCGTGTACGAGGAGCAGCGCCAGGAGCGCCCGCTGCTGCGCCTGCCCGAGGTCGAGGACGCAGTCGTCGTGAACAACCTCGAGGGTCCCGAGGACCAGGAACTGCACTGGGGGAGTCTAGGGCCTACGCCGCCGCTCTGACCGCGGCACAACATCTTTCGCCGGCTCTCGCGCTCCCCACCCGAGTCACAACCCTGGCGGGCTTTCTATGACGCAGCGAACCCCCGGGGCGCGGGCGATCCGCGCGTCGAGGGTTGCCAGCGAAGTGTTCGTCAGCTCGGCTAAAGCGACGTACGACCCGTCGTAGATGGAAAGGTTGCTCCTCAGCTGCCACGCCCGGGGCGCAAGAACCTCGTAGGGCCACATCTCGATGGGCAGGTCCAGGAGGTCGGCATGCGCTTGGGCGGCCTGCTCAATCGATATGAGCGTCGCCAGTTGATGACGACGCAGGATGTTGGCGGCCTCGAACAGCGCCAAGTGCGGCGCGATCAGGCCACTCGCCGATGTCAGGGCGCCCGTGGCCCACTGACCGGCGGGGCCGCCGTCGACGAGCATCGCAACGAGAACCGAGGCATCGCAGGTGACCCGACCGGTCACCGTCGCTCTGCGTCGCGCGCGGCCAGGATCGCCGCCGCGTCGACACGTGCACCGGTGGCCCCCACTCTGGCGCGGGCTCGCGCGATGACGTCGGCGGCCGACGGCCTCGAAACGGCGTCGACGAGGAAGCCCCTCAAGTACTCCTGAAGCGACTGCCCCGCTCGTGCGGCGCGGGCCGCCAGCTCGTCCCGCACCTCAGCTGGGACGTCGCGCACGGTGATCGCTACCCCCATGCCTCCATCTTAGCGGCAACGCCTGCATAATGCAGCCCGACTCGACTGCCAGTTTCCTGGCGCCTCCACTCGACAGCGGCGAGAGCGATGCGGACGCAGCTGGTCACCGGGGCCGCACCGGATCGAACCAGTCGAGTCCATCGAAGCGGGCGAAGCCGCGATCCGCCGTGGCGATACGGCACCCGTGCGCGAGGGCGAGGGCAGCCAGCCAGGCGTCGGGCACCAGGTTGCCCCGGACCTGCGGATCCGAGACGACCAGCGCCGAAAAGGTCGTCCACACCGCGACGGTTGCACCGACCCATCGCCGTCGTGGGGCGAGCCGTACTGCATCGACAAACGCCAACGCGTCCGATGTCGGCGCCGGGTCGGCGTAGATGCGTGGATTGGTGACGATGCGGAGGAACCCAGTGAGCGTGCCCTCGGTGACGGCTATCTCGTCCGTGCCGCCCAGCAGCTCGGCGAGCCAAATCGCATAACCTTCGTGGAGTGACGACTCCCGTCGAAAGGCGTGGACGAGGACGTTGACGTCGGGCAGGACGATCAATGCGCACCATCCGCGTCAAGCGCGGCCCAGACTGCTCCGTGGTCAGCGAGGTCGACGAGCACCTTGCCACCAAGCGTTCCGTACGCCGGCAGCGTGATCGGAGCGGCCGTCGGCTCGACCGCGAGAATCGTTCTCAGCCCTTCTTCTACCACGCTCGTAAACGTCCGTCCCTCGGCCGCCGCCTTCGCCTTGGCCGCTTCGGCAAGAGCGTCAGGCAGATTGATGGTCGTTCGCATACATATCAGCATATCGGGCTTGCTGGTCGTATCGGGCCTGGCTGACGACGGCAGTCAGTCGAGCACGACGACCGTCGGTCAGCGAGCCCGGTCCAGCTCCTCCAGCCGGGCCGCGGTCTCCCGGTACCGGACGCCTGGGATGAGGTGCACGCCGGTGAAGGCGCCGCTCTCGGCCACGCGGTGGGCCAGGTCGCATGCGAGCTCCACGCCGGCGCTCCTGTCGCTCTCGATGGCGCCCAGCCAGGAGGCGGGGACGTCGATCTCCGGGATGGCGGCGACGAGCTTGCGGGCCATCGACGCGCTGGGCAGCACCATGACGCCGGCGTACACGTCGCCGTCGAAGGGGACGGCCTCGCGCCACGCGAGCAGCGCGTCCACGTCGAAGGACACCTGGACGAACAGGAAATCCGCCTCCTGCTTCCAGGCGGGGAGTGGTCGCAGCCGGGTCGTGACACCCGCCCGGAAGCGGCCGGCGTGGCCCTGGTGCTCGTCGCTGAACCGCCGCAGTTGCTCGATCATCGACCGGACCGTGAGCTGTCCGGTGCGGGCGCCCGCAACCGGCTCGTCCCCGTACACGAAAAGGAACTCGTCGACGCCATAGGCGGCTCCGGTCAGGAGGTCGCGTCGGAAGCCAAGCGCGTTCCGGTCGCGGGCGTTGAGACAGGCGATGGCCCGCCCACCCATGCGATCGACCTCGTGGGCGACGGCGACACTCGACACGGTGGCCCGTCCCACGTGGTTGTCGGGGATGAGGTACGCAGAGGCCACCTTGCTGAGCACGCCGATCTGGTGCCGGACGTGCATCAGGTCGGGCCTGGTGGGCGGCTCGATCTCACAGATCCACTCGAAGGGCCGCCCGCTCATGAAGAGCAGGCTATCCACGGGGCCGGGTCGGCAGGCATCCACCGACCGACGCGACTGAGAAGCCCAACAGTTCGACAACTCTTGTGGCGCGTCTGGGCCGCGGTGCCGATAGTTGGGCTATGCGACCGAGGCACCTCCATGCCCAAGGTCCGCTACCCCCGTTCACCTCATCGGCGGGCGCGAGGGTGACGGGCCGTATCCGCTGGCTCCCGCGAGGTGGGGCGCTGCCCGAAGACGCATGGCGTCCCCGGCACCGCGTCATCGTCCGTCTGCTCGCGCTCCACGTCCCCGGCATCTTCCTCTTCGCCCTTTACCAGGGGTACGGCAGCGTCCATGCCTTGCTCGAGATCGTTCCCGTCGCCGGCCTGGCGGTGTGTGCCCACCTCAGCGCCAGGCGACGCCAAACGAGCACCGTCTGTGCATCCCTCGGCCTCATCACCTCGTCGGCGGTGCTCGTGCACCTCTCGGGTGGGATGATCGAGGCCCACTTCCACTTCTTCGTGATGGTCGGGGTGATCGCCCTCTACCAGGACTGGCGGCCCTTCCTCGCCGCCATCGGCTTCGTGCTCCTCCACCACGGCATCGTCGGCGTGCTCGCGCCCCACGACGTCTACAACCACGCCGGCGCCCAGCAGCACCCCTGGGTATGGGCGGGCGTCCACAGCGGTTTCCTCCTGGCCATGTCCGTCGCCGGCATGGCCAACTGGAAGTTCAGCGAGCGGTCCCAGTCCCAGTTGTCCCGGGTGGCGGCCATCGTCGAATCGTCCGCCGACGCCATCTACGGGTGGGCCACCGACGGCACGATCAACAGCTGGAACCGAGGGGCGGCCGAGCTCTTCGGCTACTGCCACGACGAGATCGTCGGGCAGTCCTTCGTCGTCCTGGTACCCGCGCTCCGGCGGGACGAGACGCGCACCCAGTTCGAGCACATGCGGCAAGGGCACGGCGTGGAGCCCTTCGATACGCAGCGGCTGCACAAGGACGGCACCCTCGTCGACGTGTCGGTCACGGTCTCTTGCGTCAGGGGCCCTCTCGGCGACGTGGTCGGGGGCTCCACCATCGCCCGCGACATCAGTGCTCGCCGAGAGGCCGAGGCGGCTCTGCGGGCGAGCGAGGCCGAGTTGCAGAGGGCACTCTCGCTCGTGGCCGCGACCCTCGATGCGACGGCCGACGGCATCTTCGTCTCCAACCTGGCAGGTGAGGCAGTCAGCTTCAACACCCCTTTCGTGGAGATGTGGCAGGTGCCGGAGTCGCTGCGGGGATTGCCTGACATGGCCGAGGGCATGGCCCATGCCATCGGGCTGCTCGCCGATCCGGACGCGTTCCTCGCTTCTACCGGCGAGGTGTTCGCCCACCCCGACGACGACTTCCACGACATCCTCTACTTCCAGGACGGCCTGATCTACGAGAGGTCGTCCCGCCCCCAGCGGGTGGACGGCGTGGTGGTGGGCCGGGTCTGGAACTTCCACGACATCACCGAGCGGAGGGGGCTCGAAGCCGAGCTGGCCGAGGCCCGGGACGAAGCTTTGGAGTCATCCCGGCTCAAGTCCGACTTCCTGGCCACCATGAGCCACGAGATCCGCACGCCCATGAACGGCGTCATCGGCCTGACCGGACTCCTCCTCGACAGCCCCCTCACCGACACCCAGCGCCAGTACGCCGAGGGGGTGCGGACATCCGGTGAGTCCCTTCTCGGGATCATCAACGACATCCTCGACTTCTCCAAGATCGAGGCGGGCAAGCTCGAGCTGGAGACGGTCGACTTCGACTTGGCCGAGGCGCTGGACGACGTGGCCTTCCTGGTGGCGGATGCGGCCCGGACCAAAGGCCTGGAGCTGGTCGCCTACTGCCATCCAGGGATGCCCACCCTGCTCCGGGGCGATGTCGGTCGGCTGCGGCAGGTCCTGCTGAACCTGGTGGCCAATGCGGTGAAGTTCACGGCCGAGGGCGAGGTGGTGCTGCGGGCGAGCCTGGTTCACGCCGACGATGCCGAGCACATCCTGGTTCGGCTGGAGGTGCTCGACACCGGGATAGGCATCGCGCCCGATTCCTCCGATCGGCTCTTCGACCCCTTCTCCCAGGCCGACTCCTCCACCACTCGCCGCTATGGCGGCACCGGCCTGGGCCTGGCCATCTGCCGGCGGCTGACGGAGGCCATGGGGGGCACGATCGGTGTCGACAGTGAGGTGGGCAAAGGCAGCCTCTTCTGGCTCGAGCTGCCCCTGGCCCGGGCCACCGATCCCCATCGGGTTCCGGAGAGATCGCGCCGGCTACCCCCCGACCTGCGGATTCTCGTCGTCGACGACAACCAGACCAACCGGCTCGTCCTCGGGGCCCAGCTCCTGGCATGGGACCTCACCGCCGACCTGGTGCCCGACGCCTTCGCGGCCCTCGATCTGCTCCAACGGGCCGCGGAGGAGGGCCGTCCGTACGACATCGCCCTGGTCGACATGGCCATGCCCGGCCGGGACGGGATGGAGCTGGCCCGCATCGTCAAGGCCGACCCCACGTTGCGCTCGGTGCGCCTCCTGCTGCTGACCTCGGTGTCGGTGGGGGCGGACGAGGCGGCCCGCGCCGGCTTCTCGGTGTGCCTCACCAAACCGGCCCGTCTCTCCCAGCTCTACGAGGCGCTGGTGCGGGCGCTGGCCCCTCCCCCGCCGGAACCGGCGCCGCTCGCGGCCCCGCATGCGGTGCCGACGACGACTCCCGGCACCAAGGGTCGGCTCCTCATCGTCGAGGACAACGCCATCAACCAGGCCGTAGCTCGGGCCCTGGTGGGCAAGCTGGGCTACAGCTGTGACGTCGCCGGCAACGGTATCGAGGCGCTGGCGGCGGCGGACCGCCGCCACTACGACCTCGTCCTGATGGACTGCCAGATGCCGGAGATGGACGGTTACGAGGCGACCGCCGAGATCCGCCGCCGCCAAACCGGAGGCTCCTCGGTGCCCATCATCGCCATGACCGCCGGGGCCCTGGTGGAGGACCGCGAACGGTGCCTCGTCGCCGGCATGGACGACTACCTCTCGAAGCCGGTGAAGAGAGTCGATCTCGAACGGATGCTCACCCAATGGCTCCCCTCCGAGGGTCGCGATCGCGATCGGCAGCCGTAGCCGGCCTTCCCGTATGAATCGGACGACGATTCATTAAAGCCGCGGCTCTCGGGCTGCGGTGTCCGCTGGCTTCCATCGGCACCGAAGGGCCGGCGGTACGGTGGGGATCGTGACCGAGGCGGCGGGAGGTGACATCGCCTACTAATACCCGGGAGCCCTACTGGCTGATGGAGGAGCCGGCTGGATTAAGCCTCGATCCCACCGATCGGTAGCGGGTAGATCGAGACGCGCAGCGGCGTGAGAGGTTGGGCACCAGGTTCGGGTCGTCGAAGCTCACCACTACGCGGTCGGATCCCGTGCGATACTCCACTCACTGAAAGCGCCTCCTGAGCCGGTTGGACCAGGGCGACTTCGACACCGTCATCGTCCCAGCTCAGAGGCACAGGCCGAGACGAACCACCAGCGTGCCCACGACCAGCAGCCCGGCGTGGAGACCCTGATCGATACTACCGTGCGCCTTGGTCGCCGGGTCGGTGGGGCTCGGCCAGGACGCAAGGTGCTCACCCTGGTCCACGCCAACGTGGCCGGTGCCAGCCACATCGACCACGCCGACCTGCTGCGCTCCGGCGCCACCCAGGCCGTTCTTCCCCACCGGGTGATGGCTCCCTCCACGCTGGGCACTTTCCTGCGCTCGTTCACCTTCGGCCACGTCCGCCAGCTCGAAGCAACGGTGGGCAAGGCCCTGGAGCGGGCGTGGGCCATGGGGGCGGGGCCGGGGTCGGAGAGGTTGGTGATCGATATCGACTCCACCGTCTGCGAGGTGGCTGGCAAGGCCAAGGTACTACCACCCGATCCTGGCCTCTCGGGCCGACAACGGTGAGGTCCTCCACGCCCGCCTGCGCACCGGCTCGGCCAACACCGCCCGGGGGACCAAGCGCTTCGTGGAGGAGCTGATCGCCGGGGTCCGCCGTGCGGGGGCAAACGGAGAGATCGTGGCCCAATTCGACTCCGGGTACTGGTCCAACGACACGATTCGGTGCCGGGGCGCGTCGACGTGCGCTACAAGATGGCGGTGCGGACCGCACGAAAGGCCTGGCCAGCGCCATCGCCGCCATCGACGAGGACGCATGGGTGGCCATCACCCCGCCGGCGGTGAGGCCCAGGTGGCCGAGTGCGTCTACAACAAGCGCCGCCTCATCGTGCGCCGCACCCGCCTGACCGGAGCAGGCGGCGCTGGCTGCTCCGCCTTGGGCGGGGACGAAGTCGGATCGTTGTTGGGGCTCGCAGGCCTCGGAGTGGGTTGTTCAGTCCCCAGAGCGGCAAGGACCAGGGCTCCGATTACACGTACCTGTTCTCCGTACGGAGTTACGTGATGTCGACCTGAGTCCGCTGCCTGGCCCCGATACCGCAAAAGCACGTTACTCCGAGTGCGGGGATAATCACCCTTATCCCCGTATTGGCAACAAGTGTGTCGGGTTCGAGCTTCCGGGCGGTGCCGCGACGACCGGGGTGCTCCCGTGACCGGGCGGCGCGGAATCGGACGAGGTACCGTCTCTAGAGGAGAAGCGTGATGACGGCGTGACAGGCCGAACGTTGTAAGAAGCGGCGCTGTCGGGAAGGTATCCCTATGGCGGAGACCATTTTTCGGCAAGACATGTGCGCGTTGCCGAGGTGGTTTGCGCGGGTGCCAACGCCTTCGACGAGATGGGCTGACAACTCGAAGGAGGCCCTCTTCTGCAACCCACACCCCGCCAAGAGCGCCCGGCTGCCCTTTCTGTCAGCCTGACCAGAGACGCTTGAGGTAGCCGACCATCCCTCAAGGGCGAGACTGGAACCGGTAGACACGATGACCATGCCAACCCTAACGATGCAACGTGCCCATGATGAGGCGATGGGTGGAGACGACCCGACGCTGCCCCTCAAGCCCCGCCGGCGGTCCTTCACCGCCGAGTACAAGCTGTCCATCGTCGAGCAGTACGACGCCTGCGTGGGCGACGGCGACAAGGGCGCCCTGCTGCGGCGGGAGGGCCTGTACTCCTCCCACATCGTGGAGTGGCGCCGGGCCCGGGACGCGGCCGCGCTCGATGGCCTGTCGCCCCGGACCCGCCAGCCGGCGACGACCCCCGACGCCGCCGCCCTGGCCAAGGCCAACCGCCGCATCGAGCGCCTCGAGGCCGACCTGGCCAAGCACAAGCTGGCTCTGGAGATCGCGGGAAAAGCGCACGCGCTCTTGGAGATGCTTGCCGAGAGCGCGGCGCCCGAGAACAAGCCCAAGCCGTGATCGACGCCTGCGTGGCCGACCTCGTGCCCCTCATCGGCACCGAGGCAGCGTGTCGGGCGGCGGGCAAGGCCAAGGCCACCCACTACCGGGCCAACCAGCCACCGAAGCTGGGCCCACCGCCGCCCCGGCCGACACCGGCCAACGCCCTGACCGAGGTCGAGGTCGACAGGTTGCTGGAGCTGCTGCGCTCGGAGCGCTTCCGGGACCTGGCCCCGGCCCAGGTGTGGGCCATGCTCCTCGACGACGACGTCTACCTGGCCTCGATCTCGACCATGTACCGGGTGCTGCGCAGCAACGGCGAGGTTCGTGAGCGGCGGCTGCAGGCCACCCATCCGACCCGCAGCCGGCCCGAGCTGATGGCGAGCGGGCCGAATCAGTGCTGGTCGTGGGACATAACCAAGCTCCGTGGCCCCGACCGTGGCGTGTGGTTCGACCTCTACGTGATCATCGACATCTTCTCCCGCTACGTGGTGGATTGGATGGTGGCGCCGGGTGAGTCGGCCGAGCTGGCCAAGGCGTTCATCGCCCAGGCCGTCGCCGGCCAGGGCATCGAGCCGGGAACGCTGACCATCCACGCCGACCGGGGAACGTCGATGACCTCCAAGCCCGTGGCCGAGCTCCTGGCCGACCTGGGCATCGGCCGCACCCATTCCCGACCCCACGTGAGCAACGACAACCCCTACAGCGAGTCGGCGTTCAAGACCCTGAAGTACTGCCCCGCCTTCCCCGAGCGCTTCGGCTGCATCGAGGATGCCCGGGTCTTCTGCGAGCAGTTCTTCACCTACTACAACCACGAGCATCGCCACTCCGGCATCGGCCTGCACACCCCGGCCTCGGTCCATCACGGCACGGCCACCGAGGTCCGGGCCAAGCGGGCGATCACACTCGACGCCGCCTACGCCGCCAACCCCGGCCGCTTCCGCCACCGCCGGCCCTCGCCGCCGAAGCTCCCCACGGTGGCCTGGATCAACAAGCCCACGATCGAGAACGACGCACAGAAGAAGGACTGAGAATTCGTCTCAACGGTCTTGACAGGTTCCGCTGCGGGCAGCAGAGAAGTGAGGAGAAGCGCATGACAGCGATCCGCTCCCGCCGCGCCGCGAGAGACTCCCTAGCCACCGGTGTGACCGCGATCCGCCGTCTTGCAGTGTTTGCGCGTCGGAACATTTCGCGAGAGCCACTACCGGGCCTCGCGATTCATGCCGAGGCAGAGTTCGCGCTCGCATCCGCCGATCAGCCGGGCGACAACGCCACTGACTCGGCGCTCGGAGACATCGGTATCCGGACCTCATTGGGCGTTCTCGTGACCGATCACGCTGGATTCGTCTCCTTCGACCTCGGCCGGATCCGTTCGATCACGCCGACGACAGACGCGCTGATTCTTGCCGCTCTCCGAGCAGCGCCGAGCGAGTTCGCGACGCGTGGGAGCACATTGAAAAACCAAGCACGCGGAGTCGAGGATCTCGAGGTGGTTCTAAGCCATCTCTGGGTTGCGCCTGGTACCGCAGATCTCACCGATCGCAGCTCGTGGACCGATGCTCTAGCCGCAGGCACCGGCGCGGGGACACCGGTCGTCCTCTTGCATCTCGCCATTCCGACGGCGAGCGCACTCGACAGACATTTCTTCGGTCGTGCAATGCAGACGCCGTCACTTGACGAGTGGTATCTATCGCCAGATTCCTTCGCGATGGGACCCGCGCTGGTGATTGGTGCCGACGGCTGCGAAAACCTGCTGCCATCGAACGTCGCGACCCAGGAGTTCCGCTTCCGCCACCTCGTTCGTCAAGAGGGCGACCCGCTTCTACTCACCCTGCTCAACCCTCCCCTGGGTCCCCCGTCTCTGCTGTTCGTCCACCTGGGTTTGGCCCTCGACTACCTGACGACCTGGTATCCCATCGGCCACGGCCTCGGTCAGCTCGCCTACAGCCTTCCGCTGGCGCCATGTGAGTCAGTGAACATCGCCGTGATCGACTGGTCCAGACGCGACGAAGCATCGCGCAGCGAGGATTTGGCTGTTGAGGAGCAGCTGCGCCACAACCTCCTGCGGGATCGCAGCATCAGCGAGACGGTCAAGGCGTCACTCGACGAGTGGCAGCACGGGGGCTCTCTGATGGGCGGTGTCGCAGGCGCCATCGGAGGCAACGGTCTAGGGGGCGCAGCATCTCTTGGCGGGGCATACACCTCCTCCAGTGGCTCGAGAGAAATCGTGGGCGAGACCGTCCAGAATCTCTCCGATAGCGTCGCCCAGGCGACGAACGTCTCACGCAGGCTCGATAGCACGATCGTCGTCCAGGACATGCAACTTGAGAGTGCGACTGCGAAGACCCGAGTCGTTACAAACCACAACCGTGCACACGCCATGACGATGCTCTATTACGAGGTCCTTCGTCACTTCCGTGTCGCGACGGAATGGGTCGCTCAGCGGCCGGTCGCTTTCATCTCTTACGACCTGCTTCCCTTCGACGATGAGAACACCAACGAAACGCTCATCCTAAAGCACCGCCGGACGCTTGAGCCAGCGCTCCTCGATCACCGCTTGGCGTCATGCTTCGACGTCCTCCAGAAGCTCTCATGCACCCGGATAGCCTTCGACCCTTCATTGATCCAGGATCCGCCTGATCTGCGCGAACTAACGTCCCTCGAGTTCATAGTACGCACCGGCACCCCCGACACTGAGGCCTTTCCATTTGTGAGCCTCGGGACACATGCGGGTCCTGACATTTCATGTAGTGCCGCCCCACCTGAGTTAATTAGGAACATCGTAGGCCCCGGCGGGCTGGCGCGCCACGTCGAAGACAGGGTAAGCGGCACTGGCTCCCGTACAATCCGGACGCCCGGAGAAGAGAACGTGTTCACGCTCACGCCCACTGTTCGGGTCGTATGGGGCGACATCAAGGAGATCGTCATTGACTTGTCGGTCGCTGGCGCACCTTGGAAGATCGATCACCTCGTCGCCAAGACAACCAGCGGAGATGTCGTCTGGCAGCTCTACAACGGGGCGATGCCACGCGGAAGAGAATCTGTCAACCGCAACGTGCGGATACCCGTCACCCCGATCGGGGGGTTCAAGACGCCGGAGTCGACGCTGACGCCTGAGGAGCGCTGCTGCATTCGCCGCCTCAAGGACCACCTCGCCCAGAACTCGACGCACTACAGCCGAGCGGTGTGGTTGGCCGAGGATCCCGACGAACGCACCGCTCGGTTCGACCGTTTCCCAGAGCTCTTCGGCCACCGCCTCTCCGACCTGATCGAAAACCGGCCCATCGGAACACTCGGAAACGCGCTCGCCTTTCCTTATGGCGGCCCGGGCATCGTCGCGCCCAGTTTTCCACCGGAGCCGCCAGTGCCCACCAGGGAGCGTCTGGTCAGCCTGCCGACGCGTGGCGTGTTCGCGGAGGCAAAACTCGGCCACTGCCCGTCGGCCGAGGAGCGCAACCCGGACCTCAATGACTGGGCATCCACCCCGTGCGACGACAAGCCTACGCCCATCAATGCAGTTGATCTCGGCACACGAGCACAGACCCCCGAGCTGACACCGTCTCAACTTCCTAGCCCGGTCGTGAACATAGTCAACCCGCCTGCCGCACCAGATCCCGTCGGTCTAGCCGCAGCCTTCAAGGTACTGGGCACCCCGAACATCTTCCGCGACATGTCCGGCGTCCAGGAGCTGTCCCAACTGCTGCAAACCCTCGCAAACGATGCTACGTCGCTCGCAAAGCCCACAGGCGGAGCTGCTGGCGCGACCGGCAAACCGACCGCCAGTTCCACGGGGGGCTCTGGCATCGACACCGGGGGCGGAGGCGGAGGCGGTCAACTGGCCTCCCGCGCCACGCCTCAGAGTGTCGCCGAGGTCAACGACCTCGCCTCAGGCATCCGCAAGGCGCTGCCTCCAGCCCAGGCGAACCCTCTCGTCGACAAGCTCTACCAGAACGTCGTCGACAAGACCGGCCCGGAGGCGAGCGCCGAGATGACCGGCATCGGATCGGACGCTCTGGCCAAACTCACACAGGCCGAGAACGCCCGCCGGCGCAGCGTCCCGCCAGAAAAGATCAAGTCGTTCACGCCGACCAACGAGAACACGATCGTTGCATGGGCGAAGGAGGAGGTGCCACCGGCGGGCCTGACTGTCGTCAACTGGGCGCACGACGGCGTCGCGCATTACGGGCATATCCGTGCCGGCAAGATGATCGGGGATAGTTTCCACCCCATCCGCTCACCGCAGGATATCAATCAGCTGGTGCTCCACGAAACGGCTGGATGGGCGCAGATCGGAGCGGGGATCGAGCCGGCAGTCGGCGCGAAACCGGCCCAGCCACTCAGCGTTCAGTTCACCATCGGCCCCGACGGCACGGCCTATCAGCACAATGACATCGCCGAGAAGTGCGCTCACGCAGGTGGGCTCAATCCGCTCTCCATCGGCATCGAGTTCACCAACTGGGGACCGTTCTTCGTGGGCCAAAAGGGCGCTGCACCACTGGCGAAGGGCGTGACGATCATGCCCGTGACCGACCTGCAGACCGGCGTTGCCGTCGGTGGAACGGTAACCGATGATCGTGAACGAATCCCGATCCGGTGGCTGAACGGCAAGAAGGGCGACGGTGCTTTGGGCGACTATTACGTAATGCCGCCCGCCTCGCAATTCGAAGGCTTGGCGCTGTTGGTAGGTTGGTTGACCGGCGGGGTCTTCCAGGCGGCGATCGACATACCGCCGTTGTGGCGTCAGCTGCAAAACCACCCAGATCCGGCCAAGCGAAAGCGGCCCGATCCCTACCTTTTCGAGATGAGCCAGGATCCCGCGTGGACAAGGTCAGACGAGGGAGGTTGGACGGGCGTGGCCCCTACCTCTCTGCCAGGGATCTTTGCGCACCGCCAGTTCTCTGGGCACCAGGACGGCGCCGTGCAAGGCCTCTACACCTGGCTCCGGCTAGCTCGGCATTTGGCGCCGACGGACGCCTACCAGCGCGTGCGGACGCTCATCACGGACGACTCTCTGCAGGTCAGCGCGCAGGTGCGGTTCGGTACCAAGACCTTCACGGTCCATTACGTAGACGTATCCGACCTTCTGGATGTCAACCTCTGATAAGGGGCGGAGACTGGCTCTCGCGAGCCTGGATCTTCGTCGCAGCCGGGGACAACGCCATATCCCCGGCCTGGTGAAAGCCGATCACTGCCGTCCGAAGCGTGTCCTCGTCGGCGTCACTGGTGGAGCTCGCGGGAGGACTGGCTGACCGCCAAGCGAGCGCTCGAGTCTGCGATCAGGCGGAGAAGGGCAACTCGGACCGCGCTCGTCGGGCCGACCTCGAGCCGCTGGGCTCTCGTCCATCCTCGACGGCCTCCTTGACAACACCAGCGTTCTCCAGCCCCGGGAGGTCATGGCCGACACCGCGGCCGACTCCTACCTCATTCCCGGCCTGTTCCGGTTGCTCGGCTACCAGTTCAGCCCTCGCCTCGCCGATCTCCCCGACCGCCGCCCTGCACCGTGGCGGCGCTCGGCGCGCCTGGTGGAGGACCGCGAACTGGCCTCGTCGCCGGCATGGACGACTCCTCGTCAGCGGGTGTTGACCAGGAAGTCGGCCACGTCGGTGAGGTAGGTGCGGATACGAGTCACGGCGTCCACGGGCGGGTTGCGAGCGGCGGCCACCGTGTCGAGGGACCCGAGCATGTGGCGTAGCCAGGCGTCCCGCTCCGCCTCGCCTATTGCGAACGGTGCGTGCCGCATGCGCAGGCGAGGGTGACCCCGCTCGTCGCTGTAGGTGGAGGGCCCGCCCCAGTACTGCGTGAGGAACCCGGCTAAGTGGCGCCGGGAGTCGGCCAGGTCCTCCGGGTAGAGGGGACGTAGCAGCAGGTCGGCGCTGACCCCTGCGTAGAAGCCGTCGACGAGCTCGACGAAGAACGGCCGGCCACCGACCGCGTCGTAGACACTGCCGTCGAATCCGTCACCGCTCACCCGGTCGACGCTATCGCCGGCGATCGCCCGGCCGATCTTCGACCGACGAGTGACCTTCGCCTCTACCGCCGGCTAGCTCCCGGACCCATGGTGGTTGAGGAACCAGGAGGTCGGCCATGAAGGCACTCGTGTACCACGGGCCCGGGCGCAAGGCGTGGGAGGACGCGCCCATGCCCACCATCAGCAGCGACACCGACGCCATCGTGCGGGTCGACGCCACAACCATCTGCGGTACCGACCTGCACATCTTGAAGGGCGACGTGCCTGAGGTGATCGACGGCCGGATCCTGGGCCACGAAGCGGTGGGGACGGTCGAGGCGATCGGGTCGGCAGTTCAGACCCTGAAAGTCGGCGATCGGGTGTTGGTCTCCTGCATCACGTCGTGCGGCCGGTGCCGGTTCTGCCGGGAGGGCCGCTACGGCCTGTGTCTCGGTGGTGGCGGGTGGATCCTCGGCCACACCATCGACGGCACCCAGGCAGAGTACGTACGGGTGCCGTTCGCCGACACCTCCACCCACCCGATTCCTGCGGGGGCGACGGACGAGGCCATCCTGATGCTCTCCGACATCCTTCCCACCGGCTACGAGGTCGGCGTCATCAACGGCGCCGTTCGGCCGGGCGATGTCGTCGCGGTGGTGGGCGCGGGGCCCATCGGCCTCGCCGCCATCATGGGCGCCCGCCTGTTCAGTCCCAGCCACATCGTGGCCATCGACCTGACCGACAGCCGGCTGGAAGCGGCCAAGCAGTTCGGTGCCGACGTGCTCGTCAACCCGTCTCGGGAGGACGCTCTCACCGTCGTCCGCGACCTCACCGGGGGTCTCGGAGCCGATGTGGCCATCGAGGCGGTGGGTCTGCCCGCCACCTTCGAACAGGCCGTGCGCCTCGCTCGGCCCGGGGGTCGCATCGCCAACATCGGCGTCCACGGCCAGCCGGTCACCTTGCATCTCGAGGAGCTCTGGAGCCGGGACGTCACCATCACCACGGGTCTCGTCGACACCTCCACCACCCCGACGCTGCTGCGCCTGGTGATGAGCCAGCAGCTCGACGCGGGCCGGTTCGTCACCCACCACTTCACGCTCGACCAGGCCGAAGAGGCCTACGACGTGTTCTCGCGGGCGGCGGAGACCGGCGCCCTGAAGGTCGTCCTCACCCGGCCCTGATTCGTCGATCGGCTACGGGGCTTGGCGATAGCGATGATCGCGCTCGATCGGCGAGGTCTGCTCTTGGTCGAGGGAGATGCTGGAATGGGCCGATGTCGTTCACTGCCGAGGAGGTCGCCTACCTGGCGTCCCAGCCCCTTGGGCGTTTCGCGACCCACACCGCGGACGGGCAACCGGACGTGGTTCCGGTCGCCTTCGAGTTCGACGGCGTGCACTTCTGGATCGGAGGCTCGGGCGCGTCCGTTCTTGCTACCCGCAAGTTCCGGAACGTTCTGGCCGGCAACGATCAGGTCGCCCTCGTCGTCGACGATCTGGTGTCGTTCGATCCCTTCATCGCCCGGGGCATCCGCGTCTACGGTCACGCCAAAGGACCCGTGGAGCGGGTAGGCATGGTCGGGCCAGGCATGTATCTCGGCGTCACACCAGCCATCTCTTGGAGCTGGAACCTTGAGGGCGAGCCGGTGGGCGCCTCGTGGTACCCGTCTCGTCGTACCATCCACCGGGCCCCGCGGCGCGGACCAGGCACACACCGAAACTGACCACGACTGCCGATCGGCGTCAGCGGTGAAAGATCGTGGAGGACGTCTGGACCGGCGTCCTGGCGCGTTCAGTCAGGCAAGGCGCTCCAGGAAGGCGGTGGCGGCGGCCCGGCCGTTCTCGAACAGGCGGAGCCGGGCCCGGTTGTCGACGTCGAATTGGGTGGCGGGGACGTCCGACGTGTCGACCTGGATGGTCCGCCGGCCGGCGGTGTCGGCGCCCAGCGACGAGCGCCACCAGTCGCCGGTCATCGTCGCCAGGCAACGAATGCCCAAGCCCACCGCGGTGCGCACCGGCTGGTCCCGACCGTGGGGCGGCGAGGTGCTGACCTTGACTCCCCACGTCGGCCAGCGGGCCGGCTCGCCGTCGGTCCGGTCGAACACGGTAATGGGGTAGTTGGCCAGGAGGCCGCCGTCGACCAGGGTGGCGACGCCGTGGTCGGTCTCCAGGTTGACGGGACGAAAGAAGAAGGGGATCGACATCGACGCCCGCACCGCGTCGGCGATCGGCTGCTCGTCGGCGCGGAGCCCGTAGAGCGAGTAGTCCCAGGGGAGGCGGACCAGGACCTGGTGGGTGAGGTCGGCCACGTGGATGACGAGCGAGTACTGCTGGTGCTCGGCCAGCGAGGACCCGGGGTCGTCGTCGATGGCCAGATCGGCGAAGGTCCTCACGCCGACGGCCGCCAGGGCAGGGCAGAGAAAATCGTAGAGGTACTCCCCCGAGTGCAGGCCGCCCCGGCGCAGCAGGTCGATCGCCCCCGACACCGGCCCTGAGACGCGGCCGGGCGCCGCCACTTCAGAAATTGCGAGTTGTCCACCCGCAGGGACACTTCGAGCAGCCCGTCCAGGTCGAGGTCACGGGCGTGTCGCCCCTCGGGTTCTTGCAGCTGGTCGGCGATCCCTTGCGTTGGCAGCTCCTCGTCGAGCTGGCCCGCAGCGACCGCCGAGTGGGTGAGCTCACCGCGCTGAACGGCAAGCCGCGGAACCTGGTCTCGTACCATCTCGGCGAGTTGCGCCGGGCCGGCCTGGTGTCGTCGCGGCGGAGTTCGGCCGACGGCCGCGACACCTATTACCGGGTCGATGTGGCCCGCTGCTCTGAACTGTTGTGCGCCGCCGGGGCGGCCCTGCAGCCCGGACTGCGGCTCGGCCCGCTGCCCCCCCACGAGGCGGCGGTTCGAGGACGGGCGCCGCGGGTGCTGTTCCTGTGTACGGGGAACACTGCCCGCTCGCAGATGGCCGAGGCCCTGCTTCAACACCGTTCGGGCGGCGCCATCGAGGCCCAGAGCGCGGGTAGCCACCCCCGGACGCTGCACCCCGACGCGGTGCGGGTGATGGCCGAGCGGGGCATCGACATCTCGGGGCGGCCCATCAAGCACCTGGACCAGTTCGCCGGCACCCGCTTCGACCGGGTCATCACCCTCTGCGACAAGGTTCGGGAGATCTGCCCGGAGTTTCCCGGGCCGCCGGTCACCTCGCATTGGAGCATGCCCGACCCCGCCGCCCACACCGACGTAGCCGGCTACCAGGCGTTCGTGCGCACCGCCGACGAGCTCGAGACCCGAGTTGGGCTTCTCGTCGTGGCGCTGGCCGCCCAACCGCTTGAAAGGAGCACGTCATGAACACCGACGAAACCGTGAACGTCCGCTACATGGTCGACGACGTTGCGGCCGCGATGGATTTCTACACGACCCACTTCGGCTTCCAGGAGTTGTCCAGCGCGCTGCCCGCGTTCGCCGACATCAGCCGCGGCAACCTGCGACTGCTCTTGAGCGGTCCCAAGAGCTCCGCCGGTCGGGCCATGGCGGACGGTGCCCGACCCGGGCCCGGCGGTTGGAACCGCGTCCATTTCGTCACCGCCGACCTCGACGCGGAGATCGCCCGCCTCAAAGCAGCCGGGGTGACGTTCCGCAACGACGTCGTCACCGGGCCGGGCGGCTCCCAGATCCTCATTCAGGACCCGGCCGGCAACCTCGTCGAACTCTTCCAGCCCGCCAGCCGTTAGCGCGCGCCCTACCCGCTGGCGAGGGGGATGCTGGGAAAGACTCGATGGCATGCGCGTGGGGATCGCACATCATTTCGGCTGGGCGGTGGCGGTCACGGCCTCGGCCGACCACCAGGTGGTCGACCGTCGGAGGATCGAGCTGATCGAACCGGGCATGGCGACGGCGCCCATCCACCACGAAGGCAAGCCTCTCGACGACGCCGCCACCGCGGCCCTGGTCGCGCACGTGCGGGCGTCGGCGGAGCGGGCGACGTCGGCTTCGCTGGATGAGCTCGCCCGCGCGGTGCCGGAACCGATCGTGTCGATGTCGTTGCGAGCCTGGCCGCTCGACTTCCCCGACGACATCGCCGTCCAACGGCGCGTCCCGTACGAGGCGCGCGCCGACTCTGTCATGTACCGGCAGGTGCTGGCGGAGCAGGCCCGGGCCCGCGGCTGGCACGTCCATCTCTACGACGCCAAGGACATAGAGAGCCTGGCCGCGGGCATTCTCGGTGACAGGGCCGACGAGGTGCTCCACGGTCACCGGGCCAGGCTGGGACCGCCCTGGGCCAAGGACCATCGGATGGCACTGGCAGCGACGATCCTGGCCGGCTGAACGTCGCCCGGGCCATTGGCGGCGCGCCGAGGTCGCCTGGCGACCGATTCGCGCCAAAGTCCGTTTCAGGGGCTTTTGGCGGTGGCTGGACGCCGAGGGCCGGTCCCCCGTAGAACCGGGTTGATGACAACCTCGTCGGGCGGGCCGAGGAAATGAGTGGCCGGCGGGATGATCCCGGAGTTGACTTGACCGACCCCGAGCTTCGAGGTAGCCGATGACGACGCAATCGACTCTTGCCATCGAGGCCACCGGCCTGGTCAAGTCGTTCGGCGACACCCGGGCCGTCGACGGTGTCGACCTGGCCGTCCGCCGGGGCTCGGTCTACGGCGTGCTCGGGCCCAACGGCGCGGGGAAGACGACCACCATTCGCATGCTGGCCACCCTGATCCACCCCGATGAGGGGAGCGCCCGCGTGCTCGGGTACGACATCGTCGACGAGGCCGACAAGGTGCGGCGGGCGGTCAGCCTCACCGGCCAGCTGGCGTCGGTCGACGAGGACCTCACCGGCCGGGAGAACCTGATCCTCCTCGGTCGCCTCCTCGGTTTGAAGCGGCCGGCGGCCAAGGACCGGGCCACCGAGCTGCTCGAGGCCTTCGGCATCCAGGAGGCGGCCGGGCGGCTGGTGAAGACCTACTCGGGGGGGATGCGGCGGCGGCTCGACGTGGCCGCCAGCATCGTCGTCACCCCCGAGCTGATGTTCCTCGACGAGCCCACGACGGGCCTCGACCCCCGCTCCCGCAACCAGGTCTGGGGCATCATCCGGGCCCTGGTGGCGGAGGGCACCACCATCCTGCTCTGCACCCAGTACCTGGAGGAGGCCGACCAGCTGGCCGACGGGATCGCGGTGATCGACCACGGCAAGGTCATCGCCGAGGGCACCCCGGGCCAGCTCAAGGCGTCGGTCGGCTCCGGCGCCCTGCGGGTGCGCCTTCTCGACCCCGAGCAGCGGCCGGAGGCGGAGCGGGTCCTGGAGCGGGAGCTGGGCGGGGTCACGCTCGAACCGGACCCCGCCGCCCTGTCCGCCCCCTGCGCCGACGCCGACCGGGGAGCCTTGGCCGTCGCCGAGCTGAGCCGGTCCGGCGTGCGGATCGCCGACTTCTCCCTCGGCCAGCCGAGCCTGGACGAGGTCTTTCTCGCTCTCACCGGCCACCCGGCGGAGCCGACGGCAACCGGCGACGACGTCCAACCGATCCCCGAGGAGCAGGGCGCATGAGCATGAAGCCGACCACCCAGGGCGACGTCATGACCTCGGCCGACGAGGCCGCCGTCCGGCGTGCGATCTCGTCGACCCCCCGCCCGCCGAGCGCCAGCGCCCTTTCGGCGGCCCTCACCTTCGGCTGGCGGGGCATGCTCAAGGTCAAGCACGTCCCCGAGCAGCTGCTCGACGTCACCATCACGCCGGTGATGTTCGTGGTGATGTTCACCTACGTGTTCGGGGGCGAGGTGGCCGGGTCGACCGCCGAGTATCTCGACTACCTCCTCCCCGGGATCCTGGTGATGTCGGTCCTGTTCACCACCGTCTACTCGGGCGTCGCCCTCAATGCCGACCTGACCAAGGGGGTGGTCGACCGGTTCCGGTCGCTGCCGATCTGGCGGCCGGCGCCGCTCATGGGGTCGATGCTGGGCGACAGCGTGCGCTACGTGCTGGCGGGCACGGTGATCATCCTGGTCGGCGTGGCCCTCGGGTTCCGGCCCGACGCGGGCGTAGGCGGGGCGCTGGCCGCGTTGGCCCTGGTGGTCACCTTCGCCTTCGGCCTGTCGTGGGTGTTCACCACCCTCGGCCTCCTGCTCCGCTCCCCCAGCGCGGTCATGAACGCCGGCTTCATGGGGATCTTCCCGCTGACGTTCCTCTCCAACGTCTTCGTGGAGCCGGACACGCTCCCCCGTCCCCTCGAGGCCTTCGTCAACGTCAACCCCATCTCCATCCTGGCCAACGCGTCCCGGGGCCTGATGCAGGGTGGCGCCGAGGTCAAGGACATCGTGATCGTGCTGGTCGTCGCCGTCGCCCTCACCGCCGTGTTCGCGCCGCTGACGACCCGCCTCTACCGCCGGGGCTGACCCTCGCCTCGCCCGCCGGACGCGAAAACGCCGCCTGATCGACACGGGGTCGACCAGGCGGCGTGCCGATCGAGGCTTAGCTGTCCTCGGCCGCTTCCGGCTCGTTGGAACGGCCGGGCAACGGGCTCACATCCTCAACCGTGGTGCCGCCACCTGTGTACTTGTTGGGACCGGGGGTGTAGGGGCCGCCGGCGGGGACCTCGTCCTCGGTCGTCCTCGGGTCGTCTGCCATGAGTGCTCCTTCACTGGCTCGCGTACATGAGTCCTACCCAAGACCGGGGCAAAGGCAATCCCCCGCCGGAAGGCGCAGACGGCCAATTCGCGCCGAGGGTGTTCAGGAGAGGGCACACGGTGGTGGCAAAATGTTGTCTTGCGGTTCAACCAGCGATGCGACGGTCATGTTCGACGGGTACGGTCGGTCAGGGCGGCGTTGGCGGGCTGCGTCCTCGCCCTTGGCCTGGTCCAGGCCGGCGCACCCCCCGCCCAGGCGGTGGCGACGTTCCCGAACGACGCCGGGTTCGTCGACTCGGCGGTCGCCCAGATCGGGGCCCCCACGTCGATCTCCTTCGCCCCCGATGGCCGCATGCTCGTCACCACCCAGGGCGGCGCGGTGCGGATGGTGGTGAACGGTTCGCTCCTGGCGACGGCGGCGCTGACCCTCTCCCCCTGCGCCAGCGGGGAGCAGGGGCTTCTCGGGTCGGCGATCTCGGCGACCAACCAGGTGTACCTCTATTACACGTCGAGCCACAACGGTGACTGCTGGAACCGGGTCTCCCGATTCACCCTGGGGGCCGACAACCTGCTCACCGGGGAGCAGGTCCTGCTCGACTGGATCCCCACGCCGGCCACCAACCACAACGCCGGCGACCTCAACATCGGCCCCGACGGCAAGCTCTACGTCTCGGTTGGCGACGGCGGGTGCCAGCTTTCCGGGCTGGGTTGCGGCGGAACCAACGACAACGCCCGTTCCCGCACCCACCTGTTGGGCAAGATCCTGCGCCTGAACTTCGACGGCACCGTCCCCGCCGACAACCCGTACGCCCCCACGAGCACCCGCCGGTGCGGGCACCCGGCGGGCGACACCAACCCCGGCAGCACCGCTCTGTGCAGCGAGACCTGGGCGTGGGGACTGCGCAACCCGTTCCGGTTCGCCTTCCGGGCCGACGGCCTGATGCACGTCAACGACGTGGGCCAGGGTTCCCGGGAGGAGGTCGACGTCGGTGCCGCCGGTGCCGACTACGGCTGGAACTGCCGGGAGGGCAAGATCGCCAACCCCAGCATCGCCGGCGGCTGCACCCTCCCCTCGGCCACCGAGCCCATCCACGACTACGCCTCGTCCACCGGCTGCCGGTCGATCACGGGGGCCGCCTTCATCCCCGCCGGCGCCTGGTCGTCCGCCTACGACGGCCGCTACCTCTTCGCCGACTACATCTGCGGGAAGATCTGGCTGCTCGACGGCACGACCGTCCGCGACTTCGTCACCGGCCTGGGCGGGTCGAGCGCCGTCCACATGGAGTTCGGGCCCGACCGGTCGCTCTACTACACCACCTACGCCGGCGGCGGCGCGGTGCGGAGGATCACCTTCGTGGCCGGGCCCCCCGCCCCGCCGGCCGACTTCGACGGGGACGGGCGCAGCGACATCGGCGTGTTCCGCCCGTCGAACGGGGTCTGGTACGTCTCCCGGAGCAGTGGCGGCAGCACCGTCGTCAACTGGGGATCGCCGGGCGACGTCCCCGCGCCGGCCGACTACGACGGCGATCGCCGGATCGACCTGGCCGTGTTCCGCCCGTCGAACGCGGTCTGGTACGTCCAGCGCAGCTCGGGGGGCACCACCGCCCTGAACTGGGGCGCCAACGGCGATCGACCCATGCCCGGCGACTACGACGGCGACGGCCGGGCCGACATCGCCGTCTACCGCCCGTCCACCGGCGTCTGGTACGTCTCGCGCAGCGGCGGGGGGTCCACCGTCGTCAACTGGGGCTCGCCCGGCGACACCCCCGCGGCGGGCGACTTCGACGGCGACGGCAAGGCCGACCTGGCCGTCTTCCGTCCGTCGACCGGCATCTGGTACGTCCAGCGCAGCGGCGGGGGAACCACGGCGCTGAACTGGGGCTTCAACGGCGACATTCCCCGCGCCGGCGACTTCGACGGCGACGGCCTGAGCGACATCGCCGTCTACCGTCCGTCCACCGGCGTCTGGTACGTCTCCCGCAGCGGCGGGGGGTCCACCGCGGTGAATTGGGGCTCACCGGGCGACGTGCCGGCCACGGGCGACTTCGACGGGGACGCCAGGACGGACCTGGCCGTGTTCCGGCCGTCGACCGCCGTCTGGTACGTCCA
This sequence comes from uncultured Acidimicrobiia bacterium, assembly GCA_963829165.1. Lineage (GTDB taxonomy): Bacteria > Actinomycetota > Acidimicrobiia > Acidimicrobiales > AC-14 > JAXDMK01. The sequence goes on along the minus strand of CAWHIC010000007.1, from coordinate 728,602 downwards.
GCGCAGCGCGGGCGGCACCACCGCCCTGAACTGGGGAGCCTCGGGCGACTACCCCACCGGCCCGCCGCCGGCCCTGCCCAGCCCCTAGCCGTCGCCCTGCGGGGAGCGCCGCAGCGACGCCGACGGCGAACCTGTCGACCGGCGACGTAGAAGGCGGGAAGCGGTAGGCTGCAGGCACCGAACAGGCCACCCTCCTTGAGCCGCACAGGGGTGGGCGGCCATTCGCGCGTGGGAGGGGATTTTGCCGCGTCCTCGGAGGCGGTGCCGATGAGCCTGACGCAGGGCTTTCATGCCATCGCGGGTTTCCTGACGGGCGACGTCAGCCGCCTCGACACCCTGCAGCGGGTGGCGGAGGCGGGCCTGGAGGCACTCCCCCACGCCGACATGGCGGGGATCACCATGGTGGTCGACGGGCGGACGACCACGGGCGTCTACACCCACGATCTGGTGGCCGAGATCGACGCCGTCCAGTACGCGACCGGCATCGGGCCCTGCCTCGACGCCTTCCGGCACGGGAAGGTCTACCGGATCGACTCGATCGACGCCGATCGCACCTGGCCGCCGTTCAGCCAGGCCGCCGGCGCCCACGGGGTGCGCAGCACCATCTCGTTGCCCCTCGTGACAGGCGGCGACGCGGTGGGGGCGCTCAACTTCTACTCCCGCACCGCCCGGGCCTTCGCCGGCGACGCCGCCGAGCTGGGAATGCAGTTCGCGGCCCAGGCCGCGGTCGTGCTGACCGTCGAGCACGACGTCGAGGCGGAGGCCGGTCGAGCCGCCCAGTTGGTCCGCCGGGTCGACGGCATCCTCTACCGGCTGCTGCGAGAGTCCACCCGATTGGCGCCCGACGACCTCGGGCGGTTCGTGGCCGACGAGGCTGCCCGGGGCGGGTTCCTCGACGTCACCATCTTCATGGTCGATCTCGAGCAGACCATCCTCCGCCCGCTCGCCCCCTCGCACGGATTCAGCCTCCACGACATCGACAGCACTATGGCCGGGCGGGCGTTCCAGATGGAACGGTCGTTCGTCGTGCCCGCCGGCGACGCGGGGGGCATGTCGGTGTGGATCCCGCTGATCGACGGCGCTGAGCGGCTGGGGGTGATGTACCTCCGGACGTCGGCCATCTCCGACGAGCTCCTCCGCCGGCTGGAAGAGCTCTCCGGCCTGGTGTCGGAGCTGATCGTCTCCAAGACGCAGTACGGCGACGCCCTGGTCATGGCCCGCCGCCACCAGGAGATGACCCTCGCCGCCGAGCTGCGCTGGGCGATGCTGCCGCCCACCACCTTCAGCTCCGACCGGGTGGCCCTGGCTTGCGTGTTGGAGCCGGCCTACGAGGTGGCGGGCGACGCCTTCGACTACGCCTTCAACGACGGCGTCCTCCACCTGGCCGTCATGGACGCCATGGGCCACGGGCTGGAGGCCTCGCGCATGGCCAACCTGGCCACTGCCGCCTACCGAAATGCCCGCCGCCGGGGCCTCGGCCTGCAGGACTCCTACCGCCTGATCGACGACGCCCTCCGCGACCAGTTCGGCGACGAGCACTTCGTCACCGGCCAGCTGGCCACCCTCGACACCCGCACCGGCCTCCTCCGGTGGGTGAACGCCGGCCACCCCCGGCCGCTGCTTCTCCGGGGCGGACGGGTCGCCTCCGAGCTACGGGGCGAGCCCGCGCTGCCCCTGGGACTGGGGGGTGAGGCGCCGCCGCCGATGGAGATGGCCCTGGAGCCCAACGACGCCCTCCTCTTCTTCACCGATGGCATCGTCGACGCCGGTTCCCCGGGCGGTGAGCGCTTCGGTGCCGAGCGTCTGGTCGACCTCACCCGGCGGGCGCTGGCCGACCACCAGACGCTGTCGGAGACCGTCCGCCGCCTGGTCCGGGCGGTCCGGGCTCACCGCGAAGGCCCCCTGGCCGACGACGCCACCATCCTGTGCGTCGGCTGGCACCCCAAGGGACCCGAATCGTCCCCCGCCGCCCGCGCCGGCCCCTGACGCCAGCCTGCCTCAGGTGGCGCAGGTCGCCTTCACCGCGGCAGGGTCAGGCGCTGACGGGAACCGACGAGTCGGAGGCCGGGGCGGTCGCGTCCGGGCCCCGCCCCTCCGGTCCGGATCCGGGGCTCTTGCCGGGGCTGCGGGTGGTCGACCCCAACCGGCGCTGGCGCTCCTGGATGCCCACCAGGTCGTCGGGGAGGGCGTCGGGAGCCTCGGCGTCGAAGCGGGCAAAGACCCGGAACCGGATGGCGACGAGGGTCACGAGGAGCATCGCCGCCGCCGAGACGACGTAGACGAACCCGATCCCCCGTCCGGCTCCGACGCCGACGACCCGCCCGACGGTGTCGGCCAGCGCCCCGCCGGGCTGGAGCAGGGGTTCGAAGACGCTCGACCCGAGCGGCGCGATCAGACCGAAGCCGATGGGCAGGGTCGACCAGGCGATCATCTGGTTGATGGCGAAGACCCGGCCGTGGAACCGCTGGGGCACCTTGACCTGGATCATGGTCAGGAAGATCGACTGGGTGATCGTCAGGGCGAGCATCATCCCGAACACGCCGACGGCGAGCACCACGAACGACGGCCGCAGCCCGATGAGAGCGCACGAGCCGATGGCGCAGAAGGTGGCGATCATCACCCCGAGCGCCCGCCGCCGAGTGGGGCCGCCCCAGATGGCGAACGCGGCCGCTCCCACCACCGCACCGAGGCCCTCGATCAGCGCCACCTGCCCCACCTGGCCGATCGAGCCGGTGGCCAGCACGAGGGGCGAGATCAACACGATGGGAGCCCCCAGGAACAGATTGATCCCCAGGAAGAAGAGCAGCAGGGACCGGAAGTGCGGGTTTCCCCACGAGAACCGGAAGCCGTTGGCGATGTCGGTGCCCAGCGGGTCCCGGCGGTGCCACCCCATGCGGTCGGGGAACCGGACCACGGCGAGGACGGTGAGGGCGAAGGTGTAGCTCACCAGGTCGAGCAGGAGGATGCCTTCGAGGTCGATGGCCGCCAGCAGCCCGGCGGCGGCGACGGGCGCGATGAGCATGGCGAAGCCGGTGCTGAACTGGGCCAGGCCGTTGGCGTTGCCGAGGAACCGCTTCGGCACCAGTTGGGGGATCGCCGACTGGTAGGCCAGGCGTTGGAACCCGGAGACCGTCGACAGCCAGCCGATGAACACGTAGGCCCCCCAGGTCGGCAGGTCGCCGGCCCACAGGGTGAGGGCCAGGGCCAGCTCGGCCCCGCCGGCTGCCATCCCGCACAGGATCATGACCTTGCGCCGGTCGTAGCGGTCGATCACCGCCCCCGCGATGGGCGCCACCAGCAGCCCGGGAACCACCCCGATGGTGAACATGGCGCCGAGGCCCGTCACCGAGCCCGTCTTCAGGAAGATCCACACCGGGAGGGCCCAACCGGTGAGCGCCGACCCGGTGAGCGACACCAGCTGGCCGATGGCGACGGCCAGGAACCGGCGCATGCTGGGCTCGACCACCTCGTCCGCCGGCGGCTTTCACCGCGTCGGGCCCGGTCGCCGAATGGGTTCCCTCCAGCCACCAGCCGGCGTCGTCCGCCGGCACCGGCAGCTCGGAGGAACCGCCCCGGGCGAGGGCGGCGTGGGTGCGGGTGACGATGTCGACCACCTCCGCCGCCCGGTAGCGCAGGAAGAAGTGGCCCGCCTCCTCCAGGACGACGACGGCGGTGGAGTCGGTGAGGAACTCCCACTCCCGGTACCGCTCCTGGTAGTAGTCGGTGATGGGGTCCTTCTCCCCCACCACCGAGATGAACGGCGCCCGCAGCCGCTCGACCTTGCTCTCGAGCAGCTCGGTGAAATAGGCCTCGGCCGCGTCGCCGTCGTGGCGCATGTTGGCGATGATGCGATCGGCCTGGTCCGGGTCGAGCTCGTCCATGTCGACGCCCATCGACTTGAGCCAGTTGGCGTAGTAGCGGTTGCTGGTGAGCTTCTTGACCTTGGCCATGGCCCGGCTGAGCGGCCCCGTCGAGCGGGCGAAGGGGAAAATGCCGCCGGTGTAGACGGCCTCGATCCTCCGGCCGGCCGCCTCCAGGCGCCGGGCCAGCTCCACGATGAGGGCGCCGCCCACGCCGCAGTGCCCGTAGAGCACCAGCGGGCCCTCCACGTGGGCCAGGATCTCCTCGGTGCAACGCCGGGCCAGCTCGGCGAAGGGCAGCGACTCCTCGTCGAGGCCGACGTCGTGGCCGGGGATGGCCACCGAGTACAGGGAGTGGCCGGCGGGGAGGGCGTCGGCCAGTGGCTGGTAGACCACCGCGCTGCCCCCGCCGTAGGGGACGCACACGATCGAGAGCACCCGCTGGCCGGCAGGCACGGGCCGGGTGAGCTCGTGGACGAGACGGCGCACCTCGCCGTCCTCCACCGGTCGCTCGACCAGGGCGGCCAGCTCCCGCACCGTGGGGTGCTTGAACAGGTCCATCACGCCGACCTGACGGCCCTCGCCGTCGAGCCGCTGGCGCAGCTTGGCCACCACCTGGGTGGCCAGCATCGAGTGTCCGCCCAGGTCGAAGAAGTCGTCGTCGATGCCGAGCCGCTCGACGCCGAGGACCTCGGTCCAGACCTCAGCCACCGTCCGCTCCATGGGGGAGGCGGGTTCGACCAGCTCGTGCTCGCTCGACCGGACCACCACCGGGGCGGGAAGCGCCTTGCGGTCGAGCTTGCCGTTCGGGGTGGTGGGGAAGCCCTCGAGGGTCACGAAGGCGGCCGGCACCATGTGGTCGGGGAGGCTCTCCTTCAGGACGGTGCGCAGGGCCGTCGGGTCCGGCTCGTCTCCGGCGGCGGCCAGCAGGTAGCCGACCAGGCGCTTGTCGCCGGGCGAGTCCTCCCGCACGATCACGACCGCGTCCCGCACCGTCGGCTGGTCGCGCAGGGCGGCCTCGATCTCGCCCAGCTCGATCCGCAGGCCGCGGATCTTGACCTGGTGGTCGATGCGGCCGAGGTACTCGAGCGTGCCGTCGGGGCGCCAGCGGGCCAGGTCGCCGGTGCGGTACATGCGGGAGCCGGCGGGACCGAAGGGGTTGGGGACGAACTTCTCGGCGGTCAGCCCGGGCCGGTTGAGGTAGCCGCGGGCGAGACCGACGCCAGCGATGTGCAGCTCGCCGGGGACGCCGATCGGCACCGCCGCCGAGCGCCGGTCGAGCACGTAGAGCTGGATGTTCTGGATGGGCCGACCGATGGGGACCGTCGACGCCTCGGCCACCGCCACCGGGTCGCAGGCCCACGAGCTGACGTCGACCGCGGCTTCGGTGGGGCCGTACAGGTTGTGCAGCTCGGACCCCGGCAGCCGGAGGAGGAACTGGCGGGCCAGAGGCAGGGGCAGCTCCTCGCCCGAGCAGATCACCCGCCGCAGGCTGGTGCAGGACTCGACGCCCGTCTCGGGGAGGAACACGGCCAGCATGGACGGCACGAAGTGGGTGGTGGTGACCCCTTCGGAGACGATCAGGTCGCGCAGGTAGGCCGGGTCCTTGTGTCCGCCGGGACGGGCCAGCACCAGGCGGGCGCCGGTGATCAGGGGCCAGAAGAACTCCCACACCGACACGTCGAAGCTGGCCGGCGTCTTCTGCAGTACGACGTCGTCGGGACCGAGGCGGTACTCGCGCTGCATCCAGTCGAGGCGGTTGCAGATGCCCCGGTGGGTGTTGGGGACGCCCTTGGGACGTCCGGTCGAGCCCGACGTGTAGATGGCGTAGGCCGCGTTGGCGGGCCCAGCGGCTGCGGCCGGCGGGCGCTCGGCGGGCTGGTCGGCCCAGGAGGCGGGGTCGTCGAGCACCAGGACGTGGGCGTCGGTGGCCGGCAGGTCGTCGACCAGGTGGCGCTGGGTGAGGAGCACGGAGGCGCCCGAGTCGGCGACCATGAACGACAACCGGTCGGCGGGGTACTCGGGATCGAGGGGGACGTAGGCCCCGCCCGCCTTCAGCACCCCCAGCAGCCCGACGACCAGCTCCGGCGAGCGCTCGGCACACACCCCGACCAGCGTCTCGGGGCCCACGCCCAGGCCCCGGAGCCTCGCCGCCACCCGGTTGGACCGGGCATCCAGCTCGGCGAAGCTCAGACCCTCGCCCTCGAAGACGACCGCGACGGCGTCGGGCGTGCGCTCCACCTGGGCCTCGACCAGCGACACCAGGGTGGCGTCGGCCGGGAACTCCCGGTCGGTCGCGTTCCAGCCGGCGACGACCAGTTCCCGCTCGACCTCGTCGAGCACCGCCAGCCCGGAGATCCGGGACTGGGGGGCGGTGACGATGGCGTCGAGCAGCACCCGGAAGTGGGTGGCCATCCGGGCGACGGTCGTGGGGTCGAACAGGTCGGTGTTGTAGGTGAAGGTGAGCCGCAGCCCGTCGTCGAGGGCCACGGCCTGCAGCTGGAGGTCCCAACGGGTCGACGCGATCGGTAGCGGGAACCACTGCACCTCGAGCGTGGCCGCCTGCCGGTCGGCGATCGTGTGGTTGCGCATCTCGAAGTTCTGGAGGACGAACATGGCCTGGAACAGCGGCGTGCGGCTGACGTCACGGGCCAGGTTCAGTTCGGTGACGAGCTGCTCGAAGGGAATGTCCTGGTGGGAGAAGGCGTCGAGCACGGTCGTGCGGGTGCGCTCCAGCAGCTCGGCGAACGTGGGGTCGTCGTCGAGGGCGGCCCGGAGCGTCAGCATGTTGACGAACATGCCGATCAGGCCTTCCACCTCGGGCCGGTCGCGGCCCGCGATGGGCGAGCCGACGGCGAAGTCGCCCTGGCCCGAGGACCGGGCCAGGAGCACCTGGTAGGCGGCCAGGAGGGTCATGTAGAGGGTGGCGCCGCCCGCTTTGCCCACCGCGGTCAGACCGTCGAGCACGTCGCGACCCACGCGGAACTCGTAGGAGGCGCCGTCGAACGTCTGGACCGCCGGTCGGGGCCGGTCGGTGGGCAGCTCGAGGGAGGGGACGCCGGCAAGCTGGCGGCTCCAGTAGGCCAGGGCCGCCTCCCGGGCGTCACCCCCGGCCAGCTCCCGCTGCCACAGGGCGAAGTCGCCGTACTGCACCGGCAGATCGGGCAGGTCGGGCAGGTCAGGCCCGTCCGTCCCGTCGGTCCCTGCGTCCGCCTCGGACCCGGCCACCGCCGCCCGGTAGCCCTTGGCCAGCTCGTCGACGAGGATGTCGGTCGACCAGCCGTCGCTGACGATGTGGTGGACGACGATCAGGAGCCGGTGGTGGTCGGGCCGCACCCGCACCAGGACGGCCCTGACGAGCGGGCCGGTGGCGAGGTCGAAGGTGCGGGCGCCCTCGACATCGAACAGTGCGGCCGCCCGGGCCTGGGGGTTTTGGTCGCCGCTGGCGTCGACGAAGGCCCAGGGGGCCTGGGGCTCGGGGTCGATGCACACCGTGGGGCGCCCGTCGGAGGTGGCCGGGAAGCGCATGCGCAGGGTCTCGTGGCGGGCCACCAGCCGGTCGAAGGCGAGGTGGAGGGCGTCGCAGTCGAGCTCGCCGTCGAGCTGGACGATGGTTGGGATGCTGTAGGCGGTCGTGCCGGGGGCGTAGTTCTCCATGAACCACAGCCGCTCCTGAGCCAGCGACAGCGGCGGCTCGACGCCGGCCGCCCGCCGGCCGATGGCCGACCGGGGCGCGGCCGCCTGCCGCAGCCGGCGTTCGAGGAGGGCCTTCCGGGCCGAGGATCGCTCGGCGTCGCCGAGGCGCGCTTCCGGGGTCGTCGACATGGCCGGCGCTACCTCTCTTCCTGCGGGGCTTCGACGGTCACTTGGAGGCAGGCGATGGCCTGCTGGGCGGAACGCAGGGCGTCGGCCGGGGTGGCGGCGCAGGCGGTGGCGAACGCCACCCGGTCCAACGAGCTGCGCAGCGGCCGGACCTGGCTGCCAGGCGCGGCGGTCACCACGACGGCGGACACGTCTTGCAGCGCCTGGGCCTTCTCGATGCCGCCCACCGAGACCACCCGGCCGGGTGGTACGTGGAGGAACCAGGCGGCCGCCCCTGCGGGGGCCCGGCGCGGAAGCTCGTCGGTGACCGGCTGGCCCTTCATGACGGTGGCGTAGATGCGGACGATCTCCAGCTTCCAGGCCTGCTCGATGAGCCCGACGATGCCATCGCCCGGCATCCGCCCGGCGCATTCCACCAGGTAGGGGGTATCCCCGGAGACGATCCACTCGCAGTGGACGAACCCGCTGCCGAAGCCGACGGCAGCCAGCACCCGGGAGGTGTCGGCCACCAGCCGCTCGGACTGGTCGACGGGCAGCGGGGCGGGCACGGTGTGACCCAGCTCCACCGGCCGGGGGCCGGGGTACAACGCCTTCCCGGTGACGTTGGCGAAGATCGGCGACCCGTCCCGGACCACCATCTCCACGCTGAACTCGTCGCCCTCGACGTACTGCTCGGCCAGCATCCGCAGGGGCATCCCCCGTCGCGGCGCGTAGAGGCCCTCGTCCTGGACCGTGCACTCGGCCCAGGCGTCGTCGACCTCCTCCGGGTCGAAGAGGATCTTGGTGCCGAGCGAGCCATGCCGGTTGGCCGGCTTGAGCACGATGGGGCCGCCCAGCCCGACCATGAAGGTCCGGACCGCGTCGGCCGACTCCACCGCTTCGGACCGGGGGTTGGCGATGCCGGCGGCGGCGGTGACGGCCCGGAGCGCGGCCTTGTCCCGCAGCACCTGGGCTGGCCCGAGCCCGGCGCCGGCCAGGCCGAGGCGCTCGGCCAGCCGGGCCGCGAAGGGCACCGCGTATTCCATCCCCGGGATGACGGCGGACGGGCGGAGGTGGCGGTAGCGGTGGAAGAAGGCGTCGGCCGCCCCCGGCCGCTGGTACTCGAACTCGATCAGCTCCAGCAGGGACCGGCAGCGGGCGAGGTGGGCCCGGGCCTGGCGTCCCTCGACCACGTCCGGCTCCTCGACGAAGACCACGGTGCGGGCCGGCTGGAAGGTGTCGAAGGCATCCTGGAGCGGCTGCGAGTAGCCGACGACGACGACCGGGCCGGCGGTGGCCCGCGCCGCCGCAGCCGGCTCGGGGCTGGCCGACAGGCGCAGGCGCCGCTCGAGCAGCGCCCGCTTGGCCGCGGAGAGGTCGGGGTCGCGCCCGGAGGGGTCGGGCCCGGGCCGGTGGGGACTGGTGGCCATGGCTAGGCCCATCCCTCGGCCAGCAGCCGCTCGGCCTCGTCGTCGGACAGCTCGTCGAGCTCGGCCGTGATCAGCGCCTCGACGACCTCGGCCAGGCCGGCGATCGTCGGGTTCTCGAAGAAGGCGTGGATCGGCAGCTCCAGGCCCAGGGCCGACGACATCCGGCTCACCACCCGCATGGCCAGGAGCGAGTGACCGCCGACGTCGAAGAAGTCGTCGAGCACGCCGATGGGCTCACGGCCCAGCACCTCGGTCCAGATGGAGGCCACCAACTCCTCGCTGGCCGTCCGGGGTGCGACGAACGTGGCCGCGGGCGACGCCGGGCTTCCTCCGTCCGGCGCCGGGAGCGCAGCCCGGTCGAGCTTGCCGTTCGGGCTCAGAGGGAGATCGTCCAGGACGACGAACGCCACCGGCACCATGTAGTCGGGCAGGCTCCGCCGGAGGGCGGCCCGCAGGTCGGCCGCATCGGGGGACGCCCCGGCATCGGCCTGGAGGTACGCCACCAGCCTGGCGTCGGTGTTGTCGTCCGCGTGAGGGACATCGGTGCGAGCCACCACCACCGCGTTGCGCACGCCGGGCTGGGCGGTGAGGGTGGCCTCGATCTCCCCCAGCTCCACTCGCAGGCCGCGGATCTTGACCTGGTGGTCGGTGCGGCCGAGGAACTCGACGTTGCCGTCGCGCCGCCAGCGGGCCCGGTCTCCGGTGCGGTACATGCGGGACCCGGGCGGGCCGAACGGGTCGGGAACGAACCGCTCGGCGGTGAGGCCGGGCCGGTTGAGGTAGCCCCGGGCCAGGCCGACGCCGGCCAGGTAGAGCTCGCCCTGCACGCCTACCGGCACGGGTGCCAGGCGGGAGTCGAGCACGTAGAGCCGCATGTTCTGGATCGGGGCGCCGATCGGCACGGTGGTGGCCTCGGCCAGGGCCTCCGGGCGGCAGCGCCACCAGCTGACGTCGACCGCCGCCTCGGTGGGCCCGTAGAGGTTGTGCAGCTCGATCTGAGGCAGGCGCTCGTCGGCCAGGCGGGCGGCGGCCGCCGGCAGCGACTCCCCGCTGGCGATCACCAACCGCAGCGACGAGCAGGACGAGACCGCCTCGTCGGCGAGGAACTCGGCCAGCATCGACGGGACGAAGTGGATCACGGTCACGAACTCGGTGGTGATGAGGCGGCGCAGGTAGGCGGGGTCGCGGTGGCCGCCGGGGCGGGCCAGCACCATCCGGGCCCCGGTGATCAGGGGCCAGAAGAACTCCCACACCGACACGTCGAAGCTGGCCGGCGTCTTCTGGAGGACCACGTCGGCGGGGGTGAGCCGGTAGGTCCGCTGCATCCAGTCGAGGCGGTTGGAGATCCCCCGGTGGGTGTTGGGGACCCCCTTGGGGCGCCCGGTCGAGCCGGACGTGTAGATCGTGTAGGCGACGTTGGCCGCGTTCGCCCCGGGGGTGGGCGTCTCGATCGGTTCCGATCCCGATTCCCAATCAGAGGCCTCGTCGAGGAGGAGGACCCGGCCCTCGGTCGCCGGCAGCCGGTCGAGCAGCCGGCGCTGGGTGAGCACCACCGGCGCACCGGCGTCGGACACCATGAACGCCAGCCGGTCGGCCGGGTACTCGGGGTCGAGGGGCACGTAGGCCCCGCCCGCCTTGGCCACCCCCAGCAGGGCGACCACCAGCTCGATCGACCGCTCGGCGCACACCCCGACCAGGACCTCGGGCCCCACGCCCAGGGCGCGCAGGCGACGGGCCACCTGTTCGGCCCGGGCGTCGAGCTCGGCGAAGGAGAGGTGGGCGCCCTCGAACGTGACCGCCGTCGCATCGGGGGTGCGGGCCACCTGGGCCTCGAACAGGGATGCCAGGGTGGCGTCGGCCGGGAAGTCGCAGGTCGTCGCGTTCCAGTCCTCCACCACCAACCGCCGCTCCGCATCATCGAGGAGAGGGAGGTCGCCCAGCCGGGTGGCGGGGTTCTCGACCGCGGCGGTGAGCAGGCGGACGTAGCGCTCGGCAAGGGCCCGGGCGGTGGTCTCGTCGAACAGGTCGGAGCGGTAGCTGACGCGACCGGCGTGGTCGCGCATGTCGAGAGAGAGCTCGTCGTGGACCGCCCCGTGGCTCTTGGTGAAGCCCAGCTTGGGCAGGTAGTTGAACTCGATCTGGCACAGCGGGGCCACGCTCGGGTCGCGGGTCGGCGCCACCTCCTCGACCACCTTCTGGAACGGGGTGAGCTGGTGCTCCCAGCACTCGAGCAGGTTGGACCGGATGCGGCCCACCAGGTCGGCGAACGTGGGATCGGCCCCGGTGTCGGTGCGCACCACCACGGTGTTGACGAACATGCCGATCAGAGGTTCGAGCTGGGTGATGTCACGGCCGGCCACCGGCACTCCCAGGACGATGTCGGGCTCACCCGAGAGGCGCGCCAGCAGGGCGGTGAAGGCGGCCATCAGCACCATGAAGGGGGTGGCCCGCAGGCGCCGGGCCAGGTCGTCGACCGCCCCGCTGACGGCGGGGTCGACCCCGAAGGTCACGACCCCACCGGCGTCGCTGGGGGTGGCCGGGCGGGGCCGGTCGGTCGGCACCCCGTGCACCAGCGGGAGCCCGGCCAGCCGCTCCCGCCAGAACGCCATCTCCCCGGCCAGGGCCGGCCCCCTCAGCTGCTCCCGCTGCCAGGCGGCGTAGTCGGCGTACTGCACGTCGAGCTCGGGCAGCTTCGGCGGGCGCCGTTCGAGGGCGGCCCGGCACAACTCGTCGACCTCGGCGGTGAGCACGGCGAGGGAGCCGGCGTCGAAGATGCTGTGGTGGACGACGAGGACGAGCTCCCAGTGGGCCGTGGCCAGCTTGTTCAGGCGGGCCCGCCACAGAGGGGCCACGTCGGGGCGCAGAGGCGCCGAGGCGTCGTCGGCGTCGAGCTGGCGCAGCCGGCGGCGGCGCTCGTCGGGGTCCAGGGCCGAGAGGTCGGTGACGGTGACGTCGACCGGCACGGTGGCGTGCACCACCTGGAAGAGGGAGCCGTCGTCGCTGCGCAACGAGGTCCGCAGGGCCTCATGGCGACGGACCACCTCACCGAGGGCGGAAACGATGTCCGCGTCGGTGACGTCGTACGGCAGCGGGACCGGGGCCACGATGTTGTAGGCCGGCGATTCGGGGTCGAGCTGGCTGGCCAGCCAGATGCGCTCCTGGCCGAAGGACGCGGGGACGACCCACTCCCCCGCGGGGCTGCTCGTCGGGCCGCTCACCGGTCCGGCCCACCGGTCGAAGCGTCACGGACGATCGGCTCGCCGGCCATCGCCTCCCGGACGCTCCGGGGGCGCATGTCGGTCCACACCTCCTCGACGTGGGCCAGGCAGACGTCCTTGGCGCCCGACACCCCGACGTCGCGCCAGCCGGACGGAACCGCCTGGTCGGCGGGCCAGATGGCGTACTGCTCCTCGTGGTTCACGACCACGCGATAGGTCGTCGGCTCTTCCATCGGTCCGCCTCAGTCCTGGGGTCGGGCAAGCCGGGTGATGAGCGCAGCAGACGGGGCCGGGGCCGGGGCCGTGTCGGCCGAGGGACGGATGTGGGGGGCCGTCTCCCGGCGCTGGGCCTCGATCGCCGCCGCCATCCCGGCAACGGTAGGCGCCTCGAACAGGCTGCGCATCGAGAGCTTGTGGCCCAGCGTGTCCCGCACCCGGGACACCAGCTGCACCGCCACCAGGGAGTTTCCCCCGAGGTCGAAGAAGTCGTCGTCGGTCCCGACCTGCGGCATCCCGACGACGTCGGCCCAGAGCTCGGCCAGCTGCTCCTGCAACCCGTTGGTCGGGGCGACGTAGTCGCCCAGGTTGCTCCGGTCGGCCGCCACCGCCACCAGGGTGGCCGACTCCAACTCATCGTCGAGGGTTTCCTGGGTGAGCTGGCGGGTGCTGGCGATGACCTGCTCGATGCTCACCGCGCTGACGACGACTTGGGGGCCGAGGTCGACGGCGAGGAGTCGGCGCAGGGCTTCGGCTCCCGCGGCGGGGGCGATGCCTACCCGCTGCGGGCCGGTGCCCTCCCCCAGCACCCCCTTCCCCGCCGCCGAATCGTTCCCCCTGGCCGAATCAGGCCCCATGGCCGAATCAGGCCCCGGCTGACCGCCGTCGGCTCGGGCGGACACCGACCGGGCCATGGCCTGGTCATCGACCCGGCGCAGCATGAAGTCGCGGATGGCGACGACCTCCCGGCCGTCGGGGTCGATGAGGGTGATGTCGGCCAGCCGCATGTCGTCGCCCCCGCCGTCCTTGTAGCGGAGGTGGCTGTAGACGCCGGCCGGGATCGCCGAGCGCACCAGCAGCTCGCCGTAGCCCATGGGCAGGTACTGGCCCTCGCCGCCGTAGGCGGTGCCGAAGGCGGTGGCCTCGTCGAGCACCGCCGGGTGCAGGCCCAGGCCGGCCATGTCCGCCGCCACCTGGTCGGAGGCCTGCAGGTAGGCCAGCTCCTCGCCGTCACCCACCCAGATCCGCCGCAGGCTGCTCCAGCGGGGGCCGAAGGTGAGCATCCCGCTGGCGGAGGGGGTGTGGGCGCCCCGCTCGTCGGGGCAGCGGGCCCGGATGGCGTCGAGGTCGTGCAGCGGGGGGGCGCCGACCGGCAGCCAGCGAGCCGTCGTGCGGGCGTGCACCACGTTTCGCCCCTCGGCGTCCCGGGTGCGGATGGTGACGGTGCGATCGCCATCGCCCAAGGGGGCGTCGACCGCCACCTCCAGCTGGGAGACGGAGCCGTCGGCCACCGACAGGGGCACGAGGAACAGCGTGTCCTGCAGGTCGACCGCCACGTCGCCGTCGGGGCGGGGGTCGGCCGCGGCCAGGGCGGCCCGGGCCAACTCGAGGTGACCGGTGCCGGGGAGCACCGCCACCTGGTGGATGCGGTGCTCGTCGAGCACCCAGTGGCGCTCGGGCGAGAGCACCCCGCCGGCCACCACCGCGCCGTCGCCCGCGTCGCGGACGGTCTGCAGCCACGGGTGGTCGGCGTCGATCGCGTGGCCGCCCCGTTGGAGCTCGAGGAAGGCGGCCGGGGCCTGTGACTCGGCCGCCATCCCCACTTCCAGCCAGCCGCCCCAGTTCACCGACACCATCCGGGTCCGCGGGGCGCGGGGGCTGCGGGCGTAGGCGTCCATGAAGGCGTTGGCGCCGCAGTAGTCGACCTGCCCGAACCCGCCGGCGATGCCCGTGACCGACGAGCACAGGACGAAGGCATCGAGGTCGAGGTCGCCGAAGACCTCGGCCAAGGCGATGGTGCCCTCCAGCTTCGGACCCATCACCGACTCGGCCGCGGTCCGGTCCTTCACCTCGATCATGCCGCCGCCGGGGACGCCGGCGGCGTGGATGATCCCGTCGATGCGACCGAACCGCTCCAGCGTCCGGCGGCGCACCGCCCGGAGGCCGTCGAGGTGGCGGACGTCGGCGGCCAGGACCAGGACCTCGGCCCCGTCCGCCTCCATCCGGCGCAGGGCCTGGATCGTCCGGCGGGTGCGGTCGGCAGTCTCGTGGCCGGCCAGCCACCCGTCCCACGATTCGGGCGGAGGGAACGCGGACCGCCCGACGAGCACCAGCCGGGCCTGGACCCGCTGGGCCAGGTGCTGGGCCATTGAGAGGCCGATGCCACCCAAGCCGCCGGTGACCAGGTAGACGCCACGCTCCCGCCAGCCGGCGGTCGCCCCGTCGGCCCCGTCCAGGTGGACGGGGGTGAAGGTGGGCACCCACCGCTTGCCGCGGCGCAGGGCGACCACCACCTCGTCGGCGGGGGACGCGATCTCGGCCAGGAGCTGGTCGGCCAGTCGCGGCCGGGCCCGGTCGTCGGCGGGCAGGTCGGTGTCGATGTGCCGGCAGGAGACGTGGGGCAGCTCCACCGGCATGACCCGGCAGGGTCCGGTCACGGTGGCCAACTCGGGGGCGAGGAGGTCGGCGCCGGTGACGTCCTGGGCGTGGGCGGTGAGCACGTCGACGGCGATCGGGTCGCCCGCCTCCCGCTCGGCCAGGGCCTGGGCCAGGGCCAGCAGGCTGAAGAAGCCCCGGTCCTGGGCCTCCACCAGCGAGGCGGGGTCACCGGTCCGGAGCTCTCCGGGGGCGGGACCAGGCCCCAGGCGTGAATGACCCGCGCCGGCAGGCGCCCGCCGGCGGCGAGGGCGTCGAGGAGGCGGGCGTAGTCCTCCCGGCGGGTCGGGGCGATCGTGAACTCGTCCATCCCGGTCTGCTCGAACCCGGCCCCGGCCACGACCGTGGTGACCGGCGATCCCAGTTCCCGGAGGCGCTTGACCAGCAGCTCGCACACGTCCTCGTCAGTGGCGAACACGAGGAACGGGCCGATAACCGCCAACTTCTCGAATAGCGGCGGGGCCTGGCGCCAACCGGGGGTCTCGAACCAGTCGGGCAGTTCGAGGGCGGCCGCCCGCGGCGCGGGGCCGACGGCGGCCGAGTGTCCCCCAGGAAGGGGGTCGACCCAGTAGCGCTTGCGCTCGAAGGGGTACGTCGGCAGCGGCGTGCGTCGCCGGTCGGGCTCGCAGACCCCGTCCCAGGCGATGGCTACGCCCTGGAGCCAGAGCTGGCCCAAGGTCGCCAGCACCACTTCGGTGTCGGTCGCCTTGTCTCCCGCGGGGGGCAGGGTGGTGAGCGGGGGGCGGTCGTTGCCGGTGTGGATGCGGGCCAGGCCGGCGAGGGTGCGGCCGGGGCCGAGCTCGACGAGGGCCCACTCGTCGTCCGCCAGCAGCCGGGCGACGCAGTCGCTGAACCGCACCGTGTTGCGCAGGTGGGTGGCCCAGTAGGCGGGGTCGGTGGCCTGCTCGGGGGTGATCCAGTCGCCGGTGACGTTCGACAGGAACGGGACCTCGGGCCGGTACCGGGGGACGGCGGCCACCGCGGCGGTGAACTCGTCGAGGACCGGGTCCATCATCGACGAGTGGAAGGCATGCGACGTGCGCAGCACCTTGCCCCGGGCGTACTCCGGTAGCTGGGCGGCGAAGGCGTCGACGGCCTCGACGGGACCGGCCACCACGCAGACCCCGGGCCCGTTGACCGTCGCCAGCGACAGCTCGGGGGGAAGGAGCGGGACGACCTCGTCCTCCTCCATCTGCACTGCGAGCATGCGCCCCGCCGGGAGCTGCTGCATCAGCCGGCCGCGGGTGGCTACCAGCGAGAGCGCGTCCTCCAGGCTGAACACACCGGCGCAGCAGGCGGCCACGTACTCGCCGCTGCTGTGGCCGACCATGGCCGCGGGGCGGATGCCCCACGCCTCGAGCAGCTGGACCAGGGCGTACTCGACGGTGAAGAGGGCGGGCTGGGTGAACCGGGTCTGCTGGAGTTGTCCGGCCGCGTCCTGGACTGCGCCCGGCTCGGGGAAGAGGAGGGTCCGGATGTCGAGCCCCAGCTTGGGCTGGAGGATCTCGGCGCAACGGTCGACGGCGTCCTGGAAGACGGTATTGGCGACGTACAGCTCCCGGCCCATACCCGGGTACTGGGAGCCCTGGCCGGAGAACATGAACGCCACCTGCGGCGGGGCGGCCGGCTTCTTGGCCCGGTGGACCCGCTTGCGGTCGCCCGCGGTCAGGGCGGCGGCCGCGTCGGCGATGTCGCGAGCAACCAGGACGGCCCGGTGATCCCACTCCGCCCGGCCCGTCTGGAGGGTGAAGGCGACGTCGCCGAGGTCGAGGTCGGGG
The DNA here is from genome assembly GCA_963829165.1 of uncultured Acidimicrobiia bacterium. Classification (GTDB taxonomy): domain Bacteria; phylum Actinomycetota; class Acidimicrobiia; order Acidimicrobiales; family AC-14; genus JAXDMK01. The sequence goes on along the minus strand of CAWHIC010000007.1, from coordinate 711,863 downwards.
TGGTTGGTGAGGTGGTTGGCCAGCCGGGCGACGGCGGACTGGAGCGCGCTCTCCGTCTTGGCCGACAGCGGGAGCAGCTGCCGGGGTGAGGTCGAGGCCTCGCCCACCGGCGCCGGCGCCTCTTGGACCACGACGTGGGCGTTGGTGCCCCCGATCCCGAACGAGCTCACGCCGGCCCGCCGGGGCGTCTCGGTGCGGGGCCAGTGGGTGAGGGTGGCGGTGACGTGGAACGGGCTCTCGGCCAGCTTGAGCGCGGGGTTGGGCTGCTCGAAGTTCAGGGTCGGGGGGATGGCGCCGTGCTGAAGGGCGAGGGTGGTCTTGATCAGGCCGGCGACGCCGGCCGCCGGTCCCAGGTGGCCGATGTTGGTCTTGACCGATCCCAGGCCGCACCACTGGCGGTCGGAGGACGCCCCCGCGAAGGCGCTCGACAGGGCCGCGACCTCGATGGGGTCGCCCAGGCCGGTGCCCGTGCCGTGGGCCTCCACGTAGCTGATCGTCCTCGGGTCGACGTCGGCGATGGCGAGGGCCTGGGCCACCACCGCCGCCTGCCCCTGCTCGCTGGGGGCCGAGAAGCCGACCTTGAGAGAACCGTCGTTGTTGACCGCGGAGCCGAGCAGGAGGGCGTGGATGTGGTCGCCGTCGGCCTGGGCGTCGGAGAGGCGCTTGAGCGCGACGACCCCTGCGCCGCTGCCCCAGACGGTGCCGGTGGCGCCGGCGTCGAAGGCCCGGCAGTGCCCGTCGCGGGCCATGATGCCGCCTTCTTTGAAGGTGTAGCCCCAGTGGTGGGGCAGTTCCATGGCCGACGCGCCGGCCAGCGCCATGTCGCACTCACCGTTGCGCAGCGCCTCGCAGGCCAGGTGGACGACCACCAGTGCCGTCGAGCAGGCGGTGTGGACGGTGAGGCTGGGGCCCCGCAGGTTGAGCTTGTAGGAGGTCAGGGTGGCGATGTAGTCCGGATTGGTGCCGACCGAGACGGCCAGGCTGCCGCTCCGCGCCACCAGCTCCTTGTTGGGCTGGATGTTCTCTATCCGGTAGTCGTTGACCCCCACCCCGGCGTAGACGCCGATGTCGCCCGGGTGGCGGTAGGGGTCGTAGCCGGCCGACTCCAGCGCCTCGTAGGCGCACTCGAGGAAGATCCGGTGCTGCGGGTCGCGGATCTCCGCCTCCCGCCGGTTCAGCCCGAAGAAGGCGGCGTCGAACATGTCGTGGTCGTCGAGGGCAGAGGCGGTCGGCACGAAGTCGGGGTGGTGGACCATCTCGGGCGGGACGCCGAGCGCCAGCTGCTCCTCCTTGGAGTAGGCGCGTACCGACTCCACGCCCGCCACCAGGTTCTGCCAGAACTCCTCGACGTTGCGCGCCCCCGGGAACCGGCCGCTGAGCCCGACGATCGCGATCGGTTCGACGAGAGGAGTTTCGACGGGAGGCGGCTCGCCGAACGGGCCCTCGGCGGCGCGTTCGGCGAGGGCGGGGGGCTCGGAGACGTGGTCGAACAGGGTCGTCATGGTGGTCCCATCCCCTTCAGGCGACGCGGCTGGCGGAACGGCGTGCGCCGACGGCGGCGCGTTGGTGCTGGCGGGCCCGGCGGATGTCGGCCCGGGCGGCCGCGTTCACGAGCATCGATGCTTGGGCTCGGCCGTGCTCGAGGTGGTTGGCCAGGGTGCTCACGGTTGGGTGGCGGAACAGGTCGGTGATGGCGATGTCGCGCCCGAGCAGCGCCTGCAGCCGGGCGTGGGCTGCCACCAGGGCCAGGGAGCTTCCGCCGAGGTCGAAGAAGTTGTCGTGGGCACCGACCCGGCTGAGGCCGAGGACCTCCTGCCACACGGCACCGACGGTGCGCTCCATCTCGCTGCGGGCCTTCACGAAGGTCGTCGGCGACGGGCGGTCGGCGGTGGGCGCAGGCAGCGCGGCCCGGTCGACCTTGCCGTTGGGGGTCAGGGGGAACCGGTCGAGGACCACGTAGGAGGCGGGAACGGCGGCCTCGGGAAGCGACCGGCGGAGAGCGCGGGCGATATCGGCCACGTCGAGCTCGGCGGAGGGGGCGGCGACGAGGTAGGCCACCAGGGTCGGGACCGGGCCCAGGTCGTGGCGGAGCACGGCGACGGCGTCGGCCACGTCGGGACAGGCGGTGCAGGCGGCGGCCACCTCGGCCAGCTCCACCCGGAAGCCCCGGATCTTGACCTGGTCGTCGGACCGGCCCGCCAGCACCACTCCGCCGTCGGGGAGGAGCCGGCCGAGGTCGCCGGTGCGGTAGGCGCCAGCGACGAACCGCTCGCCGGTCACCTGCGGGTCACCCAGGTAGCCGCGGGCCAGGTAGGGCGACTCCACCCACACCTCGCCCAGCTCGCCCACGCCGGCGACGGTGCCACCGGCCGAACGCACCAGCAGCCGGGTGCTCTCGGCACCGGTTCCGACCGGCACCGGGCGGGGCGCAGCCGCCGGCCGGGGGGAGGCCACGTCGGTGACCTCGCACCACGCCGCCAGCTGGGGGGTCTCGGTGGCGCCGTAGCCGTTGACGATGCGGGCGTTCGGGGCCAGGCGGCGGAGGGCGGCCACGTCGGCGTCGGTGAAGATGTCGCCCCCGACCGACACCAGGCGGATGGCCGGGAGCGGGACGGCAGCATCGGCGCCCGAGGCGATGAGACGGACCATCTGAGGCGTGAGGTGCACCACCGTGACCGCGGCCTGGGCCAGCCAGCCCCGGAGGCGCTGCGGGTCCACGAGCAGCTCCGGCGGAGGGAGGTGGGAGCTGGCCCCGCACCACACCGGGAGCAGCAAGTCACGCAGGAGGGGGTCGTGGGCCAGGCCGGAGAGGACGGCGACCCTGTCCGAAGGTCCGACCTCGAACGTCCGGGCGTACCAGTCGAAGAAGTGGGCCAGGGGCTCGGGACCGCCCACGATGCCGCGGGGGCGGCCGGTGGTGCCGGAGGTGAAGGCCACGTAGGCGGGAGGGACGTCGTCGGCGGCGGCGTCGCCGGCGGCGGGGGCCGGGGCCGGGGCCGGGGGGACGGGGGCGGCCGAGGAAACCGGCTCGGGGGCCAGCGCCGACAGCACCGGCAGGCCCGCCGTCGCCTGCACCACGGACTCGGGGAGGTTGCCGGCACCCGCCAGCACCAGGGCGCCGATGCCGGCGATCTTCACCTGGGCCGCCAGCCGGGAGGCGGGGTAGGCGGGGTCGAGCACGCAGAAAGCGGCGCCGGCGCGCAGGACGCCGAGCAGGGCGGCCGGAATGGCCACCGTGCGGGTAGCCCAGACGCCGACGACCGATCCCGGGCCGACACCGGAGGCTCGCAGCGCCCCCGCCAGGCGGTCGGCGTGGGCGTCGAGCTCGGCGTGGCTCAGGGCCCGCTCGGCGTCGACGGTCGCCAGGGCCACCGGCCGGCGGCGCAGCCCGGCCTCGAGCCCGTCGAGCAGGGTCGGCACCGAGGTGGCGGACGAGGAGGGCCGGCCGGCCGGCGCCACGGAGGCGTCGGAGGCCAGGGAGTAGGTGGCGGAGGCCTCGTCGGGCCGCTCGGCCAGGGCGCCGAGAACGCCTGCGAACTGCTCGAGGAGGGCGGTCATCCGGGGCCGGTCGAACAGGTCGGGGTTGTAGACGAGGTGCAGCTGCAGTTCACCGTCGCGCTCGTCGACGTACATGGTCAGGTCGAACAGCGCGCCCGGCAACGGCGGCCGCATCGACTCCGACAGGGTTCCCGCCAACGAGAGGTCGGCCTTGGCGAAGGTGTAGGCGTTGAACAGGACCTGCACCACCGGGTTGCGGGAGGGGTCGCGGGGCGGGGACAGCTCGTCGACGAGGCGGTGGAACGGCAGCTCCTGGTGGGCCAGCGCCCCCGAGAGGCTTTGCCCCACCCGGGCGACGAGCTCACGTCCGGTGGGAGCGCCGGCGAGGTCGATGCGGACCGGGACGGTGTCGACGAAGAACCCGACCAGGTCCTCGTGCTCGGTGCGGGGCCGCCCGGCCACGGGCGTGCCGATGACCAGGTCGTCGACACCGGCCAGCCGCCCGAGCAGCAAGCCGAAGCCGGCCAGCATGGGGACGAACGGCGTCACGCCACTGCGACGGGCCAGGCGGTGAATGCCCTCGGCGGCGGCGGCCGGGAGCAAGGTGCGCTCCTCGGCGCCGGAGTACGTCTGCACCGGGGGGCGGGCGTGGTCGGCGGGCAGGTCGAGCACCGCCGGTGCACCGGCGAGCCGCTCCCGCCAGTAGGCGGCCTGCTCGGCGCACTCCGGGCTGTCGAGCCAGAGCTGGCGCTCCCGGGCGTAGTCGGCGTAGTCGGCCGGCAGCGGGGAGAAGGTCGGCACCCGCCCGGCGACGATCTGCCCGTAGGCGCGGACGAGGTCCCGATAGAGCACGTCGACCGACCAGCCGTCGAAGGCGATGTGGTGGACGGTGAAGACGACCACGTTGTCGTCTTCGGCCAGGCGCACGAGTCGTACCCGCCACACGGTGTCTCGCTCGATGTCGACCGGCGTGGATGCCTCCTCGGCCGTGATGCGCTCGACGGCTGCCGCCCGGTCGACGGGAGCGAGGTGGCGCACGTCGTCGACCCGAAGCGGGGCGGAAGCGTCGTCCACGACCACGACCGGTCGTCCCTCGGGAGCCGGAAAGCGCCAGCGCAGCGCCTGGTGGCGCTCGGACACGGCGAGGAGGGCGGCACGGAAGGCCTCGACCGCAACCGGCCCGTGGAGGTGCTCGACGGTGACGATGTTGTAGGCCGCGCTCTGGGGGGCGATGCGGTGGACGAACCACAGTCGCTCCTGGGTGGGAGCGAGCACGAGCTCGTCACCGGGGACCGCCAGCTGCACGCTCGTCGCCGCCGCGCCGGCCTCGGCCACCAGGTCGCAGAACTGGCGGAGGTCGGCCGCGTCCAGCAGTGAGTCGGCCGTGAGGTGGACGCCGAGGCGGTCGCGGAGCCGGGCCAGCACGCGGGTGGCGAGCAGGGAATGGCCGCCCAGCTCGAGGAAGTTGTCGTCGTCGAACACCTCGGGCAGGCGCAGGACCTCGGCCCAGACCTCGGCTACGACGTGGTCGGAATCAGTGTGCGGAGGGCCGCCGGTCATGGATCAGACACAACCATCTGGGCCGCCCGGATGACAGGGTGCTACCCCTACTCTTCACCCTGGGTACTCGTACCAACGGGGGGTAGGGCTACCCACCGTCGGCGACCTCAGAGGGGGCGGAACGGCTCCGGATCGACGAACTGCAGGCGCAGCTCGCTCACGTACGTCCGGCCCTGGCCGTCGGGCACCCACGCACCGTCGGGCGCCGGGAGCATCTCGCTGATCACGACCCGGGCCTCCGGATCGCCCTTCCGGATCCCGGCCCGGATGGACGCGGCCAGGGCCTGCACCTGCGCCGGGCTGCGGAAATCGACCCCGAAGGGCTTGGTCTCGTGGGCGAAGCCGGCGAAGACGTGTTCCGGCAGGCCCTGCTGCAACCGCCACGCCCGGGCCCCGGCGAACCGCTCAACCTCGTCCTTGGCCGAGGCGAACCCCAGGTCGCTCAGCCGGCACCGCCACGTCTCCCGACTGACCACGAGCCGGTCGATGCGGGTGCGGGGGACGTGGTCGCCCCCACCCGCGAATGCCGTCTTGTAGGCGTCGACGACGATTTCGGACAGGAACGAACCGAGTAGCACGATGGGGTCGAAGGTGAGCCGGCCGTCCCTCGTGCGCACATGCAGCTCGCCGCCGAGATCGTCGACCATCAGCTCCCCCAGCCGTAGCAGCGTTCCCTTCGCCGGTGGGGGTGCGGGTGTCCACCCGAGACGCAGGTCGTCGTCCCGTACGAGGAAGTTGACGGTGCGGCCCGTGCTCCGGGGCCAATCGGCGGGAACGACCGCCAGCACGCGGGGTTCGGGAAGGTCGGCGGCCACGAAGCCGAGGAGCCGTGGTGGATCGGGGTGCTGCGCGGCGAAGACGGTGGTCTCGAGCGTGTTCCAGGCGGTGTGCAGCTCACCCAGGACGACCTGGAACTGACCGTCGTTGAGAGCGTCGACGCTGACCGCGTCGATCTGGAGGTCGGCGCTCTGGTAGCGGGCGCCCGGCCACCCCGGGCCGTCGGCCGGGAACTCGGCCGCCACCCGGTCCCGGAGGGCGACGCTGTCGAACTCCACCCGGCTCTGGGCCGGGTCGAGCGCCAGGATCCGCGACCACCGCCCGAGGAAGTCCGCCATCACCGTGTCGATCGGGCGGCCCGAGGCGCCGAAGAGCCCGGCCTGCACCCACGGCCACAGCTGGCCCAGCTCGACGACCGACTGGCCGGGGCGGACCTCGTCCTCATAGGCCTGCCGGAAGAGGTGGCGGTAGGCGCGCGCCGTCTCGGCGGTGAGCCAGCGGGACCCGGTCAGCAACAGGTCGAGGGCGGGTCCCACCGCCTCCAGGAGGGGCGGGCCGACCCGGACGTCGAGGTCGCGGCGGGTGTCCTCGAAGACGAGGGTCCGCCCGGCGTACGCCTGCCCGTGGGCGTGCGTCGGGGCCCTCCCGGTCAGCTCGGTGAAGGCCGACCCGAGGTCGTCGAGGGTGGCCTCGAGCGCGGCCACGTCGCCCGCGGCGGCCGCCACCGCGGCCCGTCCCTGGTCGAGCCGGTCGAGCCCGGCGAGGGCCCGGGCCCGGACGGGCTCGTCGTCGATGCGCTCCAGGTGGGCCCGCAACGTGCGCTCGGGATGCAGCTCCAGGGGCAGCTCCGGTTCGAGGACCACCAGCTTCTGCTGGGCCAGGGACTCGAGGACCAGCATGGCGTCGGCTTCACGGCGCAGGCCGAGCTCGGCGTCGGCCACCGCCAGCCGGGCCACCTCCCGCGCCGGGCGCTCCCCGTCGCACAGGGCCAGCACGCCGGCGTCGGCGAGGCGCAGCTCGGCGGGCGGGTGCGGCGGGCGATGGACCGTCCGCCCTTCGAGGAACTGGTGAGGGTGCGGACGGGGCGGCAGCCACGGTCCCACCTCGGGATCGTGGGCGAGGACCTCGGCGTAGGCGGAGACGCACCATCGCTCCAGGTAGACGGTGCGGTGGCGCAGGAGCGACGGACCGGGCTCGACCGCCACCGCCTCCCCGGCGTCGACGATCGTCGCCCAGCACACGGGTCCGAAGAAGCCGATGGTGTCGTTCTTGGCGCAGTACCGCTGCCAGTAGCGGATGACGGTCGCTTCCCGCTGGCGCAACTCGTTGTTGCGCTTCGTCTCGGCCGTCGTGCCGGCGTAGGGGTCGGTCGCCCATCGGCGGGCGTCCCGGTTCTGCCACGTCACCGCCTCCCGGAACAGGGGGTCGGCGGCGATGCCGCGCAGCACGGCCCCCTCCTCCACCAGGGCCCTCTCGGCCGTGTCGCGCAGCGCCGCCTCCAGCCGGACGAGCTCGGCCTTGGAGGAGCCGCCTCCCTCCCGGGCGACGGCCAACTCGTCGGCCGCCCGGGCGTAGGCGGGGGCGGCCAGCGGGGCCAGCCCGTCGATCGGGAAACCGGCGGCCCGGAGCACGCACTCCCGCCACACCTTCCAGGAGCTGCCGGGCAGCGGTACCAGGTGATCGGCTATGACAACCTCCCGGCGGACAGGCTCAGGACCCGTACCCGAGGCGAGACGGTGTCGGGGACGGCGAGCGAGGCGACGTGGCCGGCACCGACGTCGACCGCAACCACCGACCAGGCGCGGCCCGCGTCGGGAGAGGAGACGCTCCAGCGTCCGGGCCCGGCGAGACGGGTCGTGACCCGAGCCGGGTCGAGCGAGAGCCCCGCCCCCAGGGCCTTGACGAACGCCTCCTTGACGGTCCACAGCCGGAGGAAGGCGGCGCCCCGCTCCCCCGGTGGGAGGCGCGCCAGCCCCGCCTGCTCCTCCGCGGTCATGGTGGAACGGGCCAGCAGGTCGAGGTCGGGGACGGGCCGGAGGCGCTCGACGTCGAGGCCCAGGTCGTGGTCGCGCGCCATCGCCACCGCCGCCAGACCGCCCGAGGAGCTGGCGCTGAAGAACAGCGTGGCGCCGGGGAGGACCGTGGGCCTGCCGTTGGCGCCGGTCGGCAGGGGTTCCGCACCCGGGTCGCACCCGACCGCGCCGAGAAGTCGACGGAGCAGCCAGCGCCGGCGGACGAACCGGGAGGCGTCGCGCCGGAACCGGAAGGCGCCGGCCCGGGCCACCTCGTCGGCCGCCAGCATCTCAGCCAGCCCGGCGTCGGACATCGCCAGCTCGTCGGTTCGGGCGCACCAGACGTGGACCTCGCCCGGCTCCAGCACGGGCGCCGAGATACGGGCGGTCGGGACCGGCCCCCTCGCTAGGTCGGCGGCCAGGGACGAGACCAGCTGGCTGCGGGCCGAGTGGAGGAAGAAGTGGTCGCCCGGCAGGACCCGCACCGCGAAGGCCCCCGCCGTGTGCTCGGCCCACGCCCAGAGGTCGTCGACCCGTGTCTCGCCGTCGCGGTCGCCGGCGTAGACGGTGATGGGGCACGTCAGCGGGGACCCCGCCTCGTACACGTACCGGTCGACATAGGCGAAGTCGGCCCGAAGCACGGGCAGGGCCAGCGCCCGCATCTCGGGGTCGCCGAGGATCTCCGGCGGTGTGCCACCGAGCTCGGTCACCCGCTCGACGAACTCGTCGTCGGGCAGCACCGAGGCGGGAGGCTTCAGCTGGGGCAGGTGAGGCGCCTGGGCGCCGGACACGAAGAGCCATACCGGCGGTCGGGCCCCGCGTGCCCGCAGCGCCCGGCACAGCTCGAAGCCCAGGCGGGCGCCGAAGCTGTGGCCGAACACCGCGTACGGACGGTCGGTGTGGGGCAGGAGGGCGGTGGCCAGTTTGTCGACGTCGACGGCGGGCGACTCGCCGATCCTGCCCTCGCGGCCGGGCAGCTGCACCGGCACCACGTCGAGCTGCGGTAGCAGGTCGCTCCATCCCCGGAACACGGTGGCCCCCGCACCCGCGTAGGGCAGGCAGAACAGCCGCACCGAAGCGTTGGGCCGCGGCCGGGTGGGCGGCAGCCACGGTGAGGGCGCCTGACCGGCGGAGGGCAGCGGGGCGGTCATCGCCCGGGTCCTTCTGGTCGGGGGGTCACGGGCGACGGTCCGTCACCGGCGGGGCGCTGAGGGCGGAGCGGTCGATCTTCCCGCTCCCGGTGAGCGGCAGCCGCTCGTGGCGCCGATAGCGGACCGGTACCAGGGCCTTGGGCAGCTTGGTCTGGGCGTGGGCCCGGAGAGCCGAGGCGAGGTCGGCGTCGGCCCGGCGGGGGACGTAGTGGACGGTGAGGCTGTTCTCTCCCAGCCGGTTCTTGTCGACGGTGACGGCGCAGACCATGACGTCGGGGTGCTCCCGCACCACCGCCTCGATCTCCCCCAGCTCGATGCGGAGGCCCCGCACCTTGACCTGACCGTCGCGGCGGCCGGCGTAGGTGAGCTCGCCGTCGGGCACGCGGACCACCCAGTCCCCCGTTCGGTACCAGGGCCCCGGGTCGTCGGGCAGCGGGATGAACCGCTCGGCCGTGAGCTCGGGCCGCCCCAGGTACCCGAAGGCGACCGAGGCGCCGGCGACCAGGAGCTCGCCCGGCTCCCCGTCAGGGACCGGCTCGAGGTCTTCACCCACGAGGCGGCCCCGGAGGTGGGCTGCGGGCCGGCCGATCGGGGTGCGTCCCCCGCCCGGCTGGTCGGCCTCCGACAGCTCGCGGAAGGTGCTGAACACGGTCGTCTCGGTGGGCCCGTAGGCGTTGATGACCCGGGCCTCTGGCGCGCAGCCCAGGTCCCGCCACCGCTGCACCGAGGCCAGGTCGACCGCCTCCCCCCCCAGGAGCACGCCGCGAAGGGCGGGAAGGGCGCGGGGCGACTCCTCCAGCGCCCGCACCAGGTACCCGAAGATGGTGGGGATCTGGACCATCATCGTCACGCCCGCGTCGGCCAGCAGCTGGGCGAAGGCCGACGGGTCCTGGGCATCGGCCCGGCGGACGATGACGAGCGTGCCGCCGAAGAGCAAGGCGGCCCAGAGCTCCCAGACGGTCGCGTCGAAGCAGAAGGAGTGGAACAGAGGAATGGCGTCGTCGGGTCCCAGCCCGAGGAACGGCCCGACCGCGTCGACCATGGCCAGCACGTGCTCGTGGCCGACGACGACGCCCTTGGGCCGGCCGGTCGAGCCCGAGGTGTAGATCACGTAGGCCACGCCGGGCGGCAGCGGCCAGGGTTGTGCCGGCGCCTCGGGGATCTCGACCACCTCCGGCTCGACGTCGTCCGGATCCTCCGCCTGCACCACGTGGCGGGCCCGGGCGTCGTCGACCATGTAGTGCTGCCGGTCGGCCGGGTAGTCGGGGTCGACGGGCACGTAGGCGCAACCCCACTTGAGGACACCGAGGATGGCGACCGGGATCGCCAGGCCGCGGTGCAGGCGGATCGCCACCAGCGAGCCCGGCTCGACCCCCGCCCGCTCGAGCCGCGACGCCAGCCGGTCGCTCAACTCGTCGAGCTCGGCATAGGTGAGGCGGCGGTGGTCGCTGCGGACCGCCACCGAGTCCGGGTGGCGCTCCGCCGTCGACCGGAAGCGGCCATGCACCGTGTCCACGCCGCCCATTCCTCCCACCGCGCCGATCCGACCGTCCGTCTGTCCGTCGAGAAGAGGCTAGCTCGCGCTCCTCGCCACCCGATGCCCTCCGGAGGTCGCGGGAGGGGCGGGCTGCAGTGTCAACCCGCCCCTCGGGAGTCGACTCCGGAAGCCGCCTCCACATCCGCGAACTGAGAGCGCGCGCTCCGAGGGCGTGCTACCCGGAGCAGATACCCAAATCCCCGGCCGCGGTCCCGCCTGTGCGCGGCCCTGCTGGCCGAGGCGGCCGGCTGCACACCCCTCGGGGCGCTACACGAACGGGCGGAGAAAGTCCCGGAGCTCGGTGATCGCCCGGACGACGGCGTCCTGCTCGGCGGCGAGGTCGTCGGGGTCGAGCTCGCCGTCGTCGTCGGGGTCGAGCTCGTCGGCGTCGTCGGGGTCGAGCTGGTCGGCGTCCGGGTTGGCGTCGGGGTCGGCGGCCTCGGCGTCGTCGTCAGCGTTGTCGTCGTCAGCCTCCTCGTCGTCGTCGTCGGGGGGCAGGGTGATGGCGGTGGCCAGCTCGTGGATCCGGCGCCACGTCGACGCATCCATGCCGTAGGGAGGCAGGGTGGAACCGACGATGTCCGTGAGCCGGTCCAGGTCCGCATTCAGCTCCGGGTTCCACGGGGAGTGGACGAGACGGTCGGCGACCACGAACAGGTCGGACATCGCCGCCTGCGCCTCCTCGCCGCCGTCGGCCTCCGGGTCGACCTCGCCGTCGAGAGCGACGCCCCCCTCCCCCACCGCCAGCACGTCCGACTGCTCCAGGTCGTCGAGGATGGCGTCGACCAGGGCCTCCACCGACTCGGGCACCACGAGCACGATCCCCGGCTCCCAGCGGTAGGGGACTCCATCGTCCACCAGAGTGCCGGTGACGGCGGCCCGATCGGGCACCGGCCATTCGTCGAGGCCGTAGGTCATCTCCGCGTCCGAAGGGGCCAGCATCCCGGGAGGGTCGCCGACGGCCACGCCGCAATCGGAACAGGGATGCCCGGAGTCGAACCACTCCCCCCGGAACTTGGCCGGGAGCTCGGTTCCGCAGCGGGGACAGAACAGGATCATCTCGTACCGCCGGAGGCTCGAAGGGGAACCCTCACCCTAGGCCGCCGTCCCATCTGAGTTCGGCGACCACCGCGAAGCCGTCGCCCTCGCCGACTCGGGGACAAAGGCAGATTACAAGCGTGTGAACCGGGTAAGGCTCGGGCGGGCACGACCGTCGAGGACCCGCCCTCGCTCTGGCCCGAGGCCCGTTGAGCGGCTACGTCATCGATCATCTGACGCGGCCGCCCCACATCCTGCCCCCTGTCGGGGGATGTGACCGTCTCCGACGATCCGATGCACGGCGACGATTTCCACCTCGCCCTCTATGTCTGTTACGAGCTCCATTACCGCGGCTTCGCCGGTGTCGACCCGGCGTGGGAGTGGGAGCCGAGCCTGCTCGCCCTGCGCCGCACGTTGGAGTCAGCCTTCGAGCGCGCCCTGCGGGCCGAGTCGCCGGCCACGGTCTCTTTCGACGTGGAGGCCGACCTGGCCGCCCTGGCCAACGGCGACGGGCGGCCGCTGTCGGCCTACATGCTCGAGCACGGCACCCAGACCCAGTTCGAGGAGTTCGCCATCCACCGCTCGGCCTACCAGCTCAAGGAGGCCGACCCCCACACCTGGTGCATTCCCCGGCTGGCCGGCGGCCCCAAGTCGGCGACGGTTTCATCCAGGCCGACGAGTACGGCGACGGGGTGGCGGGTGAGAGCCACGCCGAGCTCTTCGCCGACACCATGGCCGCCCTCGGCCTCGACACGGCGTACGGCTCGCACCTCGACCTCCTCCCCGGCACCACCCTGGCCACGGTGAACCTGGTCTCCCTGTTCGGCCTGCACCGCCGATTGCGGGCCGCCCTCGTCGGTCACCTGGCCCTGTTCGAGATGACGTCGGTGGGACCCATGGGCCGGTACAGCCAGGCCCTGCGCCGGATGGGCCTGCCCACGGCCGCCCACCGCTTCTACGACGTCCACGTCGAGGCCGACATGGTCCACGGCAGAGTGGCCGCTCCCGCCTGGCGGGCGGGCTGGCGGCCCAGGAGCCCGAGCTGGCGCCGGACATCATCTTCGGCGCCCGGGCCCTGTCCGCGGTCGAGGCCCGCTTCGCCGCCCACCTGTTCGAGTCCTGGGAGCACGGGCAGAGCTCGCTGCGGGTGCCGGTGGGGGCGACCAGTCGCTGACGGCCTCGGCGGGGCACGGGCCTGGCTCAAGCGGGTGCGGCCGGCAGCCGACAACCGGAGGTGAGGGACCGCCGCCGGATCCGGCAGTGCGGCGCGGCCGGGCAGGCGTAGAGTCGGTCGCAAAATGGGACCGAGTAGTCCGAATGACCTACAGGCAGAGGGGAATCCTGCCGATAACCGTCCTATGAACCGGACGAGGCTCTACGCCGCCCTCCTCGGAGTGATCTTCCTGTCGGCCGTCGGCGTCGGTTTGGTCATCGGCGAGGAGGACCGGCCCATGACCCAGGTGGCCTCCACCGGGGCGGTCGTCACCACGACCACCGTGGCCCGCACCACCACCACCCGGGCCCCGGCGACCACGACCACCACCGTCGCTCCCGCCCCGTCCACCACCGCCGCCCCGCCCACCACCGTGCGCCGGCCGGCCTCCACCATCGCCCCGGTGGCCACGCTCCCCCCGACCACCCAGCCGCCGGTGACCGAGCCGCCGGTGACCGAGCCGCCGCCGACGACCACCACCACCCCGCCCTACGACCCGATCAAGTGCGCCGAGATCAACACTCGGTACGACGTCTTGGGCGAGCACGACAACCCCGAGCGGGTGCCCCTCCTGCAGGCCTTCCACTGCCCCGAGTTCTACTGGGTGTAGGGGCGTTCGTCCCCCCGCCCGTACCCACGGGCAACGACGGGCGGGACAGGCGATACTGCGGGCATGGCCGAACGCAACGTGCTCGGGGGCGAGCTGGAACCATGTGGCACCGATCCCCTGACCGGCTTCTACCGGGACGGATGCTGCAGCACGGGACCCGACGACCGGGGTAGCCACACCATCTGCGCGGTCGTGACCCCCGAGTTCCTCGACCACCAGCGCCGGATCGGCAACGACCTGAGCCTGCCCCGGCCCGAGTTCCGCTTCCCCGGGCTGCGGCCGGGCGACCGCTGGTGCGTCACCGCCGCCAATTGGCTACGAGCGCACCGCGACGGTGCCGCCTGCTTCGTGGTCCTGGCTTGCACAAACGAGCGGGCGCTCGACATCGTCCCCCTCGAGGCGCTCCAGGAGCACGCGGTCGACGTCCCCGCCCACCCCGGCCTGCTCGAATAGCAGCCCGGTGGGCTCCGCCTCTAAGCACCCGCGCCGCCGCCGGCCCTCCCCCCGACGAGCCCGAAGCCACCGCGACAGCCCGGCGGGCCCTCCCCCGACGACCCTGAGGCGAGGGCTTCAACCCGCCTCCGGCTGGGTGCGCTGCGGCGGTTCTGGCCGGCGTACCGGCTGGTCGCCTGCTTGCCGGGCGTGTCGACATGATCGTGTTTGCCAGCGTCGGAGCGACAAACTGTAGCCAGCTGGTGTGAGTCGCTCGTTGTCGCTCAGACGCTGGCAGACCAACCTCCCTTCTCCACGGCTGCAATTTCGGCACCGGCTCGGTACCGGGACAAACACTTGCCCCCCCGGGGGGGGTTTACGTCCCCACCACCACCTTGACGTTGAGGTGGCCGGTGCCGGTGGCGCCCCACAGGCGCAGCCACAGGGGCAGGTACATCTCCATCCCCCGGGCGGCGCCGATGTCGCCCAGGTCGAGGAGGTCGGCGGCGGGCCAGCCGAAGCTCTCCAGGAGGGCCCGCACCTCGTCCCTGGCGCCGGTGTCGTTGCCGCACAGGAACATCGTGTGGCCGCCGGGGACGATCTCGGGGTGCACCATCACGTCGGCGTTGACCGTGTTGAGCGTCTTGACCACCCGAGCGGCCGGGAACCGGGCCTGGATCTGCTCCCCCACCGAGTCGGTGTTGCAGATGGTGAGCGTGGGCGGCATGCCCCGGGAGAAGTCGAGGGGGTTGGACACGTCGATCAGCACCTTGCCGTCGAGGTTGTCGGTGCCGGCCGCATCGAGGACGTCGAGGCTGACCCCTCCGGCGGTGGCGTTGATCACCAGTTCGCCGAAGGCGGCCGCGTCGGCGAACGAACCGGCCGACGCCGAGACCCCGACCGAGGCCACCCACGCCTCGGCTTTCTCGTTGCCCGCCTGGCGGGAACCCATCCGCACCTCGTGGCCCAGGCCTACCAGCCGCCGGCCGAGCGTCTGGCCGACCACCCCGGTACCGAGCACTGCAATCTTCGTCATGGTCGGACTCCTTCGGTCGGGCGGGCCGTGGTCAGGACGATAGGCGGGCCAGCCGTACGATCGGGCGGTGACCGACACCCTGGAAGTGGTCGACGAGGGCACCCGGCTCGCCTTCACCTTCGACGAGATGCTCCGCTACAGCGGCCCCGGCAGCCCGGCGGGGGTGGCCATGGCCTTCAAGGTCATGGAGCTGGCCTTCCCCCTGCTCGATCCCGACGGGCCGTTGGAGCGGCGGCGGATCGTGGTGGAGACCGCCTTCCGCGGTCCCGGCGCCCGCGACGGCTTCGAGCTCGTCACCCGGGGCCTCACCGACGGCCGCTACATCGTCGACGAGGTCCTCGAGCGTCCCGATCGGGGCGTGACGCTGGCCCAGTTCGTGTTCCGTCCCCGCTACGGCGACACCGCCATCACGCTCCTCGTGCGCGAAGGCCAGGTCACCGACGAGTTCGTCGAGATGGCCCGCAAGCCCGATCGCACCGAGGCCGACGAGGCCCATTTCACCGCTCTCAAGCAGGGGATGGCCGACCGTCTCATGGCCAGCGCCCCGGAGGACATCTTCGAGGTCGAAGCCGGCTAACCGGCGGGCAAGGGGACCTTCTCGATCGGGTCGCCGACCCGCACCGTGCCTCTCACGACGACCTTGGCGTTGATCCCCCGCAGGCGGAGGGTGTCGGCGCCGGTGTTCACGAAGCGGAGGGCGTCCGGTCCGTAGCGGTTGGAGAACTTGTAGCAGCCCCGATGGGGTAGGTCGGTGACCTCGATGACGGCCGAGCCGAGGGCGAGGCGGGTTCCCGGCGGCAGGTTCTCGACGCTCAGGTCGAGGTCGACGTAGAGCTGGTCGCCGGCCAGGGCCCACCGGTCGGGGTCGACGGCCACCAGGGCCGCCACCCGGGCGTTCATGACGTTCAGCTGCATGTCGGGATGGGGTGACCCGTCCTCGGTGCGCTTGCTGTGCCGCACCCGCCAGCCGTCGCCGACGAGGCCGTGGTCGATGTGGAGGTGACCCTCGGTCAGGACGTCGCGCGCTCCTGGCTCCGGGCGGCGGACGATGAGCTCGACCTTGCCCCGCTCGGCCGGTGATCGCGTGATGTGCGCCAGGCCCGCCCTGAGCTCGTCGCTCGTCAGATGGCGCACCGCGGGAGCCTGCTCGACCGGACGCAGCCCGCGCCACCGATATTCCGGCCGCCGGTAGGATGGGGACGTGCCGCACCAGGCGCCGGAAGGCCCCCGCCTCGGCGTCCGCCTCGTCGGCGACGATCTCCAGGCTCCCTGTATCGACGGTCTCCAGCGGACCTACCTGTCCCTCGACGCGGCCGCGTCCACCAGCGCCCTGCCCGCCGTCGCCCAGCGGGTGGCCGACTTCCTGCCCCGCTACTCGAGCGTGCACCGGGGCGCGGGGTGGAAGTCGCAGCTGGCCACGGCCGAGTACGAGGAGGCCCGGGCCGCCGCCCTCGCCTTCGCCGGCAAGGCCGACGACCGGGACGTGGCCGTCATCTGCCGCAACACCACCGAGGCCGTCAACCACCTCGCCTACCGGCTGCGGCTGGCGCCCGACGACGTGGTGGTCACCACCGTGGTCGAGCACCACGCCAACCTCCTGCCGTGGGCCCGCCTGGCCCGCCGCCGGTACGTCGAGTGCGGTCCCGACGGCACCTTCACTGTCGACGACGTTGCCGCCACCCTCGACGCCGCCATCCACGACGGCCCCCCGCCCCGCCTCCTCACCATCACCGGTGCCTCGAACGTCACCGGGTGGATGCCGCCCATCGACGACATCGTGGCCGCCGCCCACCACCGGGGCGTCCCCGTGCTGGTCGACGCCGCCCAACTGGCCGCCCACCGCCCCCTGCCCGGGAGCGCCGACTTCCTGGCCTGGAGCGGCCACAAGATGTACGCCCCCTACGGCGGAGGCGTGCTCGTCGGCCCCCGGTCGACCTTCGAGACGGGCGACCCCTTCCTGGCCGGAGGGGGTGCGGTCGACCTGGTCGACTTGGACGAGGTGGTGTGGACCGACCCGCCCGAGCGGGAGGAGGCGGGCTCGCCCAACGTCATCGGCGCGGTCGCCCTCCACGCCGGCATCGACGAGCTGGCCCGGATCGGGTGGCCGGCGATCGTCGCCCACGACGACGCCCTGGCCCACCGCCTGCGCCACGGGCTGGCCGCCATCGACGGCGTCCGCGTCCTGGGCCCGGCCCTCGAGACCCCCACCCTGCCCCTGGCCGCGTTCGCCGTAGAGGGCGTCCACCACGCCCTGGTGGCGGCCCGGTTGAGCGCGGAGCACGCCATCGGCGTCCGCCACGGGTGCTTCTGCGCCCACCCCTACCTCCTGCGCCTGCTCGGTCTGGACGAGCCCGAGATCGCGTCCTACCGCTCGGCCGTGCTCCGAGGCGACCGCCGCCACATCCCGGGGGCGGTGCGGGCCAGCGCCGGGCTGTCGACGACGGCGGCTGATGTCGACCGCTTCCTGGCCGCCATCGCCGAGATCGCGGCCGGTGGCGAACCGCCCGTCCCCTACGACCAGGATCCGGAGACGGGCGACTACTGGCCCCGCACCGACGACGCCGACTGGGCGACCGCGGCCCGCCGCCCGGGCACGTCCTGCGCCCGCGGCTAGCGGCTAGAACGGAGACCATGCCCGCCACCTGCCGCCACCTCGACCAGGTCGCCGACGTAGCTCCCAACGCCACCGGGTGCGAGGACTGCCTGGCCATCGGCGGACGGTGGGTCCACCTGCGGGTGTGCATGTCGTGCGGCCACGTCGGCTGCTGCGACAGCTCGCCCAACCGCCACGCCACCGCCCACTTCCGGACGTCCAAGCATCCCCTCGTCCAGAGCTACGAGCCGGGCGAGGAGTGGTGGTGGTGCTACGTCGACGAGGCCGCCTTCCTGGTCGACGGCGCCCCCGTCTTCGACCACCCGTGACGCCCACCCCCTCTCCGCCGGCGGCCCGGGTCGTCGTCACCGGCGGGGTGGCGGCCTACGACATCCGCGACTTCCTGACCCGGGCCGCGGTGCCGTTCCTCTACCTCGACGACGAGGGGCCGGCCGAGGTGGCGGTGTGCACGTTCGACGACGGCCGGTGCCTCACCAGCCCGTCCATCCAGGACGTGGGCCGGGCCCTGGGCCTGGTCGCGCCTCCGTCCCGTGACTCCTACGACCTCGCCGTCATCGGGGCGGGGCCGGCGGGGCTGGCCGCGGCCGTCTACGCCTCGTGCGAGGGCCTGTCGACGGTGGTGGTCGAGGAGTGGGCCCCCGGGGGCCAGGCCGGCACCAGCTGGCGGATCGAGAACTACCTCGGCTTCCCCGACGGGATCAGCGGGGCCGAGCTGGCCGAGCGGGCCCGTCACCAGGCCCAGAAGTTCGGCGCCGAGATCCTCATGCTCCAGTCGCTCACCGAGGGCCACGCCGAGGACGGGCACTTCGTCGGCACCCTGGCCGATGGCAACCTCCTGCGGGCGCGGGCGGTGCTGGTGGCGACCGGCGTCGACTGGCGCCGGCTCGAGGTCGAGGGTGCCGACCGGCTGCTGCACGCGGGCGTCTACTACGGGGCCGCGGCCAGCGAGGCCCCGGGAGTGAAGGGCAAGGACGTGTTCATCGTGGGGGCCGGCAACTCGGCCGGGCAGGCGGCCTTGAACTTCTCCGAGCACGCCCGCTCGGTCACGGTCCTCTGCCGGGGCGACGCTCTGTCGGAGTCGATGGCCAGGTACCTCTGCGTGCGGATCACCGAGTCACCCGTCATCCACGTCCGGGTCTGCACCGAGGTGGTCGGCGTCCAGGGCGACACGTGGCTGCGCACGATCACCATCCGCGACAACACCACCGCGGCCGAGGAGACGGTGCCGGCCCACGCCCTGTTCATCTGCATCGGCGGCGTGCCCCGCACCGGGTGGGCCGCCCAGGACGGGGTGCTCACCGACCAGAGCGGCTACCTGCTCACCGGACGGGACCTGTTCGACCCCGAGCACAACGGCAACCCCGAGGCGTGGAGCCTCCGGCGTGACCCCTACCCCCTGGAGACGAGCCTCCCCGGGCTGTTCGCGGCGGGCGACGTGCGCTTCGGGTCGACCAAACGGGTGGCATCCGCCGTCGGCGAGGGGGCGCAGGCGGTGGCCCTCGTCCACCGCTTCCTGGGCGGGCGCTGACCCGACCGCCGGGGGCGACCGACCGGTCTGTCTTGCATACGCGCCCGGCACCGGCCAAACTGGTGTCCGGCGCCCTTCTCGGCTGGTCCGCCGTCAGCCGAGTGGGCGCCTCTTTCGCGCCCGGGCCCGGGTTCTCCGGCCCGCCCGGCGCCTAGCGCCCCGGTCCCCCTAGGCCTGGTCGGCGATCTCAACCGCCGGGCCCACCCCGTCGGCCGGGAGGCTGACGGTGACCTCGGTGCCGACGCCGGCGGTGGAACGCACCGACACGTTCCCCCCGTGCAGCTCGACGATCCCCTTGACGATGACCAGGCCCAGGCCGGTGCCGGCGATGGCCAGCTCCTTGGCGTTCGACGACCGGAAGAACCGCTCGAACAGCCGGGGCTGCTCGTCCTCCGGGATCCCGACGCCCGTGTCGGCGACGACGATCTCCACCGTGTCCGCCTGCCGGCGCACGCTGACCGACACCCGGCCCCCGTCGGGGGTGAACTTCACCGCGTTGCTGAGGAGGTTGATCACGACCCGATCGAGGTGCTCGGCGTCGGCGGTGACGATGTCGGCGTCGTCGGCCACGTCGAGCACCATCTCCAGCCGGCGACCGGTCATGGTCGGCTCCAGGGCGGCGATGGCCGACTCCATCAGGGCTGGCACCGCCACCGGGCTCAGGGTGAGGCGCATCTTGCCCGCCTCCAGCCCCGACACCGTGAGCAGGTCCTCGATCCGGCGCAGCAGGCGCCAGCTGTTCTTCCGGATCACCTCCAGCATGCGCTGCTGGGGCTCGTTGAGGGGCCCCGCGTCGCCGTCGCCCAGCATCTCCAGGTAGCCGAGCATGCTGGTGACGGGCGTGCGCAGCTCGTGGCTGACGCTGGACACGAAGTCGTTCTTGTCGCGGTCGAGGCGGGTGAGGCGGTCGACCACCTCCCGCTCCCGGGTCAGCAGCTGCCGTTGCAGCGCCTCGGCCGCCTCCGCCTGCTCGACGGCCACGCTCAGCTGCTCGTTGAGCTCGGCCAGCTCCACGTTGCGGGCCACGTACAGCTCGGTGCGCAGCCGGGCCGCCTCCACCCGGTCGCGCTCGGCATCCGCCATCATCGCCTGGGCCCGCTTCGACGGGGTGATGTCGAAGCCCACCCCCTGGAAGTAGGCCAGTCGCCCGGCGTCGTCCCGGATGAGGCGGGCCTCGCCCAGGATCCAGACCTCCTCGCCGGTGCGGGAGATGAAGCGCACCTCGGCCCGGAAGGGGCCGCCCGTGTGCACCCCCCGGGTGAACGCTTCGATGACCACCGCGTGGTCGTCGGGGTGAAGCTGGGAGTACCAGAGCAGGGGATTCTCGAGCCATTCCTTCTGGGAGAAGCCCAGGACGGTTTCGATGTGAGGGCTGACGTAGACCTCGTTGTCGGCGTCGCCCAGGGCGGCCGAGAACACCACCGCCGGCACCTGCTCGACCAGGGACCGGAAGCGGGCCTCCGACCGACGGGCGTCGGCGGCCAGCTGCTCCCGCTCGGTGGGGGTGGCGACGTCGTGCCCGCCGGGGCCGGTGGCGTGGCCACCGGACGGCCACACGATGCGTTCGCGGTCACCGAATCCCTTCCCCTCGGGGAAGATGACCTCGGCCAGGCGGAGGATCGCGTCCAGCGCCTCGCCGTCGGTGACGGCCATGGCCGCCAGCTCCGCCTCCAGGGCGGCCACGTCGACCTCTCCCCCGTCGACCTCTCCCCCGTCGACCTCTCCCCCGTCGACCCGCCCGCCGTCGCTCACCCGGTCACCCCGATCAGCGGACGCCGAGGGTGGGGCCGTGGTGGACCTGACGCACCTTTCCCCCACCCAGGTACAGGTGCACTCCACAGGGCAGACACGGATCGAAGCTGCGGACGGTGCGCATGATGTCGATGCCCTTGAAGTCGTCGGGCCCGTTCTCCTCGAAGACGGGCGAGCCCTCGACCGCGTCCTCGTAGGGGCCGGCGGTGCCGAACGAGTCCCGAGGACTCGCGTTCCAGCAGGTGGGCGGGTACGGGTGGTAGTTGGCGATGCGCCCCTTGCGGATGACCATGTGGTGCGACAGCACGCCCCGCACCGCCTCGTGGAACCCGCACGACACCGCCTCGTCGGGCACCTCGAAGGGCGTCCACACCTCGAGCCGGCCGGCGGACAGCTCGGCCATCGCCTGCTCCAGGAAGTGGATGGCCATCGCCGCGCTGTAGGCCTGGAAGTAGGTGCGGGCCCGGTCCCGCTCGATGGTGTTCGACCACTGCGGCACCCGCCAGGTGAACTCGGTGTCCGGCAGGTGGGCGGTGCGAGGCAGGCGGATGCGCACCGAGCCGTCGCCCGGCGCCTCGACGTAGGGCGTCTTCACCCGGCCCGCGAGGGCGGTCACCCACAGGCGGGCGAGGGGGCCCCCGCCGGTGTCGAGGGCGAGGTGCTCGCCGGTGCGGGGGTCGAGCCACCGGGGCGACATCACCCACGTGTACTGGCCGCCCGGCTCCAAATTGCGGCGCTGGGGTCGGGGCGACGTGGTCTGGTTCCAGGGATGGCGCTGGTCGACGGGGTTGCCCAGGGGGTCGTGGGTGACGAACGTCTCGCCGTCGGCCCAGTCGTCGTAGAACGAGCTGCCGAGGAGGATCCGCATCCCCAGGTTGATCTCCACCAGGTCGGTGGTGACCAGCTCGCCGTCGACCACGATGCCCGGCGTCACGAACATGTCCCGGCCCCACGAGGTCATGTGGTCGTACCGGAAGTCGCACGTCTCCGGGTCCTGGAACGAGCCCCACGAGCCGAGCAGCACCCGCCGCCGGCCCACCTCCTCGTAGCCGGGCAGGGCCTCGTACATGAAGTCGAACAGGTCGTCGTGGAGGGGGACGATGCGCTTGAGGTGCTCGAGGTACTTCACCAGCCGCACCAGGTAGTCGTCGAACAGCTGCACGGTGGGGACGGTGCCCACGCCGCCCGGGTAGAGCAGCGAGGGGTGGACGTGGCGCCCCTCCATCAGGCAGAACATCTCCCGGGTGAGGCGGCTCATCTTGAGCGCCTCCATGTAGAGGGTGCCCTCCATGGGGTTGAAGGCCCGCATGATGTCGGCGATGGTGCGGAAACCGTGGTCGGCCGCATGGGGCGCCTCGGTGACCTCGGCCCTCGCCAGCAGGCCGGGGTTGGTCTCCCCCACCATGCGGGCGCAGAAGTCCACCCCCACCAGGTTCTCCTGGTAGAGGTTGTGGTCGAACATGTACTCGGCCGCCTCGGCCAGGTTGATGATCCACTCGGCCAGGGGCGGAGGCTTGATCCCGTAGGCCATCTGCTGGGCGTAGACGGACGCGGTGGCGTGGTTGTCGCCGCAGATGCCGCAGATGCGGCTGGTGATCTGGTGGGCGTCGCGGGGGTCCTTGCCCCTCATGAACACGCTGTAGCCCCGGAAGATCGACGACGTGCTGTGGCAGCGCAGCACCTTGCGGTCGCGGAAGTCGATGCGGGCGTGGATGCCGAGGCTGCCGACGATGCGGGTGATCGGGTCCCAGGTCTTGTCGACCAGGTGGGAGGTGTCGCTCACCCTTCTGGCGCAGCGGGCGGGCGAAGACCCTTGGGCAAGCCCCCCCGCCATTCGGGCTCGACGTTCATCGACGCCCGGGTGACGTTGCGCAGCGCCCGCACCGAGCGTCCGTAGAGCAGGACCGCCGACGACGACATCTTCGCCCCCGGGGGCTCGTCGAGGAACGGCTGGAACTTGTCGGGGAAGCCGGGCATGGTGCAGCCGATGCAGGTGCCGCCGACGTTGGCGCAGCCGCCGATGCCGTTCATCCACCCCCGCTTGCCCACGTTGCAGTCGACGACGGGCCCCCAGCAGCCGAGCTTGACGATGCACTTGCTCGATCCGTACTCGCCGGCGAAGTCGCCCTGCTCGTAGTAGCCGCCCCGGTCGCAGTTCTCGTGCAGGGTCTGGCCGAACAGCCACCGGGGCCGCAGGACGTGGTCGAGGGGGATCGGCGGCGCCGTCCCCACCAGCTGCCGGAGCAGGTAGAGCAGGGTTTCGGTGCAGTTGTCGGGCTGGATGGGACACCCGGGGAGGTTGACGATCGGAAGCCCGGCCTTGGAGCGCCACTCCCAGCCGAGGTAGTCGGCCAGGCCCATGGCCCCGGTGGGGTTGCCGGCCATGCCGTGGATACCGCCGTAGGCGGCGCACGTCCCCACCGCCATCACCGCCCACGCTTGGGCCGTGAGCCGGTCGATCCACGTGGTGGTGGGGATGGGCTGGCCGGTGGCGGGGTCGGTGCCGAAACCGGCCCAGCACCCCTCGTCGTTGCCCGTCTCGTCGGGGACGGAGCCCTCCACCACCAGGATGAAGGGCCCGAGCTCGCCGGCGGCGGCGGCCTCGAAGCCGGCCAGGAACTCGTCGCCCACCTCGTAGGCCAGCACCGGGTGGTGGAAACGGACCCGGGGCACGCCCGGGAAGGCGCCCAGGACGAGATCCTCCAGGCTGGGCTGGGTGGCGGCGGTCATGGCGATGGAGTCGCCGTCGCAGCTCAGGCCGGCGGTGAGCCACAGGACAGGCACCTGCTCCATGGCATCCAAGGTACCCGCCGTCGATTCAGGGGCGAACGGGGCGTTCGGCCTATTGCGGCGCGACGGCGGGCACGACGACCGGCACGACGACCTGCTCCCCGACGTGTTCGGCGGCGTGCAGGGTGTCGGCCACCAGGTGGCGCACCTCCACCGGAGCCCGTTTCCCGCAGTAGTAGCACCGGTAGCTGGCGACGTTGCTGTAGCGGCAGCGGCAGAACCAGAAGACGCCCAGCCAGCGGGCGACCTCGGTCCACTCCTCCGACCGCCTCACGAAGCGCCTCGTGGCCATGCCCGAATCGGTCGGTCACCCCGGCCGATCGCTTGAGCAGTCGGTCGACAAAGGGCCGATCGGACTACTGCCCGGGAACCGGCGGGGCGGGGTCTGTCGTCATTCAAGTCCCGAGCGGGAAATGACGATGAGCGACCAAAGCCCATAGAACGGAGGGCCCGATGGACGACCAGATGGACATCGAGAGCTTGTGCCGAGGTTTCCTCCAGAACGCCGCCGCCCGCCAATGGGCGGTGGCCCAGGTGGCGCCTGAGGCCCCCACCGCGGACTACCTCACCGGCTTCGGCGACGGATGGGAGGCGGGCCACGTGGAAGCGTTCGCCCTGGTGGTGTCGATGATGTCGGGTGAATCGATGACCGACCTCATGAACGACGCCGGGTCCCGGGCCGCGATCGAGTCCGCCTTCCCGTTCGACTCGATCATCGTCGACGTCGACGTCGATGTCGACGCGGGCGCCGACGAGCAGGCGCCCCCCCAGGCGGCGTGATCCTCTCTCTTCTCTTACCTCCCAACACTCCCCTCTCCAGGAAAAGCCGCCTGATCCAGCCGCGGGCGGTAGAGCGCCCGCCGTGCCGCCTCGCCCGTAGCCGCTGCGTGCAGGCAGCCGCCGCCGCCTGCCCTCCCGGCGCGCAGGAGTCGCCAGCCGACCGATACCGCCGCCGACGCTGCGGCTGGTCGCCGCCGCCTGCCGCGTCCGCGTCCGCGAGTCGCCAGCCGGCCGATACCGCCAAGACCGACGCTGCGGCTGGATCGCCGCCGACTGCCCGTCCGCGGCGCGTACGAGTCGCCAGGCGACCGCGCGCAAACCGACGCTGCGGCTGGAATCGCCGCCGACTGACCCGTCCTCGCCTACCAGTCGCCAGGCGACCGATACGCGCCAAAGAAGCGACGCGCTGCTGATCGCCGCCCCCCTGACCCTCCCCCTCAGCTCACGGTCGCGGCGCAGGACCCTGATCGGCTGCTGACCGGCCTTCGGCTCCCCTTTCCCTCTCCCCTCCCTCCTCCCTCTCCCCTCCCCTCTCTCCCCCCTGCCGCCCCTCGCGCCCGCCGCCCCGCCGCGCGTCCCCCCGGTCCCCGCCTCGCGCCGCGCCCTCCGCTCTGCGTGCCGCCGTGCCCGCTTCGGCGGTCGCGTCCTGTCCCGGGGTGCTCGCCGCCGGGTGGCGGTGGCCGACTTCGGCGGTCGTTGGCCGT
Organism: uncultured Acidimicrobiia bacterium; assembly: GCA_963829165.1. Classification (GTDB taxonomy): domain Bacteria; phylum Actinomycetota; class Acidimicrobiia; order Acidimicrobiales; family AC-14; genus JAXDMK01. Next base: position 686,831 of record CAWHIC010000007.1, on the reverse strand, counting down.
CCGTCACCGGACGTGCTGGCGTGCCGGCCGCGCCCGGCCGTGCGGCCGCCGGCTACGGCCGCTCGTGCCTGGCGTCCGCCCTGGCTGGTCGGCGCCGCCGCGCTCCGCCTACGCCGCCTCCGGCGCAGTGGTGCAGCTCACCCGGCCCTGGCCGTCGTGGCCGGCACCGGCCTCACCGTCCGCCCTGCGCCGGCCCGTTCCGCACGCCGCTCAACGGGGGGTGGCCGGTCCCCCAGGTGCAGGAGTTCCTCGCCACGAGGTCCCGCTGCACCGGTGGCGGCTGGACGGCCGGCCGCGGCCCTGTCCTGGCTCGGGCCTCGTCCCCCCTCGACGGGGGTGGCTGATCCACGAATCGTGCTCTCCGGTCCGTCGCCACCCGTTACCGTTCCCGTGATGGTCCCCGTCACCGCCCCCTCCCCCCTCGGCTCCGTCGCCGACCTGCGGGCGCCCACCGCGGACGACGTGGAGGCGGCCGACGTCCGGCTCGACTCGGTGGTCCGGCGCACGCCGCTCGAGCCCAACGACCGCCTCGGCGAGCGGGTGGGGGCCCAGGTGTGGCTCAAGCGGGAGGACCAGCAGGTCGTCCGGTCGTACAAGCTCCGGGGCGCCTACAACTTCATCTCCCAGCTGAGCGACGAGGAGAAGTCCCGGGGGGTGGAGTGTGCCAGCGCCGGCAACCACGCCCAGGGCGTCGCCTTCAGCTGCCGCCACCTGGGCGTTCCCGGGCGCATCGTCGTGCCCCGCACCACGCCCCGCCAGAAGCGGGAGCGGATCACCGCCATCGGCGGCGACCTCGTCACCCTCGTCATCACCGGCGACACCTACGACGACGCCAACCTGGCCGCGGTGGAGGACGCCAGGCCTCGGGCCGCGTCCTCGTGCCCCCCTTCGACCACCCCCTCACCATCGCCGGCCAGGGCACGGTGGGCGTGGAGATCGTCCGCCAGCTCGGATTCGCCCCCGACGTGCTCGTCCTGCCGGTGGGCGGCGGTGGTCTGCTGGCGGGCGTGGCCACGTGGATTCGAGCCCGCCACCCGGCAACGCGCATCGTGGGCGTCGAGCCGGCCGGCGCCGCCTGCATGGCCGCGGCGGTGGCCGCGGGCGAGCCCGTGCATCCTCGAGGACCTCGACGGCTTCGTCGACGGTGCCGCCGTGCGCCGGGCGGGGTCGGTGACCTACCCGATCGTGGCCGACCTCGTCGACGAGCTGGTCGCCGGTGGAGGAGGGTCGGGTCTGCACCGAGATGCTCGACCTCTACCAGTGGGAGGGCATCGTGGCCGAGCCCGCCGGCGCCCTGGCCGCGGCCGCCCTCGGGCACTCGTTCTCGGTGGAGCCGGGGCAGACGGTGGTGTGCCTGCTGTCGGGCGGCAACAACGACGTGAGCCGCTACGGCGAGATCGTGGAGCGGTCGCTGATCCACGAGGGGCTCAAGCACTACTTCCTGGTCACCTTCCCCCAGGAGCCGGGCGCGCTGCGGGGCTTCCTCGACGAGGTGCTGAGCGACAACGAGGACATCACCCTCTTCGAGTACGTCAAGAAGAACAACCGGGAGACCGGCCCCGCCCTGGTCGGCATCGAGATCAACGGCCGCGAAGACCTCGAACCCCTTCTGGAACGGATGCGCCACAGCCGCCTGCGCATCGAGCCCGTCCCCCCCGGCTCCCCCCTCTTCACCTTCCTGGTGACCTAGGCACCGACGCCCAGGTTGCCGCTCGCGTGAGGGGTCGGGCCTGGGCCCGAGCGGCCCGCTGACAGAGCGGTCGTGGTCGGGATCAGCGTCGTCGGCCGCGGCGGCGCCGTCGGTGGAAGGGTCAGCTGCCGACCCCCTCGCCAGCTGTCCTCGTCATCGGGTGCCCGCCGACCGTTGGTGGAGCGGCCGGCTGCGACCGAGCTTGGCCGGCGGCGCTCGGTGAGCTTCCGCCGCCTCCGTCCGGAGCACCTCCGAGCTCCGCAGCCGCATCGGCGATGCGCTCCCCAACGCCGTCATCGACTTCGGGGTGACCTTCGTCATCGCTCCTCCAGTTTACGGACCTGGTCCCCGTCCTCGGGGGGCGGCGCCTCGCGGACCGGCCGCCCGCTGCTGTTGGCCTGCTGTCGGCGCCCCAGGATCCGGTGCTGGGCGCCTGGCTGGCCAAGGGTCGGTCCGTGACGTGTATCTCACCGCCGATGCAGCGGTCGCGGCCACCCTGCTCGCAGGCCATCGCCGGTGCATCAGCGCGGGTCGAGGGGATCCGCTTCCCTCGGCCACACCCTCAAATCGTGGCGGACCGGATCCTGGCCCACCACGCCACCGGGGCGTCGAACGGACCCACCGAGGGACCGAACCTGCCAGCTGACACCGCCGGCGTGGAGTCGCACGCGCAGGCGGTAGTTCTCGAAATCAGACGCGTAGAGCCGGGTTAAGCGCTTGCGCGTCAGCATGAAAGCGTTGGACGAAAGGCACGAGATAGGAGACAACTTCCATAACGTCGATTATTGAAGTTTCATGAGACTCTGGAACTGCTGCTACCCGGCAAGTCGGTCAGAGCCCGTCTTTGGAGGTCACACACGACTCTTGCGTCAGTAGCTATCCTCCAACCGAAATCCACAAATGACGGTTTCAGCCACCCCGTAAAATCTGTTTTCGCCAGAGACATAAAGACTCAAGAGAACGTGACCCTGCAGAAAGCTTGTGTAGAAGCTGCCGCTGTAACCGCCGCACGGGTTGGTGGCGGTTCCGTCTTTGAAAATTAGCCGGATTCCACCGACCACCTCTCCGGCATGACCGATCACCTCCACCACCGGATTATCGGCAGTTATCATGCCATTCCATCCCTTGGGCGAACCTTGGGAGCCGCCTTTTTGATTTCCCTTCCGCGAGCCCAACTCCCCGCCGCCAAAGCCTTGTTGTATGGCATCAATCCAGTTCCCGGCCCAAATGGTCAGGCCACTGAGACGGGCCTTCGTCGAGGCGTCAACGTTGATTGGGTTTTCGCTTGCCTTCGCCGAGCCGTAAGGATCGGAATAGATTTCCCGTGTGAGCTTCGGTGGCTCACCCTTTGTGGGGTCGAAGTAGGGCCAATAGTAGGCAAGATCAAGAACTAACAGCGTCATGAATCTGACATAACGGTTGCGATTCGCCCACTGCACCTGTGAATCACCCCACCGGTTCTAGGAACCGGTCGTAGCCGAGCTTATACCACCTGAGACCCTCACCGTAACTCTTGGTTGCGTCGGATAGTTTGGTTCTTGCCGTCTTTTGTTCGGCGGCATCCAGCCCCAACTCGCCCCGTGATTAACGCCGTCGCGTAGGAGTGCCAGATGCATGTTTGCCATTTGAGCCAGCAGGGCAATAGGAATCTCAAAACCCTAGCTCGTGAAGTGGGGTTTGTGGGCTACGAAAAACATGAGGACGTCGGTATACGTCCCGGGTAAATCGAACTAAAGATCTATCCTGCATCCACAGCGGCTTGCGTGTACGTCTCGAAACGTCCAAAGCCCGTCACATCCAGCACATCGGTACTTAAAGTCAGCTAATTTCTCGTTGACCATTGCTTCGGTTTCAGCTCTTATTTGCCTCCACCTGTTCTCACCAGATCCGGCCAGAGCACTCCAACAAAGCCAGAAAGCAAGCACCCACCTCAGCAACCTGCTGAGGCGCCGAGCACGCGAGGCAAATTGCCTATTCACTCGGGGTTGAAGAGTTGATGTCCCCACCCTGCCGATTCATCGTCACTCTCGAACCCCACAGAAACTGCGCTGTTCTAGAGGACCCGTTCCAGAATATATGCAGAAATGACCGTCATTTTGGAGAACGGCATAAAACTCGGTGCCTTCTCCATTCTGCTTGCCGGAACCCCAGAGGAAGCCAAGATTGTCTCCGCCCATCCCTTTGTAGACGCACAGGTTACCGTCCTCCTGCATGATTAGGAAAACTTACCGCCGTCGGCAGTTTGTCCGAACACCACATGTGCTGCTTATATTCGGCATCCGAGCTATATCCACGATAACGCACAAATTGCCATCGGTCTGCAAGACTGCTACATACCTATGGTTTTCGGACCAAAGCCAGTGGCCAACAGTGAGCATTTCGTTGGTCCGGATGAAGGAAGTTGGTTTCACTGGCACTGCACTCCACACGAGTCCGTATCTTCGAACGGCCTCCCGCGGTAAATGCACAGGTTCCCGTCGTTTTCGAGCACGGCATAGAAGGCTGAGCCATAACGGACGGCGGCGGACGTTTGGATGTCCCAGACCCATTCGCCGTTGTCGTAGATGCAGAAGTTGCCGTCGGGCTGCAGCGCCGCGCGGTAGTTGCCACTGCCGCCATCCTTCGCTGTCCTGCTTTCCCACACATGTCCGAGAAGCGACCGAGCCCAGCCACGGTAAACGCAAAGGTTTCTGTCGTTCTGCATAATGGCGAAATAGGCACCGTTCGCCGAGTAGCCATCATTGACTCCGACGATCCGCCGGACTTAAACATATGCGCGAGGCCATTTCTTGACCCACTCTCGCCGCCCGCCTTGGAAGTCGCCGCCTGCTTAGCACGGCTCCTCCCGACTGGCCAGTCGGAGGGCGTGGGCGGGTGCGCGTGGGCAGCGAATCCTTCGTCCGATGCGCTTCGTCCCACGTGTGACCTTCCGACGAACGAGTCGCAAGCCCATACCAGGACTTTGTGGTAGCGAACATGGGTCGGTTCGGCTTCCGGTCGCCTGACGCGTCACGGACACACCTGGAGGCGTGCCATGGATTTGCGCCACGCATCGATGCATACCTGGGTGAGGTCCGGATCTTCGGTGTCGCGCTATGCCCACGGGGTCCCCCGTTGGCGTACCGGCTCCGCCGAGGGCTGGGGCGAAGTGCGTCTGAGGCCCAAGTCCCGCCAGCCCCGGTCCTCTCCGACCAAGGTCCCGGTGGCCCTTGAGACGAGATCGGCCCGCGAAGGCGCTCACCCGGGACGGCCTCGAACCGTGCTCCGGGTTCAGGGGCAGGAGATGTCGATTCCAGTGACGGTCACTCGGCCCTGTTCGCCGTGCTCGGCACCAAGTACGGCGGTGACGGCATGGCGACGTTCGGGCCCCTGCCCGGCCGAAGTCCTTCGTGTTGCGGGTTGCAAGGGCCAGGTTGCGTTCCAAGGCCGTCGCTGCGATCAGGGCGTCGGGCATCCTCAGGCCGCTCTCGCGACGGATTCGCCCACCGCACATGATTGCCCGTCAATGGGGTGTTTCCCGGCGAGGGCGAGTAGCCGGCGGCCACATCTGTCCCAGCCGAGCCGGCGAAGAGCTCGGCCCGGCTGATGACCGAGTAGTGCAACCGGTGACGCCCGGCTTTGAGCTCGACTGCGCCGCGCAAGTCGTCGATGAAGATGTCGGTATCCACCAGGACGTCAGGCACGGGTCCCACTCATCGCGGTCCGGTGCCCGAGCATCGGGATCGGCGCCGAAGGTGGCCGCGAGCGCGACCGCCACATCACGTTCAGCGTTGAGGTAGGAGTCGAGTGCCCGACGGACGACCTCGGCGAGCGTGATGTCCTCCGTCTTGGCGATGTCGTCGATCCTGCGGCGCTGGTCTTCGGTGAGGTACACCTGCGTGCGGATGGCTGCCATACAGCACAAGTATACAGCGCAGGGCTACGGCACTCTATGGCTTCGGAGCGGCGGTCGGCGCCGCCAAACGATGCCCGCGCGTCGCCACGGCGGCCCCCGAGTCGCCACGGCGGCCCCCGAGTCGCTCGCCGTTACACCGGCGAGTAGCGCCTGGGAGGCCCGGTTGGGGCTATGGGATGATCGCCCGTAGCGACTCGTCCGCCTACTTCTCCACCCGGTTCACGCCCGCGGAGGCGCGGGACAAGGTGTGGGCGTCGCTGTGCGTCTACTTGCAGCGATGGGTCCCGACCGACGGGCCGTGCTCGACCTCGGCGCCGGCTACGGCGACTTCAGCCGCCACATCCGGGGCGCCCGGCGGGTGGCTTTCGACGCCAACCCGGGCCTGCCCGGGCTGGTCGAGGCGCCGATCGAGGCCGAGGTGGGCGACGTCACCGACCTCTCCCGGTTCCCGGACGAGACCTTCGACGTCGTCTTCGCCAGCAACCTGCTCGAGCACCTGGTGTGGCCGGAGCTGGAGTCGGCGGTCGCCGAGATCCGGCGGGTCCTGCGCCCGGGCGGACGCTTCATCGCCGTGCAGCCGAACTTCCGCCTGCGGCCACGGGAGTACTTCGACGACTACACCCACCGGACGATCTTCACCGACCGCTCGCTCGGTGACTTCCTGGCCGCGTCCGGGTTCGCAGTCGAGCACGTCGAGCCGCGCTTCCTGCCGCTCACCATGAAGTCGCGGTTGTCCTTCGGCCACGCGCTGGTGCCCCTCTACCTGCGCCTGCCCTACCGGCCGCTCGCCGGGCAGATGCTCGTCGTGGCGGGCCGCGCCTGATCGGACGGATGGCGGGGTAGTACAGGACCAACGGAGATCCGCGGCTGATGGGGGAACAATGACCGACGAGGACCACAACTACGAGGACGACGAGGACTTTGTTCCCGAGGTCCCGACCACCTTCGCCACCAAGGGCGTCGGCTGGTCCGGCCGGGAAGAGGACGACCTGAAGATCATCGAATCCGACACGCCGGCGAAGCCCCACACCTTCCGCCGGTCACGCCCTCCTGGTGGCTGACCAGCCGGATCCTCCGGTGGGGCGAAGCTCTCTCGGAGCGCCGGCGGACCAGGCCTTTCCCCGGCCGGGCGGTCAGCGGGTCGGTGCCGACGTGCCCTACGGCCTCACGCCGGCGGCAATGGTGTGGGTGGCGCCGGCGGCGACGGTGGTGGCGCGGCCCAGGCCGATGACGGAGACGGGCGCCGTGGCCGTCGTGGTGGTCCCGTTGCCCACCTGGCCGTAGTGGTTCCACCCCCACGCCGACGTCGTTCCGTCGCCCTTCACGGCCACGCTGTGCCCGAGCCCCGCAGCCACGCCGGCCGCGCCGCTGAGGCCGCTGACCGCCACCGGGCTGAGCCGGTCGACGGTCGTCCCGTCGCCCAACTGGCCCAACGCGTTCCAGCCCCACGCCCGCACGGTGCCATCGTTCATGACCGCGAGGCTGTGGTACACCCCGCCCGCCAGCCGCTTCACGCCCCCCAGTCCGGGAACGACCACCGGCACGGCGCGGTAGGTGGTCGTGCCGTTGCCCAGCTGACCGAGAGGGTTCCACCCCCACGCCCGCACCGTCCCGTCGGTGATCACGGCCAGGCTGTGGAAGCCGCCGGCGGCGAGCGACGACACCGGTGGGAGGTTGACGCGGGTGGGCAGCGACCGGTGCGTCGTCGTGCCGTCGCCGAGGGCGCCGGCGGCGTTCCAGCCCCAGGCCCACACCGTGCCATCCGACTTCAGGGCCAGGCTGTGATACGCCCCCGCGGCCACGGCGACGACACCCGTGAGGCCGGGCACCTTTTGCGCCGTGCGGCGGTCGGTCGTCGTGCCGTCCCCCAGCTGGCCGAACTGGTTCAGGCCCCAGGCCCAGACTGTCCCGTCGCCCTTGACGGCCAGGCTGTGGCCCAGGCCGGCGGACACGGAGGTCACGCCGGCCAGGCCGGTGACCGTGACGGGCGCCGTCCGCAGGACGGTGGAGCTGTCGCCGAGCTGGCCGAAGTCGTTCCAACCCCACGCGGCCACGCTGCCGCCCGGGTTCACGGCGAGCGAGTGGTACCACCCGGCCGCCACCCCCGTTTGCCCCGTCGTCACCACCACCGGGACCGCGGTGGAGCTGCCGGTCGACGTTCCCAGCCCGGCTTGGCCGATGTTGTTCAGGCCCCATGCCGAGGTCCGTCCCGGCACCGTCGTCGTGGTCGACGTCGACGTCGTCGTGGAGGTGGTCGTGGACGAGGTCGTCGTCGGCGGCGGCGGCGGGGGGAAGGTCACCGGCGTGGCCACGCCGTCCACCTTCCAGATCCGCTGGAATCCCCCGATGAAGAGGGTGCCGTGCTGGTCGACGGCCACGTCGCCGCCCATGCCGAACCCCAGCAACGCCAACTCGGCCGATGTGGCCGGGCCGCCCTCGCCGCCGAACCCGTTCGACCCGTTGCCAGCCACCGTCGACCACACGCCCGCGGGGGTCATCCTGCGGACCTTGTTGTCGGAGACCGACGCTACGAACAGGTTGTCGGCCCCGTCGAGCGCCAAGCCCGTCGGGAAGTCCACCTGGTTGGCGCCGACCGACGTGATGATCCCCGACGGGTCGATCTTGCGGATGCGGTCGTTGTAGCTGTCGGCCAGGTAGAGGTTGCCGGCGGCGTCGACCGCCACCTCGGCGCCGTACCAGGGCCAGATCTTGGCCGCCGTCGCCGGCCCGCCGTCCCCGCCGAGCCCGTCGACGCCGGAGCCGGCGACGGTCGAGATGATCCCGAGCGTCGATATCTTCCGGATGCGGCCGTTGTGCATGTCGCTGAAGTAGAGGTTTCCGGCCCGATCGAACGTCAGAGACGAAGGGGTCTTCATCTGGGCCAGGGTGGCCGGACCCCCGTCGCCGCTGAACCCGCTCTCGCCGGTGCCGGCGAAGACGGTGACGGTGCCGTTGCGGTCGATGCGCCGGATTCGGCTGCGCTCCCCCACGTACAGGTTGCCGGAGGGGTCGTAGGCCATGCCGCTGAAGAGCCAGAAGTCGAACCCCGGCCCGGTGTAGATCGTCGAGACCACGCCCGCGGCGTCGATCGTGCGGACCCGCTTGCTGCCGGTGTCGGCGAAGGCCAACCGGCCCGACACGGGGTCGATGGCCAGGCGCTGGATGCCGTGGACCTGGGCATCGAGGGCCGGCCCACCGTCGCCCCGGAAGTGGGTGAACCCGTTGCCGGCGACGGTCGTGACGACGCCCTGGCGATCGATGCGGCGGACCTTGTCGAGCCAGGAGTCGGCGAAGTAGAGGTTGCCGGTGGCGTCGAAGGCGAGGTCGAAGGCCAACACCTGCGCCGCGGTGGCCGGCCCGCCGTCGCCGGCGTTGCCCCACTGGCCGTTGCCGGCGACGGTCGAGATCGTGCCCGCGGGGCTGACCTTGCGCATGCGATAGCCGTAGGTGTCGGCGATGTAGACGTTGCCGTCGCGGTCGAAGGCGATGTCGCGGGGGTCGGCCAGGTTGGCGGCGCTGGCCGGGCCGCCGTCACCGGAGCTGTCCTTCACGCCTGTCCCGGCGAAGGTGGTGATGATCCCCGCCGTGTCCACCTTCCGCACCCGGTAGTTGAAGGAGTCGGAGATGTACAGGTTCCCCTGGGTGTCGACCGCCACCCCGTAGGGCCGTTCCATGAAGGCGGCGGTGGCGGGGCCGCCGTCGCCCGCGAAACCGGCCGAGCCGGTGCCGGCCACGGTCGTGATGATGCCGGCCGAGTCGACCTTGCGGATCCGGTGGCCGAAGTAGTCGGCGATGAACAGGTTGCCGGCGGCGTCGACGGCCACGTCCTGGGGGTCGATCCGGACGCCCGTCGCCGGTCCTCCGTCACCGCCCGTGACGCCCTTGTAGGTGAACGACCCGGCGACGGTGGTGATGATCCCGTTGGTGTCGAGCTTCCGGACCAGGCCGCCCTCGGCGATGAACAGGTTCCCGGCCCCGTCGGTGGCCAACGCCACCGGCTCGGCCAGCGTTGTCGTCGTCGCGGGCACGTTGTCCCGCCTGGCCCCGGCCGTGGTCCCGGCGACGATCCGTTCCTGGCCGGTGACGAGATCGAGGGCCCGGACGACGTTGGTTCCCTCGGCATCGGCGATGTAGAGGGTGGTGCCGTGCACGGCGATGCCCGTCGGCCGCTGCCCGACATCGGTCGCCACCCCCTCCCCGATGGTGCCCGCCACCCGTTCGAGGGTCGGTTCGGCCGACTCCGCGCCCGGAATCCGGCCCAGGAGTTGGACGAGCACCACGACCACCACGCCGAGCGCGGCGACGCGACGCCGTTTTGGATCCACAACCTGAGCCTCGGCACCTCCGAGAGGCGACTGAAGCCTCATCCGACTAACCACCCCCCCGTTCCACCGGCGAAGTCAGTAGCAGCCCCCGCTCGATCACTCGCGGGCCCATGCCTCGCTGTTCTTTGCCGACGGAGCCTCGGTGTGGACGCTATGGCCCCGTTGTCGAACCCCCGCCCAGGATCTCGTCCCGTTGGCGGACGTAGTCGGCCTCGCTGACGAGGCCCAGTGTCCGTTCGTGCTCCAGGTGGTCGAGTCGGAGTTGGAGCTCGCCACTCCGCCCCGTGAGGACTTCCGAGGTTGTGGCCAGGACGGATATGGAATCCGTGCGGCTGACTGCACCCCGTCCTTGTCGTTGACGACATCGACAGTGCCGCTGATCTGCCCGGAGCCGACGCCGTCGATGCGAACCATGGCGTCGACGGCCATCTGCCGGTTGGCGGCTGGCTGCGTCGAGTGGATCGCACCAGATTCGATGACTGTCACTACCCCTGACCCTCGGACGGAGGCCCGCACCGCGTTGGTTCCCTCGTGTGTCACGAACGTCAGCATCATGTGAAACGGCTTCCCGATCTCTTGATCGTCACCCAAGATCACGAGGCTCACGTCCACGGGCGGAGTGACCTTGCCGTTGATCGACGTGGAGCTCACGGTGCTCGTGGGCGCATCGCGCCCTTCCGAGCTGCAACTCGCCAGGGCGGCGACCGCGATCCCGAGCAGCAGTCGAACCGCCACGGCTCGCAGAGCTCCGCAGTGGACCTTCGCTTCCTTGAGGTGGTGGCCTCGTCTGTATGATCCGACCGGCGTGCCCCTTTCGTGACAGGAACGATAATGAGGTGTCGCCCGGCGCCGGTCAGTCCTCGACCGTGCCGATCCATGGTGCGGGCCAGCGTCAGCGCCCTCGACAGCGCAGGGAAACCGCTGATCACCCGCTCGGTCACGCTGTGGATGGCAACGCGGGGGAGCAATGTGTTCCAAAGCACCAGTGGTTCCCTCGACGCGGCGGTGCTCTCCCTGGCGTCGGCACGCGGCGTCCTGCCTCCCGACGTGTATGCCGCCGAGCTCGACCGGCTGCTGGGCGGCAGAGCCGCGGCCAAGATGACCATGGCCCCTGCCGGTCCCCCGATTCTCATGTCGCCTGGGGGTGTGGTGAGCGTCTCGGGACAGGTGCGCTACACCGACAGTGCCTGGCAACATCCATCCGGTGCGCCTCGCGCCGGTGGAGATACGCGACGCCGAGTCCGTTGGCTCTGTATTGGTCACCACCGTGAACACCAGCGCCACCGGCAACTACACGGCCACGGTAAACAACGACGACGGCGCCGGCGAGGGGGGCCGCGACTTGTTCATCTGGGTGCTGGCCAAGAGCACCGGGTTCGACATCCAGGGCTCGGCGGGCACCCAGCGCATCGACTCGTCGGTCAACAACAACGTGGCCGACAGCGCCGCGCTTGCCGACCTCCCCGCCTGGGAGCTGCGTCGCCCACGGGAGTGGGCGTCGTTGGAGACGGGGCGGGAGGCCGCCCTCGTAGCCGTGTGTCCCGGTCGCGCGGCTGCCCGCCGCCCGGTGACCGGTTCAGCTCGAACCGGTCACCAGGCCGGACGGGGCCGATCAGGCCAGGTCGAAGCGATCGAGGTTCATGACCTTGTCCCACGCGGCCACGAAGTCACGCACGAACTTCTCCTTGGCGTCGTCGCTGGCGTAGACCTCGGAGAGGGCTCGGAGCTGGGAGTTCGAGCCGAAGACGAGGTCGACGGCGGTGGCGGTCCGCTTGACCTCGCCGGTGGCGCGATCGCGGCCCTCGTACACGTTCTCCGACGAGACCGACGTCCTCCACTCCGTGCCCATGTCGAGCAGGTTCACGAAGAAGTCGTTGGTCAGCGTCTCGGGCCGGTCGGTGAAGACGCCGTGCGCCGATTGCCCGACGTTGGCGTTCAGAGCCCGCAGGCCGCCGACGAGCACCGTCATCTCGCGGAGCGGTCAGCGTCAACAGGTTGGCCCGGTCCAGCAGCAGGGTCTCCGGCGGCAACTTCTCCCCGCGCTCGGAGGTAGTTGCGGAACCCGTCGGCCGTCGGCTCGAGCACGGCGAACGTCTCCACGTCGGTCTGCTCCTGCGAGGCGTCGGTGCGCCCCGGCGCGAACGGGACCGTGACGTCGTGCCCGGCGTTCTTCGCCGCCTGCTCGACGGCGGCGCAGCCGCCCAGGACGATCAGGTCGGCGAGCGAGACCTTCTTTCCGCCCGACTGGGAGCCGTTGAAGTCCTGCTGGACCTGCTCGAGGGTCTGCAGCGACCGTGGCCAGCTCGGCCGGCTCGTTGACCTCCCAGTCCTTCTGCGGCGCGAGGCGGATCCGGGCCCCGTTGGCCCCGCCCCGCTTGTCGGTGAAGCGGAAGGTGGCCGCCGACGCCCAGGCGGTGGAGACCAGCTGGGAGACGGACAGCCCCGAGGCGAGGATCTTGCCCTTGAGGGCGGCGATGTCGTGGTCGCCGATCAGGTCGTGGTCGACCGCGGGGACGGGGTCCTGCCACAGCTGCGGCTCCGGAACCCACGGGCCGAGGTAGCGGGAGACGGGCCCCATGTCGCGGTGCAGCAGCTTGAACCAGGCCTTGGCGAACGCGTCGGCGAACTGGTCGGGGTTCTCGTGGAAGCGCTTCGAGATGGGCCCGTAGATCGGGTCGAGCTTCAGCGCCAGGTCGGTCGTCAGCATCATCGGGGCGTGCCGCTTCGACGGATCGTGGGCGTCGGGCACGGTGCCCTGGGCCTCGGGATTCGTGGGCGTCCACTGCTTGGCACCGGCGGGGCTCGTCGTCAGCTCGTAGTCGTAGTTGAACAGGTTGTCGAAGAACCCGTTGTCCCACTTGGTCGGCTCGTTGGTCCAGGCGCCCTCGAGCCCGCTGGTGATGGTGTCGGCGCCCTTGCCGGTGCCGAAGGTGTTCTTCCAGCCCAGGCCCTGGTGCTCGACGGGGCAGCCCTCGGGCTCCGGGCCGACGAGGTCGGGGTCGCCGGCCCCGTGGCACTTGCCGAAGGTGTGGCCGCCGGCGATGAGCGCGACCGTCTCCTCGTCGTTCATCGCCATGCGGCGGAAGGTCTCCCGGATGTCCCGGGCGGCGGCCAGCGGATCGGGGTTGCCGTTGGGCCCCTCCGGGTTCACGTAGATCAGGCCCATCTGCACGGCGCCGAACGGACCGCCGAGCTCCCGGTCGCCGCTGTAGCGCTCGTCGCCGAGCCAGGTGTCCTCCGGGCCCCAGAAGATCTCGTCGGGCTCCCAGATGTCCTCCCGCCCGAAGCCGAAGCCGAACGTCTTGAACCCCATCGACTCCATGGCGCACGTTGCCGGCGAAGACCAGGAGATCGGCCCAGGAGATCTGCTGGCCGTACTTCTGCTTGACCGGCCAGAGCAGCCGGCGGGCCTTGTCGAGGTTGGCGTTGTCGGGCCAGCTGTTGAGGGGGGCGAAGCGCTGGTCGCCGCTGCCGCCACCGCCCCGGCCGTCGGCGATGCGGTAGGTGCCGGCCGCGTGCCACGTCATCCGGATGAAGAGCGGCCCGTAGTGGCCGTAGTCGGCCGGCCACCAGTCCTGCGACGTCGTCATCACCTCGAAGACGTCCCGCTTCAGCGCGTCGAGGTCGAGGGTCTTGAACGCCTCCGCGTAGTCGAAGTCGGCGTCCATCGGGTTGGACACCGGCGTGTGCTGGTGGAGAACCGACAGGTCCAGCTGGTTCGGCCACCAGTCCTGGTTCGTCCGGGGCCGGTGGCCCTTGGGCTCCGGGGCGGGGATTACCGGGTTCTCGGTTTCGCTGACGCTCTCAGTCACGGGGGGTCGGTCTCCTCTTTCGCTGGGTTCTTCCGGTGGGCTCATTGCAGGATGTGGGCTTTCGACGCGGTCTCCGGGCCCGCGACGCACTCGGGACATCGGCCCCAGTAGATGACCTCGGCTTCGTCGATCTCGTAGCCCGAGTCGTCGGCGGCCGTCAGGCAGGGGGTGACACCGACCGCACAGTCGACGTCGACCATCCGGCTGCAGGTGCGGCAGATGAGGTGGTGGTGGTTGTCACCGACCCGGTCCTCGTAGCGGGCCGACGACCCGGCCGGCTGGATGCGCCGGAGGAGGCCCTTGGCGGTGAGGGCGGCCAGGGCGTCGTACACCGCCTGCAGGGAGATGGCGCCGATCTCGGCCCGTACGACCGTGTAGATGTCGTCCGCCGTGCTGTGCGGCCGGTCGGACACGGCCCGCAGCACGGCCAGGCGCTGGGCCGTGACATGCAGACCGTGCCGGCGGAGAAGCGCATCGGGGTCGACGGACGTCTCCTCGGACACGCTGGGAGCCTACCGCTACGTTTGGAGTAAGTCCAAATCTGGCGAGATCCCAGCTTTTAGGGCCTCGTCCGGCCTCCGATGCACACGATTTGGCGGCACGAAGCGTTCCGTGCGCGAAGTCGTGCGTCAGCCCTCCCCCTCGGTGGGGCTCGGGTCACGGAGTTGCCGCAGGACTTCCTTGGCCCAGACGCCTGCCCAGCGGTCGCGGGCGACGGTGAAATTGCCGACCAGATTTCCTTCGGTCGGGACGCCGATGACCGCGATGTCCTCGTTGGGAACGCCGGCCGTGCCGATGACGAACCGTGAGTCCCTCGTCATGTCGATGGCACCGGGGCGGAACGGCGCCTGCCCGCTGGCCGGGGGTCGGTTCTCGAACGCCCTCACCATTCCCCGGCGCCGCAGGTTGACATAGAGCGGGGTTGCATCTCGATCGATGTCGACCGGCGGGTAGCGGGCATCCACCAGCACCTCCGCCCGAGCGGTGGCGCCGGGGATCGACTCGCACCGCAGCTCGAAGCAGCCAGCCGGACTCGTCGGTCGACACCCGTGGGTTCCGCGCCACCGAGAAGTCGACCAGTCCCGCCCGTTGGATGGCCAGCAGCTTCTCGATGCTGATGATGGGAGGCCCGAACACCACCCGCTTGAGTGGCGGCCGGTAGTGCTCGGCCAGCCGGCGGTGCGACTCGGGCGTGAGGCCACCGAAGACGATGAAGGGGCTGAGCGCGGTTCGGACCTCGTACCAGGAGGAGATGGCCGCCTTGACGCCGGAGCGGGCCAGCCCGAGGCGGGCCCGCTCGATCTCCTCGTCCATGTACCGCTCGACGAAAGCGTGGAACTCCCGCCCGCAGGCGAACCGGCGCTCCCCCACCGGGTCGAGGACGGGCCGGTAGTCGAACCGCTCCTCGTCGGGATGCGAGATGAGGTACGAGTCGATCACCTCGCGCAGGGCGGCGCCGTCGTCGCCGCACGCCACCAGCCGCCTCCGGTGATCGTCGTCCATGACGACCCGGTAGTACTGGAACTCCATCTCGAGCTCGAAGAGCGGCCACACGTCCCGATCGACGTCGATCTTCCCGTCGTGCGGAGCGGCGGCGGAGGGTTTCCAACCGCTCGGGCGTGACGAACGTCAGGGGGCGCAGGGTGACGGGAAGGTCGTAGGGCTTCGGTGCCATCGGCAGCCCGCTCCGGCTGAACGGAAGGATCGTCGCCGGCTCCCCCCCACCGGCCCTGTACGAGAGTCGCCCGTCCGGCATTCGCTCGAAGATGCCACCGCGGCCCTCGGTGAGGGTGAGGACCGCATCGATGAACGTCAGGCCGATTCCCTTCATGGCGACGCGTGCGCCGGCGGGGACGGAGTCCAACGTCGACACGGGATAGACGAAGGGGACGTATGACGCCCGCCGCTCCTGGTCGGCGAAGCGCTGGAATCCTCGGTCCTCGGGCCGGGCCTCGACCCGGGAATGACCGGTGGCCAACAGGATCTTGTCCGCCGCCAGCGTGCGCTCCTGCCCGACCGTCGTCGACGAACGTCAGCGTGTGCCCGACCTCGCCGGGGGCGATGTCGGTCACCTCGCCCACGAAGCACGTCACCTCCATCCCCGGTGGGAGGTGGGACAGGACCCGCTCGAAGCCCTCGTGCAGATAGCGTCCGACGACCGCCCGGGACAGGTACTCGTCGCCCGACAGCGGGACTGCCGGTCGAAATGCCCTCTGGTACCAGGAGAGAAAATCCGGGCCCCGTTCCGAGGCGATTTGGGGGCCGTCGCCGTCCCAAAGGTCGACCTCACCGACGCTGATGTTGACCAGCAAATAGTCCGGCTCGGCGGGATCGTAGACCGGTGAAGCACCGAAGGTGCGGGAGCGGTTGAAGACGGCCACCCGCACGCCATGCGGCAATGGATGGGCGCCGAACTCGGCCACCAGCCGCTCCAGGCAGTAGAGGCCTTTCGGCCCCATGCCGACGATGGCAACCGTCGGAATGGGCGACCTCGCCGCTGTCGCTCGTGGCCATCACCCGATCTCGCCTCGCACCCGTCAGTGGCGCCCCGGACGGCCACGGAGCAGCCCCAGCCCGTGGCCGACATTCAGCGTTGGGATGGTCACTCTACATCCGGCCTGTGGGCGTCGGAAATCCACGCTGCCTTTTGCTTGACGGTCGGACGGGCCGCACCTAGCATGCCTCTTGTTCCAGATCGTCTGGGCTGGGGCCGGGCGATCGAAGTCGGTTTTCTCTTCGGCTGACATTGCGGGCGCCTCTCGGGGCGAGTCAAGGAGCGATCATCGTCACCAAGCTGCCGAAAGGCATGCCGAAACTCATCACGCCCCATCTCTTCTACGACGACGTGGGTGCGGCCGTCGATTGGATGGTTCGAGCCTTCGGCTTCACCGTTCGGAGCACGCTCGACGACGAGCAGGGGAACATGCGCCACGCCAACATGATCGTCGGCGACAGCCTCATCATGCTCGGGCTGACGGCGGAGCACCCCCACTGGGAGAGTCCTCGCTCCCTCGACGGGCGGATCAGCCAGCGCCTCTACATCTTCGTCGACGATGTCGACGCCCATCATCGGCGGGCCTGCGCGGCCGGCGCCCGCGCCCTCTCCGAGCCGGAGAACCAGCCCTACGGCGACCGGGTGTACCAGTGCGTCGATCCCGAGGGCCATTACTGGAAGTTCGCCCAGTTCCTCGACGACGACGACTGAGTAGTCGGGAACGGAGCGCCGGCATGTCTCGTCCCCCCATCGGCGCTCATTGCCTGCGAGTCGTCCTCTGCAGTACGAGCGCAGGCTCCCACGTCCTCGCCGGCGTTCTTGCCCCGCAGCCCGGCGTGGAGGTGTCGGTCTTCACCCTGGACCCGGCCAAAGCGTGGAAATGGCGTCGGATCCTCGAGGGCGACGGCCTGACGACAAAGGTGCAGGAAAGGGATGGCACGTGGTCGGCGTCCACCACGAAGTCGTTCGGGGTGACGAGCAACCCGGAGAAGGCGGCCCGGGGTTGCGACATGGTGATTCTGGCCGTCCCCGCCTTCCTCCACTCGACCTACCTGGCCGCGCTGGCTCCGCATCTGGAGGACGGGTGTGCGATCGTCGGCCTGCCCGGTCATTGTGGGTTCGAGCTCGACGTGCGCCATGTGCTGGCGTCGGCGATGCGGCATTTCACCATCGTCAACTTCGACGCCCTCCCGTGGGTGGCCCGCGTGTCCGAGTTCGGCAGGACGGCCACCATCACCGCGACCAAGGACGTGCTCGTCGGCGCCATGCAGCCCGACCCGGTACTGAGCCGCGTCGCTGATCCCCTGGCTGTCCTCCAGGGCCTGCTCGGTCCCCACCCCCAGCTGGTCCTCTCCGGTCACCCGCTCGGCATCACCCTCCGGGCCCCGAACGCGTCGGTCCATCCCCCCGTGATGTACAGCCGCTGGAAGGACTGGGACGGTGTGCCGCTGGCGCAGGCGCCGGGCTTCTACACCGGGATCGACGAGCTGGCGGCAGGCATGATTGCCGGGATCAGCCGGGAGTGCATGACCACCGCCCAGGCGATCATGGTGGCCCATCCCGACGCCGACCTCTCGCAGGTGATCTCGGCCCACGACTGGGAGCTCGACGCCTACGGGCCCCTCATCGCCGACAAGACGTCACTCATGGCGGCCCTGCGCACCAACTCGGCCCACGCCGCCGCTCGACATCCGATGACGGAGGTCGCTCCCGGCCAGTTCGCTCCCAACTTCGGTCATCGCTTTCTGGCCGAGGACATCCCGTTCGGCCTGGTCGTCGTCCGCGGTATCGCCGAGATCGCCGGGCGTCGAGACGCCCACGATCGACGTGGTCCTCGCCTGGAGCCAGGAGCGGTTGGGCCGGCAGTACCTCACCGGGGCCGGGTTCGTCGGAGCCGACATCGCCTCGTCCCGGGCTCCCCAGCGGTACGGGCTGACGACCCTGCACGAGATCCTCGGCGACGAACGCGACCGCGTTCCCGCCCTCTCAGTCCCCTGAGGGCGCCGTCGAGGTCACCCCACCTTGATCCGGCCGTGGACGGCGCCGCTGCTGTCGTGCGGCGGGGGGCTCGGCTGCTCACCCGGGCCGAGCACCTGGATGACCGACATCATGCCCCGGTCCTCATGGTTGAGGATGTGGCAGTGGAACACGAAATGGCCGGGGAAGTCGAGGTACTCGTTGATGAGGACGACCTTCCCGGGAATGTCCGGCCCCCCATTGGGGTCTTTGGTCGCGGCCGGGATCTCGACGACGTCGGACGTGCCTATCGCCTTGAATCCGGTGTCCTTCCCGCCCGAGAAGATCGACTCGACCTCGAACTCGTTGACGTGAATATGGAAGGGATGGATCGCCGGCGACGCGTTGATGAGGGTCCATCTCTCGCGGGCGCCGAGGTTGACGGCGACGTCGGTCCGGTTGGGGTCGAAGATCCTGGCCGGGTACCCTCCGCCGGCCCACTCACCCGCGATCAGCATGTCGGGAGCGGTGCCGAAGGAGAAGGTGAACGTCCGCTCCATGTCGAGCGGGAGCCCGAGCCGGGTGGTGCGCAGTCCGTCGTCGGGGAGCAGGGATGTGTCGGTGTCGACCGCGGCCGGGCTGAGGCCGGCCAAAGCGATCGATGACGCCTTCTCGACTGCCACCCGAACCAGGGTTTCGAGGACGCTGGTGGGGTCAGTGGCCTTGACACTGTCGAGGGTCAGGCCCCCGGGGGGAACCTCCTCCGAATAGACGAGGACATCGAAGCGTTTTCCCGCTGGTAAAGGCAGTATGAGGTCCTTGTCGCCGGTGGCCAGCGTCAGCTGGCCTTCGGCAAAGACGGGGTTGCCGTCCTCGGCCACGATCCAGGCGTGGAGCGCGGCGGGGAGGCGAAGGTGATACGCCATGTTGACCCCGATGTTGGCGAACCGCCAGAGCTGGTACTCGTCCTCCTTGATCGTGAGCTGGGGCTCCGAGAGCCCGTTGACCAGCACCGTTGTCAGAACCTGGTCCGGGGGCGGCTGCACGGTCGTCGTCGCCTTGTTGACGACTGCGCCGCCTTGGGTCCTCACCTCGCGAATCGCGAACTGCTTCTGGACACTGGTCCGAAGCTCGGCGTTCAAGGTCATCTCGACGCCCTCCACGATCAGCATGCCTGACAGCCCACCCATCACCTGGGCCTCGCTGTTGCCGTGCATGTGCACGTGGTACCAGTAGGTGCCGACCGGATGATTGGCCGGAATGTCGACGATCGAGGTACGGGTCGTGCCCGGCTTGAAGACCTGGAAGACGTTGTCGGACTCACCCTTGGGCGACACGTGAAGTCCGTGATAGTGGATGTTGGAGTCCTGCCCGCTGCCGTTGATGAAGGTGACGGTGATCTTGCCCCCCTGGCTCACGTGGAGGGTCGGCCCGTCGATCGCATCGCTCTTCTTGCCCGCGGCGTCGGTCACCTGGTCGTGGAACGGGGTCGCCGTCAGGTCTTCGCCGGAGACCTGAATGGTGCGTTGCCGCACGTCCAAGGTGACCGAGAGGTCCTTGACACCGGGGTCCCGCACTGCCGGTGCCTGGACCGGCTCCTGGAAGGGCAATCCCTTGGTGGGCGTCCACGTGCCCGCGGCCAGCGCCGCCGGTTCCTCGCCGACACCGGCACCGTCATCGTCGTCGCCGGTGTCGCTGCAACCCATCAGCAACAGCGTGGCGACGACCAGGAGCGTCGCTGCTCTTCTCATGTCCCGCACCCCCGGGGCGAACCCGCCCCCCGCAGCCCAGCTCCGGCGGAAACGCTAACAGGGGCGCGTCGAGCACGCCATGGATCACTTCGGGGGGCGGGGCGATGACCGCTCTCTACCGGCCGGCGACGGCCCGTCCGACCTCGCTCTTCGCCCGTCTACGTGCTCGATCGAGTCCGTTGCTGTTCGAGCAGGAGGAGGTCGGCCCGGGTCGCCCCCGGGGGACTCACCCGGACCCGCTCCTCGAACCAGGCCACCAGGTCGTCGAGACGGGTTTCCAGTTGCTCGACGTCGGGGGCGCTGGCGCACGCCGCCCCCACCTTCATGATCGAGGCGGCCGACGCGCCCGCCATGACGAAGCCGACCGGCATCTGGACCCGCGCCACCTCGACTCCCTCCCGGGTTGCGATCTCCTTCTCGGTCGGCGCGGCCAGAAGGGTTCCCGCCGGGCACGTGAGGTTGGTGGAGCCGACGGCGCGAGGGTTCCGGACGACCCGAAGGGAGGGCTCCCGGCCGACGCTGACTTCGAGCGCGGCCGCAGCCAGGTCGACACCGTGCTTGACCTTGACCTCCTCCTGGATCATCCCTCCCCCCGCCGGGCCCCGCACTCGCCGAACGTCACCCCCGCCTCGTGCACGAACAGCTCCATGTGGAACGCCCCGTCGAGGGGGCCGAGGGCGTCGATGGCGGCCTCGACCACCGGTACCGCCAGGTCGTACGCGGCCCGATCGTCGACCGGGTCGAGGGTGATGTTCCTGACCGGCCGGTTCCCGGTCACCGCGGCCAGGCACGGCTCCCCGTAGCGGGTGAGGCTCACGAACCTGACCGCACCCTCGAAGACGATCCCGTCGGCGTGCCATTCGTGGCCGGCGACGTACTCCTCGACCAGGAACGTGCGGGGACAGTCCCGCGACCGGGCCAGCCCGGCCAGCTCCTGGGCCAGGTCGACGGTCGCCACCCGCCGGACGAACTGGGTCCCACACCCGGCCAGCGGTTTCAGCACGGCCGCGTCGAAGTCGACGTCGGGCAGGGTCCCGGGCCGGCGAACGTCGTCCACGACGAAGGCGCGGGGGGTCGGTATCCCCGCCTCCCGGACCCGGCGTTTCTGCAAGGCCTTGTCCCGATAGTGCAGCGCCGTCCGCGGATCGTGGCCGCGGGCGCCGACGAGCCCGGCGATGACCGCCGCCGTCACCACCACGAACTCCTCGGTGGTCACGACAGAGTCGAACGGGGCCGACAGGTGGCCGGAGCGCTCCAGGGCCGCGTAGACCGCTTCCACGTCGGCCGGCTGCTCGACGAAGACGACGGCGGTGCCCTCGGGGACGACCTTGGAGCCGGAGTCGCGGCCGCGCCGCGCCCTCGACCACGACCACTTCGATGTCGAGGGCTCCCGACGCCTCCAGCAGGGGCGGGTCGACGCCCAGCAGCAGGACCCGGGGACGTCGTACCACGCTCATGTCGGGCCCGCGATCCCAAGCCCGTCGAGCCGGTGCCGAACGTGGTCCTGGATGAGCCGGGCGCAATCGACGAACCCGTCGAACGAGCTTCCGTGGGGGTCGCCGACGTCGGCGTCGGGAATGAGCCGGAACGACTTCGACTCTGCCGCGGGGAAGGTGGCGATCAGCTGGTTGCGCTGCACCTCGGTCATGCAGAAGATCGCCTCCGCCTTCTCGGCCATGCGGTGCGTGAGGTTGTGGGCGGCGTGGTCGAAGACCGGCACCCCCAGCTCTCGGAGGGCGTGCTCGACGTCGGCGGCGAGGGATGCACCCGGTCGGGCGGTCAGCCCCGCGCTCATCGCCTTGATGATGCCCAGTCGTTCCAACGACTCCGCCGGCACGTCGAAGCGGACGGCCAGTTCGGCGTTGCAGATCGCCTGCGCCATGGGCGAACGAACCGTGTTCCCGTGGCAGACGAAGACGAGCAGCCGACGCACGCTGTCGAGGTTGACCGGTCGCACGAGCTGACACGATTGGATGCCGATCATCAGCCAGACGTCGGCCGCGGGCTGCAGGCCGGCGGCGTCGGCGGCGTCGGCGGCGAGCCGGACATGGATGTCGGCGCCGCAGTCGACCCGTGCCTCGACCACCGCCCCGTCCCGCTCGAGTCCTGCCATCCGCCCCCGGAGCACGTTGCACGCGCTGAGCATGGCCGGCGGCGACGACGAGACGAGGATCTCGGCCGCCCGCACGCCCAGGCGCACCTCGGCACCGACGGGAGCCTGCGCCGGCGCCACCAGCACGATCGAGGTGCCGGTGACGCGGCACACCATCGTGCCCTCCTGCTCGCGACGCTCGAGAACGGTGGCGTCGAAGAGGTTCTCGAACCCCGCCGGTTGGGCCGGACCCAGGCGCACAGGGGGGGCCACCGTGTCGAGGGGCAGGCCCTCGGCGACGATCCGGCCCTGGTCGAGCGCCACCACCCGGTCGCCCAGGGCGAGGACCTCACCGTGGTCGTGGGTGACGTAGAGGATGGGGATGCGACGGGTCTCGTTCCATCGCCGAAGGTCTTCGACGATGCGGACCTTCGTGGCCGGGTCCAGGGACGACAAGGGCTCGTCGAGGAGCAGGGCCGACGGCTCGGTGACCAGCGACCGGGCCAAGGCCACCCGTTGCTGTTCACCTCCCGAGATCTCGTGGGGTGAGCGGTATCGAAGGTGCGAGATCTGGAAGGACTCCAGGATCTCCAGGGTCCGCCGCTCCCGCTCGACCTCGTCCATGCGGCGGAGCCCGTACCTGACGTTGTCCTGCACCGAGAGGTGCGGGAAGAGGGCCAGGTCCTGGAAGACGAACGCCACCCGGCGCCGGGCGGCCTCGAGATTGACCCCGTGCCGAGCGTCGAAGAGCACCCGGCCGTCGACCGTGATGCGGCCCTCCTGGGGGTCGGTGAGGCCGGCGATGCAGCGCAGCAACGTCGTCTTGCCCGCGCCGGACGGGCCCACGACCACCGTGACCCCGGTGGCCGACGGTGAAGGTGGCGTCGAGCTGGAACGACCCGGATCTGCTCCCCGCGTGGCGCTTCCGGACGTCGACGTGAAGCTCCCCGGAGCCGGGGGTGGCCGCGGCCGGGCGTGGCCTCACGGCCGGTACCGCGGGGCGCCGGTGGGCGCGGCCATGACCCGCCCGTCGGTGGTGAAGCGATCGAACAGCATCGACAGGGCCACCGCCCCCGAGGCCAGGACCACCAGCAGGAAGGCGATGGGAAGGGCTCCGGGCAGGCCGTTCGACTGGAAGCGGGCCCACAGGTACACGGGCAGGGTGTGCGGGTTGTAGGCCACGATCATCGTCGCCCCGAACTCGCCCAGGGCCCGAATCCACCCGAGGGTGATGCCCGCCGCGATACCGGGCCAGGCGAGAGGCAGCGAGACGCGCCGGAAGACGTGCCACGCCGAATCACCGAGCGTGGCCGCCGCCATCTCCAGCTTGGGATCGACGTTGGTGAAGGCGACCAATGCGGCGATGACGACGAACGGGGACGAGACGTAGAGCTGGGCCAGGACGATGCCAGCCGGGTTGTTGGTGAGGGCGATGTTCCAGTCGGCCAGCGGGCCCCCGACCGCGCCGTAGGGCCCGAACGTCTGCAACAGGAGGATCCCCCCGGCCAGGCCGGGAGCGACCATGGGCAGGAAGACGAGGCCGATGAGGAGCTTCTTGCCGGGGAGACGGCTGCGGGCGAGCACGTAGCCGAGGGGAACGCCGAGCAAGGTCATGATCGTCACCGCCACCGCCGAGGTCGCCAGCGACGTGCGCAGGGCGTCGGCGGCGTCGGGATCCCGGAGCGACGTCGACCACCGGGACCAGTCGGCGTGCACCACCAGGTTGGCGATGGGGAGCGCCAGGGCGAGCAGGAGCAGGCCACCCAGAGCACCGAAGATCAGCACTGTGGGTCGCGGCCGTCGCGATCGCATCAGGGCGTGAAACTTCCCGAAATGAGGCTGCGCACACCGGGCGGCACCTGGCTGCCGTCGCCGCCGACCTGATGTTCGACGGCTCCGAACCCGAAGGCGGTGAGCCGGTCGTCGGAGGAGAGCAGGAACCGGACGAACGCCTCCGCGCCCGCCTGGTTCTGCACCGTGCTCGGAATGGCGGCGGTGAACAGAATCGGGCCGCCCTGGACCAGCTCACCCCCGGGTGTCGTGTACGTGGCCTCGGCGTAGAGGTCGGAAAAGGCGGCGTCACCCAGGTTGATCTCGGGCGGAAAGCTCACGAACGGCAGCTCGCGGGCCACGACCTCGTGTTTGTAGAAGATGCCGGCGTCGAACTGCCCCGATTCGATCCTCGCCAGCAGGGCCACTTCGGGCAGGATCTGGTCGGGGTTGAGCGGATCGCCGAGCAGGCCCGCGATCTCCGGGTGACCGTAGTGCTTGGCCGCGAGGGCGAAGAGGAAGAGGGTTCGATAGCCCTTGGGGTCGATGGTGGGGTCGCCCCGGCCGAAGCGCAGGCCCGGTTTCTGGAGGACCTCGTACCAGGGCGTGGTACCGGCCTCGGCCGCGGCGAAGTCGGCGGCGAAGCGGCTCTTCGGGCTGTAGGCGAGCACGAGCTGGGAGGACGCCACGACCACGAACCAGCTGACGATGTTCCGGTTCTCGCTCCCCATCAGGACCTTCTCGTTGACCGACGGGTCGGCGCTGATGAAGACGTCCGGGCTCCGGAGACGATCCCGGATCATGTGGGCGGCACCCAGTGAACCCTGGGCCTCGCCCTGGTAGTCGAAGTCGGTGGCCTGGTCGAACGCGGGCCCGACTCCGTTGTCCATGACGGTGGCCAGAGATCCCGCGTAGAGCACGGCGACGGCCTCGTCACGGGATGTGCTCGTGCACGAGGCGAGCATCGAGAGAGCCGATACCACCGCCACGAGCGCTCGTCCACCGGGCGCCAGGAACGGACGTGATCGTAGGAGATTCACCGCTGAAACTGCAGCTCACCAGCCCGAACAAGGCCACAGCAGAAGTGTGGTTCGCTGTCTCATTCCCGCACAACCTCCGGCGTCCCGACGCCCAAAGTTCCTCGCCCAGCTCCGATCCGAAACGCTAGCAGTCGCCACCATCCGGCACCATGGAGTCCGGTCCCATAGGCTCGGCCGACCGGATCAGGCTGGTGGCGAACCAGTCGACAGGGATGGAGGCGGGATGAACATCACGCCGGGGGCGTCGTCGGCGCGACCCAGCGGTGGCGACGGCCCGTGATCGCGACGGTCGACCTCGACGGGCGGCCGGCGGCGGCCTCGCTGGCCATCGCCGACGCCCTGTGCGACATGGGCGCCTTCTACCTGCGCGGGCACCAGGTCGACGACGGGGTGTTGGCCGGGGCCTACGACGCCAGCCGGCGCTTGCGCAGCCTCGACGACGAGGAGAAGCAACCCTTCGAGGTGGGCTCGAACGGACTGGCTCGGGGCTGGCACCGGGTCATGACGTCGGGCCGGCGCAGCTACGAGACCTACGAGGTGGGGCTCGAGGTCGAGAGGGAATCGCCGAGCAGCCTCACCGGAGGGCTCCACGGGCCCAACCTGTGGCCGACGCTGGCCGGATTTCGGGATGAGGCCTACCGCTTCTTCGAGGCCATGCTCGACCTGGGGCAACGCCTGCTCGGGCCGGTGGCGGCGGGCGTCGGCCTCGATCCGACCTACCTGGCCGACCGGGCCGAACAGCCCGTCAGCCTGCTGCGGATGATCAACTACGAGGCGAGGGCAGCCGAGGACGACCAGGTTCGGATCGTGCCCCACACCGACTTCGAGCTGTTCACGATCATCTCGGAGTCGTCCCCCGGGTTCGAGCTGTGCGACCGAACCGGGCGTTGGCACCGGGCTTCGACCGCCGACCCCTCGGAGTTCCTCGTGCTGGCGGGCGACATCCTCGAGATCGTCACTGCCGGCCGGGTCGAGTCGCCCCTTCACCGGGTGCGGGCCGGCTCCCGGCCTCGGCAGTCGATGGTGTTCTTCTTCGGGCTCGACGCGGAGGCGGTGGTTTCCCCGCAGCTACCAGCCGTGCCGGGACGCGAGGGTGCCTACGCCCCGACCGTCGTGGGACACCACCTGGCCCGCCAGATCCTCAGTTGCCCCCGGCTCCGGGCCCAGCACGACGCCGGCGAGCTGTTCCCGGGTCTGGCCCTCAGGGGCGGCAACCCCTACAAGGCCCACAAGATGGACCGCCTGGTCGACGAGCACGTGGGCGCGGGCTGAGCGCGACCTCCCCTCCCTCGATGGGCACCGTCGCCACCACCGGCGACCTCGCCGCCCTCGTCCACGGCCAGGTGGTCGGTGATCCCGATGTCGTGGTGTCAGGGCTGGCGGTGGAGGCGGAGAGGGTCTCGCCGGGGGACATCTTCGCCGACTACGAGGAGTGCGGCGGGGCGGGACGCACCAACGCCCAGCGGGCCCGGCACCTCGGTGCGACGGCCCTGGTGGTCGAGACGCCCGGGGCCCTCGAAGGCTCCCCCGGCATCGTCGTGGGCAACGCCCGGGTGGCGGCCGGCCATCTGGCCAGCTTCTTCGTCGGCTACCCGTCCCGCCCCATGAAGGTCGTGGCCGTCACGGGGACCAACGGCAAGACCACCGTGCACTGGCTCACCTCGAAGCTGGTCGGGGCGTTCGGCCACCCTTCGCTGCGGCTGGGGACCCTCGGCATCGAGGTGGACGGGCAGTACTGGGAGGAGTACCCGGGGCCGGAGGGCCCCAACTCGCTCACCCTCAACCGCACGTTGCTGCGGGCCGCCGACGCGGGGGTGTCCTACGCCTGCATCGAGGCGACATCGCGCTCGTTGGACGAGCGCCGGTGGTCGGGCATCGACCTCGACGTCGCCATCTTCATGAACCTGACCCGGGACCACCTCGACTACCACGGGACGATGGAGGCGTACTCCGCGGCCAAGTGCCGCCTCTTCGACGTGCTGGAGGAGTCGGTCAAGCGGCCCCGGACGGCGATCGTCTGCGTCGACGACCCCCTCGGGCGGGCCCTGGCCGAGGGGCTGCGCCGGAGGGACGTCACCCTCGTGACCTTCGGCTTCGCCGCCGACGCCGACCTGTCGATCCGTCACCACCGCCAGGAGATGGGGCGCAGCTCCTTCCAGCTGTGCCAGCCGGGCGGGGCGTGGTCGATCACCGTTCCCCTGTTCGGTGAACACAACGCCCTCAACGTCGCCGCCACCTTCGCCGCCGGGCGGGCCCTCGGGTTCGCGCCCGACGAGATCGTCGGCGTTCTCGGCCGGCTGGGGTTACCCCCGGGCCGGCTCCAGCCGGTGGGCGATCCCGGCGTCGACGTCCTGGTGGACTACGCCCATACGCCGGCGGCCCTGGCGACGGTGCTGGCCGCACTGCGACCCGTCACCCGCCGCCTCCTGTGGGTGGTCTTCGGCTGTGGCGGCGATCGTGACCGGGGCAAGCGGCCCTTGATGCTCGACGCCGCCCTGGCTCACGCCGACCGGGTGGTGGTGACGTCGGACAATCCCCGCCACGAGGACCCGCAGGCGATCATCGACGACGTCCTCGCCGGTCGCACCCCCCATCGGGTGGAGCCCGACCGCCGCAAGGCGATCCACGAGGCGGTGGCGTCCCTGGCCCCGGGTGACGTTCTCCTGATCGCGGGAAAGGGCCACGAACGGGACCAGATCGTCGGCGACACCCGGTTCGAGTTCTCCGACGTCGACGAGGCCCGGGCGGCGGTGGCCGGGCGACGGTCGGTGGCCGCGGGGGCGCAGCCGCGATCGTGAAAGAGGCCGTTCAGCCGGGGGTGTCGGGCAAGGCGACGGCCACGAGCTCGGACAGGCGGCCGACGACGGGGTTGCCGTCGGCGGTCGTCGTCCGGTGGCCGGGACCGCTGGCGGCCGCGACCATCCGGGCGACGCGGAGGGCCGAGCTCCAGGACAGGGTGACGCCGGCTCCCCCGTGGGCGTAGTTGTGGACGACGAGCTTGTCGCCGACGGCCTCGGGCTCGAGCCGTAGCCCGCCCAGGGCGGCGCGGCGCTGGCACCGGAAGCCGAAGACGGCCCGTCGTTCGCAGCCGGCGATGTCGACGCCGGTCAGCGATGTGATGAGGTCGCGATTCACCTCGACGATCGCCGTGGGGACGTCGATCCCGTCGATGGCGAGCGTGGGCCCGTGGGGCTCCTCGCCTGTCCAGCGCCCCGAATGGTCGATGGTTCCGGGCCACCGAGTGCCTCCGAGCAGCCAGCAGTCGGCCCTCGGGTAGAAGTAGACGTTGGCCGCGGCCCCGGACGGCCGGGCGTACACCGACCGGTCCGGCGTGTAGCTGTAGCTCACGGGAGGCGTGCCGGAGGGCGGCGACGCCACCTTCACCAGGATGCCCTTCACCAACGTCAGCTCCGGTCGGGTGTCGAACAGGGCCCCGCTGCCGAAGCCGGTGCAGTTGACGACGACGGGCTCGGGAAAGCGATCGAGGTCCTGGCGGGTGACCCGTCGACACGGGTCGAACGTGCCGCCGAGGACCTTGAAGAGGTCGAGCAGCCACCGGCGGTACGTCGGCATCTCGGCGAAGAGGCAGTCGAACGACCAGCCCCACACCCGGTCGCACCCGGTGCGACGGGGCACCCGGGGGTCGTCGGTCCCGGTGGTGAACTCCTCGAAGCCGTCGAGCGCCCGGGCGAAGGCCGGCGCGGGGGACGGCGCTTCGCAGACGTCGTAGTGGCGCTGCCGGCGCACGCCCGCCCCCGAAACCGACTGGAGCGCGCCGAAGAAGTGCAGGGCGGTGGCGGCGTGCCAGCCTCCGTGTTCCACGGCGAGGTTGGGAATGATCGAGGCTGCGGGGAACACCGAGGCGAACGTCGGGTCGCCGAGCTCGGGATCGTCGAGACCAGGTTCGTCCATCAGCTTCTCGGCCACGATCGTCACGTCGCAGCCGAGCAGGCGGAGCACGATCCCGGTGGTGACGCCGGAGACGCCCCCGCCGAGAACGCGCACCTTCGGCACGCGTCGGACACTACGTCGCCCGCATTCGGCTCCGGAGAGCCCACCCCTGGCAATGAGGCGTTGGTTGCGTCAGAATCCCGTCCACACGGCTGGGGCCGGAAGGTGGGAGATGTACGAGCGTGACGTGCCCCAGCAGCAGTGGCTCGAGGCGTTCATCGCCGATGTGGGCGGCGTGGCGGGCACCGTGCACGTCCGGCGGGACTGCGACCTATACCTCGTCGCCGACCACAACATCCCCGCGCCCGTCATCGACGTCGTCACCCACGTGGCCGAGGGCAAGGGCATGGCGGGGATGGCCCAGGTGTCGAAGGCGCCGGTGCAGAGCTGCAACCTGCAGTCCGACGACGCCGGTGGTGGTGTCCGGCCGGGGGCGAGGGCGGTGGGCGCCGGGGCCGCCATCGCCCTGCCCGTGATCGACGAGGAGGGCGCGGTCCGGGCCGTGGTCGGCGTGGCCTGGAAGACCGTGGGAGAGATCGGGCCGGCGAAGCAGTCGTCGCTGATGGCCCTGGCCGCCGGTCTCCCTCGCCCGACGACCGGAGTGACCCTGAGCGTCAACGGCCTTACGGAGGAGCACCGATGACAGTCTTCGACTATCCCCGGGTCAACTTCTCGGGGACGCTGACCCTCAACCCGGCCACCGCCAACAACTGCGACTATGCCAACGCCTACGTCCTTCCCCCGGGCTCGGGGCCCGGGTCGGGGC
The DNA here is from genome assembly GCA_963829165.1 of uncultured Acidimicrobiia bacterium. GTDB lineage: Bacteria > Actinomycetota > Acidimicrobiia > Acidimicrobiales > AC-14 > JAXDMK01. The sequence continues at coordinate 657,289 of CAWHIC010000007.1, read as the reverse complement.
AGGCCTTGGGGCTGATCGACTCCAAGCTGGTCCGGGCGATCACCTACGGCATGGACGACGAGGCGTTCCGGGCCTGGGTCCAGCAGGCGCAGACGTTCGACACGGTGGGCAACGACCCGCAGCCGGCGCAGATCGTGCCCGCCGAGTGGAACTACTACGGCGACCTGGGCACGACCCTGAAGGCGCAGGTGGTGGGCGTGACGACCGGGCCCGGGACGACCTACACCGAGCCCGAAAGCGGTGTGCCCGCGACCCAGCTGCTGGGGGCCGCTCTCACCTTCGCCGGCGGCCACATCACCGATGTCAACTCGGAAGGGTCGCCTCCGGCCACCCAGTTCTTCATCGACCAGGTGACACTGGCGGGAGGCGGGACCACGTTCCTCACCGGCACGCCCTCCAAGGGTGCCTGCCAGTGGCTGAACTTCTACCGGAACGTCAACCTCACCGCCGACGGGGGCGCGGGCGGGTACGTCTACCACGTCGTACGGGGCCACCCGGCCACCCTGCCCGGCTTCGACGACCCGGGCATCGTCGGCGTCGTGCTCCGCTACTACCTGTTCGGGCTCCAAGAGGGCGAGACCACCAACGCCGGTCTCGAGGCCATCTACCAGGTCGGGGGCCAGAACCCGGCCGTGGCCCAGATCGTGGGCACGATCGCCCCGCTGCACGCCGACGAGACCATCCTGACCACGCCCGTGGGACGGCTCCTCGTGAACAACCAACCCACCATCAAGACGCCGGGGACGAACAACAACGGCGGGGGGCTGATCTCGTTGGGACCGGCGGTGCTGCGGGACCGGGGATCGACGGTGGCGGCCGACTTCCTGGGGACCTTTCCCGACAACTTCCAGCCCGGCCCCCCCGCCACCAACCCGAAGTTCGACTTCGGCCCGGTCGCCCTGATCGTCAGCTCGGGGTCGGCCACGGCCCAGGTCGCCACCGTCAACTACGCCGACACCGCCGGGGGCGACGCCCAGGGATGGGTCTTCGACTTCGACATCTCCGCCAACGAGCCCGTCCAGAAGCTCCTCGCCGGCGACCCGGACGCCACGTTCTCGCTGGTGGCGCAGGACGTCGGGCCTGTCCTCGACGAGACCGACCACTTCGTCGTGACGAACCAGCAGGCCATCTACGCCGAGCAGCACGGGACCGGATCGACGTTCCTGAACCAGGGAACGCTCGAGCCGGCCTCGGTGGCGGTGTTCCGGCGGGGACGAGAGCTCTCTGCCGAAGAGTGCCCACCGATCACCGTGTGGCAGTACCGATCGATCCCGCTCCAGGACCCCGGTCTGAGGCAGGCGATCACTACCGAACAGGCTCCGGGCCAGCCCATCGTGGTCGACACCGGCGCGCCCGGCGACTACCTGTTCAGCTTCTCGGTGAAGGGAGGCACCGACCCGGCGCCCCCCGAGAAGTACACCGACTACATGAACCCGCCCGCCCTCACCAACGCGCCGTCGATCAGCTTGCGCATCCTGCCCAACGACGAGGACTTCAGCGTCTTCTACGAGGACCCGAAGGCGGAGACCCTCGTCGGCAACGAGCAGCTGACGTGGGACGTCGTCTACCAGAAGGTGCTCCGGACGTACTACCTCCTGTACCCGGTGATGGACCGTCACGTGTTGCTCAACTCGGAGAAGGCGGTCGTCGGCCAGGCGGCCGCCATCCTGAAGACGATCGACCCCGGGCTGTGGATGAAGGTGACCTACATGCCCCGCACCCGGGACATGTCCGCCAGCCGCCGGCAGCTGCTGCAAGCGTTCTGCCGCCAGGCGTTACTCCGAGAGAAGGGGCGAGGCGAATGAGAAGGTCGTTGGCGATCTTGGCCGTTTCCGCGCTGGTCGTGGCCGGTTGCAGCGACAGCGGTGACGAACCGAGCGACCTGGGCGAGGCGGAGACCACCACCACCCTTCCCGCGTGGAACCCCCAGCCCGGTCAGCTGCCCTTCGAGGAACCCCAGCAGATCCCGGCCCAGGCGGGCAACGTCGCCGTCACCCTCGACGTCAAGGCGCAGACGATCATGGTCTCCGGCCAGCCCCTGGCCGCCACCCCCTTCGAGGCGACGCCCGCGGGCGGGACGAAGCTGGTCCCCAAGATCGACGGGCCGACGATCCACGTGAGCCCCGGGGGCACGATCACGGTGACGTTCGTCAACGACCTCACCAACGACACCAACATCCACTACCACGGCCTCCACGTGTCGCCGCTGGACAAGTCCGACAACGTGTTCCGCACCTTCGCCCCCAAGACCACCCACGAATCGGTGGTGAACCTGCCCGCCAACCATCCCGCGGGCACGTACTGGTACCACGTGCACTACCACGGCGACACCCAGCTCCAGGTCAACGGCGGGTTGTCGGGGATGCTCATCGTCGACGGCGTCGAAGCGGCGCTGCCGCCCGAGCTACCAGGGGATCCCGCAGCGCCAGCTGGCGTTGCGGGAGGTCTACACCGTCGGCGGCGCCGTCCCCCAGACGAGCCTGTCCGGGACGACCACCACCCGGCTGGTGAACGGCATCCTCACGCCGAACGCGGAGACTGGGTCAGAACCAGCCCGAGCTGTGGCGCCTGGCCGCCATCGGCCCCGACAAGACCTACTACCTGCAGCTGACGGGCCATCAGTTCGTCGTGGTGGCGGAGGACGGGAACCCGCTGTTCAACGGCCCCGCCGCGCCCGTCGACAGCCTGGTGCTGCCTCCCGGGAAGCGCTTCGACGCCGTCGTCGTCGGCAGCGGCACCCCGGGCGAGTACAAGCTGCTCTCCACCGACTCGGCGCCGCCGCGGCACCGGCAGCAACCCGCAGTACACCCTGGCCAACGTCAAGGTCGTGCCGACCAACCGGGTGGCGCCGGCCGAGGGAACGATCACCATCAACGCGCCCGACGACGGGCTACGGGACGACTGGTCCGCCATCGTGCCCGACGCCGAACGCACCTTCACCTTCATGCTCGGCACGCCGCCGGCCACGACCACCACCACCGCCGGTGCCACCACGACGAGCACCGCCCCCGCGCCCGTCGGCGTCTGCCCCACACCCCCCGCCACGCAGTCGGGCACGAACTGGATGATCAACGGCCAGGTGTTCGATCCCAACCGGCTCGACGTGGCCGTGCGCATCGGCACCTACGAGCGGTGGACCCTGTGCAACGTCTCGACGGCCATCCACCCGTTCCACATCCACGTCAACGAGTTCCAGGTCCTCAGCGTCAACGGGGTGTCCTCAACCCCGCAGGGCACCGAGGACGTGGTGCAGATCCCGGCCTCCTACACCAACGAGGCCGGCCAGCTGGTGGCGGGCCAGGTCGTGATCATGAACCACTTCGTCGATTTCAACGGGTGGTTCGTGTTCCACTGCCACATCCTGGCCCACGAGGACAGCGGGATGATGCAGAGCATCGAGGTCCTGCTGCCGGGAGAAACACCGAAGCCGCCGCCCCACGAGCTCGGTTCGGCGCCCCACAGCCGGGTCATCAAGGTGGGCTGAACCCGGCTCAGCTCAGTCGGCCGTCCCCTGCCCGTCGGTGATCGCCGCCACCTCCGGGGGGACAGGTCGAGGCCGGCGGCGGCGACGTTCTCCTCGAGGTGGGCCACGGTGCCGGTGCCGGGGATCGGCAGCATCGCCGGCGAGCGCTGCAACAGCCAGGCCAAGGCCACCTGGGTGGGAGTGGCTCCGTGCTCGCGGGCGATGGCGGACGACGACGGGGACGGCCTCGATCTCCTTGATCGGGGCCCACGGCAGGAACGCCAGGCCGTCGCGCCGGCAGAGGTCGACCAGGCCCTCCGAGCGGCGGTCGCGGACGTTGTAGCGATTCTGGACCGAGACGACGGCCGTGATCCGCTGGGCCGCGCCCAGCTGCTCCTCGGTGACGTTGCACAGCCCGAGATGGCGGATCTTGCCCTCCGCCTGCAGCTCGGCCAGGGCGCCGATCGACTCTTCGAGCGGGACGTCGGGGTCGGGCCGGTGGAACTGGTAGAGCGGTATCTGGTCGAGCCGCAACCGGCGGAGGCTGCCGTCGCAGGCCTGGCGGAGGTGCTCCGGGCGGCCGTTCGGAGTCCACTGGCCGGGACCGGGGCGTTCCAGACCACCCTTGGTGGCCAGCACCAGGCCCGGCGGGTAGGGGTGCGAGCGCCTCGGCGATGAGGTTCTCGCTGACGTGGGGGCCGTAGCTGTCGGCGGTGTCGATGAAGTTGACGCCGAGCTCGACGGCCCGGCGGAGGACGGCCGTGGCCTGGGCGCGGTCGGGGGGCTCGCCCAGGATGCCGGGACCGGTGATCCGCATGGCGCCGAAGCCCAGGCGGTTGACGGTGAGGTCGCGGCCGAGGTGGATGACTCCGCCCGCGGCCGCCCCGACGGGAGGAACGCCAGCCATCGGTCTCCCCCTTCCTTCGGAGCTAGAGCTCGTTCTCCATGCGGTCGGTGAGGACTTCGGACAGGCGGTTGCGCTCGGCCTCGTCGAATTTCTGGCCCACGTCGAAGGAGAACAGCACCGCGATGGCCCGGTCGACCCGGAAGAAGACGTAGTCGAAGGCGAGGGACAGCTTCTCCTGGGCCGCGACCACGTCGACCGTGGCCCGGTAGGCCACCGTCTCGTCGCCGAACTTGTCGACGGAGAGCTCGTCGACCTTCAGGTTCTCGAGGTTGGCGCTCTCGCCGATCCCCTCCTCGAACCCGGTGGTGATGGCGTCCTCGAAGCAGCCCACGAAGGTGGGCCGCTCCACCTCGTCGAAGGCGGCCTTGGCGTCGTCGTCGTTCTCGGCCAGGTTCACGGCCGACGACCGCACGACGGTCTCCGCGGCGTCGCCGAAGGTGGCCTCCGCGCTGCGGGGCCCCTCGCCCAGGTCGACGAGCACCTGGTTGTCGTTGAGGCACTTCCGGAACGGGTCGGACTCGTCGTCGGCGTCGTCGTCGTCCTGCCGGGCGAGACCGGGCAGGTCGGCGTCGGTGAGGACGATGCGCTCGGCCCGAGCCTTGTCCTCCTGGGTGCCGGGGACGTCGCCCCCGCCGCCGCCCCCGCAGGCGCCGAGCGCGAGCGCCAAGGTCAGCGCCACCGCCACCGCCAGGTTCCGGTACCGGACGTTCGTCCCCGCCGTCATGGCTCTCTCCGTTCGACGTCGCCTGCTGGTTGTCGTTGCTGCGGGCCGCGTCAGGCTACGGCGCCGGCGGGCTGGGGGCCCTGCGAGTACTGGGTGTTGTAGAGCTCGGCGTAGCGGCCGCCGGCCAGGAGCAGCTCGTCGTGGGTGCCCCGCTCCACGATGCGGCCGGCCTCGACCACCAGGATGAGGTCGGCGGCGCGGATGGTGGAGAGCCGGTGGGCGATGACGAGGGCCGTGCGGCCGGCGAGGGCGTGGCCGAGGGCCTCCTGCACCGCCGCCTCCGACTCCGAGTCGAGGTGGGCGGTGGCCTCGTCGAGGATGACGACCTGGGGCTGGGCCAGCAGCAGGCGGGCGATGGTGAGGCGTTGGCGCTCGCCGCCGGAGAGCCGGTAGCCGCGCTCCCCCACCAGGGTGTCGAGCTTGTCGGGCAGCGACTGGACCAGGTCGGCCAGCCGGGCCTTGCGCAGGGCGTCCCACAGCTCCTCGTCGGTGGCGCTGGGGCGAGCGAAGCGGAGGTTGGCTCCGAGGGTGTCGTGGAAGAGGTGCCCGTCCTGGGTGACCATGCCCAGCGACCGGCGGATGGAGTCGAAGGTGAGGTCGCGGGTGTCGACGCCGGACAGCTTCACCGTCCCGCTGTCGACGTCGTACAGGCGGGGCGCCAGGGAGGCGATGGTGGACTTGCCGCCGCCGGAGGACCCGACCAGAGCGACCAGCTGACCCGGCTCGACCCGGAAGGAGACGCCTTTGAGCACCTCCTCGCCGCCCCGGCTGTCGAGGGTGAGGACCTCCTCCAGCGAGGCGAGGGAGAACTTGTCGGCCGACGGGTAGGCGAAGCGGACGTCGTCGAACTCGAGCGAGACGGGGCCGTCGGGCACGGGCACCGCGTCGGGCTTCTCCTGGATGAGCGGGACCACGTCGAGGACCTCGAACACCCGCTCGAAGCTGACCAGGGCGGTCATGGCGTCGACCCGGGCGCTGGCCAGGGCGGTGAGGGGAGCGTAGAGACGGGTGAGGAGCAGGGCCAGGGTGACGACGGTGCCCGCATCCAACCGTCCCCGCAGGGCGAGCCAACCGCCCAGGCCGTAGACGAGGGCCAGGGCCAGGGAGGAGACCAGGCTGAGGGCGGTGAGGAAGACCCACTGGGCCATGGCCGTGCGCACCCCGATGTCGCGCACCCGGGAGGCCCGGGAGCCGAACTCGGCCACCTCGTCGGCGGGACGGCCGAAGAGCTTGACCAGGGTGGCGCCGGGGGCGGAGAAGCGCTCGGTCATCTGGGTGGTCATGGCCGCGTTGTTGTCGGACGCCTCCCGCTGGAGGTCGGCCAGCTTGGTGCCCATGCGGCGGGCCGGGATGATGAACACCGGGAGCAGGACGAGCGCCATCAGGGTGATCGACCACGACAGCCGCAGCATCACGCCCAGGGTGAGCAGCAGGGTGATGAGGTTGCCGACGAAGCCGGAGAGGGTCCAGGTGAAGGCCCGTTGGGCGCCGATGACGTCGTTGTCGAGGCGGCTGACGAGGGCCCCGGTACGGGTGCGGGTGAAGAAGGCCACCGGCATGCGCTGGATGTGACCGAACACGGCCGAGCGGAGGTCGAGGATGAGGCCCTCACCGATCTTGGCCGACTGCCAGCGGCCGACGATGCCGATGACCGCGTCGAGCAGGGCCAGGAAGACCATGACGATGGCGAGGGTGACGACCGTGCCGCTGGAGCCGCCGTCGACGATCACGTCGACCACCCGGCCCGCCAGCAGCGGGGTGGCGACGGTGAGCACGGCCGCCAGCACGCTCGTGGCCAGGAAGCCGAGCAGGGCCCGGTGGTAGGGCTTGGCGAACTGCCACACCCGGACCAGGATCTCCTTGGTGAACGCCTTCTTGGGCGGTTCGCCCTGCATGGCGCTGTGCAGCGCCATCCACCCGTTCATGTCGACGTTCACGTGCCTGCCCCCTTCACCCCTGCTGCCATCTCGTTCCCTTCACCCGGGTTCGACGCCGCCCCGACGGCGAACTCATCGGTCCAACACCGCAACCAGTCTCCCCGTTCCCGGGCCCTGGTCGCGCCCGATTCGCTACAGGCCGGCCAGGGCGAGCAGGGCGAGGGGCCACAGGCACTTGCTGGCCACCACGAAGCGGGCGACCCGGGCCGAGGGGGGGCGGCGGCCGGGGGGGAGGGCGGCGAAGGCCAGGAGGGGCAAGGCGGGGGCGGCGGCGAGGGCGAAGAGCAGGGGGCTGTGGGCGGTGGGCCAGATCAGGGCCCACACGGCCACGTAGGCGGCGGCGAAGCCCCCCACCAGGCGGGGCTGGTGGATGACCGCCACCAGGTGGGCGACGGTGCGGGTGCCGACGGCTCGGTCGGCGTCGTCGTCCTCCACCGTCTTGGCCACCTCCACGCACAGGATCCCGACCGCCACCAGGAGGGCGGCGGCGAGGGTCGGCGGGCGCACTCCCCCGGCGGCCCGGGCGCCGAACACGAGGGTGGCGCCGCACTGGGCGGCGAAGACGGCGTTGCCCAGGAGCGGGACCTGCTTGAGGAAGGGCGTGTAGAGCGCCGCCACCGCGGCCATGGCCACCACCCAGGCCAGTTGCCGGGGGGCGGTGACGATGGTGACGGCGAGGGCGGCCACCAGGAGGGCGACGGCCAGGCCCGAGGCCTGGGAGGTGGAAACTCGGCCCGAGGGCAAGGGGCGACGGGGCTTGCCCAGGCGGTCGGAGTCCTGGTCGGCGACATCGTTGACCACGTTGCCGAAGGCGAGGACGAGCATGACCACCGCCATCGAGCCGGCGACGCCGACGACGGCGGTGCCCGCGGTGCCGGTCGTTCCCGCCCCGACGAGGGTGGCCACGCCGGCCATAACGCAGTTCTCGGCCCGGACCAGGCGGAGGACGGCCCACGTCGCGCTCGCCGCGGTGGGAGGCGCGGCCGGCGCATCCCGCAGCCGCAGGGGAGGTGCGGCCGGCTGCTCCATGGTCGTCCTCGACGCTAGCGCCAGCCCCGTCGGCCAGATCCAATCGGTCGAGCCGGTGAGCGAGCCCGGTGAGCGAGCCCGATGAGCGAGCCCGGTGAGCGAGCTCGATAGGCAAGCATGCAGGGGTGATCGAGACCCTGAGCCCGCAGGCCCTCAACCGGGCCACCCTCGCCCGCCAGCACCTGCTGGAGCGGGTGGCACTGCCCGCGGCCGACATGGTGGAGCATCTGGTCGGCATGCAGGCCCAGGTGCCGAGGAACCCCTACCTGGCCCTGTGGTCGAGACTGGTGGGCTTCCGGGCCGAGGAGCTGGAGAGCCTGGTGGCGGGCCGGCGGGCGGTGCGGATGGGGCTGATGCGAGCGACGCTGCACCTGGTGACCGCCGGGGACGGGCTCCGGCTGCGACCGGTGATGCAGCCGGTGCTCGATCGTGGCGTGAGCCCGGGAGGGCCGTTCGGGCGGCACCTGGTGGGGATGGATGTCGACGAGGTGGTCGCCGCCGGCCGGGCGCTGGTCGAGGAGAAGCCACTCGCCGGGGTCGAGCTTCGACGCCTGCTCGGCGAGCGCTGGCCGGACCGGGACCCGGCGTCGTTGGCCGCGGCGGCCACCTTCCGCCTGCCGGTGGTCCAGATCCCGCCTCGGGGCCTGTGGCACACCAGCAGCCGTCCGACCTGGACCACGATCGAAGCCTGGCTGGGCCGGCCCCTCGACCCGGGAATCCCGCGGGACGAGCTGATGCTGCGTTACCTGGCCGCCTTCGGCCCCGCCTCGGCGATGGACATGCAGCGGTGGTGCGGCCTCACCCACCTGCGGGAGGTGGCCGACCGGCTGCGGCCGCAGCTGCGGGTGTTCCGGGACGAGGGCGGGCGGGAGCTGTTCGACCTGCCCGACGCCCCCCGGCCCGACCCGTCGACACCGGCGCCGCCCCGATTCCTGCCCGAGTACGACAACGTCCTCCTCGGCCACGACGACCGGTCCCGGTTCTTCCACCCCGCGGCCGCGGCGTCGTCGCCCGAGGGCGTGAACAGCATCCAGGGATCGGTGCTGGTCGACGGGCTGCTGGCGGCGTGGTGGAACTTCAAAACCGTCCCCGCCCGCCTTGTCATCCGTCCCCTCTGGAGGTGGACGGACGACGACTGGGCGGCGGTGGAGGACGAGGGCCGGCGCCTGCTGGGGTTCGTGGCACCGGAGGAGCCGGCGGCAGAGGTCGTGCTCGCCGGCGGGTGAGGGGGAACGGGCTAGAAGTCGCCCCCGCCGATGTCGCCGCCTCCCCAGTCGCCACCCCCGAAGTCGCCGCCGCCGATGCCTCCGCCCCAGTCGCCTCCGCCCCAGTCGCCGCCTCCTCGCGTCGCCGCCCCCGTCGTCGCCGCCCCCGTCGGAACCGTCGTTGTCGACGTAGACGTTGGTGTCGTGGCCGCCGCCCCAGCCCCAGCCGCCGCCCAGCATCTGGCCCAGGAACAGGCCTGTCATCAGCCCCCCGCCGCCGCCGAACCAGCCGCCGCCGTAGAACGGCGATCCGCCACCCACATAGGCGGGCTGGCCCTGCTCGTCGAGGTCGACCGGCGGCTCGCCCCGGCGGCCGGGACGGCTGAGGTCGGAGGGCGGGGGCGGCGGTTCCCGGCCCTCGGTGATCGCCTTGGCCCGGGCCATGGCGTACTGGGCCTCGTCGAGGAGGCGTCCGACCCGGACCAGGTCGATGGGCTGGTCGGTGGCGCGCAACGCCTCCTGCGCCACCCGGTACCGCGACACCGCCGCCTCGTAGTCGGGGCGGGCGTCGGCATGGAGGTCGACCAGCGGCCCGAGGTTGACCACGTCGTCGGCCAGCACGGCCAGCTGGGCCTCGAGGACGTTGCGGTTGCGCTGGTCGTCTGCCCGCGCCCGCGACTTCTTGCGCCGGAAGTACCACAGCCCGCCGCCGGCAGCCCCGGCCAGGAGGAGCACGGGGAGCACGCTCGATCCCCCTCCCCCGCCGCCTTCGTCGCCCGCGGATGCGTCGCCTCCGCCCTCGTCGAAGGGCGAGCCCGACCCAGACCCGGACGGCTCGACGGTCGCCTGGGGGCCCCGGGCGGCCTGGGCCCGGCTCACCCGCTCGACGAAGTCCTCCAGGATCGCCTGGATACCGTCGTCACGGTGGGCCTGGAAGGCGGCCGTGGCCAGCGCTCCCCCCTGTCCGGCAGCCAGGCTGTTGCTTCCCCCCCGGAAGCTCCTGCCCGCCACCACCCCGTAGGTCCCGGTCAGGCCGGTGCGGGTGGCCAGCGCCGAGGGCAGGCGGCCGGCGTCGCCCCCGCCCTCGTCGATGGCGGCCGCGGGCAGGACGGCCACGAAGATGGGCGCGTCCGAGGCCTGGATGCGCTGGCGCAGGCTGTCCTCGTCGACGTCGCCCGCCACATCCGCCTCCGGGTCCACGTAGACGGGCTCCGACCGGAGGCGGGACGCGGCCTGGTCGAGGATGGTCGTCTGGGCGACCGCGGGGCCGGCGAGGAGCGCGGCCAGGGCGACGAGGAGGACGGGGGCGGAGGCGAGGCGGCGCATGACCGCAGGTCTACCCGCCGCGGCCCCCCGGCACCCCAGTTTCAGTAGCCGGCGGCGGCCGCCATCCGGAGGCCGTTGAATAGGGGGATGAGCTTCCGTCCCGACGCCGACATCGCGGGGGCGACCGCGGCCCACGCCCGCCTCCTGGACCAACTGACCCGCCTCACCGACGCCGATGTCGGTCGGCCGTCGTTGCTCCCGGGCTGGACCGTCGGCCACCTCCTCACCCACCTGGCCCGCAACGCCGACTCGCACGTGCGCATGCTCGAAGGGGCGGCCGCGGGCCAGGAGCGGGAGCAGTACCACGGTGGGGCCGCGACCCGGAACGCGGCCATCGAGGCCGGTGCCGCCCGTACCGCGGCCGAGCTGGTCGACGATGTCCGCCACGCCTCCGACCGCTTGGAGCGGCTGTGGCCCACCCTTCCCGACCACGCCTGGGAGGGCCACGGCGTCAATACCGAGGGGGGCCGGCGGCCGTGCGCCCTCCTGCCCTTCCACCGGTGGCGGGAGGTGGAGGTGCACCAGGCCGACCTCGGCCTCGGGTTCACGTGGGAGGACTGGTCCGACGGCTACGTCGCCCGGGAGCTGCCCCACGCCCTCGCCACCCTTCCCCACCGCCTGGCCGACCCCGCCGCCCGGCGCCGGCTCACTGCCTGGCTGCTCGACCGGGTCCCGTCGCCCGGCGACCTGGAGCTGGAGGGTTGGGACGCCCATCCGGAGCACTACGGCCGGTGAGCACCTTCATCGTCCGCCTGGCCGAGTCGGGCCCGGGGCTGGCGGTGGCCGTGAAGGACCTGATCGACCTGGCCGGGCTGCCGACCTCGGCCGGTTCCCGGGCGGTGGCGGCGTCGACCGCGCCCGCCGTCGACGACGCCGCCTGCCTGGCCGGCATCCGGGCGGGAGAGGCCGCAGGCACACTCCACCTGGTGGGCAAGACCTACCTCCACGAGACTCGACGATGCAGGTCAGAAGGGCCCGAAGACCCACTTTGACGGGTGGGCCTGGTCGTCGCCGATCCAGAACTCGGCCCACAGGGCGACGAACTCCTCCCGGGAGATGTGGCCGTCGCCGTTGGCGTCGAGGAAGCGGAACACCCCGTCGGTGTCGACCTTGTCGCCCTTCCACGCCTCGATCATCTGGTTGTACTCGGCCGGGCTGACCTGGCCGTTGCCGTTCTCGTCGACCGCGTCGAACATGGTGCTGGCGGTGGCCTCCACCTGGTCGCGGACGTGGGGCAGCTGGTCGACCACCAGCATCACCTCGTCGAGCGTGACCCGGTTGTCACGGTTGAGATCGGACGCGGCCAGCAGGGCCTGCCACCAGCCCATCATCACGGCCGTGATCCGCTCGTGCTCGGGCGTCCCCGGCTGGTAGTCCCGGATCTCGTTCCACCGGTCGGTGAGGCACTGGAAGTCCTCTTCCTCCAGGTAGCCGTCCTGGTCGACGTCGAGGGCGTAGAAGACGCCCGCCACCTTGCGCTTCTGGAACTCGCTCGACACGGCCCACCTCCGATGAACGACGCCTGGCAACGGCCCCGAACGTTAGTTGTTGTCCACCGACCGGCCCTGAGGAACATCGGCGCCCGCTGCCGGGACCGGCTTCGGCAGGAACGGCACCGACGTCACGATGGTGCCCGGACGGTCGAGCAGCGCCAGTTTCAGGGCCAACGCGCTCTGGCCGTGGAGAAGGTTGGCCAGGCTCTTGGTGCCCACCACCACCTCCGGGATGATGATCGTGACGGTGTCGTTCGGCCAGCGTTGATCGAGCTCGTCGAGGAACCGCTCGACCGGTCGCACCAGGTCCCGGTACCGCGAGTGGACGATCTCGAGCGGGACGTCGAAGCCGAACCGCCGCCATTCCTCCTCCATGTGTTCCCGCTCCTCGTCGTCCGTCGCCACGAAGAGGGCGAGGAGGTGGTCGGGCCGGAGGGACTTGGCGTAGTTCAGGGCGGAGACGACACCGCGATGCACCTTCGGGACCAGGACCACCACGGTGTGGCGCAGGTCCTCCCGTCGCACCTCGTCAGGGGTGATCGTGATCGCCTGGCCGAGCTTGTCGTAGTGACGCTTGATCGTCTTGAACACGAAGATGATGGCCGGGACGACCACGATGGGAACCCAGGCGCCGATCGTGAACTTGGTCACGGCCACGATCAGGGTGACGATGCCGGTGGCCACCGCCCCGATCCCGTTGATCACGGTTCCCCGCCGCCACCCCGGCTCCCGCAGCCGCAGGTGGTGGCGGACCATGCCCGCCTGGCTGAGGGTGAAGGAGGTGAACACGCCGATCGCGTACAGGGGGATGAGGGCGGTGGTGATGCCTCCGAAGGCCACGATCAGCCCGGAGGCGGCCACCGCCAGGAACACCACGCCGTTGGAGAACACCAGCCGGTCGCCGCGGTTGGCGAACTGCCGGGGCAGGTAGCCGTCGCGGGCGATGAGCGAGGAGAGACGGGGGAAATCGGCGTAGGCGGTGTTGGCCGCCAGGACCAGGATGGCGGCGGTGGCGAACTGGAGGACCCAGTAGTAGGGGCCGAGCCCGAGGACCACCCGGGCCATCTGGGACAGGACCGTCTCCTCGTGGGTCGGATAGGGCTCGAGGTGGTGGGCGAGCACGGAGATGCCGAAGAAGAGCGTCCCCAGGATCCCCGACATGCACAGGAGGGTGGTGGCCGCGTTCTTGGCCTCCGGCCTGCGGAAGGCGGGCACACCGTTGGAGATGGCCTCCACCCCGCTCAGGGCGACCGCTCCCGACGAGAACCCCCGCAGGAGGAGGAACAGGCTGAGGGCCCCGCCCGTCTGGCGGGCGCCCTCGGACCGTTCAGGGTCGAACGGCACCTTGCCGATGTCCCCGAAGTAGGTCTGGAACAGCCCGATGGCCAGCATCACCCCGAGGGTGAAGATGTAGAGGTAGGCGGGCAAGGCGAACAGCCGGCCCGACTCTTTGGCCCCCCGCAGGTTGGCGACGGTGATGAAGGCGATCATCACCAGGCACATGAGCACCCGCTTGTCGCCCAAGCCCCGGAACGTCGGGATCGACAGGATGGCGGCGATCCCGGCCGAGATCGAAACGGCCACGGTGAGGACATAGTCGACCAGCAGCGAGGCGCGGGCGACCAAGGCCGGCGTCTCGCCCAGGTTCTCCCGGCTGACGATGTAGGAGCCCCCACCATTCGGGTAGGCGAAGATCGTCTGCCGGTAGGAGAACGTGACGATCGCCAGCAGGATCGCCACCGCCACCGCGATCGGCACCAGCTTGGAGAGGCCCAGGGCGAGGCTCGAGGTGCCCAGGGCCGTCACGAAGAGGATCTCCTCGGTGGCGTAAGCGGTCGAGGAGATGGCGTCGGAGGAGAAGACGGCCAACCCGATCCACTTGGCCCAGTGCTCGGGTCCGTGTCACCAACCGCAAAGTAGACTGCCAGATCACACCGGGAAGCGGTCGATGACCTTGTCGTAGCTCGCCTGAGCGTCGCCGAGGGCGATGCGGGAGTAGATCTCCAGGCTCGTGCGAGAGGCGTGTCCCGAGTAGGGCTGGATCAGGGCGTCGTCGATGCCCTGGGTCTTGAGCCAAGTGAAGAGGAAGTGCCGCAGCCGGTGCGGGGGCATGTTGTGCTCGAGGCCGGCTTTGGCCGCGTAGCGGGCGAGCAGCGCTCGGACCCCTCGGGTCGAGTACGGCTTCTTCCAGCTGGACTCGAACAGGAAGGCGGCGGCCTTGGCCCGCTGGGCGTCGATGTGAAGGGCCAGGGTCTCCTTGAACGAGTTCGGGAAGGGCACGGTGCGGTCCTTAGCCCCCTTGCCCTGGGTGATGCGGATGCGGCAGGCATCCAGGTCGACGTCGTCGATGCGGATGCGCACCAGCTCGGAGACCCTGACGCCGGTGAACAGCAGCGTCTTGATGAGGACGATGTCCTGGCCCCGCCGGCCGGTCCACACCACCTCGTAGTAGCGGCGGATCTCGGCCTCGGTGGGCACGTACGGCAGGCGCTTCGGCTCCCGCTGGACCTCGATCTCCAGCTCGTCCCGCAGATGGCGGAACACCGCCTTGAGGTAGGCGTAGTCGGGGTGCTCGCCCCTGAGGTGCTTGGCCAGCTGCCTGGCCTTGCGCTTGGGCGGGGTCCGGGTCGCGGCCGGGACAGGGACGGGGTCGCTCACGCCGTGGCTGCGAGGTCGAAGTCGAGGTGACGGTCCATGTCGAGCTCGAAGGAGCCGTACGGTCGGACGTTGGACCAGAAGAGCGCGGTAAGGCCCCGTTGGTCCTCCTCGGTGAACCGTTCCTTCCAGGCTGGTTCGGAGAGCACGCGTTGCACAAGGAGGGTGTTGACGTGAACCAAAGCGGCTTGCGGCAGGTGCAGGGCCAGCATGGACACCTCCTGGTGCTCCTTGTCCGGCCCGGCCAGGTCGCCCTCCTTGCCGTAGAAGACGACGCCGTTGGCGCTGTTCCAGTTCTCCACCACCTGAAGGCCGCCGTGCACCTCCTCGCGCATCTCCTCCGAGGCCAGGTACTCGCAGATGAAGATGGTCCGCACCGCCCGGCCCAGTTCCTCCAGCGCTGCGTAGGTGGGGTGCTTGGGGCCGCCCCGGGTGAAGCGGCGGAGCACCTGCTCGGCCTCGGCCGTCCCCAGGCGCAGGGCGGTGGCGTACTTGACCAGCTGGTCGTACTGGCGGGCGATCAGCTCCCAGTCGATGGGCCGGGCCGAGATCACCGGGGAGATCCGCTCCCACGGCTGGTCGTCGGTGCCGCCCGGTCCGTAGAGGCGGGCGGCGCCGATGTTCTTGAGCCGGGGCATGAGCTTGAAGCCGAGGAGGTGACAGAAGGCGAAGCCCACCACCGAGGCCCCGTGGGTGTCGACGTAGTTGCGGTCGATGTCGACCGAGGTGAAGTGGCGGAGCAGGCCCTCCAGCATGGCCGCCACCTCCGACGCCGAGCAGCTCGTGAGCTGGGAGTAGATGCACAGGCTCTTGCGCTCGACGTGCCAATAGATCATGACGCCGGCCCCGCCGTAGCGGACGTGGTACTCGGTCATGAAGTTGGACGACCAAGAGCCGAACTTCTTGGAGTCCGACGCACACGCCGTTCCCTTTCCCCACAGGGCCTCGTCGCGCACGACGAAGGTGGCGTTGACCAGGCGGGTCACGGCCCGGCGGAGATTGTCACGGTTCACGAAAAGCCGCCGTACTCGGCGCAACATGGCCTCGGACTCGCCGCCTTCCCCGCCGGCGACGTGGCGGATGCCCACGTTGGTGCCGAGGGCGAAGAGAACCAGCAGCAGGCGCCGGCGCAGGACGGCCCGGTCGGTGATCTCCCGGGAGGCGACGGAGGTGAACTCCTCGGTGAAGCCGGCGTCGAAGTCGGCCTCCTTGAGGATGTCGAGCAGGTCGAGGGCGCCCCAGCGCCGCTCCACCTCGGCCTTGAGGGCCACCAGGTTGGTCGGCTCGGGCACCGCCGGCGTCGGTGGCACGCTGATCCAGGGCTCGCCCCGGCGGGTGGTGATCTTGACCCCGCCGGTGGTGCCGGCGGCGATGCCCGAGTCCAGACGGGTCAGGGCCGCGCCCAACCGTCCCCTGAGATCGTCCACGAAGGCAGTGGGGTCGAGTGGCTGGCGGATGGCGGCGTAGTGGACGTCGCGATTGGCCTCGAAGTCCGCAGGCAGGTCCTCCTCGGGGTTGCGCCACCGGGTGGCCCCGGCGACGAAGACCTCCCGGCGGCGGATGGCCTCCCGCAGAGAGCGCAGCACGCACAGCTCGTAGGGGATGCGCTCGACCCGGCCCCCTTCGTCCACCACCGCGTCAGCCCACTCCCGGGGGACGACGCCCTCGATGGGCACCTTCTCGCCCTCGTCGTAGAAGCGGTCCCGAGCCGGACGTTCGGTGTAGCGGCGGAGCAGGTCGAGGGCGTCCATCACCGGCCGGTAGGCGGTGTTGTTGCAGCGGAACTCCAAGGCGGCCAGCAGCTTGGGCAGCATGCGTCGGTAGTGGGCGGAGTACGACGAGCGCAGAACGGTGCGCACCCGCTGGCGGAACGCGGTGTCGTTGGCCGGGGCCTCGGCCACCAGGTCCTTCAGGGTGGCCTCGCTCACCACCGGGTACAGCGCGTCTCGGACCGTGTCGTCGGGGTGGCTCAGGGCTGCCTCGGCCAAGGCGAAGAGGATGCCCTGCTTGCCCCGCACCCGGCGGAGGTCGTCGAGCAGCTCGCCCCCGACCTTGCGCTCGGCAGTGGCATCGACCTTGTGGACCAGGCTGATGAGCAGGTCGACCAAGCCGTCGGTGATCTCGGTCTGGCGGGCCCAGCACAGTGAGGCCAGCAGCGTGAGGCGCACCGGCGTCGGCGAGGCCCGCAGATCGGAGGGGTACAGCCTCGCCGCCCGGGCCCGCCAGGCGTCGACCAGCTTCTCCGAGAACCCGGCGAACAGCTCGGCGGGCAGGCCAATGGCCTTCACCCGGGCCAGCTTCTCGGTCTCGACTACCAGGGTCTCGATGTTGCGCTTGCCGGGGTCGGCCTTGAGCTCGGCCAGGAATCCGGGGGGCCCGTCCTGCTCGGCATCGTTCTCGGCGACCAGCGCTTCGAGCCCAGCGATCGCCTTGGCGGTCAGCCGAGAGGCGACAACAGTAGTGAACCGCTGCTCGGACGTCGCCCGAGCCGTCCCGAGGACCCGCTCCAGCCGACTGGGCGCGGGTGGCTCGATATGTTCCACCCGGCACCGGGCGACGAGCGCCCCCCGCAATCGGTCGTCGGACAGCTCGACCGGACAGACCTCATCGGCCAGCCAGGCGGCAAGCTTGTCCTCGTCGCCCACCGTGGCCTCTCGGAACCCGAGCGCTTTCCGAACCTGCGCCCGGTGGTACTCGATCGTGCGGCCCGACCACTGGTAGTCGGCGAACGCCTGCGGGGCCACCTTGACCTGACCGCCGACATAGTCGACGGCGGCCTTGGGCACCTCGGCGGCGTGGCGCGGGAACCGACCTTCAATCTCGAAGTACTTGAGGAGCAACGCGAACCCCAGCCGGGTCGCACCACTTTTGTTGGCCAGCAGCTGGCGGTCCTCCTCCAACAGCGTCCAGCATGAGATCAGCTCCTCGGGTTCCCACTCCCGTCGCACCTCGACCTCCCGGCGACAGGCTAGCGATCAAGTGCCGACAATGCTCGGAGTCGGCACAATCAGCCCGAGCGGGGGTAGGCTTCAAGCCACTGGAGCCCTGCCGGCCAGGACCGGAACAGCGATATTGCCAACACCACAAGCAAGGGCGGCACTTTCACGGACCAGGCACCTGGACCAGGAGGCGCCGGAACAGGCGAGGGGCCGAATGAGTCATCTCGTCGCTCAACCCGGGCCAGAGGGAGGCGATCACCACGCAGATCTACCCAGGCATCACGATGGACCCGAGTGTTCGGTTCGGGAAACCCTGCATCGCCGGAACCCGTGTCGACGTCGCCACCGTGGTCGGCGCCATCGGTGCGGGTGAGAGCGTCGAGGCTGTCGAGGAGGCCTACGGCTTGAGCCGTGACCAGGTCCTGGCGGCGGTGCGCTATGCGGCCCATGTCGCCGCCCATCTGCCGCCCGCAGTCCGAGAGGTCTCCTGAGCGGCGATGACATGAGGGTCCTCCTCGACGAGAACTTCCCCATCCAGCTCTACCGGCGTCTCCAACAGGCCGGCTACGAGGCCGAGCACATCATCACCCTTGGCCTGCGCGGCCAGTCCGACGACGAGATTCGGCTGCGACTCGCCAATGAGCCAGATCTCGTGTTCCTCACCCAGGACACCGAGTTCGCGGAGCTACCGGCCGACACCGTCGCCACGGTCATGATCTCCCGCGTCCCCCAGGCCATCCCGATCGCCCGGCGCGTCGAGCTGTGGCTGCACGCGATCGACGACTTTCTCCGGGACCCCGTTCCAGGGCAGCTCTTCGAGGTGCTACCCGACGGGCGGGTGGTCGGCTGGGAAGTTCGGGACACGTAGGTCACGTCCGAATTCTCGGTCTCCTGTTTTTCTTGGGCCCGTGAGGACAACCGAACGAAAGCTGGCGCTAAGCCGAAAGGGCCAGCTCGGGACGGTCCGCCAGCTGGGCCTGTGGCGAGGATCGGTGCAGGATCCTGAACGTGGGTGGTCCTTCAGCCGTCGGCCGAGCGGATACTCAGCCCGGCGCGCTGCCCTATCGCGACTCAGTCGTCGTCATCCTCGTCGTCGACGACCTACGCTTCCTCCTTGGCAACGTCGGCCTCGACGACGGCGCTCAGGGATCCGCCACGCTCGGCTCCACTGCGGCGCCGGCCTTGAGCGTGAGGGCCCTCGAACTCGTCGATGTCGCCGTCATTCCCAGTCACTCGGCCAGTGCTCGGTTGGTGTCACCAGCCGCAAAGTAGGATCCAGCCTCCCGCTCGTCCCGCGGAAGCCGCCACCACTGGAATAGCCTCCCGGCGTTGCCGGCGGCACCGTCAGTTGCCTGGTACGAAGAGTAGGCGCCTCGGTTTCGTCGGACTTGGGCCCGGTGACGCCTGAGATACTCGGCACCCACTTGTGGACACCCCTCAGAGTTCACTTGACAGCCCCAGGACCAGACCTGTATTGGTGACGTATACGGTAAGCGGCGGCTCGGTGTGATGTTTGGCCTCCGCTGAACTCGGAGGAAGGCCTGACATGAACTCTGATGAGATGTCCGCTTCGAACCGACTGAAGCCTGGGCGCCGGGCCTCTGCTCGTGTTCCTCTTGGCATTGGTCGCTGTGGCCCCCTTAGCGCTACCAGCCCTTGCGAGTCACACGCACACCATAAATGGGTTCTTCGCGAAACCGGGTGATCGGACCGCCTGACTGGTTTCCCGGTCATCATCGGCGATCCCGGCATCAGCTCGCCAGCGCCGGCGGGTGACCGGAGCAGAACAGAAGTACCCGGGCCCGGTAGTTGGCTCTCGAGGCGAACCCGTAGGCCATGCGCTCCAGCACCTCGATGCGGGTGTTGACCCCCTCCGAGGCGCCGTTGGTGGCCCGGCCGGTCTTGTGGAAGTTGAGCGACTCGACCCCCCAGCGGCAGAACGTGGTGATGGCCGATCCCAGGTTGATGCCCGCCGCCAGGTAGGCGTCGGTGAACCACTCCAGCGCCCGTTGGGCGTCCTCGTCGTTCTCGGCGCAGAAGATCACGTGGAACCGCTGCACCAGACCCCAGACGACGCCGAGCTCGGGATGGGCGTCGAAGAGGGCCCCCAGGCGGGCCATCTCCTCGCCGTTGAGGCGATCCAGGCGTTTCATCAACAGGAACCGGGCCCGGAAGACCTCGGCGTCGTGCGGCTCGCCGAGTGGGCTGCGCTGGGCATCGCGGCGGGCCGTCACCAGCACCTTGGCGAAGCCCCGAACAACGTGGAACCGGTCGGCCACGTGGCGGGCGTGGGGCAGGTGCTGGCGCACGGCAACCCGGTAGCACTCGGCCATGTCGGTGACGACGACGGACACGCCGGCTCGCCAAGAAGGGCTCTGAGCTGCGAGAAAGCTTCCCAGCACCTCGGCCGAGCGGCCCTTGAGCACGGCGATGACCCGGCCCCGGTCGCCGTCGGTGAGGATGGTGGAGAACTGGCCCCGGCCCTTGCGCATCGACTTCTCGTCGACCAGCAGCACCCGGCACGGCCGATGGCGACGAGCCCTGGCCAACAGCTCGCCCTCGGCCAGCACGAGGCGCATCACCCGGTGCCACGACAGGTGGTGACGACGGGCCACGGCGGCGACGGTCATGTCCCTGGCGTCGGCCACCACCGCCCGGGCCAGACGCTTGGTCATGCGGTCGACGAAGAACGGATGGGTCTCCGTCGTCGTCGTGCGACAGCGCCTACAGCGGAACCGGCGGCGGTGCCAGACCAGCGTGGTGGGCCGGCCCGACACGGCCAGGTCGGCGACGCGCACCTTGCGGGTGGCGTGGACGCTTCGGGTCTTGTGCCCGCACGCCGAGCAGCGGATCACGTTGGCGATGGCCACCACCGCCACCACCAGGGACTCGGGCAGGTCCTCCACCACCTCCAGCACGCGGATCGCGCGCAGGTGGAGCCGGATCGTCATAGCGTCGAGGGCAGCCACCAGGGCCTCCTTGTTCGATCAGCTTCAGCACTGACCAGTTCAGGAGGCCCGGTGGCCCAGATGGTGGATGCCGGCTACGTCACCGACGCCCATTCACGAGAGGGCCGTCACCAGCTTTCGCGAAGAGGGCATAAATGGTGTTTACCACGGGCTCGGCGATGGAGAAAACAACAACTCCTACGTTCATCCGTTTGTCGACGCGCAACCGGCGACTATAAGGGTGTCACCCTATACCGCTACGACACCTTTCTCGGATCGAATGAGTGCAACTGCACTCATGCGCACCTTTCATGGGACACAAACCCGAACCCGGAATGCCAGTGCAATGTGATTCTTGCATCGTCTAACCCGTTCCTCAACTGGCATCGGCATTTCCATCACAACTCCTGCTGAGGCCCCAGAGCGCAATCTGCTCTTCAAACCTGCAACGAACTGAATCCTGAGTATGAAAGAGGTGTATACCTAATGGGCCGTACTCGGTTGACAAGGTCGGTTGCTGGATATGCCGGCGGCGGCCCAGGTTGCAGCGGTTGAGCGACTCTGGGCGATGGTATCGGTCCACGACTCCACCGAGCAGGGCGGCCTGCTTCCGAAGTGCATGGAAGCGCTATACGACGAGATCCCGGCCAGGACGATGACCGAGAATCGACATGTCCGTTCGCATATTGCCACGGAGAGCAAACCCCTCGTTGAGCCGTAAACCCTGGCGGCCAATCCACTATTCACACCCGAGAGCAAGTCGCCGGGGTTTCACTGATCGACGAGGGTCCGGTACGTCGTCGTCGTCGCTCGTCTCAAAGGCCGGCCACCCACCTACTTTGCGGCTGGTGACACGGACCCGAGCAC
The DNA here is from genome assembly GCA_963829165.1 of uncultured Acidimicrobiia bacterium. Lineage (GTDB taxonomy): Bacteria > Actinomycetota > Acidimicrobiia > Acidimicrobiales > AC-14 > JAXDMK01. The sequence goes on along the minus strand of CAWHIC010000007.1, from coordinate 635,796 downwards.
CGGGCCCACTTGGGCAGCTTCTGGTGCTCCTGCTCCTCGGTGGCAAGGGGCCGGCCGACCATCAGCCGCTTGACCATGCTCAACATCGCCATCGTCTCATGACGGACTTGGTGCCAGCGCCAGGGCCAGTGCGTGGGCCATCGCGATCGCGGCCAGAACCTGCTCGGATGAGACCGCCGCCGCGGAGGGGACGAGCACGAACCGGCCGACAACCCCCCGCGGACCCACCACCCGGAGGTCGACGCCCTCCCGGGGCAGGTCGAGCCCGCCCCATCCGCTCCGGTAGGACGCGCCGGCGACCACGCCGTCCGGCTCCATGTGAGGCAGCTCGGTCAGAAAGGGTGGTACCTCGAAACGGCAGTCCTGGAGTCGGAGGGCGCCGATCAGCTCGGCGGTGACCGTCAGCACCAGGTCCCGGCGGTCCTGGTCGCCGGCCGCCGCCGAACGGGCCACCCGGTGGAGCCGACGGAGCTGCTTCTGGTCGTCGCGCATCCGCTCCCGGAACCGGCCCGAACGCTCGACCACCTCCCCCATCACCAGCCCCACCACGAGGAGCAGCAGGGTGGTGACGATGTCGTCGACCCGGGCGATCTTCAGGAGCCCGTAGGGCCGGGTGTGGAAGAAGTCGAAGGCGGTGGCGGCGACGAGTCCCGCCATCGCCCCCGCCCGCCGTCCGCCGATTCCGGCTGCGCCGAGGACGACCACGACCAGGACCAGCGCCACGTTGACGTTGGAGATCCGACCTCGGATCGTGACCAGGCCGATGGCGACGGCCAGCGAGCCGAGTCCGCCGAGGGCGATGCCGAGAAGGGTGCGGGAGGTGGGATCAGGCTCCACCGATCCCTTGTAGGGCAGAAAGGCGCCGGCCGGCGCCGTCCTTGCGGAATATTGACCCCTGGGCGCCGATCTTCACGGGAACTTTGCGCGGGAGGTCGGCGCGTCCACCGACACCGCCATGGCCAGGCAGTCGGCCAGGGCGACCGCTACCCGGCGGCGCTCGATGGAGACGCCGGCACCGGCGACGGGCTGGCAGACCAGATGCCCTCCACCTGTCCTCGGCTCCGCGCTATCAGTCCCGCGGACCGGGCTCGAATCGGAAGCCGATGCCCGGCTCGGTGACGAAGTAGCGGGGATGGGCCGGGTCGGGCTCGAGCTTGTGCCGGATCTGGGTCATGAACACCCGCAGGTAGTTCGTCTCCTTGCCGTAGGCGGGGCCCCACACCTCCCGGAGCAATTGCTCATAGGTCACCAGGTGGCGGGCGTTGCGGATCAGGACCTCCACGATGTGCCACTGGGTCGGGGTGAGCCGGATGGCCGAGCCATCGCGGGTCACCCTCCGGGCTGCGAAGTCGATGGCGAAGTCGGGCGTCGTGACCACCGCCTGGCCCTCGGGCAGGACCGCCCGGCGGACCGCCGCCCGCAGCCGGGCGAAGAGCTCGTCCATGCCGAAGGGCTTGGTGAGGTAGTCGTCGGCGCCGAGATCGAGCGCCTCGACCTTGGCCGCCTCGCTGCCCCGTCCCGAGAGCACGACGATGGGCACCGTGGTCCATCCCCGCAGGCCGCGGACGACGTCGAGCCCGTCGATGTTGGGCAGGCCCAGGTCGAGGATCACGGCGTCGGGGTGATGGCGGGCGGCCAGCAGCAGTGCCTCCTCACCCGTCTCGGCCAGGTCGACTTCGTAGCCCCGGGCCCGCAGGTTGACCTCGAGGGTGCGCCGGATACGCGGGTCGTCGTCGACCACCAGGATGCGGCTCACCGGGCTCGCAGCTCCGTCGCCGTCGCCGTCGCCGTCGCCGCGGCCGGCGCCGCGGCCGGCGGCCGAGTGCGGGCGACGGGCAGGGTGACGAGCATGGTCGTGCCACCGCCGGGTGTGTCTTCCACCGCGATCTCCGCACCCATGGCATCGACGAATCCCTTGGCCACGGCCAGCCCGAGGCCGACACCGTCGTGGGTGGCCCGACCGCCGTCGCCCAGGCGCTGGAAGGGCCGGAACACGTTCTCCCGCTGATCGGGGGGGATCCCGGCGCCTCGGTCGACCACTCCGACGTCGATCGTGTCTCCCACCGCGCACGCCTGGACCCGGACCCGACTGTCCCCCGGGGCCCAGCTCAGGGCGTTGGCGATCACGTTGGCCAGAACCCGCTCGAGCAGCGCCTTGTCGGCCCGGGCCGCCGGTAGCGCCTCGGGGATGTCGACATCGACCGCCGACGGGTCCACCCCGAGGGTGCCCAACGCGGCGTAGACCACCTCCTCGATCGCCACCGGTTCCAGACGGACCCCCAGCATCCCCGCCTGCAGCCGGGTCATGTCGAGCAGGTTGGCGACCAGGCCGCTCAGCCGGTCGACCTCCTCGTCGATCGTCCGCAGGAACCCGACGACCGTGTCCCGGGGCCAGTCGACGTCGTCGCTCAGCAGGCTGGTAGCCGCCGCCTTGATGTTGGCCAGCGGCCCCCGGAGGTCGTGGGACACCGCGGCCAGGATGGCGTCGCGCACGCGGTTGGCCTCCCCCAGCCCGGCGGCGGCGGCGGCCTCTGCCTGGAGGCGCACCGTCGACTGGGCCAGGCGCAGCTGGGAGACGAAGGCGCCCAGCAGCCGACGGTCCTCGGCGGCCAGCGGCGGACCGGTGATCACCAGGGTGGACCCGCCGCTCAGCTCGGCCGAGTAGGTGGCGTCGTCGGGACTGACCGGTACCGGCTCGCCGGCGGACGCCTCGACGGCCCATCCCTCGCCGGCGGGCACGAGCACCGCCGCGGCCTCGATGTGCAGGGCCGCCGTCAGCTCCCGGACCAGACGGACGAGGGCCTCCCGGTCGAGGACGGCCGCCCCCGACGCCAGGTTGGCCAGGGTTTCGACTTCCGTTCGCCCCCGGGCCAGCTGTGCGTTGCGGCGGGAGAGCCCGTCGACGAGCCCGCTCACCAGGGCCGACACCGCCACGAAGACCAGCAGGGCGACGGCGTCGCGGGCGAAGGAGAGGCGCAGGCTGCCGGTGGGCTCGAAGTACACCCAGTCGGCCATGAGGAAGGCGACCACCGACGCCACCAGTGCCGGCCGCATCCCGCCCAGGAGGGCCACGCCCACCGGGGCCAGCAGCAGGAGGAGCAGCGTCCCGGGGACTCCGACCGCGTGCTGGACCGCCTGCAGGCTGAGCGCCACGAGCGGAACCCCGACCAGGGCCAGGGCCCACGCCGTCACCGTGGCCCGATGGGAGTGCAGGCTGGGCCGGTGCCCGAGTCGGCGGGCTCGGGCGGCCCACGATCCAGAGGTAGGCGGCGATCCAAGACCGGGGCCGGGGCCGGAGCCAGGAGGTGGCGGGGCGGAGCCGGGGGGCGGCGGGGCGGGGCCAGAGGCGGGGCCGTCGTCCTCCGAGCCCGGGCTGCTGGTGGCGGCCGAGCCGGTGCCGGCCGCGGCCGGCGCCGAGGATATGACGTGGACGTCGATGGGTCCGCCGGCGGCGGCCCGGATGACCCGGTTGATGACCGACCCTCGGCTCAGCTCCGCCCAGCGGGACATCTGCGACGAGCCCAGGAGGAGCTGGGTCGCGTTCTCGCCGATGGCGAAGCGCACCAGGGCATCGGCCACGTCGGCGCCGGCGATCTCGACGAACCGACCGCCCATCTCCTCCAGCAGGTCCCGGCGGTGGTCGAGCAGCTCCTGGTTGGGCCCGGCCAGCCCGTCGACGCTGCGGACGTGCACGCCCACCAGCTCGGAGTGCGACCGGGCGGCCAGGCGGGCACCACGGCGAATCAGCCGCTCGCCGCCGGGTGCTCCCGTGAGCGCCACCACGACCCGCTCCCGCGTCTCCCAGGGCTGGGTGAGCCCGTGGCGCTGGCGGTAGTCCTGGAGGCCCTCGTCGACCCGGTCGGCCACCCACAGCAGCGCCAGCTCGCGCAACGCGGCCAGGTTCCCCGGCCGGAAGTAGTGCCCGAGGGCGGCGTCGACCTGCTCAGGGGCGTAGATGTGTCCGTGGGCCATCCGCCGGCGCAGGGCTTCGGGGGTCATGTCGACCAGCTCGATCTGGTCGGCCGCCCGGACCACCGCGTCCGGCACCGTCTCCCGCTGGGTGACGCCGGTGATCCGGGCGACGACGTCGTTGAGCGACTCGAGGTGCTGGATGTTGACGGTGGAGATCACCAGGATGCCGGCGGCCAGGAGCTCCTCGACGTCCTGCCACCGCTTCTCGTTGCGACTGCCGGGGACGTTGGTGTGGGCCAGCTCGTCGACCAGCGCCACCGCCGGCTGGCGGGCGAGGACGGCGTCGATGTCCATCTCCTCGAGCTCGATGCCCCGGTACGTCATGCCCTTGCGGGGGACGACCTCCAGGTCGCCGATCGCCTCCGCCGTCAGCACCCGCCGGTGGGTCTCGACGAAGCCCACGACGACGTCGGTGCCCCGGTCGTGCCGCCGCCGGCCTTCGTTGAGCATGGCGAAGGTCTTACCGACGCCAGGCGCCGCGCCCATGTAGATTCGCAGCTCGCCGCGGGCCATGGCTCAGCCCATCATGACCGCGCGTCGAGGGCCAGGTTCAGCTCCAGGACGTTCACACCGGGCTCGCCCAGGAACCCGAGCGCCCGACCCTGGGTGTATTTGTCGACCAGGCGGAGCACGGTACCCACCTCCTGGCCCCGGGCCTCGGCGACCCGCGGCGCCTGGAGTCTGGCATTGGCCACCGAGATGTGCGGATCGAGGCCCGACGCCGACGCGGTCACCGCGTCGACGGGGACGGGAGCCTCGGGCGCCAGGCCGTTCGTTTCCCGGTAGGCCCGTACGAGGTCGTCGACGCCGTTGGTCTGGGACTCGTCGACGTCGGGCGTCTCCGGATCGTCCTCGCCGAGGAGGAAGGTCTCGCTGGTCGGGCCGTCGTTGGAGCCGTAGGAGTAGCCGGGGCCCGGGGCATAGCCGGCGGCCGACGGCCGGGAATGGAAGTAGGTCGGCTCGGTGAAGGGCTGGCCGATCAGCGTCGACCCCACGAGCTGGCCGTCCCGCTCGACCTGGGAGCCGTTGGCCTTGTCGGCGAAGAAGCCCTGGGCGATCCCGGTGACCACCAGCGGGTAGGCGAGGCCGGTGAGGACCGTGAAGACGAGCAGCATGCCGAGAGCAGGCAGCAGTTGGCGACGCATCAGGAGACCCCCAGTCCGGCGATGACCACGTCGATGAGCTTGATGCCGGCGAAGGGGGCGATGATGCCTCCCAGGCCGTAGATGAGCAGGTTGCGGCGCAACATCGCCACCGCGCTCTGGGCCCGGAACCGAACCCCCCGCAGGGCCAGGGGGATCAGGCCCACGATGACGAGGGCGTTGAAGATGACGGCCGACAGGATGGCCGTGCGCGGCGTCTCCAGGCCCATGATGTTCAGCCGGTCGAGGGCAGGCAGCAACCCCGAGAACATGGCCGGGATGATGGCGAAGTACTTGGCCACGTCGTTGGCCACCGAGAACGTGGTGAGGGCTCCCCGGGTGATGAGCAGCTGCTTGCCGATCTCGACGATCTCGATGAGCTTGGTCGGGTTGGAGTCGAGGTCGACCATGTTCCCGGCTTCCTTGGCCGCCTGGGTGCCGGTGTTCATGGCCACCCCGACGTCGGCCTGGGCCAGGGCGGGGGCGTCGTTGGTCCCGTCCCCGGTCATGGCCACCAAGCGCCCGCCCGCCTGCTCCTTGCGGATGAGGGCCATCTTGTCTTCGGGCGTGGCCTCGGCCAGGAAGTCGTCGACGCCCGCCTCGGTGGCGATGGCCTGGGCGGTGAGGGGGTTGTCGCCGGTGATCATCACCGTGCGGATGCCCATGGCCCGCAGCTGGTCGAAGCGGGTGCGCATGCCCTCCTTGACGATGTCCTTGAGGTGGACGACGCCCAGGACCTCGGTCCCCTCGGCCACGACCAGCGGGGTGCCGCCGGCGGTGGCCACGACTTCTACCAGCGGTCCCAGCTCGTCGGGGACCGTGCCGCCCTGGGCCACGACCCACCGGCGCACCGACTCGGCCGCGCCCTTGCGCACCGACCGACCGTCGACGTCGAGGCCGCTCATCCGGGTCTGGGCAGTGAAGGGGACGAGCGTGGCCCCGCTCAGGTCCCGTTCCCGCAGGTCGAAGCGCTCCTTGGCCAGCACCACGATCGACCGGCCCTCGGGCGTCTCGTCGGCCAGGCTGGCCAGCTGGGCCGCCGCCGCCAGCCGGTGCGGGGCCACGGTCGCCAGCGCGAGGAAGTCGGCCGCCTGGCGGTTGCCGAGGGTGATGGTGCCCGTCTTGTCGAGCAGGAGGGTGGAGCAGTCGCCCGCCGCCTCCACCGCCCGCCCCGACATGGCCAGCACGTTGTGCTGCACCAGCCGGTCCATCCCGGCGATGCCGATGGCAGACAGGAGCGCCCCGATCGTGGTCGGGATGAGGCACACCAGCAGCGCCACCAAGACGATGACGTCCTGCTCCGCGTCGGAGTAGATGGCGAACGGCTGCAGGGTCACCGTGGCCAGCAGGAAGATGATCGTGAGGACGGCCAGCAGGGTGTTGAGGGCGATCTCATTGGGCGTCTTCTGGCGGTCGGCCCCCTCGACCAGTGCGATCATGCGGTCGAGGAAGGTCTCTCCGGCGCGGGCGGTGATGCGAACCACGATCTGGTCGGAAAGCACCCGGGTGCCACCGGTCACCGCCGACCGGTCGCCACCGGCTTCCCGGATGACGGGCGCCGACTCGCCGGTGATGGCGGATTCGTCGACCGAGGCGATCCCCTCGATGATCTCGCCGTCGGAGGGGACCATCTCGCCGGCGGAGACCACGACCACGTCGTCCACCGTGAGCTGCGACGACGGCACCTGCTCGATGGTGCCGGTGGCGGTGCGCCGGTTGGCCATCGTCTCCGCTCGGGCCTTGCGCAGGGTGGCGGCCTGGGCCTTGCCCCGTCCCTCGGCCATGGCCTCGGCGAAGTTGGCGAACAGGACCGTGAACCACAACCAGGCGGCCACGCTTCCGGCGAACAGGTTCTCCTGGCCGGAAGCGTCGCCGAAGTCCCGGAGGAACAGGAGCGTGGTCAGCGCGCTCCCGACCAGCACCACGAACATGACCGGGTTGCGGGCCTGCACCCGGGGGTGCAGCTTGCGGACGCTGTCGACGATGGCGGTGCGGACGATGGCCGGCTCGAAGAGTGGCCGCGGGTTGGACCGGTCGCGCCGGGGCGGCGTCGACACCCCGGGGTTCGTGGGGGTCGGAGGGGTCTGGGTCTGCATGCCGTCGCTCCTAGAGGGAGAGGTGCTCGACGATGGGACCGAGCGCGAGCGCCGGGAAGAACGTGAGTCCGCCGACGATGACGACCACACCGATGACGAGGCCGACGAACAGCGGCGTGTGGGTGGGGAAGGTCCCCGGCGTGGCCGGCATGACCTGCTTGCGGGCCAGGGAGCCGGCGATTCCGAGCACCGGGATGATGAGGAAGAAGCGCCCGATCAGCATGGCCAGGCCGAGGGTGGTGTCCATCCAGTCGGTGGCGGCGGTGATGCCGGCGAACGCCGACCCGTTGTTGTTGCCCGCCGACGAGAAGGCGTACAGGATCTCGCTCAGCCCGTGGGCGCCCGAGTTCCAGATGGTGGTGTCCTTCACCGAGCCCACGAACATGGAGGCGGCGGCGAAGCCGAGCACGGCGGTCGGCATGGCCAGGACGTAGAGGGCCACCATCTTCATCTCCGCGGCCTGGATCTTCTTGCCCAGGAACTCCGGGGTCCGCCCCACCATGAGTCCGGCGATGAACACGGAGAGGATGGCCATGATCAGCAGGCCGCTCAGCCCGACGCCGACGCCTCCCGGGCTGACCTCGCCCAGCATCATGTGGCTCATGGCCACGCCCCCGCCGAGCGGAGTGAAGCTGTCGTGCATCGAGTTGACCGACCCGTTCGAGGTGCCGGTGGTCGACGCCGCCCACAGTCCGGAGGCGGCCGTTCCGTAGCGGACCTCCTTGCCCTCCATGTTGCCGCCGGACTGGGTGGCGGTGACCGTCTGGTCCGCCCCCAGCGCGGTCAACCGGGGGTTGCCGTCGCCCTCGAGGACCATCGCCGCGATCGACATCCCGAGCCAGACGATGAACATGATGGAGAAGACAGCCCGCCCCTGGCGCCTGTCCTTGACCATGGAGCCGAAGGTGAAGGCGAGGGCGAAGGGCAGGACCAGGATCGCCCACGTCTCGGCGAAGTTGTTGAACGGCGTCGAGTTCTCGAACGGATGCGCCGAGTTGACGTTGAAGAACCCGCCGCCGTTGGTTCCCAGTTGCTTGATCGCGACCTGGCTGGCGACGGGGCCGCCGGGGATCAGCTGCTCCTGGCCCGCCTCCACCGTCCGGGCGGCGGAGAAGCCGTCGAAGTTCTGGATCACACCCTGGCTGACCAGGGCGATGGCGAAGACGAACGACAAGGGCAGGAGCACCCGCACCGTGGTCCGGGTGAGGTCGACCCAGAAGTTGCCGATGGTCGTGGCCCGCCGCCGGGAGATCCCCCGGATGAACGCGGCCATGGTGGCCATGCCCGCCGCCGCCGACACGAAGTTCTGGGTGGCCAGCCCCACCATCTGGGTGAGGTGGCTCAACGTCGCCTCGCCGCCGTAGGACTGCCAGTTGGTGTTGGTCATGAAGCTGACGGCGGTGTTGAACGACAGGTGAGGGACCACGGCCGGAACGGCGGTCGGGTTCAGCGGCAACGATCCCTGGAGCCGCTGGAGGGCGTAGACGGCCAGGAACGAGACCACGCTGAAGCCGAGGAGCGAGTAGGCGTAGACCGTCCACCGCTGCTCCCGGGTGGGATCGACCCGGCAGACCCGGTAGACGAGCCGCTCGATGGGGGCGAAGAAGCGCTCGCCGGGCGCCTTCTGGTCGTCGCCGTAGACCTTGCCCATGTAGCGACCAAGCGGGATCGCGGTGCCGACCACGACCAGGACGAGGACCGCGAGCTGGAGCCAGCTGGCAGCCGACACCGCTAGAACTTCTCCGGGAAGAGGAGCGCGACGACGAGGAAGACTGCGAGGAGGACGGCGATGACGAGGCCGATCACGTTGTCGGCGTTCATACCGCCACCTCGGGCACCGGGTCAGCGTCCTCCGCCGCCCGCACGATGCGGTCGAGACCTCGCACGTATCCCACGCACAGGGCGAAAAACGCCACCGTGATGAGGATGAAGAGAATGTCGGCCATTGGTGCCCCTCCTCCGTTGTCGGCACGATCATCGACCCCGGGCGGGTCTGGCGGAAGGGGCCTTTACGACCTGTTAACGGCCAACCGGCGCGAAATAGCGGGTCCTTAGCGCGACCCTTGACAAAAAGTACTTTGTACTGCAAAGTACTCCCATGACGAACGCACACGCTTCCTCAGCCCAGGATGCAGCCGACCTCCTCCGCCACGTGGAGTCTGTCGGCAGCCAGACCAGGAACCTGCTGCGGGCGTTCTGGTTCCCGTTGGTGGTTTTCGGCGCCATCACCCTGGCCAGTGCCGTGGTCCACTTCGCCGCGCCCGGTGCCGCTGTCGGCCTGTACTGGGCCGTGGCCGGGTCGATCGGAGGGATAGCCGTCGGCCGGTACTACCGGAACCGCGAGCTGCGCATCGGCCTTTCCCGCCCCGCGCTGCCCTACATCCTCACCGCCGTCGGCATCTTCGTCGGCGCCTTCGTCCTCCCGATGTTCACCCACGGCGACCTGCAGGAAGTCGTGTCCGCCTTCGCCGTGGCCGCCGGCTACCTCGCCTTCGCCTGGCTGGAGCGCACCGGCTGGCTTGTACTGGTGGCGCTGCTCATGGCCGCCATCCCCGTGGCCGTGCTGGCCGCCGGCGTCGACCACCCCGGTGCGGTCGCGGCCGCAGCCACCGGCGCGGCCCTGCTGGCGACGGGTCTGGTCGCCCGCCGTAGCCGGTGAGCGATGACGAGACAACGGGCGGGCGCGTCGCGAACGGGCACCCCGCCCAACGTCTCGACGATGTCGTCCACCAACGGGTGCGGCTGGGCATCCTGGCCGTCCTCGACCAGGCTGACCGAGCCGACTTCACCTACCTGCGCAACGCCCTCGGCCTCACCGACGGCAATCTCTCCCGCCACCTGAGCGTGCTGGAGGAGTCCGGCTACCTGGAGATCAGCAAGACATTCGAGGGTCGCAAACCCCGGACATGGGTGCGCGCCACCCATCCCGGCAAGGCGGCCCTGGCCGAGGAGATGGCCGCCCTCCGCGAACTCGTCACCCGCTACGAGGGCAACCCGTCCCGCCCCGTGAGCGACGTCGCCGACCCCGTCTGAGGGGGCGGTGGGCCGGGAGCCCGGTGGTGGCGGGGAAGGCGAGGGTGAGCTTGCGGGCGCGCAGGGCCCGGGCGCCGACCTCGTGCGGTGTCACGGGGGCTAGGAAGGGTCTGCGGGGCCTGGGGCGGGGTCGGCGGGGTCGCTCGCGTCGGTGGGATCGACTGGGAGCATCTTCTCGTCCAGACCGGTCATGTGCAGGTCGAAGGGGAAGGCGTTCTCCACCTGGGCCTGGGCCCGGGCCTCGTCGAGGATCTTGCTGGGGGAGTCGCCGGTGGCCAGGCCCAACATGATGGCGGCGGTGGTGAGCTGCCCCGTGAGCTGGCCCTCGGCGTAGCCGGAGCGGAAGTCGACGGTCTGCACCTCGGGGGCCGACTGCGTCATGGTGTACTCCCGCGCTCCCGCCCGCTGGAGGATGCTGCGGCACATCATCTCGATCTCCTGGAGCGGGTCCATCGCCATGCCTCCCTCGGTGTGGTCCCCCGACGCTAACCGGTCAGAAGAAGCCGCCCGGGAAGCTGTAGTAGTCGGTGGGCTCGTAGTCGCCGTCGTCCACCGTCCGGTGGGACTGGGACGCGAAGGCGTTGGGGCCGGGCGGCCACAGCACCCTGACCGCTCCCGTCTCGTCGTCCCACTCCGCCGCCAGCGCCCGGTGGGAGTGGCCGTCGACGGTGATCTCGACCTCCTGCAGCGATCGGAGCTTGTGCCAGGCCATGCCCTGCGGAGGTTAGGCAGGTTTTCGTAAGGTTCGGGCCGGCGGGCGCTCCCCTCTCCGTGGAACCGACCAGCAGCAGCCAACCGTGACGTGGCCGACCGAGGCGAGCACCCGCGGCGACGTCAGCCCTACGATCTCCCGATGGACGACGGCATCCTCGTCCAGCGGGCGGTGGCCGGCGACCGCGAGGCCTTCGCCGCCATCTACGACCGTTACGCCCCTCGCATCTACGACTTCCTGCGGTCGCTCCTGCGGGACCCGGACGAGGCCGCCGACGCCCTCCAGGACACGTTCCTCGTGGCCGGTTCCCGCCTCCACCAGCTGCGCGACCCGGACCGGCTGCGGCCCTGGCTGTACGCCATCGCCCGGCACCGGGGCCTGCGCTCGATCGAGCGGCGGGCCCGCCAGCGCCCCCTGGACGACGTCGAGGTGACCGCCACCGACGCCGACCCGGCCGACATCGCGGCCACGGCCGACGCCGGCGACGAGCTGGCCGCGCTGGTGGCCGCCGCCGCCGACGGGCTTGGCCCCCGGGACCGGGTGGTGCTCGACCTCCACATGCGCCAGGGACTCGACGGCCAGGAGCTGGGCGACGCCATCGGGGTCAGCGCCAGCCACGCCTATGTCCTGACCAGCCGCCTCCGGGACCAGGTCGAACGGTCCCTGGGCGCCCTGCTGGTGGCCCGCACCGGGCGGGAGGACTGCACCGACCTGGCCGCTGTCCTGGCCGGGTGGGACGGCCGGTTCACCCCCGTGTGGCGCAAGCGGGTGGCCCGCCACGTCGACGCCTGCGAGGTCTGCTCCGGCCGCCGCCGACGCCTCCTCTCCCCCGCCGGCCTCCTCGGCGTGTCCCCCGCCTTCGCCCTGCCCGCGGGCCTTCGAGACCGGGTCATGGGCGACCTCGAACTGTGCCGCCACTCCGGGCCGGCGTGGAGCGGCGGCCAGGACGGCTTCCCCCCGCCCCTTGCCGGCCGCGGTCGGCGGTGGACGGCGGTGGCGGCCGCCATGGTGGCCGCGGTCGTGCTCCTCGTGGCCGGGGTGGCGGTGGGCGGGCAGCTGCTCGGCGAGGACGATCCCGGGACCGAGGTGGCGGCGGTGTCGACCACCACGAAGCGGCCGGTCGGCGCGGCCGCCCCGACGACCACGACGAGCACCTCCCCCGGTCCCACCGCCGGAGCGCCACCGTCGGAGGGCACGTCAGCGCCGACGGTGGTGGACTCGGTCGTCAATCCGGCGGTGGACCCGGCCACCGATCCGCCGGTCGACACCACCCCCACGACGACCACGCCGCCGGTGGTGACGGCTCCGACCACCGCCCCGGGCGACACCACCCCACCCGACCTCACCAGCCCCGACCCCTCCCCGGCCACCATCCGCGCCGTCACCCCCTGCGTGATCGGCAGCCCCCGAGCGTCGACGGTCAGCGTGCAGGCGAGCGATCCGTCCGGTATCGCGTCGGTCGTGCTCGAGGTGGGCGGCCCCTCCCCGACGACGATCGACATGGACCCCGTCGGCGGCGGCGTGTACCAGGCGATGGTGGGCCCGATGCCCGGCACCCTCGGCGTCTCGACCACGATGGTCCGCCTCACCGCCCGGGCCACCGACGGCGCCGGCAACGTCGCCACCACCCGCGGATCCATCGTCGTCCAGTGCGTCTCTCCCCCCGGCGGTCCTTGACAGGCACGCCTCTCGCACTCTAAAAGGGGCACCTAACTACTCGATATAGGTGCACCGAAAGAGAGATGCCTCGTGAAGCGAACAGTCGGAGTGATGCTGGTGGGGGCCCTGGCCTTTGCCGGTTGTGGGTCGGATGACGACAAGGCGGCTGATCCCACCCCCGCCATCGGGGACGCCGTGATCGCCGGCCTCGACTCGTCGTTCGGCAAGGCCGGCGTGGTGTCCACCCCCCTGTCCGCCACCGACGGCGACCGGCTCCTGTCGGTCACGGTGGGCAAGGATGGCAAGGTCTACGGCGTCGGGTACGTGGCCACCGCCGGCGACCAGGCCATGGCCGTGGCCCGCATGAAGGCCGACGGCTCTCTCGACACCACCTTCTCCGGCGACGGCTTCGCCACCGTCAACGTGGCTCCCGGAGGCAAGACGGGCGAGAACTCGCGGGGCGTCGCCGTCCAGACCTCGGGCAAGGTCGTGATCGCAGGTGGGTTCGAGCACGACCCGGCGGCAGAGGGCGACGCGGCCCGCGACACCGACATCGCCATCACCCGCTTCGACGCCACCGGCGAACTCGACACCACCTTCGGCACCGGTGGCACCACCAAGGTCGACCTCGGCCCGGGCCTGTTCCTGCCGCCGGCGGCCGGCTCCACCGCTACCACCACCAGCCTGGTGGGCGACTCCGCCTACGGCCTGACCGTCCTCCCCGACGACCGCCTGCTGGTGGTGGCGACTGCGCCGGCCAAGGGTGAGGGCCGGACCGACGCCGACTTCGCGGTGTTGATGTTCACCGCCAACGGCCAGCTCGACCCCACCTTCGCCACTGCCGGCGTCCTCAACCTCGACATCGCCGGCGGCCATGAGAGCCCCCGCCAGGCGGTCGTGCAGCCCGACGGCAAGATCGTCTTCTCCGGGTACACCCGTACCACCGCCACGCCCCCCGTCGTCGTGCCCGCCCTGGTGCGGATCACGCCCGCCGGCGCCCTCGACCCGTCCTTCGGCACCGGCGGCATCGCCGGGGAGCCGATCCTGGCCGCGGTGACGGAGGCCTACGAGGTCGGGATGCAGGGCGACAGCTTCATCATCACCGGCTACGGCCGGGCCACCGCCGAGGAGAAGGTCGACATGATCGCGGCCCGCTTCACCGGCGCCGGCGCCCTCGACCGCACCTTCGGCACCGACGGTCTGGTGCGCGTCAACATCGCCAACGACGACGACCGGGGCCGTGACCTGGTGGTCCTGCCCGATGGCCGGGTGCTCATCGCCGGTAGCGGCAAGCCCGACGCCGCCAACATCAACGCCATGCTGGTCCTGCTGGAGAAGGACGGGGCCCTCGACACCGGCTTCGGCACCGGCGGCACCCTCCAGGTCGACCTGGGCGGCCCGAGTGACTCCTTCTTCGGCGTAGCCCTCACGCCCGACGGCAAGCACGCCATCGTCGCCGGGTACAAGGGCGGCGACCCGACGACGGGTGACGACTCCGTCATCGCCCGGGTGGCGCTCTCCCCGGCCTGACCCCCTCACCGGCGAGCGCTTCCAGCCAGCCCGTGCCCCCGCGTTCGACGCGGGGCGCGGGCTGGCCCCGTCCGAACAGCCGCGTGAGCGAAGTGCTTGGGGAGGAAAAACGACCTCGAATGTCGCTTTTCCTCCAAAACCTCAGCGCCAACGGCGAATCGGGCTCGGAGGTTGGCGCTAGTCGAGCTCGTCGGCGTAGGGCACCGGGTGATCGGAGCCTTGGTCGCCGAACTCCTCGTTGAGCGCGTGGGCCAGGATGTCGTAGCCGACGGCCCCGGTGTAGGTGCCCTGGAGGTAGGCCCGCATGACGTCGGGCGAGGCGTTGCCGCCGAGAGCCATGTATGCCAGCCACAGCTCGTCGAGCGACATCCCGGCGAGCGCACGAGCCGATTCGAGGATCTCGTAGGCGGCGGGGCTCACGATCGTGGCTGGCTCCTCCGGCGGGCTTCCACCCTCTGCACGAGCTCCTCGGCCAGGTCCCGTAGCTTGCGATTCTCCCGCTGCGACGCCCGCCGGAGAATGTCGAAGGCTTCGTCGCGGGTGCAGGTCTGACGCTCCATGATGATGCCCTTGGCCTCGCCGATGATCTCCCTGCTGGCCAGGGCGGCCCGCAGCTGCTCGTTGAGGTTGGCGACGCCGATCAGAGCCTGGGTGGTGGCGACCAGGGTGGCGGCGTGGGCGCCGATGATGCTTGCGGCCCGCTGGTCGTCCTCGCCGAAGCCGTCGTCGGCTCGGGAATAGATGTTGAGGGCGCCAATGGCGTCGTCGGCGCCGCGCAGCAGGGGGGTCGACAGGACGGAGGTGATTCCCAGCTCCCGGGCCCGGGCCTTCACCGCCGGCCACTGGTCGCCGTTGGTACCCACGGCCATTTCCACCTGTCGGGCCGAGCGCACCGCCTCCAGGCAGGGACCGCCGTTCTCGTCGTACTGGGCCTCGTCGACGGCCTGCGCCTCAGGGTCGGAGGTGTTGGTGGTGCGGAAGCCCCCGTTCTCGGCCATGGTGATGCTCACCGAGTCGGCATTGACCACCGTCTGCCGGGCGAGAAGTACCACCTGCTGCAGCAGGCGATCGAGCGCACTCCCGTCAAGCACGCCACCACCGAGGCCGAGGACGCGCTCCGTGGCCCCGTCGTGGTCGTTCGCTTCACCCACAGGTCGCCTCTCCCGGCATTGTCGCGAGTGGGTCCGAGGAGGGTGCGAAACCCGGGGATCTCGGCGTCGCGGCCGCTTCTTCGACCGATGGTTGAGCGCCTCCATCGTACCCTCCGGCGGGGGCCAGGCGGCATATTCGGTCGAAAAGGCGTCTGCGGACGACGGGTCCTTTCCTCTGGCAGGTACGTGCTCCGCTAGGTTGAGCCCGGCTATGCCCCGCATCGAAATCGAGTTGACCAGCGCCCGCCCCGACGGAACCTGGACCTGGCGCGCCGCCGGTGCCAAGCAGCCGAGGGGGACGCTCGACGCATCCGTGCTCCCGGGCGAGGCCAAGGTGGGCGACGTCCTCCGGGCCGAGGCCGACATCGACATCGACGGGATCACCGTCCGATCGACGAGTCCGGTGTCCCAGAAGAAGGTGGCGCCGGAGCGGATCGAGATCATCGGTTCGGGGCGGGAGGAGCCGGCGGTCACCACCAACATGCGCGGCGGCGTGGAGGCGGGCGGCCAGGACCGCGGCCGCCGGGGCGAGCGTGACAACGACCGCGGACGGGGCGGGCGTCCCGGCGGACCGGGAGGACCGGGCGGCCTGGGAGGTCGAGGCCCGGGCGGTCCCGGGCGTCCCGGCGGACCCGGGGGTCCCGGTGGCGCCGGTGGCCCCTTCCGCCGGCCCGAAGGTCCGGGTGGGGCGCGTCCGGGCGAACGCACGGAGCGTCCCCGCCGCGAGGCTCGGCCCGAGGGCGCGGGCCGTCCCCCGGGTGATACCGGCCGTCCCACCCGGGACGGGCCCCCCCACGACCGACCTGGGCGCGACCGTCCGGCGGGCGACCGTCCGATAGGCGACCGTCCGGCGGGCGACCGTCCGCCCGGCAGTCGACCGGCAGGCGAGCGCGCCGGTGCCGGACGGCCCCCGGGCGACCGTCCGCCCGGCGACCGGCCCCGCCGCGATCGTCCGGCCGGTGAGCGATCCGATCGTCCCGCCCGGGGTGCGCCTCGCCCGGCGGAGACGCCGCCCAAGCCCAAGGCCCGCAAGCTGGCGCCGGGCCGGGTCTACCGCGACGCGGTGCTGGCCGAGCTGTCGCCCGAGCGCATGGCGGTGGCGGAGCAGATCCTGCGGGGCGGGATCCCCGCCGTGCGGCAGGCGGTGGAGGAGCAGAACGCCAAGGCCCGGGAGGTCGGTGGTCCCGAGATCAAGGCCGACGCCCTCCTGGCGGTGGCCGAGGAGCTGCTCCCCGCGCTCCGCGCCGCCGAGTGGCGGGACCGGGCCGACGCCGCCATCGGCATCGTCGACGAGATCAGCGTCCGCGACCTGCGCTCGGTGGTGCTCGGTGCCGACACCGCGCGCGACGAAGAGGGACGAGCCCTGGCCGCGCAGCTGCGGGAGGCGCTCGACCGACGGTCGGCGGCCGAGCGGCAGACCTGGGTGGAGGAGATCACGTCGTCGCTCGACGAGGGTCGTGTCGTGCGCGCCCTGCGCATCAGCGGGCGTCCGCCCGAGCCCGGCGTCCGCTTCCCGGCCGAGCTGGCCAAGCGCCTGAGCGACGCCAGTGGCGACGCCCTCGGCCCCGACACCACGCCCGACCGGTGGGCCGCCGTCCTCGAGGCGGTCCTCGCGTCGCCCGTCCGCCGCACCATCACGCCCAAGGGACTCCCCGCCGAACCGGGCGAGGCACTGGCCCGGGCCCTTCGTCTGGCCGCGCCCCGGATCCCCGCCATCGCCGCCCTTCTGGGCGACGTCCCCGGTGCCCCACCCCGACGCCCGACCCGCCCGTCCACGCCCCGGGGGGCCCCCGGTGCCGCTCCGGGCGCTGGTGCCGGCCCGGGTCCTGGTGCCGGCCGACCCGGCCCTTCCGGCCGTCCCGCCGGCCGTCCGACCACTCCCCCGCCCGGCCGCCACGCCCCGCCCACCCCGCCCGTCGCCCCCGATGGGCCGGCGACTCCCGCCCCGCAGGCGACGGAAACCGCCGACGCCGACGGCCCGGCCGCCGCCCCCGAGGCACCTCCGGAGCCGGTTGCCCCGGCCGCCGCCCCCGACGTCGAGGCCTCCCAGTGGGGCGTCGCGGGCGGCGACGAGCCTACGGGCGCACCGGCACCGGCCGAGTCGGGGGGCGACAGCGTCTCGGTGGCGGCCAACGACGCCCTCGGAGACGAGCCCGACCCCTCCGCCTGACCTGCCCGCCGCCTGACCTGCCCGTCGATCAGGTCGGTCAGGCGATGGTGGCCACGATCCCGTGCTCGTGGAGGAACTCGAGGAGGCCGTCGACCAGGTTGAGGTGGGCGACCTCGTCGAGGGCCACCCACGCCGCCTCGACCGCGTCGCCGCCGGCCTGCGGCTCGGCCTCGTCCGGGCCGACGAGGACCGTCACCGAGAAGTCGAGGATGACGAAGTGGTAGTCGTCGGCGATCCGCTCCACCCAGCCCACCATCCGGTCGCAGACGCCCTCCACGCCCGTCTCCTCCAGCAGCTCCCGCACCACCGCCTCGGCCAGGAGCTCGCCCGCCTCCACCCGTCCGCCGGGGATCGACCACTCCCCCGCCGCCGGCCCGTGGCCCCGCCGCACGAGCAGCAGCCGCCCCTCCTCCACCGCGATGGCCCCCACGCACACCTCGGGCCTCACCGGGGCTCCTCGGCGGCGGCCCCGTCGGAGGGATCGCCCCGGTGGGTGGCGGCCTCGATGGCGGCGTCGACCGGGCGCTGTCGCAGCCACTTGTGGACCACGATCATCCGGGCGGTGAAGCCGAAGGTTTCGAAGAAGTTCTTGGTCTGACGGTTCCCGGGCAGGGCGGAGGCGTCGATGCCGACGCAGTCGGCTGCCCGGCACCACTCGACGACGTCGTCGAGCATGGCCTCGCCCACGCCGACCTCCCGGGCCTCGAGCTCCACGAAGATGTCGCTCACCACGCCCATCCGCCCGCCGTCGCGCAACGGCTCCGTCCGGACGACCGCGTAGCCGATGACCGCATCGTCGATGGTGCCGCACAGCACCCGGGTGTCGGGGTCGGCCAAGTCCTGCTTGAAGCTCTCGTCGAGCGGCTCCCCCCGGGCCTCCCGGGCGGCGAAGACGTCGCCGCCCTTCATGGGGAAGAGCTCGTCGATGCCCAGCCGGGCCAACTCGGCCAGGCGGGGCAGGTCGTCCTCGGTCGCCGGCCGGCAGCCTTCCATCAGAGGAGTCTGCCAGGCCGGTGCCTGATCGCCGACGGCCGGGCCGCGGACAGCGTCAGACCCAGACCAGATCCCTAGACACAGTCCCGGCAGTACATGCGGTTGGCGTCGGCCAGTTGGCTCGGGTGCTTCACCAGGAAGCACGACTGGCACACGAACTCGCCCGGACGCTTGGGGACGACCTTGGTGGAGCCTTCGGCCCGGTCGTCGGCGTCGGGGACCTCGTCCTCGTCGTCGTCCTGCTCGTCGACCACGACCAACCGGTCCTTGAGGATGACGTCGAGGCCGGCCTCCACGTCGTCGGGATCGAGGTCGTCGTCGTCGTCGTCATCGTCGTCGTCGTCCTCGGCCGCGACGACCACGGCGATGGGCACCACCGTGTCGTCGACCTCCACCTCGTCGACCACGGCCAGGTCGTCGACCGCGAGGTCGTCGTCTTCCAGGCCCTCGTCGTCGTCGATGAGGTCGTCGTCGTCGAGCGCCTCCAGATCGACCTCGTCGGGGTCGTCGGGCTCGACGACGTCGGCCAGTTCTTCTTCATCGTCAGCCATGCTGCCGGATCCCCTTCAGCGGTCTACGGGGCCGGGACTATAGACCAGCCTCCCGGCCTCTACGAACCGCAGGGGTCTTCGTATCGAAGTGGAAAAACGCGGGATCCAGGGGACCGTTGGTGCCGCTCGGTAGCCCTCCCGCTCGACCCGGTTGCAACCGGCCCCAGCAAGGGGGTTATAGGAACGTTCTCTACTTGGTCCCCCGAATCCGCACGCTTCGCCCTTCGACCGCCCCCTCCGCGGCATCTCCGCCGAAACGGCGACGCCGAGGCCCACGACCCGGGGGTTGGGGCGCCGTGGACTGGCCGTAAGTTGCCCCATCCGGGGAGGAGGTGCAAGCCGGACGACAACCCTTCTGACCAGCCTTGTTCCGCGTCGCCGCAGGTCAGAGGCCTAAGAATTTCTGTCTGAACCACTCGTCGAGGGTTGGCCTCCGACAGGCCCCACCGGACCCTGGCGACGCACCTCGGCCCGGCGCTCGGCATCGAGTCGTTCCAGGTCGGAGGCACCGTGGTCGACGAATGACATCATCCCGGCCACCATCCGGTGGCCCGCCTCCTCCGCGATCAGGCGGTGCATCTCCTGGCACACCCGGCGGTACTCGGCGTGGCCGGCGGGGGCGGTGCGCAGCTCGATCATGTGCATCGCCTCCCGGGCGTTCATCTCGATCGAGTACCGCACCCGGAAGGCGAGGGCGACGGCGTAGGGGGCCTGGGCCGGGAAGGGCCCGGCGAGGACCTCGTGGAGCCCGGCCGACCGGGCCATGGCCTCCTCGAAGCGGTCGGCCAGGCCGGCGTCGACCACATCCGCAGGCAGGACGTAGCCGTGGCCGGGGGTGAGGGGCTGCCACTGGATGGTGAGCATGCGGTGGCGCTGGAGGTCGCGGAAGGCGCCGTAGTCGGACAGGACGTCGAACCGGTAGCTGGTGGTCTCCAGGGCCCGGCCCGGCTTGTGGCGGCGGTTGCGGCGCTCGCCCACGTAGGCCGCCGCCACCGCCTCCCGCTCGGCCGCCGACAGCGTGCGCACCCGGGCCCGCACCTGGTCGTCGGGGAGGTCGGTGTGGGGGTAGAGCATGGCCGCCAGCAGCCGATCCTCGGCTTGGGGGTCGAAGTCGACGAGGGTGACCTGGGGGCGGGGCTCGGGCTCCTCTCCTGCGAACAGGCGGGAGGCGACCTCGGCCGTGGCCCCCGCGGTGGCGGCCAGGTAGGCCGACCACTCGCCCCCCCGCTCGGGCCGGTCGACCCGGGACAGGAACGAGGGGATGACCTTGCGCAGCTCGCCCAGCATCAGCTCCGCGTACTGGCGGGCCTCGGGCAGGGCCGACGCCCGCATGCGCAGCAGCAGCTGCTCGTAGCCCTGGCCGGTGCCGTAGATGCCGACGTTCGACAGGGAGGCGGCCGGCAGCAGCCCCCGGAGGGCGTCGAACGACTTGGCCCGGATCGACCGCCGCCACACCGTCTCCGGGTCGGCCGGGTGGCGGGGGAACTGCTCCCGGTACCAGGCGTCCATCCGGGGGACGAGGTCGGCGTAGGTGTCGAACATCCGGTCGAGGTCGGACACGTAGCGGGTGCCGAGGGGCGACGAGAGCACGGCCGGGTCGCGGTGGTAGCGGTAGCGGCCCCCCAACCGGGTGTCGTAGGGGATGTACCGGGTGCTCTGCTCGAGATAGGCCATCAGCCGGCCCCACTCGAGGACCTTGGTGAGCAG
This sequence comes from uncultured Acidimicrobiia bacterium, assembly GCA_963829165.1. Lineage (GTDB taxonomy): Bacteria > Actinomycetota > Acidimicrobiia > Acidimicrobiales > AC-14 > JAXDMK01. Next base: position 615,080 of record CAWHIC010000007.1, on the reverse strand, counting down.
GTTCGACGCCTGCTCGCAGGCCAGGTGGACCCCTCCCAGCTGGGCCACCGAGTCGTCGCCGTACTCGTAGAACACCTTGCGGTAGAGGTCCTCGGCCCGCTTGAGGCCCATGGTGGCGTCGACCGAGATGTCGCCGGTGGTGTCGAGGTCGCCCACGAACTCGTCGAGGAAGAGCCGGCGCAGGCTCTTCATGGTGCGGGAGTAGCGGGCGAACAAGGCCCCCTTCACCACCTCCGGCAGGTTGACCAGGGCGAAGACGGGCCCGTCGAGGTTGGTGAAATACCGGCGGAGGACGTCGGCCTCGTCGTCGGTCCACTGCTCGCTGACGTAGGGGTGGGGCAATTCGCCGTCCTGGTCCGGGGACTGCTGAGACTAGGGCCCGGGATCGAACGCGTCGCGGACCTCCCCGAGGCAATCCGGGCGCAGCCACAGGTCGACCACCGTCAGGGCCATGGCCTTGGCCGCGTCGAGCACGCCCCGGTCGCCCTCGGGCGACGCCGCCCACCGGGCGAAGTCGGCCGAGTGGAGCCCCACGTCGGCCGGCGAGATCTTGACGATGGGGTGGATGGTGGGCACCCGGTAGCTGACGTTGCCCATGTCGGTGCTCACCATCAGGGTGTTGGCCGGGCTGGGATCGGCGACGGGGCGGCCCAGGCGGGCGCTGTTGGCCGCGTACAGCCGTTCGAGGGGGCGGTTGCTGCGCAGGTCGGTGTACTCGGGCCACGGCTGGCGCACCTCGATGGTGCAGCCGGCGGCGGCCGCGCCCGCCTCCAGGCACGCCATCACCCGGGCCTTGAGACCCTGCAGGCTGGCGGCGGTGGCCGATCGGACGTACCACTGGGCCAGGGTGTGGTCGGGGACGATGTTGGGCTTCTCACCGGCCTTCAGGAACACGCCGTGGACCCGGTCGGTCGAGGCCATGTGCTGGCGGAGGGCGGCCACCGCGTTGTAGCCGAGGACGGCGGCGTCGAGGGCGTTGCGGCCCTGGTGGGGAGCAGCGGCGGCGTGGGCCGCCTGCCCGAAGTACTCGATCTCGTAGGTGGCGATGGCGATGACCTGGGGCTGGATGAGGTCGATGCCGGCGGGATGGATGGCCAGGGCCGCGTCGATGCCGTCGAACGCCCCCCGGTCGCCCATGAGCACCTTGCCCCCGCCGCCCTCCTCCGCGGGCGTGCCGATCACGTCCAGCCTGCCCCCGGCGGCGGCGACCACGGTGGCCGCGGCCAGCGCCGCCCCCAGCCCGGCGGCGGCGATGATGTTGTGCCCGCAGCCATGGCCGATGCCGGGCAGGGCGTCGTACTCGCACAGGACGGCGATGCGGGGGCCCACGCCCTCGGATTTGGCGTCGCCATCGTCTCGGGGGTGGCCCACGAAGGCCGTCTCCAGCCCGTGCGAGCCCCGCTCGACGGCGAACCCTTCCGCCTCCAGGGTGGTGGCCAGCAGGTCGGCCGCGAACCGCTCCTCGAACAGGAGCTCGGGCCGATCGTGGATCTGATGGGAGACGTCGAGGAGGACCTCGGCCCGCTGGTCGACGGCGGCGACCACCTGGGCCCGGGCCGCGTCGAGGTCGATCCGGGTGGCCATGGGTTCCGAGGTTAGGGGTCGCGGCCAAGCCGTCGACAGGCTCTTGACTCTCTATCGGAAGCCGATATATCGTGACGCGGATGAAAGAACGCCCCGCCCTCCCGTCCGCCGCCCTCCACATCCTGGTCGTGCTGGCCGCCGGCGAGCGCCACGGCTACGGGATCATGGCCGACGTCGAGCACCTCACCGGGGGCCGGGTGCGGATGGGTCCGGGCACGCTCTACGGCTCGATCAAGAAGCTCCTGGCCGACGGGTTGATCGAAGAGTCCGACGAACGACCCGACCCTGCCCTCGACGACCAGCGCCGCCGCTACTACCGGATCACCGGTCTGGGCGGCACCGTCTGCCGCTCCGAGGTCGACCGCCTGAGCGCCCTCGTCGACGGCGCCCGGTCCCGCCTCCTGGGGCTCACCGGCGCATGAGCCAGCGCCTCTACCGGCTCCTCCTCCTCGCCTACCCCCGCACCTTCCGGCGGCGGTTCGGCGACGAGATGGCCCAGGCCTTCGCCGACCTCGCATCCCGCACCTCGCGGCGGCGTCTCTGGCCCCACACCCTCGCCGACCTGGCCCTTTCCGTCCCCCACCAACGTCTGGAGAGCCTCATGGACCGCTTCTCACCCGGCGCCCGCGCCTACGTGGTCTTCGCCCTGGCCGCCATCAGCGTGGTGGGGGTGGTGCTGGTCGGCTCGGCCGTCCCGTTGTCGCTCCCCATCCTGGCCATCGCCACCGTCGCCCTGGCCGTCCAGCGCCGCCGCCACCTCGGCCACCTGGCGGCCACGGGGTCCCGCTGGTACCTCTTCCTCGCCGCCGGCGCCGCCACCCTGGCGTCCATCGCCGTCCTCGCTGCCGTCCTCCCCGACTACCACGGCGCCGTCGCCGACGCCCTCTGGTACGCCGCCTTCGGCACCTTCCTCCTGGGCTGGCTCCTGATAGCCACCGGCATCCTCCTAGGAGTCGCCACCGCCTGGCACCACCTCAACCCCCCCCACCACCCCGCCTAACGACACCCCACGCCGCCGGCAGGCCCAGCGCCCTGGGGAGGGCCATGAACCCCGCGCCACCACCCGACGACCCGAGCGCCACAAACCCCCGCAACCCGGCCGACTCGCCAGACCGCGCCCGGCGACAGACCGCGTCTCGCGACAGAACCGGAGCGGAACCCGGCGGAGCTCGCCAGAGCGCGCCCTCGTCGACATATTGCGTTTTGCCAGCGTCGGAGCGACAACCGGGTCAATCCCGCCTGGTCGGAGGATCCTCCTTGTCGCTGAGACGCTGGCAAAAGCGACTCCCACAGCTCGGGCTCCAGCGCGGCGACCTCGACCCGCCCGCCCTCGCCCGTGCAGCCGCCAGTTCAACCCGAGCCGCCCATGACGGACCACAGCGACCTCAACACGCCCGCCCTCGCCAATGCAGCCGCCAGTCGAGCCGAGCCACCCATAACGGACCGACACGTCCCCCCAGCAAAGGCGGCCGGTTCATCGTCCGCAGCAAGCCAAGCAGTGGGACCCAGCCTCCCAAAGGTCAATCGCTTCTCGAGGACGGCGGTTTCGTGCAGCCAGTTGATCGGGGCCCCTTCCGCTACCCCCGTGTCAGCGCCGACCGACCAAGGGCTCCCAGCCCCCTGAGCGGACCCCTTGACCCTCGGGAGCCCCTCGCGGCCCCCCGTGTAAGCCACTAGCCGTGGGCGGGGCGCCTTTGGCCCCGCCCACCGACCGGCCGGCCGAGCGCAGCGAGGCCTTGGCCGGTCGGAACAAGGAGTCAGCCGCCCGAAGGGCGCCCCGCCTTGCCCCCCGGGGGGGCCGTCGGGGGGGCGCTTCCCAGCCCCCCCGACTGCGTCAGCCCTTCAGCTTGTCGGCGATGTCGTCGATGAAGCCCTTGAGCTTCCCCTTGCCCTGGTCGATCTTGCCTTCGGCCTTGAGCTCGTCGTTGTCGGTGAGGTCGCCGGCGGCCTCCTTTATCCGTCCCTTGGCCTGGTCGATCTTGTCGTCCATCTCGGCTCCCTTTCGTCGCTTCCAGTTCTTGTTCGTACCCGTTCAGCGAACCCCTACCCTTTGTTTCACGCCGCACCGGCCGGGGAAGCATCGCCGGGGGTTTGAGGAGGGTCCGTGGCAGTACTCGACACGTGGAGATTGCGCGGGGACGAACAGTCCTCGTGGGGCGCCCCCACGGGCGGAAGCTCGCTGACCCTGGCCCGAGCCACCGTCGCCCTCCTCGTCGTCAGCCTCATCGCCCCCCTCGTCGTGGTCAGTCTGCTGGCGCTGACCCTCCTCGACTTTCCCCTGTCGGGCGACCTTCCGCCCGAGCTGCCCGGCGTCGAGTCGCGGATCACCCGGGTCTACGACAGCACCGGCGCGGAGATGGCCGTGTTCCGCCGCTTCGACACCGCCCTGCCGGTTGCGCCGGAGGACATCCCCCAGGTGCTCAAGGACGCGGTCGTGGCCGCCGAGGACCGCCGCTTCTTCCAGCACAACGGGATCGACGCCCGGGGCCTTCTCCGGGCCCTGCGGGCCGACGCCAGCTCGGGCGAGTACGAGCAGGGCGCCTCCACCATCACCCAGCAACTGGTCCGCCTGGCCTACACCGACGACCGCAGCGCCAGCCTCGACCGCAAGCTGCGGGAGGCGGTGCTGGCCCGGGAGCTGGAGAGCCAGCTCACCAAAGAGGAGATCCTGTTCAAGTACCTGTCCCGCATCTACCTGGGCGGGGGCAGCTACGGCGTGGGGGCGGCGGCGGAGTCGTACTTCCGCAAGCCGGTGTCCGAGCTCAACGTGTCCGAGGCGGCCCTCCTGGCCGGTGTGATCCCCGCCCCCAGCGTCCTCGACCCTCGCCTGAACCCCCTGGGCGCCGAGCGCCAGCGGCAACAGGTGCTCGCCATCATGGCCGGCGAAGGAATGATCTCCAACCAGCAGAGAGACGAGGCCCTGGCCCGGCCCCTGACCCTGTTGCGGGAGGGCGGCGAGCCCGATCCCCAGACCACCGTCGTCTACCCGGAGGCGGCACCGGTGGTGAAGTACCCGTACTTCACCGACTACGTCCGTCAGTACCTCATCGCCCGTTACGGCGAGGAGAAGGTCTACACCGGCGGCCTGCGGGTGGAGGCGTCCCTCGACCCCCGGCTCCAGGGGCTGGCCGAGGCGTCGGTCACCAAGACCCTGCAAGGCACGCCCGAGGGCCTGGAGATGGCGATGGTGTCGATCGACCCCCGCAACGGCCTGGTGCGGGCCGTGGTCGGCGGCCGCGACTTCGCCAAGTCCAACGTCAACCTGGCCCTGGGCAACTGCGACGCGGTCAAGCCGGTGGAGGTCAAGCCGGACGAGCAGGTCCCCCTGTGCATCGCCGGCGGTGGCGGCGGCCGTCAGCCGGGATCGGCCTTCAAGCCCGTCACCCTGGCCGCCGCGCTCGACGCCGGCTTCAAGACCACCGACGTCTACCGGGGACCGGGCGAGTTCACCTATCCCAACTGCAGCGGCGTGGGGTGCACCGTGCGCAACACCGAGAGCGGTAGCTACGGCTCCCTCTCCCTGGCCCAGGCCACCGCCTACTCCGTCAACACCGTCTTCGCCCAGCTCATCCTCGACGTGGGGGTGAAGGAGACGGCGGCGATGGCGAACCGGCTGGGCGTCACCATGATCGACCCCGAGGGCAACCTGCCGTCGGGCGAGCCCTACGGCCCCAGTCTCACCCTGGGCGCGGCCGAGGTGTCGCCCCTCGATATGGCCGCCGCCTTCGGCGTGTTCTCCGCCCGGGGCCAGCAGTTCCCGGCCTCGCCGGTGCTGAAGGTCACCGACTCCGATGGCAAGGTGCTGGAGGACAACGCCACCCGCCGGCCCAAGCGGGTGCTCACCCAGGTGGTGGCCGACCAGATGAACTCGGTGCTCACCGGCGGCATCGAGTTCGGTACCGGCGTGGCCGCCCAGATCGCCCGTCCCGGTGGCACCGCGGGCAAGACCGGCACCAGCGAGGGCTTCGGCGACGCCTGGTTCGTCGGCTACACCCCCGAGCTGTCGACGTCGGTGTGGATGGGCTACGCCGACTCCCGCAAGGCCATGGAGAACATCAAGGGCGTGTCCAAGGTCTTCGGCGGCACCCTGCCCGCAGCCACGTGGAAGGACTACATGAGCCAGGCCCTCGCTGGCGTGCCCCTCAGCACCTTCCCCCTGCCGCCTCGGGCGGCGCGGCCGGCACCGGCCCAGGCCTCCACGCCTTCGCCTGCCCCCGTGGCGCCGGTCGACCCCAACGCCACCGTCCCCACCACCCTGCCGACGGACTACACCATCTACCCGCCGTTCCCCACCGACACCCTGCCCCCCTACGTGCCGCCCGTCGGTCCGCCCATCACCTTCCCGACGCCTTACGTGCCCCCGCCCTTCATCCCGTCGCCGGTCATCCCGACCTTCCCGTCCGATCCGTCCGGCGGCACTCCGGGGGGCAGGCCGTGATCCTCGCTCTCCTCATCCTGATCCCCTGCTGCCTGGTGGGCGTGGCCGTCTACGCGGCGATGTCGCGGTGGGAGTTGACCCCGCCCGAGCCCCACCGCAGCGACGGCGACGGCTACGGCTACGGCGGGGGCTCTTCCTACCGCCCGCCCCGGCCCCGACTCACCTTGCGGGAGACGGCGATGGACTGGCCCATCCCCCAGTTCCAGCGCCTCCAGCCGGGCGTGCTCATGGCCATGAGCGTGGTGCTCGCCCTGTGGATCCTGGTCTGGATCGTCGTGTTCTTCGTCGGTCTGGGCAAGCTCCACGGGTGACCTCGAGGCGCCCCTGTCCCAGGCGCCCCCATCTCAGGCGAACGCCTGTTCCGGGATCACCGCCGCAGCACGTAAACTAGGGGTCTGATGTCGATCGTGATCCTTCCCGGCCAGCCCTACCCCCTGGGGGCCACCTACGACGGCATGGGCACCAACTTCTCCGTCTTCTCCGAAGTCGCGGAGCGGATAGAGCTGTGCCTGTTCGACGACGACGGCAACGAGACCCGGGTCGACCTGCCCGAGAACGACGCCCACTGCTGGCACGGCTACCTGCCCAACATGGGTCCCGGCCAGCGCTACGGCTTCCGGGTGTACGGGCCCTACCGCCCCCACGAGGGGCTGCGCTGCAACCCGGCCAAGCTCCTCCTCGACCCCTACGCCAAAGCCGTCGAGGGCGAGGTGCAGTGGGGCGAGCCCCTGTTCAACTACCGGTTCAGCGACCCCGAACGATCGACCAACGACGACGACAGCGCCCCCTACATGCCCAAGGCGGTCGTCACCAGCCCCTATTTCGACTGGGACAACGACCGTCATCCCCGCACGCCGTGGAATGAGTCGGTCGTCTACGAGGTGCACGTCAAGGGCTTCACCAAGCAGCGGCCCGGCATCCCCGAAGACCTCCGGGGCAGCTACGCGGGCCTGGCCCACCCGGTGTCGATCGAGTACCTGAAGGCCCTCGGGGTCACCGCCGTCGAGCTCCTGCCGGTGCACCAGTTCGTCCACGACCACCGCCTGGTCGACAACGGGATGCGCAACTACTGGGGCTACAACTCCATCGGCTTCCTCGCCCCCCACAACGACTACGCGGCCCGGGGCCAGGAGGGCCAGCAGGTCCAGGAGTTCAAGCAGATGGTGAAGTCCCTGCACGACTCCGGCATCGAGGTGATCCTCGACGTGGTCTACAACCACACCGCCGAGGGCAACCACATGGGCCCCGTGCTCTCCCTCAAGGGCCTCGACAACGCCTCCTACTACCGCCTGGTCGACGACGATCCCGCCTACTACTTCGACACCACCGGCACCGGCAACAGCCTCAACATGCGTCACCCCCACGTGCTGCAGCTCATCATGGACTCGCTGCGCTACTGGGTGGTCGAGATGCACGTCGACGGCTTCCGCTTCGACCTGGCCGCCACCCTGGCCCGCCAGTTCCACGAGGTCGATCGCCTGTCCGCCTTCTTCGACCTCATCCAGCAGGACCCGGTGGTGAGCCAGGTCAAGCTCATCGCCGAACCCTGGGACCTGGGCCAGGGCGGCTACCAGGTGGGCAACTTCCCGCCCCTGTGGTCGGAGTGGAACGGCAAGTACCGCGACACCGTCCGCGACTTCTGGCGGGGCGAGGACCAGACCCTGGCCGAGTTCGCCTACCGCTTCACCGGCAGCCCCGACCTCTACGAGTCGAGCGGGCGGCGGCCGTCGGCCAGCGTCAACTTCATCACCGCCCACGACGGGTTCACCCTGGCCGACCTGGTGTCGTACAACGAGAAGCACAACCAGGCCAACGGCGAGGACAACAACGACGGCGAGAGCCACAACCGGTCGTGGAACTGCGGCCAGGAGGGCTTCACCGACGACCCCGAGATCCTCGAGCTGCGGGCCCGGCAGCGGCGCAACTTCGTCGCCACCCTGATGTTGTCCCAGGGCATCCCCATGCTCCTCGGGGGCGACGAGATGGGGCACAGCCAGGAGGGCAACAACAACGCCTACTGCCAGGACAACGAGATCTCCTGGTTCGACTGGGACGCGATGGACGGGGCCATGGTGGCGTTCACCTCCCGCCTCGTCAACTTCCGCCGCGACCACCCCATCTTCCACCGTCGGCGCTGGTTCCACGGCCGGGCCCTGCACGGCAAGGACGTCCTCGACGTGGCCTGGCTCCGACCCGATGGCACCGAGATGGAGGACTCCGACTGGGAGTCGGGCTTCGCCAAGTCGATCGGCGTGTACCTCAACGGCGACGAGATCCACGCCCTCGACAGCCTCGGCCGCCAGGTCGTCGACGACAGCTTCCTGGTCGTCTTCAACGCCCACCACGACGCGGTCACGTTCACCCTGCCCCCCGAGCGCTACGGAACGGCCTGGGTGAAAGTGGTCGACACCGACGACTCGCTCACCGAGGGCGACCAGTTCAAGGCGGGGGACGAGCTCGGGGTCACCGGCCGCACCCTGGTCCTGCTGCGGGCCACCGGCTCGATCTAGGCGGATCGATAGAGGCGACCGCGTCGTACTAAGCGCGCGAGCCCCGGCGGAGGCGGTCGAGGGCGGGGGCGGCCAGGCCCACGATGATCCCCACCACGGCCAGGGCGACGGGCAGGACCACGAACAGGCCGCTGTCGGACGCGATCACCTTGAGCAGGAAGAAGTCGAAGGCCAGGAACAGGCCCAGGAAGAAGCCGCTGAAGGCCCCGAGGAACGGGCGTCCACCTCTCATCGGGCCCCCTTCATCGTCCGTACCCCGCGTGATAGGGCTGCTTGGGCCGCGACGCCGACAACAGGCCGGCGGCGGCGGCCGCGGTCCCGGCCAGGCCGGCCACCGCGGCGGCGGCGGTGCTGGCGGCCGAGCCCTCCACCTCCACCGTCATCGCCCCCTCGCATTGCCCCTCGATGCCCTTGTGGTAGCCGGTGAGCGTCCACTTCACCGACGGGAACTGGCGGATCAGGGCGGGGATGTCCTTCACCCCGTCGGCGGTGCCCTTGTTCTCCTTGTTGGCCGACGGGCCCCACCGGCCCAGGTTGAACGACAGCGGGCCCAGCTCGAGGTCGATCGAGCCCTCGTGGTCGTGGGTGACCTTGTTGATCTCCCCGTGCCACAGGGCGCTGTCGCCCCGGGGGATCTTCACCGCCGCGGCCGCGGCCTCGACCGTGACGACGGTGCCGTCGTCGGCCGTCACCGTGGCCGTGCCCGAGCACCCGATCGTGTCGCGGGTGATCTCGGCCCCGGCCGGTGCCGCCGTCAGCAGCACGGCGATGGCCGCTACTGCTCCCGCCCCCAGAATGCGCCTCATGTCCCCTCCCCTGGACGGAAAGGCTACAGGTGCGCCTCCCCCGCGCGAAGGGCCCGGTAGCGGCGGATGAGGGCGTTGGTGGAGCTGTCGTGGGCGAGGGCCGGCTCCTGGTCGGCGACGAGCTCGGGGACGATGCGGTTGGCCAGGGCCTTGCCCAGCTCCACGCCCCACTGGTCGAAGGAGTTCACGTCCCAGATCACGCCCTGGGTGAACACCTTGTGCTCGTAGGTGGCCGTCAGCTGGCCCAGGACCCGGGGGGTGAGCCGGGGGGCGAGGATGGTGTTGGTGGGCCGGTTGCCGGGGAACGTGCGGTGGGGCACCAGCTCGGTCGCCACGCCCTCCCCCGCCACCTCCTCCGCCGTCTTGCCGAAGGCCAGGGCCTCGGTCTGGGCCAGCAGGTTGGCCATGAGCAGGTCGTGGTGGTTCCCCAGGGCGTGGCCCGGATGCCCGAAGCCGATGAAGTCGGCCGGAACCACCTTCGTCCCCTGGTGGAGCAGCTGGTAGAAGGCGTGCTGGCCGTTGGTGCCGGGTTGGCCCCACACGATCGGCCCCGTCTGCATCGTCACCGGCCGCCCGTCGAGGTCGACCGACTTGCCGTTGCTCTCCATGTCGAGCTGCTGCAGGTAGGCCGGGAAGTGGGCCAGGGCCTGGCTGTAGGGCAGGACGGCGTGGGTCTCGAAGCCGAAGAAGTCGTCGTACCAGAGGCCGAGCAGGCCCATGAGGGCGGGCAGGTTGCGGTGGTAGGGAGCGGTGCGGAAGTGCTCGTCGATCTGGTGGAACCCGGCCAGCAGGTCGCGGAAACCCTCCTCGCCGATGGCCACCATGAGCGACAGGCCGATGGCGGAGGGGTACGAGTAGCGGCCGCCCACCCAGTCCCAGAACTCGAACATGTTGGCCGGGTCGATCCCGAACTCGGCCACCTTGGCCCCGTTGGTCGACACGGCCACGAAGTGGTTGGCCACCGCCGCCTCGTCGCCCAGGGCGGCCAGCAGCCACCGGCGGGCGGAGGTGGCGTTGGTGATCGTCTCGACGGTGGTGAACGTCTTGGAGCAGACGACGAAGAGGGTCTCGGCCGGGTCGAGGTCGTGGGTGGCCTGCCACAGGTCGTCGCCGTCGACGTTGGACACGAAGCGGAACGTCATCGTCCGGTCGCTGAAGTCCTTGAGCGCCTGGTAGGCCATGGCCGGGCCCAGGTCGGACCCGCCGATGCCGATGTTGACCACGTTGCGGATGGCCCGGCCGGTGTGGCCCCGCCACACCCCGGTGCGCACCCGGAGAGCGAAGTCGGCCATCTGGTCGAGCACGCCGTGCACCAGGGGGACGACGTCGACCCCGTCGACCACGATGGAGGCGTCCCGAGGGGCGCGCAGGGCCACGTGGAGGACGGGACGGTCCTCGGTGCGGTTGATGCGCTTCCCGGAGAACATGGCCTCCGTGCGCTGGCGCAGGCCGGCGGCCTCGGCCAACGCCACCAGCAGGTCGACGGTGTGGGCCGTCACCCGGTTCTTGGAGTAGTCGAGGTGCAGGTCACCCGCGTCCACCACCATGGCCTCGCCCCGCGACGGGTCGTCGGCGAACAGCTCCCGCAGGTGGGCGTCGGCCAGGTCCCGGTGGTGTTCGACGAGCGCGGCCCACTCCGGCGTGCGCTCGATCAGGCCCATGACGGGGGCCATGATCGCGCGAGAAGGGCCCCGGTCATCCCGGGGCCCTTCAGCTTCAACTCGAGGGGCAACTCGAGGGGGTCGTCCTAGACGATGTCGTCGCGCACGACGCGGCGGCGGGGGCCGTAGTCCTCGACCACGGTCTCGGTGGTGCCGCCCCGGCTCCGCGGGCCGAACACGAGGAGGGTCATGATCAGGCCCAGGGCGCCCGCGATCATGAGGATCACGCCGACGGTGGAGAGATCGAGCCCCGACACCGTCGCGTTGACGGCGAAGGTGAGGATGGCGCCGACGGCGAACAGGAAAACGCTGACACCGATACCCATGTGAAATCTCCTTTTTGAAGTTGGTTGCAGAACCCGTGCCGTCAGCCGAGGCCGGCGGCGATCCCGATGGACGACGTCGAGCCGCCAAGGTGGTCGTTCAGGTACGCGGCCAGCGAGGTCGCAGTCACTGTCTGCGTTCGGCTGGACATGCTCAGTACTTACCCGCCGGCAACCGGCGGGAATCCCCGCGACCCCTTCCGTCAGGTGACGGTCGTCCTGCGGGAGGGGCCAAGGCCCGGTCCTCCGGCACCCCGCCTAGGGTCGGGGCCATGGCCACGTCCACCGCCGGATTCGTGGGTCGGGCTCCCATCGGCCCCGTCGGCGAGGCCCGGCTGGTCACCAGCTTCGATGATTTCGCCCAGGTGTACGGGGGTCTGGAGCCGGGCCCGGACGACGGCCGCACGCCGTACCTGGCCCACGCGGCCCGGGCCTTCTTCGTCAACGGCGGCTCCCGCCTGTACGTCTCCCGGGACGAGGGCGACCTGGAGGCTGCACTGGGGGCCCTGGAACGGGTGGACGACATCGGGCTGGTGGCGGCGCCCGACGCGGGCACCCTCGGCACGGTCGACGAGTGCGCCGCCACCACCGCCGCACTGATCGCCCACGCCGAGCGGTCACGGTTCCGGTTCGCCCTGGTCGACGCCCCCGCGGCCAGCTCGGTCGACGACGTGCGCCGCTTCCGGGCCCGGTTCGACTCGGGCCACGCCGCCCTTTACCACCCGTGGGTGGTGGCCGAGCCCGCCGCCGACGGGGTGGTCCTGCCGCCGTCGGGGTTCGTGGCCGGCGTCTACGCCCGGGGCGACGAGGAGCGGGGCGTGTTGAAACCGCCCACGGGCGACGCCGTCCGGGGCGTGGCCGGGCTGGAGTCGGAGGTCGATCGGGACGCGCAGGGGTTGCTGAACCAGGAGGGAGTCAACGTCCTGCGCTCCTTCGAGGGGGAGGGCATCCGCCTGTGGGGCGCCCGCACCATCAGCTCCGACCCGGAGTGGAAATACATCAACATCCGCCGCTACCTGCTCTACCTGGAACGATCCCTCGACGAAGGCACCCAGGGGGCCGTCTTCGAGCCCAACGGCGAGAGCCTGTGGGCGACCGTCCGCCAGCGAGCGGAGGAGTTCCTCGACGCCCAGTGGCGGTCGGGCGCGCTCATGGGACGTCGGCCGGACGACGCCTACTTCGTCCGCTGCGACCGCACCACCATGACCCAGGACGACATCGACAACGGCCGCCTGGTGGCCCTGGTGGGCGTGGCGCCGGTGAGGCCGGCCGAGTTCGTGATCCTCCGCATCGGCCAACCGACGGCCGGGCGGCCTACGAGCCCCGATTGATCCGCGCAAGTACACCCGTGAGGGGGTCGGTGCGCGAACTGGTCGGCGGGGTCGGCCTGTTGCCCGCGGTCGGCTACCCGTCGCCGGCGTCGCTCCGGCCCCGGAGCATCGCCCGCACCGCGTCGATGGTGTCGGCGTCGGCCGGGTCCTTGTCGTCGCGGTAGCGGCGGACCCGGGCGAAGCGCAGCGCCACTCCCCCGGCGTAGCGGGTCGAAGCCTGCACGCCGTCGAGGGCGATCTCCACCACCAGCGGCGGTTCGATCTCGACCACGTGCGGGTGCGGCCGCCCCGACTCCCGGGCCAGGAACTCGGCCGTCTGCCACTCGAGCACGGCGTCGGTGAGGCCCTTGAACGTCTTGCCCACCATCACGAACGCATTGTCCCGGCCGCCCTCGGGGTCGCGGGCGCCCAGGTGGAGGTTCGACAGCCAGCCCCGCCGCCGGCCGCTCCCCCACTCCGCGGCCAGGACGACGAGGTCGAGGGTGTGGACCGGCTTCACCTTCCGCCACGCCGCCCCCCGCCGGCCGGCCTCGTAGGGGGAGGCCACCGCCTTCACCATCACTCCTTCGTGACCGGCGGTCAGGGCCTCGGTCTGGAAGGCCAGGGCGGCGGCAAGATCTTCGGTGGCAAGGGCAGGGACCCGGGGCACGCCGATCCGGTCGAGGACGGCCGACCTCTCCGCGAGGGGCCGGTCGAGGAGGTCGTCGCCGTCGAGGTGGAGGACGTCGAAGAACCACACGCCGAGGGAGGCCCGTCCCGGAGGACCGCCCGCCGTCCGCCGGCCGAAGCTGCTCATCGTCTCCTGGAACGCCTCCGGTCCCTCGTCGGACACGCCCAGGACCTCGCCGTCGAGCACGACCCGGTCGAGGTCGAGACCTCGGAGCAGGTCGACGACGGCGGGCAGGCGATCGGTGATGTCGTTGAGGTTCCGGGTGAAAAGGCGTACCTCCGCGCCCGCCCGGTGGGCCTGGATCCGGGCTCCGTCGAGCTTCCACTCGATCTGCGACGGACCCAACTCGCCCAAGGCCGACTCCACGTCGGCCGAGGTGGAGGCGAGCATGGGCAGGATCGGACGGAGGACCTCCAGCCCGATGGACGACAGGCCCGGCTCCCCGTCGACCAGGGCGATGGCGGCCACCCGGGCCAGGTCGCCGGCGAGCATGGCCGCCCGGCGGACCGTCGCCAGGGGAATGCCCGTGGCCCGGGCCACGGCGTCGGTCATCACCCCGTCGAGCGCCCCCTGGCGGAGGTCGCCGATGAGGAGGCGGCGGACGAATTCGGCCTCGTCGGCCGTCGCCCGGGCGAACAGGTCGTCGAGCAGCGCCCGTCGCCGGCCGACGGAGCCCTGGCCGGCCAGCACCTGCAGGTCGGTTATCGCCCGGTCGAACTCGAGGATCTCGATCGACGGCTCCGTCGCCGGCGGTGGGGCCTGCTCCCCCGCCCGCAGCGACGCCCATCCGACGCCGATCTTGCCCTGACGGGGACGGCCGGTGAGGAAGGCGACGGCCGGCTCCACCTCGTCCGGCGCCAGCCGCAGGAGGAGGTCGGCCAGGCAGGCCACCTTGGCCAACCGGGATTGGGTGGACGCCACCGCCTCCGACGTTCGCACCACCTCGGCCAGCAGCACCCGGCCAACGTAGGCCGCGGGGCCGACGCCCACCGAGTCAGTCGAAGGCGCCCCGGGTCAAGGTCGGGGGTTGGCGTCCGGCCAGGAGCCATCCGGCCGCCACCGCCAGGGCCGGGACACCGACGGCGATGGCGCAGAGGTGGCCGAACGGGACCTGCGTGAGCGGGTCGAGGTCGTCGGCGTAGGCGCCCGCCAGCACGAGATAGGCGCCGGCCGTCCCGAGAACGACGCCCAACAGGGCCAGCGACCCGGCGGTGGCGGCGGTGAGGTTGCGCCGGACGATGGTGGAGGCGCCGGACGCAGCCAGGATGCGAAGGTCGCCCGCCGCCTCGCTGCGGATGAGGCCGACGGTCATGGCCAGCACGCCGAGGGCCAGAAGCATCCCCGCCGCCGTCGCCCCCGTGCGTAGCCCCGCCAGCGACGCCTGCTCGTCGCGGACCTCGACGGTGAGGCCGGCGTCGACGGCCAGGTCGTGGGCGGCCGCCCGCTCGGCGGACGTCAGCGGTCGGCCCGCGTCGACGAACCAACCGGCGCGCATCGGCTCCCAACCCATGGCCTCGGCCGCGGCCGGGCCGATGAACGTGTCCGGCACCGAGGAGTAGCCGGGGTCGGCGATGCGGGCGACGTCGGTGAGCGGCTCCGGATCCCGGAACCGGTCCTTGGTGAGGAAGAAGAGGTCTCCCTGCTCGGCGGTCACGATGCCTTCGGCCTGCGCCGGTTCGATGTGGAAGGCGTCAAGCACCGCCGGGGTGGCCAGGTAGAGAAGGAGCCCGTCGTAGCTGTCGGCCGCCTCCCGCCGGACCTCCACCGCCTGGAGCTGGCCCGCCTCGGCCAGCTCCGGCTCCGGCGTCCGGGTCGGGTCGACGAGCAGGTCGAGGGGCGTGACGGTGGCGCCGCCGAGGGACGTCGCCAGCTGGTCGACCCGGGCGCCGAGAGCCTCCATGTCGGCGGGTGCGCGGGGGGTGACCGCGAACGGCGCTGCCTGCCCCTGGCCGACCCTGATGAGCATTTGCCGATCGGAGAGGTTGCCCTCGGCCGGGGTGTGGGCGTTCGCTGTGGCGACGATCAGGACCGCCACGGGCACCCCCAGGGCCAGGCTGATGGCGGCCAGGGCCGCCCCCGAACGGGCTTGGTGGCGGCTCAGGTCGCGCAGGGCCAGGCGTCCGGAGATGGGCAGACGGGTCGCCAACCGACCGGCGGCCGCGACCGCTGGCGCCGCCAGCAGGAGCACTCCGATGGGTGTGGCCAGGGTGCCGGCGACGATCAGCGCCCCATTGCGCTGGTGGGCCAAGGCGAAGCAGCCGGCGCCAACGACGATCAGCAACGCTGCGGCCAGGACGGAGCGGCGGGCCGGCTTCGGTCGCGGCGGCCGCCTCGACAGGGCCAGCATGACCGGGATGCGAGCCACCACCCGGGCCGGCCACCAGGCGGCCCCAGTCGCGGTCGCGACGGCCAAGGCCACGCTGATGGCAACGAGCCACCAGGGAACCGACAGTCCCTCGATGCGATGCCCGGCCGCCCCTTCCACCCGCTCCGAAGCCAACGCCCACGCAGCCAGGCCCAGCCCGGTGCCGACCACGGCCGCGATCACGCCCACCAGGAGGCCGTTCAGGATGGTCACCAGGCGGACGTGGCGCTCGGTGGCACCCATGGCCGCCAGCAGGCCCAGCTCCCGCAGCCGCCGCTGGGCCAGCACGACGAACCCGGCGGCGGCGATGAGGGCGACGAGGAGCATTCCCACCGTCGCCAGCCCGAAGCTGAGGACGGCTCCCACCGTCTTCTCGTCCCCCGGCGAGTCGCGGCGGACGTCGCCCTCGGCCGCCATGGTGCTGCGGAAGTCGTCGACGCGGTCGCGGCTGCCGCTGACCAGGATCTGCACCACGTCGGCGGCGACGGGCGGACGGGGCGCGACCAGGGCGAAGTCGTCGTCGAGGTCGGCCGGGTTCTCGACCAGCCCGACCACGCTCCGGCGACCGCCGTCGAGGTCGACGACGTCACCGACTCCCACCTCGAGGGCGCGGGCGGCCGAGTGGGTAAGCGCGACCTCGTCGGCCGCGGTTGGGTACCGACCGGCGAGCACGGCCAGCATGGGCCCGCCGTAGGGTCCGTCGGGATCTTGGGCCCGCACCTCGAGGGGCTTCGCCGAACCGGCGACGGGGACGACGTGCCCGAGGATGACGTCTATGGTCCCGAAGTAGGTGGCCGCGGCCGCGATGTCGGCTGCTGCCACCGCCTCGGATCCGGCACTGAAGGTGATGCGCTGATCGGCCGAGCCGTGTCGGCCCCGCCCGTCGGGGGCCACGTTGTAAGCGAAGGCGGCACCGAAGGTGGCGGCGGTGACGGCCACGCCGAGCAAGGCCAGGACCAGCACCTGCTGGCGCCACTCCCGCCGGAACATCCGCCACGCCCAGCGCAGCACCGCCCGGGGCGCGGCGGCGGCGCTCACGGAGTCGAGCCGGAGGTGAGGAGCGACTCGGGCCCCGCCGGCGACGCCGTCTGGTCGACGATCCGCCCGTCGCGGATGAACACGACCCGGTCGGCCCACGACGCCAACTGGGCGTCGTGGGTGACGATCACCCCGGCCACGCCCCGGTGACAGGCGGCGCGCACCAGCCGCATCACCACTTCGCCGTTCACCGTGTCGAGGGCCCCGGTGGGCTCGTCGGCCAGGAGCAGCCGCCGCTCACCGGCCACCGCCCGGGCGATCGCCACCCGCTGCCGCTCGCCGCCGGAGAGCTCGTCCGGGAAGCGGTCCGCCTTGTCGGCCAGGTCGAAGGCGGCCAGTGCCTCCCTGCCCCGGACCCGGGCCGTCCGCAGGCCGACACCGTCGAGCTCCAGGGGCAGGGTGACGTTCTCCACCGCGGTCAGGCCGGCCAGCAGGTTGAAGTCCTGGAACACATAGCCGATGGACCGCCGGCGCATTCGGGCCCGGTCGTTCTTCGACAGGCGGGCCACGTCTGCTCCGCCGATGTGGACGGAGCCGCTGGTCGCCTCCTCCAGGGTGCCGGCGATGGTGAGCAGGGTGCTCTTCCCCGACCCGCTCGGACCCATGATCGCCACCAGCTCCCCGCCGTCGACGGTGAGGGAGACCGACCGGAGGGCGTGCACCTCGGCCGGCCCCGATCCGTAGGTCTTCGACACCTCCCGGAGCTCGAGGGCCGCCGTCACCGCCGGGCTCCCAAGGGGCGACGGGCGGTGGGCTTCGGCGGCGCGGGGACGACGGCTTCGTCGCCCGACGGGACGGGGAACCGCCGCAGCCGGACGTCAGCCGCATCGAGCCAACGCACCGCCGCTTCCAACCGGAAGAGCTCGGCGTCGACCACCAGGGCCAGGCCCACGTCGTGCTCGGCCGCCTTCTGCTTAACGGCTGTGTACCGCTGCATGGTCTCCACCAGGTGCCGGCGGTGGATCTGCAGCAGCTCGGCCACGTCGACGCCGGGAACGGTGAGCGCGACCAGCACCTTGATCACCAGCTCGTCCCGGGGGGGCACATCGGTGCCGGGTGGCGTCCGCAACCACTGGACGAGCTCGGTCCGGCCGGCGCCGGTGATCCGGAAGTCCTTCTGGGGACCGTCCGACTCCCCGTCGTCCGACTCCACCAGCCCGTCGCGCTCCAGCCGCTGGAGGGTCGTGTACACCTGCCCGACGTTGAGCGGCCACACCTCCCCCGTCCTCGCCTCGAACTCCTGCCGCAGCTGGAGCCCGTACTTCGGGCCTTCGCTCAACAATGCCAACAAGGCGTGGCGCACGCTCATGCTTGTCTCGAACCGATGTCCATACCGAGTATCCTACTCGATATACCGCGCACGCATGGTGGCGGCCGGCGGTGAGCCCGCTCAGGTGCAGCTGGACTGGTTGCCGTCGACGTCGGTGATGACCACCGCCACCTGCGAGGACAGGTTCGGGTTGGCCTTGAAGGCTGAGAAGCTGACGGTCGAGGTCCACCCCGGGGTGAAGGCGGGGATGTCCACGGGCATGACCAGGTTGACGGCGGTGGTGACGACGATGGTGGCCAGGCCGGCGCCGGCGTCGCTGACGTCGAAGGCCACCCGCTTGGGCGGGCCGGCCTGGGGGCTCCACACGCACACGGGTGCCGTGGTCTCCCGGGAGCGCAGCCTCATGGCGTAGGTGGTCACGTGGCCGGCCGAGTCGGTGAGGGTGACGCTGAAGGCGAAGGTGCCCCGAGCCGTGGGCGTGCCCGAGACCACCCCGGCGGCGCTGAGCGACAGGCCGGCGGGCAACGACCCGGTGGCCAGGGCCCAGGTGTAGGGGCCGGTGCCGCCCGAGGCCGCGAGGGCCTGGTTGTAGGCGTCGCCCACCACCGCCCCGGGCAAGGGGCTGGGCGTGGTGACGGTCACGATGGGGACGGCGGCGACGCCCGCCGGGCCGTTGAGGCCGGTGGCGGCGCCCGAGATGGTCCGGAGCAGGTGGCCGCCGGGGCTGAAGTAGGTGAGGGAGTTGGCCGAGAAGTTGGTCACCGCCAGGCGCCCGGTGGCGTCGAGGGCGATGCCGACGGGGACGGACAGGCCTCCACCGGAGATGGTGGCCACCAGGGCGCCGTTCACGTACTTGGTGACGGTGTGGTTGGCCGAGTTGGTGACGTAGAGGGCCCCGCCGGCGTCGATGACCATGGTCTCGGGGGCGGACACGCCGGCGGTGATGGTGAGGTCCGGGGCCTGGTTGGCGGTGGCCCCGGCCGGGTAGCGGGTGACGGTGCTGGTGGTGAAGCTGGCCACGTAGATGAGGCCGGCGGCGTCCACCACCACCCCGAACGGGACGTTGAGGCCGGTGGCGGCCCCCGCGATGCGGGCCAGCGGGGCGACGTTGCCCGTCGCCCCGGGGGCGTAGACGGTGACGCTGTTGTCGCCGCCGTTGGTCACGTACAGCTTCCCGGCCCCGTCCAGGGCCAGGGCCCGGGGCCCCGACAGCTGGGTGGAGCCCCCGGCGATGGTGGCCAGGGGGGCGGTGTTGCCGGTGGCCCCGGGGGCGAACTCGGTGATGGTGTTGGCCGACTGGTTGGCCACGTAGAGACGGCCCGAGCCGTCGACCACCACCCCGACCGGCCCGCTGAGGCCGGTGGCCCCCCCGCTGATGGTCGCCGCCGGGGCGGCGTTGCCGCTGGCCGTGGGCGGGTAGCGGGTCAGGGAGTTGGCCGAGAAGTTGGCCACCCACACGCTGGACTCGCCCGGGAGGACGAACGTGTAGGCCGAGCCCGCGTCGGCAAACGGGCTGTCGTCGAGGTACGCCCCCACCACCGCAGTGTCGCCCGACACCGCCACCGAGACCCCGAAGAGGTCGCTGGCGGCGGCGTCGGCGGCGGTGAGCTTCGGCCTGCTGGGCCCAGGTGCCCCCCGAGCGCACGAACACGTACGCCGAGCCCGCGTTGGCGGCGGGGCTGTCGTCGATGTACGCCCCCACCACCGCAGTGTCGCCCGACACCGCCACCGAGACCCCGAAGAGGTCGCCGGCGGCGGCGTCGGCGGCGGTGAGCTTCTGCCTGCTGGGTCCAGGTGACCCCCGAGCGCACGAACACGTACGCCGAGCCCGCATCGCCGGCGGGGCTGTCGTCGAAGTACGCCCCCACCACCGCGGTGTCACCCGAGACCGCCACCGAGATCCCGAAGAGGTCGCCGGCGGCGGCGTCGGAGGCGGTGAGCTTCTGCCTGCTGGGCCCAGGTGACCCCCGAGCGCACGAACACGTAGGCCGAGCCCGCGTCGGCAAGCGGCGGGCGTGTCGTCGCGGTTCGCCCCCACCACCGCGGTGTCGCCCGAGACCGCCACCGAGTACCCGAACTGGTCGCTGGCGGCGGCGTCGGGGCGGTGAGCTTCTGCCTGCTCGGCCCAGGTGACCCCCGAGCGCACGAACACGTAGGCCGAGCCCGCGTTGGCAAGCGACGGGCGTGTCGTCGCCGTATGCCCCCACCACCGCGGTGTCGCCCGACACCGCCACCGAGTACCCGAAGAAGTCGTCGGCGGCGGCGTCGGCGGCGGTGAGCTTGCCGCTGCTCGGCCCAGGTGACCCCCGAGCGCACGAACACGTACGCCGAGCCCGCGTCCGCCGGCGGTTGTCGTCGCGGGCGCCCCCACCACCGCGGTGTCGCCCGAGACCGCCACCGAGGTCCCGAACTGGTCGTTTGCGGCGGCGTCGGAGGCGGTGAGCTTGGCCTGCTGGGCCCAGGTGACCCCCGAGCGCACGAACACGTACGCCGAGCCCGCGTCGAGGGCGGCGTGTCGTGTGTGCGCCCCCACCACGGCGGTGTCGCCCGAGACCGCCACCGAGGTCCCGAAGATAGTCGCCGGCGGCGGCGTCGGAGGCGGTGAGCTTGGCCTGCTGGAACCAGGGGTCGATGGCCACGGGGTAGGCGGCCCCGGCGTCGTCGACGAGCAGTCTGCAGGGCCTGGCCCTCCACGGCCAGCCACGCCGGGAGGCGCCGGCCGGTGGCGTCGATGGCCTGCAGGCCGTTGTAGCGCAGGACGGCTGCCGGCGCCGGCGGGCCGGCCAGGACCTCGGTGCCGTCGGCGCTCAGGGCCAGGGCCAGGCCCGAGGCGTCGAGCTCGAGGACCAGGGAGCCGGTACCCGCCGGTGGGCGGGCCAGGGTCGAAGCCCTGCTCCAGGCCCCGGGCCTCGTTGCGGTACCACTCGACCAGGCGCGCCCCGTCGGTACTCCACGAGCCTCGCCCGAGCCCACCACCTCGGCCGGCGCCACCGGGGCCAGGTCGTCGGGGCGGCCCTATGCGGGCCAGGGTCAGCTCCAGGGCCCAGCTCCGCCGGCCCGTGATCCACGGTGGGCCCCGCGGGCCCGAACCGGCTGCGCAGGCCCTGGGCCGGGGTGGGGCGGCCCAGTGCCGTCGGGGTCGGCGGCGAAGCGGTAGGCGTCGGCGGAGATGGCGGCCTCGGCCGTCGCCCGCAGGCCGGCCGGCCAGGTCGCCTCGGCCGGGGCCGTGGCCGCCGCCGCCGACGACGGGCTGGGATCGGCCGACACCAGGGGCCGGACCAGCTCCAGGCCGGCCACCGCCACCAAGGCCACCATCGCCAGGACGAGACCGTGGCCCCGCCGCCCGCGGGGCAGCGCCCCGATAGCCGGTACCCGTCCGATGGCCAGTGCGTACCCGCTCATCCTCGCTCCTCCCCAGCGGGGTGCCCCCGCCTCGGCTCCCCTCGCCTATCTGTCATTCGTCGATCGCCCGGCGTTCAGCCCCGGCGCGGTGCGGTTGGCCGCCCGGCGGGGGACTCCGCACCCGGGCGCGCCCGGACGCGGCTGCGTCGCTGTCCGGCCGGGCTGTGCTCGATCATCTCCCCTCCGTCGCCGGACCGCCTGCTACTCCATGATGAAGGGACCCAGCCGCGAAATCATGGCCCAGGTGGACCATGTTTTGCTCGTTCGGAGCCCGCAGAGATCAGCGGCACATGCCACGTATGGACCGGTGAAAAGAAGCACTATCCCCGCATCCGAGAGCAGGCGTCAGGGCCTCCCTGGGCTTCGGTTTCGAGGTGGAACGACGATCGCCGAGAACCGCTCACTCTGGCAGGGGCCGGGCAGGACCGCACCTCAGCTCCCGGTGTTCCACTAGGTCCACCGGATCGGAGTGACGGCTTCGTACGGTCAGAGGTTGGACCCGGGAGCTGACTCTTCTCAGCTCTGACCCCTCGCGGTGTCTTTGCGACTGACATGTCGCTCCCGGCCCCTTCCTCTGGAACCCGCCTGACTTGATAGGAGCCTCGATCGCTGTCTCGACCGGGAGTTGTCGACGGGTTCTTCCCCACCACCGTAGGAGAAGGAGCCTGACGTGCAAAGGACCACTGAGGTCGGCCTGGTGGCCGGCATTGACCCCCACAAGCGCACACTGACCGTGACCGTCCTCGATGAGCGAGGCGGCGCCCTGGGCACCCGGACGTTCAAGGTGTCCGGCGACGGTCATCGGGCCATGTGCGCCTGGGCCGCCGACCTTGGCCCGTCCGGACGTGGGGCGTCGAGGGCGCCTCCGCCCTGGTCGCCACACCGCGGTCTTCCTCGGTGAGGCGGGCTTCGATGTCCGCGACGTGTGTCCGACTCGCACCGCTGAGCAGGCCCGCCGGCGCCGCCAGGGCAAGACCGACAACCTCGATGCCGAACGCATCGCCCGCGAGGTCCTTGCCGACCCGGACCTGCCGGCCGCGTTCAAGCGAGCCCCCGGTGGCGTCGGCCCCGACCCCGTCCACGACCAGATGTCGTTGTGGCACAAGGCCCGCCGGTCGCTGCTCAAGACCCGCCAGCACGTCCTCAATGAGGCCGAGTCGGTCCTCATCGCCCTGCCCGAACACGTCCAAGACGCGCTCGGAGACGACCGCGACGTCCGCCGCCGCCTGAAGGCCCTCGCCGACCTCGACCGCACCGGAACCAGCGACCCCGTCGTCACGCTCCGTCTCGTGCTCCTCGACCAGGCCGCTGCCGACGTCGCCGCCCTCGACGCTCGCGACAAGAAGATCACCGCCGAGCTCGCCGCTCTGGTCGCCACGCAGAGCTCGACCCTCGACGGGCTGTGCGGCCTGTCGACCAAGGGAGCCGTCGAGCTGCTTGTCGAGACTGGCGACCCCCGGCGGTTCACCGAGGGTGGCTACGCCCGCTTCAACGGAACCGCGCCCATCCCCGCCTCATCGGGCGAGGGCGACGGCGAGCCGGTCCGTCACCGACTCGACCAAGGAGGCAACCGGCAGATCAACGCCGTCCTTCACCGCATGGCCATCACCCAGCTCCGCTGCAACCCGGACGCCCGCGTCCTGTTCGAACGGGCCCGGCCGAGGCCACACCAAGCGGGAGGCCATGCGGATCCTCAAGCGGCACCTCTCCAACGTTGTCCACCGCACGATGCTCCGGGACGCCATCCAGAACGGCCAAACCGACCAACTTCAGGAAGCCGCTTGACATAGGAGCGTCAGCGATGCTCGGAACGGCCCTCCCCACTCTCGAACACCTGTTGCCTCGATGAAGACTTCGTTCCATTCATACGGGCAGGATCAGCCGGCGAGGCCGGGCACGGAGCAGTTGAGGGCGTCTTTCAACGCGGTCACGTCGGCGCTGCCCACGTCGAGGCCCAAAGCAGAGAGGAGGGGTGTGAGCACGTTGGTGTCGACACCGCCGAGGAGCCCGGGGAGGGCCCCCAGCACCGCGGTCACGATCGAGCCGCTGGTCAGGCCCAGGGGGATGAGGCCCAGCACGGTGATCGTCCCGGTGGTGTAGGTGGTCAGGCCCTGCAGGCCCACCGGCTGCGAGCCGGCGTGCTTGGAGAAGGCGGGCGGGGCGAACTCGGAGGGATAGGCGAAGGTGAGGGGGACGGCCGCGCCGTCGATGGTGGGAGTGAAGCTGGTTATCCCGACGTCGAGGATGTTCAACAGCCCGAGGGTCGAGACCCGCAGGGTCGTCAGCTGGGCGAAGCCGGAGACGGCTTGCGGGTCGGCGCTGACGGTGATCCCGGTACAGGTGGCACCGGTGAGCGTCCCCGTGGCCCCGCCCAGGGTGAGCCGCACCGGAAGGTCTCCTTTGAGACGGAGCAGCGAGAGCCCGACCGAGAGGTTGACGTCGATCTCGGGCGTGACCACCAGGTCGACCTGCCCGGTCGTCACCGAGCCGCCGACGGGGCCGATGTAGGTCTGGGGCAGCTCGGTGACCGTCAGGCTGAGGGAGGTCTTGGCCACCCCCGGCACCGTGATCCCGGCGTTGGAGAGGGCCAGGGTGTTGGTCCCGTTCACCAGCAGGGCCGAGCCGGTGACCAGCTGGAACAGGTCGAGCGAGGTGCCCAGGGCCGCGTTCTCCGAGCCCTGGGCCACCTGGATCAGCCCGCCCAGGTTCATCTGCGTCGACGAGGTGGCAGCCAGGCGGAGTGTGTTGAACAGGTTGGCGTTGGCCGTGTCGCCGCCCAGGGTGAGGGCGTTGGCCGTGGCCAGGAACAGCTGGGCCGCGGTCATGTTGGCGCTCAGCAGCTCGCTGACCGTCCCGACGCTGAAGCCCATCGACGCCAGTTGCGTCTGCAGGGCCGAGAGCTTCACCGTGCCGCCGGCCAGCCCCTGCCAGCTCACCAGCGACAGGTTGACCGTGCCGTCGATGGCCTGGCCCATCAGGGAGTTCAGGAGGGTGGACGACGACGTGTCGAGGGTGACCAGCGACGACCCGATGGTGAAGCCGGCCCGGGGCTGGATCCGGCCGACGGCCACCCGGGACACGGTCCGGGGCTGGGACGACACGAAGGGGAAGAGGTTGCGGTGCACCGTCGACGCCGTCACCCGCACCACGGTGGCCGAGCCCAGGTTGGCCGGGAGCGAGGTGAAGGGGCCGAGGACCGTCGGGGCCCACTCGACGGCGAGGGCGTGCTGGCCGTCGGTGTACGGGAAGCCGTTGCGCACCGCGCTCGCCTGGGCCGACGCGGTGGGGTTGGCGGGAAGGGCCCGCACCGCGTCGAGGGCGATCATGTCCGCCACCAGCTGCACCCGCCGGGCGTCCTGGGCGAGGGTGCCGAGGTCGATGGCGAAGCTGGCCATGATCACGGCCATGACCATGCCCAGCGCCCCCAGGATGAGGATGGCGCCCTGCTCGTCCCGTCGCCCCGCGACACGGTCGGCAACGGCCCGGGCCAGGCCCCCGACCGCCTCGAATCGACACCTCCGCTGACGGCCTTCACGACGCATGACCTGCGCTTTCGGCAGGCCCGAACCCGCTCTTGAGAGTCCGGTCCCGAGTTGATCCGATCGACCTAAGCGGCCCGGAAATCCGGCGGGGACGGCCTCGATGCGGGATACTCACCACCGGCCGGCGGCTCCTGGGCGACCTTCGGCGGCCCAGCGGATCCCCTAGCGACAGGACGGACGAGTGGTTGCGAATCGCCTCTCCCCGACCCTTGCCCGGCTCCGGCGGCACTGGCCGCTGGTGGTGCTCCTGGCCATCGGGGTCGTCGTGCGGCTGGCGATGATGAAGGCCTACCGGCCCGCCTTCTGGTACTTCGGCGACAGCTCGGTCTACTTCGCCCACGCCATCAGCCACGTACCCGACTCCCGCAGCCCGTACGGATACTCCTTCGCCATCCAGCTGCTGCGGATGACGCCGCTCCGGCCGCTGGAGCTCATCCCGCTCCTGCAGCACGTAGCCGGCCTGGCCATCCCGATCGCCGGCTACGCCTACCTCCAGCGCCGGGGAGTCTCCCGCCTGGTCTCACTCCTGGCGGTGGCGCCGGTCGTGCTCGACGCCCGCACCATCGTGCTCGAGCACTATGTCCTGTCCGACACCCTCTACACGACGCTGACGGTCACCGGCCTGCTCGTCCTGACCGCCAGGGATCGGCCCGGATTACCGACCTGTGCCGTCTCGGGGTTGGTGCTGGCCGCGGCCGGGCTCACCCGCACCGTCGGCCTGCCGCTGCTGGTCCTGCCGGTGCTGTTCATCGTCATCCGGTCGATGGGAGCCCGCCCGGCCCCGTTGCTGGCGCGGCTGAAGCCGGCCGCGGTGCGGGTGGCGGCCTTCGCCGTCTGCGTGCTCATCCCGGTGAGCGGCTACATGGACTGGTACCACGACACCCACGACGTCTACTCGCTCGGCACCTACAGCGGGCGCTTCCTCTGGTCGCGGGTGTCCACGTTCGTGGAGTGCGACAAGGTGCCCGACCTCACCGTCGCCGAGCAGCGTCTGTGCCCGCCCCAACCGCTCGGCCAGCGCCTCGACGCCGACCTCTACCTCTGGAACGCGGGCCCCAACAGCGAGCTCTCCGCCCCCGAGCACGACTCGTTGTTCTCCGAGTTCTCCGGCAAGGTGCTCCGGGCCCAGCCGGCCGTCTACGCCTGGACCGTGGTGAAGGACACCTGGTACTTCGTGCGGCCGGGTGGCTACCCGACGGCCCGGATCACCTGCCTGGCCAACCTGTGGCAGGTGCCGAAGCCGGACCCGGACGGGCCCCGCCTCTACAGCGAGTACCAGCCATGGCTGTGCCAGCCGACCATGTCCGACGGCGACCTCCGCGCCGCCGACCGCACGGTGGTGGCCAGCACCCGGGGCGGAGGGCTGGCCACGTCTCTCCACTGGTACTCGAGGATCATGACCGTGCCGGCGACGGTCTCCGCCCTCGGGTTCCTCCTGGTGGTCGTCTCGGTGGTGGTCCCCCGGTGGCGGAAGTCACTGTGGGCAAGCTCGGAATCGCTGCTGTGGGCCGGCTTCGGCATGGGCATCATCGTCATCTCGGTGGCGACGTCCGCATCCGACCCCCGCTACGGCGTGCCCGTCCTTCCCCTCGTCCTCATCGGCGCCGCCCTGGCCTGGCACCGATTGCGCACCCCCACGCCGCCGCCGTCCGCCGAGGCCCCCGACCATCACAGTGCGTCCGTGACCCGCCCCGATCCGCCAATCGAGGCGGGAACTTCGACGTCTGGGTCATGAACCGGGATGGTTCCGGGAAACCCGGCTGACCACCGACCCTGGCCTCGACGGGTTCCCCGACCGGACCGCCATCTGCCTGTCCTGATCCTTTAGAGGGAGGAGAGATCAGGACTCCCCCCGATGTCACGGACGCCCAGCCCTCGGGCAATGAGCCCCGAATGCGCTTCGTCTCGGACGACGTTCAGATCACGACTACGAAGAGACATTTCGTCGCTGCTGGGGGGGGGGGAAAGGACAGGTGGGGGGGGTGTTTCCTGGCCTGCCCCTGAGGGTGAGAGAGTTGTGGGGGGGTTTGGGGGGGGGGGACAACCCGCGAAGATTAATTCTGGAGCGGCTTGGGGCAGGAGACGAGCCTAGGCGGCACGCTTCTTCACGGCGCGATCGAGACCGGCCCGCTCGGCGAAGCGCACCCGGGGGTGGGGCGGCGACCTGCCGGGGGCACCGAGACGAGCCTGCGAGGCGGCGGCCTCATCCACGGCGCGTCGACGTGTCCGGGCGCCGCCAGGGATGCCGGGAGGGAGGCGGCGGTCCGGAGCGCAGGGCTGCCCATCTCTGCCCCGAAACCTGCCGGGGTGGGCGCCGCGTCCATGTGGCACGGCATCGGTGAGGCTGTGCTCCGCCTCTCGGCAATCGGCCGCGGGGGTGACCGATGTAGGTATTGGCGAGAGGGCGCGACCTGCTGGCGGGTGGGCCAAGAATTGTCTTCTCTAGGCGCACTTTTGTTTGCGGAGCGAACGTATGTTTGGTAGAATGACAGGGTGAGTGATAGTCCGAATGCCGAGCAGGTGGCGGCGGAGCTTGAGGTGGAGATCGCCGAGGTGTGCGGACTCCTGAACGCCACCGCGGGGCGGTTGGTGGGGCTCATCGCCAAGGTGTTGGAGACCGGGGCGTGGGAGGGTGCGGGCATCCGCTCGGCCCAGCAGTGGGTGGCGTGGAAGTGCGGGGTGTCGCCCGAGCGGGCCCGGCGGCTGGTGGCGATGGCCCGGCGTCTGGCCGAGCTGCCGGACACCAAGGCGGCCATGGAGGCGGGCGAGCTGTGCGAGGACCAGGTGGCGGTCATCTGCCGCCACGCTCCCGCCGGCATCGACGGCCAGGCTGCGGAACTTGCCCGCTCGGCCACGGTGGTGCAACTGCGGCGGGTGTTGGGCAGCTACTCCTTCGAGGAGCCCAAGCCGGCGGAGGCTCAGACCGAGCAAGTGCCGGAGGAGCGCCGGTGGGTGAGCTTCGGAACCGATGACCAGGGGTCGTGGACGCTGTCGGCCAGGCTGCCGGCCGACGAAGGGGCGCTGGTCGAGCGGGCGCTGCGTGCCTGCCGCGAGGAGCTGTTCCGGGCGGGCGAGCACGCATCTGGTCCCCATCCCGCCCCCTCCGACGTGAGCTGGGCCGACGCCCTGGTGGCGGTGGCCGACAAGGCACTGGCCCCGGGGGCGCAGTGCCGCCCCCACCACGACCGTCACCTGGTGCTGCTCCACGTGGAGACCGGCGCCGACGGAACCACCGGCGGCCATCTCCACCTCGGCCCCGCCCTGAGCGACGGCCTGCGCCGCTTCGTGAGCTGCGACGCCCGGGTACGGCCGGTGATGGAGTCGGGGGGCAAGGCGGTGAGCGTGGGTCGGGCCTTTCGCACCGTGCCCGAGCGCACCCGCATCGTGGTCGAGGAGCGTGATCGGGGGTGCCGCGTTCCCGGATGTGACCGCAGCCGGTGGCTGCACGTCCACCACGTGCAGCATTGGGAGGACGGAGGAACGTCCGATACCGCCAATCTGGTGGCTCTTTGCCAACATCATCATCGATTACATCACCGGGGCGGCCTCGGCATCAGCGGCAACGCCGACGATCCCGACGGGATGACATTCACCGACGAACGCGGTCGCACCCTCGACCCCACCGGCCGCCCGGTGCCACCCCGCCGCGCCCCCGAGCAGACCGCTCGCGATCTCGGCGTCCCCGGCGGCAACTGGTCACACCCCACCGGCGAGCGACTCGATCCCTTCTGGGTCGACTTCGACGAGCGTGCCGGTTGAGTGGGAGCTCGGTTGAGTTCGCCGCCACGCGGCGGATGGGGAGGGACCCGTCTGGGGTCGACTTCGACGAGCGGGCCGGTTGAGTTGGGAACTCGGCTGAGGTCGCCGCCACTCGGCGGATGGGGAGGGGAGTCGTCTGGGTCGACTTCGACGAGCGGGCCGGTTGAGCGGGGCCTCGGTTCAGGGTGGCACTCCGCCGGCCCGTATGGGTCTGCTTCGACGACCGAGCGGGTTGAGTGGGAGCTCGGTTCGCGTTGTCGATCCGCCGGCGGACGGGAGGAAGTACCCGTGGGCTCCGCCTTCCTGGATCGACTCGACGAGCGTGCCGTTGAGAATCCCACCCTGGTCAGCAGGTGCCGTGGCAGAGCCAGAGGCCGAGGGACGATGTTGTCCCGGTGTCGTCCCGGCCAACTTCCGACCGAGCACGTTGGCATCCGCAGGCGCCCTGACCTGCACCTTCGCCGTGGGCGACCGGGGTGTTGATCCCCGTACTTCTGCCGTGTGAAGGCAGCGCTCTACCGTTGAGCTAGTCGCCCGAGAAGGAGGCCTGCGCCTCTCTCGGCCACGATAACGCAGGCTCGGCCGCCCGCAGGGGGGCCCGGAGGGTGGCGGTGAGGCCGGCCGGGCGGCGGGCGGGGTTGATCACCATGCGCACGCCGGACATCACCATGCCCCGATGCCAGCCGGCCAGCCCGAACAGCCCGTCGGTGTCGGGGGCGGTGATCTCGACCCGCGCCGGGCGGGCGTGGCCCCGCATCCGACCGCCGACCACAACCAGCCCGTCGGCCCGGCGTTGCAGCGAACGCACCGGCGCCACCATCGGCACCGTCGGCCCCGACGGCTCGGCCCGCATCACCACGTCGCGGTCCTCCCACGCCAACGTCCGCTCGTCGTCGTCGGCCAGCCAGCGCAGCGTGCCCAGCTCCTTGGGCAGGCCCCAGTTGAGCCGTCCCCCCCGTCGGGAGTCGGCGGAGTCCACCACCATGAGAGTGGCGCACAGGCCCACCCGAGCCCCCAGCCGGGCCGGCTCCAGCACCGAGAGCTCCAGGTAGCGCCCGACGGGCGACTCGGTGAAGCGGGCCGCGACCACGACCAGCGGTCCCGGCATCGGGTGCAGCCCGACCGGCAGCGGCGGCCGGGAGGGCGGCGGCCGCACGAGGGCGACGACGCACTCGCCGGCCAGCTCCCACGGTGCAGCCGGCGGTGTGGTTGAGCCCACTCCCCCACGCTAACCCTGCCGCGGCCGGTTCCAGCCCCCACTTCCGGATGTGGTGGAATCGATTTCGTGCGGATCGCCATCATCGCCCCCCCGTGGGCCCCCATCCCGCCCACCCTCTACGGGGGGATCGAGCAGGCCGTCGACGCCGAGGCGCGGGGCGTCCTCGCCGCCGGCCACGAGGTCCTCCTCTTCACCACCGGCGACTCCACGTGCCCCGTCCCCCGCCAGTGGCTGCTCCCCGAGGCGGAGGGGGTGCGGATGGGCGTGGCCGTCCCCGAGGTGCGTCACGTGCTGGCCGCCTACGAGGCCGTGGCCGACTTCGACATCGTCCACGACCACTCCGTCGTCGGCCCGGCCATGGCGTCCCGATGGGGGCCCGACAGCGGGATGCCGCCCGTGGTCACCACCATCCACGGGCCCCTCGACGGCGAGCTGGCCGAGGTCTACCGGCGCATCGGCGACACCGTCGGTCTCATCGCCATCTCCCACGCCCAGACCAGGCCCGCCCCCGACATCACCATCGCCCGGGTCATCCACCACGGCGTGACCGCCAGCGAGTTCCCGTGGGGCGACGGCAAGGGCGACTACTTCGTCTTCCTCGGCCGGCTGTCGCCCGACAAGGGCGCCCACCGGGCCATCGCCGCGGCCGAGAAGGCGGGCGTCACCCTCATCCTGGCGGGCAAGGTGCGGGAGAAGGCGGAGAAGGAGTACTTCGAGCAGGAGGTCGCCCCCCACCTGAGCGACACCATCCGCTTCGTGGGCGAGGTCCCCCACGACGAGAAGCTGCGCCTGCTGGCCGGCGCCCGGGCCACCCTCTTCCCCATTCGGTGGAACGAGCCGTTCGGCCTGGTCATGATCGAATCCCTGGCCTGCGGCACGCCGGTCCTGGCCTACCCGGAAGGGGCCGCGCCCGAGGTCATCGTCGACGGCCGGACCGGGTTCCTGGTCGACGGCGAGGCGGAGATGGCCGACGCCATCGCCAGCGTGGGCGAGATCGACCGCCACGCCTGCCGGGCGGCGGTGGAGGGCTACTTCTCGGTGGACCGCATGGTGCGGGAGCACATCGAGCTGTTCGACGACGTCGTCGCCGGCCGAGTGGCCCAGGCCGCGGCTCAGGCGAGGGGCAGGGGCAAGTCCGACGAGGGCGGATCCTCCGGCGGCGACGGCGACATCGGCGCCTCCAACCGGGGCGACGCCGCCTCCGCTTCCGACTCCTGACGCACGGAGATGCCCTCCCGGTAGAGCCGGGCGCCGATGCGGGTGCGAAGCTCCCGGGCCACCCGCAGGCGGTTGCCGAGAGAGGTCCGGACCTCCACCCGCACGGTCACGCCCTCGGTGCCCATCGACTCGATGCCGAGGACCTGCGGCTTCTCCAGCAAGACCTCGTCCCACGCGGGGTCGTCGCCCAGGCCCTCGACCTCCTCGGTGATGGCGGCCATGGCCCGGGCCAGGTCGGCGCCCCGATTGACGACGATGTCGACCACCGCCTTGACCCAATCCTTGGCCGCGTTGCCGACCATGCGGATCTCGCCGTTGGGCACGAACCAGAGGGTGCCGTCGTTGCCCCGGATGCTGGTGACCCGCAGGTTCACCTCCTCCACCGTGCCGCCCACCGTGCCCACGATGATGTGATCGCCGACCCCGTACTGGTCCTCGGCCAGGATGAAGAAGCCGGACACGAAGTCCTTCACCAGGCTCTGGGCCCCGAAGGCGAGGGCGAGGCCGACGATGCCGGCGCCGGCCAGGAGGGGGCCGAGGTTGAGCCCCACCTCGCCCGCCACCAGCAGGACGGCCACCGTCCAGATGCCGACCCGCAGGGTGCTGGCGGCCACGCTGCCGAGGGTGGTGGCCCGCTGCTCGGCCCGGGGCGACTTCTCCGCCAGCGGCCCCGCACGCCCCAGCCGGGTGACCGATCGCAACGCGAGACGGCTCCCGATGCGGCTGGCCACCATGGCCGCCACCAGGATGAAGGCGATCTTGAACGGCCCCTCGATCAGCGACTCCATGGTGTCGGCCGCCGACCCCTCCACGCCCAGCTGGTGCAGGGCCTTGCACACCAGGTCGCGGGTCTGACAGTCCATCCGCCGCCAGCCTCTCACGACCGGATGAGCGTTCCTGGAAGGCTTCGACTAAAGAAAGAGGGTGATCAGAGAGGCCCTGGCCGGTCAGCGCATCGGCATCACCGGCGCCACCGGGTTCCTGGGCACCGCCCTGGTGGAGCGCCTGCTGCGCTCGGTGCCCGACTGCGAGCTCGTCCTGCTCATCCGGGGCGGGCGCCGGACGAGCCCCGCCACCCGGGCCAAGCGGGAGCTGTTCGGCAACGACGCCTTCCGCCGCCTGCGCCGGGAATGGGGCGCCGACTTCGACGCCAACGTCGCCCACCGGGTGCAGGTGGTCGCGGGCGACGTGTCGGTCGACGGCCTCGGGCTGGACGACGCCGGACGGACCCTCTTCGCCACGTGCACGACCGTCATCCACTCCGCGGCCCGGGTCAGCTTCGACTCGCCTCTCGACGCGGCGGTGGAAGTCAACCTGGTCGGGCCGCTGCGGGTGCTGGAGGCGGTCAAGGATGCGACTGCCACCAACGGCCGGCCGCCCGCCCACCTGATCACCGTCTCCACCGCCTACGTCGCCGGGAGCAGGCGGGGCCTCTCCCCCGAGGCGCCCCTGGGCGAGACGCCGTTCAGCACCGAGGTCGACTGGCGCAACGAGGTGGCCGCCGCCCGCCGCACCCGGGCCGACGCCGACGCCGAGAGCCGGCGCCCCGAGTTGCTGGCCCGCTTCACCAAGGAGGCCCGCGACGAGCTGGGCGCGGCCGGTCCGCCCCTGCTGGCGGCCAAGGCCGAGAAGCGGCGGGAGGCGTGGCTGTCCGACTGGATGGTCGAGGCCGGGCGCCAGCGGGCGAAGGCGCTCGGCTGGCCCGACGCCTACGCCTACACCAAAGCCCTGGCCGAGCGGGCCGTCCACGAGACCAAGGGCGACGTGGCGGTGAGCGTGGTCCGCCCGTCGATCATCGAGTCGGCCCTGGCCGAGCCGTCCCCCGGATGGATCCGCGGCTTCCGGATGGCGGAGCCGGTGATCATCTCCTACGGGCGGGGCCTGCTCAAGGAGTTCCCCGGCATCCCCGAGGGCATCATCGACGTGATCCCGGTCGACCTAGTGGTGGCGGCCATCATCGCGGTGGCGGCGGCCGGCCCCGAGCCCGATGCCAACGTGTTCCAGGTGGCCACCGGCAACCGCAACCCCCTCCGCTACAAGATGTTGGTCGACCTGGTGCGGGAGTACTTCCAGGCCAACCCCCTCTACGACACCCACGGCCAGCCCATCGTGGTCGCCCCGTGGCAGTTCTCGAAGCGGGGACGGGCGCAGAAGCAGCTCGAACGGGGCATCAAGCTGCTGGCCACGGCGGAGAAGGTCGTCAGCAACCTGCCCATCCGGGGGGAGAAGGCGGAGGTCACCGGCCGGTTGGAGGAGCGCCGCACCCTGGGCGAGCGGGCCTTCGACTACGTCCGCCTCTACGGCGCCTACGCCGAGACCGAGGCCATCTTCGACGACGAGCGTCTGCGGGCCCTGTGGGCGACGCTGCCGCCCGAGGACCGGGCCGCCTTCAACTTCGACACCACCGTCATCGACTGGCGCACGTACGTGCAGGTCGGCCACATGCCCTCGGTGGTGAAGCAGGCCCGGGTGCGCACGACCAGCGGCGGCCGGGAGGGACTGTCCCGGTACGAGCGGGGCAAGCGCTCGGTGCTCTCCCCCGACCGCCACATCGCCGCCTTCGACCTGGAGAACACCCTCATCGCGTCCAACGTGGTGGAGAGCTACTCGTGGCTGGCCACCCGCCACAAGTCCGACGAGGACCGCCCCGCCTTCGTGATGAAGATGCTCTCCCAGGCGCCGGGGCTGCTGTCGCTCGACCGCAAGGACCGGGGCGACTTCCTCCGTCACTTCTACCGCCGCTACGAGGACGCCCCCGCCGACGAGCTGCGGGAGGACGCCAAGCAGCTGTTCAGCTACCTGCTGCTGACCAAGTCGTTCCCCGAGGGGTTCCGCCGGGTGCGGGAGCACCAGAAGCTCGGCCACCGCACCGTCCTCATCACCGGCTCCCTCGACTTCATCGTCGAGCCCCTCCGGCCGCTGTTCGACGAGATCGTGTGCGCCCGCCTGGTGGTGAAGGACGGCAAGTTCACCGGCGAGCTGCTCGACTCACCGCCGACGGGTGAGGCGCGGGCCCTGCTCATGGCCTCCTACGCCGAGGCCGAGGGGCTGAAGCTCTCGGAATCGATCGCCTACGCCGACTCGGCCAGTGACCTTCCCATGCTGGAAGCGGTCGGACATCCCGTGGCCGTCAACGCCGAGCCCAAGCTGGCCGCCATCGCCCGCAAGCGGGGCTGGCACGTGGAGCAGTGGACCAAGTCGTCGGGCGGGGCCCAGGGCATCCTGCCCGCTGGCGCCGCGCCTGGTGGGTGGGGCCAAATGAAGGCCATCCAGGTCGTCGACTCCATCCCCCGCTACGGGCTGGCCAAGGTGGCGGGCTCGCTGGCGCCCGGGTTGGGAGCCAAGCTCGGCCCCGTCTCGTTGGTCGACATCGACGAGCCCGACCTGCCGGCGAAGGGGTGGCACCGGGTGCGGCCCCGCCTGTCGGGCATCTGCGGGTCCGACCTGGCCACCGTCGACGGCAAGTCGTCGCCGTACTTCCAGCCCTTGGTGTCGTTCCCCTTCGTGTTGGGCCACGAGATCGTGGGCGACCTCGACGAGGCGAGCGGTGGCGGACGGGTCGTCATCGAGCCGGTCCTGGGGTGCGCCGCCCGGGGCGTCGACCCGATGTGCCGGGAGTGCGCCGCCGGCCGCACCGACAACTGCGAGCGCACCGCCTTCGGCCACCTCAAGCCGGGCCTGCAGACGGGCTACTGCCACGACACGGGCGGCGGGTGGTCGACGTCGATGGTGGCCCACGAGAGCCAGATCCACCCCGTCCCCGATCAGCTCGACGACGACGCCGCGGTGATGGTGGAGCCCGCCGCCTGCGCGGTGCACGGGGTGCTCGGCGCCGAGGGGTCCACCGTGCTGGTCCTGGGGGCGGGCACGCTCGGGCTGTGCGCCATCGCCGCCCTCCGCCGGTTCACCACCCCCGGCACGCTCTTCGCCACGGCCAAGCACCCTGAGCAGCGGAGATGGGCCCGGGAGCTGGGCGCCGACGTGGTCGTGGAGCCCCGGGAGACCCACCGCCTGGTCCGCCGGGCGACCCGTTCGCTCAAGGTGGGCGCCACCCTGTCGGGCGGCGTCGACGTGGTCGTCGACTGCGTCGGGAGCGCAAAGTCGATCGAGGAGTCGCTGGCCGTGGTCCGCCCCGGGGGCGACGTCATCCTCCTGGGCATGCCCTCCACCGTCACCGTCGACCTCACTCCGCTGTGGCACCGCCAGATCCGGGTGCGGGGCTCCTACGCCTACGGCACCGAGTCGCTCGAGGGGGAGACCCGGCGCACGTTCGACCTCGCCTTCGAGCTGGTGGAGCACGCCCGCCTGGGCCGGCTGGTCTCCGCCCGGTACCCCCTCGACCGCTACCGTGAGGCCATCGACCACGCCGCCAACGCCGGATCGCGGGGCGCGGTCAAGGTGGTTTTCGACCTACGAGGAGAGAAGCGTCGTTGAGCCCCAACGAACAGTTCGCGCAGTTGCCCCCTCACACGTGTCATTGCGCGGATCAATCGGCGGTGGCGGCGTGAGTCGACCCGGTTTCGTCCTGGAGGTCGACCGGTCGACGCCTCCCATCCTGTTCCACCACGGCGAGGGCTTCCGGCTGGAGAAGCTCCCCGCCGGCAGCCGGGTCGTCTACCCGGCCGAGCCCGTCGATCCCCTGGACGACCCCGAGGGCGCCATCCGCCACGCCCTCGAGCACCCCGTCGGCGACAGCGAGCCCCTCCGGGCCCTGCTCCGCCCGGGGATGAAGCTCACCATCGCCTTCGACAACGAGGCGGTGCCCCTCCCCCCGATGGCGGGCCCCGACAACCGCCAGCGGGTGATCGAGGCGGTCCTGGAGCTGGCGGCCGAGGCCGGCGTCGACGACGTGGTGCTCATCGCCGCCCACGGCCTGCACCGCCGGGCCACCGAGGCCGAGCTGCGCCACATGCTGGGCGACCGGGTCTACGACGCCTTCGCCCCCCACGGCGCGCTCCAGCAGCACGACGCCGAGGACCACGACAACCTGGTCGTCGTCGGCAAGACGGCCGAGGGCGAGTACGTCGAGGTCAACAAGCGGGCGGCCACGTCCGACCTGCTCGTCTACGTCAACATCAACCTGGTGGCGATGGACGGCGGCCACAAGTCGACCATGACCGGCCTCGTCTCCTACCGCAGCCTCAAGCACCACCACAACGTGGTCGGCATGCAGCACAGCCGCTCGTTCATGGACCCGCCCAACTCCGAGCTGCACAACGCCACCTGGCGCATGGGCCGGGTCCTCGCCCAGCACTGCCAGGTCTTCCAGATCGAGACCACGCTCAACTCCGACACCTTCCCCAGCCAGTTCGGCTTCCTGCAGAAGCGGGAGTGGGAGTGGTCGATCCGCGACCGGGCGACGTACCTGGCCACGGCCAAGAGCCTCGAGGCGTGCCCGCCGGCGATGGCCCGCAAGATCATGCACGGGATCAAGTCGCCCCAGAAGATGACGAGCGTGCAGGCGGGCGAGGTGGAGGCGGTGCACCGGCTCACCCTGGCCGAGGTCCACCGCCAGCACCTGGTGCCCGTCGAGGGCCAGGCCGACATCGTCACCATGGGCCTGCCCTACATCGGGCCCTACAACGTCAACTCGATCATGAACCCGCTGCTGGTGATGTGCCTTGGCCTCGGGTACTTCTTCAACCTCTACCGGGGCAAGCCCCTGGTGCGGGAGGGCGGCGTGGTCATCCTCAGCCACCCCACCCGGTGGGAGTTCCACCCCGTCCACCACCCGAGCTACATCGACTTCTTCGAGCAGGTGCTGGCGGAGACCACCGATCCCCTCGAGATCGAGAAGAAGTTCGAGGACGACTTCGCCAACGACCCCTGGTACATCCACCTCTACCGGAACAGCTACGCCTACCACGGGGTCCACGCCTTCTACATGTGGTACTGGGGTGCGCACGCGTTGCAGCACGTGGGAGGGGTCATCATCGTCGGCGGCGACCCCAAGGCGGTGCGGCGGATGGGCTTCAAGCCGGCGTCGACCATGCGCGACGCCCTGGAGATGGCGGAGGACGTGGTCGGGCGCAACCCGTCGATCACCCACCTCCACGCCCCGCCGATCCTCCTCGCCGACGTGACGTGAGCGCCGCCTTCCACCTCGAGCAGTTCGCGCACTTGCCCCCTCACAGGTGTAATTGCGCGGATCAATCGGGGGGTTGGGGGTGAGGATCCCCCGGCCCAAGTTCCCGCTGGGGCCGCCGACGTGGCCCACGCCGGTGCCCCGGCCGCCGGTCGAGCCCGACACGGGCGTCGCCTACGACACCGCCTGGGCCCGCAAGTTCCCGGCCCGGGTGGCGCGGGCGATGATCGTCGACGACATCCTCCGGCCCGTCGCCCACCTCCTGGCCCGCCCCGAGGTCACCGGCCTCGACCGCCTCGACGACCTCGACGGGCCCGTCATCTTCGTGGCCAACCACAACAGCCACCTCGACACCACGCTGCTCCTGGCCACCATCCCCGAGAAGTGGCGTCACAAGACGGTGGTGGCGGCGGCGGCCGACTACTTCTTCCCGACCAAGGTCAAGGGTGCCCTCTCCGCCCTCACCATCGGCGCCATCCCCATGGAGCGCAACAAGGTCGACCGGCGCTCGGCCGACCTGGCCGCCGAGCTGCTGGCCGACGGGTGGAGCGTGGTGATCTTCCCCGAGGGCGGGCGCAGCCCCGACGGCTGGGCCACGACCTTCCGGGGCGGCGCCGCCTACCTGGCCCTGCGCTGCGCCCGGCCGGTGGTGCCGGTCCACCTCGAAGGCACCCGCAAGGTGTGGAAGCGGGGCGAGAAGCTGCCCACGCCTATCGACAAGAAGTCGGCGGTAGGGGTCACCTTCGGGGCGCCCATGTGGCCGGCCAAGGGGGCGGACGGCAAGGAGGAGAGCTCCCGCCGCTTCGCCGGTCGCATCGAGGCGGCGGTGGCCGCCCTGGCCGACGAGCAGCGCACCGACTGGTGGCAGGCCCGCAAGCGGGCCGCGGGCCACTCCACCCCGTCGATCAGAGGGCCCGAGGCCGGCGCCTGGCGGCGGGCGTGGGCCCTCGAGGGCCAGGGTCGCAGCTCCGTCGGTCGCGAGTGGCCCGACGCCGACTGAGCCAGGGGGACGGTTGACTGCGCCCCGGCTGGCGTTCGTGGTCAGCGGGGCCCCCGGCACCCAGGAGAGCCTGGAGAACCTGCGCCGGCGCTACGGGAACGTGGAGCCGGAGGACGCCGACGTGATCGTCGCCATCGGCGGCGACGGGTTCATGATCGAGAGCCTGCACCGGTACCTGCCCCTCCAGGTGCCCATCTACGGGATGCACGGGGGCACGGTGGGCTTCCTCATGAACACCTACGCCGAGGAGGGGCTGATCGAGCGGGTGCAGGCGGCCGAGCTGAGCGTCCTCCACCCCCTGCGCATGCTCGCCACCAGCGCCGACGGCACCACCGTCGACGCCCTGGCCATCAACGAGGTGTCGCTCCTGCGCCAGACCCGCCAAGCGGCCAAGATCCGGATCACGATCGACGCCACCGTCCGGGTCGAGGAGCTGATCTGCGACGGCGTCCTGGTGGCCACCCCCGCCGGGAGCAGCGCCTACAACTTCTCCGCCTACGGACCCGTCATCCCCATCGGGGCGCCGATCCTGGCCCTCACCCCGATCAGCGCCTTCCGCCCCCGGCGGTGGCGGGGCGCCCTCCTCGACTCCAAGGCCCAGGTGCGGTTCGAGACGATCGAGCCCTGGAAGCGGCCGTTGAGCGCAGTGGCCGACCACACCGAGGTGCGCAACGTGGTGTCGGTCGACATCCGGGAGGACCCGTCGGTGGAGCTCCGGATCCTCTTCGACTCCGACCACAACCTCGAAGAACGCATCCTCCGGGAGCAGTTCACGACCTGACCCGGGCCCGGCCGGCGAGGACGGGTCGCGAGTAGGCCGAATGACCTAAAGAAAACCTGCCGAATCCTCAAGCTTTTAACAACTTTTGCCGACGAGGTGGCACCGAACCCGGTAACTGATCCTCGGGGCCGGTCGCCAGCAGTCGCCGAGCCCATGCGACTCAGCTGGGACCAGTCTCCGGCGAAGGAGATTCGATGTCTGTCTCGCGTCCTTGTCGCGCCGCGGCTGCAGTCGTGGCGACCGCCCTGCTGCTGATGCGGGCCCCCGCGGCCTCGGCCGACGCTGTCTCGGACGAGGCCCGGGTACTGACGCTCATCATGCAGGCGCGATCGTCGGCGGGAGCCCCGGCTCTGCCCGTCGACCCCACCTTGGCATCGGTCGCCCGGAACTGGGCGGCCAAGATGGCCCGCGAGGGCTCGATCACCCACAACAACAGCATCGGGTCGCAGGTCACCGCATCCAGGCTCTCGGAGAACGTCGGGATGGGCGGGAGCGTCGACATCGTGCACCAGGGTTTCCTCAACAGCCCCGGCCACCGGGCCAACATGGTCGACACCCGTGTCAACGCAGTCGGCGTGGGCGTGGCCTGGGCCAACGGCAAGGTCTACGTGGTGCAGGACTACGCCCAGCTGGCCACGCCGCCGTCGCCCCCGAACCGGGCCCCGAACGTTCCCAACCAGCCGATCCCGGCCAACGTGAGCGTGCTGCGGACGGCA
This sequence comes from uncultured Acidimicrobiia bacterium, assembly GCA_963829165.1. GTDB lineage: Bacteria > Actinomycetota > Acidimicrobiia > Acidimicrobiales > AC-14 > JAXDMK01. The sequence continues at coordinate 575,362 of CAWHIC010000007.1, read as the reverse complement.
CTCACGCAGGCGTCGGCCCGCTACTCCGACCCCGACGGCCACTCCGGCCGGGTGTTCTTCGCGGTGACCGACGAGTCGGGCAAGGTCGTGCGCCAGGTGTGGAGCCCGGTCGTCTGCAACACCTGCCGGGCCACCGTCTCCTTCGCCGCCCTGCCCGACGGTTTCTACGGGCTGATCACGGCCGCCTTCGACGGCAAGCTCGGCTCACCGGCGTCGCCCACCTGGGCTTTCACCGTCGACAAGTCGGCACCCGCCGCTCCCACCGGGCTCCAACGGGTCGGGCGAAACGCCACCGCCGTCTACCGCGACGCCGACGGCAGCGCCGGCTGGGTGCGGGTGTACGTGGTCAACGCCGGCAACGTCGTGATCAACGAGGGCTGGACCGCTCGGGTGTGCTCCGGCTGCACCGCCACCTATCCCCTGCCCGCCCTCGGCGCCGGCGCCTACCGCCTCTACGCCATCTCCTACGACGGCCTCCTCTCCTCCGCCGTCGGCCCCGTCCCCTTCACCATCTGACCCAGCCCGTGGTCGACGCGTGCATGCCGGCCGCGTCGACCCAGGCGAAGGTCGACCCCGACCTCGCTCCCGCCTCGATGGGGCTGGAGGTGAGGACGTAAACCGGCGACCCGTCGTACCGGCACTGGGCCAGGTAGTCCTGACCGAGGCGGCGATCGGGGTCGCGTGGGTCCTGGCGGTAGATGTTGGCCGAGACGCACCAGCCGACGTCGTCGGGGGTCGGTTGCCGGGTCTCCCCGGTCACGATGTCGACGACCACCGACGAGCCGTCGTCGCGCCCGATGGCGAATTCGGTCGGAGACAGCCGGACGAGGGGGGCGGTGTCGAGGACGAGGGAGATGGCGGGCCCGAGACCGGTCTGCCAGAGGGTGGCGCCGGTGGTGGGGTCGAACCGCTCCATCGCCACGTTCAGCCCGGTGACCAGGGGGATATCGTCGGGGTCGTCGGGGTCGTTGGTGGTCATCCCGGTCCGGCGGCAGCGGATGGGTTCCTGCCGGGGCAGGGCGGGGTAGCCGGCGATCCCGCAGCCGAGCTCGGCGCCGTCGTCGACCCACAGGACGTCACCGGTGGCGGCATCGACCGCCGCCATGCTCTGCTCGGACAGGTCGTCGGAGCCAGGATCGAGATCGAGCCAGCCCAAGGAGCCGACCAGGACGTCGCCGTAGCGGCCCCAGTTCCAGCCGTAGTCGGAGGTGACCAGTCGCCCGTCGAAGAGCTCGGGCGCGGTCCTGGTCCAGAGCGTGCGGCCGGAGGGGTCGATGGCGGCGATGACCTCCGGGTCGCGGCCGCCGAGGTCGTAGAGGCCGGCGCCGAGAGCGCGACCCGTCCTGGCCGCCGGTTCATCGGGGGGCGAGGCAGTCACGTGCCCGGTGGCCTTGTCGACCCGGACCTCGTGGCGGCCGCCGGAGGTCGTCGCCGACGCGCAGAGCATCGTGGCGTCGCCGTCGCAGGTGTCGAGGGAGTCGACGAGGACGAACGATTTGTCCGTCGTCCACACCTTGGTGCCGGACGCGGCGTCGACGGCGACGACGAGGACACTCCGGCTGGAGAGATTGGGGCCCACGGGTACGCCGAAATACGCCTGGCGGTCGTCGTGGGCCAGGGCGATGGCGACGCCGGGTGTCAGGAGCGAGACCGAGGCCGCGTACTCCCACACCACCTGCCCTGTAGAGGCGTCGACCCCCGCGACCGACAGGTGGTCGTTGCGTTCGTAATAGGCGACGAAACGGCCACCCACGGTTCGCGGTTGGGTGACCCAGTGGACGTTGGCGTTGGTCCAGTCGACCCGGGGCAGGCTGCGCCCCACGCGGGCCCCGTCGTCGTCGGCCGTACACGCCGTGGTCAGAGCGAGCATCACCAGCACCGCCGCCACCATCAGCCGAGTGCCCGATGACATGCAACCCCCCTTGTTCACCTGACGTGGTGTGAAAGATACCGTATCGACCAGCATTTCGCCCGGGACCCGCGCCGCCCGTGGGCTACCCTGTGGGCGACTCACCGGGGCAGCGGCAATGGCGCCTCTCCCGCTTCCCGAGGCTTTCGGAGGGGGCGCCCCGGGTTCCTGCACACCTCCGTCGAGGAAGGCCACCTGCATGAGCCCAATCGGTTCCCCAATTCGGTCTGCCGAGCACGACGCCTGCGGCATCGGCTTCGTCGCCGACGCCACCGGCCGCTCGTCCCGCATGATCGTCTCCGCCGCCCTCCGGGGCCTGGCCTGCGTCAAGCACCGGGGGGCCCTGGCCGCCGATGCCCGCTCCGGCGACGGCTCCGGCCTGCTCCTCCCCATCCCCCCCGAGATCTTCGGTCGCGACGCCGACGGCTCGCCGTACGGCCTGGCCATGCTCTTCGTGCGGGGCGAAGACCCGATCATGGCGGTGGAGGCGGCGGCCGCGGCCGAGGGCATCCGCATCGTCGACTGGCGCGACGTCCCCACCGACGACGACGAGTTGGGCGAGCTGGCCCTGTCCACCCGGCCCCGGATCCTCCAAGCGGTCCTGGCCGGCGGCTCGGGCAGCGGCAGCGGGGCCAACGAGAAGGCCGCCTTCCGCCTGCGCCGCCGCATCGACGCGACCACGTCCGGCACCTACGTCGTCTCCTGCTCCTTCCGCACCGTCTGTTACAAGGGCCTGGTCACCGCCGACGCGTTGGGCGACTTCTACCTCGACCTGGCCGACGAACGCTTCGCGACGTCGTTCGCCATCTTCCACCAGCGCTTTTCCACCAACACCCTCCCCACGTGGGAGCGGGCCCAGCCCTTCCGGATGCTGTGCCACAACGGCGAGATCAACGCCCTGGCCGGCAACGTCAACCGCATGCGGGCCCGGGCCCGGCTGGGCACGGAGGCAGCCGGCCTCGGCCCGGAGGAGCTCTTCCACCCCGTCCTCGACTCGTCCGATTCCGACTCGGGCCAGCTCGACTCCGCCATCGAGCTTCTCACCCGGGGCGGGCGCGACATCCGCCACGCGGTGGCCATGACCATCCCCGAGGCGTGGGAGGGCGAGCGCGACCTCGACCCCGCCGTCCGGGCCTTCTACCGCTTCCACGCCTCCCTGATGGAGCCGTGGGACGGCCCCGCCGGCCTCGTCTTCACCGACGGGGTGGGCGTGGGCGCCGCCCTCGACCGCAACGGGCTGCGACCTCTGCGCTACTCGGCGTGCGAGGACGGTTTCGTGGCCTGCTGCTCGGAGACGGGCGCCATCGACGTGTCCGGCCACGGCCAGGTCACCCGCGGCCGCCTCGGCCCGGGCGAGATGCTCTTCGTCGACCCCACCCGGGGCGTCCTCGACGACACCGCCTGCAAGCAGCGGGTGGCGGCGGGCGCCCCCTACGCCCGGTGGGCGGCCGACGGCCTGCGGGACATGTCCCGGGGCCGGGCCATCGAGCAGACCCCCGAGCCCGACGAGATCGAGCGCCGCCAGGCCATCTTCGGCTACTCCAAGGAGGAGCTGGCCATGGTGCTGCGGCGCATGGCCAACGACGCCAAGGAGCCGACGTACTCCATGGGCGACGATTCCCCCCTCCCCCACCTGGCGGGACGGCCCCGGCCCCTGCACCACTACCTCAAGCAGCGCTTCGCCCAGGTCACCAACCCGCCCATCGACCACCTGCGGGAGCGGCTGGTCATGAGCCTGCGCACCTGCCTCGGCCCCCGCAGCCCCATCCTGTCGGAAGGGCCGGAGGGTGCCCGGATGCTGGTGCTCAAGTCGTTCTTCCTTTACCCCTCGGCCGTCGTCGACCTGCTCGTGTCCGACCCGGGCTTCGGCGTGGCCCACCTCGACGCCACTTTCCCCGCGGCCGACGGTCCGGGCGGGCTACGGGCGGCGGTGGAGCGGCTGTGCGACCGGGCCGAGGAACTGGCTCGCGGGGGAACCGGGATCCTCATCGTCGACGACGGCGGGGTCGACGAGGACCGGGCCGCGGTGCCGGCGCTGCTGGCCACGGGGGCGGTGCACTCCCGGCTGGTGGCGTGCGGGCTCCGCTCCGACACCTCCCTGGTCGTCTCCGCCGACGACGCCCGCGACACCCACTACCTCGCCTGCCTCATCGGCTACGGCGCCGACGCCATCTGCCCCGGCCTGGCCCTGGAGACGGTGGCCCACGAGGCCGACTACAACCCCGACATCGACCTGTCCGGCCCCGAGGCCCAGGAGCGGCTGCAGGCGGCCATGGAGGACGGGGTCCTCAAGATCATGTCGAAGATGGGCATCTCCACCGTCGACTCCTACCGGGGGGCGCAGATCTTCGAGGCCATCGGGCTCGGCCCCGACGTGATCGAGGTCTGCTTCCCGGGCACGCCGTCGATCGTGGGCGGCATCGGGTGGGAGGAGCTGGGCGAGGACGCCCTCGCCCGCCACGCCAACGGCCGCCTGGCCGAGGGCGGCTACTACCGGGTGCGCAAGCGGGGCGAGTTCCACACCCACACCGACGAGGTGGTGAAGGCCCTCAACGAGATGAAGGCCGCCCACCTGCTGCAATCCGCCCTCCGGGACGCGTCGGCGGTGGCCACCAACGGGGCCGCGGCCGGCAACGGGTCGGGTGGCAACGGCAACGGGTCGGGTGGCAACGGGTCTGGCGGCGCCGGGTCGGAGAGCTACCAGCGCTTCGCCGACCTGGTCAACGGCCGCCCCGCCACCGAGCTCCACGACCTCATGGACATGGTCCCGTCCGGCCCCCCGGTCCCCCTCGACGAGGTGGAGCCGGCGCTCGCCATCACCCGCCGCTTCTCCACCGGGGCCATGTCCCACGGCGCCCTCAGCCGGGAGGCGCACGAGACCCTCACCGAGGCCATGAACCTCATCGGCGGACTCTCGAACTGCGGCGAGGGAGGCGAGAGCTACACCCGGTTCAAGACCCGGGGGCAGGCCACGGGCGACAAGAACAGCCGCATCAAGCAGATCGCGTCCGGGCGCTTCGGCGTCACCCCCGAGTACTGCGCCTTCGCCGACGAGCTCAACATCAAGATGGCTCAGGGCTCGAAGCCGGGCGAGGGCGGTCAGATCCCGGGCAACAAGGTGTCGGAGGAGATCGCCGCTCTCCGCCACACCCAGCCCGGCATCGGCCTCATCTCCCCGCCGCCCCACCACGACATCTACTCCATCGAGGACCTGGCCCAGCTCATCTTCGACCTCAAGCAGGTCAACCGCCACGCCGACGTGTCGGTGAAGCTGGTGGCCGAGGACGGCGTCGGCACCATCGCCGCGGGCGTGGTCAAGGCCCTGGCCGAGGTGGTCCACATCAGCGGCTGCAACGGCGGCACCGGCGCCTCGCCCCTCACGTCGATCAAGCACGCGGGCCTGCCGTGGGAGCTGGGCGTGGCCGAGACCCAGCAGACCCTCATCGAGAACGGCCTGCGGGACCGCGTCCGGGTGCGGATGGACGGCGGCCTGATGACCGGCCGCGACGTGATGATGGCCGCCCTCCTGGGCGCCGACGAATACTCCTTCGGCACCGCGGCCATGATCGCCGAGGGCTGCATCATGCTGCGGGCCTGCCACAAGGACACCTGCTCCACCGGCATCGCCACCCAGCGTCCCCACCTGCGGGCCAAGTTCGCGGGCACGCCCGAGGGGGTGGCCGCCTACATGGTGTTCATCGCCGAGGAGGTCCGCCGCTACCTGGCCGAGCTGGGCTTCCGCACTATGGACGAAGCCATCGGGCGGGTGGAGTGCGTCCGCCAGCGGCCGGCCGAGGACCCCCGGGCCAACACCATGGACCTCGGTCCGCTGTTGCAGCCGCCCTCCGACCCCGACGCGCCCCGCCACTTCGTGCGGGCCCTTCCCATCCAACGGCCCCGGTCGGCCCTGGGCGACCGCCTGGTCGACGACGCCTTCCAGCCCATGTGGGACGGCGTCGACCTCGAGCTGCGCTACACCATCGGCAACTCCGACCGCACCATCGGCGCCGCCCTCAGCGGCGCGCTGGCCCTCGAGTTCGGCGAGACGCCCCCGCCGGGCACGGTCGCCGTCCGCTACGACGGTTCCGCCGGCCAGAGCTTCGGCGCCTTCCTCGGCCACGGGATCGACTTCGAGCTGGTGGGCGAGGCCAACGACTACGTGGGCAAGGCCATGGCCGGCGGGCGGGTGGTCATCCGTCCCCCGGAGAACGATGCCGGCACGCCCGTGCTGGCCGGCAACACCTGCCTCTACGGCGCCACCGGCGGCGAGCTGTACGTGGCCGGGTCGGCCGGGGAGCGGTTCGCGGTGCGCAACTCGGGGGCGTCGGCGGTGGTCGAGGGCGTCGGCGACCACGCCTGCGAGTACATGACGGGCGGGTGCGTCGTCATCCTGGGCCCGGCCGGCTACAACCTGGGCGCGGGCATGACCGGGGGCCAGGCCTTCGTGTGGGACCCCGAGCACAAGCTGCCCAGCCGCCTCAACTCGGCCCTGGTCGACGTCGCCCTCCCCGACGCCGACCTGCTGGAGGACCTGCGCTGGCGCATCGAGCGCCACGCCGAGCTCACCGGCTCCCCCCGGGCCACGGCCTTGTTGGCCGACTGGGACGCCACCGTCGCCGACATGTGGCTGGTAGCGCCCGTCGACCTCATCAGGCGCCTCGAGGTCCAACGGGCCAGCCAGGTGGCATCGGCCGTCTGACCGGCGGCGGTGTGCCGGGAACGGCGGCTAGCCCCCGGCCGCGTACCGGCGCGCTTCCTCCACGAATGCGTCGAAGACGCCCCGCTGCTCGGGGAGGTCCTCCAGCACCTCCGGGTGCCACTGGACGCCGAGGAGCACCGGGGGGCCGTCGGACTCGACACCCTCGATGGAGCCGTCCTCGGCCCACGCGACCGCGCGCAGTCCGGTGGCCAGGCGGTCGATGCCCTGGCGGTGGATGGAGTTCACGTCGAGCTCGGTGACACCGACCGCACCGGCCAGGCGGCTGCGGGGCTCGACCTTGACCCGATGGGACCTCTCCCGCCATTGGGCGGGGTTGTAGTGGAACTGGCCGGTGGCGGCGGACACGTCCTGGAAGAGGGTGCCGCCGAGGGCGACGTTCATCAGCTGCATCCCCCGGCAGATGCCCAGGACGGGCAGGCCGGTCGCCATGGCGTCGTCGAACAGGCTGACCTCGAAGGCGTCGCGCTCGGGGTTGACGTCGCGGGTGCAGTCCATCGGCGTGGCCCCGTAGAGCGAGGGCTGGACGTCGCCCCCTCCGGGTAACAAGACGCCATGGACCATCCCCAGCACGTCACGGAGCCGGGCTGCGTCCGTGACGGGCAGGATGACCACCGCCCCGCCGGCCCGCTCGACGGCGCTGACATTGAACCGGGTCGTCGTCTGCAGCAGCGTCGGCCCGAACGGTGTTTCGACCACACGGGGATACGCCCCGATGCCGATGATCGGCCTCAACGACAAACCTCCTCGCCGGGCACAAGCTTCGCAGGCCGGGTTCGCGCCCCGTCGCCCAGCGGACGAGACGCTCGGGCCGCTCGGGCGCCGGCCGAATCGATGGTAGCAACGGTCGGAGCCATCGCCGGTCGACAATCCGGCGTGCAGAGAAGCCGCGACCGGTGGAGGTCCAGGGGATGAGCGTCGGTCACGAAGCAACCGTCTCGGCGCCGGCCGAGCGCTGGGTACCGCCGCTGCCGTCGGCCCGGGGCCAGCTGACCGAGTGGCTCTTCACGGTGCTCCGGGGACGGAGGACCGGCGACGTCGCCGCCGACGCACCCGACCCCGGCTTCGTCGATCAGGTCGTCGCCGGGCTCGACCCGTTGGCCGACGACGACTTCCAGCTGGCGTTGTACGCCTGCTACGAGACCCACTACCGGGGCTTCGCCGGGGTCGACGACCGCTGGGAGTGGGACCCGGGGCTCCTCGCCTTCCGCACGAAGCTGGAGCGGGCCTTCGAGGACGCCCTGCGGGCACGGGTCGGCGACACCGCCGCGACCGATGGGACCGCCGTCTCCGATCGGCTGCGCCGCATCGCCAGCCAGGGTGGCCCCTCGATCTCCCGCCACCTCAAGGACAAGGGCAGCCAGTTCGAGATGACGGAGTTCCTGATTCACAAGTCCCCCTACCAGCTGAAGGAGTTCGACCCGCAGTCATGGGTGATCCCCCGCCTCGAAGGCAGGGCCAAGGGCGCCCTGCTGGAGGTCGCCTTCGACGAGTTCGGGTGCGGCCGGCCGGAGCGCATCCACGCCCAGCTCTTCCGCAACACGATGGAGGCGGTGGGCCTCGACGGCCGCTACGGCGCCTACCTGGACTGCATCCCCGGCGTCACCCTGGCCCCCGTCAACCTCATGTCGATGTTCGGGCTCCACCGCCGGCTACGGGGGGCCGCCCTGGGCCACCTGGTCATCGGCGAGCTCACGTCGGCGCTGTCGACCAAGCGCTCCGCCGACGCCCTGCGGCGGCTGGGCTACGGGCCGGACGCAACCGACTTCTTCGACGAGCACGTCCTGGCCGACTCCATCCACGACATGATCATGCTCCACGACCTGGCCGGGGCGGTGGCCGCCGACGACCCCCACCTGGTCGACGACATGGTGTTCGGGGCGGCCGCCGGGGTCGTGGTCGACGGCGCTTTCGCCGAGTACGTGCTCGGCTGCTGGGCCCGCGGCGAACCGTCCCTCCGGGTCAGGATCGACCCTGCGGATCGGCTCGATTGCTCCTCGCCGAGTCCCTGAACGCGGACACGGCGTGCGATCCGTCGCACAACGGCTTCTCGCTCGACCGACCGCAGCGGCAGAGCGCCACCGTCCGGCGTGACGTCTCGATCGCCCGCCCGTCGACGTCGACGATGGTGTAGCAACCGCGCACCAGATAGGGGCCGTCGGGATAGGCGGTGATGGTGGCTTCCCCTTCCTCGGTCATCGTGCACCTCCGATCTCCGGGAGAGTGACTCGGGCGGTCGCGTCCGGGTCGCGTCCCGGTCGACCGCGGCTGTCTCCTCGACGAGCAGGTCGACCACCGACGCCAGGTCGCCGCTCTCGGCCATCTTCTCCTCCTGGCGTCGGGCCGAAGTGCCTCGCTGCAATGCCTGCTCGGCCAGCATGGCGATCTCCTCCCGGTCGCCCGCCTCGTCGAGGGCCTCTCCCACGTGGTCCACCAATCGGGCCACCACCTCCGCCGCCGGCAGGAGGGAGCCGGTGACGGGGTCGAGGAGCCGATCGCCGAGGCCGAAGCGGGCCGCCCGCCACCGGGCCGCCCGCAGCAGCTCCGGCCGGTGGTCGACGACGGCCTGTTTCCTCTCCAGGTCGTCGAGGCAGGTCCGGACCAGCGCCCGGCAGAGGCCGGCCTGCAGGATCGTGTCATCGACGGACGGGCACGAGTCGGCGATGCGGAACTCGATCGTCGGGTGGGTGATCCCGGGGCGAACGTCCCAGAACGCCTGGCGGACGTCGACCGCCACCTCCACCTCGATCAGCTCCTGCACCGACCGCTGGTAGGCCTCGAAGGAGTCGAACCGCGGAGGCAGGCCGGCCAGGGGCCATCGCTCGAAGACAATGCTCCGGTAGCTGGCGTAGCCGGTGCTCTCGCCCATCCAGAAGGGGGAGCTGGCGGACAGGGCCAGCAGCACCGGCAGCCACCGCCGGACCCGGTTCATGACCTGCACCACCACGTCGCGGTCGGCCAGTCCGACGTGGACGTGACATCCGCAGACCACGTGCTCGTCGGCCAGGCGGGCGTAGTTGCGGGCGACCTGCAGGAAGCGGGGGTACGGGTTGACGACCTGAGTGCGCCAGTCGGCCAGGGGCACGGTGCCGGCGGCCGCGACCCGATGGCCGGACTCGGCCGCGGCCGACACGAGCCCCTGGCGGAGGCTGCCGATCTCGGCCCGCAGCCGGCTCAGGTCGTGGTACACGCTGGTCCGGCTCTCGAGCATGCTCAGGCGGTACTCGTCGGCATAGCTCGGGTAGCCGTCCCGCCGCCCCCCCACGGCAGTGAGGATCGGCGTCGCGTCCACCGCCAGGCGGCGGGTGGTGGCGTCGAGGGCGAAGAACTCCTCCTCCACGCCCAGCGTCAGCGCGGCCATGCCCGGGCCCCCTTCAGCAATGGTGGCGCCCTTCCTCGTCGGGCAGGACCAGCACCCGCAGGGGGACGGGGCAGGCCAGAGACGGGTCGTCGAGAGTTTCCAGACGGTTGGTTCGCGAGCGGCAGGCCACGTCGAGGAGCTTCAAGAGGTCGTCCGGGGAGAGCGGGTTCGGTGCACCCGGCGTGGTCGTGTCCGCCCGCCTCCGGCACGAGAGCCCGACGACGAGGTAGGAGGCCGGTCCGTCGTCGGGCCGGAGCAACGGGCCCTCACCGGTGGCTTCCAGTTGCAGGACCCGTTCCATGTGCTGGCGGGTGTAGTCGCCCAGGCGCAGCGCGGCCAGGGTGAGGCCGGCGATCCCGTACCCGCACCCGGCCAGGAGGGACGCCGCCTGCCGGGGCGACGAGTAGCTGCCGATGGTGAGGGCCAGGTCGGATCCCAGCGCCTCGGCCCGAGACACGACGACCCGCACCAGCCGCAGCCCGTCGGGGCCGCCGTCGATCGAGACCCGGTTCGATTCGTCGACCGGCGGGACGGGGACGTAGGGCGGATTGCTGGCCACGACGTCGGGGGCGCGGGCGAACGGGGTGTGGTCGAGCAGCTCGGCCGGCGAGAGGGCGGTGTAGTCGGCGACCCCGAACGACACCCGGCGGGTGGGCTGGTCGAGGGCGTAGTGAGCGGCGGCCCAGCGGACGCTCTCCTCGGAGACGTCGACGCCGTGGACGTGGGCTGCGCCGGCCCGGGCCACGGCGCGGGCCGCGGCACCGCTGCCTGAGCCCAGGTCGAGGACGGTGGACGCCTCGCCGAGCAGGTCGACCGTGGCCCAGATGCCGACTTCGGTATCGACCGGGTCGAAGAAGACCCCCGGACCGGGCGGCTGCCGATCGGCGACCGTCAGGTGGCGGTAGGCGGAGACCCGGGCCGGGCCGTCGGCGCTCATCGGGGCCCGCCCAGGCACCACTCGAGGATGGCCGAGCGCGGTGTGGTACTTGTTGGCCGCCTGGGTGAGGGCCAGGCTGGCCGGCCCGTCGAGCACGTCGGCGGTGACCTCCTCGCCCCGGTGGGCGGGCAGGTCGTGCATGAACCGGGCCTCCGGCCAGCGCTCCATGAGCTGCCCGTTCACCTGGAAGGGCCGGAACCGGTCCTGCCAGTCGGGATCGGGCTTGGTCGTCCCGGTCGTGCGCCAGCGGGTGGTGTACACCGCGTCGACCGCTTCCGGCAGGGCGGCCAGGTCGTGGGCCTGCTCGACCACGCTGCCGCTCTCCGCGGCCCGGGTCCGGGCCTGTCGGAGCTTGTCGTCGGGCACCCCGTAGCCGGCGGGCGTGCGCAGGAACAGCTCGTTGCCGGGGAACCGGGCCAGGGCCAGGGCCAGGGCGGCGGCCGAGTTGTTGCCCTCGCCGACGTAGAGCACCCGCAGCTTCTCGATGCGACCGAAGTGCTGCAGGAGGGTGGCCAGGTCGGCGATGGCCTGGGTCGGATGCTCGTCCGACGTCATGGCGTTGACCACGGGCATCGTGTCCTGGGCGGCCAGGTCGCGGAGCTCCTGGGGGTCGCCGGCCGTGCGGGCCACCAGGGCGTCGACCATGGTGGCCAGGACCCGGCCCGTGTCGCGGTAGGTCTCGCCCGTGTTGGTCTGCAGGTCGTTCGGGCCGTAGGTGACGATCTGCGCTCCCAGGCGCAGGGCGGCCGCCGAGAAGGAGGTCCGCGTCCGGGTGGACGTCTGCCGGAAGTAGATCGCCACGACCCGCTGGCGCAGCATCGGCTCCACCGCCGCGCCCTGGGCGTACTCACACCCCCGCTGCACCAGCCGACGCAGGTCGTCCGTGGCCAAATCCTCGATGGAGATGATGCTGCGGGGCGCCGACCGGCCGTCCTCGGAAATCACTGGTCGAGGAACAGGCCGTAGTTGCGGAGCAGGGCGATTTCGTAGACCCGGCTGGCGATGGCCAGGTCCTCGATGGCCATGCCGAAGGGGTTCACCAGCATGATCTCCCCGTCGTCCGCCCGGCCCGGGCAGGCCCCCGTCACCAGCTGACCCAGGGTGCCGTCGACCGGGCGGCCCTCGGTGCCGCCCGGGCCGCAGACCTTGCCGGCGCGGGCGAGCTTGCCCAGGAGGCGCTGGGTGTCGGACACGACCAGCCCCCAGTGGTCGACGTAGAGCCGGTCGGCTCGGAGGTAGGCGTCCTCCTCCACGTCGTCGAGGGAGACGTTCACGACCACCGCGCCCGGACGGATCCACCCATAGCGGACGTAGGCCGTGGTGGTCGTGGTGGCGGTGACCACGATGGTGGCCGGCCGGACGACGTCGACCGGCTCGGCCCCGTGCTCGATCGGGACGCCCACCGGCCCCTCCCGCAGCTCCTGCACCAGGCGGCGCGCCCGATCGGGAACCTCGTCGCAGAGCAGCACCCGCTCGAAGTCGAGGTGCTGGGCCAGCAGCCGGATATGGGCCCGGGCGATAGGGCCGGCACCGATGACGCCCAGGGTCTGGGGGCCGGTGGTGCGCAGGTGGAGGGCGGCCAGGGTCGACACCGCCGCCGTGCGCAGGGCGCTGATGCCGCCGGCCTGGAGGATCGCCTCGGGGCGGGCGGTGACCGGGTTGAACAGCAGGGTCAGGCCGGCGGCGCGGGGCAGGCCCCGGCCCGGATTGTTGGTGCTGGCGTTGATGATCTTGGTGCCGAGGACCGGGACCGGCCCGCCGATGAGCCCCGGCATGTTGAGGGTGCGGGCCATTCCCCCACCCCGAGGTTCCCAGCGCAGCACGGCCTCGTCGGGAACCTCGGCCGCTCCCGCCGCCTCCCGGGACAGGGCTTCGGCCACGCAGGCCACCGGATCGACCTCCCGACAGGCCCGTTCGACGTCGTCCTCGCTGAGATAGAGAAGCCCGTTCGCAACCGGGCGCGCCTCGGCGGCGGCGCCGTTGCCGCCTGCGGCCGTCACCGCACGCGCACGGCGTCATCGAAGGGCAGGCCGGCGGCGTCCTTCTCCGGGCGGAAGTCGAACTCGGCCAGCCAAGTGGTGCTGTAGATGCTGCTCAGGTAGTTCGACCTCCCATCGGGGCAGACGCAGACGGCCCGGCGCACGTCCGGATGCTGGGCAAGGTACCGGGCGCAGGCGGTCACGACCGCTCCCGACGAGCCGCCGAGGCCGATGTCGAGAGACCCGTCGATCAGGTGGCAGGCGGCGATGGCGTCCATGTCGCTGACAATGGCCACGTCGTCGTAGTCGCTAGGACGGAGGAACTGCGAGGCGCAGCTCGACCCCACGCCGTTGAGGAGGCGCGGCGCCTGCACCGTCCCGAACACCAGCGAGCCGGGAACGTCGACCCCGACCACCCGGACGTTGGGCCGGACGGCCCTGAAGTAGCGGCCGATCCCGGCCAGGGTCCCTCCCGTGGACGTGGCCAGGAAGACCGCGTCGAGGTCGGGCGCCTGACGGCAGATCTCGGGGGCGGTGTGGTGATAGTGGACCGCCGGGTTGGCCGGGTTGCCGTACTGATTGGGCCACACCATGCCTTCCTCGGTGACCATCTGCTGCACCAACCGGAGCCGGGTCAGCAGGTAGCCGCCGGTGTGGTCGCGCTCGTCGGTCCGCACGACCTCGGCCCCGAGGTCGTGCATGCGCTCGACGACGAGCGGGTCGACCTTGGGGTCCACCACCGCGGTGAAGGAGTACCCGCGCTCCCGGCTGATCAGGGCCAGGGCGACCCCCAGGTTTCCGGAAGTCGACTCCACCAGCCGATCGCCGGGCCGGATCTCGCCCATGGCCTCCAGGCTGCGGACGAGGGCGTAGGCGGTGCGGTCCTTGATGGACCCCGCCGGGTTGTGCGACTCCAGCTTCAATCCGACCTTGCGCCAGCGACCGTCCACCCGCAGGGCGACGTCGACCAAGGGCGTCCGACCGATGGTGGCGAGGGCGCCGGTGCGAACCGGTCCGGCGGCCGGACCCGTCGCCCCCACGGGCGGCACGATCCGCCCCCCCTCGGGGCACTCGCTCTCGGGGCCCCCCCTCTCGGGGCCCCCGGACTGGTCCGGGAGCGGTGGCAGTGCGCGAACGCTCATGCGGTGCTAGCCGGGGTGCCTGAAGTCGCTTACGTGCACCGGCCCGAGGGTCTGCAGGCGGGGCTGACGGAAACCGCTCCGGAGGGCCAACTGCGTCGGCAGGCCCTCCCCGCTGGCGGTGGGGTTCGACGGATTGTCCGCGGCGAGGGGCGCGAACGTCGACGAAGGGCGGTTTGCCCGGTTCGGCCGACAGGCGCTCGGCAGCTGTGTCACGGGACGGATCGGGCGCGGCGAAACACGGCGACCGGCTCCGACCGCGCCCTCGCCGAACGGCGTGGGGACCGCTCCGGTGCTCCTCATCCCGCATGCTGTTCCGGCCACGGCGCTCCCCTACCCAGGTTTGGGGCCGGAAACCGCCGTTCCCCGAAACTCAGGTCGTGGTCATCGCCATGGGGACGTCGAATGTCTCATTCATCAAGTTGTTCGGAATCGGCCTTACCATGGCGGTCCTGGTGGACGCGACCCTCATCCGAGCAGCCCTGAAGCGCATCTACCGCCGGTGGGGCTTCAGCGAGACAGGGGCCGAGGCGCGGGGACGAGAGATGGAGTCGGTCCGATAGTCCCCAAGCCCACCACTGCCACTGCGCCCGGCCGCCGGGCGCGCGCCCCCGGGGCGAAGGCGAGCGCCTGCGCGAGGAGATCCTCGAGGCCACCGAGAAGTTGCTGCTCAAGACGGGGGACGAGTCGGCGGTGTCCATCCGCGCCATCGCCGACGCGGTCGGGGTCTCCCCGCCCTCGATCTACCTCCACTTCGCCGACAAGGACGAGCTCATCCACTCCGTCTGCCAGCTCCAGTTCCGGAAGCTCGACGTGGTCGTGGCCGAGACCACGGCCGGCGTCGATGACCCGATGGAGCGGCTCCGCGGTCGGGGCCAGGCCTACGTCCGCTTCGGCGTCGCCCACCCCGAGCACTACCGCATCATGCTCATGGGCAAGGGCCAGTTCAGCCAGGCCGACTTCGAGGCCGGGTTGCTGCCGGGCATGCGCTCGTTCCAGTCGCTGGTGGAGAACGTCCAGGAGTGCATGGATCGAGGGGTGTTCGCCAAGGACGACCCCTTCCGGGTGGCCACCATCCTGTGGGCGACCGTCCACGGGCTGACGTCCCTTCTCATCTCCGTCCCCGGCTTCCCGACGTTTCAGGAGCCGGAGAGCATCGTCGACCAGATGCTCGACACCGTGGCCCGGGGCTTGGCGCCCATCCCCGACTGAACCCGGCGCCCACCCGCTGAGGCGTCGCCGCCGAGGCCGTTGCCCGTCGCGCACCGGCGGCGCCGCTGTCGAGGTCGCAGTGCCGGAGCAAGAGCGATGGGAGTCCGGTGTGCCAGCGTCTGAGCGACAACGAGGAGCCCCGACCAGCAGTCCGACAAGTTGCGCTCCGACGCTGCCCGTCGCCCGGCGGCTTCACGCTGGAACGAGATCGCATAAGCCCGAGCGATAGGTGGGAGCCCGGTGTGCCAGCGTCTGAGCGACACTCGAGGAGCCCCGACCAGCAGTCCGAGGTTGTCGCTCCGACGCTGGCAAACACGTTCATGTCGGCGATGCCCGCGCCCGCGAGTCCGCCGTTTCATGCAGCCGTAGGGACGTGATCCGGCTCCCGATCAGCGATTTCACGGCCCTACGGGTGCACGAAACCTGCTGGCCGCCACCTCACCGCAGTTTGGTCCTCGCGGCAGGCGGTCACGACCCGGTCGACACCGGTACGCCGGCCGCGGCTGGAGTGGACCACCACGTCGATCAAGATCAGCTTCGACGGGAAGGTGTGCGTGAACGAGCCGATCAACCCCGCCCCGCCCCTCGTGGCTCCCCAGCCCTTCGACCACCCCTTCATGCTGGCCCTCACGCAGGGGCTCGGGGTGGGCGGCAACCGGCTCGACCCGGCCAAGCCCCCCGCCTTCCCGGCCACCCTGCAGGTCGACTACGTGCGGGTCTGGAAGTAGCCCAGACCCCTTCGCTCAGCGGGAAGCGGCCTGGAGCAGTGCGGGCGCCGGTCGCGGCGGCGGCGACGACCGGTGGGCGGCCGCGGTGGGCACTGACCGCAGTCGAGGGACCACGACCGAGCGACGATTCGCCCGATCGCGGGACCGGGCCAGGAGGGCCACGTAGCCGATGAGGACGTCGTAGATCAGGAGGTGCATGCCCCACGCGACCCGGGTGCCGACGACAAGAGCGACGGCCAGAGTTGCCACCATGCCGATGCCGATGATGGCCAAGACCCGGCGCCGGCGTTGGGCCGCGGTGCGCCGGACGGGGGCCGTCGGGGCTTGGTCAGGATCGTTAGTGGCGGTCGTGGCCGACCCGGCGAAGCACAGTTGGATACGGTCGAACTCCGCCAATTCCCCACGGTGTTCCACCCGCCGTCGGAGCAAGGGCGGGATGAGCACCAGCGCCCACAGCAGTCCCAGCAGCGGGTATACCGGCAACCCATCGCCCCCTTGTATGCCGAATCCGGGCTGGATTCAGGCCTCGCCCGCCAGAGATCGATGTCTCCCCGGCGGTCGCCGCCAACCTATCGCACCCACGAGCCGAGGCCAAGCAGCCCTTGATTTGGGTCTGACGTCGAGGTCTGCCGATCGCGTTCGAAAGAACGTCCCTGTGGACAACTGGCGCCATTTGTCGCCCGGCGCCCGGCCGATCTTCTCCTACTTGGCGCTCCCCTTGACCGATGCCGTGAGGGGCGACCGGTCGGCGTTGTCGACGGCGCAGACGAGGCCCCGACGGCCTTCGGCCCAGGCCTCGCTCTCGGGCACGATCTCGAACTCGGTGAGCGACGATTGTCCCCGGGGGATGCCGACGTAGTCGGTGAACGGCTGGCCCAGGCAGGCGGTGGCGGCGTACTCGAGCAGGGCGGTGGCGCCGGGGAAGGCGTCGCCGGGCGCCGCCGGGTGGACGACCACGGCGAAGACCTCGGCGTCGTGAGCCTTGTCGCACCCGCGCACCGCCAGCCGGCGCACCTCGCTGCCCTCGGGCGTGTCGATGCAGTCGCCCACCTGGAGCTTGGCGTAGTCGACCCCGTCGGGCTGCACCACGTTGGCGATGACGATCCCGGCCACGGCCAGCCAGGCCAGCAGGCTGACGACCGCCACCAGGCGGGTGGCCGTGACCAGGCCCCCCTTGGCCCCGTTGCGCCGGGCCCGTCCGGCCAGGATGAGGGCGGGGATGGCGAGGATGCCCGCCGACACCAGTGACACGACGGCCAGGACGAAGGCCAGCCCTGCGCCTTTACCGGGCGCGGCCGCCGCACCCGCGCCCGCAGCCCCGGTCGGAGCCGGCTTCGGCGGCTTGGGCGTCTTGGCCGGCTTGGCCGCCTTGGTCGGGGCGGCGGGTGGCGGGGTCGACGCCCGGTGGACGGACTGCGGAATGGTGCGGGTAACCTCGATCGGCCGCCACGGCTCGGGCTCCGGCTCCGCTCCCGAGTCGGCCACATCGCCCACCGGTGGTGCGGCCGCGGCCGCGTTCCGTGCCCGCCGGGCCTCGGCGGCGGCGGTGCGGCTGGGGGAAACCGGGGTTTCGGCGGTGGCGTCGTCCGCTCCCGGTTCGGCCGCGGGCGCGTCGTCGGCCGGCGGGGGCGGGGGGGCCACGCCCGACCCGGTCACGACCCGGCGGGTCTGGGTCGAGCGCTTCATGTCGCCGGTGACGACCCTGGGCCCCCGCGACCCAGGGCGCTCCGGCGGCGGGCCCTCCTCGTCTTCTGCCATGGCCGTAGCCTACGGGCGCCCGGGAGGGGCGCTCGCACCGTGGCATCTGATCTGGGGGCATCTAATCTGGAGGCATCGAGACGCCCGCCACCTCCGCCGAGCCCACCACTCCCCTCCGGCTGGTCGAGGCCGCCTACGCCCGTCTGGCCGAGGCCGCGGCCGCCGCCCGCCAGAGGTTGGGGCGACCGCTGACCCTGGCCGAGAAGATCCTCTTCGGGCACCTGGCCGGCGATCCCGCTCCTGACGTCGCGTCCCTCCAGGGGGGACGGTCCTACGTCGAGCTGCAGCCCGACCGGGTGGCCATGCAGGACGCCACCGCCCAGATGGCCCTGCTCCAGTTCGCCACCGCCGGCCTGCCCCGGGTGTGCGTGCCCACCACCGTCCACTGCGACCACCTGATCCTGGCCCAGGTGGGTGCCGCCGCCGACCTCCTGTCGGCCAAGGAGACGAACAAGGAGGTCTACGACTTCCTGTCCAGCATCTCGGCCAAGTACGGCATCGGGTTCTGGCAGCCGGGGTCGGGGATCATCCACCAGGTCGTCCTCGAGCGCTACGCCTTCCCCGGCGGGATGATGATCGGCACCGACAGCCACACCCCCAACGCCGGCGGACTGGGCATGGTCGCCATCGGCGTGGGCGGGGCCGACGCGGTCGACGTGATGACGGGCGGCACGTTCGGCCTCCGCTGGCCGTCGCTGGTGGGCGTCCGCCTCACCGGCCGCCTGTCGGGCTGGACCTCGCCCAAGGACGTGATCCTGCGGGTGGCCCAGATCCTCACCGTCAAGGGCGGCACCGGCGCCATCGTCGAGTACTTCGGCCCGGGTACCTCGGCCATCAGCGCCACCGGCAAGGCCACCATCTGCAACATGGGCGCCGAGATCGGCGCCACCACGTCGATCTTCCCGTTCGACGAGCGCACCGCCGTCTACCTCGAGGCCACCAACCGCAAGGCGCTGGCCGTGGCCGCCGACGCCGCCGCCGCCGACCTCCGGGCCGACGACGAGGTCGACGGCGACCCGTCCTCCTACTTCGACCGGGTGATCGAGATCGACCTCTCCACCCTCGAGCCCCACGTGGTCGGTCCCCACACGCCCGACCTGGCCCGGGAGGTGTCGGCCCTGGGCGCGGAGGCCAAGGCCGAGGGCTGGCCGCTGCACCTCTCCCAGGCCCTGGTCGGTTCGTGCACCAACTCGTCCTACGAGGACATCAGCCGGGCTGCCAGCGTCGCCCGCCAGGCCGCCGCCGCCGGCCTGCGCACCCGCACCCCCCTGCTCATCACCCCCGGATCGGAGACGGTGCGGGCCACGGTGGAGCGCGACGGCCTGCTGGCCGACCTCGAGTCGATCGGCGCCAGCGTGCTGGCCAACGCCTGCGGGCCGTGCATCGGCCAGTGGGCCCGCTCCGACGTGGTCGACGGGCAGGTCAACTCCATCATCAGCTCCTTCAACCGCAACTTCCCCAAGCGCAACGACGGCAACGCGTCCACCCTGGCCTTCATCGCCTCGCCCGAGACCACCGTCGCCTACGCCCTGGCCGGCACCCTCGACTTCAATCCCCTCGCCGACGAGCTCGACGGCGTCCGCCTGGCCGAGCCCACGGGCGACGAGCTGCCGTCCCGCGGCTTCGTCGGCGGCGACGAGGGTTACGTCGCCCCCCCGCCCGACGGCAGCGACATCGAGGTCGTCGTCGACCCGGCCAGCACCCGGTTGCAGCGGCTGGAGCCGTTCCCCCCGTGGGACGGACAGGACTTCGAGCGGCTCCGCGTCCTGCTCAAGGCGGTGGGCAAGTGCACCACCGACCACATCTCCGCCGCCGGCCGCTGGCTCCGCTACCGGGGCCACCTGGAGAACATCAGCCGCAACCTGTTCCTGGGGGCCATCAACGCCTTCACCGGCGAGCCCGGCACCGGCCTCTGCGCCATCCACGGCCAGGCCGAGCCCCTGCCCGACGTGGCCCAGCACTATCGCGACGCGGGCCAGCCGTGGGTGGCCGTGGGCGACGAGAACTACGGCGAGGGCTCGTCCCGGGAGCACGCGGCCATGGAGCCCCGCTTTCTCGGAGGACGGGTGATCATGGTCCGCTCCTTCGCCCGCATCCACGAGACCAACCTCAAGAAGCAGGGCGTGCTGCCCCTCGTGTTCGCCGATCCCTCCACCTACGACCTCGTCGAGGCCGACGACCGCATCTCGGTGCTGGGCCTGGCCGATCTCGCCCCGGGGGTGCCGGTCGACTGCCGCCTGCACAAGCCCGACGGGTCCACCGTCGACTTCCAGTGCCTCCACAGCCTCTCCGAGGAGCACGTCGAGTGGTTCCGGGCGGGCAGCGCCCTCAACCTCATCCGCCAGCGGTTCCGGTAGTCGTCGGGGGGCGGACCCTCCCGACTGTGGGTAGGTTGGCCGGCATGGTTCCTACGCCCGGGCCCGACTTCAAGCCCCTCGTCCAGGAGGTCGCCCGGCTCGGCGGCGATCTCGCCCAGGTGTGGCCGCAGCTCGACGAGAGGCTGCGGCCGGTCCTCGGCTACGACTCGTCCACCTTCAGCACGATCGACCCGTCCACCCTCCTGTGGACCACCCGGTCGGTCATCGGCATCGACTCCGGCCCGGCCCGGGAGCGCAAGGCCCTCGAGCTCGAGTTCCGGGGCGACGACCTCAACAGCTTCCCCAACCTGCTCATGCAGCAGATGCCGATCGGGAACCTGCACACCACCAGCGGCGGCAACCTGGCCAAGTCGATCCGTTACGACTCCCTCCTGCGGGAGCTCGACCTGGTCGACGAGGTGCGGGCCGTCGTCCGCTCCGAGGGCCTCAACTGGGGCATCCTCACCCTGTACCGCAAGCGTCCGGGGGAGCCGTTCGTCTACCGCGAGCTGCGGTCCATCCGCGACGCCCTCGAGCCGTTCGGCGAGCTCCTCCGCCTGCGCATGCTCCAGTCGGCGGCGGTCGACCCGGGCACCATCGAGCGGCCCCCGGGTCTCATCCAGGTCTCGGCCGACGGCCAGATCGAGGGCACCTCTCCCGCCGCCGCCGCCCGGCTGGAGACCCTCGAGGACCCCGCCGCCGCGGCCGCGGCGGTGGCCGAGGTGGTGGCCGCCTTCAACGGCGACGACGCCCTGGCCCACGTCACCCTGCCCACGGGCGAGGAGACGTCGGTCACCTTCCACGCGTCGGTCGGCGCCGACGGCAAGCTCGCGGTGGTGGTGGAGGAGGACCGGATCGTCGTGCTCGACCAGCGCATCGCCGACCACTACAAGTTCACCGACGACGAGGTGGAGATCCTGCCCTTCTACGCCCAGGGCCGCACCACCCGCACCATCGCCCAGATCCTCACCATCGACGCCTTCACCATCCAGGACTGGCTCATCAGCATGTTCGCCAAGACGGGCACCAAGAACCGGGCCGACTTCCTCGCCACCATCTACGCCAGCCACTTCGAGGAGCGCTTCGCGGCGGGCGTCCGGCCCAGCCCCTACGGCTTCTTCGTCGAGTAGCAGCGGGGGTCGGGCCTGTCCCCCCGCCCTTTCACCTAGACTGGCTGCCAATGGCACGGAACAACGACCGCGATCGCGGCAAGAAGCGGACCCCGGTCCGCGACCTCAACCGGCGCGGGAAGCCCAAGGTTTGCATCTTCTGCCGCGACCACATCGTCTTCGTGGACTACAAGGACGTCAACCTCCTCCGCCGGTTCATCAGCGACCGGGCCAAGATCAAGGCTCGTCGCACCACCGGCACGTGTGTCCAGCACCAGCGCGACGTGGCCGTCGCCATCAAGACGGCCCGCGAGGTGGCGCTCATCCCCTACACCCAGCGCACGGTGAGCGACAAGGCCGGCGGTCGTGAAGGTCGGGGCGGCGGTCGCGGCCGTCCGCCCTCGGACCGGGTCGCCATCCCCGATCCCGACGTCACGCCCATCGGTGTGATCGTCGACGACGACGTGGCCGTCGACGACATCGACGCCGACGCCGTCTACGTCCCCGAATAGCTCTCGCTGCTGAGGCCCGGCCTCACCCCAGGGCGTCCAGCGCCTGGGTGAGGTCGGCCACCAGGTCGGCAGGGTCCTCGATGCCGACCGAGAGGCGGAGCAGGCCCCGGTCGATGGCCTGGGCCGTGCCCACGACGGCGGCGTGGCTCATGAGCGTCGGGTAGCCGAGCAACGACTCCACCCCGCCCAGCGACTCCCCCAGGGTGAACAGCCTCACGCGCTCCGCCACTCGGCGGGCCGCGGCCTCGCCGCCGGCCAGGGTGAACGCCACCATCCCGCCGAAGTCGCGCATCTGGCGGCGGGCGATGTCGTGCCCCGGGTGCGAGGGCAGGCCCGGCCACCGCACGTTGGCGACCGCGGGGTGGGCGGCCAGGGCGTCGGCCACCACGCCCGCGTTGCGGCAGTGGCGATCCATCCGCATGGCCAGCGTCTTCACGCCCCGCAGCACGAGAAAGCAGTCCATCGGCCCCGGCACCGCCCCCGCCGCGTGCTGCACCAGGGTGATGGCGGCGGCCAGCTCGTCGTCGTCGCAGGCCACGAACCCGCCGATCACGTCGGAGTGGCCGCCCAGGTACTTGGTGGTGGAGTGGACCACCACGTCGGCCCCCAGCTCGAGGGGGCGTTGGAGGTAGGGCGTGGCCAGGGTGTTGTCCACCACGCACAACGCCCCCCGCTCGTGGGCCAGCCGGGCCAGGGCCTCGATGTCGACGATGCCGAGGGTGGGGTTGGTGGGTGACTCGACCCACACCACACGGGTGTCGGGGCGCCAGGCGGCGGCCACCGCGTCGAGGTCGGACTGGTCGACGGCGTCGTACCGCACCGGGAGCACCCGTGTCACCAGCTTCCACGTCCCCCCGTAGCCCTGATGGGGCATCAGGACGTGGTCGTCGGGGCCCAACCGGCGCAGGACGGCGTCGGAGGCGGCCATCCCGCTGGCGAAGGCGATCCCGTGGCGGGCGCCCTCGAGCGAGGCCAGGCACCGCTCCAGGGCCCGCCGGGTGGGGTTGGCGGTGCGGGCGTAGGAGAACTCGGGGTCGTGGTCGAGGTCGGGCTGGGCGTAGGTCGACGTCTGGTAGACGGGCACCGCCACCGCCCCGGTGGCGGGGTCGGGTTCCTGGCCGACGTGGATCGCTCGGGTCTCGAAGCCGGCCGGGCCCTCCACCCCGTCATCGGGCGGTGCCGCGGGGCCGGCGTCGTCCTCCACGAGCCGACTCTAGGGGCGGGAGTCGGGGTTAGTAGTCGACGCGGCGGCGGGTGACCCGGCGCCGGGAGGTCTCCACCACGACCGGCCGCTCGGCCACCACCTCGCGCTCCACGACCACCGGCCGATCGTCGACCACGACCGGCCGATCGTCGACCAGGTCGCTCTCCACGACCGTGCGCCGGCCCCACCAACCGCCATCGCCGAAGAGCAGGAGCGTCGTCGCCAACCCGATACCACCGACGACCATCAGGATCCAACCGACGGTGGCCAGGTCGATGCCGGTGGTCTGCACGTCGACCGCGAACGCCAACACTGCCCCTGCCGCGATGAGGAACACGCTCACACCGATGCCCATGACGACCTCCTTGTCGTTCCTGGTCTGATCGCGGTGCCCTTACCCAACGGGCGTCGGGGCTACCCGCTCGGCGGTAGGGTGCCGGCCGGAAAGGGGGAATGCGCCGTGCGCCATCGCTGAGCGATCGACCACCGTCGCCCGGTCGGGCGACCACGGCCACCGCGGGCCGCCGCCACCCCCTTCTCCCCTTCGCCGACCGGCTGACGGGCGGATCCGGGACGGCGGCGGGCAACGGATGGCCCCCGGAGTGCCACCCGATGCCCCCGTTGCCCGAAGCCGAAGGAGAACCCGCCTTGACCGATTCCCATCTGGACCGACTGGACAACGTGATCGCCGACGTCGTCGCACCCGCGGCCGAGGAGGTCGACCGCGACGGCGTCTTCCCCCGGGCCGCGATCACCGCCCTGGGGGAGGCCGGCCTCCTCGGCCTGGCCAGCGCCCCCGAGGTGGGCGGCGGAGGCCTGGCCTTCCCCGGCGTCGTCCCCGTGATCGAGCGCCTGGCCAGCGCCTGCGGGTCCACCGCCATGGTCGTGCTCATGCACTACGCCGCCACCGCCATCGTCGAGGCCCAGGGCCCGACCGACGTGCGGGAGCGCATCGCCGCCGGCCGCTGCCTGACCACCCTCGCCTTCTCCGAGGTGGGCTCCCGCAGCCATTTCTGGGCGCCGCTGAGCACGGCCACCGCTACCGACGACGGTTCCGTCCGCCTCGACGCCCGCAAGAGCTGGGTGACGGCGGCGGGCGAGGCCGACGTCTACGTGTGGTCGAGCCTGCCCCTGGCCGCGGACGGGCCCATGACCATCTGGCTGGTCCCGTCCGACGCGCCCGGCCTGGAGGTGGCGGGTCCCTTCGACGGCCTCGGCCTGAGGGGGAACGCCTCCCGGCCGGTGGTGGCCGACGGGGTCGTGGTCGCGGCCGACGCCCGCCTGGGCGACGACGGCGGCGGGCTCGACCTCGGGTTGGCCACGGGCCTGCCCTGGTTCCTCGTCCTCAACGCCGCCTTCTGCCTGGGTCTGGCGGAGGCGGTCACGGCCGAGTCGATCGCCCACCTCACCCGGTCGCGGCTGGCCCACCTCGACCAGTCGCTGGCCGAACAGGTCGTCCCTCGCCTCGACCTGGCCCGCATGCGCATCGACACCGACCGCACCCGCGCCTTCCTCGACGACACCACCGGGGCCCTGATGGGGGGCCGGGCCGACGCCATGCTGCGGGTGCTGGAGGTGAAGGCGGTGGCCGCCGAGGCCGCCATCAACGTCACCGACCTGGCCATGAAGGTGTGCGGGGGGGCCGCTTTCCGCAAGGAACTGGGCGTCGAACGCCGCTTCCGCGACGCCCGGGCGGCCCGGGTGATGGCCCCCACCACCGATGCCCTCCTCGACTTCGTGGGCCGGGCCGTCTGCGGCCTCCCGCTCTTCGATCCCCCTACCGGCGCATGACGGACCTCGTCATGGGAGCCGTGGCCTACGACCCCAAGGTGATCACCATCTGGGACGGCTTCCGGGCCTGGTTCCGGGGGCAGGACCTCGACTTCGACTACGTCCTCTACTCCCACTACGAGCGCCAGGTCGACGAGCTGGTGGCGGGCCGGATCCACGCCGCGTGGAACTCGCCCCTGGCCTGGGTGCGAACCGCCCGGCGGGCGCCCTCGGCGCGGGCGCTGGTCATGCGGGACACCGACCAGGACCTCACGTCGGTGGTGGTGGTCCGAGCCGATTCCGCCATCGGGTCGGTCGCCGACCTGGCCGGGCGGACGGTGGCGGTGGGGGCCGTCGACTCCCCCCAGGCCACGCTCATCCCGTTGTCGTCGTTGCGGTCGGCGGGGGCGAGCGACATCGTGGTGCGGCGCTTCGACATCGGCGTCGGGCTCCACGGCGACCACATCGGAGGCGAGCGGGAGGCGGCCCGGGCCCTGGCCGCGGGCGAGGTCGACGCCGCCTGCATGATCGACGCCAACCATCTGCTCTTCGTCCGGGAGGGGACGCTGGCCGCCGGCTCCACCCGGGTCCTGCACCAGACCGCGGCCTACGACCACTGCAACATGACCGTCATCGGTGGCGCCGGGCACGTCGACGTCGACCCCGCGATCGTCCGGTTCGAGGAGCTCCTCCTGTCGATGTCGTTCGCCGACCCCGTCGTGCGCCCCCTCCTCGAGCTCGAAGGCCTGACCGCCTGGCGGCCGGGTCGGACGTCGGGGTACGCGGCCCTGGAGGCGGCCGTCGACGAGACCGGCTTCTACGACGCCGAGGGCAATGTCACCGCCGCCGACTATCGACCTTGAGGGGCTGGGGTTCGAGGAGGGGGCGCACCTCCTCCTGAAGCGGGCGCTGGCGGCGATGCCCGTCGGGGCCCGGCTGGAGGTCCGGGGACGGGACCCGTCGTTGGCCGTCCACCTGCGGGCCTGGTGCCGGGCCCACGGCCACCCGGTGGAGTGGCCCGACAGCCGGGCTCGACGGGGACGTGGTGGCCGTCGTCGTCCGGGGTGACGCCGACGACCTCCGGTGGGCGGGGGCGGAGCGGGCCGGCGCACCCGGCGGCGTCGTCGACCACCCGTCCCCTTCGTGGGGACTCGCCGCCCGGGGAGCGCTGGTGGAGGCGGGGGGGCCGGCGATGGACTTCTCCCTCGACGACGGGCGGGTGGTGTGGGCCGACGTCGCCCCCAGGCTCTACGCCCAGGCCGCCGCCGGTCAGTGGGACCCCGCCACCGCCGTCGACTGGGCCGCCCCCCGCACCCACCCGGCCGACGTGGAGGCAGCGGTGGTGCAGGTGATGACCTACCTGGTGGAGAACGAGCAGGCGGCGCTGGTGGTGCCGGCCCGTTTCCTCGGCCGCATCCACCCCCACTTCCGGGAGGTCGTCCAGCTGCTGGCGGTGCAGGTGGCCGACGAGGCCCGCCACGTCGAGGTCTTCACTCGCCGGGCCCTGCTCGGCGGCGACGGCCGGTTGGGCGTGTCGGGCGCCGGCGGACGGGCGTCACTGGCCACGCTGGTGGCGGAGACCGACTTCTCCGAGGCGTCCTTCCTCCTGTCGGTGTTGGGCGAGGGCAGCTTCCTCAACCTCCTGTCGTTCCTCGAGCGCCACGCCCCCGACACCGTCACCCGTCAGGTCTGCCGCCTGGCCCTGCAGGACGAGGCCCGCCACGTGGCCTTCGGCCTGGCCCACCTCGAGCACCAGGCGGCGGGCGATCCTTCCCTGCTCGACCGCCTGCGGGCGGCGGTGGAGCGGCGCCACGACGCCCTGGCCGACACCGCCGGCCTCAACGACGAGGTCTTCGACGCGTTGGTGGTGCTGGCCGCCGGCTCCTGGGAGCCGTCCGCCCTGGCCGAGGGCCACCGCCGGGTGCAACTGCTCCAGGCGGACATGGACGAGGGCCGCCAGCGACGCCTCGTCCGTCTCGGCTTCCCCCCCGACGACGCCGCCGCCCTCTCCGCCCTCCACACCCGCAACTTCATGTAGCGCGCCATGCTCTCGGCACCGATCGCCGCGCAACGCCGAGGCCGACGCCGCAGTTTGGCCCGCTAGGACGGCCGGCCATTGGACAGCGGACGCTGCGAGACCGACGACGAAGGCGCTCCCGGGGCCTGGCCTACACGCCTGGCGTCGAGATCGTCGGTCCCCGAGTAAGACCGGGGGGGATTCCCTTGCCAGCGTCGGAGCGACAAACGGCGTCGAGACCGCGGCCCCCGGACCAGACAGGCCAACCGGCCCGTTGCCAGCGTCGAGAACGCAGTCCCGGGACCATATAGGGGTGGGTGTCCCTAGGCTGGCGTCGGAGCGACAAAGGCGGTTGGGACCGTCGTTTCCGAGCGGCCCCTGAAGGTCCCGTTGGCCAACGTGGAGCCAGAACGACCACGAAAATCGGCCCGTTGTGACGCGTTGAACCGTTGGCCAGCGTCTTGAACGACAACCAGGGACGCTCGATCAGCACTTGGACAAGTTGTCGCTCCGACGCTGGCAAAACGATCATGCTCGATCCGGTGCCGCGGCCACGCCGGCTCGCCGGCGACAATCAGTGGCGGGACGACTTCCCCGGGGTGCAACTACTGGCGAAGGCCGCCTCCGAGCCGGGGAGCACAGGCCGGACCCGGAGTGGCCTTCGAGGACGTCGATCGCGGCCGCTCGCCGTAGCCTGAGTCGATGCCCGGCCGGCCGACGATGACGTGGGCCCAGGTGGGGGCCTGGCGGATGGAGCGCCACCACCTCACCCGGCGTGCCCCCCGCAAGGACCTCCTCGACGTCGTGTCCGACGTGTGCGGACTCCACGCCCAGCTCACGTCGTCGGCCGAGCTCACCGCCTGGGCCCGGGTGGAGGATCTCGAGCCCGGTGCGGTCGCCGCCGCCCTGGTCGACGACCGCACCCTGGTGAAGTCGTGGGCCATGCGGGGCACGCTCCACCTCCTCCGCGCCTCGGACTACGGGCTGTGGCTGGGCGGCCTGAGCACGTACCGCCATTACCTCAAGCCGGCCTGGTCGAAGGGCTTCGGGATCTCCCAGAAGGAGCTCGAGCGGATGATCGCGGCGGTGGCGAAGGCCCTCGACGGGAAGACCCTCACCCGGGAGGAGCTGGCCGCCGAGGTGGCCAGGATCACCCGCTCGCCGGGCCTGGCCGAGAAGCTGCTCGGCAGCTGGGGCTCGACCCTCAAGCCGGCGACCTACCAGGGGCAGCTCTGCTTCGGTCCCAGCCGGGGCCGAAACGTCACGTTCGTGCGGCCCGACCAGTGGCTGAAGAAGCTCGACGTCCTGCCGGGCGACGAGGCCATGGCCACCATCACCCGCCGCTTCCTCGCCGTGAACGGCCCCGCCGACCGCGACGACTACGCCCGCTGGTTCGCCATCTCGCCCGCCCAGGCGGGAAAGCACATCGCCGCCCTGGGCGACGACGTGGCCGAGGTCGGCGTGGACGGCACGCCCATGTGGCTGCTGGCGGCGGACGTGAAGGCGGCCACCGCGTGCAAGCCCGCCCACGCCGTCCGTCTCCTCCCCGCCTTCGACCAGTACGTGGTCGCCTCCACCCGCCAGGCCGACAACCTCCTGCCCGGTCCCCTGCGGGCCCGCGTCTACCGCCCGCAGGGGTGGTTGTCGCCCGTCCTCCTCGTCGACGGCCAGATGGCCGGCGTCTGGAAGCACGAACGCAAGGGCGCCCGCCTCTCGGTGACCATCGAGCCCTTCACCAAGCTGCCCAAGTGGGCCACCAAGGCGGCCGAAGCCGAGGCCGCCTCACTCGGACAGTTCCTGGGCGCCGAGCCCGAGGTGACCTGGTCGAAGTGAGGCACGGAGGCACCGGGGCACCGGGCACCGGCCGACCCAAGCCTCAAGCGTGCAGGCCGCACTCCGTCTTGGTTTGGCCCGACCAGCGGCCGGCGCGGGGGTCTTCGCCGGCGGCGACGGGGCGGGTGCACGGCCAGCAGCCGATCGACGGGTAGCCCCGGTCGACCAGGGGGTGGACGGGCAGGTCGTGCTCGACGATGTAGTCGGCCACCTGCTCGTCGGTCCAGGAGGCGATGGGGTTGACCTTCACCAGGCCCCGACCCACGTCGAGGCTGACGATCGGCGTGGTGGCCCGGGTGGGGGCCTCCACCCGGCGCACGGCGGTCATCCACGCCGCCCGTCCGGCCAACGCCCGGGCCAGGGGCTCCACCTTGCGGGCGCCGCAGCAGGAGTCGACGTCGAGCTGCCACAGGTCGCCCACCTCGACCGCCGGGTGCATGACGGTGAGGTTCATCCGGTACCGGTCGCGAACTCGGTCGGCGAACCACATCGTCTCCGCGAAGTGGAAGCCGGTGTCGAGGAAGACCACCTCCAGATCGGGCGCCACCTTCAGGGCGATGTCGAGCATCACGCAGTCCTGGAACGACGACGCCAGCACCAGCCCGTCGCCGTAGGTGTCGACCGCCCACGCCACCACGTCGGATGCGGGCGCGCCCTCGAAGCCGCGGGACAACACGGCCAGGTCGGCCAGGTCGGGAGAGGTGGCGGTCACTCGCCCGCGCACTCCCCGGCGCCCACCTCGGCCGAGAAGGGGCCCGTCTCGTCGTAGTCGACGTAGAACTCGGGTCCTTCGTCGGGCGTGGGGAAGTGGTCGAGGTCGGCCAGGTACGACGCCATGGCCTCGACGCCTCCCGACCGGTCGAGCCACTGCCCGAAGGTCTCCCCCGCCGACCGCTCGGCCGCGAACCGGCCGATCAACCGCACCGACGCCTCGCCCGCCCGCTTGGCCGGCACCCGCATGGTCTTGCGCCCGAACTCGATCTCGGCCGAACCGACCCGTCCCCCGAGCATGATCTGGTAGCCGGGAGCCGACTTGCCGTAGGCCCGCCGCTCCACGCCCACGAAGCCGATGTCGGAGATGTGGTGCTGGCCGCAGCGAGTTGGTGCAGCCGGAGATGTTGATGCGGACACCGCCCACGTCGGCCAGCCCCGACTCCTCCAGCGCCTTGCCGATCTCGTCGGCCAGGCCCCGGGACTGGGTGACGGCCAGGTTGCACGTGTCGGCCCCGGGGCAGCTGACCACGTCGCGGGCCAGCTCGGCACCGGGCAGGGCCATCCCGATGGCGTCGAGCTTGGTGTAGAGCGCGGTCAGCTGGTCCTCGGTGAGGCCCCGGAACACGAAGTTCTGGCGGTTGGTGACCCGCACCTCGCAGCCGAGCTGGCGCTGGATGTTGGCGATGGCCCGGAACTGGGCGGTGGTGATGTCGCCCAGGCGGGCGTAGGCCATGGCCGACACCGTGCCCTTGGCCGCGCCCCGCACCACGTTGGCCTCGTCCCAGCGCCCGTAGCGGTCGGTGGAACGCAGGACCACGTTGGTGCCGATGTCCTGCCCCATCGGCGTGAGGGGGGTGGTGTTCGACGCCCCCGCCGGTTCGTCGCCCTGCTCGGTGACGTAGTCGGGGATGCCGCCGGGCCAGGTGGTGGTGGCCAGCAGCAGGCGCCGCTCCTTCATGATCCGACGCCGCAGCTCGTCGATGCCCAGGGTGTCGACCAGCCACTTCATGCGGGCCCGGAGCTTGTTGTCGCGGTTGCCGAAGTGGTCGAAGGTGCGCAGGCACGCCTCCAGGGTGGCCAGCAGGTCGTCGCGGGACGTGAACTCCTCGAGCGCCTGGGCCGGGTGGGGGTTGGCGCCGAGACCGCCGGCGACGAAGACCCGGAACCCGGGCTCGACCGAGCCGTCGTCCTTGGGCCGGTTGACGGCGATGACCCCGACGTCGTTGAACATGGCCTGGCCGCAGTCGGTGGCGCAGCCGGAGAAGTTGATCTTGAACTTGCGGGGGAGGCGCTGGGAGTAGCCGTGGCGGAGGAAGTGCTGGAAGGCGGCCTCGGCCCACGGGCTGATGTCGAGCACCTCGAAGGGGCAGGCGCCGGCCAGGTGGCAGCCCATGACGTTGCGGACGGTGTCGCCGCAGGCCTCCCGGCTCGTCATCCCGATGCTGGCCAGGTCGCGCATGAGCGAGGGCACCCGCTCGAGGTCGACGAAGTGGAACTGGATGTTCTGGCGGGTGGTGATGTGACCCCAACCCCGGGAGTAGGTCTCGGAGATGTGGGCCATCATGTCGAGCTGCTCGGCGGTGATGGCGCCGTAGGGCACCTTGATGCGCACCATCTGGTTGTGGCCGCCCTGGCGCTGGCCGTAGATGCCGTTGTTCAGCCGGAAGATGCGGAAGCGGTCCTCGTCGAGATCACCCGCCAGGTAGAGGGCGAGCATCTGCTCGAACTTCTCGATGTCGGCGAGGGCGGCGGGGCTGATGGAGCCGGGCCCCACCTCCACGTCGATGGTGCGGCTCATCGGGTTGCCGCCTGCGGCGTCCACCCCGCTGAGCGGGGCGCTTCGTCATTGGAGCTGCGCTCCTCCGCTCCGCTTCGGTGCTCGCTCATTGCCCACACAATACCGATTCCCGACTTATACACTCAACTATGTACTGATTTCTTTCGGTTCCTTCCCGGGGAGGTCGGCCGCCGCCTCCGGCTCGACGCCTTCCAGAGGGTGGACCGGACCCCTTCCCTGCTCCACCCGCCAGATGCTGAAGGTGGCCGTCGACACCGCCAGCCAGGCCACGCCGAGCACGATGCCCCCCACCACGTCGCTCAGGTAGTGGACGCCCAGGGCCAGCCGGGTGAAGGCGACGGCCAGCACCAGCGCCCCCGTGGCCGCCACCAGCAGGCCCCGCCAGCGGCGGGCGACGGCGGGGAGGAACACGAGCAGCAGGCTGCCGTAGACGACGGTCGCCGACATGGCGTGGCCCGACGGGAAGCTCTTCCCCCGGGCGTGGGCCACCGGGTTCTCGAGGAAGGGCCGGGGCCGGTCGACGGCGATCTTGACCACCGTGTCGAGCAGGCTGCCCACCAGCACGGTGACCAGCAGGAACACGAGCAGGCGAATCCGTCCCGGCCCGGATCAGGACCACCGAGGCCACGATGCACACGATCCACAGCCAGACCGGCGCCCCCAGGTCGGTCACCGCCTTGAGGGGTCGGACGACACCGGGCGAACCCTGCACCCACTCGTGCAGCCGGTCGACGCCGACGGTGTCGAGGTCGACCAGCCGGCCGTCGCCCCGGACCTGGCTCACCAGCAGCCCGAACGGCACTGCCACCAGGGCGAAGGCGAGGGCGAAGAGGGTGACCCGCAGCCCGTAGCGCCCGGCCGGGTCGAGGCGGAGACGGAGCCAGTCCCGGCCCCGGTCGCCGTTCATTCCGGGGGGACGAACACCAGCAGCGGATCGTCGGCCTTGCAGATGTCGAACTCCTCCGACCCGTCGAACGTCTCGCCGTCGCGGGCCAGCCGCAACGGCCCGTCGAGGGACTTGACGTGCATGGTGCGGACGCAGCGCTGCTCGTACACCCGGCACCGGCCGAGGGTGCCGGTGAGCACCGACGACAACAGCCGGATCCTCGACCACGGGTGGCCGTGGACGATGCGGATGTCGAGGATCCCGTCGTCGAGCTTCTCCCGCCAGCTGGGGCCGAAGCCGTCGGGGTGGTAGCGGCAGTTGCCGATGAAGATCATCCACACCGAGGTCGCCACTCCGTCGAGCTCGACCGGCACGGGGGCGGAATGGCGCAGGACCCCGACCAGGGCGACCACCATGGCCGGCCACTTCCCGATCCGGTCCTCCAGCTTCTCCCGGGCGTCGACCAGCTCGGTGTAGGCGCCGATGCTGCCCGTGTTGAGGAACGTGTGGCCGTCGATCTCGGCCCGGTCCACGACCACCACCCGGCCCTGCCGCACCGCCTCGGCCGCGTCGGCGATGGCTTCGACGCCGAGGGCGTGGGCGAAGTGGTTCAACGTGCCCCCCGGCACCACCAGGAGGGGCTCCTTCCGGGCCGCGGCGACGCCGGCGGCGGCGTTCACGGTGCCGTCGCCCCCGGCCACGCCGAAGGCGCGGGATCGGTCGGCCGCCTGCTCCAGCGTCTGGAGGAGATCGTCGTCCGGTCCCACCTCGACGATCTCGGCCTTGGGCAGCTCGGCCTGCAGTTCGTCCGCCACCTTGTCGGCGGTGCCGGCGGAGGCGTTCACCACCACGACCACCCCCTCGCCCTCGGGGGACGGGTCGACCTCGGCCCGGGTGAGGGCGGGTGCGGCCTCGGCCGGCTCGTGGGGAGCGACCGGCCACAGGCGGCGGGTGGCGAGCCCGGCGGCGAGGCCGAGCACCGCGCCCCCGGCGACGTCGGAGGGATGGTGCACGCCGGTGCGGACCCGGGAGTACGCCACCAGCCCGGCCAGGGCGGTCACGGGCGCCGCCGCCAGGGGGAGCTCCTGGGCCACCCCGGTGGCGAAGGCGACCGCGGCCGCGGTGTGGGCCGACGGGAACGACGAGGTGGTCGGCCGCCGCACCCCCGGCAGGCGTTGGGTCGCCCGAGGACGGGGCCGGCGGGCGAGGAGCTTGATGGGCCCGTTGCCGAGGGCCGACGCCACGCCGGCCGCCATCAGCCCCCGGAGCGCAGCCCGCCGTCCGAAGCGGCCGCCCGTGCCGGCGAGGACGGCGGCCACCAGCCACCACAGCCGCGCCCGATCGGCCGAGGCCGAGACCGCGGCCGCGATCTTGTCGGTTCGGTCGAGTCGGCGCCTCATCGGCTGGTCGGGAGGCGACGGAAGCGGGCCTCGGCGAACGAGTAGAGCCCGTAGGCGGCCAGCCCCAGGGCGATCACCGACAGGAGAGTCGGGCCGAAGGGACGGGCGGCCAGGCGGCGGAGGGCGCCGTCGATGCCCACCGCCTGGTGGGCGTCGGCCTGGGCCGCGGCGACGACCAGCAGCACCCCGATGATGACGAAGACGACCATGCGAGCGATGTTGCCGACCGTACCCAGGCGCAGGATCCACCGCCGCTCCCCGGGGTCCATCTCGTAGCCCTTCAGCCGCTTGGCGAACTTCTGGCGCACTCCCCGCCAGCCCACGTACAGGCCCCCGCCGAGCACGGCCAGGCCGACTGCCCCCACCAGCAGCCGGCCTCCGGGCCAGGCCAGCACCCGACCGGTCCAATCGGTGGTCGCGTTCTCCTGGGCCGGGCCCTCGTTCGCGCCGACCAGCAGCTTCACCGCGCTGGCGAACAGCCCGCCGTAGATCAGGGCCCGGGCAAGGTAGCCCAGCCGCTTCAACACGGCCTTGCGGGGGTCGTCCTCGTCCCGGGGCCCGATGACCGCCTCCACCAGCCGCCACAGCATGTAGCCGGCGAAGCCCACCGCCAGGCAGGCGACGAGGACCTTCCCCAGGGGCTGGCGCACGACCGCCTGCAGCGCCCCCTGCTTGTCGGCCCGCTCGTCGAAGTCACCGGTGGCGATGCGCAGGGCGAGGAGGGCCACCACCAGGTAGAGGAACCCCCGGGCGACCATGCCGAACCGGGCCAGGCGCTTGAACCAGTCGTGCTCGGCGACGTCGCCGGCGACGTCTTCGGCCTGCTCCATCAGGTCCTCGCCCCCGGCGGTGGTTCGGCGATCGCTCACGAGGCGGGTGTCCCCGAGTCAGCGGTCGGCAAACGTCGCTACCGGGTGCCATGGAGGCGGTCGGGGCCACGATTCGGGTTACCGGCCGCGGGGTAGGTTCACAGCTTCTCCCCGCTCGGCTCTGCTCGCTCAGTCGGGTCCGATGACGCAGAACTCGTTCCCAGCAGGATCCCGGAGCACCCGTGTGGTCCAATCGCCTGCCTCCGTACGGGACAGCACCGAGGCACCGGCTTCCTGCATCTCGTCGACGAGAGGTTGCGCATGCTCGACGAAGAGGTCGAGGTGAATTCTCACCTTGCCCGTCTTCGGCTCTGGAACCGTCTGAAACGTGATCAATGGAGGCCCGTCCGGACCGCCGTTCCCTCGTTCCAGCGTGACGTAAGGCCCACCGGACGTCGCTGGCCTGCGCGTGTAGCCCAAGCAGCTCTCCCAGAACGAGGCCAGCAGCGAAGCGTCGGGACAATCGATCGTGATGCCGATCTGATTCGGAGTGGTCATAGGTTCCATTCGCAGCGACGGTCGCGGACGGAACCGCACACTACGAGCGGCGGTTGCCGCTGCCGATCGAAGAGCGATCGACACACCTGCCTGCTGGCTGGGTGACGCACAGTCGGGCCTCACGAACGACGACCTCGTGTGGGAGCCGGCGCCGCGCTTCCCGCTCAGGCTCGGACGGCCCGTCTCCGGCCGTTCGTCCGCCATCGGAGGTGCTGTCGCGGCCTGAGAAAACCAGGACTCGCGGCGCGCGGTCACGGCCAGCTCGACCCCTCCGAAGCCGGTGGTGAAGGCGACCGCAAGCCGGCGGCGGCCGCGTCTGCGGACTCTCTAGAGCTCCTCGCGCTGCCACCGCAGCACGCGGGCGTCGATGTCGACGATGAGCCACCAGCTGGCGGCGTCGCGCGGGTTGCCGCAGACCGCCCCCGGATTCGCCATGCAGGCGCCGGTCCCGAGCCAGTCGTCTCCATTGGGACGCCCCTACCTGCGCAGTCATCGCGCCGGAGGGCGACACTCTCTCGTGGCGCGTCGACACTCCGTCGGTCAGGTCTTCCAGCGCAGGTGGGGAAGGTTGGCCGCCTTGACCCCTCCCGAGCGCCGCGCCGTCTTCACCCGCTCGACCACCTTGAGCGGCACCCAGACGGCCAGTTCGACCAGGTAGAAGACGCCGATTGCCACCCCCACCAGGAGCGCGGGCGGGACCACGAGGGGCAGGGCCACCGCGCTCACGAGGAAGACTCGAGGCGATTCGCGCAGCCAGCCCTTGCGGCCATTCGGCTTGAACAGCGCTCCCCAGCGCACCGCCGCCCACATGATCCAGCGCTTCATGAAGGGCACACCCAACTCACGCATGGCCCGACGGAAGATGCCGTCAGCGTCGACGTAGTCCAGCGTCCCGTTCTTGGCCCGAACCCGCCAGAGGTAGTCGTGGAGGATCGCGGCCTTGGTGTAGCGGCCGTAGCGGGGCAGGAACCACACGAAGATCCGGGGCACGGACGCGAAGTCCGTCTCCTGCCGCACTGGAACATCGAAGATCTCCGATCTCCCGGCGTACGTCAGTGCCCTTTGCAACATCCAGTTCTCGTCGTCGATCTGCTCGACAAGGACTTCGCCCGTCTCGAATCCGCTCATTCCGCCGCCTTCTCGCCGTGGTGAGGACGGCTCTAGGACGCGCCGAGGCGCCCCGGAAATACATCGAACTGGGAGCCGGGGCAAGAAATTATCCCTTCTCCCCCGAAAGGTGCGCCTCATCCTGCGTGGACGCGACTGGACTCGAACCAGCGACCTCCTGCGTGTCGAGCAGGCACTCTAACCAACTGAGCTACGCGTCCCGTTGACCGGTCTGGATGATAGCGACCTTACTGCGACCGGCCGTCGTCCTCGCCGGGGACGAAGCCCTGGCGGAGCGTGTTCTCGCTCACCGCCCGGGGCTCGAGGAACTGCAGGAGGTAGTCGGGACCCCCCGCCTTCGACCCGACACCCGACAGTCCGTAGCCGCCGAACGGGTGGCGGCCGACCACCGCCCCCGTGATCGTGCGGTTGACGTAGACGTTGCCCGCCCGCAGCTCGGCCTCGGCCAGGCGGATGTGGGCCGGCGACCGGGACAGCACGCCCGCGGTGAGCGCGTAGTCGGTCACGTTGGCCAGCTCGATGGCGTGGTCGAACGTCGCCGCCCGCACCACCGACAACACCGGCCCGAAGATCTCCTCCGTGGCCAGGCGGCTGCCGGCCCCGACGTCGGCCACCACCGTCGGCGCCACGAACCATCCCCGCTCGGGCACGTCACCGCCTTCCACCACCACCCGCCCCTCGGTGGGGGCGAACTCCACGTAGGACCGGACCCGCTTGTAGGCCTCGGCGTCGATGAGGGGGCCCATGTCGGTGCCCATCGCCCGGGGATGGCCCACCCGGAGCTGCCGGGTTGCCCCCGCCACCCGCTCCACCACCTGGTCGTAGACGGCGTCGACCACGATCAGCCGGGACAGGGCCGAGCACTTCTGCCCCGCGTACCCGAAGGCCGACCCGAGGATGATGGGGACGGCCTGGTCGAGGTCGGCGTCGGCGTCGACCACCAGGGCGTTCTTGCCCCCCATCTCCGCCACCACCCGCTTGACGTGGCGTTGCCCGGGACGGTGGACGGCGGCGGCCTGGATGATGTGCAGCCCCACGTCCTTGGAGCCGGTGAAGGCCACGAACGACACGTCGGGATGCTCGACCAGGTAGGCGCCCACGTCCTCGCCCACGCCGGGCAGGAAGGCCAGCAACCCCCGGGGCAGGCCGGCCGCGGCCAGGGCCTCCACCAGCTTCGACGCCACCGCCGGTGTCTGCTCGGCCGGCTTGAACAGCACCGCGTTGCCCCCCACCAGGGCCGCCGCCACCATCCCGGTGGGGATGGCCAGGGGGAAGTTCCACGGGGCGATGACCACGCCGATGCCCCGGCCCTGGTAGCGGAGGCGGTTGTGCTCGCCCGGCGGCGACTGCACCGGCGCCCCCCGGTCGAGGCGCAGCATCTCCCGGCCGTAGTACTCGAGGAAGTCGATCGCCTCGCACACGTCGGCGTCGGCGTCCTTCCACGGCTTGCCCGCCTCGAAGACCTCCAGCGCGGCCAGGTCGTGGCGGCGGGTCCGCATCCAGTCGGCGGCCCGGAACAGCACTGCCGCCCGCTCCCCCGCCGGCGTCCGCCGCCAGGCGGGCCACGCCCGGTGGGCCGCGGCCAGCGCCGCGTCCGCCTCGTCCGAGGTGCACGAGGCCGACTCGGCCACGATCGTGTTCGGGTCGGCCGGGTCGCACGAGCGGATCACGGCCGGGGTGTGGACGGGCCGGCCGTCGATCACCGCCGGCACCCGGATCAGCAGGCCCGTCGTCGCCCACCTTCTTCACCGCCGCCGCGAACGTCGCCCGGGTAGTCGCCCGCCGCCACTCGGCCACCGGCTCGGGCTCGTAGTCGGCCGGCGCCCGGGGGTCGGTCGGTGGACGGTGGGCCGTCGCCTCCGGCCCGGGCAGGGTGTCGACGTCGGGGGGCGCCAGCATCTCGTCCAGCCCCCGTCCCTCGACGAAGCGGCGGCGGACGAAGCTCTCGTTGGCCGTGTTCTCCAGCAGCCGCCGGACCAGGTAGGCCATCCCCGGCA
This sequence comes from uncultured Acidimicrobiia bacterium, assembly GCA_963829165.1. Classification (GTDB taxonomy): domain Bacteria; phylum Actinomycetota; class Acidimicrobiia; order Acidimicrobiales; family AC-14; genus JAXDMK01. Next base: position 537,530 of record CAWHIC010000007.1, on the reverse strand, counting down.
CCAGCTCCCCCACCGGGGCGTACACCCGCAGGCGCATCCCCATCCGCCGCACGGCCGAGTGCAGCGGCTCGGCCATCCCGTAGAGGAGCTGCACCTCGTAGCCGGCGTCGGGGATGCCCTTCGACCGGCCGTAGGCGATGGCGTAGCCCAGCGAGCGCAGGTTGTGGCTGCCGAAGGCGGCCCGCACCTCACCGTGGTGGTCGTGGAGGAGCCGGGTGCACCGCTCGTAGTTGGCGTCGGTCTCCGCCTTGCGCCCGAAGACGGGCACCGGCCACCCCTCGGCCCGGGCCAGCACCGTCTCCGTGTCCCAGTAGGCCCCCTTCACCAGGCGGACGGTGATGGGCCGGGGCCGGGCCGACGAGAAGGCGATCAGGTCGGCCAGGTCGTCGCGGGAGTCCTTGAGGTAGGCCTGGATCACCACGCCCGCGTCGAGATCGGCGAACTCGGGCTCCTCCAGCAGCTCCCGGAACAGCTGGAGGGTGATGTCCTTCACGTCGTAGTGCTCGGCGTCGAAGTGCACGAAGGCGCCGCCGGCCATCGCCTGGCGGAGGATGGGGCGCAGCCGGGACTTGGCCTGGTCGAGCCCCTCGGCCCGGGTGAGGGGCGAGTAGCGGGCCGACAGGGCGGTGGGCTTGACGCTCACGTTCACCCGGGGCAGGGGGCCGAGGTCGTCGAACTCGAGGTGGTCGTCAGGGGCCCACCGGGGCGTCTCCGCGATGAGGGCGCCGAGGAGCTGGCTGACCCGGGCCGCGTACCGGTCGGCTTCGGCGTCGGTGACCGTCTTCTCGCCCAGGAGGTCGACGGTGAAGGCGCTCCCCGCCCGCCACAGCCGGTGCAGCCCGCTGACCGCGTCGGCGGGGCCCGTGCCGACGATGAACTGCTCCGCCACCCGGGTGATGTTCCGCCGGGCGATGGTGGCCGCCGCCGCCTTGCCGAACGGGACGTGGTCGGCCACGTCGAGGCCGAGGTCGAGCACCTTGGGGACGTCGGCCCCCTCGAAGTACTCGTCCAGGTGACGCATGACGTCGGCGTCGCTGGTGGTGGCGGGGAAGACGTCGACGAAACGGAAGAGCTGGGTCTTGAACGACGGGTGCGACATCGCCCACTCGAGCATCCGCTCCGTCCACCGCGACGACTGGACGACGCCCGACTTGTGGTTGCCGGCCAGCTCGGCCAGCTGGTGGGCCACCGCCGCCGCAGTGCTGTCGAGCGACGTCGCCATGGCCCCGAATGTACGGCAGCCGAGGCGTTAACTAGGCGCCGGGGAAGGCCTTCGGGATGGTTGCCGGCGGAGTGCCGATGACGATCGCGATCTCCCGGCGGTCGAGGAGGGCGATCCCGGTGACCGCGGCCGCGTCGGGGGCGACGGGCTGGCCGTCGACGTAGATCGCAATCGGCGTGGCCGGGCTGCAGTACTCACCCACGCACCGGCCGTCGAGCGTCACGCCCCACTCGGTGAAGAACTGGCCCAGGGTGTTGTCGACGTCGACGGGCGACTCGGTGTGGAGGACGCCGTCCGGCGCGTGGGTGTGGAGCGGCGAGATGCACGGCTGCTCGCAGGGAGTGGAGATCCCGCCGTACGACGGGCCGGGCCCGGTCTGGACGGCGGGGTCGTCGATCTTGATCCCGATGCCGCCGGGCACGATCTGACGGACCCCGTCGATGAAGATGTCGAGGTGGGAGTGGACGTGGTGTTGGAGCGTCTCCTTGGTGTCGGGCACGAGCCCGGCGGCGACGGTGCGGGCCATCGGATCGGGCGGAGCCGGCCAACGCTCCTCGGTTGCCACGGCGGGGACGGATGTCGTGCCGGACGTCGACCCGGAGGTGGACGACGACGAGCACCCGCCGACGAGGACGGCGGACGCCGCCAGCAGGAGCACGATCCGTCGAGTCACCCGAGAAGTGTACGGCCGCCCCCGGCCCGAGCACCGGCTGGCCATCGGGGTAAGCTGCCGAGGAAGGGCGGCGTGGCCGAGTGGTTTAGGCAAGGGCCTGCAAAGCCCTGTACAGCGGTTCGATTCCGCTCGCCGCCTCCAAGCAAAAGTGCTGGTCAGAGCCGGTTTCCGGCCTGACCGGCAGGGACCGTGGCTGACCGCCAGATACCCCGATTTCGTGTCCTACGCGTGTCTTTTGTGTCCTGGCCGTGTCACGGGGGCCGTCGCTGAGGCCTCCTTCGATGACCCGGAGGGCGGCGCGGAACGTTCGGTCGAGCCCTTCGGCCACGGCCCGATCGAGCTCGGGGAAGAGGTGCCCGTAGCGGTCGAGCGTGATCTGGACGCTGGCGTGACCCATCCGGGCCTGGATGGTCTTGGGGTGGGCGCCCTCGGCGATCGCCATGGCCACCGCGGTATGTCGGAGGTCGTGGAATCTCACTCCCTCGATGCCGGCGCGCTCCTTGGCCGGCTTCCAGTGGTTGCCGTTGAAGCTCGACGGGTGGATCGGGTTGCCGGCTCGATTCGGGAACGCCAGCCCGTCGGGTCCCGGCCCGGCTCGCTCCTCCAGTTGGACGGCGAGCAGTTCGGCCAGGAAGGCGGGCAACGTGATCCGTCGCCGGCCGGCGGCGGTCTTGGGCGTCTTCCGCACCCAGGCGCCGTCAAGGATCACGAGCTGCTCGACCACGGTGATCGCCGGCGCGGCCAGGTCGACGCTGCCACGGCGCAGGCCGATCAGCTCGCCCCAGCGCATTCCTGTGTAGGCGGCGGTGTAGACGAGCGTGCGGAACTGCTGGGGCAGCTCCTCGGCCACCCGCCGAACCTCCTCGGCGTTGAGGAAGCGCATCTCGGTGGCCTCGACCCTGGGCCCGCTGAGGCCGACACAGGGCGACCGGGCCAGGAGCTTGTGCTCGACGGCGACGTTGAGCACCCGTCGAAGCGTGCGGAAGTGCCGATGGACCGAGCTGGCCGCCAGCCCCTGGCCAAGCTCGTCGTTAATCCAGGCGCGGACGTCGAGCTTGCGGATCTTGCACATGGCCGTGTCACCGAAGCGGGGAAGGACGTACCGGCGCAGGTCGCGCTCGTAGGTGGCTCGGGTGCTCGGGTCGAGGTCGTGTGCGGTCCGGAGGAACTCCTCGACCCAGTGGGCCAGCTTCGTGGTCCCCAGTGCCGGGTCGACCCACTGGCCACGCTGCATGTCGGCCCCGACGCCGTTCAGGAAGCGTTGGGCCTCGGCCTTGGTGTCGAACGTCCGGCTGCGGCTCCGCCCCGACGGATCGCGGTAGCGCGCTCGCCATCTCTTGGTGTCGGTCTTCTCGATGGATGCCATGGTCGGCTCCCGACTACTGGCGACGACCGGGCCGCTTCGGACTACGGACGCCGCTCCAGGGTGTCGGAGTCTGGTCCACCCAGGCTCGCAAGGCGAGGTAGTCGGCATCCTCGATTCCGAAGTCGGCCTGGTCGAGGCGGTTCATGCGGCCGAGAGACTCGGCGAGGCGCTCCGGGCTGAAGCCGGCATCCTTCTGCTCGGCGAGAGCAAGGAGGCGGGGCCAGCCCAGACGCTGGGACAAACCGTAGACGTCGAGGAAGTCGCGTGGCTCAGCACGCCCGAATAGGGCGAGGACCTTGTCGGCGGCCAACTCCTCCTGGTTGAGCACCGGCCCGAGGTCGCTGGCAACCGCCGGCCGCATACGGGCGTCCCACGCCAGGTCGACAAGGGTGTCCGTCGTCCCGTCACCGACCGCCAGTCGCACGAAGGTCTCGGTATCCCTGACGATGGACACGGTGAGGCCAGCCTCGCGGAACGCGATCACGAGAGCCTGGCCAAGAAGCGGGACGTCGGTGGGTGCGGGGGTGAAGAAGTCGAGGTCGTTGGTGGACCGCTCGGTGAGGCCGTGGACCACCAGGGCGCCGCCGCCGGCGAGGGCGAAACCTCGGGCCTCGGGAAGGGCGGCAACCATTCGGGCGACACGCTCCTGGAACGCGCTCAGCACCGGATCGCAGCCGCCCGGGTCGCGAACCAACGGTCCCAGGCGGCCCGGACGTGGTCGGGTAGGACCAGTTCGTCCCACAGGTCGATCAGCTCGTCGAGCCTCACGAAGTGCCGGACGTCGTCCTCCGTCCCCTCACGCAGCACCTGCTCGTAGACGCGGGCGCGCTCGCGTCGCTTGTCGAGGTCGTAGGTCCGGCGCGGCCCACTCCATCGGATGTGCGGGGGAAGTTCCACCACGCCGACAGCCTTGGACTCGTGGGCGTCGGCGATGTCATCCGGAATCACCACCGGCCGCGTGGTGGCTGACTCCCTCCCCGTACGGCGCGTCGGCACCGCGTCGACGGTGAGGCGCTGACCGCAGACGCCGAGCAGCCGGTCAAGCGTCCGCAGGTCGGGCAGCACCCGGCCGGTCTCGTAGCGGGCGACCGCCGCCTGCGACGTCTCGCCGGCGCGGGCCAGCTCCCGCTGGCTCATGCCAGCACTGCTACGAGCTCGCCGGAGAAGGTCGCCGACTGCGACGGCCTGATCGGTCATCGCTTGATGATACCTGATCAGGCATCGTGCGGTGAGGCCCCATGTCGGTCGGGACCCGAGCTGTGCCGAGCCACACTTCGATCTCGGCGGGGTCGAAGCGCAGGAGATGCCCGAACTTGATGAACGGAACCCGCCTCTCGGCGACCAGCCGACGGACGTAGCGGTGGTTGACGCCGAGGCGCTCGGCGAGAGCGGGCAGGTCCATCAGCGGGAGCCGGTCATTCTTGGTGGTCGGCATGGTCGATCTCCTTCGGAAGTCGTCACCGAACTAGGCCGGTGGGCGCCGTGGAATCTCGCGACGCACCGCTACCGGCTCAACCGCTGGACCGGCGGACGATGCGTCGGTAGCTGCTTCAACCGCTCGGCCATCCGCCGGGCTGGGTCCTCGGACAGCGACCCCGGCGGCATCGCCACCGCGGGCGGGCGTACCCCGGCGGCCCGGTAGAGCTGCTCCCGCACGGCGTGGGCGGTGCGGGCGTTCGGCGGCCGAGCGATGGCGGCCGCAAACACCTCCTCGGCGTTCTCCAGGCCGGTCCGGTCGAGCACCCAGGCAACATTGCGACCCCGGCCTCGGGTCATGGCCACATAGATGCCGGCCCGGGTACTGGCCGGCTCCACCACGCAGATGCCGTGGTCGACGGTGACGCCCTGGTTCCCGTAGCCGGTGACCGCCCAGCCAAGCTCCACATGGCAGGCGACATAGGTATTCGGGAGGCGTATGCGGCCTCGTCGTGGGTCCTCCACGGTGAGCGAGCCATCGTCGCCGATGGCTGTGACCGTCCAGGTCTGCCGGTTCCGCACAGCCGTTCCGCTGCTGGTGACCACTCTGGCGTCGTTGCGGCGCGTCGCCACCTGGTCGCCCACGAACACCTCGGTCCCGTCGGTGAGGGCAACCGACGTTCCCTGCCGGCGAGGATTGCGGCGACGCTGGATCTCGACGTTGATGGCCCTGGCCGTGCCGGTCGAGGCCGTGGTGATGGAGACGGTGGCACCGCCTCCGCTCATCTGCTCGTACTGGCTGGCCACCCGGTCGGCCAGCAGGGCGGGATGGACGGTACGAAGCCGTTCATGCTCCGCGTAGTGGGCGGCGGCAGCGGGATCGCCCTGGCGCAGCAACAGGCTGGCCTCGCCCTGCCAGGCGTCGTGGAACCGCCGGACCTCCTCCAGGTGGTGGGCGGGGAATGACTCACACCAGTGGGCGAACATGCCACCCCGACCCACGGCGGGGAGCTGGGCCGGGTCGCCGACGCAGACCAGGCGCCAGTGATGGCGACCGGCGAGATCGACCAATTGGGCCAGGTCCTCGGTCGACGCCATGCCGGCCTCGTCGAGGATGACTGTCGTCCCCGGTCGTAGTTGCCACTCCGGCGGCGGGCCCTCAGGTCGGCCGTACTCGTGGAGCAGCTTGGCCAGGGTGGTGGCCGGCGTGGCGGTCTCGCGACCGAGCACGTCGGCGGCCTTGCCCGAGGGAGCCAAGCCGATCACGGCTCGGCCCTGCTCACGTAGCGAGGCGACCGCCGAGGCCAGCGTGGTGGTCTTGCCCGTCCCAGCCGGGCCCACGATCAACACCAGGCGATGTTCGCCCGCCACCGCGTGGGCAGCCGCGGCCTGGAGATCCTCGCCATCCGCCACGCGGCGCTTCGTCCCGACGTTCGCGGCAGCCCAGGACAGCAGCCTGGCTTCCTGGTCAAGCACGGCCGGGGCGCTCAGCCGGCGATCAACGACGTGCTCGGTGACCGCTCGACCGTCCCGCCGGCAGGCCAAACCGGGCTTGGCCGGCGGGTGCAGCTCCACACAGCGACAGGCCGCCTCGGCGGCGAGTCGGTCGACGACCTCGACCAGATCCGCGGCCGAGCTGGCCACCTCGGCCGGAAGGCGGGCCGCGACCTCCCGGGCCAGGTCGGCCCGCAGCCACGTCGACGACGAGGAGGCCACCGCCACCAGCGCCTCGGCGATGACCGATTCGTCCCTCCAGTCGATCGGGCCCGGCAGGCGTCGCTGACCTTCGGGGAGGACCAGTGGAGCGAACCCGGCTTGAGTCGCTCGCTCCGCCCACTCGGCGCGAAGCCGCTCGGCGTCGATCGGCTCGGACTTGCCCGGCCGGCTGGCCAGCACGGCGTCGCGCTCCAGGCGGTAGAGGGTGCGGGGACCGGGCTCAGCGCCGTCATGGTCCTCGACCCAGGCGGCCACCAACTTGGCCAGCGTGGCTTCCACCTGGGCGTTGCGCTGGGAGAACAGCCTCAGTAGCGCCGCCGGCAAACCGTCGATGTCGGCGTGGCCCTCGCTGACCTCGCCCCAGGACACTCCAAGTCGAGCCGACAGCTCCGAACGCAGGGCGGCGGCGTAGACCCAGCCGATGGAGCGCTGCTGGTACTTGAGGAACCGGGCGTCGAGCGACAGCCACTTGCCGGTCGGGTCCTGGACCTTCCCCCAGATCAGGGCGTGGGTGTGAAGCTGAGGGTCGGCCTCCCGGCTGGTGTGTTGGCGGAACAGCGCCGAGACCAGGCCCCGGGCATCCACCTGGTGGACGCCATTTGTGCCCCGGCGGGTGACTCCACCGTGCTCCTGGAGCCAGTCCAGGGCGGCGACGACAGCCGCGTCATGGGCGGCGAGCACCTCGGCCCGCAGTGACGGGTCCGGGCTCAGCGCCCAAAGTACCGAGACGGACTTGGGCGCGGAGAAGGTGGCGTCGAACGCTCGGGCCGACTTCGCTCCGAAGCCCCGGCCCAGGGCCCGACCGTCGCCGGGATGGCGGCCGTGCATCATCGCCTCCAGCTGCTCCGGCCGGACCTCGCCGGAGAGCGCGACGGCCGTGCAACCCTCGCCCCACCAGCGGCCCGGCGGCTCGTTGGGGTCGAGGTAGTAGTCGATCGGCCCTCGGCTCAGCCCGTCCCGGCGGAGTTGGTCCTCGGCCAGTCCGGAGTAGTAGCCCACGAGGACCGCCACGCCGGTCCCGCCGGCGTTGAGAGTGGTGGCTCGCATCACGGCCGCCGTCCCGCGGGAGGCAATGCACTCGTCTGTGCGTCATAGGGTTCGATGTAGAACTAGGCCGATAAGCCGGTAGAAATCTCGCGTTGGTGAGCGAATTTCCTGGGAGGTTGGACTCGACCCGGCTACCGCTCAGATTTGCCGAGGCGAGACGCGGGTTAGTCGCCGCCTCGGTCGACGACAGACGAGGGTGCGGAGCGCTCGGACGGGGGTTGAGTGCCACCGGGGAGCCGGAGTTGAACCAGCTTGGGCTGACGGGGATCATCGCCCTGCGTCGGGCACGCCCAACGGGCGCATCCCGACCTGGAGTCCGTCAGCCACGGATCATACGGCGCTCCGCCCGGGATCCACAGAGGAATCGTCGTTGACACGTGTGGAATTACAGCTGTAGTATTATGGGTTGAGTGGTGTGGCTCTAGCCGCTGCAACCTGTCGGACCCCGACGGCGGGTGCCCACGATGCAGGGTTCCGTTGACAGAGAGCAGGAGAAGAGCAATGCCGGACGGCCTCACAGAGTTGACCGCAATGCAAAGTGCCTACAAGGCACTTGAGCCACTGGAGCCGGACCAGCGGGTCCGTGCAATCAGCTGGCTCATTGGAACCCTCAATGTAGAGGCGGAGATCGGACCCGCCCGCTCGGCGATGAACGGTGGCGCTCTCGGCGGCGGCGATCCCGCTGCCGGCGTTACCACGCTGGGCAAGCCCAAGGACTTCATCCTGTCAAAGAAGCCTCACACGAATGTCGAGCGCATGGCGTGCCTCGCCTACTACCTGACCAACGCGCGAGGAAAGGCCACCTTCAAGTCTGCGGATCTGGTTGCCCTGAACACCGAGGCTGCCGGGCCCAAGATCGCCAACCCGGCTCGCGACTTCGACAATGCCGACAGGTCCAGCGGATACCTAGTGACAGCCGGAGCTGGCTCGAAGCAGATCAGCCCCAGGGGCGAGGCCCTGGTGGAGGGCTTGCCAGACCGAGCCGCGGTTCAGCAGGCGATGGACGAGCATCCCTTCAAACAGCGGAGGAAGCCCACCAAGAAGGCGACCGGCTCCGACGAGTGAGCCAGAAGGTCCGAGCCGGGCTCGTCGCCCATCTCGATGCCCTACTGGTCGATGAGCTGCTGGCCGCCTACGATGAGGCCAAGCGCGCCTTCTATGAGGGCGGCCACCGGCTGAGTGAGGTCGAGGGCGGCCGGTTCTGCGAGGCGGCCTACCGTCTCCTCCAGCAGGCCACAACCAGCAAGTACGACGCCCTGGGGCGGCAGCTCGACGTCGAGCGGCTGACCAGGACCCTGGCCAACCTGCCGGCTGGGTCCCACCCGGACTCAGTCCGACTGCACATCCCACGAACGCTTCGGGTGGTCTACGACGTCCGCAACAACCGCGACGCTGCTCACCTGGGCGACGGCATCGACCCAAACCTGCAGGACGGCACCCTGGTGGTATCGGCTCTCGACTGGGTGCTGGCCGAGTTCGTGCGCCTGTACCACGGCGTCTCGGCCGACGAGGCGCACGCGACTATCGCCGACCTTGTGACCCGGAAGGTCCCGATGATCGAGGACTTCGACGGTTACTTGAAGGTGCTCGATCCGAAGCTAAAGGCGAGTGACCACCTTCTCGTCCTGCTGTACCACCGGGGAGCGGAGGGGGCCGCGCTCACAGAGCTGAACCGGTGGGCGAAGCCGCCCATGAAGAAAAACCTGGCACGGACTCTCGCAGGGCTCGTGGACCGAGCGCTGATTCACGAGAACCGCCAGGAGCGCTACTTCATTACGGCCGCGGGGAAGCGTCAGGCAGAGGCTTCAGGACTCCTGAAGGGTCTCTAGAGAGAGGCGCCGGACACCCCCACCTGGGCGTCCTATTCATGGACCGACTGCGGCCCCGAAGTTCCGGTGGCCTCAGCCAGGAGGACGACCGCCTGTTGGCCGAGGAGTTCGACGGAGCGCTCCTGAGGCGCCGCTGATAGGCCAGGCGTGGATCTCGTCAAACTCCGGGCCGGGGAGTTGCCACCGGAGTCAGGCCGAGCCGGTGTCTCGTCTCTCGATGGCGTCTCGAGCGGTTGCTGGCAGGCTTTGGTAGAGCGCCTCGATACGTTTTGGCTCCGTGATCATGACATCTGCGATGACGTTCACCAGGATGAACAACTGCATCGCTATCGCCGGATCGTCGTCGAAGTCGATCTGCCCAGGGTGAACGGCGTTATTGCCGACGACACGCACGATGTCGAGAGCCTGTTGGACTCTCGCTGGCAGACCCTTCCTGACGAGCGACGCGATGTCACTGTCTATGTTTCTGCCGTTCTCGCCGAGTTGCTTACAGACAAGTTGAACGCACAAACGAAGCAGGGCGGCGGCACCACGGGGTGATTTTGCGAGGATGTCTCTCGCCTCTAGATAGTACGACTGAATCTCATCATCGAGATCGAGGTTCGGCATTGGTGCTTGCGATGCCGATGGATAGATCATTGTCTGCTGGAACCAAATTGCCACTCGATTGCAACGCATGCAGTAAGAGCGGTGGGTTTGATCGTCCTCTTGGCCTCCGAACCTAGTGGAGCGCCAGTATCCACCGGACCACACTTGCTCGGCGAATGCCGAGCAGTTCGGACAGTGGAACGCATTTGTTTGGAACGTGGGAGGTACGATATCGCTCACGTCGGGGACAAACTTCCTTACGCCAGGCTCCGCCCAAGTGCTGAGACCGCCCACAGGGTACGACCTCGGTGCGACATCGAGCGGGACCTACCAGTCCTCCCGCCGGTACGCTTCGGCGGTGCCGAAGTCGACAGACGAGGCCGGACACGTCCTCTGTATAAGGCCAGCCGGCACACAGGCCGAGTCTCGAAGGGGTTCGGCTGGATGCTCCGCCGAGGCCGGCAGGCGTACGCTGGTCGCCAGCGACGGTGGGTTCGTCCAACAGGGGTCGCCCCGTGCGGGTTGGTTGCTTGTGCCCTAGAAGGGGCAGTCCAACATCCGATCCGTGGAGGACACCGGTACCACCTTGGCCGGAGATGGGGTGAGAGTCCCCGCCCACCACAGCCGTCGAGTGCCGATGTCGGCCAGGCGACCATCCGATCGAGACGGAACGGGAGCGGCGGGGCATTCCCAAAGGGTGTCCGACGAGATGGCCAAGTTCGCCCGGATGGTGCTCGACCGCGACGCCCGCGCCTAACCCCGGGCACTCCTCAAGCAGCGAAGCCTATTTTCGCGTGTCCTGCTCGTGTCACGCACTGGCGCCGACGACAAGAACTTGCTGCTCAGGGCCCTCTTCGACGCCCTGGTTCGGGAGCCTGCAAAGCCCTGTACAGCGGTTCGATTCCGCTCGCCGCCTCCAGTGAACTAGCAGGTCAAGGGGCATCCCAGGCGGGACGACCACCACGCCTGCACCACCACGGCCGGTCCTCAGTGATCTCCTGCGAAGAGTGGTCAAGCACCTGCATCGGCTGGATCGACCGAGCTTCCATCTCATCGGCGACGCGTCGGAGCAGGTGGGGTTGTGGCCGATCATCAACTGCGTTCGCGAGCGAGAAGTGGCGGCAGTCGAACGCGCGAGGTCGTCGGGTGCCGTTACAGTTAGGGAACGGACGTAACTTCGGCGATGGCGGTGGCGACCGATGTCGGCGGCGGGATCTCGTCGCCGTACTCGCGCATCACCTCGAGGTGGAGGGCGATCGCCTCACGCATCAGGGCCTCCACCTCGGTGACGCTGCTGCCGGCGGCGATACACCCAGGCAACTCCGGAACGTACGCGGAGAACGAGTCGCCTTCTCCTTCGATGATGATTGCGTAGCCCGTCATCGTGGCCTCCTCAGCCCAGCCTGTCGCAGGATGTTCGCCAGCGTGCCGGGCTTGACTTCCTTGCCAAGGTTACCGGCGACCGTCGTCGTGCCTGGCTTCACGGCATGCCGGAAGGCGCGGTGACTGCCCGTCTGTCGCACCATCACCCAACCGTCGTCCTCGATCAGCTTGATCACTTCGCGGACGTTCACGGCTCAGAAATTGCGTCGTCTGGGTACGCGGCTCTCTGTCGCGTTGTTCGGTGGCGTGTTGGAGCATGAGGGCGGCTCGTGGTGAGGCGTGCATCAGTTCCTTCGTTCGCGCCCGCAACGAGGGTCACCCACAGGACCGGCGAGCCGCTCGGTCCCGATCTGGCGGACGCGGTTCTCGGCATCCTGGCGACGCTTGAAAGGCTCCTCGACCGCTCGTCCGCCGGCGCGTTAGCGAACGTCGTAGCGGGCCGGCCGGCCACTGTGCGCCGTTTGGAGATCGAAGCCATCCGTCAGTCCTTCGGGAGATCGATGAAGGGCAGCGGAGGCTGCGAGGCGCGCCGCGTTCGAGGCGCTGACTGAATCGTACGGCGCCGCTACGACATCAACCGTCGACGTACCGATGACCCGCGGCCCCCGGGACATGAGCTGACCGCCCGATGTGCACGACTGCAGCTGGGAGGCCGACAGGCGCACCAGCGCGCCGATTCCGTGATCCGCCGGCAGATGATCTTCGACCGGGCTCGATCTTCGGTTTTGATCCTGGCCGCCCCGTAGAATTGGCCGCGTGGCGACGATACGAAGCAGCCGGCTGGGTCCCGAGGCCCGACCTGTGGCTGTCCCTGACGACGTCGCTGATCCGGTCATCACCAAGGCGGCGGGAAGGGTCGAGCTTCCCCTTCATGTGCGGTGGAGCGGCCCGTCGAAGGTCTACGACCTCGGTAAGCGGACGGACCGGCTGCGGGTCTACGAGCAGGTGTTACGCGAGGGTAACGACGACGATGTCCGCCGGTTCATCGACGTCGACGAGTTGCTCGCGCTGTGGGACGAGCTCGTCCTGCCCGGTTCACGTCCGCCGAGCCTGGGCCGAGTGGTTCCGCCGGCACCGCGAGCTCGACTTGGCGTGCTGAGCGAGCTTCAGCGGCGCGTCGCTGTCATCCTGTCCCAGCTGCCCGATGCGTCGGGTTTCGTGTTGGCTGGTGGCGGTGCGCTGATCGCCCGCGGCGATGTCGACCGCCTGACCCGTGACCTCGACTTCTTCACCGTGGAGCCCGACCAAGTCGATCGGCTCTTGCCCGTGTTCGAGGCGGCCCTGCGGGCTGACGGCCTCGGTGTGGTCGAGGAGCGGGTGTCGGCCGGATTCGCACGCCTCGTCGTCAGTGACGGAGCAGAGCGCACGGGCGTCGATCTGGCGGCCGATGCCCGCCTGCTCCCGGCTGAGCCGAGCGACCTCGGCCTGCTCCTGAATGTCGAGGAATCGGCCGTCGACAAGGTCCTGGCGATCTTCGGCCGGGCTGAGGCCCGCGACTTCGTCGACCTGGCTGCCCTCGAACCGCGGTTCGGGCTGAATCACCTCCTCGAGCTGGCACGGGCGAAGGATCTCGGTTTCCTGCCCTCCGTGTTCCTCGACATGCTCGGTCGGTTCGACCGCCTCCCCCGGGACGAATTCGACGTGGACGACGAGGTGTACGAGGCCATCGTGGAGTCCGTCCACCGGTGGCGGCTGATCCCACGAGACGATGATCCCGTGTAGTCGATCGGCCTGAACCGACTCCTCGTTCGTTCGACGGAGAGGGCCCTGCCGCCAGGTTCTGACCGCCCGAGCACGAGCACCGGCGTGTCTCCAACCGAGGTCGACCGCCGAGGGCGGGCACCCCTGGTAGTCCACCTGACTCATTCTCGGGGCGACCCGGTGGTTGATGGGGCGTGCGACTCAAGTCGAGCCCTCCTGGGTCGATACCGCGGACGCCATGCGAACAGACCAGGCCCTGACGGCGGCCCGTGGTCGCCGCGGTTTGTTCCGGCAGGCTGACGCTCGCGCCGGCCGAGATCGCAAGAAGCTTTCGACCTCGGGCGCGGGCGCCGTGGCCAGCGCGTCCTTCTTGCTGGCGGCCGTCCTGGTGGGACTGGCCGTGCCCATGGACAGCGCCGCCGCCAGCGCGGCCACGTGCCCGGTCTTCAACGGGACCGCGATCGGGAGCGCCTACACCGTCCCCGCGGCGGGCGTCAGCGAGGTCCACCTCAGGGTTGCCGGCCAGCCGGGGCAGGGATGGAAGACCGTGATACCCGGGTTCGGCGGGGCTCCGTCCCCCGGCACGGTCGACGTCAAGGGCGGCCTCGGAAGCCAGATGATCGCCACGCTTCCCGTGACCGCGGGCGATGTCGTCCAGGCATGGAGGCTGGCGGGGGGCGCGGGCGGAGTAGGCGGGGCGTGGATGCCGACTGACGCGGGCCAGTTGGCACCCCCGGGTCCGCCGGGAGGCAACGGCGGCGACGCCCAGTACATCACCGTCACTCCCCCGGGCAGCGGGGCGTGCGCCCAGTTGGTCATCCTCGCCGCCGGCGGGGGCGGGGCCGGCGCGGGGACGAACTACTTCGAGGAAGGCTTCTCCCACCCCGGGTTCGGTGGCAACGCCGACGCGGGAGCCGGTGCGACCGGGGGCGGGGACGGGGACCAGAACGATTCCATCGACGGTGGCCACGGCGGACCCGCATCCGCCACCGGCGGGGGCTACGGCGGCGCCGCCGGTCACACCCTCCAGACCTGCAGGGACGGCAACGCCGGTCAGTGGGGAGGCTTCATGTCAGGCGGCAACGGCGGCCTCGGGCACGAGCAGGGCACCAACCGGAACTGCAAGCCCGGGTTCGGTGGGGGCGGCGGCGGAGCCGGCTACTACAACGGAGGCGGCGGCGGAACCGGGTGGGACAACGAGCCCTCCGGGGGCGGCGGCGGCGGGTCGAGCTACGTGATGTCCGGGCTCACGTCCGTGTTCCAGGGCCCGGTACCCATCGAGACCGACCCCGGTCCTCCGAGCATCGTCCCCCCGATCGATGCCTACCTCAGCCTCACGTCCACACCGAATCCCTCGACGCTCGGCCAGCCAGTGACGTTCACCGCGGTCGTGACCACGCCGGTCCCGTCGGTGCAGATCGACGTGGGCACGGTTTCGTTCCGGAACGGGAACGCGCACATCGGCGACGCGCCCATCGTCGGCGGCGCCAACGGATCGGGCACCGCCACCTTCGTGACCTCGAACCTTCCGGGCGGGACGAACCACATGTCGGCGACCTACAGCGGGTACTCCGGGGGCGGTCGTCTGATCCGGCCGACGGTCGCCACCATGCTCGACCAGGGCGTCACCCCGAAGATCACCTTCACGTCCACCCCGCCGGCCGGCGCCAAGGCCCACGGGGCGACCTACCTCGTCACCGCCACAAACTCGGCCGGTCTGGACATCGTCTTCTCGATCGACCCCACGTCGAGCGCGGTGTGCACGATCTCGGGTGCCACCGTGACGTTCCTCGCCGCCGGGACCTGCCGGATCCACGCCCACCAGTACGTGACGGCCACGGTGCCGTGGGAGGTCGACGCCGTACAGGACGTAACGGTGGCGGCGGCGACCGTGCAGACCATCACCTTCACGTCGACGCCCCCGGTGGGCGCCATGCCCGGTGACAACTACGTCGTGTCGGCCACCGGCGGCGCATCCGGCAATCCGGTGACGTTCACGACCTCCTCCGCCGATCCCTGCAACTACACCGGGACCGCGACCAACGTGGTGCAATTGCAGGCGGGCGGGACCTGCCGCATCTTCGCCCATCAGAACGGCGGAAACGGCTTCGCCCCGGCCGATGCCCAACAAAGCGTCCTGATCGGCGCGGTGCCCGACACCATCCTCATCGACTCACAGCCGCTGGCCGAGGCCGTGCCCGGCGACACGTACCAGCTGGTCGCCCGTACGGGGAGCTTCAATCTGGCGGTGATCTCGCTGGCGCCGGAGAGCGTGGGGTGCAGCAAGAGCGCCGACTCCGCCTACGGGCAGTACCAAACGGGCGCGAACATCACCTTCACCGGCGTCGGCACCTGCATCCTGAAGATCAGCACCGCCGGGAACATGCCGCGGATCAGCGGGGCCCAGGCCGAGTTCAGGGTGGTCGTCAAGTCGCCCCAGGAGATCACCTTCACCAGCTCCCCGGACCAGCCCCGACCCACCTACGGAGGGACGTACCAGTTGAGCGGCACCGGCGGCGGCTCGGGCAACCCGGTCACGCTCACCTCGCTCACCCCGACGACGTGCACCGTGTCCGGTGGAACCGTCACCTTCCTGGCCGCCGCCTTCTGCCAGATCCGGTACAACCAGGCCGGCAACGCCACCTACGCGCCTGCGCCCTTGCGGTTGTCCAACATCTTCGTCGACCGCGCCCCCTTGAGCATCACTCCGCCCGACGTGACCATCGCCTACGGGGACGCGGTGCCGACCAGTGTCGAGCCGGTGATCACCGGCTTCGTGGCCGGCGACGACGAGGCGTCGTTGGACGGGCCGGTCACGTGTGCGCCGCACGGTCCCTTCCCCGGCGTCAGCACCTACTCGATCAGCTGCCAGTACGGGGGTCACCCGGGCTACAAGATCACCCCCGCCAGCAGCATCTTGACGATCGCGCCGGCGCCGCTCACGGTCGCGGCACCGGACGTGAGCCTGGCCCGGGGCGCCTCGCTCCCGGCCCCGTTCACGCCCACCTACTCCGGCTTCGCACCCGGCGAGTCGGTCTCGTCGTTGACCAGTCCCGCGACCTGCACCCTGACGGCCGCCGTCGGGGGGGTCGGGACCTACCCCATCGCCTGTTCCGGAGCCGTCAGCCCCAACTACGCCTTCACCTATACGGCGGGCACACTGACGGTAACGGGAGCGCCACTGACGGTGACCGCGCCCGCGGCGAGCTTCGTGTACGGGGAGTCGGTGCCGTCGAGTTTCACGCCCGAGTACACCGGGTTCCTCCCCGAGGAATCGGTGTCGTCGTTGGAGACGCCGGCGACGTGCGCGCCGACCACCGCCGTCGGAGGCGTCGGGACCTACCCGATCGCCTGTTCCGGGGCAGCCGGCGCCGGCTACAGCTTCATCTACACCGACGGCTCCCTGGCCATCACGCCAGCCGAGCTGACGGTGACGGCCCCCGCGGAGAGCCTCGTGTACGGAGTGTCGGTGCCGGCGACCTTCGCACCGGCGGAGTACACCGGGTTCGTCGCCGGTGACTCGGTGTCGTCGCTGACCACCCCGGCCACGTGCACGCCGACCACCCCGGTGGTCGGTGTCGGCACCTACGTCGTCGCCTGTTCCGGCGCGGTCGGGGCGGACTACGACATCGCCTATGTCGACGGCTCGTTGGAGATCACCCCCGCGGCCGCGACCGTCACCGCGCCGACCCGGTCGGTGACCTACGGCCCGGCGGCGACGTCGGTGTCGCTGGCCCCGTCCGTCGACGGGCTGGTCAACGGCGACACCCAGGCCACCGCCGGCCTGGCCTCGGTGATCTGTACGACGGCGGTGGTGGTGACGCCGGGGGGCAGCTACCGGGCGGGGTCGTCCCCGATCGCCTGCACCGGACCGGCAACGACCGACAACTACACCGTCAGCTATGTGCCGGCCACGCTCACCGTCAGCCCGGCGCCGCTGACCATCACCGCCGACCCCAAGTCCAAGTCCTACGGCCAGCCCAACCCGACCTTCACCGTCACGTACGACGGCCTGGTCAACAACGACCTCCCGGCCGCACTGAACGGCACCTTGGCCTTCACCACCGTCGCCAGCGGAGCCAGCGGGGTCGGCAGCTACGTCGTCACCCCGTCGGGGTTGAGCTCGGCCAACTACACCATCGGCTACGTCGCGGGCGCCCTCGCGGTGACAAAGGCGGGATCGCAGCCTGTCCTCACCACCAGCGTCAGCCCGTCCGTGTTTGGGCAAGCGGTGACGCTGACGGCCACCGTCGCCCCCAACCCCGCCGGCGCCGGCCTCGCCACCGGGACGGTCACGTTCAAGGACGGGGCCACCACCATCGGTACCGCCACCATCGCCGGTGGCACTGCCAGCCTCAAGGTCGCCTTCCAGAGCGTGGCCGGCCACCCCCTCACCGCCGTCTACTCCGGCGACGCCAACGTCACCGGCGGCACGTCCACCAGCCTCACCCAGGTCGTCGCCAAGGCGCCCACCACCCTGGTCGCCAGTCCCGCGGCTCGATTTTTCCCGACGTTCACCGTGACGCTGACCCGCACCTTCGACGGGCTGCCGCTCGCCGGTCAGACGGTGTCCATCACCACCAACGGCAAGAAGAAGTACTCGGCGATCACCGACAGCAAGGGCCAGGCCACCTTCCGGCCCCTCGGCGCGATCTACCTGGTGGTCCCGACCTACACCGCGGCCTACGCCGGCACCGGCAACTACCTGCCCGTCACCTCCATCGGAACCTTCCGCTAGCAGGCCCGACACCGGTGACCGCGGCGCCGGCCGTCAGGTGCCCGGCACCGCCAACTCGACGGCGACCTCGGGAAAGTTGCCCCGGAGGACGAGGGTGGTGGCCTGTCCCGCCTGGTAGGAGAGCTCCCGGTGCCCGACGTTCGGGGACATCGTCGCAGGCGTGAGTGGGGCGGCGGCGTAGGGTGTCGGCGTGACTCCCAAGAAGGGCATCCTGGGCTCTGGTCTGACCCTCGACATGGTCATGTGCCTGGTGCTGGTGGGCTTCGGCATCGGCCTGACCGCGGTCAGCGTCATCCAGGGCGGCGTGTGGCTCCTGCTCCTCCTGCTCGGGGTCCCGCTCCTCGGTCTCGGCGCGGCCGGCGTCGTCCTGGCCTGGCGCAACCGGCTGTAGCAGGCGGGAATGCTCTCGTCGCAGGGCGGCTGATCGGCGCTTACGGGCCCGAGCTGGCCCGGGTCCATCACGAGGGCTTCGGCGACATCGCCCGCCAAGGGGCGGCCGTGCTCCTCGAGGCCCTGGCCGGCGCCGGCCACACCGCCGGACTCGTCGTCGACCTCGGCTCGGGGTCGGGCATCCTCACCCGCCTCGTCACCGACGCCGGTTTCGACGGGTTGGGCTTCGACCTCTCCCCCGACATGGTCCGCCTGGCGTCGGCCCACGCCCCCGCGGCCCGGTTCGTGGAGGCGGCGGTGCTCGACGCCGACATCCCGCCGTGCGTGGCGGTGGCCGCCGTCGGCGAGATCGTCAACTACGCCTTCGACCCTCGGACCGACCTCGAGCACCTCGGCCACCTGCTCCGGCGGGTGCGGACGTCGCTCCTGCCGGGGGGCGTCCTCCTGTTCGACTCCGCCGGGCCGGGGCGGGCCGGGCCCACCGGCCGTCGGGAGGGGGTGGTGGAGACCGACGGGTGGACCATCCGGTCGGTCGCCGAGGAGGACGAGGACCGGGACGGACCCCGCCTCGTCCGCCACGCCTTCCTCGTCACCGCCGACGGGGCCCATCACGACGAGACCCACGTCCTTCGCCTCTACCGGCCGGCCGACGTGGAGGCGCTCCTGGCCGAGGCCGGCTTCCACAGTGTGCGCCGTCTCACCCACTACCGCGACCTCGAATTGCCGACCGGTCTCACCGGGTTCCTCGCCCGGGTATGACTGCCCTCGTGGCCGACGACGGCCGGGCTCGCTGCCCGTGGGGAGTCGACCCGCCCGAGTACCGCCGCTACCACGACGAGGAGTGGGGCCGCCCCGTCGTCGACGACAACCGCCTGTTCGAGAAGCTGTGCCTGGAGGGCTTCCAGGCCGGCCTGTCGTGGCTCACCATCCTCCGCAAGCGGGACGGCTTCCGCCGCGCCTTCGCCGGGTTCGACCCCGCCGCCGTCGCCCGCTTCGGGCCCACCGATGTCGACCGGCTGCTGGCCGACGCGGCCATCGTCCGCCACCGGGGCAAGATCGAGGCCACCATCGCCAACGCCCGGGCCACGCTCGACGTCCAGGAGCAGGACGGGTCGCTGGCGGCGTTGGTGTGGCGCTACGAACCGGCGCCGGGGCCCGTTCCGGCGGTCATGGGCGACCTGCCCGCGACCACGCCCGAATCGGTGGCCCTCAGCCGCGAGCTGCGGCGGCGCGGGTTCCGGTTCGTGGGCCCGACCACCGTGTACGCGGCCATGCAGTCGCTCGGCCTGGTCGACGACCACCTGGCCGACTGCCATTTTCGGCCGGCGGTGGAAGCGGAGCGGGCCGCCATCCCCCGCCCGTAAGGCGCACCCGCTGTCGATTCGGCCCTTCTTGCGTGTCCGGCGGCCGCCACCCCTGGGCACGCGATCCAAATGGCACCGGCGTCTGGTGGCCGTGTGACCAGGGCGGAGCTCGCGACCGCAGGTCATCGCTCGGCGGGCAGGGTAAGACGGGTACACCCACCGATCACGCCAGGAGCCCCCTTGACCCAAGCCGCAGCCCGTGTCCCTCGGCCCTGCTCGTAACCCGCCCCTCGCTCCTGACGAGCAATCGTCGTGGGGACGCAGAGGGGACGAGCATGGCGGCGTCGATCTCCCGTCCGCCCATCCCCTCTCGGCCCACCGGCTGCTGGGCTGTGGGCGATCGCTGGCCTTGGTCACCGCCTGGGGCGAAGTCGACTGGTGGTGCGCTCCCGAGCCGGACTCACCGCCGTTGCTGTGGTCGCTGCTCGGCTCCGGCGGGGCCTGCTCCCGATGGGCCGATGCCCGGTACGTGGCCCTCGACGCCACTCCCGCCGGTCCTGCGGTCGAGGGGATCCTCCGCGTCGGCGAGCGGCGGATCCGATGTCGTGACGGGCTGGCCGACGTCGACGGAGCCATCTGCCTGATCCGGCTGGTCCGCAGCGAAGAGGGCGCCGTCGACTTGGTGCATCGGGCCGCCGTCGGCGGGTTCGACCGGCGTTGGGGGGCTCCCGCGCCCGGAGGCTTCGATCTCGGCGACGCCAGGGTGCATGTGGTGGGCCCGGCGCCGGGTCGAGCGGGAGACCGCTGGCTCGAGACCCGAGTGCGGGCAGTGCCGGAGCGATGGACGGGCCTGGCCCTGTGCCTGGGCTCGGCGCCGCCGGCCCACCTCGACGCCATCGTGGCCGCCCTCGACGAGGCGGTGGCGGTGGCGCGGGCGGCGCAGGCCCGCGCCCGGCTTCCCCGACATCATCCACGGCGGGCGGCGGACGCATTGGCCGTCCTCGACACCTGCACCTACCGGCCCACCGGGGCAGTGGTGGCGGCCGCCACCACCTCGGTTCCGGAAGCGCCCGGCGCCGATCGCCAGTTCGACTACCGCTACTGCTGGATGCGAGACGCGGCCCTGGCCGTCTCGGTCGCCTCCCTCCTCGGGCGGAGGGCTTCCGCCGAGCGCTATCTCGCGTTCGTCCGCAGTGTTGCCCGCCCTGACCCCGAGCTGGTCCCGCCGGTGGTCGACGTCCGGGGCGGTGACGTGCCCCCCGAACGCGAGGTCGACGGCGTCCCGGGCTGGGCCGGTAGCCGACCCGTGCGAGTCGGCAACGGGGCTCGAGGACAACTGCAGTACGACGCGTGGGGCCTGGTGGCCGAGGCCGTGTCCGTCCACCTGCAGACGGGAGGGTCGCTCGACGACGACACCTGGTCTCTGGTGCGGGCCATGGCCGACCGCACCTGCTCCGAGCCGACCCAGCCCTCGCACGGAATTTGGGAGTTGCGCACGCCCCGGGACCTGGTCAGCGCCGACATCGGACGATGGCTCGTGCTCGACCGGGCCGTGTGGATCGCCCGGGGCTGGCGACCCACCGCCCGGCGCGCTGCCTGGAAGCGGGCCCGGGCCGAGATTCGAGACCGCGTGCTGGGTGCGCTCGAGCCCGGCGGCGGTCTGCCCCAGGCCTACGGCGACAGTGACCGCCCCGACGCCTCCGCCCTGATGGCCGTCGTCTTCGGCCTGCTAAGGGGCGACGACCCCCGGGCCGGACGCCTCGTCGACGCCACCCTCCGCGACCTGGGGGCGGGGCCCTACCTCTACCGCTACCGCCCGGGAGGCGACGATGGCTTCGCCGGCGTCGAAGGCACCTTCCTGCCCATGGCCTGGTGGGCGGTAGCCGGCCTCGCCGTCACCGGCCGGGTCGGCCAGGCCCAGGAGCGGCTCGACGAGCTGTGCGCCAAGCTTCCCCGGCTTCTCAGCGAGGAGATGGATCCGGTCGATGACCGCCCGCTCGGCAACGTCCCCCTGGTCTGGTCGCACATGGAGCTGGCCCGGGCGCTCTACATCCTCGACGCCATGCACCTCCGAGCCCGATTCGGCGCCGCCGGTCTCTGGGCATGGCGCCTCGCCCGCTACGGCGTCCTGCGGTGGCGCAGCAGTGATCCCCGGTAGCGGTCGGATACGGATCGGGCGTCAGCCCGTCCCCCGCAGCCTCCTCCACGCCTGACGGGACTCGGGGACCACCGCCGGCACCATGGCCAGGGAAGCGGCGGCCGCCAGGAGACACCAGGAGCAGTACCTGCGGTGCTTCGACCCCTGCTCCACCGTCAGCACGATCGCCCCCACTGCGTCGAGCGCGACCTTGGCCGCCAAGGCCAGGGGCAGCAGTGGTTGGGCCTGGGCCCGGTCGGCACCGCCGGCAGCCGCCAGGGCCAGCGTCACCGCGTAGCTGACCAGGCCCAGCGCGGCGTCGGGCGCCTTGAGCAGGTTGTAGGCCTCGCCCGAGGCGTCAACCCGGTCGGCGTCGAGCATCCCGACCGGGGGCTCGGGGAGATGGTCGATGATCCCCATCTGGTAGAGCGTGATCAGGCCCATCGAGCCGCCCGCCACCAGCGAGAGGGCGACGACTAGTCGACGCTGCCGCAACGCGGCACTTGACTCGGTCCGCAGTTCCCGGCTGACCTGCTCGGCGGCCGAAGACGACTTTCGTCCGATGCTCATGGTGAGGCCCTTCCCCGCCGGGGCCGATCCTGCACCCGCGCTCGAAGTCGTACGCCGGGCAGCCATCCCATGCGACTCAATTGGACGAGGCTGCTTTGGTCCTGCTCGTGCTGCTGGATGGATCTGGCCCACACTTGCGGCCGAAGGAGGCCACGGGCTCGGGCCGAGTCGGGTGCGGCAACGTGGATGGGCCGGCCGGCGGCGGGGCACCCGTCAGGAGAGGGTGGGGCCCGCCGCCGATCGGTTCAGCCGGTCTCTAGAAGGCAGCCTGGTCGGTCTTCTGGAAGACGTCGGGCACCGGGTACTCACCCAGGGCGTAGAGCAGGATCGCCTGGTGCTGCTGATCGACGATCTGGATCTCGCCCGCCTTGCGGATGGCGGCCTTGTCCTTGAGCAGGGGAATGGCCTTGAGGTAGGTCTGGGCCGCGATGCCCTCCAGCATGAGTGCCAGCTTGGCCACCGCAGCCACGTCGGCCGCGGCGGCGAAGGCCTGGTCGACCGTCGGCTTGAGGGTGGCGTTGGGCTGGGTCACCTCGGGCCGTCCTGCCGCCTTGAGCACGCCGTTCCACGCCGCCAGGTGCTCCTGGTGGTGGGCCAGGGCCGTCTGCACGTAGGTCGCCACCGCCGGCGGAACCGGGCCCAGCTTGTTGGCGGTGGCGGCGTCGAGAGCGCCTTGGTAGGTGGACACGGCCAGCACCTCGAGGCCGGCCGCGACTTCGGCGACCTGGGTGTCGCTGACGCCGGACGCCGTGGTCGGGGTGGTCTCGGTGGTCGGGCTGGTTCCCGTGGCGGAGTCGTTGTCGTCGTCACTGCCGCAGGCGGCCAGCACGACCGCCGCCGCGGCCGCCAGGCTGGAGCCGACGAGGAACTGGCGGCGTGCGATACCGCCTTTGGCCGACGCCGCCGGACCCGGGTCGAGGTCGTTGCGAGAATCGCTCACTTGACGTCTCCTGTGTCGGGCTGGGCGATGAGCTCGGGGTCCATGACCTGCTCGAACGCGTTGGGAAATGCCACGCTGCCGGCGGACGCAGGCAGGTTGGCCAGGTCGGCGCCGATGGGAATCTTGATGAGCTCGGGGGCGCCGCCCTCGAGCAGAGCCTTGACCGCCCGCAGCGTGGCCAGGTGCTGAGCCTCGACACCCATGACGCTGCCCATGATCTCCTTGGACTTGGTGTCCTCGAACAGGCCCAGGTTGACCAGGTAGGTGTCGGTGGCGACCTTCTCCAGCGAGGCGGCCAGGTCGATCACGTCCAGGGGCGCCTTGATGGTGGGCACGGCCTGGTCGACGACGGCCTGGAACTTGCGATTGGGGGCATCCTGCACCTTGCCCCCCAGGGCCGTGGTCTGGGCCTGGAAGCCCTTGCGGTGCTCGTCGTGCTGCTGCATCGTGGTCATGGCGAACGCCTTGATCACGATGCCCGCGGTGCCTGTCACGTCGCCGATGCCGCCCAGGTTCATCGTGAGGGCCGCGTTGTAGGTGTTCACCGCCAGCCGCTCGAGCGACGAGGCGGTCTGCAGGATTTGGATGTCGAGGTTCTTGTCAGCGCGGGCGGGGGAGGCCAACAGGCCGGTGAACAGTGAGCCCAGGCTGCCGTAGAGCGCACCCCGGGCGGCGATGCCGCCAGCGCCCAGGCCCATGGTCTTGAGCGCCCGTCGTCGGCCCTCGTTGAACCGCTCGATCTCGTCGGTGTCGATGTCGTCACCGCGTCGCTCCTCCCGGATCTCGGTGAGGACCGGAATCGTCTCTTGGATGCCCCGCATGGCGTCCGCGTGGAGGTCGTTCGACTCCTCGATCAGCTCGGCGAGCCGGCGTTGGTCAATGCTCATACAGTCTCCTCATCTCGTCGACGGCCGCCGATCTGGCGGTCCGGGTGACGACCAGTGGGCACTTGTCAACTGACGACCACGGTGCCGGTCATGTAGTTGTGAATCCCGCACACGTACGGGAAGGTGCCCGTCGCCTCGTAGGTGTGCTCGAACGTGCTGTCGCCCTCGATGTTGGGGCTGGTCGGGAAGAGGGCGTCAGCGGGTTGGATCCTGTGGGGAGCGCTGTCCTTGTTGGCCCAGCTCACCGTGGAGCCCGCGACGACATCGACCGACTCGGGCTTGAACGCGAAACCCTCGATGTTCACGACCGACGTGGTGGCCGCCGCGCCGCCGGCCGAGTCGGCCTTCTCCCCGCCTCCACACGCGAAGCAAAGGGCTCCGACGATCGTGAGCGCCAGGAACGCCAGGAAGCGTTTCACGCCCGTCAGTACGGAGCCGATTCCGGGATGGATGAGATAGCCCGAGAAAAGGCTTGTGCATGGATTCACATGGGCGTACATTGTGAATGCATGCACAAGCTCGCCTGTGGCAGGAGGTCGTGATGACAGGAGAGACCCCTCGTTCCCGTCTCGCCGTGGCTCCCGGATCGCCGGCCAGCTTCGACGATCCCAACGGCTGGCGGAAGGACGCCCTGTGCCGCGGCGTCGACACCAACCTGTTCTTCCCCGCCGGTGAGCTGGGCGAGGAGCCGATGCTGCACGCGGCGACGGCGAAGGCGGTCTGCCTCCGCTGCCCGGTACGCGAAGAGTGCCTCGAGTACGCCCTGGTCACCGACCAGCCCTTCGGCGTCTGGGGCGGCACCACCGAGGCCGAGCGACGGTCGATCCGCCGCCGGCGTCGTCGGCGCCCCATCGCCTCCTAGCTCTCCGCCTCCTCGGCCTCGATCAGGCCCGTCGGAGCGGGGCCGACCGCCCTATCCGGAGACGGGGCGCCGGCCGGTGATCCGCACCACATGGAGGCCGAGGAGCACGGCCAGCAGGCCGGCGGCCACCAGGACCGGCGACGCCGACCCGGTGCGGGCCAGGGGCTGCTGCACCACGATGGTGGCCGGGACCGTGCCGAGGGTGTTGCCGGTGATAGTGATCACGCCTCCGGTCCCGGTGACGATGGGGGAGACGAAGACGGGCGGCGACGTGACCGGCGGGACCGGCAGCGGCAAAGCCCGCACCGTGAACAGGCCCAGGCTCTGGTTGCAGGTGTTGTTGGAGCCCTCACCGAAGACCGTGATCTCGTTCTGCCCCGGGGGAGTGTTGAGCGGCAGCGTGACGGTGGCCGTGTAGTTGCCGAGTCCGTTGGACGCCACCGTGCCCAGCACGACGGGCGGGTTGAACAACCCGATGCCGAGAGGCGTGCTGGCGAGGAAGCCCACGCCGGAGATGGTGAGCGTCTCCCCCGGCAGGAGCGACGTGGGCGTCACCGTGGCCGGAGTGGCCGTCTGGCCACCCACACAGTCGAACTGGGCCGCGGCCGGGCCGGCGGTCATCATCACGACGCCGACCACCGCCATCGCCAGCGCACCCGATGCTGCCAAGACCCGTCTCATCACGAACCCCCACTCCCCTTTGTCTGCCCCTAGGTAAGACGCGATGGCGCACACACTATGCAGATGCGGCCCCGCCTGCCGCCATGGCCCGTACGACGGGAGAAACGGCGGAGGGCGCCGGCACGTGGCCGGCGCCCTCCCACAGCAACCCACCCGGAGGCGGGGAAGAACGAACTACTTGCCGTTGCTCTCGTAGCGCTCGCCGTGGGGCTTCTCGGACGCGTAGGAGTGCAAGGTGTAGGCGATGTGACGGTCGTTCAACTCCGTGCGGTCGAGCCGGAAACCGGGCTCCTCCTCGGGACGGTTGACGATGAACGAGATCGCCGTCGTCTGCTTGGTGTACGTGCGGTTGTACCCGTTCACCTTGATGTAGCTGTTCGGGTAGGCCTTGCGGCAGGCCTGGACCTCAGTCATGGCGGCGGCGCCATCCTTGATATCGAACATCGGCAGACCCCACATGTCCCAGTAGGCGTTGCGGGGGTTCGGGTCGTCGGTGAACTCGATGGAGACGGCCCAGTCGTTGTCGATGATGTACTGGACCTGGAGCTTGATCTCGTCGTCGGTGAGCTCGGGCAGGGTCGAGAACGTGCCCTGGCGAATGCGGATTCCCATGATTCCTCCTGCCTCAGCCGGCCGAAGTCGGGGTCGGGGTGACGTCGGGTGTGTCGGTGGACTCGTAGTTGAAGGCGATCTCGCCCCAAACGTCGAGCGCGGTCTGTAGGGACGGGTAGCCCCGGGCGAGCTTCTTGAGAATTTCGGGGCCCTCCTTCATGTAGTCCCGGCCCTCGTTGCGGGCCTTGATCATGGCCTCGACGGCGACCCGGTTGCACTCGGCACCGGCGGCGATGCCCATGGGGTGGCCGATGGTGCCGCCACCGAACTGGAGGACGACGTCCTCGCCCAGGTAGTGGAGCAGCTGGTGGGCCTGGCCGGCGTGGATACCACCCGAAGCGACCGGCATGACGCCGCCCATGCGGGCCCAGTGCTGGTCGAAGTAGATGCCGTTGGCCCGGTTCTCGGGGACGAAGTCGTCGCGCAGGGTGTCGTAATAGCCCTTGATGATGGCGGGGTCGCCCTCGAGCTTGCCCACCACGGTGCCGGAGTGGATGTGGTCGACACCCGACATCCGGGCCCACTTGGCCGTCACCCGGAAGTTGACGCCGTGGTTCTTCTGGCGGGCCCAGGTGGCGTAGCCGGCCCGGTGGAGGTGGAGGATGCACCCGTTGTCACGGGCCCAGTTCGACATCGACGTCATGGCCGTGTAGCCGACGGTGAGGTCGATCATGATGATGATCGAACCGATCTCCTTGGCGAACTCGGCCCGCTTGTACATCTCCTCCATGGTCGCCGCGGTCACGTTCATGTAGTGACCCTTGATCTCGCCGGTCTGCTCCTGGGCCCGTTGCACGCCCTCCATGGAGAACAGGAACCGGTCCCGCCAGCGCATGAAGGGCTGGCTGTTGATGTTCTCGTCGTCCTTGGTGAAGTCGAGGCCGCCCCGGAGGGCCTCGTAGACCACCCGGCCGTAGTTACGGGCCGAGAGTCCGAGCTTGGGCTTGACGGTGGCGCCCAGGAGGGGTCGGCCGAACTTGTTGAGGTACTCCCGCTCCATGACGATGCCGTGGGGGGGCCCGGGGAAGGTCTTGAGGTAGTGCTCCGGGATGCGGAGGTCCTCCAGGCGCAGCGCCTTGAGGGCCTTGAACCCGAAGACGTTGCCGATGATCGACGACGTCATGTTGGGGATGGACCCCTCCTCGAAGAGGTCCATGTTGTAGGCGATGAAGGCGATCGCCTGGTCGGGGTTCCCCGGAACGGGCTCGATCTTGTAGCACTTGGCCTGGTACTTCTCGTAGGCCGTCAGGCGGTCGGTCCATACCACCGTCCACGTGGCGGTCGAGGACTCTCCGGCGACGGCGGCCCCCGCCTCCTCGAAGTCGACGCCCTTCTGGGGCGTGATGCGGAAGGCGGCCAGGATGTCGGTGTCGGGCGGCTCGTAGTCGGGCTCGTAGTAGCCCATGGTGGCGTAGGGGATCACACCGGCGCCCCACCGCTTCTCACCGTGGACCGTGCCCTTCGCTGATGCTCCGTTTTCTGCCATGCGGTACCCCCAAATTCTTTCGGCCTGAAAATTCGTCTGGATGTGTGGCGGTGGTGCCCGGACTGTTCCGTTCGCTGCTTCGGGTCGCGGAAGGCTCGTCTCACGACTGCTCGTCCATTGTGGCCCACGCTGGCTTCACCTGTCCATGATGCATTCGCTTGCCGACGGGTTATATTATTCATGTGACGTTTAATCAGTTGCGAACGTTCTTGGCGGTCGTCGACAGCGGGTCGGTGTCCGAGGCGGCCGACAGCCTGTTCGTCAGCCCCCCGGCCGTCTCCGCCGCCCTCGCCTCGCTCCAGGCCGAGCTGGGAGTGGCCCTCATCGCCCGGGTGGGGCGGGGGGTGGCCATCACCGCCGCCGGCGCCGTCTTCGCCCCCTACGCCCGGGGCGTGCTGCGGGTGGCCGACGAGGGCGTGGCCGCGGCCCGGGAGGCGCTCGACCCCGAGAGCGGCCGGGTCCGGTTGGCGGCGGTGACCACCGCCGGCGAGCACGTGCTGCCCCGGTTCCTGGCCTCGTTCCGGGCCCGGCACCCTCAGGCCGAGGTCTCGCTGGAGGTGGGCAACCGGGAGCGGCTGTGGGAGCTGCTGGCCGAGCGGGAGGTCGATCTGGCCATCGGCGGCCGGCCCCCGGGCGGGGCCCGGTTCGTGTCCCGTGCCAGCCGGCCCAACGTGCTCGTCCTGGTCGCAGCGGCCCGGCCGGGCTCGAACGGGGTGCGGGAGGTTTCGCTGGCCGAGCTGTCCCGCCAGGTCCTGCTCCTGCGGGAGCCGGGCTCGGGCACCCGTCGTACCACCGAGGAGCTGTACGAGGAGC
Organism: uncultured Acidimicrobiia bacterium; assembly: GCA_963829165.1. Classification (GTDB taxonomy): domain Bacteria; phylum Actinomycetota; class Acidimicrobiia; order Acidimicrobiales; family AC-14; genus JAXDMK01. The sequence goes on along the minus strand of CAWHIC010000007.1, from coordinate 509,169 downwards.
TGGGGGTGACGCCCGCCGCCACCCTGACCCTCGGGTCCAACGGCGCCCTGCGTGAATCGGTGCAGGTGGGCCTGGGCATCACCCTCATCTCCCGGGACGCGGTGGCCCGGGAGCTCGACGAGGGCACGCTGGAGGAGTGGCGGTGCCCCACGCTCCCCCGCCACCGGGCCTGGCACCTGGTGTCCCGGGCCGACGAGGAGCTCGCCCCCACCGCCGGGCTGTTCCTGTCCCACGTCACCGCCGACCCGGAGGGTGGCTTCGTCCTGGCCGGGCCTCCTGCGGGGTAGGGTCGATGCCCGTCTACGAGGCTACGAAACCCCCCGCTAGAAACCCGAGTTCGGGACACCCCTAGGAGGACCCCCCGCATGAGCAGTTCGGATCTCGCCGCTGTCGCCAAGGCCATGGTCGCCGACGGCAAGGGCATCCTGGCCGCCGACGAGAGCGGTGCCACCATCGGCAAGCGCTTCGCCGCCCTCGACATCGAGTCCACCGAGGAGAACCGCCGCCTGTACCGCACCACCCTGCTGGGCACCGCAGGCATCGAGAACGTCGTGAGCGGCGTCATCCTCTACGACGAGACGATCCGCCAGAAGGCCGACGACGGCTCCACCATCCCCGAGTTCCTGGTCGGCAAGGGCATCCTGCCCGGCATCAAGGTCGACACCGGCTCCAAGCCTCTCCCCCTGTGCGACGGCGAGCAGGTCACCGAGGGCCTCGACGGCCTCCGCGAGCGCATCGCCGAGTACGTCAGCCTGGGCGCCAAGTTCGCCAAGTGGCGGGCGGTCATCGTCATCGACACCAAGAACGGCCTGCCCAGCGACACCGCCATCCGTTGCAACGCCCACGCCCTGGCCCGCTACGGCGCCCTGTGCCAGGAGGGTGGCCTGGTCCCGATCATCGAGCCCGAGGTGCTCATGGACGGCGAGAACGACATCGACACCTGCTACGAGGTCACCCTCAAGACCCAGCGCCGGGTGTTCTGGGAGCTGGCCCAGCTGCGGGTCGAGCTCGAGGGCATGATCCTCAAGCCCAACATGGTGGTGTCGGGCAAGAAGTGCGCCACCCAGGCGTCCCCCGAGGAGGTGGCCGAGAAGACCCTCCGCTGCCTCTACCACTCGGTGCCGCCGGCCGTCCCCGGTATCGCCTTCCTGTCGGGCGGCCAGTCGGCCGACCTGGCCACCCTGCACCTCGACCTCATGAACAAGCAGGGCCCGCACCCGTGGCAGCTCACCTTCTCCTACGGCCGTGCCCTCCAGGACGAGGCCCTGCGCACGTGGCGGGGCAGCTCCGACAACGTGGCCGAGGCCCAGAAGGTCTTCACCCACCGGGCCGCCCTCACCGGCGCCGCCCGCAACGCCACCTACGACCCGAGCCTGGAGAGCGGCGACCTCGCCCTCGCCGCGGCCACCGCCACCCAGGACTGAACCCCGCACCCTCCGCAGACTGAGAACGGGCGGCTCCGGCCGCCCGTTCCTCGCGTCCGGCCCCGGGTCAGGGGCGTAGCCGAGGCGGGCGGCGGGCCGGACTCCTCGGCTCCGCGGGGCAACCGGCTCGCGGTGCGCGCGAACGCGATCGCCTCCTCCAGCCACGCCAGCCGTTGCGCGGGCGTGGTTGCCAGCCACGCATCCTCCTGGGCCTGGCGCGCCCCCGACCATCCGCCGGCGTCCCGGTCGGTCACGGCTGCCGGGCCTTGATCCGCGTCAGCGGTTCCCCGCTGTCGACAGCAGCGGCTCGAAGATCTTCACCGCGGTGGTGCCGCGGGTAACAGCAACTCCACGGTCGTGCCCCGTTTGGGGAGCGACTTCACCGTGACCTTGGCGCCGATGAGCTCGGCCCGTTCCTGGATGCCGAGCAGGCCGTAGGAGTGGCGGTACTCCTCGTCGCCCGCTGATTCCTCGGCGAAGCCGCGGCCGTCGTCGGCCACCACCAGATGCACGCCGTCGTCGTCGCGGTGGAGGCGCAGCTCGACCCGCGTCGCGTCGGCGTGCTTGACCACGTTCTGGAACGCTTCCTGGACGATGCGGTAGAGCGCCACCTCCACGTGGGGCGGCAGCTCCACCGGCTCCAGCTCGACCGACACCTCCTTCACCGGGAGGGAGCGGGCCAGGCTCTCCAGGCTGGCCCCGAGGCCGAGGTCGTCGAGGGTGGTGGGGCGAAGGCCGACGATGGCGCCCCGGGCGTCCTCCAGGGCCGCCGTGACCAGCTCTTTCGCCACGCCCAGCTCCCGCCCGACGACCTCCAGGTCGACGCTGACGGCCCCGTCCTCGGCGGCCAGGAGGTGGTACCAGAGGCTGATCAGGCGCTGGCTGATCCCGTCGTGGATCTCGCCCGCCAGCCGCCGCCGCTCGTGCTCCTGGGCCTCGATGGTGCGGGTCGCGAACCCCTCCAGCATCTCCTCCCGCTCGGCCAGGCGCTGGTAGAGGCGGGCGTTCTCGATGGCGCGGGCCATCAGGTTGGCCACCTGGGTAAGCAGGGCCAGGTCGTACGGGCCGTAGTCGCGGGGCGCCTTGGAGTGGACGTTGAGCACGCCGATCACCCGCCGGCCCCGGGGGATGAGCATCGGCACGGAGACCATGGAGGCGTAGTCCTCGCCCCGCAGGGCGGGGATGTACCGGTAGCGCTCGTCCTGCCACTTGTCGGGGACGACCGCGGCCTCGGCGTGCAGGGCCACCCAGCCGGCGATGCCCTGGCCCAGCCTCAGCTCCACCTTGCCGATCTGCTCGTCGAACGGGGGGGTGGCGCCGGCCAGCACCACGCACTGGCGCTCCTCGTCGAGGAGGTGGACGAAGCACACGTCGGAGCCGGTGGCCTCGGTGACCAGGTTGGCGACCCGCTGGACCACGTCGGCCACGTCCATGTCGGCCGAAGTGGCGTCGATGACCAGGCCGAGGAGCCTGACCTCGTCTCTAATGGAAGATCCCCTCCCGCAGGGCCATGGCGATGGCCTGGGCCCGGTCGGCCACCTCCAGCTTGCGGTAGATGCCCCGGGCGTGGGTTTTCACCGTCTCCTCGCCGATGAACAGCTTCTGGCCGATGGCCCGGTTGGAGAGGCCGTGCACCATCAGCTCGAGGACCTCGCTCTCCCGCTGGGTGAGGCCGAGGCGGGCGCCGGGCCAGAACTCGCCGCTCTGGAGCCGGGCCGCGGTCATGGCCACCCGGCCTGCGAGAGAGGCGTCGATGGCCACGTCGCCGTCCATGACCCGGTCGAGGTGGTCGGCCAGCTCGGGGCCGGTTGTGGTCTTGAGCAGGAACCCGGAGCCACCCACCCGCAGGGCCTGGAACAGGTACTGCTCGTCGTCGTAGACGGTGAGGAACACCACCTTCACCGACGGAACTGCGGCCACGATGTCCTTGCACAGGTCGAGCCCGCTCTCGCCCTTGAGGCGGACATCGAGCAGGGCCACGTCGGGACGAAGCTCGGAGGCCAGCTCGAGGGCGTCGGGACCGTTCGTCGCCGACCCCACCACCTCCACCCGTCCGCTCTGGGAGGCCAGCATGGAGCGGAGACCTTCGAGCACGACCTGGTGGTCGTCGACGAGGAGCAGCCGTACGGGGGTATGGGGAGTTGGGCTCACAGGACGAAGTTATCCCCCGTCCGAGTCACCTGCGGAGGGAGGCACTCCGACCCCCCTTGCTATTAGGTTGGGGAAATGAGTGGGGAAAGCCGTGTCGCAATCATTCCTTCCGTCCTTCCTGCCGACCACGCCCGGATGGGCGAGGAGGTAGCCGACCTAGAGGCCGCCGGCGTCGACCGCATCCAGTGGGACGTGATGGACGGTCGCTTCGTCCCCAATCTCACCTTCGGTCCCGACCTGATCGCCGCCTGCCGCAAGCACGCATCGGTGCCGTTCGAGGCCCACCTCATGGTGGTCGAGCCCGACCTGATGCTGTCGAAGTACGTCGACGCCGGCTGCGAGATCGTCATCGTCCACGAGGAGGCCTGCACCCACCTCCACCGCACCCTGGCCAGCATCCGCGACATGGGAGCCAAGGCGGGCGTGGCGCTCAACCCCCACACCCCCCTCGACACCGTCGAGAACGTGCTCGACCTCGTCGACCTCCTGCTGGTGATGACGGTCAACCCCGGCTTCGGGGGCCAGGCCTACATCGCCACCATGGAGCCCAAGATCGCCCGGGCCCGGGCCATGATCGACGCCAGCGGCTTCGACATCGACCTCGAGGTCGACGGGGGCATCAGCGCCGACACGGTGTCCGGCGCGGCTGCGGCCGGGGCGCGGGCGCTCATCGCCGGCAGCGGCCTCTACAAGCACCCCGGTGGCCTCGCCGCGGCCGTGGCCGACATCCGCAAGCGGGCCGAGGACGCCATCGCCACCGCCGGCCGTTCTCAGGAAGGCTGAACCGCCATGCCCGACAAGCAGGTGAACATCCAAAGGGCCTGGCGCAACAACGGCGACGGTCCCGGCCGGCCCATCATGCTCGCCATCGCCGGCGACAGCGCGGCCGGCAAGACCACCATCACCAAGGGCCTGGTCAACGCCCTCGGCCCCCACCGGATCACGTCGATCTGCGTCGACGACTACCACAAGTACGACCGGATCGAGCGCAAGACCAAGCCCTTCACCCCGCTCCACCCCGACTGCAACTACGTCGACATCATGGAGCAGCACCTCCAGCTGCTGGCCCTGGGCCAGCCCATCCTCAAGCCCGTCTACAACCACAAGGACGGCACCCTCGGCCGCCCCCTCCTGGTGGAGCCGCGGGAGTTCGTGATCATCGAAGGCCTCCTGCCCCTTTTCACCAAGCTGGCCCGGGCCTGCTTCGACGTGTCGGTCTACCTCGACCCGCCCGAGCCCATCCGTTACGAGTGGAAGATCAAGCGCGACACCCAGAAGCGGGGCTACACCGAGCAGGCGGTGCGCGACGACCTCGAGAAGCGGGAGCCGGAGTCGGCCGCCTACATCCGGCCGCAACGCTCGGCCGCCGACATCGTCATGCGCTTCGACCGCATCGAGGGGCGCGACCCCACCGAGCCGCTGTCGGCCAGCCTCATGCTGCGGCCCACGATCTCCCACCCCGACCTGGCCAACATCCTCACCGAGGAGCACCGCCAGGCCATGCACCTCAAGCTCACCCGCGACGAGGACGGCAAGCCCGTCGACTCCCTCCACATCCACTCCTACGCCGACCGGGAGATCACCCGCGACGTGGAGCAGTCGATCTGGAAGCAGCTCGGAGTCGACGACCCGATCCCCGACTCGCTGGGCGTGATCGAGGACGGGGAGCGGAGCGAGCCGCTGGCCATCTCCCAGCTGATCCTCCTCTACCACCTCTTCCAAGCCCAGCTCGGCTAGTCGTCGGGCGGGGCGGGGCCGGAGGCCTCTTCTAGGACGCGCCCGGTGCGCGGGCCAGGCGGATCCACCGGTAGCCGAGGCCGTTGAGCTCGAGCTTCGAGGGGTCGGGGGTGGCGTCGCCGTAGTCGGTGTCGGCCAGCACTTCGACCGGTTCGCCCCGGATGCTCGCCCAGTTGGTCGGCCAGGTCGACGACGCAGGGTTCGTCGGCCAGGTTGATCAGGGCCAGCATCACGCCGGACGGGGCCTCGTGGCGGAGGGCGAGGACGGACCGGACCCCGCTGTCGAGGGCCTGGCACTGGCCGGTGCCGAACTCGGGGCACTCGTGGAGGGTGTGGAGGGTGCGCTCCATCCACGACACGAGGGAGTGGTGGTCGCGCCGCTGGGCGGCGACGTTCACCTTTTGGTAGCCGAACTGGCCGCCGTCGATCACGGGGCGGGCGAGGTCCTTCTTGGGGCCGGTGGAGAAGCCGGCGTTGGGTCCGGCCGACCACTGCATCGGGGTGCGCACCGAGTTGCGCTCGGGAAGGCTGAGGTCGTCGCCCATGCCGATCTCCTCGCCGTAGCGGATGACCGGGGTGCCGGGCAGGCTGAACTGGAGGATGTAGGCCATCTCGACCCGCCGCCGATCGCCGCCGAGCATCGGGGCCAGCCGCCGGCGGATGCCCCTGTCGTAGATCTGCATCTCCGGTTCGGGGCCGAAGGCCTGGAACACCTCGGCCCGCTCCACGCCGGTGAGCCGACCGAGGTCGATCTCGTCGTGGTTGCGGAGGAACGTCGCCCAGGCACAGGAGTCGGGGATGGACGGCGTCATGGTCAGGCCGTTGAGCACGGGCCCGGCGTCGCCCCGGGCCATGGCCAGGAACATCTGCTGGTTGAGCAGGAAGTTGAAGAGCATGGGCAGCCGGTCGCCGGTGCCGAAGTACTCGGTGAGCTCCTGGGGCTCGGCGTTGGCCTCGGCCAGGACGAGGGTGTCGCCCCGGCGCCACGACATCAGCTCCCGCAGCTGGCGGAGGTAGTCGAAGTCCTTGGGCGGGTTGGGGTTGTCCGGCTCCGACATCTCGATCACGAACGGGGCCGCGTCCATGCGGAACCCGGCCACGCCCATCTGGAGCCAGAAGGCGATGATCTTCTGCACCTCGGCCCGGACCCGGGGGTTGGCCGCGTTGAGCTCGGGCTCGAAGTCGTAGAAGCGGTGGTAGTACCAGGCCTTGGCCGTGCGGTCGAAGGTCCAGGTCGCCTTCTGGACACCGGGGAACACCATGCCCTGGTGGAGGTCGGTGGGACGCTCGTCCGACCACACGTAGTAGTCGCGGAAGGGTGAGGCGGGGTCGGAGCGGGCCGCCTGGAACCACGGGTGCTGGTCGGACGTGTGGTTGACGACCAGGTCGATCATCACCCGCAGGCCCCGGTTGCCGGCCTGGTGGACGAGCTCGACGAAGTCGCCCAGGTTCCCCAGTCGAGGGTCGACGCCGTAGAAGTCGGCCACGTCGTAGCCGTCGTCGCGGTTCGGCGTGGGGTGGATGGGGTTGAGCCACAGGCAGGTGACGCCCAACCGCTCGAGGTAGTCGAGGCGGCCGATGAGCCCGGGCAGGTCGCCGATGCCGTCGCCGTTGGAGTCCTGGAACGTCTCCACGTCGAGGCAGTAGATGACCGCTTCTCGGAACCAGCGCTCGTTCATGGTCGGCCCCTACCCCTTGACGAGGAGCCGGGGGTCGAACGTGGCCCGGATCCGGGTGATCTTCCCGTCCTCCACGTGGCTCCAGTTGGCGGTCGGGCAGGGCGGGGCCACCGACGTGTGGAGGTCGAACCAGGTGAGGACGTCGGGGCCGTCGACGAACACGTGGTGGACGACGACGTCGGTCACGATCTCGGACATGGCCTCGAGCCCGAGTCGGCACTCCTTGGCCCCGGCCGCCTGCCCCAGGGGCCCGGTGAACGTCACGTCGTCGGCCAGCAGCTCCTGGTAGGCGTCGAAGTCCTTCGCCCGCCAGGCGTCGAAGTACTGGGCGAGGGCGTGCCGCGGCGTCGTGGCCATGTCTGGGGCTCCTGTCTGCGGAGGGTCGTGACCTTCTTCTACCCGCTCTCCCGCGGGAGGCGACCGGTTCGCCACAAGGTGCCCCTGACCTGGGGGTTTGCCAGGTTCCACTCCCGCCACAGCCAGAGCAGGGCGCCGGCGCCGGCCAGTTCCTGGGCGAGCAGCACCGCGAGGGGGCGGTCGAGGGGCGGGAGGCCGCCGTCGAGGTGGCGGCCGAGGAAGGGCCACCAGAACGTCTCGGTGCGGGTCCACATGCCGTCGAGGACGAGGTGGAGGAACGTCCCGATCGGCACCGCCAGCAGCCGGCGGCGGACCTGGCGCCGGTGGCGGGTGGCGAGCATCACGCCCACGAGGAGCACCACGCTGGCCCCGACCGTGTGCATCACCCGGGCCCCGCCGAAGGGGGCGTCGATCAGGTCGGGCAGCAGGGCCCCGACCACCACCAGCCGGTAGTCGATGGCCGGGTCACGGAAGATCATCCACACCAGGACGAGGGCCAGCCCTGCCGGCCACAGGATCAACGAACCAGGATGCGCCCGCACTGCTCGCAGTGCAGGAGGGCGTCGGCCGGCAGCCGGGTGGCGTTGGTGAGCTCGGTGACGGACAGGCTCAGGTGGCACCCGTCGCACCGGCCGTTGACCAGCCGGGCGATGCCCACGCCGTCGAGGCGGGTGCGCAGGCGTTCGTACGACGTCATCACCTCGCCCGGGATGCTGGCGACCGCGGTCGACCGGGCGTCGAGCTCGGTGGCCAACTCGGTGTCGATGGCCGACTGGGCCTCGGCCAGCGTCGCCCGCAACTGGCCCGCCCGCTGGTCGAGGTCGGCCCGCTGCGACTCCAGCCCGGCCACCTCCTCGTCGAGGGGCTCCCGCTCGGTCATCGTCTCCAGGACGTCGTCCTCCAGGGAGCTCTTCCGCCGCTTGAGCGCTTCCACCTCCGCCTGCAGCGCCTGCAGCTCGCGGATCAGGCTCACCGTGCCGCCGTAGAGCTTGGCCTGGGCCTCGGCCAGCTTGTTCTCCACCAGGGCCAGCTCGTCCTCCAGGCCCCGCTGGCGGCGCACCACCTCGGCCCGGGTGCCGCCCACCTCGGTGAGGGACCGGTCGAGGGCCGCGCCCCGCTTCTCCAGGTCGGCCAGCTCGGCCAGCTCCGGGAGGGTGCGCCGTCGGTGGCGGAGCCGGTCGACCGCAGAATCGTGCTCCTGCACCAGCAGGAGGTTGTCGAAGACGCCCGTGGCCGCGGTCCCTAGTCCCGGTTGCCGTTCAACGCCCGCTCCCGCGCCGCCGCGATCAAGGCGTCGATGTCGGGGATGGTGACTTGGGGAACCGTCGGTGACGGCGGGGGCGGTGCCGCCACCCTGGGCACGGTCGAGACCGGGGCCGGCGGCGGCTTCGGCTCGGTGCCGTCGGTGGAGGCGGATTTGGCGTCGTCGTCGTCGCTGCTGCGCTCCGTGCGCTCGTCCGGGATCCTCTCCCCCAGGAGGGCGAGGAACTTCGGCGTGCGCTGGCCGGAACGGTCGGGCGAGGTGAAGTCGACGGGATCGGTGCCGGCCAGCGCCTTGCGGGTGAACGAACCCCAGATCTGGGCCGGGTAGGTGCCGCCGTAGACGGTGACTCCGTTGACGTTGCGCATGGAGATGTTCTCGTTCGGCGCACCCATCCACACCGCGGTGGCGATGGCACGGGTGTAGCCGACGAACCAGGCGTTGGTGTTGTTGTCGGTGGATCCGGTCTTGCCGCCGACGTCCCAGCCCGAGACCCGGGCGGCGGTGCCCGTGCCCCGCTGGACGACCTGGGCCAGCACCTCGTTGACCTGGCGGGCGACCTGGGGCGAGATCGCCCGCTCGCCCTTGGGCTGGTTGCGGAAGATCACGTTGCCCTGGCGGTCCTCGACCCGGTCGACCACGTAGGGGCTGTGGTACTCGCCGTCGGCGGCCAGGGTGGCGTAGGCCGAGGCCATCTGCAGCGGGGTCACGTCCTGGGCGCCGAGGGCGATGGACAGGAACGGCTCGAGGTGGTTGGTGACGCCCATGCGGTGGGCCACGTCGACCACCTTGTCCGGTCCGACCAGCTTGACCAGACGGGCGTAGGCACAGTTCACCGAGTTCACGGTGGCCTCGGTGAGGGTGAGGGTGCCGGCGGCCCCGCCCTCGACGTTGTTGGGCTTCCAGACCCCTTCCACGCTCCCCGGGTCGGGGATGACACAGGGCGCCGAGCCGAGGATCGAGTCGTTGGTCTGGAGGCCGTTCTCCAGGGCCGCGATCAGGGTGAAGGGCTTGAACGACGACCCCGTCTGCCGGCCCTGGGTGTCGGTGACCAGGTTGAACTTGGTTTCACCGAAGTCGCTGCCGCCCACCAGGGTGCGCACCGCCCCGTTGGAGGGGTCGACGCTCACGAGGGCGGCGGTGAACTTGCCGTCGGTGTCGGGCAGGATCGACGCCACGCTCTCCTCCGCCATCCGCTGGTAGGCGGGGTTGAGGGTGGTGTGGATGGAGAGCCCGCCCCGGAACACGGCCTGGTAGCGCTGGCTGTCGGTGTCGCCCAGGCGGGTGTCGTTGAGCAGCTGCTGCTTGACGTACTCGGTGAAGTAGTCGGTGCCGGGGGCGGGGCCGTCGCCCTCGGGGATCGGCGGGGGCATGGGCTCGCCCTTGATGTCCTCCCCCTGGATCGGGCTCAGGTCGCCGAGCACCACCATCCGGTCGACGATGACGTCGCGCCGCTCCTTGGCCGCCTCCGGGTTGCCGTAGGGGTCGGCGTAGACCGGGTTGCGGATGAGTCCGGCCAGGAGGGTGGCCTGCCCGACGGTGAGCTTGTCGACGTCGGTGCGGTAGTAGCGCTCGGCCGCGGCCTGGATGCCGTAGGAGTGGTTCCCGAAGTAGACGGTGTTCAGGTAGCGCTCGAAGATCTGGTCCTTGCTCATCTGGTCTTCCAGGCGGATGGCCAGGGCCGCTTCCTGCAGCTTGCGGTTGACGTCCTGCTTGGCGGTGAGCAGGACGGTCTTCACCAGCTGCTGGGTGATCGTGGACCCGCCCTCCGAGATCTCCCCTTCCTCCAGGTTGTTGACCATGGCCCGGGCCATGGCTCGCAGGTCGAGGGGGCCGTGGTCGTAGAAGCGCTCGTCCTCGGCGTCGAGCACGGCCTTCTTCACGTGGTCGGGCACCCGGGACAGGGGCACGGGGACGCGGTACTCCTCGTCGTGGAAGATGCCGAGCTGCGACCCGTCGGCGGCGTAGACGACGGAACGGGTGGCGAGGGGGCCGAGGTCGAGGCGGTCGGCGTCGGGGCCGACGGAGCCGGCGGTGAAGAAGTTGACCGCCTGCTGGCCCACGAGGACCGACCCCAGCGCCAGCCCCGCCCCTCCCACCAGCAGCGTCACCGCCCAGCGGGCGACCGTGCGGGTGGCGGAAGGCGCCAACCGTCCGCCCCCATCACTGAGCGCAGGACTGGCGGGCATGGCCAGAACCTACTTCCCCAACGCCCCGAATTTGACGCCACCCCTGGGGGTCGGCGCCGGGACGCGCCTCGGGGGTTAGCCCCACTCCTCGCCGAGCATGGCCTCCAACCGCTCCTTGCGGCGGGGCTTCTCGGTCTTCGGCGTCTGCTTGGCCCGGCAGCGGCCGGACAGGCCGTGGAGCCAGAGCGCGCTCTTGGCATCGTCGTCGGGTTCGACGACGACGCGGGCGTAGCACTCGGGGCAACGGAAGGACTTCGGCGTCGCCGTCGCCTTGGCCGTGGTCTTCGGCGCCACGGTCTTCGGCGTCTTGGTGGTCAGCGTCTTGGGTGTCATCGTCTTCCCTACAGGACTCATTGGTCCTTTCGTGCCCATGGACCCCCCAGGATACGCCCCCGGGAGAGGGTCCGTGGCCGCGGGGTTGTCGGTCGGGCGGACATGGGGGCTGGCGGCCGTGGAGCCCATCACCTAGCGTGTCCGACGTACCCGGGGAAGGGGGGTCCGCGTGCACCCGAGCCGCGCGGCAGCATCATTCTGATGGCCGACGCCGCGCTGGTCGCGCTGCTCCTCGTCTTCATCTGGGCCGCGGTCCTGGTGCCGCCCGCGGCCGGGGCCCGTGCCTCGCGGGAGGCGGACTTCCTGGGCAGCATCCGTCCCGGCAACAACCCCCTCGAGGGCACCCTGGGCCGGGGGGACCACACCGACTCCGGGCCCGTCGAGCAACCTCGCTTCCGCCCCGCGCTCACGGCCAACGCCCGCCGCCGGCAGGTGCTGGGCGGGCTGGTGGTGGCCATGGGGGCCACCCTCGTCCTGGGTCTCCTGCCCACCTTCCACCTCCTGCTGGTGGTGCACCTGTTCCTGGTGAACTCCTGCCTGGCCTACGTCGGCCTGCTCGTGCACATGCGGGACAAGCAGGCGGCCAGCACCGCGGCGGCGTCCACCGTGCCGGTGCGGAGGCTCACGATCGCGGCCGAGCCCGCCCTCGCCTACGCCCCCGACGCCTACGCCCCCGACGCCTACGCCTACGGGGAGGGCGACTCGAGGACGACCTCGGCTTCGTCCCGGCCGACTACGAGGAGGAGGCGTCCTTCGCCGATGCCTACGCCGAGGCCGAGGCCGAGGCGGAGGAGGCCGACGAGCACTACGCAGGCTACGAGTACGCGGCCTACGGCTACACGGCCGACGGCTACGACGAGGCTGACGACGAGGCGGAGGCGGCCTACGTCGACGAGCTCGGCCTGGCTCTCCCCGCCTGACCGACCTTCCCCGACCTCCCTTCCCTGACCGGCGGTTTCCCGCCGCCATTCGCCCAACGCTTCGATCTGCACGGTTCTACGGCCGTATAGGCGGCAAGTGCGGCTATCGTGTGGGGCTCATCGGCGTCGAGGAGGTCCATGCCGTTTCGCCTTCGGCTGTTCTCCGGGCTGTGCCTCACCCTGGTCCTGGTGGCGGCGTGCGGCTCCGACCGCGACCCTTCGCCTCCCCCCGGTCCCGGGGTGGAAGCGACGACCGGGCCTCGGGCCACCGGATCGCTGACCGTCTTCGCCGCGGCCTCGCTGACGGAGGCCTTCCAGGATGGGCAGACGGCATTGCAGGCCCGCGAACCGGACCTGTCCGTCACCTACAGCTTCGCCGGATCGGGTGCCCTCGTGGCCCAGATCCAGCAAGGAGCACCCGCCGACGTGATCGCCACGGCCGACACTGCCTCCATGACGAGGCTGACCGACGCCGGCCTCGTCGAGACGCCGCAGATCTTCGCCCGGAACAAGCTCGAGATCCTGGTCGCGCCCGGGAACCCGTTGGGCATCGCCTCGCTGGCCGACCTGGCGGGCGACGGCGTCAAGCTGGTGCTCGGGGACGAGACGGTGCCGGTCGGCAGGTATGCGGCCCAGGCGCTGGCCGCGGCGGGCGTGACGGTGGCCCCTCTGTCGAAGGAGACGGACGTCAAGGCGGCCGTGGCCAAGGTCACCCTCGGGGAAGCCGACGTCACCATCGTCTACGCCACCGACGTCGCCGCCGCCGGGGCCAGGGGCCAGGGGGTGGCGATCCCGGACTCGCAGAACGTGATCGCCGAGTATCCCATCGCCGTCGTGAAGGGAACCGGGAACCTGTCCGGTGCGATCGCCTTCGTGGATGCGATCGTCGGGGGGACCGGCCAGGACGCGCTTCGCGGGCGTGGCTTCCTGCCCGCCGCCTGACGCCCTCCCTTGCGTACGCGGCCCTAGGCGCGCTTTAACCTCGTACCTGCAAGCTCTAGAGTCGACGACATGCCGTCGTACCGGATCGGACAGGCCGCCGAGTTGCTCGGGGTGAGTGTCGACACCCTGCGCCGGTGGGTCGACAGCGGGCGGCTGCCCGCCATCCGCACCGAAGGCGGGCAACGGCTCATCGAAGGGGCCGAGCTGGCCCAGCTCGCCACCGAGATCGTCGAGGAGCGCACCCCCGACGTCATCGTCGGACGCTCGGCCCGGAACCGCTTCCCGGGCATCGTCACCCGGGTGGTGAAGGACACGGTGACCGCCCAGGTCGAGATCCAGGCCGGTCCCCACCGGGTCGTGTCCCTCATGACGCGGGAGGCGGCCGACGAGCTGGGCCTCGCCCCCGGGGTGATGGCCGTGGCCGCGGTCAAGTCGACCAGCGTCGTCGTCGAGATCGCCGCCGACTGAGGGTGCGGTCGGGGCGGCGTCGCCGGGGAACGGACGGTGTGCTCGACGGTGCGCCGGTCGGGCCCGTCGTGGTGGCAGTGCTGGCGACCCTGTTCTTCGCCCTGCCCCTCGCCGGACTGGTGTGGCGGGCACCGTGGTCGTCGGCGTGGCACGAGCTGACCCAACCTCCGGCGCTCGACGCCCTGCGCCTGTCGCTGGTGACGTCGCTCTCGGCGACAGCCGTCGCCCTGGTCCTGGGCGTGCCGCTGGCGTGGGTGCAGGCCCGGGTGGACTATCCCGGCAAACGGGTCGTCCGGGCCCTCACGACGCTGCCCATGGTGCTGCCCCCTGTCGTGGGCGGGGTCGCCCTCCTCCTCGCCCTGGGCCGCCGGGGGCTCGTGGGTCGCGAGCTCGACCGCATCGGCGTCAATCTCCCGTTCACCACCGCGGGGGCGATCGTGGCCGAGGCGTTCGTGGCCATGCCGTTCCTGGTGCTGACGCTGGAGGCGGCGTTCCGCACCGCCGACCGTCGCCTGGAGGACGCGGCCCGCACCCTGGGCGCGGCTCGGTTCGCGGTCTTCCGCACGGTGACCCTGCCCCTGGTGGCCCCGTCGCTGGTGGCCGGCACCGTGCTGTGCTGGGCTCGGGCCCTGGGCGAGTTCGGCGCCACCATCACCTTCGCCGGCAACCTCCAGGGCACCACCCAGACCCTGCCGCTTTTCGTCTACATCAAGCTCGAAGGGTCGAGTCCCGATGCCGCCATCGTGTTGTCGCTGGTCCTCCTGGCGGTGTCGCTGGCCGTCCTGATCGGCTTGCGCGACCGGTGGCTCACCACTCGATGAGCCTGCGCGCCGACGTCCGAGTCGACCTCGACGGGTTCACCCTCGACGTCGCCCTCGCGGTCGAGCCGGGTCAGACGCTGGCCGTGATCGGTCCCAACGGAGCCGGCAAGACCACCCTCCTGCGGGCCCTGGCCGGGCTGCGGGCCCTCCACGGGGGCCGCATCGAGCTGGACGGGATCGTCCTCGACGACCCGGCGGAGGGTGTGTACGTGCCCCCCGAGCGGCGGCCGGTGGGCGTCGTCTTCCAGGACCATCTCCTCTTCCCCCACCTCGACGCCCGCGACAACGTGGCCTTCGGGCTGCGGCGCCACGGAGTGCGCCGGACCGAGGCCCGCCACCAGGCCGAAGGCTGGCTCGAGCGGGTGGGGCTGGCGGAGCGGGCGTCGGCCCGGCCGGGGCAGCTCTCCGGGGGCCAGGCCCAGCGGGTCGCACTGGCCCGGGCTCTCGCCCCCTCCCCCACCCTCCTCCTGCTGGACGAGCCGCTGGCCGCCCTCGATGCCACCACCCGCAACGACGTGCGGCGCGACCTCCGCCACCACCTCGCCACGTTTCCGGGCGTGCGGGTGCTGGTCACCCACGACCCGATCGACGTGGCCGCCCTGGCCGATCAGGTCCTGGTGCTGGACGGGGGCCGGGTGGCGCAGACGGGCACTCCCGCAGAGATCACGGCCCGGCCGCGATCGCCGTGGGTGGCGGCGCTGGCCGGCACCAACCTCTTCGCCGGGGAGGCGGTCGCCGGCGGCCGGCTGCTGATGGACGGGGGAGCCACCCTCGTCGTCGCCGACGACATGCCGCCGGGCCCGGTGCTGGCGGTGGTGCATCCCCGGGCCGTGTCCCTCCACCGCTCCCGCCCCGAGGGATCGGCCCGCAACGCCTGGCCAGGACGGGTCACGGCCGTCGAGGCGGTGGGCGACCGCCTCCGGGTGCGGGTCGACGCCAATCCGTCGGTTGTGGCCGAGGTCACCGCGTCCGCCGTCGCCGAGATGGGCCTGGTCGACGAGGCCGACGTGTGGATCGCGGTCAAGGCCACCGAGGTGGTGGTCTACCCGGCCTGACCCGCAGGCCTGGCGCCGGGTGCGGGGCTGTTGGCGTCGTCGTCCGGCATCCGGAGCACCGAGCCCGGCTCCCGGCCCGGGGGCGGCGACGGGCGAGGACGGGGCGTCAAGGCGGGAACCTTGCGCTCGACTGCCTCCCCCGTCGTCACCAGCAGCTCCTCGCCGTGGTGGGCCAGGGCCAGCGGTTCGCCTTCGAGGAGGACGTAGGTCGCCACCGTGGGGGTGATCTCGACCCGCAGCCGCCGGCCCCGAACAGTCAGGCGGAAGGCGATGCGGTTGAGCTGCTCGGGCAGCCGGGGGGCGAAGCACAGCCGGCCCCCGTGGTCGCGCAGCCCGCCGAACCCGCACACCACCGCCGACCAGGTGCCGGCCAGGGCGGCCAGGTGGAGGCCGTCGCGGGTGTTGTTGCCCAGGTCGCGGAGGTCGATGAGGGCCGTCTCCCGCAGGTACTCGAAGGCCAGTCCCAAGTGGCCCACCTCCGCGGCCATGACCGACTGGGTGCAGGCCGACAGGGACGAGTCGCGCACCGTCAGCCGCTCGTAGTAGTCGAAGTCGCGGGCCTTCTCCTCCGGTGTGAAGGCGTCGCCCCGCAGGTGGAGGGCGAGGACGAGGTCGGCCTGCTTCACCACCTGCTTGCGGTACAGGTCGAAGTAGGGATGGTGGAGGAAGAGCGGGTACTCGTGGGCGGGCGTGGACGCGAAGTCCCACTGTTGGTGGTCGGTGAAGCCCTGGGCCTGGGGATGCACGCCGAGGACGGTGTCGTAGGGCACGAACATGGCCGCGGCCGCGTCCCGCCACGAGGCCGTCTCCTCGTCGTCGACGGCCAGGACCCTCGCCTCATCGGGGTGGCGCTCGGCGGCCGCGGCCGCCTCCCGGAGGTTCTGCTGGGCCATGAGGTTGGTGTAGACGTTGTTGTCGGCCACCGCGCTGTACTCGTCGGGCCCGGTGACCCCGTCGATGCGGAACCGGCCCTGGTGGTCGTGATGGCCGAGCGAGCGCCACAGCCGGGCGGTGGCCACCAGCAGCTCCAGCCCGATGGTGCGTTCGAACTCCCGGTCGCCGGTGGCCTCCACGTAGCGGACGGCGGCGGCGGCGATGTCGGCGTTGACGTGGAAGGCGGCCGTGCCCGCCGGCCAGTAGGCGGAGCACTCCTCGCCGGCGATGGTGCGCCAGGGGAAGACGGCCCCCTGCAGCCCCAGCTGCTTCGCCCGCTCCCGGGCCCGGGGCAGGGTGTCGCGCCGCCAGGCGAGGGCGTCGGCCACCGCCCGGGGGACGGTGTAGGTGAGCAGGGGGAGGACGAAGATCTCGGTGTCCCAGAAGGAGTGCCCGTCGTAGCCGGGACCGGTGAGGCCCTTGGCCGGGATGGCCCGCTGCTCGGCCCGGGCCCCCGCCTGCAAGACGTGGAAGAGGGCGAAGCGCACCGCCTGCTGCACGCCGGGGTCGCCGTCGAGCTCCACGTCGGCCCGGGCCCAGAAGTCGTCGAGGTAGGCCCGCTGATCGGCCACCAGCGCGTCCCAGCCCGCGTGGCGGGCGGCGAGCAGGGCCGCCGCCACCTGGTCCCGCAAGGCCGGCACCGAACGCAGGCCCGACCACCCGTAGGCCACGAACTTCACCACCCGCAGCTGCTCCCCCGGCTGCAGCGTCGTGGTCACCGACACCCGGCCGATGTCGGGGAAGCTCTCCGAGTCGATCGAACACCGCGCCGGCCCCTCGACGACGTGGTCCATGCCCGCCGCCATCCGGATGTGGCTGGCCTTGGTGCCGTGCACGAGGATCACCCGCTGGTCGTCGGCGGCGTGGTCCTCGGACTGCAAGGGCGAGTCGATGGCGGCCGCCACCCGAGGGTCGCCGGACCGGACGGGGGCGGCCTCGTTGGCCACCAGCTCGGACTGCACCACCACCCGGGCGGGCTCGCCCACCGCCTCCACGGTGTAGCTGATCGCCGCCACCGCCCGCTGGGTGAGCGACACCAGCCGCACCGACGTCACCCGCACCGCCTGCCCCGCGGGCGAGACCCACTCCACCCGCCGGGTGAGGGTGCCCGCCCGCAGGTCGAGGCTGCGCTCGTGGGACCGCACGACGCCGTAACGCACGTCGAAGGGCTCGTCGTCGACCAGGAGCCGGAGGAGCTTGCCGTTGGTGACGTTGATCACCGACTGCCCCGACTCGGGGTAGCCGTAGCCGGCCTCGGCATAGGGCAGGGGCCGCAGCTCGTAGACCCCGTTGAGGTACGTGCCGGGCACGCCGTAGGGCTCACCCTCGTCGAGGTTGCCCCGCAGCCCGATGTGGCCGTTGGACAGGGCGAACACCGACTCGCTCTGGCTGAGGAGGTCGAGGCGCAGCTCGGTCTCCCGGACACACCACGGCTCCACCACGTACGTCGGCTCGGTGATCATCCGGGTTCCGACTCCGCCGCCACCAGCTCGCTCAGGTCGCCGACCACGATGTCGGCGCCGTGGGCCCGGAGGGCGTCGGCGTGGCCCACCCGGTCGACGCCGACCACGTAGCGGAAAGCGCCGGCCCGGCCCGCCTCCACGCCGGCCAGGGCATCCTCGAACACCGCCGCCTGGTCGCTCGTGACGCCGGCCAGGGCCGCCCCGGCCAGGAAGGTGTCGGGCGCGGGCTTGCCCGGGAGATCGACGCTGCTCGGCCACGATCCCGTCGATGTACCCGTCGACCAGCTCGATGACGCCGGCCGCCACCAGGACGTCGCGGCAGTTGGTGCTCGACGACACCACCACCCGGGCCAGGCCCGCCTCCCGGCAGCGGCGGAGGTAGTCGACCGATCCCGGGTAGGCCTGGACGCCGCCTTCCCGGATCAGGCGCAGGACGATCTCGTTCTTGCGCAACCCCAGCTCCCGCACCTCGTCGGCGGAGAGCACGATCCGGCGCGACGCCAGGAAGTCGCGGGTGCCGTCGTTGCGGGGCTTGCCGTCGACGTAGGCGACGTAGTCGGTGGCAATGTCGAAGGGGACGAACGGCTCGCCGGCGCCCTCGGCTCGCTCCCGGAGGTAACCGTCGAACATCTGCTTCCAGGCCGCGGCGTGGACCACGGCGGTGCTGGTGAGCACGCCGTCGAGGTCGAACAGGCAGGCGCGGACGTCGTCCGGCAGGCCGAGCACCGGCGCCAGCTTACGGTCCGCCCGTGGCTCAGAGGACGAGCACGAGGATGACGGCGAGGATCGCCACGATGGCCAACAACCGCACCGGCCACCCGTAGCGACTCGCACCGTACCCACCCGCCGGGTCGTCGTCGTCGTCGTACCACTCCGACCACAGGTCGGGGTCGTTGGGATCGGGGGCGACGGGCCCGACGGGCGTCGGCACGGGTGCGGGTTAGCGGCCGGTGGCGGTGGGCACCCGGTCGTCGGTGATCGCCGAGGTCGTATCACCCTCGATGGCGACGTCGGGCAGGAGCTTGTCGAGCCAACGGGGCAGCCACCAGTTCTTGTCACCCAGCAGCTCCATGGTGGCGGGCACGAGGAGCATCCGGACGATGGTGGCGTCGAGCAGCACGGCCCCGGCCAGGCCGATGCCGAACAGCTTGATGACCCGGTCGTTCTCCAGCAGGAAGCTGCCGAAGACGAAGACCATGATGAGGGCGGCGGCGGTGATCACCCGGGCGGTGGCGGCCAGGCCGTCGGCCACCGACTCCCGGCTGTCGCCCGACAGCTTCCACGCCTCCCGGATCCGGGACAGGAGGAAGACCTCGTAGTCCATCGACAGGCCGAAGACGATGGCGAACAGCATCATGGGCACGAACGGCTCGATGGGCGCCTTGTCGAGGTTGAGGAGCGATGCCCCCCAGCCCCACTGGAAGATGGCCACGACCACGCCGAAGGCGGCGCCCAGCGACAGCAGGTTCATGATCACCGCCTTGAGCGGGACCAGCACCGACCGGAACACGGTCATGAGCAGCAGGAACGACAGACCGAGCACGGCCCCGAAGAAGATGGGCATCCGGGCCGTCATGTAGTCGGAGAAGTCGACCAGGATGGCCACCGTCCCGGTGACGGAGACGTCGAGCCCGGTGTCGGCCGTGGCCGGGGGCAGGATGTCGTCGCGCAGGTCGGAGACCAGCTTGGTGGTGGCCGCGTCCTGGGGCGACGTCGTCGGCACCACCCGCCACAGGGCGGCGGTGGGGTTGTCGGGGTCGTTCTTGGCCGCGTCGCTGGCGAAGGCCACGCCCGGCGCCGACTGCAGGGCGTCGGTGACCCGCTGCAGGGCGCTGTCGGGAGTGCCCGCGGGCAGTTCCGAGACGACCAGCATGGTGCCGTTGAACCCGGGGCCGAAGCCCTCGGCCAGCAGGTCGTAGGCCTTGCGGGTGGTGGTCTCCTCGGCGTAGTTGCCCTCGTCGGAGAAGCCCAGGCGCAGGCCGAAGACGGGCAGGGCGAGCAGGATGAGCAGCAGCACCGCGCCGATGGCCGACGGCCACGGGTGGTGCTGGATGACCCGGCTCCAACGGTAGGCGAGGGTCTGGTTGCGAGGCCGGGGGGCGGGGCGGGGCACCGGCTGGCGCAGGGGCCGCACGGCCAGGCTGGCCAGCATGACGATCGCCGCCAGGGGCAGGCACACCGCGAACAGCACGGGCACCTTGAGCCCCACGCCCAGGAGGCCGATGGCGAGCAGGGAGGCGCCGATCAGGCCCCGCCAGCGGGTGAGCTCGACCCGGTTGCCGGCGAAGCCGAGGAGGGCGGGCAGGAGGGTGAGGGCGGCGACCATGGTCATGAGCACCACCACCGCGGCGCCGATGGCCAGGCCGGACACGAAGCTGATCTGCATCACCAGCATGCCCAGGAGGGAGATCACCACCGTGATGCCGGCGAAGGCGACCGCCCGCCCGGCGGTGTCGATCGACTTGCGCACCGCGGGGCCGATGTCGTCGCCCGCGTGGAGCTGCTCCCGGAACCGGGTGACGATGAACAGGGCGTAGTCGATGCCGACGCCGAGGCCGATCATCAGGCCCAGTTGGGTGGCGAAGTCGGGGATGGTGATGAGGTTGGAGAGCAGGCCCACGGTGATGGTGCCGATGCTGATGCCGGCCAGGGCGACGCTGATGGGCAGGCCCATGGCCAGCACCGACCCGAAGGCCAGGACCAGGATGACCATGGCGAAGGCCACGCCCAGCAGCTCCGACGATGGCGGCTCGAACTCCCCGAAGATGGCCCCGCCCAGCTCGATCTGCAGGCCCGCCTGGGTGGGCATGGCCTCCTTGATGGCGTCGCTGATCTCTATGGCGTTCTCGAACGTGACCTCGGGGTCGAGCTCGACGGTGGCGTAGCCGATGTCGCCCTGGTGGCCCTCGGTGTCGGAGATCTGGTTCGATCCGTCCTCGGAATAGGGGCTGACGACGCGCGCCACCCGGTCGACCTCGGCCACCTCGGCCAGGAACGGCTCCATGACCCCTCGGACGGAGGGATCGTTGACTCCCTTGTCGGACCGGAAGACGACGGTGCCGCTCTCACCGGTGCCCTGGCCGCCGAAGTGCTCCTCCAGGACCTCGAAGCCCTGGCGGCTCTCGACGTTGGGCAGGTTGAAGTCGGCCCGGTAGGCGCTGCCGACCGAGCCGAGGATGCCGCCCGCCACGAACAGGGCGAGAACCCACCCGACCAGCACGATGCGACGGTGATCGTGGCACCAGCCACCAAGGCGTCCGAACACGTAGGTCCCTCCTCGGAAATGGGCGTCGGGCGCCATGCTACGAAACGCAGGCGCTTTGTGTGAACGCGATTAGCAAACGTCGGATGAACGCCGGTTGTCCACTGTTTTCCTGAGGCCCCGAGAAGCTCGAATTTTCTGCGACCGCGGGCCGGGGGTGGGCGCTGAGGGACTCGAACCCCCGACCGCCTGGTTGTAAGCCAGGTGCTCTTCCAGCTGAGCTAAGCGCCCTACGTGGGCCACAGCCTACGGGGTGCCCGCTCTCGACTGCCTCGTCACCCGGTTGGCGGGCGGGTGGCCCGGGCCAGCTCGATGAGAGCGGTGGTGGCCTCCGGGAGCAGGATCGGCAGATCGTTCCGGGGGAACCAGCGCACCTCCACGATCTCGGGGGACATGGGAGCCGGTGGGGGCGGATCGGGGTCGTCGCCCGGCAGCCGTCCCCGGTAGATGACGTCCACCCGGCGGTGGCCGGCGTCGACCACCACCATGGGGGCGTCGTCGACCTCGACCTCGACGCCCAGCTCCTCCCCGATCTCGCGCCGGACGGCGTCGGCCGGCTCCTCCCCCCGCTTGAGGAGCCCCCCCGGGAGCCCCCACGCCTCCTGGCGCCGGTAGGACTGGCGCAGCAGGAGCAGCGCCCCGTCGGCCCGCTCGATCACGCACAGGGCTCCGACGTGGAACGACGGGGTGAGCGTGCGCACGACCAACAGCCGGCCGGACAGCGGCAGCCGGCGGTAGAGGCCGAGGAGCACGGTCTGCAGCCGCGGGCGGAGGGCGGCCGGCACGATCCTCAGCGGAGGCCGGCCCGGGCCCCGAGCGCCTCCGCCAGCAGCTTCTCGGAGGCGGCCGCCACCGGCGTGCGCCGGTCGTCGAAGCCGAGGGAGACGATCTCGGCGCCGCTGGCGTCGACCACCAGCCCGCCCGCCTCCCGGCACACGAGGACGCCGCCCAGGTAGTCCCAGGGGGCCTGGGCGTGGACGCTGCAGTCGATGTAGGCGTCGAGCTGGCCGCGGCCCACGGCGCAGATGTCGAGGGCGGCCGACCCCAAAGCCCGGAACTGGCGCCAACCGAGGTGGGCCGACGGCCAGCCGTTGAGCCCGACGATGGCGTCGCCCATGGCCGAGCAGCCGGTGGTGGCCAGGGGACGGCCGTTGCAGGTGGCCCCCGCCCCCCGCACCGCCTCGAACCGGTCGCCCGTGGCCTGGTTGACCACCACTGCGGCCCGGATCCCGGCGCCGTCGACCGCGGCCAGGCTGGTCGCGTACCAGGGCAGCTTGCGGGAGGCGTTGGTGGAACCGTCGACCGGATCGAGGGCCACCACCACGTCGCGGTCGGGGTGGTGGAGACCCGTCTCCTCGCTGAGCACGCCCAGTCCCCCCGCCACGAGCATCGCCACCGCCACCTCGTCGGCAGCCAGGTCGCTGAAGTACTGGCCCGGGCGGGTGCCCGCCGGCCCCCAGTCGTCGAGGGTGGCCAGGGCGTCGTGGACGGCGGCGGCGACCTCGTTGAGGAGGGCGATGAGGCGGTCGTCGGTCACTGTTCGACGCTACCCGCCGTAGCCCGCCCCACCGCCTACGCTCGTCCTACCACCCATGGCTGCCATCGACGTCGCCGGATATGTAGCGGAGCTCAAGGACCACGCCGTCGACCACGGCTTCCACGTCCACGACGAGCGCCATTTCGTGGAGACCTACTCCCTCCGCCAGGTGTGGGAGGTCGACCTCCACCCGGAGGAGGGCTGCGGCGGCCCGCTCGACCTGCACCTCGCCCTCGAGGTCGAGCCCCGGGTGCTCCTCGCCTTCGAGGACGTGGTGTCGAACCTCCCCGACGACGAGGACCCGGCCGACGACTTCCAGTTCCCCCTCATCTTCACGTGGGCCCTGCCCCCGCTGCCCAAGGGTCCCGACCTGCTCCTGCTGGCCACCGAGTTGGCCGGCGTGGGCGGTCCCGACCTCCCGCTGGAGGTGTCGGCCATCGACTCCTTCGCCTCCGTCACCGACGCGCCCGAGCGCAGCCTCACCATCGTCGCCCGCCAGCAGGTGTCGCTGGCCAAGGTGCTGGCCGGCGAGGAGCTGCTCTGCGACATGCTCGACCGCTGCCTGGCCGTGAGCCGCTTCCTCCTCGACCAAGCTCCAGCCTGGGGAGTGTGACCGCCCCCTCAAAAAGGGGTTGACAGATCCGGGAGGCAGGCTTACATTTGCCTTCCGGAGTCCCAAGGGGGCACCCGAAGCGGAAGGACCCTCGGGTCCAGAAGCGGAGGAAACTTCCTTGGGGCTCCTCTCTTTTTGCCCTACTGTCCGTGGGTACGGCCCGGATGGCGGAACGGTAGACGCGAAGGTCTCAAACACCTTTGTCCGAAAGGGCGTGCGGGTTCGAGTCCCGCTCCGGGCACCCAGGTCGACGTCCACCACGGTTCGGCGGCACGAAACGATTCGTGCGCGGGAATGGCTGTGATCCGAGCCCGATCGGCCGTTCCACGACCATCGCGGTGATCCAAACGGGTGGACCAGGCCCCGCGGAATCCGGGTCAGGCGGCGGCGATGGCGGACAGCAGGTTGGTGGCGGTGTCCTTGGGCGAGACCTTGTACCAGGCCTGGGCGATCGTGCCGTCCTCGTCGATCAGGAAGGCCGAGCGGATGATGCCCATGTACTTCTTGCCGTACATGCTCTTCTCGCCCCAGGCGCCGTAGGCCTCGGCCACCGCGTGGTCCTGGTCGGCCAGAAGGGGGAAGCCGAGGCCGTACTTGGTGTCGAACTTGGCCTGCTTGGCCGGCTTGTCGGGGCTGATCCCGAGGATGGCGGTGTCGCCCACCTCGCCGGCCACGTCCCGCAGCCCGCAGGACTGGGTCGTGCAGCCGGGCGTATCGGCCTTCGGGTAGAAGTAGACGAGCACCTTGCGGCCCTTGAAGTCGCCCAGGCGCACCGGGGACTCGGACTGGTCGAGCAGGGAGAAGTCGGGCGCGGGGTCACCGGGAGCGAGAGCCATCGGCGGACCCTACCGCCGAGCTCGAACCCTCAGAGGCCGAGGGGGAGCTTGTTAGGGGTGAAGGCGGTGGTGCCCAGGGCCAGCTGCACCCCGGCGAAGGCGGGGACGGTGCGCAGGTAGTCGAGCTCCCGCCGCAGGTCGCCGACACCGTTGGTGACGCCTCCCGGCACGGCGACGTTGAGGGTGCTGAGGACGCCCAACGCCTTCCCAGAGGAGTCGAGGAAGGCGCTGCCCGAGTCGCCGGGGATGCCGGGCGTGAGGGTGGAGACGCTGTGGGTCCATCCCCCGCCGCCGTCACCGTTGCTGAGCCCCACCTTGGGGCTGAGCAGGGTGAGGCCCAGGCGCAGGCTGGAGTTGCCGTAGCTGTACACCCGCTGCAGGAACTTGGTGCCGGCCGAGTTCAGCCCGTTGGGCCCGCCCCAGTGGGGGATGGACGGGTTGACCTTGGCCGCGTCGGCCGGGTCGAGCTTCACCAGGGCGATGTCGTTGTACTTGCAGGTGTCGGCGTTGGCCTCGCCCCGGGCCTGCATCGTGAGCCAGGAGTTGTAGACCATCGTCCCCGGCTTCGACGCCCCGCCCACGGTGACGGGGGTGCCGACCGGTAGCGACCCCGCCAGGCAGCCGTTGGTGTCGGTCTGGCCGCCGGTGGTCGAGCAGTGGGCGGCCTGGCCGATGTAGACGGTGGGCCCGTCGTAGAACACGAAGTTCGACGTGCACTGGCCGCCCTGGGTCTCCGTCTGGACGCCCGGATGGATGGGAGCGGTGGACGCCGGCGCCCACGTGGGCGCGGCCGTGGCCGGCCCCGCCGGGACCAGGACGACGGCCAGAGCCGAGACGACGGCCGCTACCAGGACATACCGCCACCGCGGGAAGGTTCGCATTCGGCCCAGGATGCCATCGCCTCTCCGTTCCGCAAGGGCGGGACGGTGGTTTTCTCAGGCGGGTGGCGGCTCCGGCGGAGGGAGCCCTCCGCCAATCGCGGCGGCCAGGGAGTGGAACCCGCCGTCGACGTGGAGCATCTCCCCCGTCGTGGCCGGGAACCAGTCGGACATAAGGGCCACGCACGCCTTGGCCACCGGCCCCGCGTCGCGGGTGTCCCAGCCGAGGGGGGCCCGGCCGGCCCACGTGTCCTCGATCTGGGCGAAGCCGGTGATGCCCTTGGCCGCGATGGTGCGCAGCGGCCCGGCCGACACCAGGTTGACCCGCACCCGGTCGCGTCCGAGGTCGCGGGCCAGGTAGCGGGACGTGGCCTCCAGGGCGGCCTTGGCCACGCCCATCCAGTCGTAGGCCGGCCACGCGTACCGGGCGTCGAAGGTGAGGCCGACGATCGACCCGCCGCCGGCCGCCCGCAGCAGGGGCAGGCAGGCCCCGGCCAGGGCCTTGAGCGAGTAGGCCGACACGTGGAGGGCGGTGCTCACGTCGGCCCATTCCGGCTGCATGAAGTCGCCCCCCAGGCAGTTGGCGGGGGCGAAGGCCACCGCGTGGAGGACGCCGTCGACCCGTCCCCACCGGTTGGTGAGCTCCTCGGTGAGGAAGAGGAGGTGGGCGGGGTCGGTGACGTCGACCTCGAGCACGTCGGGCTCGGTCGCCAGCCGGCGGGCGGTGCGCTTGGTGAGGCTCATCCCCCGCCCGAAGCCGGTGAGCACGATCTCGGCCCCCTGCTCCTGGGCCAGGGCCGCCACCGAGTAGGCGATCGAGGACTCGTGAAGGACCCCGGTGACCAGCACTTTCTTACCTTCGAGCAGCAATCGGGGCCTCGTCGCGTTCGTCTAGAGGGGCGGGTTGGAGTGTTTGAGACCGTCCCGCGGGGGCACCCGCTTGGAACGGAGGGCGGCCAGGCCCGCCACCAGCAGCCGGCGGGTGTCGGTGGGGTCGATCACGTCGTCGACGTAGCCCCGCTCGGCCGCCACCTGGGGCGTGCAGTAGCGGGAGGCGTAGTCGGCCTCCAACTGGGACGCCGACCGGGCCCGGTCGGCGGGGTCGTCGAAGGCGTCGAGGCGGCGGCGGTGGAGGATCTGCACCGCGCCCGGGGGCGCCCATCACCGCGATCTCGGCCGTGGGCCAGGCCAGGACGAGGTCGCTGCCCAGGCCCCGGGAGTCCATGACGATGTAGGCCCCGCCGTAGGCCTTGCGCAGGACGACGCAGATGCGGGGGACGGTGGCCGCCGAGTAGGCCGCCACCAGTTGGGCGCCGTAGCGGATGATGCCCTGCCACTCGATGTCCTTGCCCGGCTGGAACCCGGAGCTGTCGACGAAGGTGACGAGGGGGATGCCGAAGGCGTCGCAGCACTGGACGAAGCGGGCCGCCTTGGTGGAGGCGTCGATGTCGAGGGTGCCCGCCCGGTAGCTGGGCTGGTTGGCGATGACTCCCACCGGGGCGCCGTCGAGGCGGCCGTAGCCGGTGACCACGTTGGGCGCGGCGCCCGCCCTCACCTCGAGGAACGAGTCGCGGTCGACGATGTCGCCGATCACGGTGCGCACGTCGTAGGAGGCGGTGGCCTTGTCGGGGACGGTGGTGGCCGCCACCCGGCAGGGCCGGTCGACCGGGTCGTCGCAGGCCACGACCGGTGCATCCGCTCGCCAGTGGGACGGCAGGTAGGACAGGAGGTCGCCGACGGCCCACGCCGCCTCCGCCTCGTCGGCCACCACCAGCGAGGCCAGGCCGCTGCGCCGGGCGTGGACGTCGGCTCCCCCCAGCTCGGCGCTGGTGGTCGGCAGGCCGGTGAACTCCTGCACCGACGCCGGTCCGCTCACGTAGGCGTAGGCGTCGGCGGTCATCACCACGTGGTCGGCGATGCCCAGCATGAGGGCAGGTCCGGCCAGGCACGGACCCGATCACCGAGAACACGATGGGCACCGTCCCCGACGCCTCGCTCAGGGCCCGGGCCACCCGTCCCCAGGCGTGGAGGGAGGCCAGTCCCTCCCGGACGTCGGCGCCCGAGGTGGACAGCTCCCCCACCACCGGCACCCCCACGTCGAGGGCCAGGCGGATGAGGCGCTCGAGGACCTGTCCCTCGACGGGGCCGATGGCGCCCCGGTGGGGACCCCCGGCCAGCCGGAACCACGCCACCTGCCGCCCGTCGAGCTCGGTGAGGGATGCCTGGACGGCGCCGCCGCGGCGGGCCGCGACGGGGACGCCGGTCATCTACTCGGTCAACTGTTCGGGGGTCATGGGGCGGGGGCGAGCACCAGGCTGGCGTTGTGGCCGCCGAAGCCGAAGGAGTTCGACACCACCGGGGCCGCGGCCAGCTTCCGGGGCTGGCGGTGGACGACGTCGATGGCCAGCTCGTCCTCGGTGCGCTCGAAGTTGGCCGTCGGCGGCACCAGCCCGTCCCGCATGGCCAGGAAGGACGTGACCGCCTCGACCGCGCCCGCGGCGCCGATGAGGTGCCCGGTGGCGCCCTTGATGGACGTGACCGGCGGCCCGTTCTCGCCGAAGACCTTGAGCATGGCCTCGGCCTCGGCCGCGTCGTTGAGCGGGGTGGACGTGCCGTGGGCGTTGACGTGGCCGATGTCGGACGGCTCCATCCCCGCGTCGACCAGGGCCAGGCGCATGCACTCGGCCGCGCCCACACCCCCGGGCGACGGGGCGGTGATGTGGTAGGCGTCGGCGTTGCGGCCGTAGCCGGCGACCTCGCCGTAGATGCGGGCGCCGCGGGCGACGGCCCGGTCCCAGCGCTCCAGCACCAGGAAGGCGGCGCCCTCGCCGATGACGAAGCCGTCGCGGGCCACGTCGAAGGGACGGGAGGCCAGCTCGGGAGCCTCGTGACGGCCGCTGAGGGCCCCCATGCGGGCGAAGGCGGCGATGGCGATGGGCGTGACCGCGGCCTCGCTGCCCCCGGCCAGCACCACGTCGGCCGAGCCCTCCCGGATCAGGCGAGCCCCCTCCCCCACCCCGTGGGAGCCGGCGGCGCAGGCGGTGGCCACGCAGAAGTTGGGGCCCGTCCAGCCCAGCTTCATGCCGATGAGGGCGGCGGTGGCGTTGGCCATCATCATGGGGACGAGCATGGGGCTGACCCGCGACGCGCCCTTGCTGAACAGGATCTGCTCCTGGGCCTCCTGGGTCATGAGCCCGCCCACCCCCGTGCCGGCGACGACGCCGCAGCGGGCGGGGTCGGCCCCGAGGTCGCCGGCGTCGGCCAGGGCGTCGGCCGCGGCCGCGAAGCCGAGCTGGGCCACCCGGTCGGACCGCTTGGCCTCCTTGTAGTCGAGGTAGGCGAGGGGGTCGAAGTCGGCCACCTCGCCGGCGAACTGCACGGGCAGGTCGGAGGGGTCGAAGCGGCTGATGCGGGCCGCGAACGACCGTCCCGAGAGGAGGTTGGCCCAGAAGGTGTCGAGGTCGCTGCCCGCCGGGCACTTGACTCCCATGCCGACCACCGCGACCCGCGAGCGCGCCTCTCGGGTCATGCCGGGTTGGCGCTCTCGGCTGGCTCGGCCGGCTCGGCGATGCCGATGACGAGGTCGATGGCCTCGCCCACGGTGGTGATGCCGTCGAGCTTGTCCTCGGGGACCGAGATCGAGAAGCGCTCCTCCAGCGCCATCACGACCTCGACCAGGTCGAGGCTGTCGGCGTCGAGGTCGTCCTTGAAGCTGGACGATTCGGAGACGATGCCGGGGTCGACCCCGAGCACGTCGACGGCCACCTCGGTGAGCTGCTCGAGGACTGTCGCGCGATCCATGTTGTGAGTTCCTCCTCAGGAAGTGTCATCAGCGATCTCAGTGGCCCATGCCCATGCCGCCGTCGACAGGGAGGACCGCGCCCGACACGTAACCGGCTGCGTCGGAGCAGAGAAAGGCCACCACCGCGGCGACCTCCTCGGGTGTGCCGAACCGACCCAAGGGTACCTGGCCGGTCATCTGCGCCTTGCGCTCGTCGGTGAGCGCGTCCGTCATCGCCGTCGTGATCGGCCCCGGTGCCACCAGGTTGACCGTTATCCCCCGGGAGCCGAGCTCGCGGGCCACGCTGCGGGTGAGTCCGATGAGTCCCGCCTTGGCCGCGCCGTAGTTGGCCTGCCCGGGCGAGCCGCTGAAGGCCACCACCGATCCGACCAGCACGATTCGCCCCCACCGGGCCCGCACCATGCCCGGCGTGGCCCGGCGCACGACGTGGAACGCCCCGTCGAGGTTGGTGCGCAGGACCTCCGACCACTGCTCGTCGCCCATCCGCATCAAGAGCCCGTCGCGGTTGATGCCGGCGTTGGAGACGAGGACCTCGACCTTGCCCCACGCCTCCTCCACCTGGGCAAAGGCGGCCTCGACCGACTCCGTCCGGCTCACGTCGACCTGGATCGGGCAGCGCCTCCCCGCCCGTGCTCTCGATGGCCTCACACGTCTCCGCCCCCGCGGCGGCGTCGGACCCGAAGCAGACCCCGACCCGGTGGCCGTCGGCCGCCAGGGCCACCGCCACCGCCCGGCCGATGCCCCGGGACGCGCCCGTCACGAGCGCGACCCGCCCTCCCATCAGCGACCCGACCCCCAACGGACGACGGCGCTGGCCCACGACATCCCCGCGCCGAACCCGGAGAGGAGCACGAGGTCGCCGTCGTGCAGACGTCCCTGGTCGGCCGCCTCGGCCAAGGCGATGGGCACCGACGCGGCCGACGTGTTGCCGTAGCGCTCGATGTTGACGAACACCTTCTCCGGCGGGAAGCCCAGGCGGGAGGCGGCGCCGTCGATGATGCGGATGTTGGCCTGATGGGGAACGAACAGATCGATCCCGGAGGCGTCGACGCCGGCCGTGGCCATGGCCGTCTCGGCCGACTCCACGATGGCCCGCACCGCCCGCCGGTAGACCTCCTTGCCCTCCATCTTCAGCCACTGCTCGCCGGCAGCCACTGTCTCCGCGGTGAGGGGCCGCCGGCTGCCGCCGCCCGGGATGTAGAGGAGGTGGGCGGTGGACCCGTCGCAGTTCAGGTCCCAGGACAGCAGGTTGCGGTCGGCGCTGGGGACGAGCACCACCGCGCCGGCACCGTCGCCGAAGAGCACGTTGGTGCCCCGGTCGGCGGGGTCGGCCACCCGGCTGAGCGTCTCCGAGCCGATGACGAGGACGGGCCCGAAACCACCCGAGGCGACCATGGTGGCCCCCACCACCAGGCCATAGACGAACCCGGAGCAGGCGGCGTCGAGGTCGAACGCCCCGCAGCGCAGGCCGAGGCCCTCCTGGACGAAGGCGCCGGTGGGCGGGATGGGTTGCTCGGGGGTGCAGGTGGCGACGATGCAGCAGCCGATGTCGGACGGGCACAGGTCGGCGCTCTTGATGGCGGCGGCCCCGGCCTCGATGGCGAGGGTGGCCGTGCTCTCGCCCTCGCCCGCCCACCGCCGCTCCTTGATGCCGGTGCGCTCGGTGATCCAGGCGTCGCTGGTGTCGACCATCTGGGCCAGGTCGAAGTTGGTGACCCGCCGTTCGGGGACGGCCATCCCCCACCCGGCGATAGCGACGCCGATCCCCACCGGTGCGGTACCCGCTGGGCCGGATCCCGCCGGCATCAATGGGCCATGCGGAGCCACGCCACCGGCTGGCCCTCACGCACCCGCTCCCCGGCCGAGGCCAACAGGCCCATGAGTCGACCGTGGAAGGGGCTGTGGACCGGCGTGGAGTGACCGATCCCGTCGACGAACCCGATGACCTGCTGGCGGGCCACGTCGGACCCGTCGGACCCGTCGGAGCTGGCCTCGGACGCCCCCGCCAGGGCCTCGTCGATAGGGCGGAACTTGCCGGGGGCGGGAGCCAGGATCACCCGTTCGGGGACCATGAGCACCTCGCCGTGAACCGATCCGGCTTCCATCACGCGACCTCCAGGAGAAGGGGGACGTCGCTCGGGGCGGCGACGTTGCGGGTGGTGACACCCGAGAGAGTTCGGCGGGCCAGTCCGGACAGGACGGCACCAGGACCGACTTCGAGAAACGTTCGGGCACCGAGCGCGGCGAGGGTCTCCAACGATTCCCGCCAGCGTACCGGTGACACGAGATGAGCGCTCAACCGCTCGGGCCAACCGTCGGCACCGGAGTGGGCGGCGGCATCGGTGTTGGCGACCACGGGCGCGCTGGGTGCGGCGAAGGTGGTGTGGGAGAGGTGGTCGAGGAGGTGGGCCGCGGCCGGCGCCATCAGGGGGGTGTGGAAGGCGGCGCCCACCTTGAGGGCCACAACCCGCTTGACGCCGAGTTTGCGGGCCCGGGCGGCGGCCGCTTCGACGCCGGCGGGGGTGCCGCCGATGACGACCTGGCCGGGGGCGTTGTCGTTGGCCACCCACGAGGTGCGGCCGGCAGAGGTAGCGCCGGCGGAGGCGGCCTCGGCCTGGTCGAGGGAGGCGCCGAGGAGAGCGGCCATGCGTCCGGGACGGGCGTCGGCCGCGGCCTGGGTGCAGTCGGCGCGCTCCGCGGCCAGGCGCACGCCGTCCTCGAGGGAGAGGGCGCCGGAGGCGATCAGGGCGGTTATCTGGCCCAGGGAGTGGCCGGCGAAGGCCACGGGGGCCTCGTCGAGGGCGTCGCGGACCGCTTCCCACGCCATCAGGGAGGTGAGCAGGACCGCCAGCTGAGCCTCGCGGGTGCGGCCGAGGTCGGCGGCGGTGGCGTCGAGGAGGAGGTGCCCCAGGGGCTGGCCGAGGGCGGATTCGGCCCGTTCGACCACTTCCCAGGCCGCGGACGTACGCCAGACCTCACCCATACCGGGGAGTTGGGTCCCCTGGCCGGGGAAGAGCAGGGCTATGGCCACCGGCCTTACGACCAGCAGGTGGCCGATTGGGTTACATCCGGTTACGGCTCGGGGGATGCGAGGGGACGGCCGGGGGTCGCCGCCGCTGGGCGGGGCGCAGGAGACAGGTTCTACCTGCGTCCATCCTGGGACGAGTGCCCGGATCGGTTGAGGACATAGAGGCCCAGGGCGACGATGCCGACGACGACGGCCACCTTCACCACCAGTGCGAGAATGCCGACCACGGTGGCGACAAGAGCTGCGACCGCGCCGAACCCGACAACGACCGCAACGCCCAAGAGGAGGATCCAGAGGAGGGCGTTGTCCGACGAGGAAGCGGGGCCGGATGTCGGGCGGCCGGCGCCGGGCGGATTCGGACGACGGGCCTCCTTCTCCATCCGACGGTAGTGAGCTTCGGCGGAAAGACGGTGTCTTTGGGCTTCATTGGCGGCCCGGTTGGCGCTGGCGGCCTGGTCGGCGGCCTCCGTCGCGGCCCAATGCGCGCTTTCCGCCTGCTCGTACTGGAGCATGCACGAGCTACAGAAGGAATCGAACTGGGAGTGGCTACAGCCCATCTTTGATCGCCTCCTGCCCGCGGATCCTCGCGAAAGTGCCGCCCTCGGTGTCTTCCGTCGAGAAACCCGCCACGATTCCCGATCCTATCTCTCGGACCGTCGGCGGCTACCGGTTGTCGAGGCCGGCCCGGAGCTCGGCCACGAAGTCGGCCGCTCCGTCGGGGCCACAACCTTCGAGCAGGCGGCGGACGAGGGCCGAGCCGACGATGACCCCGTCGCCGTCGGCCGCCGCCTCCGCCGCCTGGGAGGGGGTGGACACGCCGATGCCAATGAGGACGGGCTTGTCGGTGACCGCCTTGAGCCGCTTGGCCATGAGGGTGGCGGACGTGGCCAGGGCCGAGCGCTCGCCGGTGACGCCCATGATGCCGACGCCGTAGACCCAGCCCCGGGTGCGCTCGCAGATGGCCACCAGCCGGTCGTCGGGCGTGGTGGGGGCAGCCAGGAGGATGGTCTCCACGCCCGCCTCGTCGGCTGCGTCGCCCCACCCGTCCAACTCGTCGAGGGGCAGGTCGGGGACGATGGCACCGCTGACACCTTGGTCGGCCAGCTGCTGGGCGAAGCGGGTGTAACCGGCCCGGAACACGATGTTGAAGTAGGTCATGACCGCGATCGGCACGCCGCCGGTGTCGATCTGGCCGAGGGCGGTGACGATGGCGGCGGGGGTGATTCCGTCGGCCAATGCCCGCTGGGAGGCTTCCTGGATCACGGGACCGTCCATGACCGGGTCGGAGAAGGGGATGCCCACCTCCACCGCGTCGGCGCCGGCGGCGGCCACCGCTTCCACCACCGCCAGCCAGTCCTTGCCCAGTCCGCCCGTCACGTAGGGGACCAGCAGCTTGCGGCCCTCGGCCCGGCGGGCCCGGAGGAACGTCTCGATGGTGCCGGTAACGGTGGTGGCGGCCGCGGGCGTGGCCGTCACAGCTGGTCGCCGACCATGTCCATGACCTGGGCCACGTCCTTGTCGCCCCGGCCGGACAGGGTGACGAGGACGGTGGTGCCGGGGGGGAGCTCGTCGGTGCCGGCGGCCCGGATGACCCAGGCCAGGGCGTGGGCCGGCTCCAGGGCGGGGATGATGCCCTCGGTCTCAGCCAGGAGGCGGAAGGCCTTGAGGACCTCGGCGTCGCCCGCTGACACGTAGGTGACCCGTCCGACGGACGAGAGATGGGCGTGCTCGGGCCCCACGCCGGGGTAGTCGAGGCCGGCGGAGATGGAGTGGGCCTCGAGGACCTGGCCGTGTTCGTCCTGGAGGAGGAACGACTTGCTGCCATGGACCACGCCCGGCACGCCCCGGCCGATGGCGGCCCCACCCTCGGGCTCCACCCCGACCAGGCGGGCCTGGGTGTCGACGAAGCCGGCGAAGGTGCCGGCGGCGTTGGATCCCCCGCCGACGCAGGCCACCACCACGTCGGGCTGGGCGCCGTCGAGGATCGGGGGACACTGCTCGGCCGCCTCCCGGCCCACGATGCGCTGGAACTCCCGCACCATCCACGGGTAGGGGTGGGGTCCCATCACCGAGCCCAGGCAGTAGTGGGTGGACTCGACGCTGGCCACCCACTCCCGGAGCGTCTCGTTGATGGCGTCCTTCAGGGTGCGGCTGCCGGAGGAGACGGGGATGACCTCGGCCCCCAGGAGCTTCATCCGGAAGACGTTGAGGGCCTGGCGCTCGACGTCGACCTCGCCCATGTAGACCCGGCACTCGAAGCCGAAGAGGGCGGCGGCGGTGGCGGTGGCCACCCCGTGCTGGCCCGCGCCCGTCTCCGCGATCATCCGCCGCTTGCCCATGCGCTCGGTGAGGAGCGCCTGGCCGATGACGTTGTTGAGCTTGTGCGAGCCGGTGTGGTTGAGGTCCTCCCGCTTGAGCAAGATCCGGATGCCCAGGCGCTCCGAGAGCCGGTGGCACTCGGTGACGGGCGTCGGTCGGCCGCCGTAGTCGCGAAGGAGGCCCTCGTAGCGCTCGTGGAAGGCGGGGTCGGACCACGCCTCGGTGAACGCTCGTTCGAGCTCGCCACACGCCGGGACGAGGGATTCGGGGAGGTACCGCCCGCCGAAGTCGCCGAAGCGTCCATCGGCGGACGGCTCCCCCATGAGGCCGGTGGAGACGGGGTCGGTGAGCAAGGAGCCCACGCTAATGCCCTGGTCCGGGCACCCGGCGCCTATCGAATTCGTCCGCTCGTTCGCAAACTCGTCGTTCCCGCTGCGGGTCTGATTGGTCACGAGTGCCGCAGCGATTCGATTGCTGCTCGGGTCAAGACGGTCGTCGGATGCTCGAGGCCGAAGACCCTCACCATGTCGGGTAACAGCGCCTCGTAGAGGTCTATGGCCAATGAGACGTGTCCCACATGGCCGGTCCAGATGGCTACGTTGGCACGTGTTTTGAGGGTATCCGGGTGGTTAGGACCGAAGACCCGAACCATGTCGGGCAACAGCTCCTGGGAGATGACGAGGGCCTGCGCGGCGTCGCCCACTCGGGCGGTCATAGTGGCGACGTTGTCGCGCGCAGTAAGCGTGTTGGGGTGATCGGGGCCGAGCACCCGGAGGATGTCGGGCAGCAATGCAACAAGGAGGGCCAACGAATATTGGTGGTCGCCCGTCTCACCGGTCCACAGAGCGGCATTGCTGCGGGCGGTCAGAGTTCTCGGGTGGGCGGGACCGAACACGCGAACCATGTCAGGTATCAATGCCTCGGACAGTGCCAGGGCACGATGGAGGTCGCCGACCTCAAGGGTCCAGAAGGCGACGTTGTCACGGGTCGTCAGCGTCTCAGGGTGCAACGGTCCTAGCACGCGGATGAGGTCGGGCAGCAATTCTTCGCACAGCGCTAGTGCCTGTCGGGAGTCGCCCAACTGCCCCGTCAAGGAGGCGAGGTTGCTGCGCGTGGTGAGCGTGGTGGGATGATCGGGGCCGAGTACTCGAAGTTGATCGAGAAGCAACGAATCAAACAGCGCCAAAGCCCCGCGAGCGTCGCCCGCCTCGCCAACCCAGAAGGCGGTGTTGTTTCGCGTCGTGAGGGTCCGCGGGTGGTCAGAGCCGAACACCCGTGTTTCGTCGAGCAGCAGATTCTCAGACAGCGCCAAGGCTCGTCGCGCATCCCCTAGCTCGCCGGTCCATGCGGCGTTTTCGCCACGGCTAGCAAGGGTGTCCGGATGGTCAACTGGATAGAGGGCAAGCCGAATTGCGAGTTTCTCGCTGCCAAAGATGAGCGCCTCGGCATAGTCCCCAAGGCTGTGCGCAACGCTTGCCAAGGCATCGACGATCCCAAGCCGATCGTAGAGGTCCGAATCCAGGTCGAGCTGCTCATATGCCGCGAGTAGAGCTTGCCGGCGAAGCCGGAGCTCGGCGCCGCCCTCGCTGCTGGCCGCTGCAAGGACTATAAATGCCAGGTCTTGTGTCCGCATATCGCCGAGAAGAGGCGCCAGCAGCTTTTCAGCCAGGGTCAAGTAGCCACCGCGGCCTGCGTGAAAGGCAAGGAGAAGTCGCCACTCGACGCCCGCATCGCCGTACTCCGTGTGCTTCGCATCCAGCTCAACAAGGACGGCATCGGCTAGCCTCGCCCCGTCGGGGCGCGTCGGTGGTCGGTCGAGAAGCGTGATGGCCGTCCAGATCCTGGCTTCGATTTCGAGGATGGCGCCGCCCTCCATAGCCGCCGCGAGCCCGGCGGCACGATCGAATGATCCATCGTCCGCCAAGATTCTTCCAAGACGTAGGACTATCGCTGTCAATCGGTCACCGATGGCTGTGATCGACTCGTCGTCGTAGTTGAGCATTTCGAAGACGGCAGTCGCGGTGCCGAGCGCGCCGACGGCGTCACCGAGGCTCTCCAGTTCATCCGGCAGCCGTCCTAAGAGGTTGGCCACCTCGGCGTTGATGTTCAGCGAGGCGTGTTGGGCCAGATGAAGAACAGGTCGGAGCGCGCTGACAACCTCGATGCCGGTGTCACCTCGGGCAGCCTGATTACATACCTCTCTTGCCGCCGCCACGACAGCCGGACCCATGACCGCCCGCTCACCTTGGGAAAGGACCGAAGCGGAACGCTCGGCGCGGTCGCGATAGGCCGGGTGGCTGAAGCGCACCACGTGGCCGAAACGTGAGATCCACGGCCCGCTCAGCGGTTCGGGGCCGGGGCCGTGTCCGCCGGGTAATGCCACAACTGCCGCCGTCAGCTGCGCATGGTGCATTTGGCCGCCCGCCCAGGCTAGAGCGCGGGCAGCGGGAGGCGGCGGGCCTGGCTCAATGACGTGACGGGACAGACTGTCGACTAGTCGCAACTGCTCGTCATTGCTCCCCGCGAGAGGCACGTCTGCGGCACCCGGAAGATCCAACACGGCCCAGACGTCGGCGTAACTCCTCGACCGTGCGGCCAGACGATCGATCGCATCCGGTGGCCAGTCCGCCCTCAATGCTTCGATCAGGCGGCGCCGAGCCGAGATGTCCATGCTCGGGTCGGCATCGACGCCCGCGATCCGGTCCCAACGAGGGCCGTAGCGCTCGGGCGGCGTGAACCGGGCCACGGCGGCGGAGTCGGGTGTTATCGCCACGATGGCCAGCACATCGGAATGAATGTGGTCGAGCAACGTAAACAGGAGCCGCTCGACGAGCCGGGGGTCGAGAAGCTCGGCATCGTCGATGAGGATGGCCAGTGGGAGGTTTCTCGAGAACGAGGCTAGGCCGTGGGCCAGTCTCGCCACCTTTGCCAGCTGCCCTGATTCCACTCGGTCCCGGGTCGACGCAGCGACGTTCAGGAGCAACGACGCTGGCAAGCCAGCCAGGAGCGCAGGCAATCCCGTGACGAGTCCGAAGAGCCCGAGCAGGTCCAGGCCCGCTTCGGTTACACCTTCGGTGCGGTGGAGGCCTAGGACCCGTCGGACTTGCAGGCAGCCTTGCTCCTCAAGCACGCCCGTGAGCCACGCAACCTGCATGGGAAGCCCGTGCGGTGCTTCCAGTCCGGCCAGCCGGAGAATCTTTCCCGGTCTCGACTCGTCGCGGGCGATGCGATCGGCAAGGACATCCAAAACCGTGCTGCGACCCCAGCCGGACGGCACGATCAGGCTGACAAGCTGCGATCCGGTCGAGCAATCATGAAGGTCCTCCCACCATTCGACCAGTTCGGTGATGGCCCTGCCCTGGTGTGCCGCCGTGTTAATCATCCGATGAAGTCCGGTCCGCTGCGAGGCCGCGACGCGGGTTAGAGGTCGTCCTGGTCGAAGGGGAGATCGGCTTCGTCGACCAGCTCGTCGTCGCCGTCGGTGGCGGGGTCGGTGTCGTCGGCGGTGTGGGCCGCGGCCCGGGCGGCGACGATGAAGTTGCGCAGCTTGCGGGGGTCCTTGCGCCCGGGGGACGCCTCGACTCCGGTGGCCACGTCGACGCCCCAGGGGTGGACCTGGGCGATGGCCGCGCCCACGTTGGCCGTGGTCAGTCCCCCCGCGAGCATGAGCCGGATGCCGCTGGGGACTTCGGCCAGGGCCCAGTCGAAGACTTTGCCCGAGCCGGGCGACTGCGAGTCGACCATGATCGCGTCGGCCAGGTACTCGGCCGACTTGGCCACGTCAGGATCACCGGCGGGGAACGCCTTGAGGAGGAAGCGCACCCGTTGGCGCACGAAAAGAGCGTGCTCCACCGTCTCCCGGCCGTGGAGCTGGGCCCCCCCCAGACCGGCCTGGTTGACGATGGCCACCACCCGCTCCGGCGCCTCGTTGCGGAACACGCCGATGGTGAGGATCTCCCGGGGCAGGCGCTTGACGATGTCGGCCACCTTCGCCGGCGACACCATCCGGGGCGACGGGGCGAAGACGAACCCCAAGGCGTCGGCGCCCATGGCGACGGCAAGGAGAGCGTCCTCCTCACTCGTCGTCCCGCAGATCTTCACGAACACCGAGGTCCGACGCTACCGGGCCGCCCCTCGCAAGTCGGAGATGGTCGGCTCAAGCCGCCGAGCCCGTCAGCTACGCCTTAGCCGTCCAGGCGGTTGTTGGCGTAGTCGTCGTAGGCGGCCAGGTCGAGGAGGCCGTGGCCGGAGTAGGAGAAGAGGATCACCCGCTCGGCGCCCTCCTCCTTGGCCAGCAGAGCTTCGTCGATGGCGGCCCGAATGGCGTGGGACGTCTCCGGCGCCGGGATCGACCCCTGGACCCGGGCGAACTGCATGGCCGCCTCGAAGCACTTCCCCTGGGGGTAAGCCACCGCCTCGATCCGTCCCGACTGGACCAGGTTGGAGACCAGCGGGGAGTCGCCGTGGTAGCGGAGGCCGCCGGCGTGGATGGGCGGGGGCATGAAGTCGTGGCCCAGGGTGTACATGGCCAGCAGCGGGGTCATGCCGGCGGTGTCGCCGAAGTCGTAGTCGAAGCGTCCCCCGGTGAGGGTGGGGCACGACGACGGCTCCACCGCCACCAACCGCACGCCCTCGTCGGGGACGAAGGGGAAGGCGATCCCTCCGAAGTTCGACCCGCCGCCGCACGAGCCGATGACCACGTCGGGCCTCTCTTCGCCCGCCGCCGCCAGCTGCTCCTTGGCCTCCAGCCCGATGACGGTCTGGTGCAGCAGGACGTGGTTGAGGACGGAACCGAGGGAGTAGTGGGTGTCGGGCCGGCTGGCGGCGTCGGCCACCGCGTCGCTGATGGCGGAGCCGAGGGAGCCGGGCGACGACGGGTCGTCCACCGGCGAGGGCACGACCTGGCCGCCCCACGTCTCGATCATCACCCGCCGGTAGGGCTTCTGCTGGAACGACGAGCGCACCATGTAGACCTTGCACTCCAGGTCGAAGAGGGAGCAGGCGAGGGAGAGGGCGCTCCCCCATTGACCGGCCCCGGTCTCGGTGGCCAGGCGGGCGGTGCCGTCCTGCTTGTTGTAGAAGGCCTGGGGGATGGCGGTGTTCGGCTTGTGCGACCCTGCCGGCGACACCGACTCGTCCTTGTAGTAGATCCGGGCCGGGGTGCCGAGGGCGGCTTCGAGGCGGCGGGCCCGCACCAGGGGGGTGGGCCGCCACATGCGGAGGACGTCGAGCACCTCCCCCGGGATGTCGACCCACGGCTCGGCGGTGACCTCCTGGCCGATGAGGGACATCGGGAACAGAGGCGCCAGGTCGTCGGGACCGATGGGCTGGCGGGTCCCGGGGTGGAGCGGGGGTTGGAGCGGCGTGGTGACGTGAGGGGCGACGTTGAACCACGCCGACGGGATGCGGTCGGGCGGGAGGAGCCAGCGACTGGCGTCAGAAACGGTCGTGGCGGAAGCGGTCATGACGGGTCTCCTCGGAGGGTTCGCAGGGCGGCGGCGGGGTCGGGCGCGGTCACGAGCTGCTCCCCCACCAGGATGGCGTCGTAGCCGGCCTCGGCCAGGGCGTCGACCTGGGCCGGCGTGTGGATGCCCGACTCGGCGATCTTCATGACTCCGTCGGGGATGAGGGCGGCCAGGCGGGCGGCCCGGGAGGGGTCGACCTCGAAGGTGCGCAGGTCACGCTGGTTGACCCCGATGATGGTGGCGCCCGCCTTGAGGGCGATGGCCACCTCGTCGTCGTCGTGGACCTCGACCACCGCCGCCAGCCCGAGGCCCTCGGCCAGGCCCCGCAGCCGGGACAGGTCGCCCGGGCTGATGGCGGCCACGATGAGCAGGACCGCGTCGGCGCCCATGGCTCGGGCGTCGGCCACGTCGCGGCCGTCGACGGTGAAGTCCTTGCGCAGGATGGGGAGGTCGGGAGCGGCGGCGCGGGCCGCGGCCAGGTCGTCGGCCGAACCGCCGAAGAACTCGGCGTCGGTGAGAACGGACAGGGCGGAGGCGCCGGCGCCGGCGTAGGCCGCGGCGAGGGTGGCGGGGTCGAGGTTGGGGGCGAGGTCGCCCTTCGACGGCGACCGGCGCTTGATCTCGGCGATCACCGCCGGCCGTCCGGTGCGGGTGGCGGCCACCCGCAGCAGGCCCCGGAAGTCACGGGGGTCCGGCGCCTCGAAGGCGGCGGTCATGGCCGCGTCGAGCCACCGCTTGTCGGCCACCGCCGCCCGCCGGTGGGCAGCGATGATCTGGTCGAGCACGGTGGACATCCCGCCGATCGTAACGACCGCCAGCGGGCCTCGGCCGCGACCACCTATCCCGGTGCGGCGACCATCCGGTCGATGCGGCTCCGGACGAAGTCCGCCGTCTCGTCGTCCTGGAAGTACACGTAGCACCCGAGCAGCCCCCGGGTCAGGAGGACGCGGTAGGTGTGCTTGACGAGGGCCCGGAAGTCGACACCGGGGGTGGTGCGGCTCACGACGGTGTCCCTCGAGTACTCCGGCTGGGCCACCCATCCTTCCCGGGCGCGATGGACCAGATCACGTCCCCAGATGACGCCCGCGTAGTCGTATTCAAATCCCTGGGCGGTGTAGATGCAGCCCACCTGGTCGATCCCTCCCGGGTCGCTGGCCCAGTAGGCCGACTTCGGGATCCCCTGGGCCAGGCGGCCGGCGTCGGGTTTCGCGTTCCATGGCATCGACCATCCTTCGAGCTGCACGTCGGCAACCAGCGTCCCGTCCGGAAGGGGACTCGACCACGGCCAGCAGAACCCCGCCGCCAGGCGGGCGGTGAACCCGGCCTGCTGCCGCGATCGGATGAGGGCCTCGATCTCGTCGGGGCTGTCGATGACGTCGAAGTCGAAGGCGTCCGTCGGGTCCCAGAGCACGTGCGGCGTGCGCCTGAGCTCGAGGGTGTTCTCGACCCACTGGATGTAGCTGTCCGAGCCGTTGCAGCGAAACTGCGCCTCGAGCTTCTCCTCCATCAGCGGGATCCCGAGGGCCGCCGCCGCGCGACGCACCAGCTCGCTGCTCCCGACCTCGCCCGGGCGGACGACCTGCATGTCGTCGATGAAGAAGACCGTGGTCTTCGCCGCCAGCAGCAGCTCCTCGATCTGGGCTCGGCCGCTTCTCGACGCCTTCGGGGTGAACCGGTTGACGCTGGTCTCACGGACCCGGTGGGCCTCGTCGCAGATCAGCACGTCGATGCTCTCCGGCTCCGCCCCACCGAAGGTGTTGAAGTAGCCGAATTGGGCCGCGGCCCGGGAGCCGACGACCTTGCGCAGGTTTTCCGTGAACGCCTTCGATCCCGTGGCGTGCTGCGTGACGTAGCCCTGCCGGCTGAGCGCCGCCACCAGGTTCACCGCGATCACGGATTTTCCCGTGCCCGGGCCCCCGTGGACGAGGAACGCGCTGCGCCCGGTGCCGAGCTGGCGGGCCCGCACCCTCGCCAGCACCTTGTTGAAGACGACCAACTGCCGGTCGAGCAGGACGAAGGACGGCTCGCCCGCGATCACCCGGGCGGTGTGGTCCAACAGGCGCTTGTGGGGGCGGTACTTGCCCCGGATGATCGCCTCGAGGATGTCGAGCCCACTCCCGGCGCCGACCGTGCCGTCCAGGAATGCGATCAGGTCGTCGAGCTGGTCGCCGGCGTAACAGGGGTTGGCGCTCAGGATGGGAAGGTGGCGGTCGTCGTAGAGCTCAGACGTGGGGTCGAAGCGCAGGTTGTGCAGGTAGGCACACGCCTGGAGGTCGACCGTGCCCTCCGAGAAGCTGGTGTGCACGTCCTGGAGGTAGCGCTGGTACTGGCCCACCTGTTTGGACGGGTGAAGCTCGTCCCGGAGGCGCCCGGCGAGGAACACCGTCACGCACTCGTCGACTGCAGACGGGGCGGCGCCGTCCCACTGCTTGAGCTCGACCACCACCGCGCCGGCTCGATCGGCGCCGTTCAGGCCGGTCACCATGCAGTCGAGCCGCTTCGAGGTGAGGGGAAGCTGCCATTCCAGCATCACGCCGTGGTCGACGAAGTTGCCCACCTGGAGTGCGGACGACATGGCCCGGAGGGACTGCTGCCAGGAACGGACCTCGGCGGGACCGGGGTGATAGCGGTAGTGGGCGAGGAACGCAGCCTCCAACTTCTGGCCGATCCGGTTCTGCACTGCGTCGGAGATGAAGTCCACGCTGGCGCCGCTGTACAGGTGCACGGCTCGAAGCGTAGATCCGGGCCCACCGGGCGCCCGCTTCACAGAACCCTCACATGAGGGGGCGCGACCATAGGGTGTGGCCGACGCAGGGACGATCGTGGTGGTCGAGGACGACCAGCACATCGCCGACCTGGTCGAGCTCTACCTGCGCCAGGAGGGGTTCCGGGTCGTCCAGGCGGCGGACGGGAAGCGAGCGCTCGACGCGGTGCGCGAGCAGCGGCCGCGGATGGTGATCCTCGACGTCGGACTTCCCCTCCTAGACGGCCTGGAGGTGTGCCGGCGGCTGCGGGCGGACAGCGACGTCCCGATTCTCATGCTCACCGCCCGCGACGGCGAGATCGACCGGGTCCTGGGCCTGGAGATGGGCGCCGACGACTACGTGACGAAGCCGTTCTCCCCCCGGGAGCTGGTGGCCCGGGTGCGGGCGATCCTCCGCCGGGCGGACGGGATGGCGCCGGGTGGGGCTCGGGCGGGCGTGCTGCTGGCGGGCGTGCTGCTGGCGGGCGATGTGGAGGTCGACGTCGGCCGGCGGGAGGCCCGGGTGGACGGGACCGTCGTCGCCCTCGCCACCCGTGAGTTCGACCTCCTCCGCTACCTGGCCGAGAACAGGGGGCTGGCCCTGTCCCGCGCCCAGATCCTCGACTCCGTCTGGGGACGGGACTGGTACGGCGACGAGCGCACCATCGACGTCCACGTCGGCCAGCTGCGCAAGAAGCTCGGCCCCGGCCTCCCCCTGGCCACGGTGTGGGGCGTCGGCTACCGCCTCGGATGACCCCGCCCACGGCCCGAACCGGTGACGGTTACAGCCCTCACAGGGCCCTAAGTGTCACCAGTTCGCAAGGGGCGGGGGCGGTCCCTCGAACCGGTGACGGTTACAGCCCTCACAGGGCTTTAGGTGTCACCGGTTCGGAAGGGGGCGGGGCGGGGTGACTCGGCGGCTGGTCGTCACCATCGTGGGGGTGGTGGCGGCGGCGCTCGCGGTGGCCAGCATCGGGACCCTCGTGATCCTCCGGCTGGAGGCGCGGGCCCAGGTGCGCAGCGACCTGGCGGTCCAGGCCCGGCGGCTGGCGTCGAGGGTGGAGACGGTGCAGGCGCCGGGGGCTCTCCAGGGGGTGGTCCGGGTCCTGCGCCTGGAGGGAGCGACGATCCTGCGCCTCGACCCCGACGGGCGGCTGCGGGGCGTGCCCCCGGCGGGCGTGACGTCGGCCGACCTCGACCGGGCCCGGCTCCAGGAAGGCCGCACCGTCACCGGCGTGGCCCCTGGTGGGATCGCCTTCGCCGCCGCGCCCGCGGAACGGGCCGAGTCGACGGTGGTGGTCGTCCTCAGCCGCCGGGTGGGCACCGGCCGGCCGGTCCTCGGGCCGTGGTTCCTGGTGGCGGTGGTGGCCACCCTGGCCCTGGCTGCGGCCGTGGCCGGCAACCTGGCCCGCCGCCTCACCCGTCCCCTGCGGGAGGCGCAGGACGCCACCCGCCGGATCGCGGCGGGCGATCTGACCGTACGGGTGCCGGAGGACGAGGGTGACGGGGCCGAGCTGGCCGGTCTGGCCCGGTCGATCAACGCCATGGCCGAGAGCCTGGAGCGGGCCCGGGGCATGGAGCGCCAGTTCCTCCTCTCGGTGTCGCACGACCTGCGCACGCCGCTCACGTCGATTCGGGGCTTCGGCGAGGCCCTGGCCGAGGGGCGGGCCCCCGACCCCGCCCACGCCGGGTCGATCATCACCGCCGAGGCCCGTCGCCTGGAGCGCCTGGTGGGCGACCTGCTGGAGCTGGCCAAGCTCGACGCCCGCCGCTTCTCCCTCGA
Organism: uncultured Acidimicrobiia bacterium; assembly: GCA_963829165.1. Classification (GTDB taxonomy): domain Bacteria; phylum Actinomycetota; class Acidimicrobiia; order Acidimicrobiales; family AC-14; genus JAXDMK01. The sequence continues at coordinate 465,170 of CAWHIC010000007.1, read as the reverse complement.
CCTGCGGGCGACGGACGTGGCCGAGGTGGTCTCCGACACCGTCGAGGGCTTCCGGCCGGCGGCGGAGCGGGCCGGCGTGGCCCTCCACGTCGACCTGGGCCCGGCGCCCGGCGCGGCCGCGTCGGCGTCGGCCGACCCCGATCGCCTGGCCCAAATCGTGGCCAACCTGGTGGAGAACGCCCTCAAGTTCGCCACCACCCGCATCTCCGTCTCCGTCACCGCCGACGGCTTGGGCGTGGTCGTCGACGACGACGGACCCGGCATCGCACCCGACGACGTGGCCCACGTGTTCGAGCCCTTCTACCAATCGAATCGGGCCCCCGCCCGCCAGGTTGGCTCCGGCCTGGGACTGGCCATCGTGGCCGAGCTGGCCGCGGCCATGGGCGGCGCGGTGCGGGCCGAGCCGCTCATCCCCGGCGGCACCCGGGTGGTGGTGACCCTCCCCCGGTGGCGGACGGCCGCGCCCGTGGGTTAGGGGACGGTCGTGGCGGGGGCGGCCGGCACCGGCGGGGGCGGGGCCGCGGTGCACGGCGGCAGGACCAGGGCCGACGAGGCGTTTCCGACCAGGATCGACGCCGGGAACTGCCCCGCCAGCAGGCACCTGATCTGCCACGACGCCGCGCCCGTCCCGTCGGAGAGGATGATCGCGGTCGACTCCAGGCTCACGCTCGACGACAGGTTGAGCTGGACCCGCACGCCCGGCTGGGGTGTGAAGGTGACCGACCCGTTGGCGTCGACGCCGCCGCTGCCGAAGCGGACGGTGAGCACCGCCGGCAGCCCCACCAACGGGGGGTTGGGATCGATGGTGGCGGTGATGCCGTTGGAGCCCACCCGGGTGAGGTTGGTCGTGATGCTCTTCGTCTCGTCGGCGGCCAGGAAGAACACGTCGGGGGCGCTCTGGGCCAGGTCGGGGGGACGGTAGATCGTGACCCGGTAGGACCCGCCGAGGATCGAGTCCACCGACCATGCCCCCGCCTGGGAGCGGGCCTCGGCCGTGGCCACCGCCGACCCGATGAAGCGCTCGACCTTCACGATGGCGCCGGTGACCGGCCCCTCGGGCCCGTTGACGGTGCCCACGATGCGAGCGTTCCCCGGTCCCATGGTGCTGGCCAGGGTGGTCACGGTGCGGGGAGTCCCCCGGGCCACGGTGGTCTCGGGGACGGTGGGGGCCGGGGCGGTGGTGACCTCGATGACGCCCGTGGTCGGCGGGGTCGTCGTCGACGGCGTCGGGTCGTCGTCCGACCCCCCGCCGCACGAGGTGGCCACGACCGCCGCCACCAAGAGGGGGATGAGCCTGCGCACCGCGCTCCTCACGAGACCGACGGCCTCAGGACACGAGGGGGAGGACGAGGACCTGGGCCGACGCCGTGCCATCCGCCCAGCGCAACTCGACCTCGGCCGGCGGCTCGACCGCCCGGCGCACGTAGGCCAGGGCCACCGCCGCCCCCAACCGCGGCGATCGGGCCACGCTGGTGACGACTCCGACCTCCTTGCCTGCTTCGGGGCCAGCCCCGCCGCCGACGGTGTGGACGGTGGCGCCCACGGGGGGGACGGCGTCGCCTGCGACCACGATGCCGCGCAGCCGGCGGGGGACGTTGCCGCCCCGGGAGTCGATGCGGGCCACCAGCTCCTGGCCGGTGTAGCAGCCCTTGGTGAAGCTCACCGAGCGATCGACGATGCCGGCCTCGGCGGGGATGGTGGACTCGTCGAGCTCGTGCCCCATCACCGGCACGCCCGCCTCGATGCGGGCCACCTCGTAGTCGTCGAGCGAGACCTCGGGCACGCCCGCTGGCGCCACCACGTCGGCCGCCGGGCCCACCACGTCGACTCCGGGCAGGCCGGGCCAGTCGGCCGGCAAACCCCCGTCGGGCACCGCCTCGTGGGCGCCCGGTCCCCGCACCGCCGCGCACTTCCAGCCCTCCAACACGTCGATGTCGGCCTTCACCCGCAGCTTGAAGCGGTTGAGGCGCTCCACCACCGCCGCGGCCCACCCGCCGTCGGTGTCGAGGACGTACTCCTCGGCGCCGGTGCGGGTGAAGCGCAGGAGGGCGACCACCTTGCCCTGGGGGTGGAGGAGCAGCGTCCACGCCGACGTGCCCACGGGGACGTCGACCTGCTGCGACAGCTGCCCCTGGAGGAACTTCATGGCATCGGGCCCCGCCACCCGGACGAAGTCCCGCGGCAGGTCGACCACGCCGACCGCCTGGTGGAGGTCGAAACCGCCCAACTGGTGACGATTCACCACACCAGAGGGGGGCGAAGTGTCACCAGTTGCCGGCTGGGCCAGCACGTCGGGCACGTCGGGCACGTCGGGCACGTCGGGCACGTCGGGCACGTCAGGCATCGGCGGCCACCTGTCTCGAGGCCCGCATCCGGCGGGCGGCGGGGACGGCCGCCAGCAGGGCGGCCGCCTTGTTGTGGCACTCGTCGTCCTCGGCCGCGGGGTCGCTGTCGGCCACGATGCCCGCCCCCGCCTGCACCGACGCCCGGCCGTCGGCGGCCACGAACATGGTGCGGATGGAGATGGCCGTGTCGAGGTTGCCGGAGAAGTCGAGGTAGCCGACCACGCCCGCGTACGGGCCCCGCTTGGTCGGTTCGAGGGCGTCGATGATCTCCATGGCCCGCACCTTGGGGGCGCCCGACACCGTGCCCGCGGGCAGGGTGGCCCGCAGCACGTCGATCGGCCCCTTCCCCGGCGCCAGCCGGCCCGACACCTGCGACGTGAGGTGCATCACGTGGGAGTACCGCTCGAGCGTCATCAGCTCGTCGACCTTCTCCGTGCCGAAGGTGACCACCCGGCCCACGTCGTTGCGGGCCAGGTCGACCAGCATGATGTGCTCGGCCACCTCCTTGGGGTGCTCCCGCAGCTCCCCGCCCAGGCGGCGGTCCTCGTCGGGCGTGGCCCCCCGCTTGCGGGTGCCGGCGATGGGGCGGGACACGACCACCCCGTCCCGCAGCTGCACCATGGGCTCGGGCGACGAGCCGACCACGGTGATCGTCGGATGGCGCAGGAAGTACATGTAGGGGCTGGGGTTGACCTGGCGCAGGACCCGGTAGACGTCGAAGGGGTCGGCGTCGAGGTCGAGGTCGAAGCGCTGGGAGAGCACCACCTGGAAGATGTCGCCGGCCAGGATGTGCTCCTTGGCCACCTCCACCGCGTCGGTGTAGGCCCGCCGGCCGACGACCGACCGCACCTCGGGCAGGGGGTCGGACGGGTCGGGCGGGGTGGCCGGGGTGTACGGCAACGGCCGGCCCAGGTCGTCGGCCATCAGCTGGAGGCGGACCTGGGCCTCGTCGTAGAGCCGGTCCAGCGCGTCGACCGGCAGTCCGTCGCCGAGGCGGACGTTCTCGATGAGCACCACCCGCTGCCGCCAGTGGTCGAAGGCGGCCACGTGGCCGATGACCGACAGGACGGCGTCGGGGTGGCCGAGGTCGTCGGGGGGAGGGGACGGGAGGTGCTCGACCTCCCGCACCACGTCGTAGCCCAGGTAGCCGACCACGCCGCCGTGCAGGGGGGGCAGGTCGGGCAGCACCGGCGACCGGTAGACGGACAGGAGCCCTTCCACCGCGGCCAGGACGCCCCGGTCGAGGGGGACGCCCGCCGGCACCGCCCCGTCGGCCTCGATGCGCCCGTTGCGGGCCACCAGGGTGAGGGACGGGTCGCGCCCCACGAACGAGAACCGGCCCCACGTGTCGCCGTGCTCCACCGACTCGAGCAGGAAGCTGGGGGCCGCTTCGGGACCGTCGCCGGCCAGCTTGAGGTAGGCCGCCACCGGCGTCTCCAGGTCGGACACCAGCTCCCGCCACACGGGGACGACGGTGTGGCCGGCGGCGAGGGCGCGGAAGTCGTCCCGGCTGAGATCCACTACTCGCGGGCCATCAACCGGCGGGCGCCGACGCCGTCGCCGTCGCCGAAACGCCGGTAGAAGCAGGTGCGCTCCCCGGTGTGGCAGGCGCCCCGACCCTCCTGCTCCACGACCAGCAGCAGGGTGTCGCCGTCGCAGTCGTAAAACGCCTGGCGGACGAACTGGCGGTCGCCCGACGTCTCCCCCTTGCACCAGTACTCCTCGCGGGACCGGCTCCAGAACCAGGTCCGGCCCGTCTCCAGCGTGAGGCGGAGAGACTCCTTGTTCATCCACGCCAGCATGAGGACGGCGCCCGTGCCCTCCTCCTGGACGATGGCCGGAACCAGCCCGTCGGCGTTGAAGGCGACGGCGGCGAGGTCGTCGTCGTCGATCCGGATGGGAGTGGCCACGGGCACCGGGCCATCGTACGGCAGCCGATCGCCGCCCAATCCATTTGCCGGCTAGGCGCCCAGCACGTCGACCAGGGCGTCGATGGGCGGGGCGAAGAAGTACCCGCCCCCCGTCGGGACGACCCACTCGGTCCCGATCGTGACCCGGACCGGACCCGAGCTCGTCGGGATGTCGACGGTGCGGGCCCGATCCCCCCGCTGGTCCCGCTGCCCGATGATCGGGTCGTGGCCCCCGACGTTGGGCTGGATGGCGGAGTTGGCCCAGCGCCGGGTGAGGAACTCGAACTGGTCCTCGATGGTGGCGCCGTAGCTCAGGAACATGAGCCCCCGCTCCTGGCTCACCAGCTTGGGCGACGGCCGCTTGACCCCGACGATCGGCCGCCCGAAGGGGATGCCCCGGCGCAGGATCATGCGGGTCAGCGAGTCGGCGGGCTTGCCCAGGTCGGTGGCGCTGTCCCGCGGGTTGGCCTTGCGGACGTGGGCGAAGTGGGGGCAGACGGCGCCCAGCATGTCGGAGCGGGCCTGGGCGTGGGAGTCCCCGGCATAGCCCGGGATGGGGATCATCGACGAGGGGCGGGAGTCGTCGTCGAAGAGGAAGTGGTTGTTGGCGAACGGGTCGCCCGCCAAGGCGGCGTCGTCGGCCGCCGGGACCCTCATGAGCGGCGCCCCGCTCGGCCAGCGACCGACCAGGGCCGCGGCCATCGACACCGGTGGGAGGCCGACGCGGGCCGCGGCCTCGGCCACGAAGGTCCAGAAGGCGTTGACGTCCTGGTTCAGCCGGCGGCACACGAGGTACGACCCCCGGGCCGCCCACCCCGGGAAGTTCGTCGCCGGCTCCGCCCGCTCCACCAGGTCGTCGGGGCTCTGCCTCGGCTCCCCGAGCAGGAACTGGCCCGGCCAGAGCAGGGCCTGTCCCGGCTTGGCGAACAGCTTCGGGCGCTGGTCGCCGGCGGCGGCGGGGGTGAGGTACCGAGGGGTGATGAAGTCGCCGGGGGCCGTCGACGCCTTCCCTCGAACGCCGGGCTGCGAGACGCCGTCCTTGAACCCGAAGTGCTCGTGGCCGGCCAGGCGACCGGGCAGGGAGTCGCCCCGCTGCTCGAAGATCAGGCGCAGGCCGTTGACGTCCGCCCGCCGGCGAATCGAGCGGACCTTGCCCGTCAGGCCGGTGGGCGTGTCGCTGGCCACGATGACGAGGATGTCGGCCTCGTTCTCCGGGCCACCCACCCGCCAGTGGCTCCGGTGCCCGGACCGGGACGGGTCCGTCGGGTCGCCCAGGTAGGTGGAGCGGGCGGCCAGGCCCTGGCGGAAGCTGAGCTCGCCGAAGGCGGCCGCATCCTTCGGCCCGACCAGCAGCTCGATCGCCCGGCAGGAGAAGGCGATGTTCACCCACGTGGCCTTGAGCCCGGGTTCGATGACCCCCAGCTTGAGGCGCAGCGCCCGGTGGGCCCGCACGAAATCGAGCACCTCGTCCATCGAGGAGATGTGGGGCCGGATGTACCTGAGGAACGCCTTGGTCCCGGCCCCGTCCGCCATCCCGAAGAACAGGAAGTGCTGGTGCTCCTTGTTGAACCCGGGGACGATGTTGCCCTGGATGCCCTGCCGCGCCGTCCGGTCGTAGACGTCCTCGACCGGGTCCTCGACCGCGGCCGCGGCCGCGGCCGCGGCGGCGGCGTCGTCGTCGGCCCGGAGGCCCCTCCCCCGGCGCCGGGCGCCAGGCGTGGCGGGGGCGGCGGTGGTGGTGGTGGCCGCGCCCCCTGCTTCGGGCAGCACGATGCCCTTGGGCAGGACGGGCTCGTAGGCGGCGATGGCGTCCAGTGCCGCCTTGGCCTGCTGACGGGCGGCCGCCGACGCCTCCCCCTGCTCGTAGGTGAACGCCTCGCTCACGTCAACGTCCCCGCCGACCCGTTCACCAGCACCGTCACGTGCTCGGCGAGCTGGCCGCCGTACTCGATCCGCCGGCCCCCGATCGAGATGTCGCCGACGATGAAGCCCTCGCCCTTGGGCACCTCGTACTCCACCCGCAGCGCCGGCGGCCCGAGGGCCCCTTCCGGACGGACGACCCGCCAGTAGTCGCCCGCGGGGGAGCCGTCGGGCTTGGTGAAGCCGGTGTCGTCCCAGCCGCCGATGTACACCCCGATCGGCTCCGCGAATGTCACCTGCAGGCCCCGTCGGGCCAGTCCCCGGACGTCGAGGACCACGCGGGGGTCGGCCGACGTGCTGGCCAGGCCGGCGATCTCGAAGTTGTCGTCGACCAGAGGACCGGCGGCCGCGCCCGATGCCAGGCCGATGGCCGCCCCCAGGGTGTTGGCCGGGCCGCTGACGATGAAGTGGACGATGCCGTCGCGGGTGTTCCAGCGGTTGAGCGGGTCGTAGTCGCCGGCGGAATCGGTCAGCTGGGGGGCGGTGATGGCCGGGTTCCCCAGCAGCTGGCGGTAGAGGGCGAGCACCCGCGCCCGCCCGGCCGGTCCGGACGCGTGGAGCGTGATCCAGTACTCCGGCACCTCGGTGGTGAACGTGACCTTGGTGACCCGACCGTCGCCGTTCCGCGTGGTGAACCACTCCAGGTACTCGACCTGGGTGAGCTCTCCGAGCTCGACGTCCGCCTCCCGACCCCGCGTTTCGCCGGTGCGGAAGGACTCGATCCGACCGTCGGACTGACCGGGCCCGAACAGGCCTCTGGGGAACCCCATCCACACCGCGGCGCGGGGCGCGACCACCGTCACGTCCCTCCGGCTGGGGTTGTAGAAGCCGCTGCCGGGGACCGGCCCGGTGGAACCGTCCCTGAACATCCGGCTGACCGTCTCGTGCCAAAGTTGGTAGAACGGCGAGCCCGCGGGCAGGTCCCGCAACCGGCCCGGGGTGTCGAACCGGGTGACCACGCTCATGGGCGACCTCCACCGTCATCGGCCCGCCCCGATGCTACCGGCGACGGCCGGGTCCACGCCCGACACCGGCCCGACACCGGCCCGACCCGCCCGACCTGCACGACATCTCCATTTGCCGCGCAGGACTCCCGCACATCCCGTCCCTATCCTTCGGTAGGTGCAACAGCGGACGGTGGTCGTCATCGAGGACGAGGCTTCCATCGCGTCGGCGGTGGCGGCCCGGCTGCGGAGCGAGGGTTTCCGGGTGGAAGTGGCGTCCGACGGTCCGTCGGGCGTCGCCCTGTGCCAGGACCTGCGCCCCGACCTGGTCGTCCTCGACCTCATGCTCCCCGGCCTCGACGGGCTCGACGTCTGCCGCCAGGTGCAGCGCGACCGTCCCGTCCCGGTGGTGATGCTGACGGCGCGCGACTCGGAGACCGACATCCTGGTGGGCCTGGCCGTCGGCGCCGACGACTACGTCACCAAGCCGTTCTCGCCCCGGGAGCTGGTGGCCAGGGTCCACACCGTGCTGCGGCGGGCGGAGCGGGCGCTGGTCTACCCGGGCACCACCCTGCGGGTCGGCGACCTCGAGATCGACCCCGCCTCCCGCCGGGTGCGCAAGGGCGACGACGAGATCCACCTCACGCCCACCGAGTTCGACCTCCTGGTGTGGATGGCGTCGCACCGGGGCACGGTGCACACCCGCGACCAGCTCCTGGCCCAGGTGTGGGGCTACCGCGACGGCTCCGGCGCCCGCACCGTCGACTCCCACGTGCGGGCCCTGCGCCGCAAGCTCGGCCCCGACGTCGTCCGCACCGTGCACGGCGTGGGGTACGGGCTGGAGGACCGGGTCTCATGATTGGGCCGGGATGAGGGTCACGGCTCGGCCGCTCGACCCCCTCAAGTCGATCAAGATGAAGCTGGGGGCGGTGATCGTGGCCTCGGTGGGGGTCACGGTGCTGGTCGTGTCCCTGGGACGGGGGGCGGGGATGTCGGCCGTCGCCAGCGCACTCCTGGCCGGGGCTCTGGCCCTGGGGCTGGTGCAGATCCTGGCCCGGGGGATGACCTCGCCCCTGCGGGAGATGGCCTCCGCGGCCCGGGCCATGGCTCGCGGCGACTACGGCCGGCGGGTGACGGCCACCTCCCGGGACGAGGTGGGCGAGCTGGCCCGGGCCTTCAACGCCATGGCCGAGCAGCTGGCCGAGGTCGACCGGGTGCGGCGGGACCTGGTGGCCAACGTCTCCCACGAGCTGCGCACCCCCATCACCGCCCTGCGGGCCAACCTGGAGAACCTGGTCGACGGGGTGGAGCCGGCCGACGTCGAGACCCTGCGCACCATGCTCCGCCAGACCGAGCGCCTGGGCGGGCTGGTGGCCCAGCTCCTCGACCTCTCCCGCCTCGAATCGGGGTCGGTGCCCCTGCAGCGCCAGCCGTTCGCGGTGGAGGCGGTCCTGGAGGACGCGGCCTCGGAGTCCCGGCTGCACGCACCCGGGGTGGAGGTGTCGGTGCTGGTCGAGTCGCCCGAGCCGGTGGCCGACGGCGACCCCGCCCGCGTCCACCAGGTGGTGGCCAACCTGCTCGACAACGCGGTGCGCTACTCGCCGCCGGGGGGCACCGTCGAGCTCCGGGCCCGCCGGGGCAAGGGCACCGTCACCATCGAGGTGCGCGACCACGGCCCCGGGATCAGCGAGGAGGACTCGACCCGCGTCTTCGAGCGCTTCTACCGGGCCGACGCCTCCCGGTCGTCGAGCCACGGCGGCGCCGGTCTCGGCCTCGCCATCGCCCGCTGGATCGTCGACCTCCACGGGGGCGAGATCCGGGCCGAGCAGGCCCAACCCACCGGCTGCCGCATGGTGGTCGTCCTCCCCGCCGGCCGCACATGACCAGAGAAAGGCACTGCTCTTGAACACGCTCGAGGAACTGCAGGGCAGCCTGGCCGTGCGCCGGACGGCCGACGGGGCGACGCTGGCCGCGGTGGCCGTGGCCGCGGTGATGACCGACGTGGCCCTGCGCTCCGGGCCCGACGGGCTGGCCGGCGCGCTCCTGGTGGCCCTCGTGGCCGGCGGGCTCGTGCTCAGCGGCCGGGTGGCCAACCCCCAGGCCCGGGCCCTGGCCGCGGGGGCCGTCGTGTTCGGCGCCTGCCTGGCCGCCCGCACCAGCCCGTGGCTGCTCCCCCTCGACATCCTGGCCGTGGGCGGGCTGCTCGTCCTGGCCGCCTCGTTCGCCTCGGGCGGAAGCGTCCTCGACCTCAGCGTGCCCGCGGCCGTCACCCGGGCGGTGCATGCGGCCGTCCACGGTTTGACCGCGCCCGCCTTCCTCGTGGCCGGTCGCAGCGGCCGGGTCACGTCCCGCCGGGCGCTGGCCGCGGCTCGGGGCGTGGTCCTGGCCATCCCCGTCCTGGTCGTCCTGGGGGTGCTGCTGGCGTCGGCCGACGCCGTGTTCGCCGGCTTCTTCACCGGCTGGGACCTGCTCACACCCATCCAGCACGGGGTGCTGCTCGTGATCGGGGCGTGGGGGATGGCCGGGCTGCTGCGCCTGGCGTCGGCCGCGCCCGCGCCCTCGCTGGGACGGTTCGGCTACCGCCTGGGACGCACGGAGGCGACCATCGTCCTCGGCTCGGTGGTGGCCCTCTTCGCCGCCTTCGCCGTGGCCCAGGTGATGGCCGCCTCCGAGGGCGGTCGCCACGTCATCGAGACCGCCGGCCTCACCTACGCCGAGTACGCCCGCACCGGGTTCTTCCAGCTGCTGGCGGTGGCGGCCATCACCCTGGCCGTCCTCCTCGGCCTGCGGGCCGCCACCGACCTGTCCGACACCGCCGACCGGCGCCGGTTCATGGTGCTGGCCTTGGCCGCGGTCGCGCTCACCCTGGTCATCGTGGTGGTGGCCGTCGCCCGCCTGGGCCTCTACGAGGACGCCTTCGGCCTGACCATGCTGCGGCTGTACAGCAAGGTCTTCGCCGTCTGGATCGGGGTCGTCTTCCTTCTGCTGGCGGCCGACCTGGCCGGTGTGGGTCGGGCCCGGGCGTGGCTCCCGCCGGTGGCGGTGGCGGCCGGCCTGCTGGGTCTGCTGGCGCTCAACGTGGCCAACCCGGAGGCGGTGGTCGTCCGCCACAACGTGGCCTTCGCCGAGCAGGGCGGACGGTTCGACCCCGACTACCTCACCGAGCTGTCCGACGACGCCGTCCCCGCCCTGGTCAAGGCCCTCCCCCGCCTCGCCCCCGACGCCCGCCAGGTGGTGCTCGACCGGGTGTGCACCATGGGCTCCGCCGGTCAGCCCCCCCGCCCGTGGTGGTCGTTCAACGGAGCCCGCGACGCCGCCGTCGAGGCCCGCAACTCGGTGTGCGTCGGTCGTCCCAGGTGAGCGGCGATTGACCGGTCACGACGGGACGACGACGCTGTAGCCCTGGGCGGCGGCGGGCCCGGCCGCGTGCACGCCGGGGACGGGAACCGGCAGGAGGCGGTCGAGGGTGGTGCCGTCGCCCAGCTGCCCGACGCCGTTCCACCCCCACGCCTTGACCGTGCCGTCGGCGTAGCCGGTCACGCTGTGGAGGAGGCCGGCAGTGATGGACATCGCACCCGCCGCCCCCGGTACGAGGGCGGGACGGTTGTGGGGCTGGGTCGTGCCGTCGCCCAGCATCCCCATGCCGTTCCAGCCCCAGCTGTAGACGGTGCCGTCGGCCATCAGGGCCAGGCTGTGGTAGACGCCGCCGACGATCTGGCGCACCGGCGGGTAGCTCGAGTTGGGCCCGATGGTGATGATCGTGGGCGAGTGGAAATCGCCGCCCCAGTTGGTGCCGAGCTGGCCGACGGCGTTCCAGCCCCAGGCGTAGACCCAACCGTTGGTGCTCACCGCGAAGCTGTGGTGGGCCCCGGTGCCGATGAGGGTGACGCCGGCCAGCCCGGGCACCTGCGTCGCCACCGCATGGTCGGTGGTCGTCCCGTCGCCCAGCTGGCCGACGCCGTTCCAGCCCCAGGCCCACACCGTGCCGTCCCGGCGGAGGGCGAGGTTGTGGAGGGCGCCGGACGCCACCGCCACCACGTCGGTCAGCCCCGCCACCCGGGTCGGCCGCGGCCGGTCGGTCCTCGTGCCGTCGCCCACCTGGCCGTAGCCGTTCCACCCCCAGGCCCACACCGTCCCGTCCGCCTCCAGGGCCACGCTGGTGTAGCCGCCGGCCGCAACCGCCACCACGTTGCTCAGTCCGGGGACGACTGTGGGTGCCCGCCGGTCGACGGTCGTGCCGTCACCCAGCTGGCCGAGGGCGTTGAAGCCCCAGCTGCGCACGGTGCCGTCGGCCTGGACGGAGAGGGTGTGGAACAGCCCCCCGGCCAGCGCCACCGAGCCGCTCAGCCCGGCCACGGGCACGGGAGCCCGCCGATCGGCGGTAGAGCCGTCGCCCACCTGGCCGAAGTAGTTCCAACCCCACGCCCGGGCCGACGTCGGCAAGCCGATCTGGGCCGGCCCGGTGATCTTGCGCACCCGGTCGTACTCGGAGACGAGGAGGTCGCCGGCGCCGTCGACGGCGAGCGCCAGCGGGGTGTTCAAGCCGGACCCGAGAGCGGGACCTCCGTCGCCGCGGAACCCCTGCACCCCCCGACCCGCGATCGTGGTGGCCTGGCCCTGCCTGTCCACCCGGATGACGCAGTGATGGCCGGTGTCGGCCACGTACAGGTTGCCGGCCGCGTCGTAGGTCACCCCGTACGGGTGGAGGAGGCTGACGAAGCGGGCAGGGGCGTGGGCCGGGCACGGGCTGCGGCCGCCGCCCAGGGCCAGCCTGACCATGCCCGCCTCGTCGACCACCTTGACCTGGTCGTGGTAGGTGTCGGCGATCGTGAGTCGGCCGTCGGGGGATAGGGCGAGGCCGAACGGGTACTCGAACCAGGCCCCGAGGGCGGGCCCGTCGACGGTGGCCGAGGGGCCGCCCCCGGCGACGGTGGTGATGATGCCGCTGCGGTCGATGCGACGGATCACGTACGCCTTGGAGTCGGCCACGAACAGGTTCCCGTCGGCGTCGAAGGCCAGCCCGATGGGCGGCGATCCCTGGAACCCGTCGGTGTGGCCCGGGCTGGGACCGAAGCGGGCCTCGATGGCGGGACCGCCGTCGCCGGTGTACCCGGGCTCGCCGGTACCAGCGACGGTGGTGATCACGCCGGCCCAGTCCACCCGGCGAATCCGCAGGTAGTCCTGGAAGTAGAGGCCGTCGGGCCCGACGGTGATGGCCCCCACCGCGTACAGGCGGGCGGCGGTGGCGGGGCCCCCGTCACCGGAGAAGCCCTGCTCCAGAGCCCCGCCGGCGAAGGTGGTGATGATGCCCGCCGGGTCGACCTTGCGGATCCGGTTGCCACCATCGGTGAGGTAGGTGTTCCCGGCGCCGTCGACCGCGAGCCCGGTTCCCCCCGAGAGCTGGGCCGACGTGGCCTGACGACCGTCGCCGCCGGTGTACAGGAGTCCGCTGCCGGCGACCGCGGTACGCCCCCCCGTGGCGGTGTCGATCCGCCACACCCGCTGTTCGTCGCCGGTGACGTGCACCTCGCCCGCCGGGCTGACCGCGATGCTGCCCGCCCGGGTCGATCCAGGTACGTCCCGGTACTGTCCCGAGGGGTCGATCACCCGGATCGTCCCACCGTCGCCTGTGGCCCAGAGGTTGCCGGCCCCGTCGAACGCCATCGTCCGGACATCGATGAAGCCCTGCGCACCTCCGTTCGGAGTGCAGCAGAACCAGGTGAGCGCACCCGAGGCCGTGACCCGGAAGGTCGCGTAGGCACCGCCGACGTACAGGGAGCCGTCACCGCCGAAGGCGACGTCGGCCGGGTGCATAAGGTCGAACTCGGGGGCGGGCCCGGGACCGTGGTCGGAACGGGAGCCCCCGCCGACCGCGGTCGTGATGCGGCCGGCGACGTCGACGCGGTAGACGCGCTCCCGGCTGACGACGTAGACGTTGCCTACGGGGTCGACCGCGATCCCCCTCGGACTGGCCAGGTAGACGGCGGTGGCGAGGGCACCGTCCGCGGGCGGGTCCGGGGTCGACGGACCGCCGCCGGCGATCGTCCTCACCAGCCCGGTGCCGACGTCGATCCGCCGCAGCCGGTTCCGTCCGGAGTCGGAGTAGTAGAGGTTGCCGGCCGCATCGAGGGCGATGGCGGCGATGGTCTGGGCCGATTGCGCGGTCGCGGCTGCGCCTTCGACGTCGATGTTCTCCCCCGTGACCGGGCCCAGCACCACCCGTTCGAGGCCGGTCGTCGTGTCGAGCACCCTGATCACCGATTCGTCGGCGAGGAAAAGGAGGTTGCCCCGGCGGACGACGTCGACCAGCCCCCGGTGGGCAATCTCGAGGGCGGGCCCGTCGCCGACACCTCCGGCGAAGGTGGTGATGCTGCCGGCTGCGGGCACGGCGGCGGCGCGCGGTTGGGGCCGAGGCCCGGGCACCGGGGGCGCCGGTGAGGGCGAGGGCGAGGGCGGCGATCACCGCGGTGGTGCCAAGCCGCCGGGCACGAAATCCCATCGGATTGCCTTCGACACCCTTGAGCCCGACCTTGAACGGGCTCACCCGGGCGCCCTCACTTGAGGCCCGTCGTGAGATGGACGTAGGCGGGGCCGAGGACGACGATGAACACCACCGGGAGGATGCAGAACACCAGCGGGAAGATGACCTTCACCGGTAGCTTCATGGCCCGCTCCTCGGCCCGGAAACGCCGCTTCTCCCGCTGCTCGACGGCCTGCGACCGCAGAACCCGGGAGATGGGCACGCCGAAGGTGTCGGCCTGGAGGACGGCGTGCACGAACTGACGGAGCTCGGGCACGTCGGTTCGCTCCAGGAGCTGGCCGAGCGCGTCGGCGCGTGGCACCCCGATCCGCAGGTCTTGCAGCAGGCGGGTCAGCTCCATCGACAGGGGACCGTGGCCGGATCGGGAGATTCGGGCCAGGGCGGCGTCGAAACCGAGACCCGACTCCACGCAGATGGTCAGCTGGTCGAGCATGTCCGGCAGCTCGTTGCTGATCTTCAGCTGGCGGGTCCGGGCCCGGCGGGCGAGGACGGTGTCGGGCCCGAGGTAGCCGACCAGGCCACCGCCGAGGGCGACGACGGGGCCGATGGCCGATCCGATGTACGACGCCCAGGACAGTCCTCCGGCGAACAGGCCCGCACCGAGGCCCAGCTTCACCAGGAGCAGCCGCTCAACCGACCATGACCCACCGCCCAGCTCGAGCCGGCGCTCGATGGAGGAGACCATTCCGCCAGGGGTCAGCCGGCGGACAGAGTGGGCCAGGGTGCGCAGGAGGGGTTGCACCAGGCGGCTGAACGGCGATCCGGCCAGGACCAGGCCGCGGACGTCGCCCACCGCCAACCCGGCGCTGAGGTTGCGGCTGGCTTGACGCCCCGGCACCCGGCCGGCGACCAGCACGTACCCGAGGATCGGGACCGACAGGGCGACGGACAGGGCGGCGGCCCACACGTACAGGGGAAGTGCCATCAGAAGATCGGCTTCACGATGCGGCGCAGCCAGAGACCGCCCGCCACCAGCAGGATCGCGGCCACGGCCAGGAGCTTGTAGCCGACGCCGGCGCTGAACAGGGGGCTGAGGTAGGCGGGATTGGTGACGTACATCACCAGGGCCAGGCCGAACGGCAGGAGCATCAGCACCCACGCCGACATGCGACCCTCGGCGCTGAGGGCCGACACCTGGCGGCGGATGCGGGTGCGGTCCCGGATGGTGGCGGCCACCGTGTCGAGCACCTCGGCCAGGTCGCCACCGACGTCGCGCTGGATCTCGACGGCCTGGACGACCCACCGGAAGTCCTCGCCTCCCACCCTGTCGGCCAGCCCGTTGAGCCCGTCGACCAGGTCGCGGCCCAGGCGGGTCTCGATCGTCAGCCGGCGGAACTCCTCGGCGGTGGGCGACTCCGCCTCCTGACCCACGGTCTGGAGGCCCTGGGCCAGCCCGTGCCCGGCCCGGAGGGTGCCGGACAGGATCTGCAGGGTGTCGGGCATCTGGTCGGAGAACCTCCGCCGGCGGCGCCCGGCGAGGACGCCGAGGACACCCTTGGCGACGAAGGGGACCGCCGCCCCCAGCACCAGGCCGACGAACGGGGAGACGAGCAGCGAACCGCCGGCCAGGCCCACCACCGTTCCCGCCGCGACCCCCATCAGGAGCTCGCCCGGGCGGAGGTCGACACCGGCCGAGTCCAGGGCGGTGGTGAGCCTGGCGGCGCGGCCCTTCCGCCGCAGCAGGCTGTCGCCCACCGCCTCCGCCCGCCCCGCGGCGGCGGCCGCGGCCAGCCCGAGGCCGCCGCCGCGGGGGGCGAGCCCCACCGCCCGGGGGGCCCAGGAGAGCACCCTGTCGAGCACGAGGAGGAAGACGGCCACGCCACACAGTCCGGCGCCCACCAGCGGCGCCCAATCCCCGAGGGGCGACGACGGGTTCATCGGGCCCGCAGCGATCGGACGGGGTCGGCCGAGCCCAGGAGCCGAGCGGGTATGGCCAGCCCCTGCGCCTTGAGGCGGTCGGCAAACGCGGGACGGATCCCCGTGGGGACGAGGGACGCGTGCAGCAGCCCGTCGGCGCCGAGGTCGGCGCCGTGCTCGAGCACGAAGATGTCCTGGAGGGTGATGACGCCCCCCTCCATGCCCGTGACCTCGGTGAGGTGGGTGACGCGGCGGGTGCCGTCCCGCAGGCGGCTGAGGTGGACGATGAGGTGGATGGCGGACGCGATCTGCTCCCGGATGGCCCGGGAGGGCAGCTCGATGCCGGCCATGAGCACCATCGTCTCCAGCCGGGCCACCGCGTCCCGGGGTGTGTTGGCGTGCAGCGTCGACATCGACCCCTCGTGGCCGGTGTTCATGGCCTGGAGCATGTCGAGGGCCTCCCCGCCCCGGACCTCCCCCACGATGATCCGGTCGGGCCGCATCCGCAGCGAGTTGCGCACCAGGTCCCGGATCGTGACCTCGCCCCGGTCCTCGATGTTGGGGGGCCGGCTCTCCAGCCGGACGAGGTGGTCCTGGACGAGTTGCAGCTCGGCCGAGTCCTCGATGGTGACGATGCGCTCCGACTCGGGGATGAACGAGGAGAGGACGTTGAGCAGGGTGGTCTTGCCCGTGCCCGTACCCCCCGTGACCAGCATGTTCAGCTTGCCCAGCACGCACAGGCTGGCCAGCTCGGCCAGGCGGGGCGTGAGCGTGCGCAACCGGGTGAGGTCGGCGACGGTGAGCGGGATCTTGGAGAACTTGCGGATGGTGAGGGTGGGGCCGTCGAGGGCCAGCGGCGGGAGGACGGCGTTGACCCGGGAGCCGTCGGGCAGGCGGGCGTCGACCATGGGCGACGACTCGTCGACCCGCCGGCCGACCTGGCCCACGATGCGCTCGATCACCCGGCGGAGGTGGTCCTCGACCAGGAAGCGGGACTCGGTGGCGAACAGCCGCCCCGCCCGTTCGACGTAGATGGGCCGGGTGCCGGTGACCATGATCTCGGTCACCTGGGGATCGGCCAGGAACGCCTCGAGGGGCCCGTAGCCGAGGACGTCCTCGGTGATCTCGTCCAACAGCAACTGGCGCTCGGCGGCGGACAGGGGCGCCCGGTCGGCCGCCAGCACCGCGCCCAGCTCCTCGACCACCAACCGGTGGAGTTGCTCCTCGGTGAAGTCGGCGCGGAACATCCGAGCGCCCATCCGCACGAAGAGCGCCGTCCTGGGCCCGGTGCTTGATCGCCACGTAGGGATCGGCGCCGGGGGTGACGGTGGGGCCGGGGTGGGCGGCAGGGCGGGGCCGGGCCGCAGACGCCACCGGCGGGTTGGCGTCGGACGGCTCCACCGGGTCCGACGGTCCTGCGGAACCCGACGGAACCGTGGCTGCGGCCTGCTTCAGGCGCTGGTTGAGCTTCATCGGCCGTCCTTCCGGGAGAACCGTCGGGACGACGCCGCCGGTGCGGGCTCGTCGACGAAGCGGGCGGCCAGCCCGGCCAGGGCCCGGGCCGGAGCGGAGCGCGGGTCCGACTGCACGATCGGCTCCCCCTGGTTGATCGAGATCTGGATCGAGCGGGACGTCGGCACCGAGGCCTCCACCGGCAGGCCGATGGTGGCTTCGACGTCGCCCGCCGTCAGCCCCACCTTGTCGTCGCTGCGGTTGAGGACCAGGTGGCGCCGGGGCCGGGTCATCCCCAGCAGGTCGATGGCGTCGAGGGCCTTGCGCATGCCTCGGACGCTGGGCACGTCGGTCACGCACACCAGCACCAGGTCGTCGGAGCGCTCGATGGCGGCCAGGGTGTACTCGTCCAGACCGGCGCCGGTGTCGACGATGACGAAGGAGAACTCACCGGCCACGATGTCGACGATGTGGCCGGCGGTGGATGCCGATACCTCGTCGGCCTCGGCCGGGAAATGGGGTGCGACCAGGGCGTAGAGACCGCTCGGATGGGGCTCCAGGAACACCTTGATGGCGGTGCTGTCCAGCTTGCCCTCGGCTCGGGCGGCGTCGGCCATGGTCGACTGGGGACCGAGGCCGAGGGCGCTGGCCACGTCGCCGAACTGCAGGTCGAGGTCGACGATGGCGACCCGTCCCGGCGCCAGGGCGGCCAGCTGGGTGGCGAGGTTGGTGGCCACCGTGGTCTTCCCGGCGCCACCTTTGGGCGACATGACGGTGATGACCCGGCCCCGTGGTGCCCGCTCCTGCTGGGCCTGGGCCTGGATCGAACCGGCTGCGCTGGCGTGGCGGCGGGCGGCGGCCGAGCCGGCCCGGGTGAGGGCCTGGCCGACCTCGACGTCGTCGGCCCCGGGGGCGATGATCTCCCGCACGCCGGCCCGCAGGGCCTGCTCCCACACCTTCGTCGAGGCCTGGAGCACCAGCACCACGCACACCTCGGGGAAGAGGTGGTCGAGGGCCTCGGCCAGGGCGATGGCCACGGGCACGGGCACGCCGGGTCCGATGACGGCGACCTCGGGCTGGTGGCGGGCGATCTCCCGGGCCCCGGCCTCTGCCGGCAGGCGGACGAGGCGCCCGTCCCACCACCGTTCGGCGTCGAGCTCCCCGTCGAAGGCCCGCTTGACCTGGTCCTCGAAGTCGGTGTCGGGCGTGACCAGCAGGGTGGCGCTCACAGGTCCATCCCCGCCCTGGTCTGCACTTGCGTGCCCCCCTCGTTGGAGTTGGGCGGCTGGCCGGCCAGCCACAGGCTGCCGTGCTCGGCCGCGAACACGACCCGCTCCACCGACGGAGCGTCGAGGGCCAGGGTCACGAACAGGTTCCCGACGGGCCCGGCCCCCTCGGGCTCACTGGTCACTGGCTCGCCGCCCTCGGTGCGCACGCCGGTGACGGGCACCTTCTGCAGGAACAAGTGGGTGGTGGCCGGATCCTCGAACGACACCAGCACGGCGACGCTGTCACCCACCCTTACCTTGCCGCCGGCCGCCTGCACCGCGCCCAGCAGGACGGTCACCTCCAGCGAGTTCGGCGGGACGACGACCTTCCCGGCTTCGGCCGCGGTGGCGAACCGACCCTGCACCAGTTGCTCGCCGGGGAGCAGGTCGACGTCCGTCACCAGGCCCGCCACCAGGCCGAGATCGGCGATGGCGCCTTCGGCGGCCACCTTGACCGGAACCGACTCGGTCGTGACCCGCCCGGCGATGTCCTCCGCCGCCGTCCCCTGGGGAATGGCCTCGCTGACGACGAGAACACCGACGCGCGCTTCGCCACCGGTGGCCCGCTGCTCGGCGCCGCGGACGAAGGACATGAGCAGGATGGTGCCGACTCCGGCCAGCACCAGCGAGGCCACGATGCCGATGAGCTTCTGTCGCTTGATCATGGACGCAGCTCCTAGCTGACGAGAGTGACGCCGGCCGCGCCGGTCGTGGTGTAGCGGACGACCGTGCCGGCGACGCACGAGGCGGGCGAGTTGCACGGGGGGGTGGGGCTGGGGTCGCCGGGGAAGCGCCACCCGGTGAGGCGCAGGACCAGGAACCCGACGACGTGATAGTCGGCCTTGCTGCCCTTCCCGGTGACGGTGTCGAAGACGGGGAAGGTCACGTCGGTGTTGATCCGCGAGTCGAGACAGGTCTTCGGGCCCGACTTTCCCGGGTCGCCGGGGGCCGCCACGCCCACGGTGTAGGTGTCGGGGCAGGCCGCGTCGAGCCAGCCGAAGTTGCCGGCCGGGTACTTGGCCAGGCAGGTCCCGGTGGGCTTGGCGAACTGGATCACGACCGAGGTCCCGACCACGAGCTG
This sequence comes from uncultured Acidimicrobiia bacterium, assembly GCA_963829165.1. GTDB lineage: Bacteria > Actinomycetota > Acidimicrobiia > Acidimicrobiales > AC-14 > JAXDMK01. The sequence continues at coordinate 445,852 of CAWHIC010000007.1, read as the reverse complement.
CTCCGCTTCGCACTCGGACACGGCGATGGGGACGGCGACGGCCGTGGACGGGGCCGCCGCGGTCCACGAGGCGTTGGCAGTGGCCCGCAGGGTCTTGCCCTTCTGGCCGGTGACCACCTGGCCGAAGAAGTAGGGCAGGACGTTCCCGCCCCCGCCCTGGGTGCTGACGGTGACTCGGACCTGCTTGGTCACGACGTTGGTGGTGACCGAGTCGACCTTGCTGTCGCCGTCCCGGGAGTTGAGGTCGGCCAGGCTCTCGGCCAGGGCGACGTCGCAGGCGCCGAGGGCGCAGCTCTGGGCCACAGCCAGGGCGCCGGCGTCGGCCCCGTTCTGGAGCTGGCGGCGCTCGTCGAGGAGGGCGCCGACATCAATCACCATGGCCGCCATCGCCACCAGGGTGACGGTGAGGAGGACGACGAGGACGAGGACGGCGCCCTGCTCGTCGGGATCTGCACGAGCTGTCAGCCGCCGCATCGCATGACCCCCTTGGCGGCGAGGGACCAGGTGCCACTCCGGAAGAACGGAATCGAGTAGCTGAAGTCGTAGGTGGCCGTCACCGAGGCGTTGCTGGTCGGCACGGGGTTGACGGGGCAGGTGGCGGGGGTGGCGGTGACGATGATCTTGCTCGGGGTGAGACCGGGCGCGGCGGCCTTGGTCGCGGCCGTCGCCGCAGCCAGATCACCGCCCAGAGCCGAAGCCCGGGCACCCTCCCGCACGGCCGAGGTCAACTCGATGCGGGCGTTGTAGGCCCGCCCGAACTCGATGATCCCGAAGACGAAGAGGACCAGCACGGGCAGGACGAGGGCGAACTCCACCACTGCCGCCCCTCGGTCGTCCCGTCGTCGCACCACGGTGCTTCCTTTCTGCACCGGGTGGCCTTCGACGAAGACCGGACCTAGCTCTGTGAACATCATCGTCCAATCGGCGGTCCAGCTGTAGACAAAAGGCGTGGGCCGAGCCCCTACGCTGCGCTGTACGCCTCGTAGCTGCGTTCCAGAATAATTCTCGAAGTAGCCGAACCCCTCACCTGAACAATTCTTCGACAACAATGCCCAACCACGTGCTCGCATGGGCAGGTTGGCGCAGACTAATGCTCGGCCGTGTTTTGATTACGGACCCGGAACATTGCTTCAGTACTGCCGCTCTGATGCCGAACTATAGAAGAGAGAACCCACCGGTCCCTCGGTGTGTTTCTTGCCGATGCACCATTCAAGGAGGAGCACAGCCATGAAGACCGTCCTGGTCGTCGATGACGACGACGCCCTGCGGGAGCTGATCCTCTGGAAGCTGACCAAGGGCGGCTACGCCACCCTCTCGGCCCCCGACGGCGCCGCCGGTCTGGCTGCGGCGATCTCGGCGGTCACCGCCGGACACGCCCCCGACCTCATCCTCGTCGATTGGATGATGCCGAAGATGACCGGGATCGAGCTGTGTCAGGCGCTGCGGGACAACCCCCTCACCTCCCCCATCCCGCGCATCCTGCTCACGGCCAACCGCCTCGACAACGAGGTCGAGCGGGGCTTCGAGGTCGGCGTCGACGACTACATCCTGAAACCGTTCAACCCGAAGGAGCTTCTCGGGCGGGTGCGGGCGGTGCTGACCCGGGCCAAGGCACGGGCATGAATTCCCTCCGGGCGCGGACCCGGGCCCGGGCCGAGGCGGAGGTCCGACCGATTCTTTTCGACGCCCTCGACGGCGATGGGGAGGCCATCGACCCCGGCCTGCTCGAGGGGCTCAAGCCTTCCCGGCGGCGGGCGCTCGACGCCCTGGCCCGCGACCTGCTGCCCAGCGTGCGGGGCCCGGACAAGGAGCTGCTCGTCGGCCTGCTCAATGGTGCGGGCGGCGCAGTCGAGACGGCCCGGCGCGACAGTCGGAGCTCACGGGCCTCTGTCCGTCTGCGGGCCGGCGGCTTCCTGGCCGATACCGGCTCCGACGCCGCCATCCACGACCTCCTCGCCCTCCTACACGACCACAACCCCCAGGTCCGTTGGGCGGCCGCCCGTGGTCTGGGCCGTCTGGGCGACCCTGCCGCCCTCTCCCCGCTCCTGGCGTCACTCGAAGGGGCGCGGTCCCTCCCCGTCGACGTGGTGGCCGACGCCATCTTCGAGATCCGTACCTGCCCGGTGGCGGTCCTGCGCCAGGGTTTGAAGAGCCGATCCGTCGCCACCCGGGCCGTGACCGTGGAGGTGCTCGGCCGGCTCCAGGCCCTGGCCGCGGCCGATGACGTCCTCGGCCTCCTTCAGGACGACCCGTCGGTAGAGGTACGGGCCCGGGCCGCCCGCTGCCTGGGCCGCATGGGCACGCCCCGCACCGTCGGGCCCCTCCTCGCTTGCCTCTACGAGGCGCCCGTCGCCCTTCGGGTCCAGGCCATCTGGGCCCTGGGCGAGATCGGCGCCGATGAGACCGTGCCCGTGCTGCGCGCGATCCTGTTGGAGGGAGCCCACCAGATGGCGGAGGCGGCTGCCCTCGCGCTGCTGGCCAGTGGCGCATTCGGTGTGCAGGTGCTGACCCAGATCGCGTGCGACGGGGGACCGTCAGCCAGCCTCGCCCTGGACGCCCTGGAATCCTCCGACTACGAACTAGCCCTGCCCTAACCGGCGGTTGGCGCCGCCAGGCGCGCGGTCAGGATGGTGCGGAATGCCAGGAACTCGGCCTCCATCCCGTCGACGAGGGCTTTCGCCGATGCGCCGTCAGTCCGTCCGCAGACGTCCTCCAGGCTGGCCGCCAGTCGACCCAGGCGGTTGGCGCCGAACGCACCCGCGGTGCCCCGCAGGGTATGGGCCATCTTCCCGGCGTCGGCGAAGCGGGACTCGGACAGGGCGCGGCGCACGTCGGCCAGGGCGGTGGGGACACCGACCAGGAACAGGTCGCAGGCCGTGATCAGGCCGTCGGGCGTGCCGTCGTCGAGGAGGACGAACAGCTCGGACAGGATCTCCTCGTCAATGTCGGGGAGGACATCGGGCTCGTTCTCGTCAGGGTGCGGTTCCGTCGGAATCACCTCTCATGCGTCGGGTTGGGTCGCCGCCGTCACGAGCGGGGGAGTCGCGTCGGGTCCCTCGGGACACCAGCGGGCCACAACGGCCGCCAACGCCTTCAGCCTGACAGGCTTGGAGAGGTAGTCGTCCATTCCCGCGTCCAGGCACTTCTGGACGTCGGACTTCATGGCGGATGCGGTGACGGCCACGATGGGGGTGCGACTCGACTCGCCGTGGAGGCTGCGGATCTGCTCCGTCGCCTCGTAGCCGTCCATCACCGGCATCTGGCAGTCCATGAGGATGGCCCGGTAGCGCGTCGTGGTGGCCGCGGCGACGGCCGCGGCGCCGTCGGCCACGATGTCGACGGAGAAACCGAGGTTCACGAGCATGGCCGAAGCCACCCGCTGGTTCACCACGTTGTCCTCCGCCAGCAGGATACGACCGGCAGACCCCTCGCGAAGCGACGACCGCTCGGCCGGAAGGTCGGCGGCCGCCGCCGGGGCGACCTCGGGCGGGACGATCAGCAACGTCGCCAGGCAGTCGTGGAGCTGGGACTGACGCACGGGCTTGGTCAGGTAGGTGGTGATCCCCGCCTCCCGCGCCCGCTCCGCCTCCCCCGCCTGGCCGGACGAGGTCAGCAGGACGAGCTTGATCGGGCGGGATGACGTGGTGTCGCCGGCGATGGCCCGTCCCAGCTCGATGCCGTCGACGTCGGGCATGTTCAGGTCGAGCAGGGCGGCGTCGAACGGGTCGCCGGCCACGGTGGCGGCGGCGAATAGCCCGGCGGGCGTCGAACGCCCCGGCGGCGGCGTCGGAGCGCACGCCCCACGACTGCAGGAACCGGGTGAGGATGTCGCGGTTGGTGGCGTTGTCGTCGACGATGAGGACGCGCAGACCGGGCAGGCTGGCCCGGGGCGCCGCCGCCGGCACCGGCCCTCCCCGTTGGAGGGGGACGGTGAACCAGAAGGTGCTGCCGTGGCCGACCTCGCTGGTGACCCCGATCTCCCCGCCCATGAGCTCCACCAGCTGGCGGGAGATGGCCAGGCCCAGGCCCGTACCGCCGTACCGGCGGGTCGTGCCCGCATCGGCCTGGGAGAACGACTCGAACACGGGCGCCTGGGCGCTCTCGGCGATGCCGATCCCCGTGTCGACCACCTGGAAGCGCATGATCGTCGAGGTGGCGTCGCCCCCGGCCATGGTCAGCTCGAGCACCACCTCACCCGAGGGCGTGAACTTCACCGCGTTGCCGACCAGGTTGGTGACGATCTGGCGCAGGCGGCCGGGGTCGCCCCGCAGCAGTGCGGGCATCTCCACCGGAACGCTGCACACCAGCTCCAGGCCCTTGGCGTGGGCCGGCTGGGAGAACATGGTGGCCACGTCCTCCACCAGGCCCCGAAGGTCGAAGTCGATGCTCTCCAGGTCGAGGCGGCCGGCCTCGATCTTGGAGAAGTCGAGGATGTCGTTGAGGATGGTGAGCAGCGATTCGCCGGACGTCTGCACCGTCTCCGCGAACTCCCGCTGCTCAGGCCGGAGGTCGGTCTCGAGCAGCAGCGAGGTCATGCCCAGCACCCCGTTCATCGGCGTCCGGATCTCGTGGCTCATGTTGGCCAGGAACTCCGACTTGAGCTGCGAGGCGGCCAGCGCCTGGTCCCGGGCCGTCGCCAGGGCGGCCTCGGCCACCTTGCGCTCGGTGATGTCCTGCACGAAGGCGTTGAAGACCCACGAGTCGCGCCAGTCTGCACCGCCCAGATGCCCAGCTCGACCACGAACCGGTGTCCGTCCCGATGTATCGCGGGGGCTTCGAAGCGATCGTTACCCGAGGAACGCGCGAATCCTCCGCCGGTGGCCACGAACTCCGCCAGCCCATCGGTCAGTGGGCCTCCCGCATCTCCGGCGGCAAGATGGTGTCGAACACGTCGGCGCCCGAGGGCCTCGGCCTCCGTCCAGCCGAACATCACCTCCGCCTGCCTGTTCCAGGCGATGATCTTGCCGCTGGCGTCCATGGCGATGAAGGCGTCGGTGGCGGCCTCGAGGATGGCCCGGGTGCTCGCCTCCCGTTCGGTGAGGGTGCGGTCGACGTCCCGTCGTTGCCGCAGCGCTCTCGCGAGCAGGACGACGCCGATCATCATGACCAGACCGAGGATGGCGGCGACGGCCAGCACCGTGGCCCGCAGGTGCCGGACGCTGGCCAGCGCGTCATGGGCATTGACCTCGGCCGTGACCGTCCATCCGGTTCCGGGCACCGGTGCGTACCCGGACAGGGCGTCGCCGTCCACCTCGATCGAGCGGGTCAGGCCCGACCGGCCGGCGAGCGCCTCCCGCACCCGGGGGTCCGACGCGACCGAGACGAGGCCGTCGACGGCGGGGGCGTGGATGCCCGTGCCCGCCATCAGCGTCCCCCGCTGGTCGGTGACGATCAGGTGCAGGCCTTGGGCGTGGGCCAGCCCGTCGGCGAAGTCGGCGATGGTATCCAGTGGGTACACCACCCCCAGGATGGCCACGACGGGGCTGGTCCGGTCCGCGCCGATGGCCCGCACGGGCACGGCGATCGCGACCGCCAGCGGCTGCCCGACGATGGCCGCGCGGAAGGCCTCGGACACGTAGGGCGCACGGGTGGATGTCACGCCCCGGCACCAATCCCTCGCCGAGAAGTCCCCGCCGATGACCTCCGGGGTGAACGGCCGGACATTGGTCACCTGGCACGCGGGGGTTGCCAGGAAGGCTCCTCCGTTGCCGGGCGGGGCCAGCTCGGCGAGCTGAGCTTCAATCACCGCGTGGTCGAAGTTGGCCGGGTCGCCGTCGGCCAGAGCGGCGACGAGAAGTGGGCGGGTGGCGTAGGAATTGGTGAAGGCGGCGACGGACTGGATCTGGGTGCTGAACAGCACCGCGGTCACCGCGGACGTGGTCCGCACCCGGGCGTTCACCTCGTCCACGACCGCCCGGTTGGCGAGGTGGATGGTGAAGTAGGTCAGCAGCGCCAGCGGCAGCAGGCAGACGACCAGGCAAAGGCTGCCCAGGCGGAGAACGGGGAAACGGGCGGGGAGGCCACCGGTTCCCCCCCATCGGGACGGGAACGGCGTTTGTGTGTCACCCCCCTGTATCGGATGCCCGGCGGCCCACCTTGAGGTCGGCGTTCGGCAGTTGAGGGCGTTCAGCCCGCCCGGCGGCGGGCGGCGACGACGGCCACGCCCACCGCGGCTGCCGCCACCAGCAGCGGCCACCACAGGGTGTGGGGGTCGGCGGTGGTGCCCAGCCACGACTGGCGCAGGCCGCCGACGAGGTGGCTGAGGGGCAGGACGTCGGACACGGTGCGCATCGCCCCCGTCATCACGGCCCGGGGCGGGCCGCCCCCGCCGAGGAGGAGCATGGGCACGAAGACGAGGTTCCCCAGAGCGTTGGCCGACCGGCCCGAGGGCAGCAGCGACCCGAGGGCGACGCCGATGGCGATGAAGCAGGCCAGCCCGGCCACGTACCAGCCCAGGACCCCGACCGGGTCGGCCGGCATGCGCAGCCCGTAGATGGCGGCGCCCGCCGCCAGCACCGACGCGGCGGCGACGGTCCCCAGCACCGCGCCCAGCAGGATCTCCGACGCCACCAGCACCCCCGCACTGAGGCCGGACGACCGGAACCGGCGCAGCACGCCCAGCTCCCGGTGGGTGGCCATGTGCACGGGCACAGTGATGAGGCCCATGGCGGCCAGCACCACGCCGACGTAGCCGGCCAGGTAGTGCTGGCTGGGGGCCACCCCGCCGAACTCGGGGTCGGGCGCCTGGCCGAACACGCCGGCCAGGACGAGGACGGTGCCGAGGGGGAAGCCGATGAGGGCGACCGCCACCATCGGCTCCCGGAGCACGAGGCGCAGCTCGGCGCCGGTGAGGCGGAGGACGGAGCGCAGCCGGCGGTTGCCAGGCGGCCGCTGGTTGTCGACCGTCGGGGCGGCGGCGTTGGGGGCGGGGGGGCGGTGAGCGACGGCGGTCATGACGAGACCTCCTGGGTTAGGGAGACGAATCGGTCTTCGAGGGACGGGCGCTGGGCCCGCAGGTCGAGCGGCGGCCGGCCGAGGACCACCAGGCGGGCGCCGACGTGGGCCAGCACCGGGCCGGTGCCGGTCACCCGGACCTCGGGGCCGTGGCGGTCGACCCGCTCCACCCCGGGCAGGCGGCGGAGGGTGGACACATCGAGGTCGGCGTCGGTGAACGAGACTGTCGTCGTCCCCCCGAGCTCGTCGACGATCGAAGCGGGCGTGCCGTCGGCCACCACCCGGCCCCGGTCGAGGACGACCACGTGGTCGCAGAGGCGCTCGGCCTCCTCCACGTCGTGGGTGACCAGGACGACGGTAGTCCCGCCGTCGCGAATCCGCCGGATCACGTCCCAGGTCCGCCGGCGGCCGACGGGGTCGAGGTTCTGGGTCAGCTCGTCGAGGAAGACGAGCCGGGGCCGGCCGACCAGGGCCAGGGCCACGAACAGGCGCTGGCGCTGCCCGCCCGACAGGCCGGCGAACGGGCGCCGCCACAGCTCCTCCAGCTGCCACTCGGTCGCCAGCTCGTCGAGCGGGCGGGGCGACGGGTGCAGGGAGGCGAACAGGCGCAGGGCCTCCCCCACCCGCAGGCGGTCGGGCAGGGCCGCGTCCTGGAGTTGGGCCCCGATCCGGCGTCGCAGCCGGTCGCCGGCGACCGCGGGATCGAGTCCGAGCACCTCCACCCGGCCGCCGTCAGCCGAGCGCAGGCCCTGGAGGATCTCGACGGTGGTCGTCTTGCCTGCGCCGTTGGTGCCGAGGAGGCCGAACAGCTCCCCCGGCTCGACGGTGAAGGAGATCCCGTGGAGGACTTCGGTGGACCCGTAGCGCTTGTGCAGGCCACGGACCGAGATCGACCGGCCCGTCGGGCCCGCTCAGGTACGGGGCGGTTGCTGGAAGTGTCGTGGTGGACATGTACCGATCGTGCGCCCGGAGGGTGCCGGGGCGCATCGGGCCACGGTCGCTACTTCGCCTCCGCCCCCGGGTGAGGTTCGACGATCCCGTGGTCGTAGGCGAAGACGATGGCCGCGGCCCGGTCCCGCACGCCCAGCTTGGAGAAGATGGCGCCCACGTGGGTCTTCACCGTCGCCTCGCTCACGAACAGCGCCGTCCCGATCTCGGTGTTGGTGGCGCCCCGGGCCATGTGGCGCAGGACGTCGTGCTCCCGCTCGGTGAGCTGCTCGGCTCGGGCCGCCTCCGCCCGCCGGGGCCGCCCGTGCGACCGAAACGCCTTGAGGACCCGAGCCGCGACCTTGGGGTCGAGCCACGCCGCCCCGCCGGCGACGGCCCGGGCCGCGGCCAGCAGGTCCTCGGCCGAGGCGTCCTTGAGGATGAAGCCGGCCGCGCCCGCGTCGAGGGCTCCCCACAGGGCGTCGTCGTCGTCGAACGTGGTCAGGACCAGGATCGGTGGCTCGTCGGAGACGGCTCGCAGGCGGCGGGTGGCCTCCACCCCGTCCACCCGGCGCATGCGCACGTCGAGCAGGACCAGGTCGGGGGCGAGTCGGGCGACGGCGTCGACGACCTGGTCGCCGTCGTCACACTCCTCGACCACCTCGAACCCGTCGTCGGGGCCGAAGATGCGGGCCACTCCCGCCCGCACCACCGCCTGGTCGTCGACGATCACGATCCTGATCATTCGGGGCCTGGTCACGGCGCGTCCTCGACCACCGACGCCGGCAGGCGGGCGTCGACCCGCCACCCGTCGGCGGTGGGTCCCGCCTCCAGGTCGCCGCCGAGGGCGCGGGCCCGTTCCCGCATCCCGACCAGCCCGAAGTGGCCGTCGTCCGGATCGGGCGCCGCCCCGGGGCGGCCCCGGTCGGCCACCACCAGGTGAACCTCTCCCGCGTCGACCGCCACCGCCAGCTCCACCCGGTTCTCGGGGGCGTGGCGGGCGACGTTGGCCAGCGCCTCCCGGGCTATCCGGTGCAGGGCGGTGCCGACCGCCCCGTCGAGGCCGGCCACCTGCCCGGGGACGGTGGCGTCGACGCGGAGTCCGGCCCGTTGGTACTCGTCGACCAGGCCGGCGAGGTCGGCCGCACCGGCCAGGGCCGGGTCGGTCCCCCGCTCGTGGGTGCGCAGGGCGGCCACCGTGGCCCGGATGTGGTCGAGGCTCGCCCGTCCCACCGCTTCCGCGTCGCGCAGGGCCCGCTCCGCCTCGTCGACGTCGCGGCGCAGGACGTGGCGGGCGCCGGTGACGTGCAGGAGCATCGCCGCCAGGGTGTGGCCGGCCAGGTCGTGCAGCTCCCGGGCGATGCGGCGCCGCTCCTCGGCCACCGCCTGCTCGGCCAGCGCCCGCCGGGCCCGCTCGAGCTGCTCGATGAGGTCTTGGTGGCGCCGCAGCTCCCGGCCCATGGCGAAGGTGAGCACCGCGGCCGCGGCCCACGGCGTCCAGTTGATGCCCGACTCGGTGACGAGGACGTCGGCGATCACCCACGGGGCGGCGGCGGTGACGGCCAGGATCAACGTCGCCCGGGTGAGCGAGCGGAGGTGCCAGGCGGCGTAGAGGAGCATGACGACGGGGAGGAACTGGGCCGCCTCGAGGTCGCCGTCGCCGGTGGACACGGCGAGCACGACCGACCCGACGACCACCGCCGCCAACAGCTCCGATGGCATGCGGGCCCACCATCCTCGCACCACGAACGCGATCACGGCCGGTACCAGCAGGAGCAGGGCGGCGGCCGACCCGGGGTCGGTGAGCTGTGCGATGGCGGCGATGGCCACCGCGCTGCCGACGAGGAACATCCGCTGGTCAGGCCCCGTCGGCACCTCCGGCCGGCCCAGGTCCGCTCGCCACCGGCTCGACCAGTCCATCGAATCGAGGCTAGGGCGGCGCTCGGCAAACGTCATCGGCCCGGCGACGGATTTCCCTCCTCCTACGGGCGGACGGTCACGCCTCTCGAGCGGAGGTGGTCCTTGGCCTCGCGGACGGTGTGCTCGCCGAAGTGGAAGATCGACGCCGCCAGGACGGCGTCGGCGCCGCCCGCCAGAGCGCCTTCGGCGAGGTGGTCGAGGGTGCCGACGCCGCCACTGGCGATGACGGGGACGGGGCAGGTGTCGGACACGGTGCGGGTGAGCTCGAGGTCGAAGCCCTCCCGGGTGCCGTCGCGGTCCATCGACGTGAGGAGGATCTCGCCCGCGCCCCGCTCGACGCACTCCCCGGCCCAGGCGATGGCGTCGCGGCCGGTCGGGGTGCGGCCGCCGTGGGTGAAGACCTCCCAACCGCCGCCGGCTGGATCGCCATCGGGTCGGCGGCGGGCGTCGATGGCGACCACCACGCACTGCGCCCCGAACTCGGCCGCCAGCTCCGTGACCAGCTCGGGTCGGGCCACGGCCGCGGTGTTGACCCCCACCTTGTCGGCGCCCGCCCGCAGCAGGGCGCGGGCGTCGTCGGGCCGGCGGATGCCGCCGCCGACGGTGAAGGGGATGAAGACCGTCTCCGCCGTGCGGCGGGCGACCTCGACCATGGTGTGGCGGTGGTCGGATGAGGCGGTGATGTCGAGGAAGACGATCTCGTCGGCCCCCTCGGCGTCGTAGCGGGCGGCCAGCTCGGCCGGGTCGCCGGCGTCGCGGAGGTTCACGAAGTTGACGCCCTTGACCACCCGGCCGGCATCGACGTCGAGGCAGGGGATCACCCGGACACTGCGCACGCGATCACCGCCTCCTCCACCGAGAACAGCCCGTCGTGCAGCGCCTTGCCCACGATCGCCCCCGCCAGCCGGCGCCCGCCGACCTCCAGCGTGGCCAGGGCGGTGAGGTCGGCCGCCGACCCCACGCCCCCCGAGGCGATCACGTCGACCGACGTGGCCTCCAGCACCGCGGCCAGACCGTCGAGGTCGGGGCCGGCAAAGGTGCCGTCACGGGCGATCTCGGTGACGACGAAGGCGGACACCCCGCAGTCCTCGAAGCGGGCCAGGAGGTCGAACAGGTCGACGCCCGAGCCCTCCAGCCACCCCCGCACCGCCGCCACCCGTCCCCGCACGTCGATCCCCACCGCCACCTGGTGGTGGGTGGCCAGGTCCCGCACCAGCTGCGGGTTCTCGACGGCGGCGGTGCCGATCACCACCCGGTCGACGCCCGCTTCCAGCAGGGCCTCGGCCGCGGCCTGGTCGCGCACTCCCCCGCCGGCCTGGATGTTCACTGCGCCCCCGACGGCGGCGGCGATGGCGGCGATCACGGGCCGGTTCTCGGGCGTGCCGGTGCGGGCCGCGTCGAGGTCGACCAGATGGATCCACCGGGCGCCGGCGGCCACGAACCCTTCGGCGACGGTGACGGGGTCGGTCCCGTAGGCCGTCTCCCGGGAGAAGTCACCCTGGTAGAGGCGGACGGTCCGACCGGCGCGCAGGTCGATGGCGGGGTAGAGGTCCAAGCCGTCTAGGACTGGGCGGAGGCGACGAAGTTGGCCAGGATGCGCAGCCCCGCCGCCCCCGACTTCTCGGGGTGGAACTGGGTCGCCCACAGCCGGCCCCGGCCGACGGCGGCCACCACCGGACCGCCGTAGTCGCAGGTGGCGACCACGTCGTCGGTCATCTCCGGCGAGTACGAGTGGACGAAGTAGACCCACAGGGGGTCGTCGAGGCCGGCGAACAGGGGCGCGCCCGGCTCGTGGTCGAGCACGTTCCACTGCATCTGCGGCCGCTTCACGTCGCCCGGCAGGAGGCGCACCGTGCCCGCCAGCACGCCCATGCCCTTCACGTCGGGGTCCTCCTCCGAGCCGTCGTAGAGCATCTGCATGCCGACGCAGATGCCGAGGAACGGCGTGCCCGCCTCGATCACCTCCCGGGCCACGTCCTCCAGCCCCGCCTCCCGCAGCGCCCCCATGCACCGCCCGAAGTGGCCCACTCCGGGGAGCACGACCGCCTCCGCGGCCCGGATGACGGCCACGTCGTCGGTGAGCACCGCGTCGGCCCCCACCCGCTCCAACGCCTTCTGGGCCGACCGCAGGTTGCCGATCCCGTAGTCGAGGACCGCGATCGTCAAGGCCGCCACCGCCAACCGGTGACACAAACAGCCCCCACAGGGCTGTTCGTGTCACCAGTTCGAGGCCGGAGGGTCACAACGAGCCCTTGGTCGACGGCACTCCTCCACCCTCGATGCGGACCGCGTCCCGCAGCGCCCGGGCCACGCCCTTGAACGAGGCCTCCAGGATGTGGTGGTTGTTCTTGCCGCTGCGCATGCGCAGGTGGAGGGTGATGGCGGCCGACGTGACGAACGCCCGCCAGAACTCCTCCGCCAGCTGGGGGTCGAAGGGCGGGGTGCCGAGGGCGTCGCCGCCGGGCTCCACCTCGTACACGAGGAACGGCCGCCCCGACAGGTCGAGGGCCACCTCGATGAGGGCCTCGTCGAGGGGGACGGAGATGGAGGCGAAGCGGCGGACGCCGGCCTTGTCGCCCAACGCCTCCCGCAGGCACTCGCCCAGGGCGATGCCCACGTCCTCCACCGTGTGGTGGGTGTCGACGTCGAGGTCGCCGCTCGCCTTGAGATCGAGGTCGAAGCCGGCGTGGCGGCCGAGCTGGGAGACCATGTGGTCGAAGAAGGGCACGCCGGTGGCGACGGCCGTCTCCCCCGTCCCGTCGAGGTCGAGACGGATCTCGATCGACGTCTCCTTGGTGACCCGTGACCGGGTGGCGACTCGTGAACCGGCCATGGCCATCTAGGCGAGGACCTCCTCTAGGGCGGACAGGAAGGCGTCGTCCTCGGCGGGCGTGCCGACGGTGACCCGCAGGCAGCCGGCCAGGCGGGGCCACGAGGAGCAGTCGCGCACCAGCACCGACCGCTCCACCAGGCCCTTCCAGACGGCGGCGCCCTCGACCGAGGACGGACGGAAGAGCACGAAGTTGGCCGCCGACGGCCACACGTCGACGGGCAGGCGGGCCAGACCGGTCAGCAGCCGCTCCCGCTCCGCCACCACCGCCGCCACCCGAGCCTCCATCTCCGCCTGGAAGCGCAGGGCCAGGCGGCCCGCGATCTGGCTGGCGGCGTCGAGGTGGTAGGGCAGGACCACCCGCTCCAGCTGGGCCACCACCGCCGCCGGGCCCACCAGGTAGCCCATCCGGCAGCCGGCCATCGACCACGTCTTGGAGAAGGTGCGGGTGACCACCAGGGGGCGATCGTCGGCCAGCAGCGACAGCGCCGACCAGGGCGCGAACTGGGCGTAGGCCTCGTCGACGACCACCACGCCCGGAGCCATGTCCAGCACCGCCTCCACCGCCTCCCGGGGCTCGATCAGCCCGGTGGGGTTGTTGGGCGAGGTGAGGAACGTGATGGCGGGACCGGCCTCGGCCACGACCCGGCGCACCTCGTCGAGGTCGAGGGTGAAGTCGGCCGCCCGCTCGCCCACGGCCACGCCGGTGCCGGTGATGCGGGCGATGTGGGAGTGCAGGGCGTAGGTGGGCTCGAAGACCGCCACCGTGCGCCCGTGGCCGCCGTAGGCCAGGCACGTGGCCTGGAGGACCTCGTTCGACCCCTTCCCCACCAGCACCTGCTCCGGCCCCACCCCGTGCAGGTCGCCGATGGCCGTGCGCAGGGCGATGGCCTCCCGGTCGGGGTAGCGGTGGAAGGCGACCTCGGCCAGCTCGGCCAGGAAGGCGTCGCGCCACGCCGGCGGGGGCGGGTAGGGCGACTCGTTGGTGTTGAGGCGGACGTCGACCGTGACCTGGGCCGAGTGGTATCCCTGCAGGTCGGAGAGGTCGTCCCTCACGGTGATGGCCATCAGATCCGCACCATCAGATTCGGCCCAGACGCATCTGCACCGACAGCGCGTGGGCGTCGAGCCCCTCGGCCCGGGCCAGGGTGGCCACCGCCGGCGCCACCGCCGTCAGCGCCACCTGGTCGAGCGTGATGGCGTGGATCGTCCGCACGAAGTCGGCCACCTGCAGCCCGCCGGCGAAGCGAGCCGACCCGAACGTGGGCAGGACGTGGCTCGGACCGGCCAGGTAGTCGCCCACCGACGCCGGCGCCCACGGCCCGGTGAACACGGCCCCCGCGTGGCGCACGCCGGCCAGCATCCCCTCCGCCCCTGCGCACATCAGCTGCAGGTGCTCGGGGGCGATGGCGTTGGCCACCTCCAGCGCCTCCGCCGGCCCGTCGACGAGCACCGCGTAGCCACCCCCGGCCAGGGTGGACTCGATCTCCGACCGCCGCATCGACGCCTTCACCAGCCGGTCGACCTCGGACGTGACGACGTCGGCCACCGCCTCGTCCCAGGTCACCAGCCAGGCCAGCCCGTCGGGGCCGTGCTCGGCCTGCACCACCACGTCGACCGCGGCCCACGACGGCGGCACCGAGTCGTCGGCGATCACGACCACCTCGGACGGGCCGGCGAAGGCGGCGGGCACGCCCACCACGCCCTCGGCCGCCACCTCCCGCTTGGCGATGGCCACGTAGACGTTGCCGGGGCCGACGATCACGTCGACCGCGGCCACCGAGTCGGTGCCGTAGGCCATGGCGCCGACGGCCTGGGCCCCCCCGATGCGGTACACCTCGTCGACGCCTGCCACCGCAGCCGCGGCCAGCGTCGGCCCGAACACCCGGCCGTCGGGCCCGGGCGGAACGCACAGCACCACCTCGCCCACGCCGGCCACCCGGGCGGGGATGGCGGTCATGAGCACGGTCGACGGGTAGCCGGCCCGTCCCCCGGGCACGTAGGCCCCGGCCCGGTCGACCGCCCGCCGCAGCTCCCGCACGACCACGCCGTGGCGCTCGTGGCGCCCCTCGGGCTGCACCTGGTGGCGGTGATAGGCCTCCACCGAGTCGGCCGCCTCCTCCAGCGCCGCCCGCAGCGGGGCCGGGATGGCGTGGAGGGCGGCGGTGATCTCGGCCGCCGGCACCCGCAGCTCGTCGAGCACGACCCGGTCGAAGCGCTCGGTGTACTCCCGGACGGCGGCGTCGCCCCGCTTGCGCACCTCGGCCAGGATCTCCCGCACCGCGTCGACGGGCGCGGCCCCGCCCTGGTCGGGACGGGGCAGGCGCGACCGGAGCCCAGGGCCGGTGGCGCCCCGCAGGTCGAGGCGGGTGAGCACGGGTCGATCGTACCGGCGGCAAACACCACCCCTTCGTGTATTGAGGTAGGAAGAGGGCCATGGCCGATGCCACCTCCAGCTCGCCGGGTCCGGAGCTGTCGTCGATCACCACCGCCCTGAGCGATATCACCCGGCGCGTTACCGCCATTGCCGAGAGGTCGCAGGGCTCCGATTTGGACTGGCTGTCGTCGACCCTCTTCGACGTGGAACGGGCCCTCATCGACGCCACCCGCCGCCTCTCGTCGGCGACGACGGCGCTACGCAATCGGGCCTGAGGGAATCGGGGTTGAGCAGATCACGCGACTGACGGCGCCCCGAAGGGCGCCGTCAGTGGGGCGGCCCGGGCGGCGGGACCCGTTGACCGCCATAGGGATCCAGGTGGCGGGAACCTGATCCCCGCGAAGAAGGTAGCACGCGACGCAACCATTCAAACCGCCTCCCCGGGCTTCCCGGCGCAACGTTTGCTCAACTCTTTTCGGCCCTGGCGGAACCCGGGAAGAGGGCGGCCGAGGGACAGAAATCGGCCAGAAAGCACTCCCCGCAGCGGGGGCTACGGGCGACGCACACCCGGCGGCCGTGGAGTATCAGGCGCAGGCTGAGCTTCCCCCGCTCCCCGGCGGGCACGAGGGCGTTGAGCTCGGCTTCCACCCGTACCGGGTCGAGCTCGGCGGTTATCCCCAGGCGTCGGGAGAGGCGACCGACGTGGGTATCCACCGGCAGGCCGGGGAGCCCGAAGCCCACGCTGCGCACCACGTTCGCCGTCTTGCGGCCCACGCCCGGCAGGGTGACCAGGTCGGACATGGCGCGGGGGACCTCGCCCCCGAAACGCTCGTCCAGAGCCTGGGCCATGCCGATCAATGACCGTGACTTCGACCGGAAGAACCCGGTGGAATGCACCAGTCCTTCGAGCTCACTCGGATCGGCGGCGGCCAAATCAGCCGGGGTGGGATACCGGAGAAAGAGGGCCGGCGTGGCCTTGTTCACGTTCTCGTCGGTGGTCTGGGCCGAAAGGATGGTGGCGACCAGCAACTGGAAGGGGTCGGCGTGGGTGAGGGCGCACAGGTCGCGCTCGTCGCCGGGGTACTCCTCGGCCAGACGGACGACCGTTTCCCGGGCCCGGCCCTTGGGGGTGCGAGGCCGGGCCATGCCCGGGCACGGTAGATGGCGGCGATACGTTGGGCACACATGGCCCGGCTGGAGATCAAGCGCCAGATGGGGAAGGTCGACATCGCCGCCGTCTCCGAGCTGCTCGACGTGGCGACTGCGGTCGACGGCCACTACCCGCTCGGCGAGCACCAGTGGCTCGACCTGGTCCACGGCAACCGCCACGGCTTCGCCGGGCTGGTGGCGTGGGAGCCGGGCCACGACCACCCCGTCGGCTACGCCCAGCTGACCCGGGAGGACACCCGGGAGGACACCCGGTGACACGAGCACGGGCCGGCGTGGGCCCTCGAGTACGTGGTCGACCCCCACCACCGCATGGCCAACGACGGCATCGGCGAGACCCTCGTCGGCACCGCCCTCGACATCGTCCGCCACGAGGGCGGCGGTCGGGTGCACATGTGGGTGCCCAAGCCCACCGCCGTCCACGACCGGGTGGCGGAGGCGGTCGGGATGGCCCGGGGCCGGGAGTTGCGCCAGCTGCGGCGGGCCCTACCCGTCCACGAGCAGGCGACGGCGGCCGTGCGTGCCTTCGTCCCCGGCCGGGACGAGGAGGCGTGGCTGGAGGTCAACAACCGGGCCTTCAGCCAGCACCCGGAGCAGGGCGGCTGGGACCTCGACACGCTCCGCCACCGGGAGGAGCAGGCCGTGGTTCGACCCGTCCGGCTTCCTCCTCCACGAGCGGGACGGGAAGCTGGCCGCCTTCTGCTGGACCAAGGTCCACCACGAGCACGCCGACGAGCTCGCCGCCGAGCCGGGTGGCGGACACACTCACCGCCACGAGGCCGACCTGGGCGAGATCTACGTGGTGGCCGTCGACCCCGCCTACCAGCGCATGGGGCTCGGCCGGCAGATGGTGCTGGCCGGCCTCGACTGGCTCACCAGCCGGGGGATCCGCACGGCCATGCTCTACGTCGACGCCGGCAACGACGGGGCCCTGCGCCTGTACGAGGAGATGGGCTTCACCCTCGACCACGTCGACCGGGCCTACGTGGGCGACGTGGAGCCCGCGCCCCCTCAGCCGACCGCGCCCACCCCGGCGGCGGAGCCCAGCACGTAGGTGATCAGGGCCGGGATGGCCGTGAACAGCAGCTGACGGGCGGCCGAGCGCACGATCCGGCGGCCGGTGAAGCGGCCGAGGAGCCCGCCCACCAGGATGGCGGCGATGGCGCCCAGGACGATCGACGTGACGACCGCCGCCGTCCCCCCGGCGAAGAACCAGGGGGCCAGGGGCACGATGGCGCCCACCGCGAAGCTGACGAACGACGACGCCGACGCGGCGATGGGCGAGCCCAGCTCGTCGGGGTCGATGCCCAGCTCCTCCCGGGCGTGGGTCTCGAGGGCCAGCTCGGGGTTGCGCATGAGCTGGCTCGACATCTCCTCCGCCGTCTTCCGGTCGACCCCACGGGCCATGTAGATGGCAGCCAGCTCGGCCGTCTCCATCTCCGGGCTGCGGCGGAGCTCGACGCGCTCCATCTCCAACTCCCGTTCGAGCAGCTCGGCCTGGGCCGTCATCGACACGTACTCCCCCGCCGCCATCGACACCGCCCCGCCGATGAGGCCGACCAGCCCCGCCAGTCGGACCAGGGAGGGCAGGGGGTTGGCCCCGGCGAAGCCGAGGACGATGGCGATGTTCGACACCAACCCGTCGCTGACCCCAAACACCGCGGCCCGGGCCGCCCCGCCCTGGACGTTGCGATGGTGCTTCTCCGGCAGCTGGGGCTCGGCCGTGGCCTCGGTGGCGGCGATGGGGCCATTCTCCGTGTCGCTGGGAACGGGCTCGCTCACCCCGCGAGGGTACCGCCCACGCACAGGCTGACCCAGCCGTCGGCACCCGTGGCGGCCGACTTGGGCCTCGCCCTGCGCCATGATCGAGGGGTGCCCGGAAAGCCCGCCACGTCGCGATTCGACCTCACGCCGCCCGAGGTGGCGGCGGTGCTCGGCGACGAGCCCGCCTACCGGGCCCGGCAGGTGTGGGCCGGCATGCACGCGGGGCGGGAGCCGGGGGAGATGACGGAGCTCCCGGCCGCCCTGCGGGACCGGCTGGCGGTCGACCTCCCGCCGGCGTTGCACCTCGAGCGGGAGTCGACCTCCGACGGCGGCGACACCGACAAGTGGCTGTGGCGGCTGGCGGACGGGGCGGCGGTGGAGACCGTCCTCATGCGCTACCCCGACCGGGCCACGGTGTGCGTGTCGACCCAGGCCGGCTGCGCCATGGCCTGCTCCTTCTGCGCCACCGGCCAGGCCGGGTTCACCCGCCACCTCACCACCGGCGAGATCGTGGAGCAGGTGGTGCGGGCCCGGCGGGCCGCCCTCCCCCGCCGGCTGTCCAACGTGGTCTTCATGGGGATGGGCGAGCCGCTGGCCAACTACGGGCCGATGTGGGCGTCGGTCGAGCGCCTCCACCACGAGCTCGGGCTGTCGGCCCGCCACCTCACCGTGTCGACCGTGGGGTTGATCCCCGGGATCCGCAAGCTCACGGCCGAGGCCCTGCCCGTGAACCTCGCCGTCTCCCTCCACGCGGCCAACGACAGCCTGCGCGACGAGCTGGTCCCGATCAACCGCCGCTACCCGCTGGCCGACCTGCTCGCCGCCTGCCGGGACTACGTGGCGGCCAAGGGCCGACGCCTGTCCTTCGAGTGGGCGCTCATCGCCGGGGTCAACGACCGCCCGTCGGACGCGGCCGAGCTGGCCGCGGTGGCGATCCCCCTGGCCGCCCACGTCAACCTCATCCCCCTCAACCCGACCCCCGGCTACCTGGTGCAAGGGCCGACGCCGGCCGCGGTGCGGGCCTTCCGCGACCGGCTGAAGGGGCTCGGCGTCAACGCCACCGTCCGCCGCAACCGGGGCACCGACATCGACGCCGCCTGCGGGCAGCTGGCGGCCGGGGTCCCGGTCCCGGCAGGCGGTCACCCTCGTGCCCACGCCGCCGCCCGTGAGCGGCACCGGGCCGCTGGGACGGGCGGTCGACTCCTTCGTGGTGGCGGTGGCCCCCACCCTCACCCGCCTGGCCGGCCACTCCCGCATCGCCGACACCGACAAGCTGGCGGGCGACGTGGCCCTGGAGGCGTTCAACCTCGCCGCCGCCTTCGTCGACGCCGACGGCCGCCACACCGACGACGAGCTCGACGCCTTCGTCGACGTCTTCGGCCCCCGTTTCGACACCGTGGCCCGCGCCGCCAGCCCCAACGCCATGCGGGCCGCGGGCCTGCTCACCGGCAGTCGCACGTTCCTCGACACGCCCTCGGCGCTGTTCGCCCTCTTGGTCGACGCCGACCGCCACGACGGGGGCAACCGGGCGTGGACCTATTACACGGCCGCGCTGGCCATCGGGCACACCGTCCTCGCCCTGGACGCGTTCCCGGCCCACGCCGAGCTGTCCGCCGTCGAGCGCTTCCGCACCGCCCTGCTCCAGGCCATGGACGCGTCCGGCGTCCGCCGCCCGGGGGGTCCCCAGCCGCAGCCGGCCGGCGGACAGGCCGCGCCCGCCGGGGCCCCGGTCGCCGCCGTCCCGCCGGTGGCTCCGGTCGGTCCGCCCCGCCCCATCGAGGAGCTGCTGGCCGAGCTCGACGGGCTGGTGGGGCTGGCGCCGGTGAAGGCCGAGGTGAAGCTGGTCACCGACCTGCTGCGGGTGGAGAAGCTGCGGGTGGCGAGGGGCCTGCCCGTGGTCGAGCACAGCCGCCACCTGGTCTTCACCGGCAACCCGGGCACGGGCAAGACCACCGTCGCCCGCCTCCTGGCCCAGATCTACCGCAGCCTGGAGGTGGTCGAGAAGGGGCACCTGGTGGAGACCGACCGGGCCGGCCTGGTGGCGGGCTACGTGGGCCAGACCGCGCTCAAGGTGAAGGCGATGTTCGAGTCGGCGATGGGCGGCGTCCTGCTCATCGACGAGGCCCACGCCCTGGCCCGGGGCGCCGACACCGACTTCGGCCACGAGGCCATCGACATGATCGTCAAGCTCATGGAGGACCATCGCGACGACGTGGTGGTCATCGTGGCCGGCTACCCCGACGAGATGGCCGTCTTCCTCGACGCCAACCCCGGCCTGCGCTCCCGCTTCCCCAAGACGATCTTCTTCCCCGACTACACCGATGCCGAGCTGGCCTCGATCTTCGACGGCATGTGCCGCAAGAGCCACTACGTCCCCACCGACGAGGCCCGGGCCGCGGTCTTGAGCTTCCTGGCCGGTCAGGTCCGGGACCGGGGCTTCGGGAACGCCCGGCTGGTGCGCAACCTGTTCGAGGCGGTGGTGGCCCGGCAGGCGAGCCGGGTCGTCTCCCGTCCCGAATCCGAGG
The DNA here is from genome assembly GCA_963829165.1 of uncultured Acidimicrobiia bacterium. Classification (GTDB taxonomy): domain Bacteria; phylum Actinomycetota; class Acidimicrobiia; order Acidimicrobiales; family AC-14; genus JAXDMK01. The sequence goes on along the minus strand of CAWHIC010000007.1, from coordinate 425,388 downwards.
TCACCGACGACGCCCTGGTGGCCATCGAGGCCGTCGACGTCAACCCGCTGGCGGAGGGGCCGGTCGCACCTGCACCGTCACCCGGTCCGACGCCCTGATCGCGTCCACCAGCCGCTCGGTGGGGCCGACGTGGGCGCCGTCCCACACCACCGACCGCACCACCTCGCCCTCCACGACGGCGCCCTCGCCGATGACCGACTCGCCGCCGGACGACGCCAGGTTGGCCTGGAGGTAGCGGGCGGGCGTGCCGCAGTCGATGACGGGCCCGTCGGTGACGACCAGGTCGAGGTCGACCCCTGGCTGGAGGTGGCGCCACGACACCTCCCACAGCCCGCTGGGCGTGTCGGGGAGGTCGCGGACGAGCGTCCACGGCAGGAGAGCCGTGCCCGCGTAGGCCAGGTCGCCCCAGGTGGCCAGATCGGGGTTGGTGACGCAGAGGAGCCGGGGACGGACACCGTCCCATCCCGCGACGAAGCGGCCGATGTCGCCCGGGTCCCACGTGTCGGCGTTGAGGACGAGGACGGGACGGCCGTCGATCCACGGCCGCAGCCGGCCCAGCGCGCCCGCCGTCCCCAGCCGCTCGCCGTCCTCCATCGACACGTGGACGCCGAGGCCCCCGAGGTGGACGGCAAGGGTCGGTTGGGTGTGGTGGCAGTTCACGGCGACCGCCGACGTCGCCCCCCGGGCCCGGGCCACCGCTTGGTCGACGAGGGCCACCCCGCCCACCGGGCACAGGGCCTTGGGCCGGAGCAGGGTGAGGGGCCGCAGCCGGGTCCCGGCCCCCGCGGCCAGCACAACCGCGGCCAGGGGTGCGGGCCCTGCCAGAATGTCGCCATGTCGCAACAGCGCCGGTGGACGAACGCCTCTCAACCGCAGACCCTCCAGATCGCTGTCTTCCTGCTCTACATCAACTCGGCGTTCCTGTTGCTCGGCCTGCTCCTCGACAACTACTTCCCGCTGCTCTACATCGGCGTCTTCGCCGGCCAGATCTTCGCCGGCTACGGCATCGCCAACGAACGCAAGTGGGCCTACTACCTGGGCATCGTGATGGCGTGCCTTCCCTTCCTCATCCGGATCTACTACGGCCAGAGCCTCGTGGGCACCAATCTCATCGGCCTCATGTTCGAGATCGCCCTGGTCGCCCTCCTGCTCCACCCCCAGTCGCGGGACTACCAGCGCATCTGGTTCAAGTAACCCCCCCGCCGCCGCCCTCGCCCTCGCCCGCCTCGCCCCGGCGGCCGGCGAGCCACCTCCCCCAGGTCATCTGGGTGGCGGTGGTCGTCGTCGTGGCCGTTTCGGCGGTGAACGCCCTCTGGGACGGCGATCCCTATCCCCCACCCGACGCCCTCGGCGTCCTGCTGGCCCTGGCGGCAACGCTGCCCGCATTGGCCGCTCGGCGGCACCCGGTCGAGGCGCTGGCGGTCACCGGAGTGGCCGTCCTGCTGCTGACCTGGCGTGACTACTCCCGGTGGGTGGCCGTGATCGGCCCCTCCCTCGTGCTCATCGGCGTGATCGCCGACCGAAGTCGTATCTTCGCCGCCGGCGCCCTCACGTTCGTCGTCGTGATCACCCTCCTGGCCCTGCGGGAGGAGCCCTCCATCGACGGCTACCAACTCGCCACCCTGACCTTCGTGGGGACCGCCGCCCTCGTCGGCCTCCTCCTCCGGTTCGTGGAGCACGGCCGACCTCAGCCGCCGTCTCCGTCCGGTTAGGTGTGCACTTGCGTCGGTATATCCGACGCAACTGCACACCAATCCGAACTGGTCCTCGACCGGCCGACCCTCTGGCGGGGCTGCTGCGTACCGGGGACACGGAGACCAGCCTGCGGGGCGGCGGCCCTTCTTTCACGCCTCGATCCGATGCCGAACGTGTCGGGCGCCTTTCGCCAGGCTCGCCACCTACGAGGCCCAACTCGGCCCCTCCGCAGTCGACGTCCCACGACGGCCATCGAAGTGGCCGACCAGCCGGTAGCTCCCCATTCCTCCGGCCCGCTCGGCGAAGCAGACCCGGGGGGTGGGGCGGCGCCTGCCGGGGCACCAGACAAGCCTGCGAGGCGGCGGCCTTGCTTCCACGCCTCGATCCGATGCCAAACGGTGGTGGGCGCCCTTCGCCAGGCTCGCCAGCTACGAGGCCCAACTCGGCCCCTCCGCAGTCGACGTCCGACAACAGCCATCGAAGTGCCCGACGTGCCGTAGCTCCCCATTCCCGCTCGCCAAAGCAGACCCATGGCCGGCGGCTGCCTGTCGGAGACCCGCTGCGAGGTAGCGGTCTCTCACTGCGCGATCGACATGGCCACAGCGCCGTCGGGGATGCCGGGAGGGAGGCGGCGGTCCGGGAGGGCTGCCCATCTCGGCCCCGAAACCTGCCGGGGTGGGCCGCCGCGCCCATGTGGCACGGCATTGGTGAGCCTGGCTCCGCCTCCCGGCGATCGGCCGCGGGTGACCGAGGTCGACATTGGCGAGAGCGCCGCGAACTGCTGGCGGGTGGACAAGAATTTGTCTTCTCTAGAGGTCACTTTTGTTTGCGGAGCGAACATACGTTTGGGTAGAATGACGGGGTGAGTGATAGTCCGAATGCGGCGCAGGTGGCGGCCGAGATTGAGGCTGAGATGGCCGAGGTCTGCGGGCTGCTGAACGCCACCGCCGGGCGGTTGGTCGGGCTCATCGCCAAGGTGTTGGAGACCGGTGCGTGGGAGGGTGCGGGCATCCGCTCGGCCCAGCAGTGGGTGGCGTGGAAGTGCGGGGTGTCGCCGGAGCGGGCCCGGCGGCTGGTGGCGATGGCCCGGCGGTTGGCCGAGCTGCCGGAGACGAAGACGGCCATGGAGGCGGGCGAGCTGTGCGAGGACCAGGTGGCGGTCATCTGCCGCCACGCTCCCGCCGGCATCGACGGCCAGGCCGCGGAGCTGGCCCGCTCGGCCACGGTGGTGCAGCTGCGGCGGGTGCTGGGCAGCTACTCCTTCGAGGAGCCCAAGCCTGCCGAAGCTCAGGCCGAGCAAGTGCCCGAGGAGCGCCGGTGGGTGAGCTTCGGCCACGACGACCAGGGCTCGTGGACACTGTCGGCCAGGCTGCCGGCCGACGAAGGAGCGCTGGTCGAGCGGGCGCTGCGGGCGTCGCGGGAGGAGCTGTTCCGGGCGGGCGAGCACCCATCCGGTCCCCATCCCGCCCCCTCCGACGTGAGCTGGGCCGACGCCCTGGTGGCGGTGGCCGACAAGGCGCTGGCCCCGGGGGCGCAGTGCCGCCCCCACCACGACCGTCACCTGGTGCTGCTCCACGTGGAGACCGGGACCGACGGGGAGACCGGCGGCCATCTCCACCTCGGCCCCGCCCTCAGCGACGGGCTTCGCCGCTTCGTGAGCTGCGACGCCCGGGTGCGGCCGGTGATGGAGCGGGGGGCAAGGCGGTGAGCGTGGGTCGGGCCTTTCGCACCGTGCCCGAGCGCACCCGCATCGTGGTCGAGGAGCGTGATCGGGGGTGCCGCGTTCCCGGATGTGACCGCAGCCGGTGGCTGCACGTCCACCACGTGCAGCATTGGGAGGACGGAGGAACATCCGATACCGCCAACCTGGTGGCTCTTTGCCAACACCATCATCGATTGCATCACCGGGGCGGGCTCGGCATCAGCGGCAACGCCGACGATCCCGACGGGATGACATTCACCGACGAACGCGGTCGCACCCTTGACTCCACCGGTCGCCCGGTGCCACCCCGCCGCGCACCCGAGCAGGCGGCCCACGACCTCGGCATCCCCCGTGGCAATTGGTCTCACCCGACCGGCGAGCGTCTCGATCCCTTCTGGGTCGACTTCGACGAGCGTGCCGGTTGAGCTGGGAGCTCGGTTGAGTTCGCCGCCACTCGGCGGATGGGGAGGGACCCGTCTGGGTCGACTTCGACGAGCGTGCGGGTTGAGTGGGAGCTCGGTTGAGTTCGCCGCCTGGCGGCATATGGGGAGGAGGAGCCCGACCCGTATGGGTTGCTTCGACGACGGGAGGAAGTACCCGTGGGCTCCGCCTTCCTGGATCGACTCTACGAGCGTGCCGGTTGAGAATCCCACCTTGTCAGCAGGTGCCGTGGCACAGCCAGAGGCCGAGGGACGAGGCGGAGGTTCCGAGGAAGAGGACGACTCCGGTGGCGAGGAGGGCGACGGCCCACAGGAGGTGGTCGCGACCGGGGCGACGAATCATGGCGTGGACCATGAGGGCGACGCCGGCGACGATGGCGAACAGGGCCAGCCAGAGGGCGATCTGGGACAGGATGTGGTAGCCGTTGCCGTGGCGGGCCTCCCCCGGCCGACCGTCGAGGCCCGTGAGACGGTGACAGCCAGCCAGGACCACCAGAGCGAGCGGAGCCAGTCGCTTCACGAGAAGACCGTCGCCAACCAGGCGCACGTCAGCGCGAACACGACCCCGCTGGTGGCGTAGAAGGCCACCGGCGGAGGTGGGTCATGCAACAGCGGCCGCCCGGCGGCCCGCCTCCGCCACGCCCAGCGCCCGAAGGTGCCGACGAAGATGGCGGCCACGACGAGGACCGTCACCGCCATCCCCCGGGCGGCCTCGTGGGATGCGTCGATGTAGCGGTTGCTCGTTATCCAATCGTCGAAGTGCTCGGGAGCGTCCCACTCCACGTTTCCGCAAGCGCCAAGGGTGACAGCCAGGGCCATGACGGCCGCGGCCGCGGCCACCGCCCGCCGGGACCGGCCGAGCAGGCCCCGGGTCAGAACGCGACCCTCACCACAGTGGCCCGGATGACGCCGACGCCGTCGGCGGCGGACGTCTCTTGGAACACCATCGCCCCGGCGGGCTTCGACGGCGTCGCAAAGGGGATGTCGCCGGCGAAGGGGCCGAGGACGCCATCCCCCCGGCCGGTGACCGGGCCTTGGCCCAGATCCGCCCCGGCCAGCATCCCGTCCGCCCGCACCTCGACCAGCACGTTCCCCTCGAAGGTGGCCGCCTCGCCCCGCACCGCCACCGGCGACGTCACCCGATCGAGCGCCGCCGGCTGCGACACCACGATCTGCGGCGACGTGGCGGCCACGACCGTCCACGGGCCCTGGTCGCCGTCGGCGTCGCCGGCCAGGAGGAACACGCTCATCGTCGGCTGCGGATCGACGATCGGCGTCCCGCCCTCACCGGTGGTGAACCCGAGCTTCACCTCGACCCGGCCGCCGGCGACCGGCGTCGGCGACCCGAACGTGGCCGGGCTGACCATCCCCAGGTAGCGGGCGCCGAACAGCCGGGCCGTCTCCAGCGGGCTGGTGAAGGTGCGGTCCGCCCCCGCGAGGTAGTCGTCCATCTCCGCCTGCGACGTGAACGGCCAGATGCCGGGGAAGACGGCACCGACCGGAGTCCCGTCGTCGACGTAGTCGGCGTAGTCCCCGCAGCCGACGGGCTTGTCCAGGATGATCCCGTTCCCCGAGAACACGTTGACCAGGTCGCCGTCGAGGAGGAACCGCACGCCGCTGACGCTGTCGAACTGGTCGAGGGTGCACGTCACCTGGGCCAGGCGCAGGCTGAGGGACAGGCTGCCCCCACCCGACTCGAAGTCCTTGGACAGGTCGACCTTGGCCACCCCGTCGGCGATGGTGAGGTCGCGGAACCGGGTGGCGGGGGGAATCGCGGTCCCCAAGCCGCCCGCCGTCTCGGCCGAGGTCGGCCCTCCGACCAGCGCTTTCACCGTCTCCGCCCCGATCCGGGTCACCTTGGGGACGGCCCGGGTGACCTTGACGATCTTCTCGCCCCTGGTGAAGTAGACGACCACGGTGGAGGTGGGGGTGGTGGTGCCGGACGTGCCGTCGGGGCCGGTGGTGGCGGGACCACCAGTCCCGATGGTGGTCGCGGGACGGGTGGGCGTCGTCCCCGCGTCGACCGACCCGTCCCCCGAGTTGCACCCGGCCACGACCGTTGCCAGCAGGGCCAATCCCAGTGCCGTGGTGATCGTCCGGTGCCTCATGGCTGCCTCCCTCGGGAACGCCGCTTCAGTGCGTCCACCAGACCATCGTGGCGGGCGGTGGTCACGGCTGGGTCGCGGCCGGGTAACAGGTCGGCAACAGGCACCGGCCCGGTCCCCCCCGGCTGCCGGGGCAGGACCACGGTGAACACCGCTCCCGCCCCCGGCCGGTTGGCCACGGTGACGTCGCCCCGGTGGAGGCGGGCGTTCTCCCGGGCGATGGCCAGGCCCAGGCCGCTGCCCGCGCTCCGGGGTCGGGACGGGTCGGCCTTGGAGAAGCGCTCGAACACCGCCGCCAGGTACTCGGGGGCGATCCCCGCTCCCCCGTCGGACACCTCCAGCCGGACGGTTGCCTCGTCGGCGGTCAGCGCGACCCGCACCGGCGGACGACCGTGCTCGAAGGCGTTGCCGACCAGGTTGCCGATCACCGCGTCCAGCCGGCGGGGGTCGGCGGAGATGACCACGCCCGGCTCCAACCGGGCCTCCACCCGGGACAGCCAGCCCCGGCTGCCCAGCGCGCCCCGCACCAGCTCGGCCACGTCGACGTCCTCCCACGCCATGGGGGCCACGCCGGCGTCGAGGCGGGAGATCTCCATGAGGTCGGCCACCAGGCCACCCAGGCGCCGGGACTCGACCACCAGCAGGCGAGCCGCCCGCCGGCCGGTGTCGTCGAGGCCGTCCTGGTGGGCTTCGAGCACGTCGGCCGCGGTGGTGAGGGCGGTGAGGGGGGTGCGCAGCTCGTGGCTGACGTCGGCCACGAACCGGCGCTGGGTGGCCTCGAGGGCCCGGAGGTCGGCCACGGTGCGCTCCAGGGCCTCCGCCATCCGGTTGAACGACTCGGCCAGGTCGGCGAACTCGTCGTTGCCGGCCACCGGCAGCCGGGTCTCCAGGAGGCCGACCTCGAGACGGCGGACGGCCCGTCGAGCCCGCCGCAGGGGACGCAGCAGGGCCCGGGCGGCCAGGGCGCCGACCAGGCCGGACAACACCACCAACGCCACCGCCACCCCGGCCAGGACGGTGCGCAGCGTGCCCAGGTCGCGCTCGATGTCGTCGAGGGGGAAGAAGAGGTAGAGGCTGGCCGCGTCCGGGACCTGGCCGCCGACCACGATCCGGGGCCGGCCGGCGACCTCGGCCTGCACCGACGCCAGCCGGCCCGCGGCCACCGGTCCCGTCAACCCGGCCGGCACCGCCGCCACCGACGTCGAGATCGACGTGGTGTCGGACGTGCCGTCCGGCATCACCGTCACCACCTCGAAGGCGGTCCCGCTGCGGGTGACCAACCGGTTCACGAAGGCGGTGACCTCCGCCGCCGACGCCCCCGGCGGGAGCGCGTCCACCGCTTCGGTGAGGGCGGACCGGGCCGTGCGCCGGGCGTCGTCGCCCGCCCGGTCGAGCACCGCCCGCCGCACGAGGGCGAAGGAGGTGACCGCCACCGCCACCGCCGTCACCGCCGCCACCAGGGCGAACGTGGCGATGAGCCGGGGCCGCAGCCGGGCGACCGCCAGCGGCCGGCGCTCGGTCACGACGACCCTGGAGCCACGAGCTTGTACCCCACCCCCCGGACCGTCTGGATCAGCGTCGGGTTGGCCGGGTCGTCCTCCACCTTCGACCGGAGGCGCTGGACGCACACGTCGACCAGCCGGGAGTCGCCCAGGTAGGAGTACTCCCACACCCGTTCCAGGAGCAGGGCCCGGGTGAAGACCTGCCCCGGCCGCCGGGCCAGCTCGAGCAGCAGCTTCAGCTCGGTGGGACTGAGTTTCACCTCCCGGCCCCGGTGGGTGACGGCCATGCCCAGGGGGTCGACGGCCAGGTCGCCGAAGCGCATGGTGCGCTCCTCCGGTTGGCGGGTCTGGCGGCGGAGGACGGCCTTGACCCGGGCCAGGAGCACCCGGGTCTCGAACGGCTTGGTCACGTAGTCGTCGGCCCCCGACTCGAGCCCCACCACCACGTCGATGGGGTCGGCCTTGGCCGTGAGCAGGATGATCGGCACCTGGTCGACGGCCCGGATGCGCCGGCACACCTCGAAGCCGTCGATCACGGGGAGCATCACGTCGAGGAGGATGAGGTCGGGGCCGACCTGGCGCCAACGCTCGATGGCCTCGTCGCCGGCGGCGGCCGTGCTCACCCGGTGGCCGTCGCCCTCCAACGCCATCGTCACCGCCTCCCGCACCGACGCGTCGTCCTCCACCAGCAGGATGGAGCTCACGACGTTCGGTTGGGCGGGACGTGGCGGAAGGGGGCGTCGGCGTCGGGCCTCGGGGACTTGGGGAGGCCGAGGACGCGTTCGGCGACGATGCTGCGCAACGCCTCCTCGGTGCCGCCACCGATGCGGGTGGCGGGGATCCAGAGCTGGAACAGGGTCCAGTCGTCGACGAGCATGGCGTCGGCGCCTCGCACAGAGTCGAGGAGCTCGTCGGAGCGGCGCGACAGCCGGATGGCGGCCAGCCGGGCCACCGCCCCGCCGGCCGCCACCCCGGCCAGCACCCGCTCCCCCATCACCTCCAGCACCTTGGCGTCGATCCAGAGTTGGGCCGCCTGCTGGCGGACGACCGGGTCGTCGACCACGCCCCGCAGCCGCAACTCGGCCAGCATGCGCTCGACGCTCCCCGCCCCGCCCGTCTCCCCCAGTCCCAGGGACAGGCGCTCGGCCGACAACGTGGTCACCGCCACCGCCCATCCGCCGCCGACCTCGCCCACTCGGCACGAGTCCGGCACCCGCACCCCGTCCAGCAACACCTCGTTGAAGGCGGTCCCACCCGTCATCTGCCGCACGGGGCGGACGGTAACCCCCGGCGCCCGCATGTCGACCAGGAAGTACGTGCACCCCTGGTGCTTGGGGACGTCCCAGTCGGTGCGGGCCAGGAGGACGCCCCAGTCGGCGTAGTGGGCGGCCGACGTCCACCGCTTGTGGCCGGTGACGACCCACCCGTCCCCGTCCCCATCGGCCGACGCCGACGCGACCGCGGTGGTGGTCACCGCGGCCAGGTCGGTGCCGGCGTCGGGCTCGGTGAAGAGCTGGCACCAGATCTCGTCCCCCCGCAGGATCGGCTCCAGGTACCGCCGCCGCTGCTCCTCCGTCCCGTGGGCCATGAGGGTGGGGCCGACCATGGCCTCCCCCACCAGGTTGATCGCCGGCGGCAGGCCCACGGCTGCCATCTCCGAGGCCCAGATCATCCGCTCCGAGACGGTCAGCTCCCGCCCCCCGTGCTCGGCGGGCCACCCCAGCCCCGCCCACCCGCCGTCGAAGAGCTCCCGTTGCCACGCCCGGCCCCGAACCACGTGCTCCGGGTCGGAGACGTCGGCGAACACCAGCGACGGCCCGCCGCCACCCACCGCCCGGTAGGGCCCCGCGTGCTTCGCCAGCCACGCCCGGACCTCCTCCCGGAAGGCCGCCTCAGCCGCGCTCTCGTCCACCGAGTCAGGACAGTAGGGCGTCGCAGTGCGGACAGCGGGGGTTGGCCCGGGTGACGGCCCGTTCGCAGGCCGGGCAGCGGGGCACCACGACCGCTCCCCGACGGATCCGGACCACCGCCGACCACAGCATCCCTCCCAGCGCCACCACCAGGAGGACGTCGAGCGCGGTCTGCACCCGCTCAGTTTGTAGGGTCGGGCCCATGAAGGCGAGATCGATATGAACAGATTGGCGGACGAGTCGAGCCCCTATCTCCAGCAGCACAAGGAGAACCCCGTCGACTGGTACCCGTGGGGCGACGAGGCCTTCGAGCGGGCCCGCACCGAGGACAAGCCCGTCCTGCTCTCCATCGGCTACGCCGCCTGCCACTGGTGCCACGTCATGGCCCACGAGTCGTTCGAGGACGAGGCCATCGCCGCCGTCATGAACGAGCTGTTCGTCAACGTCAAGGTCGACCGGGAGGAGCGGCCCGACGTCGACGCCGTCTACATGGAGGCGGTGCAGGCCATGACCGGCTCCGGCGGCTGGCCCATGACCGTCTTCCTCACGCCCGACGGACGTCCCTTCTACGGCGGCACCTACTACCCCAACAAGCCCCGCCACGGCATGCCCGCCTTCGAGCAGGTCCTGCGGGCGGTCGACGAGGGGTGGCGGGACAAGCGCACCGAGGTGGGCGAGCAGGCGGCCCGCCTCACCCACGCCCTCGGCCGCATGTCCGACCTGCCCGTGCCCACCGCCGACTCCCCCCTCCCCGACGGCCAGGCCCTCCTCACCCGGGCCCGCGATGCCCTCGCCCGCCGCTTCGACCCCCACTGGGGCGGCTTCGGCCCCGCCCCCAAGTTCCCTCAGCCCGACACCCTCGAGCTCCTCCTCCGGGCCCATGCCCACCGCCCCGACGACGCCGAGGCCCTGGCCATGGTCGTCACCACCCTCGACGCCATGGCCTCGGGCGGCATGTACGACCACCTCGGCGGCGGGTTCGCCCGCTACTCCACCGACCACCGCTGGCTCGTCCCCCACTTCGAGAAGATGCTCTACGACCAGGCCCTGCTGGTGCGGGCCTACCTCCACGCCTGGCAGGTCACGGGCGAGGAGCGCTTCTTGCAGGTCCTCACCGAGACCATCGACTACGTCCGCCGCCACCTGCGCCATCCCGACGGCGGCTTCTACTCGTCGGAGGACGCCGATTCCGAGGGCCACGAGGGCACCTTTTACATCTGGACGGTGGAGGAGCTGCGGTCGCTGCTGGGCGACGACGCCGACGCCGCCATCGAGTGGTGGGGCGTGAGCCGGCCCGGCAACTTCGAGGGCAAGAACATCCTCCACCGCCCGGAGCGGGGCGACTTCAAGCGCCCGGAGCAGATCGAGCGGGCCCGCCGCATCCTCTTCGAGGCCCGGGAGAAGCGGGTCCGGCCCGGCCTCGACGACAAGATCCTCACCGAGTGGAACGGGCTTTTCCTGGCCGGGCTGGCCGAGGCCGCCGCCGCCACCGGCCGGGAGGACTGGCTGGCCGACGCCCGCACCAACGCCGAGTTCCTGCTCCACCAGCTCCAGCGGTCGGAGGACGGTCGCTGGCTGCGGGCGTGGCAGGGGGGCCGCCCGGGGCGTCACCTGGCCCTGGCCGCCGACTACGCGGCCCTCGTCGACGGCTTCACCCGCCTGGCCGAGGCCACCGGCGACGCCCAGTGGATCGCCTGGGCCCGGGACACGGCCGACCGCATGGTCACCCTCTTCTGGGACGACGAGGCGGGCGGCCTGTTCACCACCGGCGCCGACGCCGAGCGCCTCATCACCCGGTCGAAGGACCTGGTCGACAACGCCGTCCCGTCGGCCAACGGCACCGCCGCCATCGCCCTCCTCCGCCTGGCCGCCCTCACCGGCGACGAGTCGTACCGGGAGCGGGGCGAGGCCATCCTCCGCCTCCTGGCCCCCCTGGCCGAGCAACACCCGTCCGCCCTCACCCGGACGGTGGCGGCCATGGACCTGGCCTCCCGGCCGATCACCGAGATCGCCATCGTCGGCGATCACCGCCCCGACCTGGTGCGGGCGGTGCAGGCCCGGTACCTGCCCGACGCGGTGCTGGCCTGGGGCGAGCGCTACCCGTCGCCGCTGTTCCAGGGCCGCACGGAAGGACTGGCCTACGTGTGCCAGAACTACGCCTGCCAGGCCCCGGTGGAAACGGTGGAGGAACTGCTCGCCCAACTGCGCTGACCGGGCCCCGGAAGCTGGCCGGCGAGCCGACCCCGAAGGATCGGCTCGCCGGCGGTCCTGCCGGGTGGCGCCGCAGGCGGTTACACGTGGGCGTCGCTGTGGGCGGAGGCGACGATCACCTCCCCGCTGAAGAGCCCACTGCCGCTGAACACGTAGACGTGGATGGCGTTGACGGTGCCCTCCGTGTCAGTCGTGCCGTTGGAGTTGGTCACCTGCTCGTTGAGCACCACCCGCACCAGGCCGCCGCCCGAGGGCACGGAGATGGTGGTGTTGGGGGCGGGGTTGGCCGCCACCGTGACGCCACCCACCTTCAGGTTGGCGAAGGTCACGGCGAAGGTGGTGCCGGCAGTGGTCCCGTCGGCCGAGCTGGTGGAGGCCACGTCGAGCACGTCGGCCGTGACGACACCACCGAGGACATTGAGCCCCTGCACCACCGAGTGCGACGTGGAGTTGGGGTTTGGGTCGAGGGTGCCCGAGGTGGAGTTGGTGGTCGTGCCCGACGTGACGATGCCGGGCAGGTTGGCCGGGGTGCCGTCGGTGTCGGAGCCCCCTTGGGAGGGCAGCACGGCATCGCCCACCTTGACCGGTTGGATCTGCTGGCCGAGGAGCGTGCCCGACACGGAGGCGGTGAAGGCCTCACCGCTGACGCTCAGGGCCCCGCTGGTGCAGGCCGGGGCCACGACGTCGCTCTGAGCGTGGGAGACGATGATCTCGGCTCCCGCGGGCAGGGCCAGCAGGGGCTTGACCAGCACCAGGTGGATCATGTTCACCGAGTGCGAGGCGCTGGCCTGGCCGTTGGCGATGGATCGGCTGCCGGTCTCCTCGTAGAGGTGGGCGGCGGCGATGACCTGGGACGGGATCGCCGGGTTCTTCACCTGGACCGTGGTGTTGGGGGCCACGTTGGTGATCGGGATGCCGTTGATCTTGAGGTTGACGAAGCCGGAGCCGGCCGAGCTGTAGGTGGCCGACTCGGCCGACGCCGCCGACTGCGACACGGCCTTGATGGCGCTGGCCGTCACCGCTCCCCCGAGGAGGTTCACGTTGGCGATCTCGGCCGTGGCCGTGCTCTCCGATGGCGGCGGGGCCAGGGCCGAATCCGAGCCGGTGGTGATGACGCCCAGGTTGACCAACCCCGGCAGCGCCGCCGACAGGATGCGACGGGCGGCGTGGGGCGGGCCGCCCGGATCGGCGGTGCCCACGTTGCCGATCTTGTTCAACAGGTGGACACCCACCGCGGCCACATCGACCCCGTAGGACGAGCCGTGGGTGGATGTGGCCACCGAGCTGGCCCCCGTGACCGCCAGCGTCACCAGGGGCGACGTGGCGTCGGTTGTGCCGGCGGCGTCGGTGTAGGTGGCCGTGGCCTGGTTGGACACCGACAGGGCGGTGCAGTCGGCCGTGACCGTGGTCTGGAAGCACATCTGGGGGGCGTCGCCCACGAAGGACAGCACCGCCCGCGGGTGGTTGGTGGTGGTGAACGAGCTCCCGTTGACCAGACGGATGTCGAGCGTCGCCTCGATGGGCGAGGTGGTTGCGGGGATGGAGGAGACGTCGGCCTCCCCGGTCACCGGGTCGAACGGGAAGATGCCGAGCTCGTTGCCGTCGCCGTCACGCACCGTCACCGATGAGGAGGCGAAGTTCACCGTCGACAGGTCGATGGCCTCCAGCGAGACTGCGTCGTAGCCCTGGACGTGGCCCGCTGCACCGTCGCAGTAGAAGGCGGACGGGTCGAGGGTGATGGTCGCCGTCGTCTTCTGGCACGGCGACGATCCGGTGACCGGGTCGAAGGTGAAGAGCCGTCCCGCATCGCCCAGTCCGAACCCGCACTGGCCGTCGAAGGCGTAGCCGTAGTCCCTGGTGTTCCCGCCGTTCACGTTCGAGTGGTAGGCGTAGCCGGGGATGCCGGAGTCGCTGGGGAAGCTGGCACAGGGTGACGAGGTGGTCCAGTCGTAGCAGAGGGTGCCGCCGTTGCGGGCCGAGGCGAAGGACCCACCGGGGAGGTCCTGGACGACCGGGATGTAGGTCACCGCGTGACCGTTGGGTGCGTCGACCTTCAGGGCCTCGAGCATCACCCAGATCTTGCCCACCGCCATCGCCTGCACCTGCAGACCGGGCGGGGTCGGCGCCGGGTTGCCGGCGAGGTCGAAGCAGCCCAGGGCGAACTGCGCCGACGTGCCACTCCACCCGACGCAGACGCCAGTCGGCTGACCGGCCGGGTCGTAGGTGGCGAACCGGGGCCCGAAGCCGGCCGGCGTACCGACGTTGCCCACTGTCTTCGGAGTCGACCATCCGGTACAGGGGAGGTCGGTCGCGGAGTCGAAGCACCAGGCCACCACGTTCCCGCCACCGACGACGGACCCGCCGAAGATCTGACCGTTCATCGGCGGGAGGCTGGTGCCGAAGCCGACCGGTGCCGGGTACGGCTGTCCGGCGCACGGGGCGTCGGTTGCCGTGTCGAGGCACCCCATCAGCCCATCGCTGGGCAGGTAGTTGTACACCTTGGTGCCCACCATCCGGGCCTCGGTCCCATGGTTGAAGGCGCCCGACTTCAGCTCGGTGTAGCCGCAGTTGCTTCGGGTCTCCAGGTCGACGCACAGCAGCCCGACGCTCCAGTGGGGGTTGCGGTCGGTCACCAGCACCGAGATGTAGATCAGCGCCGGGTCCGACGGGTCTTGAGCGGCGCCCAGCGGGCTCGTGGTCTGGACGTTGGCCGGACCGGAGCCAAGCGGCCCGGGCGTGGCGGAGAGGTACTTGGCTCCCGGGAAACCGGCGCACGGCAGTCCGGTGGAGCGGTCGGTGCAGACCACCTGAGGCGCGTTCGCGCCCGAGCCGAGGTGGTGGAAGATGTTCCACACCTCGGGGACGCCGGCGGTGGTCGTGTACAGGATCGGCGTGTAGCCGTCGCCGCCCGTGGGTGTCGTTATCCCCTGGAAGGGGGCGGGAAGCACTGCGCCGGTCGCGGTCGCGGGCGACTGGAAGTTCGGGTTGCTCGCCCGCACCACATTGGTGGCCGCGCCCTGGTCGGTGGCCTGGAACGTGGACCCGCCGTCCGTCGACCACTCCTTGGTGAACCCGGGCGGGGCCTTCAGCGACCCGCCCACGTACGTCTGGTCGGTGCCGGCGCTCTGGATCGGGTCGGTGATGACGGCGTTGACGGGGCCGTTCTTGGGATTGGTCGAGGAGACCACCCAGTCGATCGTGTCGCCGGGGCCGGCGGTGGTCGTGCTCCCGGTCTGGACGTCGGTGCCGGTCTTGCCCAGCGGCGACGTCTGGGCGGTCGCGGGCATGGTGGGTGCGAGCACCGCCAGTGTTGCCATCGCCATGGCGACGGCCACCAGGCAGATCCTGGTCGTCCGTCGGGCTCGGGCCGGGCCCGGACCGAGATGGGCCTGGCGCGATGGTCGCGGTCGTGCCTGGTGTGTCGTCATGATCCCCTCCTTGGATGGGTCCCCATCGGTTGTCGGGGCCATCCTGAAGAGGCAGAGCGGGCGAAACATGGCCCATATGGGCCATATTCCTGAGATTCCGGCCGTCAGGTGCGGGGACCGGTGCCGACCCGGGCCAGCGCCTGGCGGGAGGACAGGCCGAGCTTGAGCATGGCGTTGGCCAGGTGCCGCTTCACGGTGTGGCGGGAGAGGTACAGCCGATCGGCCACCTCCGGGTTCGACAGCCCCTCCGCCACCAGCTCGACGACCGCTCGCTCCCCCCGGGTCAGGGCCTCCCACCCGGTGGTCGCCCGCACATGGGGATGGCGGCTGCCCCGGCGGACGCCGAGCCCCCGCATCCGGGCCCGGGCCCGGGCCACGTCCCAGACCGCACCCAGCTGCTCGTAGAGCCCCAGGGCCTCGTCGAACAGGGGACGGGCCCGGGTCAGCTCGCCGGCCCGGCCCAGGGCGTCGGCCGCGTCCTCGATCGCCAGGGCCCGGTCCAGAGGACGGGGGCTGTCGCGGAAGGCGGAGGCCGCGGCCAGCAACACCTCGGCGTCGTCGTCGGCCAGTCCCCGGCAGCGCAGGCCCACGCCGCTGATCGAGGCCACGCCCGGATTGGCGGCTACCACCGCCTCGACCTGGCGGCAGGTGTCGAAGGCCCGGTCGAAGTCGCCGTGGGCCCGGGCCAGCCGCACCAGGTCGGGGCCGAGGGCGAGGCCGACCCACACCACTTGGGCGCGGAGGGCCTCGTCCCACCCGTCGGCGAGGACCCGCAGCGCGAGCGCGGGCGAACCGGCGGACTCGGCCAGCAGGCCCTGGGTGAGAAGCAGGAGGTGGCGGTCCTGGGGACCCCGGTCCGCGCCACCGTCCGCCGACGCCGCCACCGCCTGGGCTCTCTCCGGCTCGCCCCGGTGCAACGCCACCAGGGCCCGGGGACCGGCCCCCAACTGGGTGACGAAGTGGTCTTCGCCGATGTCCGCCAGGAGGTCGACGAGGGCGTCGTACTCGGTCACGGCATCGTCCCAGTCGCCGACGGTGAAGTTTCGGATCACGGCCAGGGCCTGGGCGGCGGCGATCAGGCCGCCGAAGCCCATGACTCGCACCGACTGGGCCGCGGTCGTCAGCGCCTGGTCGGCCCGGTCGACCCGGTCGAGGCGCAGCCACGCCTGGCTGGCGAGGAAGTTGGAGAGCTGGTTGAGGTGCCGCCAACCCAGGCCGAAGCGACTCTCGGGCCAGTCGTCCCTGTCGCAGTGGGCCTTGGCCGCCCACTCCACCACCTCGGCGAACCGACCCCGGTGGAGGGCCACCGTCGCCAGGGTGTAGGCCGCGGTCCCCAGGGTGACCTGGTCCGCCTCGTCGGCCATCGCCCGCGCCCGCAGGGCCATGGCCTCGGCCTCCTCCGGACGGGGAGGGTAGAGCAGCAGCGTTGAGCTGTTGCCGGCGATGCGAGCCCGCTGCTGCCGGGAGAGCCCGGGGACGGCTTCCGCCTCGGCCGCCTCCGCCAGGGCCTGGTCGTGGAGGCCGGAACGGTTCGAGTGGCGGGCGAGGAAGCTTCGAACCCGGGCCTCGGTCGCCGGCGGCTGCTGGCGGGTGAGCAGGTCGCGGGCCACCTCGTCGCCCTCCCGGTAGCGGGCCAGCCCCTCAAGGCAGACCAAATAGTCGGCCAGGAGGGCGTCCCGCCCCGGATCGCCCGCCTCGAACAGGTCGATCGCACGTTTCACCAGGTCGGCTCCCGTCGCCGGAGCCTTGTGCATCGCCTCGTCCGCCGCTCGCCGCAGCCAGTCGAGGGCCGCCCTGTCCCCCTTCGCCGCGCCCCGCACGAAGTGCTCGGCCACGTCGATCGGCGAGGCGCCGGCGGCGGCCAGCACGCGGGCGACATGGAGGTGCATCCCCATCCGCAGCGACCGGGGGATGTCGGAGTACAGCGCTTCCCGGAGCAGGTCGTGGCGGAAGGCCATCCGGTCGCCCTCCTCCCGGAGGACGGCCGCATCGGTGGCCTCGCGCAGGCGGGGTGCAAGTGCGACCGGGTTGGTCCCTTCGGCCAGCGCCAGCCCGTCGACGGTGAAGCTCGACCCGAGGACAGAGGCGGTGCGCAACATCGACTGGGTCGGCTCGGAGAGGAAGCTGAGCTCGAGCAGGACGGTGAGCTTGAGGGCGGTGGGTATGCCCTCGGAGTCGACCTCGGCCGCGGTGGCGGTCTCGTGGAGTGAGCCGCTGGCCCGCAAGGCCGCCACCAGCTCGCCGATGTAGAACGGGTTGCCCCCCGTCGTCGCCGCCTGTCGCACCAGTTTGGGGCCAGGAGCCACACCGAGCACGGCGGCCAGCAGGTCGGTGGCCGCGGCCGGGACGAGGGGCGCGAGGTCCACGCGGGTCGCCCCCCGGCCGGCCAGGCCCCGGACCAGCCGGGAGAGCTCGGGCGGCCGGGGCGCGGGGCGAAAGGCTCCGAACAGCAGGAGCGGGCATCCGTCGACCAGGCGTGCCAGGCGGTGGAGGACGTGCAATGTCCCCGGATCGGCCCACTGCAGGTCGTCGACGGCCAGCACCGCCGGGCCGTTGGCGCACAGGTCCTCGACGTGGGCGACGATGGCCTCTACCAGGCGAAACTCGGTCGGCGTCTCAACCGCCGCTCGATCGGGAGCCTCGAACGGGCCTGTGTCCTCGGGGGTGTCGCCGAAGAGCAGGCGGGCGACCTCGTCGCGGCGGACCTGGGTCGGTCGGGGGGCGAGGCCGAGGCCGGCGGCGATGGCCCCGAACGGGCGCCGGCTGTCAAGCTCCTCGGCCCGGGCCTGCCACGTGGGAACGCCCATCGCCGCGGCCGCGGCCAGGGCCTCCTCGATGAGGCGGCTCTTGCCGATCCCCGCCTCGCCCTGGAGGAGCAGCACCCCGCCCCGTCCCGCCGCCACCGACTCGACCAGCGCCATGATCTGCCGCAGCTCGGCCTCCCGGCCGACGAGCGGTATCCGCGTTCGGTTCACTACTGCCGTTGCCCTCTCGCCCAGCGCCGGAGAACGAGGGCAGCCTACCCGGGGGTGGGTCCCACTCGACCGCGCCGTCGGCACCACAGATCCGGCAGTTATGGCCCATATGGGCCATGTTTCGGATGCCACCTGGTGCGACAGTCACCCCGATGATCCGGATATGGGTCGACAGCACCCAACCCCCCGTCGGGTGGGTCGTGACGGTCGAGGGCCAGCCCCCCCGGGCCTACTCCGGCTGGCTCGACCTGTTGGGCATCCTCGCCGAGGCCATGGTCCCCGACCCCGAGCTCGAGCCCAGAGCGCCGGAGCGGTCCCCGGCATCGGGGTACGAGCTGGGGTAGTACCAGTAGTAGGGTCAAGGGTATGGCCAAGACCAAGGCTTCGGTGTCGCTCGACCCCACGAAGGTGGCTCAGGCCCGCGAACTGCTCGGCGTCCCATCACTATCGGAAGTCATAGATATCGCCCTCGAGCGGCTCATCGTCGACGAGCTCGACCGACGGCATGCTGCCGGGTATGCCCGTCAGCCACCCGACGCCGATGAGGAAGCCTGGGCCGAGGTTCGGCGTGACCCGAGCGAGATTGCCGACGACGTCGACTGGGCCGGCCTGTACGGCGTGCCCAGGTCGAATTGAGTCAGTCCCTCCCCCACCGGGGCGAGATCTGGCTGGCGGATCTGCCGGGCGACAAGGTCCGTCCGGTCCTGGTGATGACCCGTGGATCGGTCATCCGCTACCTGCATTCCGTTGTCGCGGCCCCGGTCACCTCGACTGTCCGAGGTATTCCCAGTGAGCTGAGGTTGACGATCGACGACGGGTTGCTCCACCCTTCGGTCGCCAACTTCGACAACCTTCAGCTTGTCTCTCGGGCCCGGATGATCCGGCGTGTTGGCGTTCTTTCCGGGGTGAAACTGGCGGATGCCTGCCGCGCCCTCCGCTACGCCGTCGAATGCTGAACCGGTCCGGCCCCGGTGGCTCTTAGAGCCCTGTGAGGCGGCGGAGCCAGTCATCGACCGTCGTCAGGGTCGATGGTTCAGCCGGCTCCATCGACCGCGATGCCGTAGCCGAAGTCTGCGCCGGTGAGACGAGCTTCTCCGGAAGGGACTTCTTTCGCCCCGTCCTATGCAGCCGGGTGGGCCACACGCGAAGATGCGATCCGGGGGTCGTGGCAACTCCCGACGGGGCGAGGAGCGCTGGGGATGAAGACTGCGACGTACCGGCGGGCGGTGATCGTGGCGGTGGCGTTTGCCTTGGTCGCGGGGGCCTGCTCCACCAGCACCGATCCCCCGGCGGCACCCGCCGACGGCGGGGGCCGGGTCGAACGGGTGCGGGTGGCGGCCCGCCCGGGGAGCTACCCGACACCGATCGGGCCGCGGCGGCAGGGCCAGCTCCAGAGCACCTTCGTCTTCGACACCCTGGTGTGGAGGGACTCGACGGGCGACGTCATCCCGTGGTTGGCCAGCTCCTGGACGCGCTCCCCCGACGGCACCGAGACCACGTTCACGATCCGCGACGGCGTGCGGTGGCACGACGGTCAGCCGTTGACGATCGACGACGTCGTCTTCAGCTACCAGTACCTGATGAAGCCGCCGGGGATGGCCGCCGCCGGGATCCTCGGCGCCATCTTCGTCGGCAACGTGAACGAGGTCGTCGCCGTCGCCCCCAACCAGGTCGTCTTCCGGATGAAGCAACCGTGGGCGCCGTTCGTCGCCCAGATCGCGGGCCTCGTCCGCATCATCCCCAGGCACATCTGGGAGACGGTGACCGACCCGGCCGCCTTCACCGGCCCCCAGGCGGTGATCGGCTCCGGCCCCTACAAGCTCGAGTCGTACGACCTGGCCACGTTCACCGCCGCCTTCGTGGCCAACGACGACTACTTCCTCGGGCCGCCGCACGTCCGGCGCATCGAGTTCGTGCCCGCGGCCGACCAGCTCCTCGCCCTCCAGCAGGGCGACATCGACGCGGCCGACGCCGGCACCGAGGACCAGCTCCCCGAGAACGCCCTCGACCCCTTCCTGGACGACCCCCGGTTCGGGGCCGTCAGCGGGCCGCCGGAGTGGAATCGGGCTCTCCACTTCAACCTGACCAAGGGCTTCCCCTTCGACGACAAGCGGTTCCGCCAGGCCGTCGCCTACGCCATCGACCGCGACGACATGGTGAAGCGCATCCTGTTCGGGCAGGGGGTCGTCGGCAGCTCCGGCGGGCTCTCCCCCGCCAGCCCGTGGGTCGCGCCCGACCTGCCCGCCTACACCCACGACGTGGCCAAGGCCAACGCCCTCCTCGACGAGGTCGGCCTGAAGGACGCCGACGGCGACGGCGTGCGCGACCTGCCCGACGGGAGCCCCTTCGTCCCCGAGCTCCAGACCAACGCCCAGTTCTCGCCGAAGACGGCGGAGCTGATCTCCGAGTACCTGCGCCAGGTGGGCGTCTCCATCTCCATCCGCACCTTGGACGCGGCCGCGGCCGACGACTCCGCGTCCAACGGCACCTACGAGATGACCCTGCTCGGCTATGGCGCCCTGGGGGCCGATCCCGACCTGCTCCTGCGGATCCGCCACACGCCAGCGGCCATCAACCTTCTGTCCAAGTCCAGGGGCTACGACAACCCCGAGGTCGTGACCCTCGGCCAGCAACAGCTCTTCACCGCCGACGAGGGCGCTCGCCGGGCCATCGTCCACCAGATCCAGCGCATCGTCGCCGACGACCTGCCCTCACTCTCCCTCTACCTGCCGGAGCCGCAGGAGATCTTCGTCAAGGATGTCTTCGCCGGCTGGTACTTCACGCCCGGCGGCTTCTCGCTCCAAGCCGGGGTCCTGAACAAGCACGCCCTGGTCACGGGCAAGAAGGTGGGATTCTGATCCCCCGTCGGGTTGGGTCTCCTGCCGACCCCTAGCCGGCGGGCCCTGGCCTCGCTGGCCCACTACGGACTCACGGTGGCGGCGGTGGTCGTGCTCGTCTTCGCCCTGCCCCGGGCCATGCCGGGCGACCCCCTCGCCTTCCTCGCGGCCGACAACCCGGAGGCGGTCGACCCCGCCGTGCTCGACGAGCTGCGGGCCTACTACGGGCTCGACCGCCCTCTCGTCGGCCAGCTCGGCCACTTCCTCTCCCGCCTGGGCCACGGGGACATGGGGGTCTCGATCGGCCGGCGGGTTCCGGTGAGCGCCCTCCTCCGGGCCCACCTGCCCTGGACGCTGCTCCTCCTCGTCGCCTCGCTGGCCCTCTCGTCGGTCCTCAGCTACCTCCTGGGTTGCGCCGCCGGCTGGCGGAGGGGACGGCTCCTCGACCGCATCGTGGTCACGGCCAGCAGTGCCGTCCGGCCCGTCCCCATCTACGCCCTGGCGTCGCTCCTGCTCCTCGGCGGGGCGGTGACATGGCGCCTCCTGCCCCTCGGCGGGGCCCGCACGCCCTTCGCCCACTACGCCTCGCCCCTGGCCGAGATCGGCGATCTGGTCCGCCACCTGGTCCTGCCGGTGACGGCGCTGGCATCGGCCCTGGTCGCGAGCCAGGTGCTGCTGGTGCGGAACACGATGGTGTCCACCCTGGGCCAGGACTACATGGTGCTGGCCCGGGCCAAGGGCCTGCCGCCGCGGCTGCTGAAGCACCGGCACGCGGGGCGCAACGCGCTCCTGCCCTTCGTCACCTCGATCGGCCTGCAGGCCGGGTTCCTGGTCGGTGGGGCCGTCTTCGTGGAGACCGTCTTCTCCTACCCGGGCATGGGCACCCTCGTCCTCCAGGCCGTCGCCAGCCGCGACTACCCGGTGCTGGAGGCGACGTTCCTCGTCCTCGCCCTCGTTGTCCTCACCCTCAACCTCCTCGTCGACCTGCTCTACGGCCGCCTCGACCCCCGGACCCGCACCCGATGAGGCGGTTGGGTGTCGCCGGGTGGGTCGGGGTGGGTGTCGTGGCCGGGTTCGTGGCGCTGGCCGTGGCCGGGCCGGCGCTGGCCCCCTACCGGGTGACGGAGCTGGCCGGCGACCCGCTGGAGGGGCCCAGCCTGCACCACCTGTTCGGCACCAACTCGGTGGGGCAGGACCTCACCAGCCAACTCCTTGCCGGGGCGCGGACGTCGCTGGTCATCGCCCTGCTAGCGGGCGGTGGCGCGCTGCTGCTGGGCGCGCTGGCCGGAGCGGTGGCCGGCTGGCGAGGAGGGGCCACCGACTCGGTGGTCATGCGGGTCGTCGACATCGTGCTCGTCCTCCCGCCGATCCCGCTGATGGTCGTGCTGGGCGCGTCCGTCAATCCTGACGTGGTCGGGCTGGCGGCGATCATCGTGCTCGTGTCGTGGCCGGTGTACGCCCGGTGGGTGCGGGCGGCCGTCCTCCCCCTCCGCCGGCGGGCCGACATCCGGGCCGCGGTGGGCTTCGGGGCGAGCACGGGCCAGGTGTTGCGGGTCCACGTCCTGCCCGAGGTCGGGTTGGTCCTGATCGCGGGCCTCATCTCCGCTGTCGAACGGGCCATCGCCATCGAGGCCGGGCTGGCCTTCCTCGGGCTGGTGAACCCGACCCGGGTCAGCTGGGGCTCGGTCATGAGAGACGCCCTCGACTTCCGGGGCTTGTTCCTCACCGACTCGTGGCGGTGGTGGCTGCTCCCGCCGGTGGCCGCCGTCGCCCTCCTCCTCACCGGACTGGCCCTCGTGGGCACCTCGCTCGAGCGCCGCCTCGACCCCCGGCTGTCCCGCCACCAGCCGGTCGGCGTCGACGGGTGACGGACGCCGTTCCGGCGCTGGCGATCGCCGGCCTGCGGGTCACCTACCCCGGCCCGCCCCCCGTCCGGGCCCTCGACCGGCTCTCGCTGGAGGTGGCCGTGGGCGAGTGCGTCGGCGTGCTGGGCGAGTCGGGATCGGGCAAGTCCACCCTGGCCAAGGCCCTGCTCGGGCTGGCCACCGGAGCCGAGGTGGAGGGTGGCCTACGCCTGGGCGACGTCGACCTCGGTGCGTTGGACGAGGCCGGCTGGCGAGAGATCCGGTGGCGACGGATCGCGCTGGCGGTGCAGTCGACGTCGTCCCTCAACCCCGTGCTCCGGGTCGGACTGCAGCTCGCCGAGCCTCAGATGGTGCACCTCGGCCGCACTCGGGCGGCAGCCGACGAACGTTCAACCGCGGTGCTGGCCGACGTCGGCCTCGACCCCGAGGCCCTCGACCGGTATCCGAGCGAGCTGTCGGGCGGGCAACGCCGGCTCGTCCTGCTGGCCATGGCCCTCGTCTGCGACCCGTCGGTGGTGGTGCTCGACGAGCCGACCGCCGGGCTCGACCCGTCCACCAGGGAGCGGGTGGTCGACACCCTGCGCCGGCTGCGGGACGAGCGGCAGATGGCGCTGGTGATCCTCGGCCACGACGTGGAGGCGATCGAGGCGGTGGCCGACCGGGTGGCGGTTCTCTACCGGGGGTGGCTGGCCGAGGTCGGCCCCGCCCGCCGGGTGCTCGACGAGCCCCGGGCCCCGTACACGTGGGCGCTCCTCAACGCCCGCCCGACACTCGGGTCGGTGAAGGACCTGCGGGGCATCCGCGGGGACCCGCCCGATCCCACCGAGGTCGCGGCCGGGTGCCCGTTCGAAGCTCGCTGCACCCAGGCCGTCGACGTGTGCGGGGCCGGGCGCCCGCCGCTGGTTCCGCCGCCGGGCGAGGACGGCGAGCGGCTGGTGGCGTGCGTGCGGGGCGGGGTCGTGACGCTCCTCGAGGCCCGTGACCTGCGGCTTTCCTACCGGCTGGCGGGCACCGGCACGGGCCTGGGCCGCCGGTCCACCGTCGTGGCCGTCGACGGCGTCTCCCTCGACGTCCGGGAGGGCGAGGTGGTCGGCGTCGTCGGGCCGACCGGGGCCGGGAAGTCGACCCTCGGCCTGCTCCTCGTCCGCCTCCTGGAGCCCGATGGGGGATCGGTGCGGTTCGAGGGCGCCGACCTCCTGGCGCTGCGGGGGGCGGACCTGCGGGCCGCCCGCCGCCGGGTGCAGCTGCTGTTCCAGGACCCGTACGAGGCCTTGTCTCCCCGGCTGACCGTCGGCGCCGCCGTCCGGGAGCCGCTCGACGTGCAGGCCGTGGGCGAGCCCGAGTGGCGGGACCGCCGGGTGCTCGACGAGCTGGTCGCGGTGCGCCTGCCCACCGACGCCGCCTTCCTCGCCCGCCACACCCACGAGCTGTCGGGCGGGCAGTTGCAACGGCTGGCCCTGGCCCGGGCCCTGATCCTCGAGCCCAAGCTGCTGGTGGCCGACGAGCCGGTGTCGATGCTCGACCCGAGCGAGCAGGCCAAGATGCTCCAGCTCCTCAAGCACCTCCAGGTGGAACGGGGCATGGCCATGGTCTTCGTCTCCCACGACCTGGCCGTCGTCCTCCGGGTGGCCGACCGGGTGGTGGTGATGGACGCCGGCCGCATCGTGGAGCAGGCCAGGGGCGACGATCTCCTCCGAGCCGCCCGTCACCCCGTCACCCACACCCTCCTGGCCGCGTCCGGGCACACCGCCGGCCCGACCCCTCGCCGTTCAGTCGGCGAGGTCGGGCAGTACCAGGAGTGACTCATCCTCCGATGCGGCGAACCGGGCGATGACGTCAACGCTGGAGCGAAGGATTTCGGCGATCGCGACTGTTGAACAGGTGCCGACACGTAGCCAGACCGCCTTTGGCGGCGGTCCAAACAGGAAAGCGAGCTGGCGGAGGTCCGAGTCCTTGGAGACGATCAGGTAGCCATGCTCGCCCGCGTAGGCCCACAACGCACGATCGGTGGCCGTGTCGAGCCCGAGCGCCAAGACGTGGACGCTGTCGGGGAACCACGGCGCGAGTTCGGTGACGGGCCGGCGGGACAGGTTCTGGTCGAACAGCAGCCTCACGCAGGGGCAGCGAGCCGGTGCTCACGCAGGGCGGCAAACGCAAGCGCGGCTCGGATGTGGGCCTCCGTGAGCTCCGGGAAATCACTCACGATCTCGTCGTGCGTCATCCCGCTGGCCAGGTACTCGAGCACGTCGTAGACCGCGATCCGCGTGCCGACGAAGCACGGCTTGCCGCCGCGGACCTCGGGCCGAATGTCGATGAGCGCGGACAGATCCACGACCCCGAGGGTACTCGCGGGGGGTTCGTACTGGGATGACTGTCACTGCCGCGAACGTGTGGACTGATGCATAGAGACGAGCGCCAGAGCCGTGATGACGACAAGGGCGATCCCGACGCCGAATTGCCTTCACCCGTCGCCTCTGCGGCACGCCGAATGCGGGACCGCTCGTCCGGATGAGTCGTCATCGCCCCCCCGCTCTGACAAGTCGGCTCGCTGTCGGCCGCAGAGGTGGTCCAGTCCGGTCACGATAGGCGTTGCCGCCCCGTCCACCGCGATGCCCCGGGCCGATGTCGCCGCCGCCGCCGCCCAGGAAGCCGGCGCAGGCCAGGGCCAAGCCGTCGGAGCCCACCTTGGCCACGAGGGACCAGTTGGGCTTGAGGTCGACGGCGCCGTGGGACGGCCCGGCGACCCGGATGGCGGTCAAGGGCAAGCCTTCGGGGTCGGAGTGTCCTCGGCGTTGGTGTCCTACATGCACGACCCTTGGTTGCCGGCGCGGTCGGTGATCACGAAGGCCACCTGGGAACCCAAGGCCTGGTTGGACTTGTAGGCAGTCACGACGACGGGGTTGGTCGTGCCCTCGGTCCAGGGCGACGGTAACGTGGTCACCGGGAGGACGATGTTGACCGCGGTGGGCACGTCGATGCGGGTGATGCCCGACGCCGCGTCCTGGGCCGTGACCTCCACGAACTTGCGGCCCTCGCCGTCGACGCCGATCCGGGTGACGGAACAGACGGGGGCGACGGTGTCGGCCACGACGGTGATGGTGAAGGTCTCCGGGGCGGAGGTGTCCACCCCCCCGTTGGCCGTGCCCCCGTCGTCGTGGGCGACCACGGTCACCGTCGCCGTCCCGCTGGCGTGGGTGGCGGTGGTGTAGGTCAACGTCCCCGTCGGCGACAGCGCTGGCGGGGCCGAGAACAGGGCGTTGTTGTCGTTGGTGACCACGAAGCTCAGGGCCTGGCCGGCATCGCCGGTGGCCAGGTCGCTGGCCCAGCCGGTCACGGTCTGCGACCCCTGGTCCTGGACCACCGACTGGTCGGGGCCCTTGGTGAAGCTGGGGGCGTCGTTGACGGGGTTCACGGTGAGGACGAACTCGTCGAAGCCGGTGGTCACGCCGTCGCTGACCGTGATCCGGATGGCGGCGCCCCCGTTTTGGTCGGCCGCCGGGGTGACGGTGACGGTGCGGTCGGCCCCCGAGCCCTCGAGGACGATGTTGGCCACCGGCACGAGGGCCGGGTCCGAGGAGGTGGCCGAGAGCGTGAGGCTCTCGACCGGCGTCTCGGCGTCGCCCACGGTGAAGGCGATGGCCCCGGTGGCGGTGTCCTCGTCGACGGTGGCGTCGGCGATGTCGGAGATGGTGGGCCCGTCGGTGACCGCCTCGACGGTGAGCACGAACTCGTCGGAGGCGCTGGCCGTGCCGTCGCTCACCGTGATGCGGATGGTGGAGGCGCCGGTCTGGTTGGCGGCGGGGGTGACGGTGACGGTGCGGTCGGCCCCCGAGCCCCCAAGGACGATGTTGGCCCCCGGCACCACCGCCTCGTCGGAGGAGGTGGCCGCCAGGGTCAGGTCCCCGGCCGCCGTCTCCACGTCGCCCACGGTGAAGGCGATCGGCCCGGTGGAGGCGTCCTCGTTGATGGCCCTGTCGACCATGTTCGAGATGGTGGGCGGGTCGTTCACCGCGTTGACGCTGAGCACGAGCTCGTCGAAGGCGCTGGCCACCCCGTCGCTGACGGTGATGCGGATGGTGGTCGTGCCCGACTGGTCGGGGGCGGGGGTGACGGTGACGGTGCGGTCGGCCCCCGAGCCGCCGAAGACGATGTTGCCCGCCGGCACCAGGGTCAGGTCGGAGGAGGTGGCCGTCAGCGTGAGGCTCCCCGCGGCCGTCTCCCCGTCGCCCACGGTGAGGGCGACGGCCCCCGTGGGGGTGTCCTCGTCGACGGTGCGATCGGCCACGTCGGAGATGGTGGGCACGTCGTTGACGGGGTTGACGGTGAGCACGAAGTCGTCGAAGGCGCTGGCCACCCCGTCGCTGACGGTGATGCGGACGGTGGCCGTGCCCGACTGGTCGGGGGCGGGGGTGAGGGTGACGGTGCGGTCGGCCCCCGAGCCCCCGAGGACGATGTTGGCCCCCGGCACCACCGCCTCGTCGGAAGAGGTGGCCGCCAGGGTCAGGTCCTCGACCGGCGTCCCCGCCGCGCCCACGGTGAAGGCGATGGCCCCGGTCGGGGTGTCCTCGTCGACGGTGGCATCGCCGATGTCGGAGATGGTGGGCCCGCCGATGACCGCCTCGACGGAGAGCACGAACTCGTCGAAGGCGGTGGCCGTGCCGTCGCTCACCGTCAGGCGGATGGTGGAGGCGCCGGTCTGGCCCGCCGCGGGGGTGACGGTGACCGTGCGGTCAGCCCCCGAGCCCCCGAAGACGACACCGGCCACCGGCACCAGGGCGGTGTTCGAGGACGTGGCGCTGAGGGTCAGGCTCCCAGCGGCAATCTCGGCGTCGCCCACGGTGAAGGCGATGGCCCCGGTGGGGGTGTCCACCGGCGTGGAGCGATCACCGATGTCGGAGATGGTCGGGGGGTTGTTCACTGCGGTGACGGTGAGGACGAAGCTGTCGGTGGCGCTCGCCGTGCCGTCGCTGACCGCCACGCCGATGGTGGCCGTGCCCGACTGGCCCGCCGCGGGGGTGACGGTGACGGTGCGGTCAGCCCCCGAGCCGGCGAAGACGACGCCGGCCACCGGCACCAGGGCGGTGTTCGACGACGTGGCGCTCAGGGTCAGGTCGCCGGCGGCGGTCTCGGTGTCGCCCACGGTGAAGGCGATGGCCTCGGTGGGGGTGCCCGCCGGCGTGGAGCGATCTCCGATGTCGGAGATGGTGGGGGGGTCGTTGACCGCCCTCACCGTGATGGTGAAGCTCTGGGGGGCCGAGGTGTCCACCCCGCCGTTGGCCGTCCCCCCGCCGTCGTGGGCCACCGCGGTGATGGTGGACACCCCGCTGGCGTTGCCCGCGGGGGTGTAGGTCAGCGTCCCGGCGGGGGAGATGGCGGGGCCAGCCGAGAACAGCCCCGGGTTGGAGTTGGCGGTGACCAGGTAGCTGACCGTCTGGCCCGCCTCCCCGGTGTCCACCGCCGCCACCCAGTTGGCCACGCTCTGGGCCCCGGCGTCCTCGTCGACGGTCGGGCTCGTGCCGGGGGTGAAGGTGGGGGCGTCGTTCACCGCGGGGAAGCCGAGGACGAACTCGTCGAAGGCGCTGGCCACCCCGTCGCTGACGGTGATGCGGATGGTGGTCGAGCCCGCCAGGTTGGCGGCCGGGGTGACGGTGACGGTGCGGGCCGCCCCCGATCCCCCGAAGACGATGTTGGCCACCGGCACCAGGGCGGTGTTCGAGGACGTCCCGGTCAGCGTCAGGCTCCCGGGCGCGGTCTCCACGTCGCCCACGGTGAAGCCGATGGCCCCGGTGGAGGTGTCCTCGCTGAACGTTTGGCTGATGATGTTGGAGATGGTGGGCACGTCGTTCACCGCGGGGAAGCCGAGGACGAACTCGTCGAAGGCGCTGGCCACCCCGTCGCTGACGGTGATGCGGATGGTGGT
This sequence comes from uncultured Acidimicrobiia bacterium, assembly GCA_963829165.1. Taxonomy (GTDB): domain Bacteria; phylum Actinomycetota; class Acidimicrobiia; order Acidimicrobiales; family AC-14; genus JAXDMK01. The sequence goes on along the minus strand of CAWHIC010000007.1, from coordinate 396,798 downwards.
CGAGCCCGCCAGGTTGGCGGCCGGGGTGACGGTGACGGTGCGGGCCGCCCCCGATCCCCCGAAGACGATGTTGGCCACCGGCACCAGGGCGGTGTTCGAGGACGTCCCGGTCAGCGTCAGGCTCCCGGGCGCGGTCTCCACGTCGCCCACGGTGAAGCCGATGGCCCCGGTGGAGGTGTCCTCGCTGAACGTTTGGCTGATGATGTTGGAGATGGTGGGCACGTCGTTCACCGCGGGGAAGCCGAGGACGAACTCGTCGAAGGCGCTGGCCACCCCGTCGCTGACGGTGATGCGGATGGTGGTCGAGCCCGCCAGGTTGGCGGCCGGGGTGACGGTGACGGTGCGGGCCGCCCCCGATCCCCCGAAGACGATGTTGGCCACCGGCACCAGGGCGGTGTTCGAGGACGTCCCGGTCAGCGTCAGGCTCCCGGGCGCGGTCTCCACGTCGCCCACGGTGAAGCCGATGGCCCCGGTGGAGGTGTCCTCGCTGAACGTTTGGCTGATGATGTTGGAGATGGTGGGCGCGTCGTTCACCGCGGGGAAGCCGAGGACGAACTCGTCGAAGGCGCTGGCCACCCCGTCGCTGACGGTGATGCGGATGGTGGTCGAGCCCGCCAGGTTGGCGGCCGGGGTGACGGTGACGGTGCGGGCCGCCCCCGATCCCCCGAAGACGATGTTGGCCACCGGCACCAGGGCGGTGTTCGAGGACGTCCCGGTCAGCGTCAGGCTCCCGGGCGCGGTCTCCACGTCGCCCACGGTGAAGGCGATGGCCCCGGTGGAGGTGTCCTCGTTGACGGTCCGGTTGGCGATGTTGGAGATGGTGGGGGCGTCGTTCACGGCGGTGACGGTGAGGACGAACTCGTCGAAGGCGGTGGCCGTGCCGTCGCTGACGGTGATGCGGATGGTGGCGTGCCCGACTGGTTGGCGGCGGGGGTGAGGGTGACGGTGCGGTTGGCCCCCGAGCCCCCGAAGACGATGTTGGCCACCGGCACCAGGGCGGTGTTCGACGACGTCCCGGTCAGCGTCAGGCTCCCGGCTGCGGTCTCTACGTCGCCCACGGTGAAGGGCGACGGCCCCGGTGGAGGTGTCCTCGTTGATGGTCCGGTTGGCGATGTTGGAGATGGTGGGGGCGTCGTTCACCGCGGTGACGGTGAGGACGAACTCGTCGAAGGCGCTGGCCACGCCGTCGCTGACGGTGATGCGGATGGTGGTCGAGCCCGACTGGTTGGCGGCGGGGGTGACGGTGACGGTGCGGTCGGCCCCCGAGCCCCCGAGGACGATGTTGGCCACCGGCACCAGGGCGGTGTTCGACGACGTCCCGGTCAGCGTCAGGCTCCCGGCCGCCGTCTCCACGTCGCCCACGGTGAAGGCGACCGCCCCGGTGGAGGTGTCCTCGTTGACGGTCCGGTTGACGATGTTGGAGATGGTGGGGGCGTCGTTCACCGCAGCGACGGTGAGGACGAACTCGTCGAAGGCGCTGGCCGTGCCGTCGCTGACGGTGATGCGGATGGTGGTCGAGCCCGACTGGTTGGCGGCGGGGGTGACGGTGACGGTGCGGTCGGCCCCCGATCCCCCGAGGACGATGTTGGCCACCGGCACCAGGGCGGTGTTCGACGACGTCCGGGTCAGCGTCAGGCTCCCGGCCGCGGTCTCCACGTCGCCCACGGTGAAGGGCACCGCCCCGGTGGGGGTGTCCTCGTTGACGGTCCGGTTGGCGATGTTGGAGATGGTGGGGGCGTCGTTCACCGCGGTGACGGTGAGGACGAACTCGTCGAAGGCGGTGGCCGCGCCGTCGCTGACGGTGATGCGGATGGTGGTCGTGCCCGACTGGTTGGCGGCGGGGGTGAGGGTGACGGTGCGGTTGGCCCCCGAGCCCCCGAGGACGACGTTGGCCACCGGCACCAGGGCGGTGTTGGACGACGTCCTGGTCAGCGTCAGGCTCCCGGCCGCGGTCTCCACGTCGCCCACGGTGAAGGCGACCGCCGGGGTGGGGGTGTCCTCGTTGACGGTCCGGTTGGCGATGTTGGAGATGGTGGGGGCGTCGTTCACCGCAGTGACGGTGAGGACGAACTCGTCGAAGGCGGTGGCCATGCCGTCGCTGACGGTGATGCGCACGGTGGTCGAGCCCGACTGGTTGGGGGCGGGGGTGAGGGTGACGGTGCGGTTGGCCCCCGATCCCCCGAGGACGACGTTGGCCACCGGCACCAGGGCGGTGTTGGACGACGTCCGGGTCAGCGTCAGGCTCCCGACCGCGGTCTCCACGTCGCCCACGGTGAAGGGCACCGCCCCGGTGGGGGTGTCCTCGTTGACGGTCCGGTTGGCGATGTTGGAGATGGTGGGGGCGTCGTTGGCCGCGGTGACGGTGAGGACGAACTCGTCGAAGGCTGTGGCCGCCCCGTCGCTGACGGTGATGCGCACGGTGGTCGAGCCCGACTGGTTGGGGGCGGGGGTGAGGGTGACGGTGCGGTTGGCCCCCGATCCCCCGAGGACGACGTTGGCCACCGGCACCAGGGCGGTGTTGGACGACGTCCGGGTCAGCGTCAGGCTCCCGGCCGGGGTTTCGTCGTCGCCGACGGTGAAGGCGACCGCCCCGGTCGAGGTGTCCTCGTTGATCGTGCGGCTGGCAATGTCGGAGATGATGGGCACGCCGTTCACCACGGTGATCTTGGCCACGAAGGCGTCGTTGCCCCCGCCGTTGGTGGCCTGGAACGCCCCGGTGGTTTCCGGGAAGGTCGTGGCGGTGGAGTCGGTGTAGCCGGTCACATAGGCGTTGCCGGATCCGTCCAGGGCTATGCCATTACCGAGGTCGGTGCCGCTGCCGCCCAGGAAGCCGAAGGCCAGGGACGAGCCGGCGGGGCCCACCTTGGCCACGAAGGCGTCGTAGCCCCCGCCGTTGGTGGCCTGGAACACCCCGGTGGCCTCTGGGAAGGTGGCAGCGGCGGAGTCGGTCCAGCCGGTCACGTAGGCATTGCCGGCCCCGTCCACTGCGATGCCGCTACCGATGTCCTCACCGCTGCCGCCCAGGAAGGCGGCGTAGGTCAGGGCCGATCCGGTGGGGTTCACCTTGGCCACGAAGGCGTCGGCCCCCCCACCGTTGGTGGGCTGGAACACCCCGGTGGTCTCCGGGAAGCTGTCGGCTGCGGAGGCGGACCAGCCGGTCACGTAGGCGTTGCCGGCCCCGTCCACCGCGATGCTGAAGCCGGAGTCGTAGTCGCTGCCGCCCAGGAAGCCGGCGTAGGCCAGGGCCGAGCCGGTGGGGTTCACCTTGGCCACGAAGGCGTCGTTGCCCCCGCCGTTGGCGGCCTGGAACACCCCGGTGGTCTCCGGGAAGGTGTCGGCCGCGGAGGAGGTCTGGCCGGTCACGTAGGCGTTGCCGGCCCCGTCCACCGCGATGCCCCGGCCGTAGTCGTCGCCGATGCCGCCCAGGAGGCTGAGGTAGACCAGGGCCGAGCCGGTGGGGTTCACCTTGGCCACGAAGGCGTCAGCGTTCCCCCCGCCGAAGGTGGCCTGGAACACCCCGGTGGTGGTGCGGAAGAGAGCGTCAACGCAGCAACGCCCACCGGCATCGCCGGTCACGTAGGCGTTGCCGGCCCCGTCCACCGCGATGCCGTAGCCGACGTCCGTGTGCCTGCCGCCCAGGAAGCTGGCGTAGACCAGGGCCGAGCCGGTGGGGCTCACCTTGACCACGAAGGCGTCGATATCAGCCCCGGGGGTCGATACCGTTTTGCGGAAGCCGGGGGCGTCCAGAAAGTTGTGGGATCTGTGGTCGGAGGCGCCGGTCACGTAGGCGTTGCCGGCCCCGTCCACGGCGATGCCCCGGCCGACGTCGTCTCGGTCGCCGCCCAGGAAGGTGGCGTAGACCAGGGCCGAACCGGTGGGGTTCACTTTGGCTACGAAGGCATCGCTGCGCCCGGCATTGACGCTCTGGAACACCCCGGTGGTCTCCGGGAAGGTGGCGGCGACGGAGTCGGTGGAGCCGGTCACGTAGGCGTTGCCGGCCCCGTCCACGGCAATGCCGTAGCCGTAGTCGTTGCCACTGCCGCCCAGGAAGCCGGCGTAGACCAGCACGGTGGGGTCGATGACCAGGGGCAGGGCCGGGTCGTAAGCGCCGAGGCGGAAGCCGTAGGTGCCGGCGTCGTCGAGGTCATAGGCCACCTCCACGGGAACCCGCCGGCCGTCGATGTCCTGGAAGGCCTTGGGCGCGTCCTCCTCGAAGCTCCGCACCGGGGTGGTGACCTCGAGGCGGCCCTCGGCGGTGCCGGCCACGGAGTCCGCCCCCCGCCAGGCCACCCGGACCTGGGCGGGGTCGGCGCCGGGGGCCAGGTGGTAGGTGGCCTCGATGTGGCCACCGGTGCCCGACCACACCACGTCGACGCCGGGCCAGGCCTGCTCCAGGGTGAGCTCGGTGGCCGTGGGCAGGCCGGCGTGGTGGGTCTCGCCCACGAAGTAGCTGACGATGCCGGGGGCGGTCACCGAGGCGGTGGGCGCCGCCTCCCGGGCGCCGACGAGCACCTGGTCGAGGACGAAGCCCTGCTCTTCGCCGGCCAGGGCCCGATCGGCCCCCAGAGCGGGAAGCAGGGCCCAGCGCACGCCGCCGTCGAGGAAGTAGGCGGTGGCCTCGGTGCCCGAGGCCACCCACGCCGCCCGGGGGTCCCAGCGCCCCTGGTTGGCCACGAACGACACCGGCAGGCCCCCGAGGCCGGCCCGCACCGCCTCGGTGGCGGCGGCGGAGGGGGCCGAGGCCTGCGGCAGCGCCGGCGGGGCGGCGATGTCCCCGGGGGGCGGGGCGCACCCTGCCACCAGCGCGGCCAGCATCGCTCCTGCGACCAGGACTGCACGGGGCGTGCTCATGATGTTGCTCCTCGTGGACTCGATGCCTGCGGTGGTGGAGGACTGGTGATCTCGCTCGGCCGGGCGACGACCTCGACGAGGATGTGCAGGAGCTGGAGCCAGCCGGCGAAGGGCTGGCGGTGCCCGCCCTCGACCGCGACCTCGCCCTGGGGGGGCCGGGTCGAGGCCATGGTGATCTCGATCTCCACCGTCTCGCCGGCGCCGGCCCCGTTCATGGCCAGGACTCTGACGAAAAGGCGTCCGCCGAACACCCGACATCTGTCGGTATTTTGCCCTTTTCTGGGCCTTCTCCGGCGTGGCCTACGCCGCCGGCCCGTCCCCCTGGCGGCGGGTGACCTCCCGGGCCAGCTCCGCCCGTGAGGTCAGGCTGAGCTTGGACAGGGCGCTGGAGACGTAGCCCCGCACCGTGTACCGGGACAGGAACAGGCGCTCGGCGATCTCGGGGTTCGACAGGCCGGTGGCCACCAGCTCGGCCGCAGCCCTCTCCCCCTCGGTCAGCGCGTCCCAACCCTTCCCGCGAGGGCGACGGGCGGTCCGGTGGCGGCGCAGGCCGAGGGCCCGCGTGGAGGCGCCGACGCGGGCCAGGTCCCACGACGCCCCGAGTCGCTCGTAGCCGTGGGCGGCCTCGTCGAAGAGGCGCTGGGCCTCCTCCGGCTCGGCCGCTCCGGCTGAAGGCGGCGCCGGCGTCCTCGGCAGCCTGGGCCGCCTCCAAGGGCCGGCCCGCGTCCCGGTAGGCGGCGGCCGCTCGAACGAGGACGTCGCCGTCGTCGTCGAACAGGCCCCGGCAGCGCAGGCCGGCGGCCACCACCGTGGCCACGCCCTGGTTGACCGCCGCCAGCGCCTCCACCGCCAGGCACACCTCCTCGGCCAGCCCCTGGTCGAGCACCGTCCGCCCAGAGCCCCGGCCGAGGGCCAGGCGGACGACCGACGGGCCTATATGCAGGCGCCGGACGACGACCCCCAGGGCCTCGGTCCTGCGCCACGCGGTGGCGAGCACCTCCAGGGCGGCCGCCGGACGGCCGTCGGCCTCGGCTCGCAGGCCCGCAGCCAGTGCCGGCCAGTCGCCGTCGTCGACATCCTCCGCCGGGAGGATCGGGATGCGGTCGGCGGGCCCGGCGTCACCCCGGTGGATGGCGATCAGCACTCCCATGCCTCTCGCCGAAGCCAGCATCTCGGTGCCGAGCCGGCCCCCGTCGAACAGTCCTTCGACCTCCGCCAGCTGGCCCGCAGCATCGTCCCACCGGCCGGCGAGAAACGACCCGAGCGCCTGCAGCCAGCAGGCGCGGAGGTACATCTGCTTGTAGCCCCGCTCGTAGGTGAGCCGGCGACAGTGGGCCAGGGGCGCGTCGGCGAGGTCGGCCCGCCCGGCCTGGACCAGGGCGAGGACACCGAACATGTCGGCGAGGAGCCGGAGGTGCTGCCAACCGGCGACGATACGGCTGCTCGGGTCGTCGTCGCCGGTGATCTGGCACTGGTCGAACCACGTCAGGGCGTCGTCGAAGCGACCCTGGTAGTAGGCGACCCGCCCCAGGGTGTAGGCCGAGGTGGCCCGGGCCACTGTGCCCCCGACCTCCTCGGCGTCGCGCAGGCCGCGGGTGGCGAGGGCCAGCGCGACATCGAGCCGCAGCCCGGAGAGGGCCAGCAGCGACGAGGAGCCGAGCAGCCGGGCCCGTTGGTGGGGGGACAGGCCGTCGACGGCCTCCGCCCGGGCCGCCTGCTCCAGCGCCCCGTCGAGCTCGCCCCGGGAGCCGGCGCACCGGGCCAGGGCCATCCGCAGGCGGACCTCGGTGATCGGGGGTTGGGGTCGGGTGAGCAGGTCGAGGCACACCCGCTCGGCCTGTTCTGGCTGGCCTGAGACCTGCAGGACGACCACGAGCTCGGCCAGCAGGCGGTCACGGCCCGGGTCCTCCGCGTCGACGAGCTCGAGGGTGCGTTCGAGGAGCTCGGCCGCGGTCGCCGGCGCCCGGACGGTGGCCTCCTCCACCGCCCGGTGGAGCCAGTCGAGGGCCACCGCGTCGCCCCGGCACTCGCCCCGGATGAAGTGCTCGGCCACCGCGGCCGCCGGCGCCCCGGCCGCGGCCAGGGCGTGGCCGATGTCGCGGTGCAGCCCGATGCGCACCGAGCGGGGGATGTCCTCATAGAGGGCCTCCCGCAGCAGGTCGTGGCGGAAGGCGAGGTGATCGCCGTCCTCGCCGAGGACGCCGGCGCTCAGCGCCTCCCGGACCCGGGGCAGGAGGTCGAGCGCCCCCCGGCCGAGGGCCAGCGACAGGGTGGGGACGGTGAAGGCCGAGCCCAGCACCGACGCCACCGACAAGACGTCGAGCGTCTCCCGGGACAGGAAGCTCATCCGGTGGAGCACGATCGGCTTGAGGGCGACCGGGAAGGCCACCGAGTCGATCTCGGCCGTCGCGCCCTCGGCCTGCACCGAACCGTCGGCCACCAGGGCGCCCACCAGCTCGGTGACGAAGAACGGGTTGCCGCCGGCGTCGGCGACCTGGCGGGCCAGACGGGGCCCGGGTTGGCTGCCCAGGAGGCCCCCGACGAGCTCGACCACCTCCTCCGCGGCGAGGGGAACCAGGCGCAGGGGCGCGGAGCCCCGTTCGGCCAGGGTCTGCAGGAGGCGGGCCAGCTCGGGTGAGCGGGGCGCCGGGCGGCAGGCCAGGATCACCAGCAGGGGAAGGGCGGGGGCGGCCCGGGCCAGGCCGTGGGCCACCAGCAGGGTCGCCGGATCGGCCCACTGGATGTCGTCGAGGGCGACGACCACCGGCCCGTCGGAGCAGAGGTCCTCGACGAGGGCCACCATGTCCTCCACCAGGCGGAACTCCGAGCCCGCGTTCTCCTCGGTGTCGGCGCCGCCGTAGAGCCGGTGGGCGATCTCCGCCCGGCGGGGGTCGGTCGAGGATCGGGTGACGCCGAGGCAGTCGGCGACGGCGCCGAAGGGGCGCCGGCTCTCGAACTCCTCGGCGTGGGCCCGGAACACCTGCATGCCGAGGCCGCGGGCACGGTCGAGGGCGGCGTCGAGCAACCGGGTCTTGCCGATCCCGGCCTCGCCCTCGACCACGATCACCCGCCCGCGGCCGGCGGCGGCCGCGGTCAATGCCTCGCCGACCCACTCCAGTTCGGCCAGGCGACCGACCAGCGGTATGTCCGCCCCGGTCCCGACCACTCCACCACCCCCCAGCTCCTTCGGGGAGAATGTACCGGGCAGGTCGAAAGGACCCGAGGCTCGCCAGCTCGGTCACGGTCGGAACGGTGAAGCTGGCGTCGCCGGGAGAAATCTTCCTTGGTAGTACCGGTTATACTTTGGTCGTGAAGATCGCCGTCTCCGTGCCTGACGCTCTGTTCGAGCGGGCCGAGGAGTTCGCGGCGCGACTGGGCCTGAAGCGGTCCCAGCTGTATGCACGAGCCGTCGAGGAGTTCCTCCTGGCCCACGACGAGGACGCGGTGACTGCCGCGCTCGACGCGCTCGCGGCCGAGGCCGCCTCGTCCGAGCCCGGAGGATCCGGCCGCGCCGCCGGGAAGGCGTTGATCGACAGCGGCGACTGGCAGTGGTGAGCCGCGGGGAGCTCTGGTGGATCGACTTCGGGGATCCGGTCGGATCGGCCCCTGGCTACCGGCGCCCCGGGCTGCTGGTGTCGTCGGACCGCTTCAATCGCAGCCGCATCTCGACGGTGATCGTCGCTGCCATCACGTCGAACCAGCGCCTGGCCGCCGCCCCGGGCAACGTCGCCCTTCCGTCGGGAACGGCCGGCCTCACCATGCCATCCGTGGTCAACGTCTCCCAGGTGCTCACCATCGACCGAGCCTTGCTCGGCCAACGAATCGGCCAACTGGGCCGGGAACGGCTGGTCGAGGTTGATCGCGGCTTGCGACTCGTCCTGAGCCTGTGAACGGCGGGCCGTAGGCAGGCGGACAGGGCGGATCGCTTGCAGGACAGAGGGCTGGGAGCCAACGTCCGGGTGTGAGTAGTCGCTTGCCGACCGCCAACGGGTACCGTACAATCGCCGTACACACCTGAGAGGAGAAGGCATGGCCCGCACGGCCAGGATCGAGCTCCGCGCCGAGCCCGAGCGGGAGGAGCGGATCCGCGCCGCGGCGCGCATCACCAACCAGTCGGTCACCTCGTTCGTGCTCGACGCCGCCACCGAGCGGGCCGAGGAGGTGCTCCGGGCAGCGGCCACCACCACAGTTCCCTCCGACTACTTCGAGGAGCTCCACCGAGCGCTCAGCGAGCCACCGGTGCCGAACCCGGCTCTGCAGCGAGCGGCCCGCAGAGCGCGTCGGGTCGCCCAGAGCTGATCCCACTTGGCCTTCGGATCGAAGGAACTGGGCAAGCATCACGACCTCTCGCGGTTCGACTCGGGCAACGCCGGGCTCGACGACTGGCTCCGACAGCATGCGCTCCACGCCAGCGCCATGAACACGGGTCGTACGTTCGTCTGGGACGAAGGCGACGGCGTCGTCGTGGCGTACTTCACCCTCGCCGCACACCTCGTCGCCAAGGGAAGCCTGCCGAAGCCGACTGGCCGCGGTAGCCCCGACCTCATCCCGGCCATCCTCCTGGCTCGTCTTGCCCTCGACCGCTCGCTGCATGGGCAGGGCCTCGGGGCGGAACTGTTATGGGACGCCCTCAGCCGTGCCGCTGCTGCGAACCGCCACTCAGCGGCCCGGCTGGTCGTTGTCGACGCCGTCGACGATCCTGCCTCGTCGTTCTACCGCCACTTCGGGTTTGAGCCGATGCCGGACCGCGATCATCGTCTGGTCCAGAAGATGAGCAGCATCGAGACGGCCCTTGGAGGCTGACTGCTGGTTTGCAGATGTCACGATAAGCGCCGCTGGTCGGCGATTCCGTCCGTGCCGGGTGCCCGCTAGGAGCACGAGCCCTGGTTGCCGGCCCGGTCGGTGATGACGAAGGCCACCTGGGAGGGCGCGGCCTGGTTGTCCTTGTAGGCGGTGATCACCACCGGATCGGTCGTGCCCTCGACCCAGGGCGACGGTGACGTGGTCACGGGGGTGATCGTGTTCACCGCCGTGGTGACTTCGATGCGGGTGATGCCCGACGCCGCGTCCTGGGCCGTGACCTCCACGAACTTGCGACCCTCGCCGTCGACGCCGATCTGGGTGACGGAGCAGACGGGGGCGACGGTGTCGGCCACCACAGTGATGGTGAAGCTCTGGGGGGCCGAGGCGTCCACCCCGCCGGCGGCCGTGCCCCCGTCGTCGTGGGCGACAACGGTGACGGTGGCCGCCCCGCTGGCGCCGGCGGCGGAGGTGTAGGTCAGCGTCCCCGTGGGCGACACCGCCGGCGGGGCCGAGAACAGGGCGTCGTTGTCGGTGGTGACCACGAAGCTCAGGGCCTGTGCCTCGTCGGCGCCGGTGGCCAGGTCGCTGGCCCAACCCGTCACCGTCTGCGACCCCTGGTCCTGGACCACCGACTGGTCGGGGCCCTTGGTGAAGCTGGGGGCGTCGTTGACGGGGTTCACGGTGAGGACGAACTCGTCGAAGCCGGTGGTCACGCCGTCGCTGACCGTGATCCGGATGGCGGCGCCCCCGTTCTGGTCGGCCGCCGGGGTGACGGTGACGGTGCGGTCGGCCCCCGAGCCCCCGAGGACGATGTTGGCCACCGGCACGAGGGCCGGGTCGGAGGAGGTGGCCGTCAGCGTCAGGTCCTCGACCGGCGTCTCCGCGTCGCCCACGGTGAAGGCGATGGCCCCGGTGGGGGTGTCCTCGTCGACGGTGGCGTCGGCGATGTCGGAGATGGTGGGCCCGTCGGTGACCGCCTCGACGGTGAGCACGAACTCGTCGGAGGCGCTGGCCGTGCCGTCGCTCACCGTGATGCGGATGGTGGAGGCGCCGGTCTGGTTGGCGGCGGGGGTGACGGTGACGGTGCGGTCGGCCCCCGAGCCCCCGAGGACGATGTTGGCCCCCGGCACCACCGCCTCGTCGGAAGAGGTGGCCGCCAGGGTCAGGTCCCCGGCCGCCGTCTCCACGTCGCCCACGGTGAAGGCGATGGGCCCGGTGGAGGTGTCCTCGTTGATGGCCCTGTCGACCATGTTCGAGATGGTGGGCGGGTCGTTCACCGCGTTGACGCTGAGCACGAGCTCGTCGAAGGCGCTGGCCACCCCGTCGCTGACGGTGATGCGGATGGTGGTCGTGCCCGACTGGTCGGGGGCGGGGGTGACGGTGACGGTGCGGTCGGCCCCCGAGCCGCCGAAGACGATGTTGCCCGCCGGCACCAGGGTCAGGTCGGAGGAGGTGGCCGTCAGCGTCAGGCTCCCCGCGGCCGTCTCCCCGTCGCCCACGGTGAGGGCGACGGCCCCCGTGGGGGTGTCCTCGTCGACGGTGCGATCGGCCACGTCGGAGATGGTGGGCACGTCGTTGACCGCGTTGACGGTGAGCACGAACTCGTCGAAGGCGCTGGCCACCCCGTCGCTGACGGTGATGCGGACGGTGGCCGTGCCCGACTGGTCGGGGGCGGGGGTGACGGTGACGGTGCGGTCGGCCCCCGAGCCCCCGAAGACGATGTTGGCCACCGGCACCAGGGTCGGGTCGGAGGAGGTGGCCGTCAGGGTCAGGTCCTCGACCGGCGTCTCGGCGTCGCCCACGGTGAAGGCGATGGCCCCGGTCGGGGTGTCCTCGTCGACGGTGGCATCGGCGATGTCGGAGATGGTGGGCCCGCCGATGACCGCCTCGACGGTGAGCACGAACTCGTCGAAGGCGCTGGCCGTGCCGTCGCTGACCGTGAGGCGGATGGTGGAGGCGCCGGTCTGGTTGGCGGCGGGGGTGACGGTGACGGTGCGGTCGGCCCCCGAGCCCCCGAGGACGATGTTGGCCATCGGCACCACCGCCTGGTCGGAGGAGGTGGCCGCCAGGGTCAGGTCGCCGGCGGCGGTCTCGGTGTCGCCCACGGTGAAGGCGATGGCCCCCGTGGGGGTGCCCGCCGGAGTGGAGCGGTCGGCGATGTCGGAGATGGTGGGCGGGTCGTTGACCGCCCTCACCGTGATGGTGAAGCTCTGGGGGGCCGAGGTGTCCGCCCCGCCGTTGGCCGTGCCCCCGCCGTCGCGGGCCACCGCGGTGATGGTGGCCACCCCGCTGGCGTTGGCGGCGGGGGTGTAGGTCAGCGTCCCGGCGGCGGAGATGGCGGGGCCGGCGGAGAACATCCCCGGGTTGGAGTTGGCGGTGACGATGTAGCTGACCGACTGGCCCGCCTCCACGGTGTCCACCGGTGCCACCCAGTTGGCCACGCTCTGGGGCCCGGCGTCCTCGTCGACGGTTGGGTTGGGACCGGGGGCGAAGCTGGGGGCGTCGTTCACGGCGGCGACGGTGAGGACGAACTCGTCGAAGGCGGTGGCTGTGCCGTCGCTGACGGTGATGCGCACGGTGGTCGTTCCCGACTGGTTGGGGGCGGGGGTGAGAGTGACGGAGCGGGCCGCCCCCGAGCCCCCGAAGCCGATGTTGGCCACCGGCACCAGGGCGGTGTTGGAGGAGGACTTGGTCAGCGTCAGGCTCCCGGCCGCGGTCTCCACATCGCCCACGGTGAAGGGAACCGCCCCCGTCGAGTTGTCCTCGTTGACGGTCCGGTTGGCGATGTTGGAGATGGTGGGGGCGTCGTTCACGGCGGCGACGGTGAGGACGAACTCGTCGAAGGCGCTGGCCGCTGCCGTCGCTGACGGTGATGCGCACGGTGGTCGTGCCCGACTGGTTGGGGGCGGGGGTGAGAGTGACGGAGCGGGCCGCCCCCGAGCCCCCGAAGCCGATGTTGGCCACCGGCACCAGGGCGGTGTTGGAGGAGGACTTGGTCAGCGTCAGGCTCCCGGCCGCGGTCTCCACGTCGCCCACGGTGAAGGGAACCGCCCCCGTCGAGTTGTCCTCGTTGACGGTCCGGTTGGCGATGTTGGAGATGGTGGGGGCGTCGTTCACGGCGGCGACGGTGAGGACGAACTCGTCGAAGGCGCTGGCCGTGCCGTCGCTCACGGTGATGCGGATCGGTGGTCGCTGCCCGACTGGTTGGGGGCGGGGGTGAGAGTGACGGAGCGGGCCGCCCCCGAGCCCCCGAAGCCGATGTTGGCCACCGGCACCAGGGCGGTGTTGGAGGAGGACTTGGTCAGCGTCAGGCTCCCGGCCGCGGTCTCCACGTCGCCCACGGTGAAGGGAACCGCCCCCGTCGAGTTGTCCTCGTTGACGGTCCGGTTGGCGATGTTGGAGATGGTGGGGGCGTCGTTCACGGCGGCGACGGTGAGGACGAACTCGTCGAAGGCGGTGGCTGTGCCGTCGCTGACGGTGATGCGCACGGTGGTCGTTCCCGACTGGTTGGGGGCGGGGGTGAGAGTGACGGAGCGGGCCGCCCCCGAGCCCCCGAAGCCGATGTTGGCCACCGGCACCAGGGCGGTGTTGGACGACGTCCTGGTCAGCGTCAGGCTCCCGGCCGCGGTCTCCACGTCGCCCACGGTGAAGGGAACCGCCCCCGTCGAGTTGTCCTCGTTGACGGTCCGGTTGGCGATGTTGGAGATGGTGGGGGCGTCGTTCACGGCGGCGACGGTGAGGACGAACTCGTCGAAGGCGGTGGCCGTGCCGTCGCTCACGGTGATGCGCACGGTGGTCGTTCCCGACTGGTTGGGGGCGGGGGTGAGAGTGACGGAGCGGGCCGCCCCCGAGCCCCCGAAGACGATGTTGGCCACCGGCACCAGGGCGGTGTTGGAGGAGGACTTGGTCAGCGTCAGGCTCCCGGCCGCGGTCTCCACGTCGCCCACGGTGAAGGGCACCGCCGGGGTGGAGGTGTCCTCGTTGACGGTCCGGTTGGCGATGTTGGAGATGGTGGGGGCGTCGTTCACGGCGGCGACGGTGAGGACGAACTCGTCGAAGGCGGTGGCTGTGCCGTCGCTGACGGTGATGCGGACGGTGGTCGTGCCCGACTGGTTCGGCGCCGGGGTGAGGGTGACGGTGCGGTTGGCCCCCGAGCCCCCGAAGACGATGTTGGCCACCGGCACCAGGGCGGCGTTGGACGACGACCGGCTCAGCGTCAGGCTCCCGGCCGCGGTCTCCACGTCGCCCACGGTGAAGGGCACCGCCGGGGTGGAGGTGTCCTCGTTGACGGTCCGGTTGGCGATGTTGGAGATGGTGGGGGCGTCGTTCACCGCGGCGACGGTGAGGACGAACTCGTCGAAGGCGCTGGCCGCGCCGTCGCTGACGGTGATGCGCACGGTGGTCGTGCCCGACTGGTTGGGGGCGGGGGTGAGAGTGACGGAGCGGGCCGCCCCCGAGCCCCCGAAGCCGATGTTGGCCACCGGCACCAGGGCGGTGTTGGACGACGTCCGGGTCAGCGTCAGGCTCCCGGCCGCGGTCTCCACGTCGCCCACGGTGAAGGGAACCGCCCCCGTCGAGTTGTCCTCGTTGACGGTCCGGTTGGCGATGTTGGAGATGGTGGGGGCGTCGTTCACGGCGGCGACGGTGAGGACGAACTCGTCGAAGGCGGTGGCTGTGCCGTCGCTGACGGTGATGCGCACGGTGGTCGTTCCCGACTGGTTGGGGGCGGGGGTGAGAGTGACGGAGCGGGCCGCCCCCGAGCCCCCGAAGCCGATGTTGGCCACCGGCACCAGGGCGGTGTTCGACGACGTCCGGGTCAACGTCAGGCTCCCGGCGGCGGTCTCGTCGTCGCCGACGGTGAAGGCGACCGCCCCGGTGGAGGCGTCCTCGTTGATCGTGCGGCTGGCGATGTTCGAGATGATGGGCACGCCGTTCACCATGGTGACCTTGGCCACGAAGGCGTCGGCGCCCCCGCCGTTGGTGGCCTGGAACACCCCGGTGGTCTCCGGGAAAGTGGCGGCGGTGGAGTCGGTGTCGCCGGTCACGTAGGCATTGCCGGCCCCATCCAGGGCAATGCCTCTGCCGTTTTCGGTGCCGCTGCCGCCCAGGAAGCCGAAGGCCAGGGACGAGCCGGCGGGGCCCACCTTGGCCACGAAGGCGTCGGTGCCCCCGGCGTTGGTGGCCTGGAACACCCCGGTGGTCTCCGGGAAGGTGGCGGCGGCGGAGTCGGTGGAGCCGGTCACGTAGGCGTTGCCGGCCCCGTCCACCGCGATGCCGTGGCCGACGTCGGTGCCGCTGCCGCCCAGGAAGCCGGCGTAGGCCAGGGCCGAGGCGGTGGGGTTCACCTTGGCCACGAAGGCGTCGTTGCCCCCGCCGTTGGTGGGCTGGAACACCCCTGTGGTCTCCGGGAAACTGGCCGCGGTGGAGTCGGTGTAGCCGGTCACGTAGGCGTTGCGGGCCCCGTCCACCGCGATGCTGTGGCCGGCGTCGTTGCCGCTGCCGCCCAGGAAGCCGGCGTAGGCCAGGGCCGAGCCGTTGGGGTTCACCTTGGCCACGAAGGCGTCGTTGCCCCCGCCGTTGGTGGGCTGGAACACCCCGGTGGTCTCCGGGAAGCTGTCGGCTGCGGAGGAGGTCTGGCCGGTCACGTAGGCGTTGCCGGCCCCGTCCACGGCGATGCCCCGGCCGTAGTCGTCGCCGCTGCCGCCCAGGAAGCCGATGTAGACCGGGGCCGAGCCGGTGGGATTCATCTTGGCCACGAAGGCGTCAATGCCCCCGCCGTTGGTGACCTGGAACACCCCGGGGGTGTGCGGGAAGGAATAACCGCTGGTATTGGAATCGGTCTCGCCGGTCACGTAGGCGTTGCCGGCCCCGTCCACTGCGATGGCGTTGCCGACGTCATCTAGCCTGCCGCGAAGGAGGCTGGCGTAGACCAGGGCCGAGCCGGTGGGGTTCACCTTGGCCACGAAGACGTCGTTGTTCGGCCGAGAGGGGCCCGATATTGCGTTCACGAACCCGCCGGGGGTGACCGGAAAGCTGTGGGCCCTGGTGGTGCCGCCGGTCACATAGGCGTTGCCGGCCCCGTCCACGGCGATGCCGTTGCCCACTTCGGTGCCGATGCCGCCCAGGAAGCTGGCGTAGACCAGGGCCGAGCCGGTGGGGTTCACCTTGGCCACGAAGGCGTCGCGGCTGGTCGTATAGCCGTTGGCGGCCTGGAACACCCCGGAGGTCTCCGGGAAGGTGGCGGCTGTCGAGCGGGTCTGGCCCGTCACGTAGGCGTTGCCGGCCCCGTCCACGGCGATGGCGTTGCCGACGTCGTTGCCGTCGCCGCCCAGGAAGCCGGCGTAGACCAGCACGATGGGGTCGATGACCAGCGGCCGGGCGGGGTCGTAGGCGCCGAGGCGGAAGCCGTAGGTGCCGGCGCCGTCGAGGTCATAGGCCACCTCCACGGGGACCCGTTGCCCGTCGACGTCCTGGAACGCCTTGGGCGCGTCCTCTTCGAAGCTGCGCACGGGGGTGGTGACCCCCAGGCGGCCCTCGGCGGTGACGGCCACCGACTCGGCCCCCCGCCACGCCACCCGGACCTGAGCGGGATCGGCGCCCGGGGCCAGGTGGTAGGTGGCCTCGATGTGGCCCCCGGTGCCCGACCACACCACGTCGACCCCGGGCCACGCCTGCTCCAGGGTGAGCTCGGTGGCCGTGGGCATGGCCGGGTGGTGGGTCTCGCCCACGAAGTAGCTGACGATGCCGGGGGCGGTCACCGAGGCGGTGGGCGCCGCCTCCCGGGCGCCGACGAGCACCTGGTCGAGGACGAAGCCCTGCTCTTCGCCGGCCAGGGCCCCAGCGGCCCCCTGAGCGGGAAGCAGGGCCCGAGCGGCCCCCTGAGCGGGAAACAGGGCCCAGCGCACGCCGCCGTCGAGGAAGTAGGCGGTGGCTTCGTGGCCCGAGGCCACCCACGCGGCCCTGGGGTCCCAGCGGCCCTGGTTGGCCACGAACGACACCGGCAGGCGCCCGAGGCCGGCCCGCACCGCATCGGTGGCGGCGGCATCGCCCGCCGTGGGGCTGGCTGCGGGCGGGGGGGCCGAGGCCTGCGGCAGCACCGGCGGGGCCGAGGTCTTCCCGGGGGCCGAGGCGCACCCCGCCACCAGCCCTGCCAGCATCGCTCCTGCGGCCAGGACCGCACGCGCCCGTGGCCGTCGCGCCCGCTGCTGGGTGGTGCTCATGACGTTGCTCCTTGTGGTCTCGACGCCGGCGGTGGTGTGGATTGGGCGGGACCGCCCGGCGGGGCGACGGCCTCGACCAGGAGGCGTAGGAGCTGGAGCCAGCCGACGAAGGGCTGGCGGTGCCCGCCCTCGACCGCGACCTCGCCCTGTGGGGGCTGGGTCGAGGCCACGCTGATCTCGATCTCCATCGCCTCGCCGGCGCCGGCTCCGCTCATGGCCAGGACTCTGACGGAAAGGGGCTTCTCCGATACCTGACACCTGTCCGGTATTTAGCGATTTTCCGACGACTACGCCGCCGGCCCGTCCCCTTGGCGGCGCACCTCTTGGGCCAACTCCACCCGTGAGCTCAGGCTCAGCTTGGACAGGGCGCCGGAGACGTAGTTCCGCACCGTGTAGCGGGACAGGAACAGGCGCTCGGCGATCTGTGGGTTCGACAGGCCGGCGGCCACCAGCTCGGCCACTGCCCGCTCCGCCCGGGACAGCGCCTCCCACCCCACCCGGTGGGAGCGAGGGGCGGCCCGGCGGCGACGGAGGCCGAGGGCCCGCATGGAGGCGCCCACGCGGGCCAGGTCCCACGACGCCTCGAGGCCCTCGTAGCCCTGGGTGGCCTCGTCGAAGAGGCGCTGGGCGGCGTCCACGTCCCCACTGCGCCCGAAGGCGGCGCCGGCGTCCTCCGCGGCCCGGGCCGCCTCCAGGGGCCGGCCGGCGTCCCGGTAGGAGGCGGCCGCCCGGACGAGGACGTCGCCGTCGTCGTCGACCAGGCCCCGGCAGCGCAGGGCGGCCGCCACCACCGTGGCCACGCCCTCGTTGCCCGCCACCAGCGCCTCCACCGCCAGGCACACCTCCTCGGCCAGCTCCTGGTCGAGCACCATGTCCCCGGCGCCCCGGCCGAGGGCCAGGCGGACGATCTCGGGCCCGTTCCACAGTCGCCGGACGACGATCCCCAACGCCTCGGCCCTCCGCCACCCGGCGGCCAGCACCTCCAGGGCGTCCGCCGGACGGCCGTCGGCCTCGGCTCGCAGGGCCGCAGCCAAGGCCGGCCAGTCGCTGTCGTCGACGTCCTCTGCGGGGAGGATCCGGATGCGCTCCGCGGTCCCGGCATCGCCCCGGTGAAGGGCGATCAGCGCGCCCATGCCCCGCGCCGAGGCCAGCATCTCGTCGCCCAGCCGGCCTCCGTCGAAGAGCCCTTCGACCTCCTCCAGCTGGCCGGCGGCATCGTCCCACCGACCGGCGAGGAAGGACCCGACCGCCTGTAGCCAGCAGATGCGGAGGTGCCGCCCCTTGTAGCCCCGCTCCAAGGCGAGCCGCCGGTGGTCGGCCACGGACGGGACGGCGAGATCGGCCCTCCCGGCTTGGAGCAGGACGAGGGCCCGGAAGAGGTCCACGAGAGAACGGAGTTGCTGCCAACCGGCGAAGATACGGTCGCCCGGTTCGTCGTCGTCGCTGAGCCGGCACTGGTCGAACCACGACAGGGCGTCGTCGAACCGGCCCTGGTAGTGGGCGATCCGCCCCAGGGTGTAGGCGGAGGTGGCCCGGGCCACGGTGCCACCGACCTCCTCGGCGGAGCGCAGGCCGCGGGTGGCCATGACCTCGGCGACGTCGAGCCGGGGCTCGGTGAGGGCCACCACCGACGCGGAGCCGAGCAGCCGGGCCCGCTGATGGGGGGAGAGGCCGGCGACGGCCTCCGCCCGGGCCGCCTGCTCCAGCCCCTCGTCGAGCTCGCCCCGGGAGGCGGCCAGCCGGGCCAGGGTCATGCGCAGGCGGACCTCGGTGATCGGGGCCTGGGCCCGGGTGAGCAGGTCGAGGCACACCCGCTCGGCCTGTTCGCCCTGGCCCGAGACCTGCAGGACGACCACGAGGTCCCCGAGCAGGCCGTCGCGGCCCGGGTCGTCAGCGTCGACGAGCTCGAGGGTGCGCTCCAGCAGCTCGGCCGCCGTCGCCGGCGCCCGGACGGTGGCCTCCTCCACCGCCCGGTGGAGCCAGTCGAGGGCCACCGCGTCGCCCCGGCACTCGCCCCGGATGAAGTGTTCGGCCACCGCGGCCGTCGGCGCCCCGGCCGCGGCCAGGGCGTGGCCGATGTCGCGGTGCACCCCGATGCGCACCGAGCGGGGGATGTCCTCATAGAGGGCCTCCCGCAGCAGGTCGTGGCGAAAGGCGAGGTGGTCGCCGTCCTCGCCGAGCACGCCGGCGTCCATCGCCTCCCGGACCTGGGGCAGCAGGTCGAGCGCCGCCGCGGCCGAGCGCCAGCGACAGCGTGGGGACGGTGAAGCTCGAGCCCAGCACCGACGCCACCGACAAGACGTCGAGCGTCTCCCGGGACAGGAAGCTCATCCGGTGGAGCACGATCGGCTTGAGGGCGACGGGGAAGGCGACCGCGGCGATCTCGGCCGTCGCCCCTGCGGCCTGCACCGAACCGTCGGCCACCAGGGCGCCCACCAGCTCGGTGACGAAGAACGGGTTGCCGCCGGCGTCGGCCACCTGGCGGGCCAGACGGGGCCCGGGCTGGCTGCCCAGGAGGCCCCCGACGAGCTCGACCACCTCCTCGGCAGCGAGGGGAACCAGGCGCAGGGGCGCGGGGCCCCGTTCGGCCAGGGTCTGCAGGAGGCGGGCCAGCTCCGCTGAGCGGGGCGCCGGGCGGCAGGCCAGGATGACCAGCAGGGGAAGGGCGGGTGCGGCCCGGGCCAGGCCGTGGGCCACCAGCAGGGTGGCCGGATCGGCCCACTGGATGTCGTCGAGGGCGACGACCACCGGCCCGTCGGAGCAGAGGTCCTCGACGAGGGACACCATGTCCTCCACCAGGCGGAACTCCGAGCCCGCGTTCTCCTCGGTGTCGGCGCCGCCGTAGAGCCGGTGGGCGATCTCGGCCCGGCGGGGGTCGGTCGACGATCGGGTGACGCCGAGGCAGTCGGCGACGGCGCCGAAGGGGCGCCGGCTCTCGAACTCCTCGGCGTGGGCCCGGAACACCTGCATGCCGAGGCCGCGGGCACGGTCGAGGGCGGCGTCGAGCAACCGGGTCTTGCCGATCCCGGCCTCGCCCTCGACCACGATCACCCGCCCGTGGCCGGCGGCGGCCGAGGCCAATGCCTCGCCGACCCGCTCCAGTTCGGCCAGGCGACCGACCAGCGGTATGTCCGCCCCGGTCCCGACCACTCCACCACCCCCCAGCTCCTTCGGGGAGAATGTACCGGGCAGGTCGAAAGGACCCGAGGCTCGCCAGCTCGGTCACGGTCGGAACGGTGAAGCTGGCGTCGCCGGAGAGGAATCTTCGCTTGGTAGTACCGGTTATACTTTGGTCGTGAAGATCGCCGTGTCCGTGCCTGACGCTCTGTTCGAGCGCGCCGAGGAGTTTGCGGCGCGACTGGGCCTGAAGCGGTCCCAGCTGTATGCACGAGCCGTCGAGGAGTTCCTCCTGGCCCATGACGAGGACGCGGTGACTGCCGCGCTCGACGCGCTCGCGGCCGAGGCCGCCTCGTCAGGGCCCGAAGGATCCGGCCGCGCCGCCGGGAAGGCGTTGATCGACAGCGGCGACTGGGAGTGGTGAGCCGCGGGGAGCTCTGGTGGATCGACTTCGGAGATCCGGCCGGATCGGACCCTGGCTACCGGCGGCCCGGGCTGCTGGTGTCGTCGGACCGCTTCAATCGCAGCCACGTCTCGACGGTGATCGTCGCTGCCATCACGTCGAACCAGCGCCTGGCCGCCGCCCCGGGCAACGTCGCCCTTCCCTCGGGAACGGCCGGCCTCACCATGCCATCCGTGGTCAACGTCTCCCAGGTGCTCACCATCGACCGAGCCTTGCTCGGCCAACGAATCGGCCAACTGGGCCGGGAGCGGCTGGTCGAGGTTGATCGCGGCCTGCGCCTCGTCCTGAGCCTGTGAACAGCGAGCCGCGGCCCCCGTAGGCGGCGTCGGACGTGGTCTCGCCCGTCACATAGGCGTTGCCGGTCCCGTCCATCGCGATGCCGTCCGACGGTCGAGGCTCACCCGCGCCCTGAGCCGTCGTGCTGTGGCGCCCGCGTCGGTTCGCTTGACCCGGGGTTGTGGGCGCATCTCAGCGATGTGTCTGCACCTGGACGCCTGGGAGGTCAGCGAAGGCGCCGCCGTCGGCGCTTACGACCGTGCGGGAGGCAGCCCTTGCGGTCGCGGCGATGATCAGATCGTGCGCCCCGCGAGGCCGCCCCTGGTGTCGGACGTGAACGAGCAGCTCGGCGTGAACCGCCGCTACGGCGTGGTCGTAGTCGAGGAGGGGGATCACGGCCAAGACGTCCTCGAGAAAGGCGAGACGGGCCGCTCGCTTCTTTCCCGAGGAAAGGAGCACCCCGACTCGTAGCTCCGCGGCGGTGATGGCGGCGATCGCTACTTCGTCGTCGTCACCGACAGCATCGTCGAGGTCCCTTGCCGAACGTTCCGCATCGATCAGGAAGGTTGTGTCGAAGAGGAGCCTGGTCAGGGCCGCTCCTCGATCTCGACGACGGATCGGACGACAGCCAGGTCGTTCGCCCACTGAGGATCGGGTCGGTGGCGGCGGAGCAGAGCCTTGACATCGGCGCCGTGGCCCTCATTCATCGGCTCCAGGGTCGCGATCGCCTTGCCTCGTCGGACGATCGTGAAGCGCTCGCCACGGTGCTCCACGGCGTCGAGAAGATCGGCGAAGCTCCGTGCCGCTTCGGTGGCCGTGATCTCCGACATCAAGATCAGATTATCAGACTGTCGGAATTTGGCGGCGATCCGATCCCAGCCTGCCACCTTGACGGCACTGAAGGAGACGGGGCGTGGTCCGCGTCGACGTCACCGCCGGGATCTAGGCTGCCCTCTCCGCCGCGTCCGGTTCGGGGCGGGGCGCCGTCCCGCCCGGCTTGCCGGTGACGGTGAAGCTGAAGGTGTTGTCGTCGCCGGGGCGCATCGCCTCGACCGCGACCGCCAGGCACAACTCCCCCGCCACCTCCCGGTCGAGCACCGTTCCCCCCGACAGCCGGCGGAGGGCCAGGCGGAGAATCTCGGGGCATTCCGTCGCCGAGCCGCGCCCGCCGCCGGCCCGAGCCCCATGAGGAGCCGGGCCGGCGTCGGTGGCCCCTATGTGCACGAGGCTTGGTTGCCGGCCCGGTCGGTGATCACGAAGGCCACCTGGAAGCCCAAGGCCTGGTTGGACTTGTAGGCGGTCACGACGACGGGGTCGGTGGTGCCCTCGGTCCAGGGCGACGGTGAGGTGGTCATCGGGAGGACGATGTTGACCGCGGTGGGGGTTTCGATGCGGGCGATGCCCGATGCCGCGTCCTGGGCTCTGACCTCCACGAACTTGCGGCCCTCGCCGTCAACGGCGATCCGGGTGATGGAGCAGACGGGGGCGACGGTGTCGGCCACGACGGTGATGGTGAAGGTCTCCGGGGCCGAGGCGTCCACCCCGCCGTTGGCCGTGCCCCCGTCGTCGTGGAGGACCACGGTGACGGTGGCCGTCCCGGTGGCGTGGGTGGCTGTCGTGTAGGTCAGCGTCCCCGACGGCGACAGCGCCGGCTGGGCCGAGAACAGGGCGTTGTTGTCGTTGGTGACCACGAAGCTCAGGCTCTGTCCGGCATCGCCGGTGGAAAGGTCGCCGGCCCAGCCGCTCACCGTCTGATCCCCCTGGTCTTGCATCACCGACTGGTCGGGCCCCTTGGTGAAGGTGGGGGCGTCGTTGACCGGGCTCACGGTGAGGACGAAGTCGTCGAAGGCGCTGGTCGAGCTGTCGCGGACCGTGACCCGGATGGTGGAGGCGCCCGACTGGTTGGCGGCGGGGGTGACGGTGACCGTGCGGTCGGCTCCCGAGCCGCCGAAGACGATGTTGGCCACCGGCACCAGCGTGGCGTTGGAGGAGGTGGCCGACAACGTCAGGTCCCCGGCCGGCGTCTCCCCGTCGCCCACGGTGAAGGCGACGGCCCCTGTGGGGGTGTCCTCGTGGGTGGCCTGGTCGGCGATGTCGGAGATGGTGGGCGGGGTGTTGCCGGGGGCGCCGGGCGCCCGGGGCGCACCCCGCCACCAGCCCGGCCAGCATCGCCCCTGCGGCCAGGACCGCACGGGCCCGTGATCGACGCGCCCGCTGCTCGATGGTGCTCATGACGTCGCTCCTTGTGGTCTCGATGCCTGCGGGGGTGTGGGATTGGTGGGCTCGACGGGCCGGGCGACGACCTCGACGAGGATGCGCAGGAGCTGGAGCCAGCCGACGAAGGGCTGGCCGAGCCCGCCCTCGACCGCGACCTCGCCCTGGGGGGGCTGGGTCGAGGCCATGGTGATCTCGATCTCGACCGCCTCCCCGGTTCCGGCCCCGCTCATGGCCCGGACTCTGACGGAAAGGGGCCTCGCCGATACCCGACAACTGTCGGGTCCCTTGCGATCTTCCGGGTTTCCGGTGTGCCCTACGGCGCAGGGGCCGCCACCGGCCCGTCCCCCTGGCGGCGGCGCACCTCGTGGGCCAGCTCCACCCGTGAGGTCAGGCCCAGCTTGGACAGGGCGCCGGAGACGTAGCCCCGCACGGTGTACCGGGACAGGAACAGGCGCTCGGCGATCTCGGGGTTCGACAGGCCGGTGGCCACCAGCTCGGCCACCGCCCGCTCCCCCCGGGACAGCGCGTCCCACCCCACCCGGCGAGGGCGGGGGGCCGCCCGGTGGCGGCGCAGGCGAAGGACCCGCATGGAGGCGCCGACGCGGGCCAGGTCCCACGACGCCCCGAGTCGCTCGTAGCCCTGGGCGGCCTCGTCGAAGAGGCGCTGGGCCTCCTCCAGCTGGCCACTGCGCCCGAAGGCGGCGCCGGCGTCCTCCGCCGCCTGGGCCGCCTCCAAGGGGCGGCCCGCGTCCCGGTAGGCGGCGGCCGCCCGGACGAGGACGTCGCCGTCGTCGTCGACCAGGCCCCGGCCGCGCAGGGCGGCGGCCACCACCGTGATGACGCCCTCGTTGCCCGCCACCAGCGCCTCCACCGCCAGGCACACCTCCTCGGCCAGCTCCCGGTCGAGCGCCGTTCGCCCGACGCCCCGGCCGAGGGCCAGGCGGACGATCTCGGGGCCGATCCGCGGTCGCCGGACGACGACCCCCAGGGCCTCGGTCCTCCGCCAGGCGGCGGCGAGCACCTCCAGGGCCGCCGCCGGAGTGCGGTTGGCCTCGGCTCGCAGGCCCGCAGCCAGCGCCGGCCAGTCGCTGTCGTCGACGTCGTTCGCAGGGACGATCGGGATGCGCTCCGCGGTCCCGGACATCACCCCGGTGGATGGCGATCAGCACTCCCATGCCCCGCGCCGTCGCCAGCATCTCGTTGCCGGGCCGGCTCCCGTCGAGGAGTTCCTCGACCTCCTCCAGCTGGCCCGCGGCTTCGTCCCACCGACCGGCGAGGAACGACCCGATCGCCTGCAGCCAGCAGGTGCGGAGATACAGCTCCTTGTAGCCCCGCTCGAGGGTCAGCCGGCGGCAGTGGGCCAGGGGCTCGTCGGCGAGGTCGGCCCGCCCGGCGTGGAGCAGGACGAGGACACCGAAGAGGTCGGCGAGGCACCGGAGGTGCTGCCAACCGGCGTGGATACGGCCGCTCGGCTCGTCGTCGCCGGTGATCTGGCACTGGTCGAACCACGACAGGGCGTCGTCGAATCGGCCCTGGTAGTAGGCGACCCTGCCCAGGGTGTAGGCGGAGGTGGCCCGGGCCACCGTGCCGCCGACCTCCTCCGCGAAGATGCAGGCCGCGGGTGGCCATGGCCGAGGCGACGTCGAGCCGGGGTTCGGTGAGGGCCAGCGCCGACGAGGCGCCGAGCAGGCGGGCCCGCTGGTGGGGGGACAGGCCCTCGACGGTCTCCGCCCGGGCCGCGTGCTCCAGCGCCTCGTCGAGCTCGCCCCGGGAGTTGGCCAGATGGGCCAGGGCCATCCGCAGCCGGACTTCGGTGATCGGGGGCTGGGCCCGGGTGAGCAGGTCGAGGCACACCCGCTCGGCCTGTTCCGGCTGGCTCGAGACCATCAGGACGACCACCAGCTCGGCAAGCAGGCGGTCGTGGTCCGGGTCGTCTGCCTCGACGAGGTCGAGGGTGTATTCGAGGAGCTCGGCGGCGGTCGCCGGCGCCCGGACGGTGGCCTCCTCCACCGCCCGGTGGAGCCAATCGAGGGCGACCGGGTCGCCCCGGCACTCGCCCCGGATGAAGTGCTCGGCCACCGCGGCCGCCGGCGCCCCGGCCGCGGCCAGGGCGTGGCCGATGTCGCGGTGCACCCCGATGCGCACCGAGCGGGGGATGTCGTCGTAGAGGGCCTCCCGCAGCAGGTCGTGGCGAAAGGCGAGGTGGTCACCGTCCTCCCCGAGGACGCCGGCGTCCAGCGCCTCCCGGACCCGGGGCAGGAGGTCGAGCGCCCCCCGGCCGAGCGCCAGTGACAGCGTGGGGACGGTGAAGGTCGAGCCCAGGACGGATGCCACCGACAGGACGTCGAGCGTCTCCCGGGACAGGAAGCTCATCCGGTGGAGGACGATCGGCTTGAGGGCGACCGGGAAGGCCAACGAGGCGATCTCGGCCGTCGCGCCCGCGGCCTGCACCGAACCGTCGGCCACCAGGGCGCCCACCAGCTCGGTGACGAAGAACGGGTTGCCGCCCGCGTCGCCCACCTGGCGGGCCAACCGGGGCCCGGGTGGGGTACCCGAGGAGGCCCCCGACCAGCTCGACCACCTCGTCGGCGGCAAGGGGAGCCAGGCGCAGGGGGGCCGACCCCCGTTCGGCCAGGGTCTGCAGGAGGCGGGCCAGCTCGGGTGAGCGGGGCGCCGGGCGGCAGGCCAGGATCACCAGGAGGGGCAGGGCCGGGGCGGCCCGGGCCAGGCCGTGGGCCACCAGCAGGGTCGCCGGATCGGCCCACTGGAGATCGTCGAGGGCGACGACGACCGGCCCGTCGGAGCAGAGGTCCTCGACGAGGGCGAGCATGTCCTCCACCAGGCGGAACTCCGAGCCTGCGGTCGCGTCGGTGTCGGCCGCCCCGTAGAGCCGGAGGGAGATCTTGACCCGGCGGGGGTCGGTCGAGGATCGGGTGACGCCGAGGCAGTCGGCGACGGCGCCGAAGGGGCGCCGGCTCTCGAGCTCCTCGCCGTGGGTCCGGAACACCTGCATCCCCAGGCCGCGGGCACGGTCGAGGGCCGCGTCGAGCAGCCGGGTCTTGCCGATCCCGGCCTCGCCCTCGACCACGACCACCCGCCCGCGGCCGGAGGCGGCGGAGGCGACGTCCCCGCCGATCCGCTCCAGTTCGGCCAGGCGACCGACCAGCGGGACGTCAGCCCCGGTTCCGCCCATGCACGCCCCCCCCCGGCCCCCCGAAAATCTACCCGGGGCACTCGGAGACTGCCGGGGTTTGGCCCGGCGACCGAGCGTCACCCTCGGCGCGTCACCAACCGCCGCGATGCACCACCGCCGAGGATGGGCGCCGGCGCCGGGCTACCGACGGCGAGGGGGCGTCGGGCTGCGGGTAGCCAATGGCGATGGCCCCCACCGGCGAGAACCGGTCGGGGATGCCGAACTCGGCCCGGAGGGCTTCGGGCTCGAAGACCCGGAAGAAAATGGCGCCCAACCCGGCGTCGACCGCGGTCAGCAGGACGAGCAGGGCCGCGAACCCGGCGTCGACGTCCCAATAGGGCACGTCCCAACCGGACGGGTCGCGGTCAATCTCGCCCTTGTCGGACTCGGCGTAGCGGTCGAGGTAGGCCTCGCGGGATCCCAGAGGGACGAGCAAGAGGGGTGCCTCCAGGATCCCCGGCCACCGGAACCCGGACCGCCGATGAGCAGGGAAACAGGCATCCCAGTAACGCTGCGTCTGCTCCCGTCCCTCCAGCACCAGCAGGTCGACACCCTGGGTGAATCCGGCCGATGGGCCCCGCTGGGCATTGGCCACAATCCGATCGACCAATTCCGGCGGCAGCGGGCGGGAATCGAAGTTGCGCACCATCCGGCGGCGACGAACGACGTCTTGGAACTCCATGCACGCGAGCATCCACCATTTCCGCCGTCGGAGCGGTCAGCATGTCGTCATGCGAGCCGATGTGCGCTTCCGGGTGGCGGTAGCAGGGGCGGAACTCAAGATGTTGGTGCTGGCCCCCCGACCGTCCGGATGCGTGGGCGTCGACCTCGACTCGGGCGCGTTCGTCCGGGCCGCGTTCGAGGTACCGGCCGACGATCCCCTCGCGCCCCTCGACCTGGTGGCGGGTCAGGTCGGTGGCCCCATCGACCCGCCCGACCCGTCCCAGCCGGAGGCGGTGCAGCTCAACGGCGCCCCCCGGCGAGTGGGCCGCACCGGCGCCCGGAGGGTCGGAAGGTGGCTCACCCCCCTCCACCACCCGCCCCAGGGCCCGTTGCTGGGCTTCGCCGGCTCCCGCATCCCGTACTGGACTCTCGTCGGCGACCGACCGTCGTTGGCCCTGGTGGTGCCCAGCGCGGCCGCCGAGGTGCGGCTCGGCCCCAACGGCTACGAGTGCATCTTCGGCTGGCAGGGCGCCACCCACCAGTACCCCCTGGTCGACCCCTTCATCCTCGACACCCTGCACCGGCTCGAGCGTCGCCACATGGGCGCCCACGACATGGCCCGTGTCCTCGGCTTCCGGCCGGGGCGCATCCTGGTCGTGCTCAGCGAGCCTCACGACGGCTACTGCTGGAAAGAGGTCGCCGCCCTCCTCCCGGGGTCCTGAACCCCCGCCGTTCAGCGGTCAGTCTTTCTCCGCCGGCCCCCCGGTGAGGAGTCGCAGCAGCCACCGGCAGCCCTCGTCCTCCGACGCAAAGCGCCGGCCGACGTTGTGCTTGCCCCTCTCGTAGACGCCCACCTCCCACCGCCGCGACCGGCCCCGGCCCCCGGTCGGACGGAGGAAGACGAAGTCGGGCGACGGCGGCACCGGCTCGTGGACGCCGGCGATCTCGTAGACGCCGTCGGGCACGCCCGCGTCCACCAGCCGTCGGCGCAGGGCGCGCACGTCCATCGGGGTCAGTTCAGGCGGCTCAGGTAGCCGTTGTCGACCAGCCACAGCACGCCCAGGGGGGTCGGGGCGCCCGGCACCAGGCTGGCGTCGAGCTTCTCCTGCACCCCCAGGCCGAGTTGGTGGAACCACGGGGCCACGATGCCCAGCCGGACCTTGAACGGCTTGAGCACCTGGTAGGCGTGGTAGTTGCAGGGGTATTTGGTGTCGAACGTGTTCAGGTTCTGGGGCGGGATGGCCCGCTGCCCGTAGCGGCTCAACACCGGCGCCAGGAAAGCCCCGAACTCGCTCCCGAAACGGTCGATGCGGGTCCCCGCGGGCAGGTCGACGGCGACGATGATCTTGGCCAGGAACCCGTCGTCGGGCGGGTAGATCCAACTCCCGCGGCCGGTGTTGGCCAACGGGTCCCAGTAGCGGGCCAGGAACGCGTCCTTCCCCAGACCTCCGAACCGGTCGTAGCCCTTCACCATGAGGCCGACCGGGCCGGTGGTGGGCAGCACCGCGGGACCGAGCCGGGAGTCGCCGTCGAGGGGTGTGGCACAGGTGTCGACCGCCACCTGCGCACCCGCCGGCAGAGGACCCTCCACCGCGGTGAACAGCAGTCCCAGGACAGCCACCCCGGCCAGAACTATTGACCGAATCCGCCTCACGCTCGCCTCCCGTCGACGTCGCCGCGACCCCGACAGTCGCGACTCTGGGGGCCCATTGTCGCGGGTCGGCGGGCTCCCGTCTACGGCCATCGGGAAGGCGATCCGCCCTCCGAGCGCGACGGGTTCCATCGTGCTTGACTCGTGCCCGGGGGTTGGCTCGGGAGGCGGGAGGCGGCATGGGCGAGGACGGGACCACGCGACAGCAAATGACGGAGCGGGCGCGTCTCACGGTCCACGAGGGACGCCGAGGCGTGGCCATGGCCGTCACCGGGCTGTCCTCGGTCGTCCTCCTCGCCTTCCTGCAGGCGTTGGAGGACCAGATCGGCCGCCTCCGGGTGCCCGGCGAGGAAGAGTTCGGCTACTCCGCCCTCCACGGCGACCGGGCCGCCGACGCCCTCCGGACTTGGAAGGCTGGCGCGAAGGCCCTCGCAACCTTCCACCCCGTCGGACCCCGCGGCCTGCTGATGGGCCACGTCGTGTTCGCGCTCATCACCACCGGCCTGCTCACAGCCTTCGCCCTCCTTGTCCTCCGCCGGGCCGCTCCTCCCGACCGCTACCGCAAACGCCTCCGGGGCCTTGTCTGGATCCTTGCCGGCGGGGCCGCGGTCGGTGCGCTGCTCGACCTCTGGCTGGTCCTCCGGTCGGACCCGTCGGGGTTGGCGCTGCTCTTCAAGGCCCTGGCCTTCCTCAAGATCACCGGCGTGGTCGTCCTGGTGCTGGTGATGGCACTGCTCCGCTTCGACGCCCTCTCCAAGGCCCGGTCGGCCTACCGATACTCACCGGCGACGGCCCGGCTGGTGCTCTTCACCGCCGTCGCCTTCGCCGGGCTCCTCCAGTTCGGCGACATCGGGGCCCAGTCCGAGGACCTGCTCCGGCGCGAGCTGGCCGGAGGGGCGAAGTCGCTCGTCCGCCTGCTGATCGAGATGGCGGTCTACCTGACCGTGATCGTCCTGGTCAGTCGCATCCGGCTCCCCCCGGCCATGCCTCCAAACCCGAAGCGGCTGGTCATCTACGGGGCCGTCGTGGCCGCCGTCGGCGGCGTTCTCCTCTGGCTCGGCAAGATGGGCGGGCCCCTGACGCTGGGCGTGATCATGCTGATCATCGGCGTCGGGTCGGCGCTCGTGGCCGACTCCGCGCCCGATGATCCCCCCGCCCCGCCGGCGGAGGAGCGGACCGGCCGCGCTCTCTACGCCGCGGCCGCCCTCCTGCCGGCGGCCAGCCTGGCCGTGCTCGCGGGCCGGTTGTTCTCGGGCGAGTTGGCCACCCACGCCTCGCTGGGAACGCTCTTCTTGCTCGCCGTGGTGGCGTTGCTGCTGCTGTCGGGCGGGGCCGGAGTGGCCTGGTACTGCCTGCAAGGACGCGATACCCCCGTCGTCAGCACCGACCCGTCGGCCACGTTCCGGGCGTCGCGGTGGAGCCGGATCGTCGACCACAAATGGCTGGCCGGCACGCTCCTCGTCATGAGCCTGGCGCCAATCGCCATCGGGCTCCTCGGGCTGAAGGTCGAGTTCGTGCCGGTCCTGGGGCGTTGGCTGTCGTCGTTCGGCGTGCTTCTCGTCGGCATCACCGCCTTCGCCGCCACCTGCGGCGCAGCCCGGCTGCTGCTGGCCGACTGGGACCGGCCGGCGCTGATCGCCCGGCTCGGGCTGCGCACCACTCCGGTCGTCAGCCTGCTCCTGATCTGGTTCGTCGGGGCGACCGCCATCACCGCCGGGCTGGAGAAGCCGGAGAAGTCGCCCCACGTGGTGGACGCCATGACGTGGGCGCCACCGGGCGCCGCCCCGTGCCCGGACGGGGATCTTCTCGAGGCGCTCACCACCCCCGAGCCCCGCCCGCACGAAGCCGGCATCGTCGGCCCGCTCTGTTCCTGGATGTCCGCCAACGCCCGCCAGGCTGACGCCGCCGGCAGCACCAAGCCGGTGCCGCTCGTGCTCGTCACCGCCAGCGGCGGGGGCGTGAGAGCGGCGGCGTGGACGGCCCGGGTGCTCGACTGCCTCTTCCTTCCCCCGCCCCTGTCGGGGAAGGACCCCTGCGGCACCGGCGGCCGGGCGCGGGTCGGCGGCCGCGACGCCAACCCGTTCCGATTCCTGTTCGCCGCCGGCGGCGCCTCGGGAGGCAGCGTCGGGATCGTCTCAGCCGTGGCCCAGCACCTGGCCCCGGTCGACGAGCCCACCGACTGGGTGCGGGCCCTGGGCGACGACCACGTCGGCCCGTTGCTGAGCAAGGCCGTCCTCGGGGAGCTGACCTTGTCGCCCACCGGTCTGGCGCCGGGCCACGATCGGGCCGAGGTGCTCATCGACGGCTGGACCAGCTCGTTCAGCACGGTCAGAGGATCGGTGTGCTCGCCGCCGCTGGCCGGGCAGCGCCTCGACGACGTCGGCTTCCTGCAGGTGCAGGCCCTGTGTCCCGGACAGGTTCCGCTCATGCTGCTCAACGGCACGATCGTCCGCACCGGCCAGCGCTTCAACATCTCGCCCTTGGACGGCTCGGCCGCAGTCAGCGAGGAGCTCGACCGCT
Source organism: uncultured Acidimicrobiia bacterium (assembly GCA_963829165.1). Taxonomy (GTDB): domain Bacteria; phylum Actinomycetota; class Acidimicrobiia; order Acidimicrobiales; family AC-14; genus JAXDMK01. The sequence goes on along the minus strand of CAWHIC010000007.1, from coordinate 365,824 downwards.
CGTGGGCGGGTGGCTCCGTCGACCTGCGCGACGTCCTCTGCCCGACGGAGGACATCGGCCTCTTCGACGCCGCCTTCCTGTCGGCCCGGTTCCCCTTGGCCACGCCGTCGGGACACCTGCTCGGCGGGGACGAGTGCCCGCGCGACGTCGAATCGGGTGTCGACGTCGTCGACGGCGGCTACCTGGAGAACTCGGGCGCAGGGCAGATCGCCGAGCTCTACGGGGTTTTGCAGCCACTCCTGGCCCGGGCGGCCACCGTCGGCGCCTACCGGCCCGTCCAGCCCGTCATCGTGGAGATCGAGAACGGCGAGCACTCCGGCACCCCCGACAAGGACCCGGAGCTCAGGTCGAAGCTGGCCGAGCCGTTGCGCGTCCCCCAGGCCGAGCTGGGAATCCTGACCGGGAGCGGCCAGTCCAAGGAGGCGCTGGACGGCCTGCGCACGGCTGCCGGCCGGGACAAGGTCAGGGTGCTCCATTTCGCCATGTACGCCCATCCGGGGCGGCGGCTACCCCTCGGATGGGCCCTCAGCCAGCCGATCCTCGAGGACATCGACGCGGTCTACAAACTCGGCCTCAACCAGCAGGCGGCCGCCGACTTCGCCTCGATGACGGCCCCGTAGCGACCTGACCTCGATCAGGCGCGGGGGATCGCGGGTTAGCGGGAGGCGCGGGCGGCCAGGTCTTCGGCCATGGCCCAGCCGAAGGCGATGAGGGCGTCGCCCCGGGACGGGTCGAGCTCGCTCACGAAAGCGGTTACCTCGGGATGGAGAGCCGAAGGGTCGACGGCCTCGTGGTCGAGAGCACCGGGCACGTCGCCCAGGCCGGTGACGACGAAGGTGCGGTCGTTGATGCGGCCCTCGGCGCCGAAGCGCTTGGCCAGCCGCCGGCCCCAGGCCCGTTCCTCGCCCGAGGCCTTGTGCCCGGGACGGGGGACGATGTCGGCCAGGCCCTCGAAGGCGGCGAACCCGGCGGGGTCGAGGAGGCGGGTGCCGACCAGCACGTCCTCGTCGGGGAAAGCCAGCACCGCCCGCCGCAGTTGGTCGCCGATCAGCAGCCGGAGAGCCGCGTCGCGCCGCGATCCCCGCTTCACCGACGCCAGCCCGATGAGTACGCAGGGTGTGCCCCCGATGCGCTCCAGGGTGCAGAAGGCGAACCCGGCCAGCTTGGGACCATCGTAAACCCGTGTGATCAGCACCCACTCGCCCGAGTGCTTGGAGAGAATGCCCACGTCGTAGCCGGCGGTGCCGTCGGCGCAGATGTCGGCCATCTCCGAGACGTCGGAGTCGCTCAGTGCGGTGCAGTCCCTGGTTTCGACCTCAAGTGCCATCGACGCCCGTACCTCCCCTGACCCTTGATTCTAGGTCACCAGCCCGTTCGGCCCCAAGAGGACCCGCAATTCGGACACCAGACCCTTCCCCGAGTCGACCCGGAACTCGTCCGGCAGGCGCAGAACGGTGCGGTCGAGATGGACGTGGACGGGCTGGTGACCGGGGTGGTCGCGCAGCACCGACTTGAGCCGGTCGAGCAGCCCGTGGGTGAGGGATGCGGGTGAGAGCTTGATGCGGACGGGGCCCGTGCCCTCGGGCGTGAGGTCGGGGCGCTTGAGCTCGAGGCAGATGATCTTGGCCGGTTCCTCCCGCAGGTCGATGCGCCCCTTGACGCACACGATGGCGTCGTCGGCCAGCATCGCCCCGTGCTCGAGCATGGTGCGGGGGAAGACCATCACCTCGATGGCGGACTGGAGGTCTTCGAGGGTGAACACGGCCATGAGGTCGCCCCGCTTGGTGTACTTGCGCTGCAGGGCGGTGACCACCCCACCGACCCACTTGGTGTCGCCGTCGCGGCATTCCCGCAGCTCAGCGATGGTGCACTCGGCGTGGCGGCGGAGGATCGACTCCACCCCGAACAGGGGATGGCTGCTCACGTAGAGGCCGAGCATCTCCTTCTCGAAGACCAGCCGCTGGTGCTGGTCGAACTCGACCGGGGGGATGGGGACCCGCTCGTCGACCATCGACGAGGGCCCCCCCGGGGCGGCATCTCCCATCTCCCCGAACAGGCTCATCACGCCCAGCTCCTGCTCTCGCCGGCGGGCCAGGGTGCGGTCGATGATCTGCTCGAACACGGCCAGCATCCCCCGCCGGGGGTGGCCCATGGAGTCGAAGGCGCCGGCCTTGATGAGCGACTCCACCGACCGCTTGTTGAGCACGCCCGGGTCGACCCGCCGGCAGAAGTCGTAGAAGTCGGCGAAGGGACCGTTCTTCTCCCGCTCGGCCACGATGAGCCCGACCAGGCCCTCGCCCACGTTGCGGATGGCGGCCATCCCGAACGGGATCTTTCCGTCGACCGCGCCGAAGGCGGCGATCGACAGGTTGACGTCGGGCACGAGAACCTCGACGCCCATGGTGCGGCACTCGGCCAGGTAGACGGCGGTCTTGTCCTTGTCGTCCTTGACCGACGTGAGCAGGGCGGCCAGGTACTCGACCGGATGGTTGGCCTTGAGCCAGGCCGTCTGGTAGGCGACCATCCCGTAGGCGAAGGCGTGGCTCTTGTTGAAGGCGTAGTCGGCGAAGGGCTCGATGATGTCGAAGAGCTTGGTCCCGAGGTCGGACCCGTACCCGGTGGCCTCCGTGCCGGCCACGAACTTCTCCCGCTCCATGCCGATGAGGACACGGTCCTTCTTCCCACAGTTGTGGACGAGGAAGTCCTCCGCGACTGCGTAGGGCCGGTCGGGGTTGGCCATCCGGAAGTCGAAGCACTCCATCTCGCCCACGTATTCGACGGAGGTGACTGTGTCCCAGACCAGATCGCCGGTGCGGAGATCTTCCAGGCGCTCGGAGTACAGCAAGCCATTCAGTGTGTTCCGATGCAGGACTCGGCTTCCGCAGTAGCCGCCGGTGTCGACACCCAACCGGCGCTTCGACTTGCCCGTGATTGCCTGGCGGCGAGCCAGTTCGGCTCGGAGGAACGACGCCGGGATGCCGATGTTGGTGGCGCTGCTCAGCTCGCCCCATTCGTGAAGCCAGCGGTCGACCTTGGCCGCCTTCATCTGGGTGAGGTGCGGTCCGATCAGCTGGGCGAACGCCTTTGCGTGACCCTTGTCGGCCACCGAGAGGGTCCAATGCTCGTCCCCGGCGATGTTCCGGCGACAGAGGTTGGCCACGATGCCGCACCTCAAGAGCATGCGCTTGAGCCCGCGGCAGACGTTCCTGCTCTTCGATCCGAAGTGCATACCCGACCGGTCAGCCCATCCGTCAGCGCAGAAGTAGAGCCCAAGGAACCGCTCGACCTTGTGCTGGGGCAGATTTAGTAGGGCCGAGCAGATCGTCTTGTCGGCAGACAGGCCGAGGCGGCCCAGGACGGGCAGGAGGTCGAGCAACTCCTGCTTCTTCAGCCGCAGGCGTGTGACTCCGTTGACCTCCACCCCGCCGGGGTGAGGGCGGCCAAAATGCCGCTGATAGGCGCCGACGAACGTCGAAAGCAGCGCTGGGTCGGTGTTGCAGAAGAATGCGTTCGCGTGCAGCCGCCGGACGTCGGGGGTATAGCCCTCGGAGATGAGCAGGGCAGCCAACTCGACCTCGGCCATCGAGGCCTTGCCGCCGCCATGGGTCATTGTGTGGGCGGCCACGCCGACCAGGTCGCCGGGCCTGATCTGGCCCAACTCCCGCCACTCGTCCTCGACTAGGAGCGGGTGCTCCGCCGTGGCGCGGATGGAATACCCGGTGGACGTCTTCAACTCGTAGACCGGCTTGGTGCCGACGGACCAAACGTCGTGGACCGGCTCGAAGCGGGACGTGCACGACACTGTGTCAATCGTCTGCAGCCGCGGCTGCCGCAAGCTCATGACCCGTTCGATGGGAACATAGCCACGGGCCTTAGTCAGCATCAGCGTCCCAGCCGGCAGGCAGGCCTTGCGGAGGTTGTCCGCCTCGAGCAGTGAGTAGCCGGCGAAGCGGGTGGCGACCCGCATCATCGACTCCTGGTAGATCATCAGCCCGTGGGTGTCGGCCAGCTCCTCGGCCAGGTCGGGGTGCAGGCACAGGACCGGCTTGCGGTTGTTCTTGCGGTCGGCGAAGTCGTTGTGCATGTTGGCGGCCATGGGCCCGGGCCGGTAGAGCGCGACCAGGGCGGCCACGTCGTTGAACGTGGTGGGGGCAAGTGACCGGATGAGCGCCCGCATGGGGCCGCCCTCCAGTTGGAACACGCCGATGGAGTCGGCCCGGCGCAGCATCTCGAACGTGCGCTCGTCCTCCAGATTCACGTTGTCGATGTCGGGCCGGCGGCCGGTGGTGGCCTCGATGAGGTCGAGGGCCCGCTCGATCACGGTGAGGTTGCGCAGGCCCAGGAAATCCATCTTGAGCAGGCCCAGGTCGGCCACGCCGTGCATCTCGTACTGGGTGACGATGGGGGCATCGTTGGGATCGCCGCCCGGCTCCGGCTTGCGCTGCACGGGCAGGTACTCGGTGAGCGGCTCCCGGGTGATCACCACCGCGGCCGCGTGGATGCCGTCCTGCCGGCGCAGGCCGGCCAGGCCCTTGGCCACCTCGACCACCTTGCGGGCGTCGCCGTCGGACTCGCACAGGGCCCGCAGCTCGGCCGCCATCTTGTAGCCCTCCTCGTGCCCGGGCGTGAGCTCGAGGCAGGCGTTGAGGGGGGTGTCGCGGCCCATGACCAGGGGGGGCATGGTCTTGGCGATGCGGTCGCCCACCGCGTAGGGCAGGCCCAGCACCCGGGCCGCATCGCGCACCGCGGCCCGGGCCTTGATGGTGGAGAAGGTCACGATCTGGGCCACGTGGTCGGACCCGTAGCGCTCGGCCGCGTAGCGGATCATCTCCGCCCGGTAGCGCTCGTCGAAGTCCATGTCGATGTCGGGCATCTCCCGGCGGCCCTCGTTGAGGAAGCGCTCGAAGATGAGGCCGTACTTGATGGGGTCGAGGTCGACGATGCGCAGGCAGTAGGCCACGCAGCAGCCGGCGGCGCTGCCCCGCCCGGGGCCGACCCGGATGTTGCGCTGGCGGGCGTGGTTGATGAGGTCCCAGACCACCAGGAAGTAGGTGGACAGGCCCATGCGGTCGATGACGCCCAGCTCGTGCTCGACCCGCTGGATCACGTCGCCCGGGATGGGGGCCCCGTAGCGGCGGCGGGCGCCTTCGAGGGTGAGCGAGCGCAGGTATTCGGAGTCGGTGACGCCCGGCGGAAGGTCGAAATGGGGCAGCTCGGGCTTGCCGAACTCGATCTCGACGTCGACCCGTTCGGCCACGGCCAGGGTGTTGTCGCAGGACTCGGGGACCTCGGCGAACAGCGAGCGCATCTCGGCCGCCGTCTTGAGGTAGTGCTGGTCGCTGTCGAACTTGAACCGCTTGGGGTCGTCGACCTGGGCCCCGGTCTGCACGCACAGCAGGGCGTCGTGGGCCACTGCGTCGGACTGGTGGGTGTAGTGGCTGTCGTTGGTGGCCAGCAGCGGTAAGCGCAGCTTCTTGGCGATCTCCAGCAGGTGGCCGTTGGCCATGCGCTGGTCGGCCAGGCCGTGGTCCTGGAGCTCGACGTAGAGGTGCTCGGGGCCGAAGATGTCCTTGAGTCGGGATGCGTTGCGGACGGCCCCCTCCACGTCGCCCCTGAGCAGGGCCTGGCACACCACGCCGCCCAGGCAGCCGGTGGTGGCGATGACGCCCTGCTTGTGGCGCTCGAGCAGCTCCCAGTCGAGTCGGGGCTTGTAGAAATACCCCTCCAGGAAGGCGGCCGACGAGAGCTTGATCAGGTTCTTGTAGCCGGGGGTGGACTCGGCCAGCAGGGTGAGGTGGTAGTAGAGCTTCTCGCCCCGCTCGCCCTCGCCGCCGCCGTCGTCGACCCGGCCCCGGCGGACGGGTCGCTCGAAGCGGCTCTCGCCGGCCATGTAGGCCTCGATGCCGAGCACCGGGGTGATGCCGGCCTTGCGGGCGGCCCGGTAGAAGTCGAGGACGCCGTACATGTTGCCGTGGTCGGTGATGCCGATGGCGGGTTGGCCGTCGGCCACCGCCGCGGCCACGACCTCGTCGATCCGAGCGGCCCCATCGAGCATGGAGAACTCGGTGTGGACGTGGAGATGGGTGAAGCTCTTCCCCACCAGACGGCACCCTCCAGCGCTATCCACAGGCTGGTGGAAGCCTGTGGAGGACTTACAGGGCTGTAATTCTAACCCGCGTTTGGCGTCGGGGCCAGAGCCGACCTGGGGGGCCGTCGTTCCGGCCGGCGGGCAGGCGTGGGGAGCTGCCTTTGTCGATTATCCACAAGCCAGAGGGGCACATCTTGGGGATAACCGGCGGATCGGACGAGGGTCATTGAAGTGAGCAGGATGCCTCGATATGGTCCGGAGATCGCCTCCCGGGAACCCGCATGACCGACGTCGCCGACCGGCACTGGGGCCAGTCACTGGTCCGTGCTCCCACCGCCAAAGCTGCCGCCCACCCCACCGGGTCCGTCGGTGCCGCCCCGCCCCCTCCCCCGCCGGCACCGGCGGCCGCCCGTCCTCCCCAGGGGGCTGACCGCTCGCCCCTCTCAGGCACCGCCGTCCCGACTCCCCCGCCGGCACCGCCGCTCCCACCGGCACCGGTGCGGGCGCGGTCGGCACCGCCGACGCCGTCCGTCCTCCCGTGGCCGGTCACGGCGCCGGTCGCTCCTCCCGCAGACGCCCCTACCGACCTGGGCCTGGCTCGGCTGGCCCGGGGCGTGCAGGACTGCGCCCGGGCCCTCGAATGCCTGGCCGATCGCCTCGACGGCCTCGAGCGCCGCCTCGACGCGGCGACCACTCCGCCCGCCCCCCGCCCGATGGTGGGCGTCGCCTCGTCGCTCGCATCGGCGACGCCCCCCGCCGAGCCCCTCGCCACACGGTTGCTCGCCCTCGAAGGCATGGCCACCGACCGCCTGCAGGCTTTCGACCAGCGCCTGCGCCGGCTCGAGATCCTGCCCGTGGCCGTCGGCCGGCTCCAGCAGGACACGGTCCGGCTGTCGGAGCTGGCCCGGGCCAAGCGCCTCGACGAAGGCGCCGGCGACCTGACGTCGGTCTACGCCGAGCTCGACTCGGTGGCCGAGGTGGTGGCGGCCCATCACGACGCCGCCAACCAGAGCCTGGAACGGGTCCGCACACTCGAACGGGCGGTGCTGGAGATGGGTCGTCATCTCGACCGCAACCTGGCCGAGCACACCCGCTTGGCCACCACCGATCAAGCCGCGACCCGGGGTCGCATCGACGATCTCGAACGTCGTCTCGCCGCCGCAGACTTGTCGCTGCGGTCGACCAAACCATAGAGCGCGTCCCCGCCGCCGCCATTACCGGGTGAGCAGCGCCTCGTCCCCAAACGCGAAAAGGACGATGCCGCTGGTCAGCAGCATCGTCCGGAGACGAGTGCCGGCCCGGGGCCGAAACCCCGGACCGGCGCAATTCGTCTGTCTCAGCCCATGCCCTCGGTGCCGGAACCGGAGTTCTTGGGCTCCATGGGGTCGTCCTCGACCTGGCCCACCGGGCGGTTGGTCGGGCCCTGGGTCTCGGTGCTTTCGCCGCCCTGGTCCTCGCCACGGGGGGTGCCCTCGGTGTGGCTGGGGGTGTCCATCTCCGGCATGTGCCGCTCCTTCTCTAGGTGGGCTGCTATGGGCTGACTACCCCGAACCCTGACGGCAAAACCCTGCGGCAGAACATCGCCCGCATGACGGCGCCCGGAACGGGGAATCCTGCCGGGGAGCCGAGAGTAAGAAACAGGGTTGGCCCGGAGGAGGTGGCGATGCCCCAGCAGGCGTGGAGCGCCAAGCGCGAACGGCAGTACAAGCACATCAAGGAAGGGCTGGAAGAGCGGGGCGAGAGCGAGGACAAGGCGGAGGAGATCGCGGCCCGCACCGTCAACAAGGAACGGGCGCAGGCAGGCGAGGCCAGGACCTCGAGCCGGTCGTCGACGAACGACATCTCGTCCAGCCGGCGGGGCGGGCTCCGGTCGCACAAGGGCCAAGGCGGCCGGACCAAGGCCCAGCTCTACAACGAGGCCAAGAAGAAGAACGTCGAAGGCCGCTCGAAGATGACGAAGGCCGAGTTGGAGAAGGCCGTCGGCCGCTGACCCGCCGCCGGGCGGCCGGGACGGCGCCTGGTCTTCCTACAGGATGGCTGACTACAGGTAGTTCCCGGGGCGGGTCATGTCGGGCCCCGGTCGGCCTCCGGGACCGGCCGGCAATCCCCGGGCGCCGCCGGCGGCCTGCTGCATGGCCGCCTGCTGGGAGAACATGGCCGCCTGGATGCCGTGGAACAGGCCTTCCAGCCACCCCACCAGTTGCGCCTGGGCCACCCGGAGCTCGGCCTCGCTGGGGATGCCGCTGTCGAAGGGGAGGCTGAGCCGGGCCAGCTCTTCTTGCAGATCGGGCGAGATGCCCTCGGCCAGCTCCCGCACCGACGTCTCGAAGATCTCCTTCAGCCGGCCGCGACTGGCCTCGTCGAGCTCGGCCCGCCGTACCTCCTCCAGCAGCTCCTTGGTCATGGCGCCGATGCGGAGCACCTTGGCCGGCTGGGAGATGGTCTCGGTGGGTTCCTCCTCGGTCGGACCCTCCGCCACGACCACCACAGGGGTCTGCTCGGGGGCGTCGGAGGTGGCTCCGTCTGTTCCTTGGTCAGCCATGGGTGCATCCCTTCCCGGTCGGGCCCGTCCACCACCCGATGGGTCCATCCGGGTGTCAGCTTCACGATAGGCCCTACCATGGGGGCGTGAAGGTGTCGACGCGTGGCGACTACGCCAGCCGGGCGTTGCTCTCCCTGGCCCTCCACGCCGACGGGAGCCGGCCCACTTCGGTGCGCGACGTGGCCGAGCGCACGGGCCTGCCCCAGCCCTACCTGGAGCAGATCCTCCTCGCCCTCAAGGGCGCGGGCCTGGTGCGCTCGAAGCGGGGCGTGGGCGGGGGCTACGTGCTGGCCCGCCATCCGTCGGAGATCACCCTGGGCCAGATCGTGAGCGCGGTCGACGGACCGATCGTGGCCGGCGACTTCGGCGAGCCCCACCAGAACGGCGCCTGCGACCACGAGGGCCAGTGCGTCCTGCTGTCGGTGTGGGCCGAGGTGGGCGGGCACATGCGCGACCACCTCGACTCCTTCACCCTGGCCGACATGGTCACCCGGGCCCGCGGCACCCAGTCCGGGTCCGACGTCCTGCCGGAGCCGGAGCCGGCGGTCGAGCCCGCCCGCTCAACTGCCTGACAGCTCCCCGTCGACGAGCAGGCCGCCTGCGAAAAGCTGGTCGAGGCGCCGGCGGAGGTCGTCGCCGCTGGTCGACCGGGGCTCCACCAGCAGCGACGTGCCGGGGAACATCCGGGCCAGGTCCGGGTTCCCCACCACCAGCTGGTGACGTCCGGCCTGCAGCAGGGGGAGGTCGGACACGCTGTCGCCGGCCGCCAGCACCACCTCCGAACCCTCGGCGATCATCTCCGCCACCGCCCGCGCCTTCTCCGTCGCCGGCCCCGGGTTGCGGCCGATGGCACCCGTGTAGCGCCCGTCGGACACGGCGAGGGTGAGGCCGACCACCCGGCCCCCGGCCGGCTCCACGTAGCCCACCACCAGCTCGGCGGGGGCGCCGGTGACGACCACCGGCTCGATGTCGTGCTCGCCCAGCCACGCCAGCAGCGTCGGTACGAAGCCGTAGACCAGCGGTCCGTCGACCTCGTCCACGAAGGGCCCCACCAGGGCGGCCACGTCGGACGTGGCCCATCCCGCGGCCGCGGTCGCGTAGAGGGTGTTGGCCCGGTGGGCGAGGTCGCTGTGATCCTCGAGGCGGCCCTCCAGGTAATCGCGGGTCAGCTGCTCGCCTTCGACGGCGAGGCTGTCCGGTGCCTGGCCCCGCTCCACCAGGAACCGCACCCACGGCTCCAGGGTCCAGCCGTGGTGCAGGGTGTTGTCCCAGTCGAGGAGGGCGACCCTTCGCGCCGGGCCGTCACCACGAGGTCCGCCAACCACAAGGGGCGTCGCGGTCAGACGGGGCGGGTGGCGGGCTGGCCCACCTTGGTGGTCTCCTCCGGGCGCAGGCCCCGGAAGATGGCGCCGTCGGCGGGCGTGGCCCCGTCACCCACGTCGACCAGCCGGACGCCGGCGGTGGTGGCCAGGGCCCGCAGTGCATCCGCAGGCGCGACGACCACCATCCCGAACACCACCGCACTGGTGGGAGAGGCGCTCTCGATGGCAGCATCGAGGCGCACCAGCTCGGACTCGTAGAAGCGCTTGAACACAGGATCGCCGACGGTGGGCAGCAGCTTGCGGATCTCGTCCCGGTCGACCGTGTCCGCCTGCCGTTGGGACTTCGCCCACGCCTCCAGCCCGTCGTCGACGGTGGACGGATGACCTCCGGGGGCGGCCGCCAGCAGGGCGTCGACCTGGGCCGGCGTGATCTGGGCCGACCCGACCTTGGCCCGGGCGTCGGCCTCGGACAGGTAGGCGTCGAACGACACCACTGCCGCCCGCTCGCCGGCGGCGGCGGCCAGCACCGGGCGGCGCTCGTCGAGGTAGGGGCCGACCTCGGCGCCCGGAGAGGGACCGATGGAGGCGACGGCGGCTGCCGCGGCGGCGGCGCTGGTGGTGCCCGTTTGTCCCGACGTGCGGCTCGATCCGTCGCCGTCGCGCTCCCGGGTGACGGTGAAGGCGAAGACGGCCCCCACCACCAGCACGAACACGGCCACCGCGAAGAACCGCACCGTGCGCCGGGCGGCCCGGGCGTCGAGGCGGGCCTTCGCCACCGAGTCGGGCGGAAGGAGGTCGCGGGGAGGCCCCTGGTACTCCCTAGCGAAGAGACCCAAGAACCTTTTCCAGCTCCTCCGGCAGCGCCGAAGTGAACCGCATCCTCTCGCCGGTGGCCGGGTGGTCGAAGCCGAGCTGGCTGGCGTGCAGGAACGGGCGCCCGGGGTCGATCGAGGGCCGGGCGCCGCCGTAGCGGTCGTCGCCGACCACGGGGTGGCCGATGGCGGCCAGGTGGACGCGGACCTGGTGGGTGCGTCCGGTCTCCAGCCGGCAGGCGACGAGGGTGACCTTGGCCGGTTGGGTGAACAGCTGCAGCACCCGGTAGCTGGTGCGGGCCGGGCGCCCGCTGGCGGACACGGCCATGCGGGTGGGGTTGGCGAAGCCCCGGCCGACCGGGGCGTCGACCGCCCCCGCGGCGCTGTCGAAGCGACCCCAGACCATGGCCAGGTAGCGGCGCTCGACGGTGCGGGCCCCGAACTGCTCGACCAGCGACTCGTAGGCGGCGTTGTTGCGGGCCACCACCAGCAGGCCGGACGTGCCCTTGTCGAGGCGGTGGACGACGCCCGGCCGCTCGCAGGCCCCCACCGACGCGATCTCGGGGAACAGGGCCAGCAGCCCGTTGACCAGGGTGCCCGCGTTCTGGCCGGCACCGGGGTGCACCACCAGCCCGGCCGGCTTGTCGACGACGATGACGTGCTCGTCGGCGTAGACCACCGGTAGCTCGACGTCGTCCTGGGGCCAGGGGCGGAAGGGCACCTTGGGCGGGGGCGCATCGACGTCGAGGTCGTCGCCCTGGGCCACCCGGCTCGAGCGCAGGGTGACCGGCCGGCCCCCGATGCGCACGCCGCCCGCCGCCACCAGGGCGGCCGCCTCCCGGCGGGTGAGGTTGCACAGCAGGCTCACCACCCGGTCGAGCCGCTCACCGTCGAGGGCGCCCGGAATGACCACTACGCCCCCACTTCGGCGGCGGTGCCCGCAGGACGTGCAGCCCAAATCAACAACATCACGCAACCGACAGTGATGCCCATGTCGGCCACGTTGAACACCGGCCAGAACTGCAGATCGACGAAATCGACGACCGCGCCCCGCAGCAGGCCCGGGTCGCGGAAGACCCGGTCGAGGAGGTTGCCCACCGCTCCTCCGAGGAGCAGGCCCATGGCCACGGCCACCGGCAGGCGGGACGACGCCGCCCCCGACACGATGAGGTAGACCACCACGCCGAGGGCGGCCAGGGCCAGCAGCGGGACGAAGCCCCCTCCCAGGCCGAACGCGCCGGCGCTGTTGTGGGTGAGGGCGAGGCGCAGGGTGCCCACCACGTGGATGGGTCGCGTCGGCTCAGCGCCGACAGGGCCCACGCCTTGGTCAGCTGGTCGACGAACGACCACCACCGCGCCCAGGCCCAGCACCAGCGGGAGGCGGCCGTCGTGGTCGGGGTTTCCCGCCGACGGGTTGATCGGGGCCGCGTCGACCACACCGGGACGGGTCCCGGTCGGCGCCGGCGGCAGCCGCTCGGCGTCGTCAGCCTTGCCGCCTCGGGCGGCCCTCAGCGACGCGACAGGCCCCCGCTTTTACAGGCGACGCAGAGCGCGGCGTAGGGCAGGGCCTTCAGGCGGGCCTTGGGGATCGGCGTCTCGCACTTCTCGCAGATCCCGTAGGTGCCGATCTCGATCTTGCGCAGGGCCCGGTCGATCTCGTCGACCGCGGCCCGGGCCTGGGCCGACAGGGTGAGGTCGCGCTCGCGCTCGACCGCCATCGTGCCGCCCTCGCCCGATTCCTCGTCGAACTGGATGTCGCCCGGTTCCATGTCCTCGGCCAGGGCCTGGGCCTCGGCCTTGAGGGCGTCGGCCTGGAGGACGTAGGTCTCCCGTTCGCTCACCAGCAGCTCCCGTTGCTGGGCGAAGAACTTGGCCGACGAGGCGCCGGACTCGCCGGTGGACGCAAGGGCGACCTCGTCGGAGGTGGTGCTGGGCTTCGGTGCGGTTTTCGGCATGTGATCGCTGGCTTCCGATGAATGGGCGATTGGGGGATTGACGGAAGCGGAGTGTACCAACGGTGGGAAAACTAGAGCCGCCCCGCTTGCGGGTTTTCCGGGCCCGGACGGGCGGTTCCGGGTCGGCCGGTGCCAACCACCTGCTCCAGGTGGCGGCGGAACTCCTCGATGTCGAGTCCGGACAGGGCGAACGTCTTGGATCGGCTGGTGTCGCCCCCCACCAGCACCACCTGAGCCGTCTCGAGCCCGAACTCCTCGGCCAGCAGCTCGGCGCACGCGGTATTGGCCCGTCCCCCACCGGCGGGGCCGCCACCCGCACCTTGAGGGCGGTTCCGTGGCGGCCGACGACGGCCGAACGGCCCGCGCCCGGCTGCACGTGGACATGGAGGTCGACGGCATCGTCGCCTTTGGTGGTGAAGAGATCGTCGATGTTCATCGTTGCTCGTTCTCGGGCTGCTCGTACTGGGGGCTGCTCGTACTCTACGGCCCCGGGGTGGCAACTCATCCCGGGGCGGTGGAGGCGCGTGCCAATGTGTAGGTCACATGGCCTTCGGACCCGTCGATCCGCAGTTGGACCTCGTGGCCCTCGAGCAGCGCGTGCTCTCCCGGTGGCGCGAGCTCGACCTGGCCGAGGTGGTGCTGCACCTCCGCGACGGGGCGCCGCGGTGGGTCTTCTACGAGGGTCCGCCCACCGCCAACGGTCGTCCGGGGCTGCACCACCTGTGGGCCCGGGCGTTCAAGGACCTGTTCCCCCGCTTCCAGACCATGCGGGGCCACGACGTCCCCCGCAAGGGCGGCTGGGACTGCCACGGGCTGCCGGTGGAGATCGAGGTGGAGAAGGAGCTCGGCTTCACCAGCAAGTCCCAGATCGAGGCCTACGGCATCGACAAGTTCAACGCCCGCTGCCGGGAGTCGGTGCAACGCTACGTCGCCGACTGGGAGGCCCTCACCGAGCGGGCCGGCGTGTGGATCGACACCAAGGACGCCTACTGGACCCTGTCCAACGACTACGTGGAGTCGGTGTGGTGGCTGCTGAAGCAGCTCTACGACAAGGGCCTGCTGTACGAGGGACACCGGGTCATCCCCTACTGCTCCCGGTGCGGGACGGCCCTGTCGTCGCACGAGCTGGGCCAGCCGGGGGCATATCAGGACGTGACCGACCCGTCGGTGTACGTGCGGTTCCCGGTGGTCGACGGTCCTGACGTCGACCTGCTGGTGTGGACGACGACGCCGTGGACGCTGATCTCCAACGTGGCCGCCGCCGTCGGTCCTGACATCTCCTATGTGCGCGTGCGTTCCGACGAGGGTTCGCGTGACCTGGTGATGGCGGAGGCGTTGGCGCCGGAGGGGGCCGTCGTCGTCGAGCGCTTTCGTGGTTCGGAGATGGTGGGGTGGCGGTACCGGCGGCCGTTCGACCTGTTGCCGATCGACGACCGCGGCCAACGGGTGGTGGGCGCCGCCTTCGTCTCGACCGACGACGGGTCGGGCATCGTCCACCTCGCCCCCGCCTTCGGTGCCGACGACATGGACGCGGCCAAGGCCGACGACCTGCCGGTGCTCAACCCGGTCGGGCCCGACGGCACGTTCGGGGCCGAAGTGGGGCCGTGGGCGGGCGTGTGGGTGAAGGACGCCGACCGCTCGATCATCGCCGACCTGGCCGGGCGGGGGCTGCTGGTGCGGGAGCAGGCGTACACCCACTCCTATCCCCACTGCTGGCGGTGCGCGACTCCGCTCATCTACTGGGCCAAGACGTCGTGGTTCGTGCGCACGTCGCACCACCGGTCGGATCTCCTGCGGGAGAACGAGCACATCAACTGGTACCCCGACCACATCAAGCACGGCCGCTTCGGCGACTGGCTGGAGAACAACGTCGACTGGGCCCTATCCCGTGACCGCTACTGGGGCACGCCGCTGCCCATCTGGCGTTGCGACAATCACCGATGGCGGGGGCCACGACACGTGTGTGGGGTCGGTGGAGGAGCTGTCCCGCCTGACGGGGCGCGACCTGATCGGGCTCGACCTGCACCGGCCCGCGGTCGACGACGTGGTCTTCGGGTGCCAGGCGGCGGGGTGCTCGGGAGTGGCGGTGCGGGTGGCGCCCGTGCTCGACGCCTGGTTCGACTCGGGGTCGATGCCATCGGCCCAGCACCACTACCCGTTCGGTGACCGGTCCGACTTCCAGAAGGCGTTCCCGGCCGACTTCATCTGCGAGGCCATCGACCAGACGCGGGGGTGGTTCTATTCGCTGCTGGCGGTGAACACGCTGGTGTTCGGGTCGACGCCGTACCGCAACGTGGTCTGCCTGGCCCATGTGGTCGACGAGTTCGGGCAGAAGATGTCGAAGTCGAAGGGCAACGTCCTCGACCCGTGGCACGTGTTCGACACCTTCGGCGCCGACGCCGTGCGCTGGTACTTCTTCTCCGCCGGCTCGCCGTGGACCAGCCGCCGCGTCTACGACGACGGCATCCGGGAGGCCACCCGCAAGACCCTCATCACCCTGTGGAACGTGTTCGCCTTCTTCGCCACCTACGCCGATCTGGCCGGGTGGCAGGCCGACGAGGGGGTCGGGGGCTCGGCGCCGGTCTCCGACGGCGACTGGGACCCGGCTTCAGCCGACGGCGGCTCGGGCCACGTGCTCGACCGGTGGGCGGAGGCGCGCCTGGCCCAGACGGTGGCGGCCGTCACCGACGCCCTCGACAACTTCGACGCCCTGGGCGGCGCCACCAGCGTGGCCGCCTTCGTCGACGACCTGTCGAACTGGTACGTCCGCCGATCGCGTCCCCGCTTCTGGGGCCCGGCCGGCGGCGCCTCCGATCCGGGGGCCTTCGCCACGCTGTACCGCTGCCTCACCGTCGTCAGCCAGCTGCTGGCCCCGTTCTGCCCGTTCCTGGCCGACGAGCTCAACGTGACGCTGACGGGCGAGATGTCGGTGCACGTGCAGCGCTGGCCCGACCTGGCCGATCCCGACGCCGCCTCGACCCGGCTGCTGGCCGACATGGACGCCGCCCGCCGGCTGGTGGGACTCGGGCGCTCGGCCCGCACCGACGCCGGCGTCCGCACCCGTCAGCCCCTGGGTCGGGCGTTGGTGCTGCACCCGGGGGTCGACCTGCTGCCCGAGGTGCGGGCCCAGATCGCCGACGAGCTCAACGTCAAGGCCATCGAGGACGTGGAGACCCTGTCCGACCTCATGTCGTGGACGGTGATCCCCAACTTCCGGGCGTTGGGGCCGCGACTGGGGCCGCGGGTGAACGCGGTGAAGGCGGCCCTGGCCGAGGCCGACGGGTCGGAGATCCGCCGTCGGTTGGAGGCGGACGGGTTCGTCGAGGTCGCCGGCGAGCGGTTGGAGGCGGGCGACGTGGAGGTGCGGGCCACCAGCCACTCCGACTTCGCCCTGGCCACCGACGACGACTGGGCCGTCGCTTTGGATTTGGCCCTCGACGAGGCCCTGGAGCTGGAGGGCCTGGCCCGGCAGCTGGCCCGCGATATCAACGACCTCCGCCGCGCCCGGGGACTGTCGTTGTCCGACCGCATCGAGGTGGTGGTCGAGGCGGCCGAGGGCTCACGGCTGGGCGCCGTGTTGGCCGCTCACGGCGACTGGATCGCAGGCCAAATCCTCGCCACCTCCCTCACCCTGGGCCCCGCCACCCCCGACGCCGCCACCTACCCCTTCGACGCCGCCTCCGTGCGCGTCGACCTCCGCGTCACCTCCCCGACCGCCTGACCCCCCGCCGCCCCGGGCCGCCCCCGCCCGTTTCGATCGGAGTAATCGTCGTGAAATGGCCGCGGCCGGCCCCGATCACGACGCTTTCGGGGCACGAATCGATCGGTGCGGAGGAATCGTCGTGGGGTCGAGGACGAAGTGGGGGGCGTCGAGGACAAAGGGGCGGCGGCGGGCCTGGGCGGCGATCTCGCCCATGCGGCGGGCGGTGGATATCGGCACCCGGACCACCTCGGTCCAGGTGAATCGTCCGCACAGCCAGCCGGTGGCGGCGACGATGGCGGTCTCCCGCCGGGCGTCGTAGACGGGCTGGCCGAGGTGTTGCTCGCCGTCGAGCTCGAAGAACATCCCGATGCCGGGCCACGACAGGTCGAGGAACATCGAGCCGATCCGGAGCTGGCGCACCGGTTCACCCAGGCCGGGGACCGTCCGGACCAGTTGCAGGGTGAGTGTCTCCAGCATGCTGCCGGTCGGGGGCGCTCCGGGCGGGCGCAACTCGAGCACCCTTCGCATGCGAACCGTGCCCGGGACCCGGGACCGCCCCAGCGCCGGGAGCGAGTCTTCGAGATCGGCCACCGTCAGAAGCCGCTTGCGCAGCGCCGACTCGAGCGCCTGCTCCCAGACCAGGTCGTCGACGCACCCGGCCAGGTCGATCATCGTCTGCAGGCCGTCGGTGCACCGCAGGCCCGCCACCTCGACCACTCGCTCCCCGGGTAACCACCGCCGGCGGACCGGACGACCGCCGACTTCCACGCCGTCGAGGCCGAGGAGGACGCCGGCCAATCCGCCGCTGGCCACCGCGTTCGTGGCGACGACATCGGCGAGAGCGCGGTCGAAGGCGGTCGGTTCCTCCCGGACCGTCGACGTACAGCCCTTGTCGAACCCGACGCCAGCGTCCCCGGGCCTCGCCCCACCGCAGGGCGCTGGCCGTCAGCCCGTCGGCAAGCGCCTCGGCGGTCGTGAACATCCTTCGCATCGGTCCTCCCTGGGCCGCAACGAGCCCACGGGGAAGGCGTTTCACTCTATCTGGTTATCTCTGATGCGGAGGGTCGACCTCGGTTCGGCAGGCGGGGGTGCCGCCGGGGAGGCGGTGGCGGTTGCGAGCCACGAGGTCGTAGCCGGCGGAGGCAACGGGCGCCAAAGCCTCGGCGTCGAGGAGGCGGCCGACGGACCGGACGGCGGGGGCGCCGTGGCGGAGGGCGGCGGCCACCGCCCGATGACCGCTCACCTTGGAGCCGTCGGGGTCGACCCACCAGACCTTCTCCACCACCTGAGCCTCAGTGAGGCCCAGGGCAACCAGGTCGGCCTGTTGCCAGGGAACGGTCCGGCACTGCACGCCCAGCCGGGCCCGGGCCAGCTCGACCACGCGCGTGCAGAAGGCGCAGTCGCCGTCGTAGACCAGCAGCGGGACACCGTCGGTGGCCATCGCTGCGACAGACCCGAAACCCCGGGTCAGCCCTTGTTGGCTTGCTTGGCCTTGGCCGCGGCCACCGCCGCCGCGATCGACGTCGGCTTGGCCGGAGCCGCAGCGGCAGCCGCGGCCGGGGCCGATCCGGCACCGCCGCCGCCGCCGGACAGGGCGTCGATGCGGTCGAGGATGCCGGCGCGGGCCTTGCTGGCCGACTCGTACTGGCGGACCTCGTCGAGCTCGGCCTCGTCGAGGTCGCGCAGCTGGGGCAGGATCTGACCGACCCGCAGGCTGTCGTAGTTGGCGATCGGGAAGTCGCCACCCGCGGCGGCCGGCGCCCCGAGGTCGGCGTCGTCGTAGCCGTCGTCGAGGGCCCCGTCGGCGGCGGGCTCCTCGTCACCCTCCCAGGTGGCCTCGTCGATGTCCCAGCCCGGCTCGCGGAGGGTCTCCAGGCGGGCGTCGATGCGGCTGAGGATCGAGACCCGGTTCTTGCCTGCCGCCTCCGCCGCCCGGACCTCTTCGAGGTCGGCCACGTCGTTGAGGTCGTCGACCCGCCGCAGCAGCTCCGGCGCCCGCAGGCTCTCGTAGTCGGAGATGGGGAAGGCCCCGCGCGACACCGGCTCCGGCATCTCGCTGCTGATAGTGGCGGGGGACGTGGACGCGCCCGCGCCCGCGGCCCGGCGGGCGTAGCCGGCGATCGGGGACGGCTCGGGCTCGGGCTCCGGCTCCTGGATCGCCAGTGCCGCGGGACGGCCGAAGCGGCGGGCGGCAGGGGCGGGCGAGGTGTCGACCTTCCACGACTCGTCGGCCGGCTCCGGCTCGCTCTCGAACGACCGGGAGTAGCTCGGCACCGGGCTCGGCGTGCTGACCGGCCGGGGCGGGGCCGGCTCGTACGGCGCCGCCTTGGGCTCGGGCCGCCCCCGGAGCACGGCGACGGCGAGGACCAGCCCGGCCACCACGCTGCAGCCGATCGACAGGTAGATGAGTGTCAGGCCCGATTGCAGCAGGCCGACGACCAATGTCACGGCCGCAGCCAGCACGAGCAGAAAGCTCACCAAGACCACCACGTCACCATCCCAATCGTTCGAATAAGGGCCCGGCTACCTACGAATGGTAACGCCCCGCGTACGCGCGGCGGCCCATACCCAGAGGGGGCTTGGCGTCAACCTCAGTGGCAGAGCGCCGAGGTCAGGATCGTGAGGCCGAAGAAGACGATGATCGGCGACAGGTCGAGCCCCATCCCGCCCACGCCCATCGGAGGGATCAGCCGCCGGATCGGTCCGAGTATGGGCTCGGTGACGGCGTAGAGAAAGGAGTAGACGGTGGCCATCGCCGAGCCGGGCGCGATCGGGAACCAGGAGAGGATGACCCGTCCGAACATGATGATGAGGTAGGCCTGAACCAGGCGACAGAGGATGATGCGGACACCCTAGGCGCGGTACAGGCCGCGTTCGTGGAGCCGGCGCTTCTCTTCGGCGGAGACCTCGACGTTGGTCGGGGTGAGCAGGAACACCTGGTCGGCGGCCTTCTCCATCTGGCCGCCGAGGCCGTAGGTGACGCCGCTGGCGAAGTCGATGAGGCGGCGGCACAGCTCCCGTTCGACACCCTGCAGGTTGAGGATCACGGGCTGGCTGCTCTTGAGCCGGTCACCGATCTCCTTGGCGTCGTCGAAGCCGGTGGGCGCGACCAGGTGCACCCGGGGGCTGCTCACCGGCGCGATCTGGCGGACGACGGACGGTCGCTGCTGGATGGTGATGCCACTTTCCTCTCGGGGCAGGGTGCGGACGCCGCTCCCCATGGCCGAGGACATGGTCGGCTCGGGCTCGTAGGCCGGTTCGACCCGTTCGGGCCGCATGCCCATGCCCCGACGGGTGGCCACCGGCTGCGGCGGGGGCTCGTCGTACGGCTCGTACTCCTCGTACTCGTCGTCGTCGACCAAACCCAGGTACACCATGGTCCGTCGCCAGATGGATGCCATCGTGAGTGCCTCCTTGGCCCTTCGAGCCTATCGTCGCAGGTCTGTCGGGACGGATCGCGCACCGAAGAGGGCGCGGCCGACACGGACCATGGTCGTTCCTTCTTCCACCGCTACCTCGAGGTCGTCGGTCATACCCATCGACCGCTCGGGAAGCTCCAACCGGTCCGCCATGGCGGCCAGGTCACGGTAGGCGGCGCGGGCGTGTTCGGGGGGGCCGGCGGGACCTACCGCCATGAGGCCGACGACGTCGAGCTCCATGGCCCGCAGCTCGTCGACCAGGGCAGGGGCGTCGGCGGGAACGCAGCCGTTGCGTCCCTCCAGGCCGGTGACGTTGAGCTGGACCAGGACCCGGGCGCCCGGGGCCCGGCGGGCGATCTCCTGGCCCGCGGCGGGCCGGTCGACGGTCTGCCACAGATGGACCAACGGGGCCAGGCGCCGGACCTTGTTGCGCTGGACCCGGCCGATGAAGTGCCACCGGGACTCGGGGACCGCGTCGAGGGCGGCGTCCTTGGCCACCAGCTCGTCGGCGTAGTTCTCGCCCACGTCGTGGAGGCCGGCCGCCCGCGCCGCGCGCACCGCGTCGGGTCCGAAGCCCTTGGTGACGGCCACGATGCGGATCGCACGGTCGCCGCCACCGGCAGACGCGATCCGGCGGCGCACCTCGGACAGGCGGAGGGCGACCTCGTCGGGATCGATGGGGCTGGGATCGATGGGGCCGGGGTCGACGGCAGTGGGTGCGCCGGCCATCATCGCCACACCACCGTGGCCTGGCGCTGCTGCTCGGCCCGGGCCCGCCACGAGAAGTGGTCGGGGGAGCAGGCGGTGCAGACGCCGACGTCTTCGACGCGCTCGACGCCCGCGCCGGCCAGGGCGGTCCGCACGCCGGCGGCCAGGTCGAGGGCGGGGGCGCCGGACGGGGTGACGCCGCGCACGCCGTCGCCCAGTCGGCGGGCGACCCGGTCGAGGTCGTCGGGGCCGAACTCGTAGCACTCGACCCGGATGCAGGGGCCGAGGACGGCGCCGATCTCAGTGGCGCCGAGCGCTCGCATCTCGGCGACGGTGGCTTCGAGCACGCCGTTGGTGAGGCCGACCCATCCCGCGTGGGCGACGGCGAAGACCCCCTCGGGGCTGTCGAGAACGACGGGGCCGCAGTCGGCGGTGAGGATGGCGATGGCACAGCCGGGCGTGGCGCACACGGCCGCGTCGGCGACCGCGCCCGCGTCGGCGCCGGGACCGGTGACCCGTACCACCCGGTTGCCGTGCACCTGGCGCAACCACGTCCACGGCTGGTCGACGACGGCCCGGCGGCGAGCCTCGACCTCAGGGCTGACCGCGTGCACGTAGATGCCGCCGTGGCCCATGTCGCCCTCGGCCCGCCCGGTGGACACGCCCTGCGCCGACCACAACCGGGGCAACCGGATGGCGGGGCGCTGCTGCAGGGGGCTCGGCCCCCCGGTCATGGCCGCCCGGACGGGCGGGGGCGGCTGATCGCCGCCGGGCGAAGTGCGGTCACTTCAGGAAGCTGGGGACGTCGAAGTCGTCGTCGTCCATGTCGACCTCGGCCGACGGGCCGCCGAAGAGGTCGTCGCTGGCCTGGTAGGCGCGCGGCCCGCCGCGGCCTGCGGCCAGGGGCAGGTTGGTGGCAGCGGCGGTGCGCTGCGTGCCCTCGTCCCACCGGTCGAAGCCGGCGGCGATGACGGTGACCCGCACCTCGTCGCCCATGGCGTCGTCGATGACCATGCCGGCGATGATGTTGGCGTCGGGGTGGGCCACCTCGTGGATGATCTCGGCCGCCTCGTTGACCTCGAACAGGCCCAGGTCGCTGCCGCCGGAGATGTTGAGCAGGATGCCGCGGGCGCCCTCGATGGAGGCCTCGAGGAGAGGACTGGAGATGGCGGCCCGGGCCGCGGCCAGCGCCCGACCCTCGCCCGAGGCGTAGCCGATGCCCATCAGCGACGAGCCGGCGTTGGTCATGATCATCTTCACGTCGGCGAAGTCGGTGTTGATGAGCCCGGGCGTGGTGATGAGATCGGTGATCCCCTGGACGCCCTGGAGCAGGACCTCGTCGGCCATCTTGAAGGCGTTGAGCACCGAGGTCTTGTCGTTGCTCACGGAGAGCAGTCGGTCGTTGGGGATGATGATCAGGGTGTCGACCTTCTCCCGCAGCTTCTGGATGCCGGCCTCGGCCTGCACCGTGCGCCGCCGGCCCTCGAAGGAGAACGGGCGGGTGACCACGCCGATGGTGAGGGCGCCCAGGTTCTTGGCGATCTCGGCGATGACGGGCGCGCCGCCGGTGCCGGTGCCGCCGCCCTTGCCCGCGGTGATGAAGACCATGTCGGCGCCCTTGAGCACCTCCTCGATCTCGTCCCGGTGGGCCTCGGCCGCCTCGGCGCCGACTTCGGGGTCGCTGCCCGCGCCCAGCCCGCGCGTGAGCTCACGCCCGATGTCGAGCTTCACGTCGGCGTCGCTCATGAGCAGCGCTTGGGCGTCGGTGTTGACGGCGATGAACTCCACGCCCTTCAACCCGGCGTCGATCATGCGGTTGACGGCGTTGACGCCGCCGCCCCCGATGCCGACCACCTTGATGACAGCCAGGTAGTTCTGCGGTGTGCCGATCATCGATCGATCCTCCTGACCCGGTCGACGGCGAAGCGTCGTGCCGGCCAACGTTGTAAGAGCCAACGGTCTCCCACTTCCCCGGGTTTCCCCGCCCTGTGGACAAGTCTCACGCTTGACAGGAGGTTTACAGTTATGTCAACCTGTCCCGAGGGGCGAGACATTACCTACAGGGTTGAGGCGCGTCAAGACAGGGCTGTCGGGAATTCTCACGTCGAGGGTGGCGAGGGCGTTGGTGTCGACCTGGCCCAACACGGTGAGTGCTGCCCGGAACTTCTCCTCCAACTGTTGGGGCGGCCCAAGGCGAACGGTGCCCTCCGGCTGCAGGCGTAGCTCCACCCCGCCCTCGGAACCGGCCTGCACCGCGCTGACCCGAGGACGCAGGTCGGGCGGGACGGCCGCCGCCACCGCCAGCAGGTCGGCCGCCGCACCTCCCAACGACGTGCCCGGGGCGCCGGCCGGGGGGGTGCCTTCGATGGGCAGCAGGTTGCTCGGGGGCGAGGTGGTGAGGGCCAGGACCTGCCCGGTTCCGTCGACCAGGGCCCATCCGTCGCCGGCGGGAGCGGCGGCGACGGCCAGACGCTCGACGACGCGGATGACCACCGAATCGGGCCACCGCCGCTCGACGGTGGCGCTCAGGATCCACGGCAAGGCGGTCAGCGCCTGCACGGCCCCCCGCTCGTCGACGTCGACCATGGCCTGCCCGAACCGAACGCCGGAAGCCGCTATCAGGTCGGCCCGGGGCGTGCGGTCGGCGCCGGCCACGGCGATGCCGTCGACGTCCAACAGGGGTGATCGGGTCGCGCCCCAGCCTCCGACGAGGAGCACGCTGACCGTGCCGATCCCGATCAGCAACCGCAGCCGGCGTCGCCCTTCCTGACGGCGGACGGCGATGCGGCGTTGGCGAATCCGGGGGTCGATAGGCGGTCTGACCTGCGTGTTCATAGTGACCCTCCAGAGGAGATAGAGGGTTGAGGGAACCCGATCAGTCGCACTTCGGTCTCCAACAGGACGCCGAACGCCTGATGGACGGCGGTGCGCACCTCGTCCATCAGGTCGAGAACATCGGAGGCCCGGCCCTTGTCGTCCACCTGGAAGAAGTTGGCATGCTTGGGCGACACGAACGCGGACCCTCGGCGCCGACCCTTGCAGCCGGCAGCTTCGATGAGGCGGCCGGCCGAGTCACCCGGGGGATTGGTGAAGACGGAGCCGGCGTTGGCGCCCCCCGGCTGGTTCTCCCGGCGCCATTTGACGATGGCGGCCAACTCGGCCTCGGCGGCGGCCCGGTCACCCTCGGCCAGGCCGAACTCGGCGGACACCACCACCTGCGCGGGACCCACCGCCGAGCGGCGATAGCCAAGGGCGAGATCGGCAGCGACCACCGCTGGACGGCGCCGCGGTCGTCCCGGTCAGGTCGAACAGCCGGGCGGCCAGCAACGTCTCGCTGATCTCCGACCCGTGGCCGCCGGCGTTCATCCGCACTCCCCCGCCGACGGAGCCCGGCACCCCCACCGCCCACTCCAATCCGGTGAGGCCGGCGGCGGCGGTGCGCCGGGCCAGCACCGGCAGGCTGACGGCACCCCCCGCCCGCACCCTCGTCCCGTCCACCTCGACGGTTGCGAAATGGTCACCCAGAGTGAGGACGAGACCGGGGAAGCCGGAGTCGGCCACCAGCAGGTTGGAACCCCTCCCGACCACCAGCACCTCGATTCCGGACGCGACCACCGCCCGCCGGGCGAGCTCGAGATCGTCTTCGTCCTCCGCCCGCAGCACGAGGGCGGCCGGTCCGCCTACCCGATAGGTCGTGAACTGGCCCAGGGGAACGTCCCGGCGGGCCCGCTCGCCCAGGACGGCCGCCGCCGTTTCGACGTCGCCCGTCATCCGGGGAGGAGCTCGTCGGCCAAGCTGGTGAGATCGCCCGCGCCCAGGGTCAGGCACAGGTCGCCCGGGCGCAGGATCTGGCCCAGACGGGTGACCAGCTCGGTGCGGGTCGGGATGTAGGCGACGGGCGCGTCCGGGTGGCGCTCGGTGACCGCGTCGACGATCAGCTGGCCCGACACCCCGGGGCGGGACGGTTCGCCGGCGGCGTAGACGTCGGTCACGAGCAGGAGGTCGGCGTCGGCGAAGGCGGAGGCGAAGTCGCGCCACAGGGCCTCGGTGCGGCTGTAGCGGTGGGGCTGGAAGATGCAGACGATCCGCTGCCACTTCCCGTCCCGAGCCGCGGCCAGGGCCGCCGCCACCTCTCCCGGGAGGTGGGCGTAGTCGTCGACGTAGGTCACTCCCCCGGCCTCGCCCCGAACCTGGAAGCGGCGCCCGATGCCGGCCGACCCCGCCACCGCCGCCGCCACCGACGCGAACGACGCCCCCGTCAGCAGGGCGGCGCTGATCGCCCCCGCCGCATTGCGGGCGTTGTGCAGGCCGGGGAGTGGCACCTCCACCTCGCCCACCCGCCGGCCGCGGTCGAGCAGCCCGAAGCGCACCGACGCCCGACCGCCGACGACTTCGATCATGCGCATGTCGGCGGCCGAGCTGGTCCCGTAGGAGACGGCCCCGTGGCGGCGGCCGAGGGCGGCCGCGCCCGGTTCGTCGGCACAGACCAGGCGGTGGTCGGTGGCGCCGGCGAGGAAGCGGTCGAAGGCGTCCTGGAGCACGGCGAAGGTGCCGTAGTGCTCGAGGTGGTCGGGCTCGACGCTGGTGACGATCGCGGTGGCGCAGGGCAGTTCGAGGAACGTCCCGTCGCTCTCGTCGGCCTCCACCACCAACCAATCGCCCTCGTCCCACCGGGCCCCCGACCCGAGGCCGATGATCTCGCCGCCGACGATGAACGACGGGCGCAGGCCGGCGCCGACCAGTCCCAAAGCGAGAAGCGACGACGTGGTGGTCTTGCCGTGGGTGCCACTGACGGCAAATGTCCGCCGCTCGCCGCAGATGGCGGCCAGGATCGTCGCCCGGGGCACCACCGGGATCGAGCGGGCCCGGGCCGCCACCACCTCGGGATTGTCGGCCGGCACCGCAGTGGAGATGGCAAGGAAGTCGACCGGCGAGTCGGCCGGGCCGAGGTTGGCCGCGTCGTGGCCGACGAAGACCTGCACGCCGAGGCCGGCCAGCCGGTCGAGCCCGGGCGACGGCTGCAGGTCGCTGCCCGACACCCGGTGGCCCATGCCGACGAGAACCTCGGCGATGGCCCGCATCCCGCTCCCCCCGACGCCGACCACGTGGATGCGCCGGGGCCGGCGCAGGTCGATGGCGAGGGTGTCGACCGTGGTCACCCGCCCCCCGGCGGGCGGGCGTGCTGCTCGACGAGGGCGGCCACCCGGTCGGCCGCGTCGCGGCGGCCGACGGTGGCGGCGGCCTTCCCCATGGCCTCCAGGCGGGCGTCGTCGGCGAGGAGCGCCTCCACCTCCGTCACCAGCCGGTCGGCGTCGAGCTCGCCGTCCGCCACCAGCACCGCCGCGCCGGCGTCGGCCAGGGCCCGGGCGTTCGCCGTCTGGTGGTCACCGGGCGCGTTGGGGAGGGGCACCAGCACCGCCGGCAGCCCCACCACCGCCACCTCGGCCACCGTGTTGCCCCCGGCCCGGCACACGAGGAGGTCGGCCGCGGCCAGCAACAGCTCCATGCGCTCCTCGTAGCGCACCGGCTGGTAGACGAGGCCGCCGTCACCGGCGGGCAAACTCGGCTGCTCGGCCTGGACCAGCTCCCAGTCGCGGGCGCCGACCGCGTGGCGCACGGCCAGGTCGGAGCGATCGGCCCACTGGGCCACAGCCCCCAGAACCGCCCGGTTGATGCGCAGGGCCCCCAGCGAGCCGCCGGTGACGGCCACCACCCGTCGCCCCTCGGGCAGTCCCAGCGCGGCCCGGGCCGCTGCCCGTCCGCCAGGAGTGCGGTCGACGCCCAGGATCTCGGGTCGCACCGGGTTGCCGGTGACGACGGCCCGGGGCAGGTCGGTGCCGGGGAAGGAGACGGCGCAGGCCCGGGCGAAGCGTCCGAGCAGGCGGTTGGCCGATCCCGGCACCGCGTTCTGCTCCACCACCACCAGGGGGACCCGGGCCGCCACCGCCGCCAGTCCGCAGGGCACGCCCGCGTAGCCACCCACGGCCACCACCACCGCCGGCCGGCGCCGGCGCACCAGGGCGGTGGCCCGGGCCACGGCCTGGCCCAGCCCCCACGCCGCGCCCGCGTTGTCGACCATCCCCCGAGCCGAGATCTTGCGGGCGAAGCCCCGGCCCGGCAGAAGGGTGAGGCCGAAGCCGGCGGCCGGCACCATCTCCGCTTCCAGGCCCCGCTCGCTGCCGACGTAGTGGATCGACGACGCCGGATGGCCCCGCGCCACCAGGGCCCGGCCCACGGCCAGCCCGGGGACCACGTGGCCGGCCGTGCCGCCGCCGGCCACCATGGCCCAGGTCGGGTCGTCGCCGGGCGCCCGCTTCCCCGTCACTCGGACTCGGCGACGGCGGGCTTGGGCCGGGGGACGGCGTGGCGGGCCACGTTGAGGAGGATGCCCACCGAGGCCATGCTCACCACCAGGGACGTGCCGCCGAAGGAGAGGAAGGGCAGGGGGACGCCCGTGACCGGGAGCAGACCCGTCACCGCCCCCATGTTGACCAGCGCCTGGCCCACCACCCAGGCGGTGATCCCGGTGGCCATCAGCATCCCGAAGCGGTCGGGCGCCCGCAGCGCGACCCGGATTCCGAGGACGGCGAAGGCGGCGAACAGACCGAGGACGAGGAGGGTGCCGACCAGACCGAGCTCCTCGCCGACGATGGCGAAGATGAAGTCGGTGTGGGCGTTGGGCAGGAACCCCCACTTGGCCCGACTCGCACCCAGGCCGACACCGGCGACGTGCCCGGTACCGAGGGCCACGAGCGACTGGGCCACCTGGTAGCCGGTGTTGGAGACGTCGGCCCACGGGTCGAGGAAGCCCGACACCCGGTCCTTGCGGTAGCCGGCGCCCATGGCCAGCACGACGGCGCCGGCGGTGGACATGACGAGCACGGCCGCCATCTTGATGAGGGGCAGCCCGGCCACGAACAGCTCCACCAGGACGACGAGGACGAGCACCATCGCCGTCCCCATGTCGGGCTGGAGGAGGACGAGCCCGCCAAGGGCGCCGGCCACCACCACGACCGGCCGCAGGGTGAGGCGGGAGTCGTGCATGCGGTCGCCACGCCGGCCGAGCAGGTCGGCCACGAAGACGAGGAGGGCGAACTTGGCCATCTCCGACGGCTGGAAGGCGAAGGCCCCGAACCCCAACCACCGGGTCGACCCGCTGACGTTGATGCCGACGCCCGGGATCTGGACGGC
The DNA here is from genome assembly GCA_963829165.1 of uncultured Acidimicrobiia bacterium. Classification (GTDB taxonomy): domain Bacteria; phylum Actinomycetota; class Acidimicrobiia; order Acidimicrobiales; family AC-14; genus JAXDMK01. Next base: position 338,084 of record CAWHIC010000007.1, on the reverse strand, counting down.
CAGGAGCAGGACGAGCGACGCCACCACGAGGGGCCACGCCAGGCGGGCCCACCGGCGGTAGTCCCAGAGGGCGGTGACGGCCATGGCCACGGTGCCCACCGCCACCCACGCCGCCTGCTTCTGGAAGAACACCCAGGCCCCGCCGTAGCTGCGGAGGGCCTCCACCGACGAGGCCGAGAGCACCATCATCAGGCCCATCACGATGAGCAGGGCGGTGACGGTCGCCAGCAGCACCCACCCCGACTCCCTGGCCCCGGCCAGGTCCAACTTGGGTGCGGGCGGGGTCGGGGTCTTGACCCGGAGGGGCCTCGGCTGGTGGGCCCGGTGCGGCCGGCGGACCGGGCCCCGCAGGTCGAGGGCGCGCCTTTTCGGGCTGGAGGTCGGTCGCCGCGCCATGGGCGGGGCGAGGACCTGGGTACGGGCGGCGCGGACGCCGATGGGCTTGGGCCCCTTGGGCTTGGAGAACGGCGACTGTCCGGCCACGGGACGGACCGTGCGAGCGCCATCGGGCGCCGGCCCGGCCGGCCCACTCGCCTGGGTTTTGGAGGAAATACGACATTGGGTGTCGTTTTCCCTCCACAAGTGTCGCTTTCGCTCGTCCGCGGGGGCGGGGCGGGCCGGAGCAGGACGGGTTGGGGACGGGCCGGGGCGGCCGGTGAGGGTGCGGGTAGGGCCGGGCCGGGTAGCGGATGAAGCCCCGATGCGGCTGGCGATGGTGCGGGTGCCGACGGGTCGACTGGCGGGCCGCGTGGTGGAGGGAGGGTTTGTGGCGGATCTCCCGGTAGGGGTTCGACTGGCGATCCGGCGGCTGACGGCGGGTCGGGGGGCCACCGGACGGGAGGCGACTGGACGTGCGGCGACTCGGGCGGTCGGGCGGCTGAAGGCGGCTCGGCTGGCGGTTGGGCCGCTGGCGGCGGCTCGGCTGGCGGCGGGTCGGCTGACGGCGGGTCGGCTGGCGGCGGGTCGGCTGGCGGGTGGGCGGCTGGCGGCGCGGGTGGCCAGGGGGCGTGCGCCGGGGGCGGCACTGGCGGTTGGCACCGGACGGCCGTTGGTCGCGGTGACTGGGCGGCGGGTGAGGCGGGCGGCGAGGTCGCGGGCCGCTTGCATGCCCGCGTCCGCCACCCGGTCGACGGTGGCCACCGACGGACCCGTCCCCGATCCCGAGCGAGGCGTCCTCCGCCGGGCGGCGCTCATCCGCTTCCCATGAGTCGGCACACCCCGGCAGAGAGGAAGTTGGCGTAGAAGAGCCCGATGGCGAGGGCGGTGAGCAGCGACGCGAGGATCCAGAACCGCACGATGACCGTGGTCTCGGGCCAGCCGATGAGCTCGAAGTGGTGATGGATGGGCGCCATCCGGAACACCCGCACGTGCCAGATCCGGAACCCGACCACCTGCACCACGACCGACATGGTGATCATCACGAACAGCCCGCCCACGACGGGGAGCAGCAGGTGGGTGTTGGTCGTCAGCGCGAGCGCGCCAAGGCCCGCCCCGATCCCCAACGACCCCGTGTCGCCCATGAAGATCTTGGCCGGGGCCGCGTTCCACCAGAGGAAGCCGGCGCACGCCCCGGTGACCGACGCGGCCACGATCGACAGGTCGAGGGCCGGGCCGAGGAAGTAGCAGGACTCGTGGCGGAACTGCCAGAAGGCGATGAACACGAAGGCGGAGAAGGCGTACATGGCCGAGCCCGCGGCCAGCCCGTCGAGCCCGTCGGACAGGTTCACCGCGTTGGCGGCGCCCATCAGCACGATGATCGCCCACATGATGTAGACGGGGTCGCTCAGGTCGATGCCGACGGTGCGGGCGAAGGACAGGTCGGTGCGGACCTTGGCCTTGTACACCGCCAGCAGGGCGAAGGCGAGGAAGACGAAGAGCAGGCCGAGCGTCTTGGCCATCTTGTTCAGGCCCAGGCTGCGCTGCCGGGAGATCTTGATCCAGTCGTCGAGCAACCCGACCAGACCGGCCCCCAGCATCACCGCGATGACCAGGGTGCCGGCGGCGGTGAACACGGCCCCGGTTCGGATGTGGGCGGCCACGTAGCCGGCCACGACTGCGCCCAGGATGGCGATGCCGCCCATGGTGGGCGTGCCGGCCTTGGTGAGGTGGCCCTGGGGCCCGTCCTCCCGGATCTGCTGGCCGATCCCCCGTACCTGGAAGGCTCGGATGAGGATGGGCGTGCCCAGGAGGGCAGCCATCAGGGCCACGCTGCCGGCGACGAGGAGGGCGACCATCTAGTGGCTCTCGCCCCCGAACCCATTGACCGCGAGGCGATCCAGCGCCTCGCCGACCACGACCCGATCGTCGAACGGCACGACCTCGTCCCCCGTCGTCTGCGACGTCTCGTGGCCCTTGCCCGCCACCACGACCACGTCGCTGGGACGGGCCGACTCCAACGCCAGGGCGATGGCGGCCCGCCGGTCGAGCTCGACCACGACCACGTCGACCCGGTCGACCCCGGCCAGGACGTCGTCGATGATCGCCTGGGGGTCCTCCGACCGGGGGTTGTCGGAGGTGAGCACGACCAGATCGGCCCGCCGGGAGGCGATGCCGCCCATGAGGGGACGCTTGGCGTGGTCGCGGTCGCCGCCGCACCCGAAGACCACGATCACCCGTCCCTCGCCGGCCATCTCCCGGGCCGCCAGCAGGCACGCCTCCAGCGCGGCCGGGGTGTGGGCGAAATCGACCAGCACCCGGTACGGCTGCCCCCGGTCCACCGACTCGAAACGGCCGGGCACGACCCGGGCCGCCGACAACCCGGCCGCCACCGCGTCCGAAGCGACGTCGAGCTCGCGGGCGGCAGTGGCCGCGGCCAGGGCGTTGGCGACGTTGAACGTGCCCCCGGGACGGAGCCACACCGGGTGGCCGTCCCACCGGAACCGGGCCCCGTCCGGTCCCAGCTCGAGCCCGGCCGCGTCGTGCAGGGAGAAGGCGCGGGTGGGCAGGCGGGCGGCGTCGAGCAGTCGGCGGCCCCACGGGTCGTCGGCGTTCACCACCGCCACCCGGGCCCGCTCGGGCGTGAACAGCCGGGCCTTGACCTCGAAGTAGTCGTCCATCCCGTCGTGGAAGTCGAGGTGTTCGGGGCTGAGGTTGGTGAACACGGCCACCGAGAACCAGATGGCGTCCACCCGGTGCAGGGCCAGGGCGTGCGACGACACCTCCAGGGCGACGGCGGTCGTGCCCCGGTCGACCGCGCCGGCCAGGGCCGCCTGCAGCTCGATGGCCTCGGGGGTGGTGCGAGGGCCGGAGAGGGTGCCGATGACCTCGACCGCCCGCCCGTCCGCCTCCAGGACGGCCTTGAGCATGTGGGTGGTGGTGGTCTTGCCGTTGGTGCCGGTGACCCCGACCACGGCCAGCCGCCGGGAGGGGTGCCCGTGGAGGGCGGCCGCCACCGGGGCCATCGCCGCCCGGCTGTCGGCGACGATCACCTGCGGAACCTCGCCCGGCAGGCCGGGGAGCTCGCGCTCGCCCAGCACCGCCACTGCCCCCGCCGCCACCGCCGCGGGGGCGAAGTCGTGGCCGTCGACCACCCGTCCCCGGACGCAGCAGAAGAGCGATCCGGGACGCACGGTGCCGGACGCGGCCGTGATCCCGTCGACGTCGACCGAGGCGGGGTCACCCCGGAGCCGCAGCACGCCCACGTCGGCCAACAGGCGGTCGAGGCGCACCGGTGGCGTCATGCCGTCCCGGCCGAGCGGAACCCCGGCCCAAGCGCGAAGGGAGGTCGGTGCACGATTCAGGTTTTCGCGGGCGAAAGTCCGAGGGTACCGGCCGCCAGGTCGCGTTCCGACGACGTCGACAACGGGGCGTCGCCGGTGGGATGGGGCGGGATGTCGAAGAGCCGGGTGGCGGCGGCGGCCAGCCGGGAGAACACCGGGGCCGACACCAGTCCGCCGTAGTAGGGCGTGGGCTCGTCGAGGACGACGATGGCCGACAGCCGGGGGGCCTCGGCGGGGACGAACCCGGCGAAGCTGGCCACGTAGGCACCGTCCTGGTAGCCGAGGGCGTTGTCCTTGGGCTTGCGGGCGGTGCCCGTCTTGCCGGCCACGGTGTAGTTCGCCACCGCCGCCGCAGTCCCGGTGCCGTGGGCCACCGCCCCCACCAGCATCCGGTTGACCTCGGCCGCGGTCTCGGCCGACACCACCCGGTGGCCCTTGTCGACGTCGGGTTCGTGGACCTTGCCCGAGGAGTCGACGATCCCCTTCACCAGGCGGGGCGCCACGTAGGTGCCGCCGTTGGCGATGGTGTTGTAGGCGCCCAGCATCTGCAGGGCGGTCACGGCCACCCCCATGCCGATGGGGAGGGTGGCGATGGTGGTACCCGACCAGTCGTCGGGGTCGGGCAGGATGCCGGCCGACTCGCCCGGGAAGTCGAGGGCGGTCTGGTCGGCCAGCCCGAACTTGGTGAGGTACTCGTCGATCCGGTCCTTGCCCAGCTCCTGGCCGATCATGATCGTCCCCACGTTCGACGACTCGGCCACGATCTCGTCGACCGACCAGTAGGCGGGCGGGTGATGCTCGTCGTCCTGGAAGACGGCGTCGGCCACCTTGTAGCTGTCGGGGACGCTCAGGCGGGTGTCGCCGTCGACGATCCCCTCCTCCACCGCGGCCGAGATGGTGACGATCTTGTTGGTCGACCCGGGCTCGTAGACCCTGGTCACGGCCATGTTGTCGAAGCTGGGAGTGGGCGGGGTGCCGTTCTTGCCCGCGTCCAGGTTGGCCAGGGCCAGGATCTCGCCCGTATGGGGGTCCATGACGATGGCGATACCGGCCTTGGCGTGGGAGGCGGCGATCTGCTCGCCCAGCACCCGCTCCGTCTCGTACTGCATGGCCTGGTCGATGGTGAGCATCAGGTTGTCGCCCCGCTCGGGGGGCTGGAGCTGACGGGTGCCGGCGGCGATGTCGTTGCCGGCGATGTCCTTCTCCACCAGCAGCTCACCCGGCTCGCCTGTGAGCTGCTCGTCGTACTGGAGCTCGAGTCCGGACAGGCCCACGCCGTCGCGGCCGACCTCGCCCAGGACGGGCCCGGCCAACGTGCCCGACGGCAGGAAGCGGGCCGGCTCGTCCTGGAGGAACACCCCGGCCAGGTCGAGCGCCCCGACGGCCGTGGCGACGTCGTCCTCGACGGTACGGGCCAGGTAGACGAAGTAGGTGTCCTCCGTGAGCAGGCCGTGGAGCTCGTCGGCGTCGAGGTGCAACACCGGGGCGAGGGCGAGGGCGGCCGCGGCCGGGTTGGTGACGAGCGACGGGTCGGCCCACACCGTCTGGCGGTTGAGGGAGATGGCGAGCTCGGCCCGGTTGCGGTCGAGGATCGAGCCCCGGTCGGCGGGCAGGACCCGGGACTCGAGGCGCTGGGACTCGCCGAACACGGCGTAGCGCTCGGCCGACACGACCTGCACGTCGGCCAGCCGCCAGACGAGGCCGGCGAAGGCCACGGCCATGGCGACCAGGAGCGCCACCAGGCGGCGGCGGGGGACGGTGACGTTCACCTGAGGACCGGGTCCGCTAGCCGGCCGGTGTGGGCTGGCTGGACTCGAAAGGGGGCAGATAGACCACGACCGCGGGCGGGACCATGCCCAGGCGGGCCTGGGCCTCGGCCACGATGCGGGAGGGCGACTCGAGGCGGGCCACGTCGAGGCGCAGGCGCTGGTTCTCGGCCTGGGCCGCGGTCACGTCCGACTCGAGCTTGTCGACCGGCCCCTGGCCCTGGGCGAGGAGCACCCGGACGCCGACGATGGCGAACAGTCCGGCGCAGGCCAACCCGGCGAGGGCGCCGACCCACAGCCGGCGGCGGTTCCGGGCCTTGGCCGTCGGGTCGGGCGGGCTGACGATCCGCAGCGGCGTCCGGCGGACGGGCTGGGTCCGGGGCTGGGGCGCGATCAGGGGCAACGGCCGGGCGGTAGCGGCGGCGGAGGGGGACCCGGCCGATCCCGATCCCGACGGGGACGGCGTGGAGCGGGCGCGGGTGGAGGAGGCGGCCCGGCGGAAGGGCGTGCGGGCGATGGGCGCGGGTGCGGCGGTCCGGACGGGGGCGGCGGTCCGGACGGGGGGGGTCCGGCTGGCGGTGGTCGTCCGGCGAGCGGACACCGTCCGGGTGGGGGCCGCCGTGCGGCTGGCGGAAGTCCGGCGGTGGGCCGCCTGGGCGCCCTTCGCCGCCGCGGCCGCGGCGCGGGCGGCGTCGGTGCGGGTGGTGGGGGCGGGGCGGCGGGGACGCGTCCCGGGGGCCGCCGTCCCGGACGTGCGACCGGCGGCGTTGGCGGTCACACGGGTCCGGGCAGGGGCGGCCGGGGGGGTTCGCGGCGACGGGGAAACGACCCTCGTGGCGGTCATGCGCTTCTCCTCAACCTCTCGTCTGCAACTTTTCGACGGCGCGCAGGCGGGCGCTCTCCGCTCGTCGATTGCCGGCGACCTCGGCCGGCGACGGCTTGTGGACGCCCCGCCACAGCAGGCGCACGTCGGGCTCGGCCCCGCAGACGCAGGGCAGCCCCGGTGGGCACGTGCAGCCGCCGGTGGCGGCGGTGACGAACGTCTGCTTCACCAGCCGGTCCTCGCCCGAGTGGTAGGCCAGCACGGCCGCCCGTCCGCCGGGAACGAGCAGGTCAAGGGCGTGGTCGAGGGCCCGGGGGATGACGGCCAGCTCGGCGTTGACTTCCATGCGGATGGCCTGGAACGTCCGCCGGGCGGGGTGGCCGCCGGTGCGGCGGGCGGCGGCGGGGATGGCGTCGCGCACCACGTCGGCCAGCTCGGCCGTCGTCGACAGCGGGCGGGCGGCGATGATGGCGCGGGCGACCCGGGCCGAGAATCGCTCCCCGCCGTAGCGGGCGATGAGCTCGGCGAGGGGCTCGAAGGCGTAGCCGTTGACGACGTCGGCCGCGGAGAAGGGCTCGGTGCGGTCCATCCGCATGTCGATGGGGCCGTCGCCCCGGTAGCTGAAGCCCCGCTCGGGCCGGTCCAGCTGCATGGAGCTGACGCCGAGGTCGAACAGGACTCCGGCGACGTGGTCATGGCCGAGGCCCCGGACGACGTCCGCCAGGGTGTCGAACCGTGCGTGGACCAAGGTAACGCGGGCCCCGAACCGGGCGGTGGCGGCGCTCGCCATCGTCAGGGCGTCCTCGTCCCGGTCCAGTCCGATCACGGAGAGGTCGGGTCGAGAGGCGAGGAGCGCCGCCGAGTGGCCGCCCGCCCCCACCGTGGCGTCGACGATCAGGCCCTCCGGCACCGGCCGGAAGACCTCGACGACTTCCTCCACCATCACCGGGAGGTGTTCGGGCTGCATATCGGTCGCGTTCATCCGCAACCCCCCGACCGGGGTGACGTCGAGATCCGTTCTCGACAGGGGAAGAGGCGAAGAGGGGGGACTTCCCACTGGCCGGTCGGAGGGTTGCGCATGGACGCGACCCGTGTGGTCTGCACTTGGGCTTTCTCATCTCTCACTCACGCTCACGGTCTCGCTCACGCGGGAGTCCCGTGAAGGGCGGACTCGCCCGCGGCCCGGGCCGTCTCCCAGGCGCCGATGTCCCAGATCTCGACGTGGTCCCAGTGGCCGTTGACGACGACCTGCCGGCCCTCGTCGAGGCCGGCGAACTTGCGCAGGTTGGCGGGGAGGGCGATCCGGCCCTGACGGTCGGGGCTGGCTTCCTGGGCCGAGGCGAAGAAGACTCGCGCCATGTTCCGTTCCGTGGCCGTGCCCTTGGCCAGCTCTTTCATCTCCTCGGCCCGGGACTGGAACTCGGCCGGCGTCCACAACGCCAGGCACCCGTCCAGCTGGCTGGTCACGTACGCCTGCGTGAGCAGCTCCCGGAAGCGCGCCGGGAGGATCAGCCGTCCCTTGGGATCGAGGGAGTGGAAGAACTCCCCTAGGAACATGAATGCCCACTCGCCCCTCTGGCCCCGTGGCCTCGTCATGGTCGACTAACCGCCGGTGGGAACCGGAGAGCCCTCTCCACTTCCCACCACTTCGTGCCACATTTAATCCCTAACGCTCCACCGGGTCAACCCCGGCGGCCCTGGCGTGATTTAGAGGGCCCGTTTTCGGGCGAAGATCAGGCCGTGGACCTCCCCGTCAGGACAAGGGCCGCCGCCCTCGCGGGCCGGGTCGTGTCCTCCATCTCGCGGCGGGCGGGACGGGGCGCGGGGTCCGTCATCGGGGGACGGGTGACGCTGGCCGTCGACCCGTCGGCCCTGGAGCAGATGGCGGCCGGCCACAAGGTGGCGCTCGTCTCCGGCACCAACGGCAAGACCACCACCACCCGGTTGCTGGCTGCGGCCCTGTCCACCCGGGGCCCGGTGGAGACCAACGCGGCCGGGTCCAACCTCCTGCCCGGGCTGGTGGGCGCCCTGTCCTACGAGCGGCCGGGGGCAGTGGTGGCCCTGGAGGTCGACGAGGGACTGCTGGCCGACGCCGCCGCCGCGGTCACGCCCGACGTGGTGGTGCTGCTCAACCTCAGCCGCGACCAGCTCGACCGCATCGGCGAGGTCCGCCTGCACGCCCTCGCCTGGCGCCGGATGCTCGACTCCCAGCCCACCACGACGGTCGTGGCCAACGTCGACGATCCGCTGGTGGTGTGGGCCGCCGACTCGGCCGCCTCCAAGGTGTGGGTCGGCACCGGCCAGCGCTGGCGGGAGGACGCCGCCGCCTGCCCCGCCTGTGGCAACCGCATCCGGTGGGAGCCCACCGAGAACGGCCACGCCGCGGAGTGGGCCTGCTCGTCGTGCTCACTGCGCCGGCCCAAGCCCGAGCTGTGGCTGGAGGGCCGCGACCTGGTCCTGCTCGACGGCCAGCGTCACCCGGTCAACCTCCAGCTGCCGGGATGGTGCAACCTGGCCAACGCGGCCATGGCCGCCGGCGGCGTGGTCGCCCTGGGCCAGGACCCGGCGTGGGCGGTGCAGGCCATGGCCCGGGTGGGCACGGTGGCCGGCCGCTACTCCCAGGTGACCGTCGAGGGCGTGCGGGTGCGGCTGCTGCTGGCCAAGAACCCGGCCGGATGGGCCGAGGCCCTGGAGCTGATCCGACCCGCTCCCCTACCGGTGATCGTCGGGATCAACGCCCGGGTGGCCGACGGCCACGACCCGTCCTGGTTGTGGGACGTCCCCTTCGAGAAGCTGCGAGGCCGCCACGTGGTGGCCACCGGCGAGCGGGGCCGCGACCTGGCCGTCCGGCTGCGCTACGCCGACGTCGACCACACCTTCGTCGACGACTACCGGGAGGCGGTGCGGGCCGCGGGCGGGCCGGAAGTCGACCTGGCCGCCAACTACACGTCGTTCCAGGACGCCCGGCTGGCCCTGCGTGGCTGATCGATCGGGGCACGATTCGTCAACCGGCTCGTTCTCGATCGCCGTCCTCTACCCGGAGCTGCTCGGCACCTACGGCGACGGCGGCAACGCCACCGTCCTCGCCCGCCGTCTCGAGTGGCGGGGCATCCCGGCCGAGGTGGTCGAGGTGGCGGCGGGCGAGCCGACGCCCCGGACCTGCAACGTCTACCTGATGGGCGGGGGCGAGGACGGCCCGCAGTCGCTTGCCGCCCGGGAGCTGCTCGGCAGCCGGGCCCTGCACCAGGCGGTGGAGGACGGGGCCGCGGTGCTGGCCGTCTGCGCCGGCTTCCAGCTGCTGGGCACCACCTTCGTCGGGCCCGACGGTGCCGCCCACCAGGGCCTGGGCCTGCTCGACGTGTCCACCACCCGGGGCGAAGGGGGCCGCCGGGTGGGCGAGATCGTGGTCGACCCCGACCCCGAGCTGGGCCTGCCCGAGCTCACCGGCTACGAGAACCACGCCTGCGTGACCACCCTGGGCGCCGACGCCAAGGCCCTGGGCAAGGTGTCCGTGGGCTACGGCAACGACTCGGGCGACGGGACGGAGGGGGCGATCGCGGGACGGATCGTGGGCACCTACCTCCACGGTCCGGTGCTGGCCCGCAACCCGGCCCTGGCCGACCGCATCCTGGCCTCGGTGCTCGGTCCGCTGGCGCCCCTCGACGATCCCGACGTGGACGGGCTGCGGGAGGAGCGACTGGCCGCGGCCCATCGGCCCCACCCCATCGCCACCACCCGCCGATGGGCCCGCAACCCGGGCCTTCGCCTCCCCCGAATGAGGCTTCCCGGGATCAGCCGCCGGGGGTGACGTTCCGGGTGACCGTCCCCAGGCGGCAGTCGACGGCACCGTTCACCGACTGGAGACCGGTCACGGTCCACGGCGACGAGGTGCCGGGCTCGACGTCGGTCACCGCGTCGATTCCCTCGGTGACCTTGTTGCCGCTGCCGTCGTAGAACGACACCCGGATGGAGTAGTTGCTCACCTTCGTCGTGGGGTTGGTGACCTGGCCGTCGGCCCTCGGCTTGCCGTTGTCGGCTCCCGGGGTGCAGGCGGTGACGGTGGCATCGGCCTTGTGGTCGGCCCCCGCCGAGCATCCGGCGAGGCCGAGGACGACCGCCACGGGGAGGACGGTCAGGAGGAGGTGTTTCGGTCTGGACATAGTGGGGTCATGCTCAGCAGACCCAGCTCAGCAGACCCAAGCTCAGCAGACCCAAGCTCAGCAGACGTAGTCGTTGTCGAAGGCCTCGACCCACTGGCTGAGCACCACCGGGCCCCCGGTGGCGGAGAAGGCGGGCGCGCAGTGGGCGGCGGCCTCGGCCAGCGTCGTCGCCCCCGCCGTCCAGTTGGGGAGGGGGAGGCGGAGGTCGCCCATGATCCAGCCCCACATCCGGGGGGTCGAGTACACCCCGACGACGACGCCCGGCTGGCGCTGCAGGAAGTCGATGGCGCCCTGGAGCGAGGCCCGGTTGGCGACCACGTCGGTGTCCGACCACGAGTTGTCGGGCTCCACGTCGAGCCACCACACCTTGCCCGTGGCCCGTCCGCCGGTGGCCGACTGGGCGTAGGCGAAGGCGTGGGCGGCACCGTTGAACCCGAAGTCGTAGGCGCAGGCTCCGTCGTTCTGGGGCCGGCAGGCGGGGTCGGGGGCGCGCTGGGCGTACCAGTCCAAGGCGGTGGCCCCGGGACCGGGATTCGACGTGTTCATGTAGAACGCGGAGCCCCCGGGGGACGCCTCGGCCCACGCGAACTGGCTGCTCAGACAGGGGTTGTGGGTGTAGGGCCGGCCTCCGGTGACACCCACGATCCCGAAGGCAGCCGGGGGCGGGACGGGCAGGTTGCACTGGGGCCAGGAGATGTCGTGACCGATGGCCCCGGTGGGAAGGATGGCCGCCCTCGAAAGCACGCCCGGCGGCGTCTTGGTGCCGGGGGAGTTGGGTGCGCCCAGGGCGAGGCCGAGCAGGAGCGCGGTGACGAGAGCGGCAAGAGGGTTGATGGGGGAAGGAGAGTACCGACCGGGGAGCCGGAAACAAGGGCATACCCGAAAGTTCTTGCCTCAGTCTGACGCCCGGGGTTCGGTTCTCCTATCCTCTGGCCGCCATGGCAGACGCGAAGCGAGATCGGCAACGGGCAGCCCGGCAAGCGAAGATCGAGGCCGAGCTGGCGGCGAGGAAACGGGCCGCCCGCCAGCGCCAGGCCATCATCGGCGGAGCCATCTTCGCGGTGCTGGCCGCGGTCGTGCTCATCGTGAACCGGGGCGACGACGACAACACGGTGGAGACGAGCACCACCACCTCGATCCCCCTGGAGTCGGTGACGACCGCCCCCGGCGCCACCCTCCCGGGGACGCCCGAGTCGGCCGCGGGCAAGCCGTGCGTCGCCCGCTCGCAGCCCCTTCCCGAAGGAGCGCCCGAGGTCGACGTCGCCGTCGGCCCGCCCCCGACGTCGCTGGTGAGCAGGGACGTCACCCTCGGAACGGGACCGTCCGTGCCCCCCAAGGCCACGGTGACCGTCCAGTACATCGGGGTCGCGTGCTCCACCGGCGTCATCTTCGACGCCTCCTACGGCAAGACGCCCGCCGCCCCGGTCACGTTCTCCCTGGACGGCGTCATCCCCGGCTGGAGCCAAGGCATCCCCGGCATGGCCGTCGGCGGCAAGCGCCTCCTGGGCATCCCCCCCGACCTCGCCTACGGCAACGACGGCAGCCCCAACGGCACCTTCGCCCCTCAAGAAACCCTCTGGTTCGTCGTCGAACTGGTCGATTTCAAGCCTCCCGCGTAGGCGGACGGCCGGCCAGCTCGGTCGGGGCCGTCTGGTGCCATGGCTCCCACGGCGGGACGCTCCCAGTTCTGGCGCCGTTGCTTCGAGCCCCTCAGGCAACCATCTCCGGTCACCATCCCGACTCCGCTCTTGGATGGACGGCGCTGGGCTCAAGGTCGTCTTCGCCGGCCATCGGGCCCGTCGGACGCCGTTGCTCCTGCGGCGGGACGCCGCCAGTTCTGGCGCCGTTGCTCCCGGCGGGCGCGTTCGAGCCTCGTCACGTTCGCCCGCGACCCCTGCTCACCATCCCCGCGGCCGGCCCATCCCCGGGCGCGTTCGAACCTCGTCGACCCCACCACCCTGGTCACCATCCCGGCTCCGCTCTCGGGGGCGAGGTTGCTCTGACCATGCCGTTGGGGTCGGTGACCTCGAAGGTGGCGTCGGGCAGGAGCTTGGCCTGCCATTGCGGTTCGTGGAGTTTGTGGTGGTGGCGGGTGCAGAGGAGCACGAGGTTGTTGATCTCGGTGGCTCCGCCGTGGGTGACCCAGCGCACGTGGTGGCCCTCGCACCACGGTAGACGGCCGGTCACAGCCGGGGAAGCGGCAGTGCTCGTCGCGGATGACGAGGGCGTTCCACAGGTTGGCGGGGATGGTCCGGGTGGCGGTGCCGTAGTCGAGGACAGCCGAGCGTCCCTTGGTCAGCACCCGGTGCAGGGTGCAGTCGCACAGATACGCGGACAGGGTCGGGGCGTCGACGGCCGAGCCCCCCACCACCCGTCCGCCCCGGCCTTCCTCCACCGCCTCCACGTCGGCCACCAGGCTGACGTGGGGTCGCTCCCGCCCACCGATGCGGTCCTTGCTGGTGGTCGAGGAAGAACCGGCTCACGTCGACCAGGGCGTCGGCCCGCAGCTCGTCCGGGCTGCGATCGGGGTCGTCGACCATGGCCAGGCGCAATGCGGCAGAGACCACCGCACCCCCCTCGGCGTCGAGGTGTCCGTCGATCAGGTGGCGGCCGTCGAGGGTCTCGGACAGGTGCAGGACACGCTCCGGTTCAGGTTGCTTCGGGGCCTGGGCCTGCACCCACAGGGCCATGGCCCGACCACAGCCGGACAGGCTCATCGGGGCCAGGTGGGGGACCATCTCCGCCTCCGCCTCGGCGAAGAGATCCGCCGTCGCATCGTCGAGCTTGGCCACGATGACCTCCACCTGGCCCTTCGACAACGTCCCGTCGGCGAAGGCGGCCGAGCACACCGGCAACTCGTGCAGACGAGCCGCCAACGACACCAGGTGCCGGGCCGCAGCCGACGTCATAGACGCCCGGTCCCGCAGCCAGGCGGTCATGGACGTGGCCGCGTCGGCATCCCACATCCGGGCCTCGTCGTAGTCGCCCACCGCGGAGACGATCCGGGCGTCGAGTCGATCCCGCACGGCCAGGACCTGCACCAACGCCACTCCCTCGAGCGGCACCCGCAACTCATCGATCGCCGTGGCCAGGCTCTCCAGCACATCTAAAGCGTACACGTGTTCGATCAATGATGCAAGTCATCACACGACAATCCTAAAAGAATTTTCGGGGTGGCACCGACGGTAAAGGAGCCGTGGGATCCAGTTTACAATGGCCCATCCCATCAATCACCAGCGCCGCCATGAATCGTTCGAATTGATGGTGCAGAGCGGCCGGCGGCCGCGGAGGCCGTTGCCTAGCTCACGGTGGGCTCATCGGATGGCGGCCCAAGGGTCTCCCCGGGTGGCCTCTCCTGGTGCCATCCCCATTGAGCGCCACGGTGGCGCCCCCGGGCGGGCGGTCCCGGCGGGCGGTCACCCCGGTGACGGTCACCCCGGTGACGGTCCGGGGGCGGGCGGCTCAGCCGGTTCCGTAGCCCCTTACTGCGCTGAGGATCACGAGATAGTGGCAGGCGGCGGCGCCAACGACCATGAGGTGCCAGACCTCGTGGTAGCCGAAGACGGTCGGGTACGGGTCGGGCCAACGCGTCCCCATGAAGATGCACCCGACCGTGTAGAGCAGCCCTCCCACCAGCAACAGCACCAAGTCGACCGTGCTCAGCCGCCTCGTCAGTTCGGGCAGCATCAGCACCATCATCCAGCCCAGCCCGATGTACGTCACCAGCCCGACCACGCGCGCCTCCGCGATCCCCGTCAGCGCGAACACGACCCCCAGCGCCCCACCCAGCCACGCCCCCAGCAAGACCCTCGACCCGAGCTCCCCACCCAACGTCAGCATGCATATTGGGGTATAGGAGGCGGCGATCATTATGAAAATGGTGGCGTGGTCGAGCCGCTTCATTCTCGGCCGAGCGACGGCCGACCAGGTCCGACGATGGTAGAGCGAGCTCACGCCAAACAGGCAACACACGCCGATGGCATACACGACCGCCGCCGTCCGGGCCCGGGTCGACTGGGCGCTGGCGATCACCACCGCCCCGGCGGGGAAGGCGAGGAAGAAGCAGATCTGGTGAAGGCGCCCCCGCAGCAACGGGACGATGGCCTCGACCACCGCCGGCAGGTCGGGGGTGGGGGACCGTCCCTCGGAGGACGGCGAGGTATCGACGAGATCGTTGGACATGGCGCACCGCCACTTCTTTGACAGGTGCCGTGGACTACCCGGACACGGAGCCCTCCCACGGTAGGCCGACCGACCGACCCCACGAAAAATTCGCCAGGAAATCCGACAGCCGACCGGTCGTCCAACCCGGCCCTCAGCGTCGAAGATAGGACGATGCGTCGACGACCACGATCAGCTCTCCGCTACGCGGGCGTGGCCGCGGTGGCCACGGTGTGGACGACGTTTCTCACCGCCAGCGCCGTCAGCGGATTCGACCTCCTCGGCCCCGACCCCCTCAGCTACATGGGCAGCGACCCTCAGGCCGTCACCCTGTTCACCATCGGGATGGCCGTCCCCGCCGTCCTCCTGACCGTCTTCCACTTCGACGTCCGCCGCCGCTACCCCGTGGGCGCCGGTTTCTCCGTCGCCATGCTCGGCGGCCTGGCCGGGCAGATGGTGGCCGCCTTCGTCCCGATCGGCGGCGACCCGACCGCCCACCGCATCCACACCACCTTCGCCCTCGCCCTCGGGATCTCCCTGCCCCTGCTCATGTGGCGCTTCGCCGCCGGTCAGGAACCCGGTCCCTGGCGGAGGCTCGCCTACCGCCTGTTCTGGGCCGAGGCCGCCGCCTGTGCCGCCGGCCTGTACCTCTCGGCCAGGTCGATCGCCCCCCTGGCCGAGATACTCCCCGGGATCGCCTTCCACACGTGGGTCTTCGTCGTCACCTTCCGGTCACAGCCCGAAGCCGGAACGCATGCCGGCGGCCGAACCGGCCCGGCCCAGGAAGGGCAGCCCCAACATCTCCTCGGTGGTGCGCAGCAGCCCGTCGTGGTCCAGGGTTGACGTGACGACGGTGCCCGGCCTGGTGGTCGGGACACCACGATGGACGGCAGGGGCGTGAACTCGTCCCACACCACGAATGCAGCGGCCGGGGCGTGGCCGCTCTCCGCCGGCCGATACTCCTAGGCGCCGTTCAGGGCGCTCTCGAAGGCGGACGTCAGCCAGTCCGGCTCCACGCCCGTCCCTGCCGCGATCCCGCCCAGGCCCTCCCCGGCCGACGTCCGCTGGTCGTCGTCGAGGACGAGCAGGTCGAGCAAGGGCCCCGGTGCCCACCTGACCAGCGCCCCGCACTGGAACAGCGCCCCGTCCCGACGCCGACGTTGGCTGATCCCGACCACCTTGGCCCCGTCGACGGTGACCTCGCCCGGCCCCAGCCCGGCGAAGCAGACGGCGGCCGACCACGCCGTCGGCGGCCGAGAGGCGCCCTCGTGGACCGTCGCCCCGACCACCCCCACCGCCGCCAACGCCCGGGCCCACGCCCGGCCCAACCACACGAACGCCCGACCCACGTCGGACTCGGCCAAGGGGTCGCCCCGAGGGCAGGAACACGTCGGCCCACACCGTCTCCCCCGGCCGGAGCAGCACCGCTCCCCCGCCGCTGTGCCGGCGCACCACGTCGACGCCGGCCGCCGCCGCCCGCGCCCGGTCGACTACCCCGTCCGGTTGGGTGCTGCCGAGCACCAGCGTGGGCCGGTCGACCTCGACGAACCACACCGTCCGCACCGCCGGCGCGGGCCACGGCCGGTCGAACCCGTCCGCCGCCGCGGCTCCCCGTTGATGGTGGACGGCGAACAAGCCGCCGCCGCGGCCGGCGTCGCCGCCGCCCGCCGCCGGGTTCAGGCCGACAGGGCCGCCCCCGCCTGCAGGTACGGCTCCCACCGGGGGTCGATCGTGCCCACCGCCACCACGATCCACGTGAGCTCCTTGGGCGCGGTGGGACGGCGGCGGAGGACGAGGTTCACCTCGTGCAGCATGCGGTCCTCCTTGCGGCTGTTGCACGGCCGGCAGGAAGCGACCACGTTCTCCCAGACGTGCTCGCCGCCCCGGCTGCGGGGGATCACGTGGTCGATGTTCTCGGCCACCTCGCCGCAGTACTGGCAGCGGTGGTCATCGCGGGCGAAGACGGCCCGCCGGTTGAGCGCGGCCCGGGCCCGGAACGGCACCCGCACGAAGTGAGTGAGGCGGATCACCGACGGCACCGGCATCGTGGTGCGCTCCGAGTGCAGCTCACGGTCGGACGCGTGGAGGATCTCCGCCTTCTCCTTCAGGACCAGGATCACGGCCCGGCGGATGGGCACGACGCACAGCGGCTCGTAGGTTGCGTTGAGAACGAGCGCTTTGCTCACCGGTCAGGCCCCCTCGACCTCATCGGCCGGGGCTCGTCGTGCTGGTGGAACGCCCATCGGGGAGGAAGGCTAGCGCAGCCGACCGAAACGGCGGCACCATTCCAGGTAGGCCACCACGTCCGCCGTCGAGGGCGGACGGTCGGGGTCGCCGTAGGCCGTCTGCAGGCGAAAGCGCAGGTACGAGGGGTCGGGCAGGGGCAGGGGCGGCCACCGCCGCCACCACCCGAGCGGGGCCAACCGGAGCATCTGGCGGACGGCGACGGGCCACAGCCGGGGCCGGCGGGCCACGGCCCAGGCGGTCGGGACGAGCCAGGCCGTGCTCACCGGACCCCCCCGACGTCGCGTCCGAGACCCCGCCACGCCACCGCACCCGCCCCCACGAGGTGGGTGGCGGGGCCGAGGCCGGCGGGACGCAGCTCGAGGCCGCGGGAGAAGTCGAGGCGGGCCCGTTCGCCGATCTCCGCCCGGGCCGCGGCCAGGAAGGGCTCGCCGAAGCCGACCGCGACGCCGCCCGGCGACCACCGCCAGGCGCAGGTCGAGGAGGTTGGCCACCGACGCGATGGCCCGTCCGACCAGGCGGCCGGTGCGCTCGACCACCTCGGGCCCGGCCTCCTCCGCGGGACGGCCGGTGGCGGCGGCGATGGCCATCCCCGACGCCTCCGCCTCCAGGCATCCTTGCCCGCCACACCGGCAGGGGGCGCCGTCGGGCACCACCACCACGTGGCCGATGTGGCCGGCGTTGCCCCCCGCCCCGTCGAGCAGGCGGCCGTCGAGGACGATCCCGCCGCCGACGCCCGTCGATACGAGCACGGCGATGAAGTCGGACACGCCCGCCGCCGCCCCGCACCATCCCTCCCCCAGGGCCAGGGCCTTGCCGTCGTTCTCGACGAACGTGGGCAGGCCGGTGGCCTCGGCCAGCGCTCGACCGCAGGGGGAACTCCCGCCAGGCGGGGAGGTGGAGGGGGGAGACCGACTCACCGCCGGCCGTCATCGGCCCCCCGCAACCCACCCCGCACCCGACCACGTCCCCGTTGCCGCCCGACCGAGTCGATCACGGCCAGCAGGACCGAGAAGAGCACGTCGGCGTCGGTGGTCGTCGGCGTCGGCGCCTGGGCCGAGGCGACCACCTCGCCCTTCTCGTCGACCAGGCCCGCGGCCAGCTTCGTCCCCCCGATGTCGACCGCCAGGACCACCTCCACGACCCTGATTCTTCACCCTCGTCAGAGGATGAGCGTGTGGTACCCCCCGGCGGCCACGGCGGAGGCCGCGTCCAGGCCCGGCACCGGCACCGGCACCAACCGGTCGGTGGTCGTGCCGTCGCCGACCTGGCCGAAGTCGTTCCAGCCCCACGCGCCCACCGCACCGTTCTCGTCGAGCCCCACGCTGTGGATGCCGCCGGCGGCCACGTCGACGACCACGGCCGAGGTCGCGACCTTCACCGGTAGGGCCCGGGTGACGGTGGTGCCGTCGCCCAGCTGGCCGTAGATGTTCCAGCCCCAGGACCAGATCGTGCCGTCCTCCCGGAGGGCCACGTTGTGGTGGAAGCCGGCGCTGACCCGGTAGACGTGGTTGAGACCGACGACCGGCCCCGGGACGTGACGCTCGGTGAGGGTTCCGTCGCCCAGTTGCCCGGCGATGTTCCAGCCCCACGTCCGCACCGTGCCGTCGGCGACCACGGCGACGCTGTGGGTGGCGCCGGCCGCGATCGAGTCCACCGCCGAGAGCCCCGTCACCTTCACCGGCGTGCGGCGGTCGACGATGCTGCCGTCGCCCACCTGGCCGACGCCGTTGAAGCCCCACGCCCACACGGTGCCGTCGGACCGCAGGGCCAGGTTGTGGTGGAAACCGGCGGCGATGGCCACCACGCCGGTGAGGCCGGGGACGGGCCCGGGCGTTCGCCGGCTGGTGGTGGTGCCGTCGCCCAGTTGGCCGTAGCCGTTCCAACCCCAGGCCCACACCGTGCCGTCGTCCCGCAGGGCCAGGCTGTGGAGGGCCCCGCCCGCCACCTCGACCACGTCGGTGAGGCCGGAGACGGTCACCGGGGCGGCGCGGTCAGCGGTGGTGCCATCGCCCACCTGGCCGTAGGCGTTCCAGCCCCAGGCCTTCACCGTGCCGTCGCCCTGCACCGAGAGGCTGTGCAGAAGGGCGCCGTTGACGTCGGCCGGGGCGGGCAGGCCGCCGAGGGTGACCGACCCGTGTCGGTCGACGAGGGTGCCGTCGCCGACCTCCCCGACCGCGTTCAGGCCCCATCCCCGGGCCGGGGCGGGAATCGCCGGCGGGGTGGGCCCGGAAGCGCCGGTGTAGGCGACGAGGAGGTTGGAGGCGGGGACGACGATCAGGCCCTGCCCGGCGCCGAGGCCGGTGAGGGGTTGGCTCACGTTGTGCTCGTCGGGGTAGGTGATGGGAGCGCCCACGTTGTCGTCCCACACCGGGAGCCCGGTGGTCTCGTCCAGCGCCCAGAGGTGCCCGGCCGTCGAGCCCACGTAGACGTAGCCGTTGACCACGATGGGGGCGGTGCTGAGCAGGCCGTCGCCTGCGAACGACCACAGCAACGCCTGGCTGACGGCGTTGCGGGCCTTGAGGACGCCGCCGCTGAGGAAGAAGCCGACCTGGCCGTCGAAGGCGGGGGCGGGTCCGGCGCCGAAGGAGGCCAGCAGGGCGCCGGTGGAGGCGTTGAACACCGTCCCTCCGCTGGAGTCACGGGTCCACAGGCGGTTGTTGGAGAGCACCGTCGTCTTGCCACCCCCGCCCGAACACGGTCCCGCGTAGTGCCACAGGGGGGCGCCGGTGGCGGGGGCGAACCCGTAGGCCTGGGTGCAGGCGTAGGAGACGTAGACCCCGGTGTCGGACACGGCGGGCGAGCTGTTGTCGCCGTTGGCCACCGGCTGCGTCCACAGGACTCGGCCGTCGAGGGCGGAGACGCCGTAGACGGTGCCGCCCGTCCCCGCGCCGCCGGCGAAGACCAGACCGGCCCGGTAGGTCGGGGCCGAGCTGAACGCGTACTGGCCGGGGAGGGCCACGGCCCACTCGATGGCTCCCGTGCGGGCGTCGAGGGCCTGGAGGATGCCGCTGTAGGTGAGGACGAAGACCTTGCCCTGGCCGTAGGTGAGCCCCGACCAGAAGTAGAGGCCGCCCAGGTCGACGGGTCCCCAGACGTCGTCGCCGGTGACCGCGTCGAGGGCGTAGACGCTGGTGCCGTAGCCACCGCCGGTCGGGGTGGTCACGAAGACCCGTCCGTCGGCGATCACCGGGTAGGACACGCTCGCGCCCAGGTCCCTCGTCCACGCCTTGGTCAGCGGGGGGACCTCCACGCCGCTGTCGAGGTTCCCGTCGTGGAGGGCGTTGACCTGGTAGCCCACCGACACGTCGGCCGCCGCCTGGGCCGCCGGGCCGAGCGACTGGGCGGCCGGCGACTGGTCGGCGAACGTCGAGGGTTGGGCACCGGCGACGGCAGCCGGGGTGAGGCAGGCGGCCGCCATCAGGGCGACAACCGTGAATCGTGCGGCTCGAAGTCCCACCGTGCCTCCTCGACACGTCCAGGCGGCCGCGTCCTGCCGGTATCGACCGGCCCGTCCTTCCCCTTGAGGAGGAATGACGCGGCTCCGGTCGCACCGGGCTCGGCTGATCCGGGGACGGGAGACCCGGCAGGTAACCTGAGCACCCCACCCATGTCGAGATCTCGCGTCGCGGCCCGAGCCGTCCAGACCTTCTCCGAAAGCTTCGAGGCGGTGGTGGCCAACGTCGCCACCATCGTCCAGGGCAAGGACGAAGCCATCCGCCTGGCGCTGCTGTGCCTGGTGGCGGAGGGTCACCTCCTCATCGAGGACGTCCCCGGCGTGGGCAAGACCAGCCTGGCCAAGGCCATCGCCGGCAGCCTCGACTGCTCGTGGCGGCGCATCCAGTTCACGCCCGACCTGCTGCCCAGCGACGTCACGGGCGTCAGTGTCTACAACCGGGCCAACGGGGCCTTCGAGTTCCGCCCCGGCGGCATCTTCGCCAACCTGGTGGTGGGCGACGAGATCAACCGGGCGTCGCCCAAGACCCAGTCGGCGCTGCTGGAGGCAATGGAGGAGCGCCAGGTCACCGTCGACGGCACCACCTACCGGCTGGCGGCCCCCTTCATGGTGATCGCCACCCAGAACCCGGTGGAGCACGAGGGCACCTACCCCCTGCCCGAGAGCCAGCTCGACCGCTTCCTCATGCGCATCGGCATGGGCTATCCCGACCGGGCGGCCGAGATCGGCATCCTCGACACCCACGGGCGCACCGACCCCGCCGCCTCGCTGCGGCCGGTGGCGTCGGCGGCCGACGTCCAGACCATGACCGCCCTGGCCTCGGCCATCCACGTCGCCCCCAGCCTCAAGGGCTACATCGTCGACGTGGCCGCCGCCACCCGCCTCCACCCCCAGCTGGCGCTCGGCGTGTCCCCCCGGGCGGCCCTCGGGCTGCTCCGGGCGGCGAGGGCCCGGGCCGCCTCGCTCGGGCGCGACTACGTGGTGCCCGACGACCTCAAGGCGCTGGCCCTGCCCGTCCTCGAGCACCGGCTCGCCCTCACCGGCGACGCCCAGCTCCGGGGCGTCAACCGAGCCGACCTCCTCCTCTCGGTCCTGGGCTCGGTGTCGGTGCCCGCGGCCCGCTAGCGGTGGCGTTGATGAGGGGTCTGCTCACCCGGCGGGGGTGGGGCGTGCTGATCGGGGCGGGGGTGCTGGTGCTGGCGGGGCGGACCCTGGGCCTGGTGGAGCTGTACGTGCTCGCCGCCGGCGCCATGGGACTGGTGGTGGCGGGGGCGGTCTACGTGATCACCCGCCATCCCGACCTGGAGGCCTCCCGGCAGCTCAACCCGCCCCGGGTCCACGTGGGCGACAACAGCCGGGTGGAGCTGTCCATCCGCAACCGGGCCCGCCGCCGCTCGCCCGTCCTCGGCCTGCGCGACGCCCTCGCCGGTGGGCCCCGCCAGGCCCGCTTCCTGCTCCCGCCCCTGGCGCCGGGGCAGTCCGACCAGGCCAGCTACCGGCTGCCGGCCGACCGCCGGGGGGTGTTCTCCATCGGTCCCCTGGAGGCGGAGCGGTCCGACCCCTTCGGATTGGCCAAGCGGTCGTCGTCGATCGCGCCCGTCGCCGAGCTCACCGTGTACCCCCGCATCGACAAGGTCCGTCCCCTGCCCGACAGCCCCGGCCGCGACCGGCACCACACCACGCCCCGGGCGGCGGCGGTGGGGCTCACGGGGGAGGACTTCTACGCCCTGCGGGCCTACCAGCAGGGCGACGACATGCGCCGCGTCCACTGGCCCTCCACCGCCCGGCGGGACGAGATCATGATCCGGCAGAACGAGGTGCCGTGGCAGGGGCGGGCCACGATCGTGCTCGACATCCGGGCCCGCCTCCACACCGACTGGTCCCTCGAGGGGGCGGTGTCGGCCGCGGCCAGCGTGATCACCGCCTGCTGGCAGCACGGGTCGGTCGTGCGGCTGGTCACGACGGACGGGGTCGACTCCGGGTTCGGGTCGGGCGCCGGCCACCTGGAGGTGGTGCTGGCCCGGCTGGCGGTGCTCGTCCCTTCCGGCGACGGCGCCCGGGGCCTCGACTCGTTGGGGCCCAACCGAGCCGTCGACGGGGCGGTGGCGGTCGTCACCACGTCCGCCGTCGATGCGCCCGACCTCGACCGCCTCACCCGCCTGGGACGCAACCCGTCGGCCGTCACCCTGGTCGCCTTCGAGGGCCGGCGGCCCCGTTCCGAGACCGCCCCGTGGCCCGCCGTCGGCCACGTGGTGGTGGTTCCTGTCAACCGGTCCTTCGCCGCCGCCTGGGACGCGACGTTGTCCATCGGCGGACTCGGCCTCCGCCCCGCGGCTCGCCGATGAGGACGCTCGAACACGACTCGTCGATGTCGACGTTGTCGTCGGCCCCGCCGGTCGCGGCCGCGGCCTCACCGCCCGCCGCCGGTTCCCGCCGACTGTCGGCCGGGAGCGTGACCCCCGCCCTGGCCGAGCTCTCGTTGGCCCTGGTGACCGTGGCCGCCATCGCGTCGCTCACCCGGCTGTTCGCCGACGGCTCCTTCCTGCCCCCCGTGGTCGGCGCCGCCCTGGTCAGCCATCTGGTCGCGAGCGTCGTGCGCCGTCGGGGCCTCAACCCGGTGGTGGCGGCCGCCATCTCCGGCCTTGGCCTGCTGCTGTACGTGGCCTGGGTGATCGAGCCCCAAACCACCACCCTGGGCATCCCCGGCGGCGACACGCTCAACGCGGTCAGGACCGACCTGCGCACCGCCTGGGACCGATTCGGGGCGGTCGTGGCGCCTGCTCCCGTCAACCGAGGCTTCATCCTCGCCTGCGCCATGGGGGCGTGGCTGGCGGCGTGGGTGGGCGACCTGTTCGCCTTCCGGGTGCGAGCGCGGTTCGAGGCGATCGTCCCTTCGTTCGTCGTCCTTCTCTTCGGGGCCATGCTCGGTACCGAACGCCACCGGATCGGCCTCACCGCCGCCTACCTGGGCGCCGTCCTCGCCTTCGTGGTGTTGGCCGACGTCGGCGCCCGCACCACCACCGGGGCGTGGTTCGGCACCCGGGGGGCCCAGGGCGACGGCGCCGTGCTGCGGGCGGCGGCGGTGGTGGGGCTGGCCGCGGTGCTGGCCGGAGTGGTCGTGGGTCCCCGCCTGCCGGGGGCCGACTCCCCCAGCCTGTTCGGCATCGGCGACAAGCCCGGGGCCCGAGGCTCGGCGCGGGTCACCGTCAGCCCGCTGGTCGACATCCGGGGCCGTCTGGTGAACCCGTCGGGAGCCGAGGTCTTCACCGTAGGCAGCCCCGCGCCCGCCTACTGGCGGCTGACGTCGCTCGACCGCTTCGACGGGAGCATCTGGTCGTCCCGGGGCAGCTACCAGCGGGCTAAGGGGTCCCTGCCCGACGGCGTCGCTACCAGCGGGCCCGAGCAGACCCTCCCCCAGGACTTCGTCATCGGCGCCCTGTCCGCCATCTGGCTCCCCGCCGCTTTCCGCCCCGACCGGGTCGACGGCCAGGTGCCCGGGCTGCGCTACGAGCGCGACTCGGGCAGCCTCCTCACCGATCGGGAGTCGGCCGACGGGCTCGCCTACCGGGTGGAGTCGGCCCTGCCCACCCTCACCGCCGAAGCCCTGGCCGCCGCCCCCGAGGGCATGCCGGGGGCGATTGCCGAGCGCTACCTCCCCCTGCCCCCCGAGTTCCCCGTGTCGGTGCGCCTCCAGGCGGGGGAGGTCGTCGTCGGCCAGACCACCCCCTTCGGCAAGGCCCGAGCGTTGCAGGACTGGTTCCGGTCCGAGTTCACCTACAGCCTCGACGTGGCTCCCGGCCACGGCGACGACGCCATCGTGCGCTTCCTGGAGGACCGGGTCGGGTACTGCGAGCAGTTCGCGGGCACGTTCGCGGCCATGGCCCGCGTCGTCGGGCTCCCGGCGCGGGTGGCGGTCGGCTTCACCCCCGGCGCCCTCGGGGCCGACGGCCGCTACCACGTGACCGACCGGGAGGCCCACGCCTGGCCCGAGGTGTACATCACCGGGTACGGGTGGGTGGCCTTCGAGCCCACGCCCGGCCGGGGTCAGCCGGGGGCGGAGGACTACACCGACGTGGCCCCCGCCGAGGCGGAGACGCCGGCCACGCCCGACACCACCGTCCCCGGGGCGGCGGCCACGGCCCCGGGGGCGACGACACCGGCCCCCACGCCCGAGGAGCAGCCCGCCGCCGGCCCCGTCGACGAGCCCGGCCCGTCGGTGGCCAGTCGCTTGCTGCGCGCCGCCCTCGTCCTGCTGTTGCTCCTGCCGCTGGTGGCGCTGGCGGCGGTGCCTCTGGTGCGGCAGACAGTCCGCCGCCGACGTCGGCTGGCCGCCACGTCCCCCGCGCAGCGGGTGCTGGTGGCCTGGGACGAGGCGGAGGAGGACCTGGCTGCCACCGGACTGGGCCAGCAGCGGTGGGAGACGGGGCCCGAGTACGCGGCCCGGGTGGGACCGGTGGGGGGCTCGGAAGTGGCCCGCCACCTGGATGTCCTTACTGTCGACGCGGAGACGGCGGCGTGGTCGGGCGCAGGCGTGGCGCCCGACGTCGCACTTCGGGCGGAGGAGACGGCGGCCGCCCTGGGCACCGTCCTCCGGGCCGAGGCCACCCCCCTGCAGCGAGTCCGGTGGGCGCTCGACCCTCGTCCCCTGCTCCGCCAATGGGCCCGCCGTTAGCGGGGTCGATGCCCTGGGTAGGCGCGACGACATGTCGACGTCGCTTCCGCCCACGCCCGCTCCCAGGCAGGCGGTGCAGGCCCGCCGGGCGCTGGCGCTGGCGCTGGCGCTGGCGATGACCCTGACCCTGCTGGCGGTGGTCGTGACCATCGTCGCCGCCCCGAGCGTGGCCTACGCCCAGGCCACCAACTCCTCGGGGGGACCGGCCAACCAGCCTGGCACCACCACCCCCACACCCAGCCCCACCACCACCACCACCGTCACCACCACCCCCGGCGCCGGGGCCCCCGCCGGCGGCACGGCCACGGCCAGCACACCCACAGCCGGGTCGGGGGCGGTCTTCGCAGTCAGCGTGCTCACCCTGGTGGCCCTGGGCATCGCCGCTTTCGTGGTCGCCCGCCAGAAGCGCCTGCGCGACCTCGGCATCAGCTGACGTCCGCGCCCTGATGGCACCACCACGGCCGTTCCGGTGGGAGGCCGGGACCCCGTCGCCCTCCAATGAGCCGAACCGTGATCCGAGCGCCCCCCGGGACCAGATCACAGGAGGGCGGTACTCGACCCATCGCCAGGCGCAGAACCCGTCGCCATGATCGGTATTTGCCAGCGTCGGAGCGACAACCTGTCCGGCCGCCGGGTCGGGGATCCGCCGTCGAGCCGATCGCCAGCGTCGGAGCGACGAACCTGTCCGGCCGCCCAACTCGAACCCGCTCGTCGGAACGACAGCGTGCCCGCGCTCTTCCCGTGGATTCAAACCCGATCGTGTTCCCACGTCGGAGCGACCAGGTGTCCTCGCCACTGGTCGGGGGCGTTCGCCATCAACTCGATCGTTGCCAGCGTCGGAGCGACAGCCCGTCGGCGCCGCCCAGTCGAGCGCTCTTCGGTCCGATCGGGTTGCCAGCGTCGGAGCGACAACTTGTCGGCTGCTGGGATCGTCGCTCGTCGTTGTCGCTTCGACGCTGGCAAGCGGGCACACCCACGGGTGGTACCGCTCGGAGGCGCTCCTCGGTTGTCCGCTCAGTCGAGCGCTCCTCGGCTATGGGGGTTGCCAGCGTCAGAGCGACAATCTGTCGGCTGCTGGGTCGGTTCCTCGTTGTCGCTTCGACGCTGGCAAGCGGGCACACCCACGGGTGGTACCGCTCGGAGGCGCTCCTCGGTGTCCGCTTGGACGCTGGCGGAGCGTGCAATGCCAGGGTGGTGCCCGAGGAGTCGTCGTTGTCGCTCAGACGCTGGCAGGCGCACCACGGCAGCTTGCGCCGGGAGGCCTCGTTGTCGCTAAACGCTGGCAGCGGGCATCACCACCCGGCTACGTCGGGGGCTCGTCCTTGTCGCTCAGACGCTGGCACGCGGGCATCACCCACGGGTGGTTGCGCCGGGAGCCCCCTCGTCGTCGCTCATACGGGCACGGCAGGGGTGCTCTGGGCATTCGTCGTTGTCGCTCCGACGCTGGCAAACCGGGCCCGACCACGGGCCTGCTCCGGTCCACGCTGTCACACCCGCCTGCAAGCCTTGGGTTATGAAACCTTCGGAGTCCGTGCCCCTCGAGGCGTCCCGTCGGCTGCGGTACGTGCTCATCGTGGCCCTCATGCAAGCGCGGCGGCCGCACACGCTCGCCGAGCTCGTCAACCTGGCGGAACGGCATCGGTGCCAGATGTCGGGTCGGCCCAGCAAGGTGGTTTCCGACGCCCTGCGGTGGGAGGTGCGGAAAGGGCGGGTCGAGAACACCTCCCGAGGCGTCTATCGCATCGGGTCGATGCCGCGCTCCACGGAGTGGTGGATCAGGGCCTGCTTGCGGGAGGACGACCGGTGGTGGACCCGCGGCGCCGGATCGGACCGTGGCACGATGGCCTCATGACTCGGTTCAAGAAGGGTGACAAGGTGATCATCACCCAGGGAGAGTTCGACGGGCAGTGGGGCACGATCGTCGACAAAGACGTGATCGGCGACGAGCTGACCGTGGCCCTGGGTGAGGACGGCCGGGAGATCCGGACCCACGAGGGGCACGTCAACAGGGTCGAGGACGACTAGCCCGCCGCCTCGAAACCGGGCGAGCCGCGGGCTGTCCTTAGGAGCGCACCTGCTGCGACAGGTAGAAGGGCTCGCCCAGCTGGCGGACCAGTTCGAGCTGCGTCTCGAGCCAGTCGGCGTGCTCTTCCTCGCCGGACAGGATCTCCTCCAGCAGCTGCCGGCTGCCGTTGTCGTTCTGCTCCTCGCAGAGGTTCACACCCGCCTGCAGCCGGGCGATAGCCGCCGTCTCCAGCTCGAGGGCGAGGTTGAGCTTCTCCACCACCGTCTCCCCCACCATCACCTGGCCCAGGCGCTGGAGGTTGGGAACGCCGTCGAGGTACAGGATGCGGTCGATGAGCATCTCCGCGTCCTTCATCTCGTCGATGGAGTCGGCCCGGATGTGCTCGGCCAGGTGGTCGTAACCCCAGTTCGAGCACATCTTGCTGTCGATGAAGTACTGGTTGATCGCCGTCAGTTCGGCGGTGAGGACGTCGTTGAGCACTTCGAGAACGGCGGGGTTGCCCTGCACTGCTACCTCCGGGTTGGGGAATCAGGCGTGATTGGGGTGGTTCAGGCGAAGCTGACGGTGCTGACCGTGCCGCCGGCGGCGCCGGCCACCGCGCTCGTGACGTCGGCCAGGCGAACTTCGTCAGGCACTTCGCCGAGACCGGCCACACACATCGTCTCACCAAACGGACCCGTGGTCTGAGCGCAGTTGCCCGAACAGGTCGATTCCAGCAGCCCGGCGCAGGGGTCGAGGGTGGCCGTGGCGGTGCAGGCGAGCTCCGTACCCTGGCATTCCCGCAGCAATCGCCGCAGCGACGGCAGGCACCCGCCGCAGCCGGTGCCGGCGCCGCACGTGGCCCGCACCTCGGAGACGGTGGACGCCCCCGCCGCCACCACCTCGCGCACCGAGCTCTCGGTGACGGCTCGGCACAAGCAGGCGTACATGGGGTCAGGCGTCTCCGACCGGGGCCTGCTGGCGGCGGATCACGTAAGGGCATCCGGACTTGATCAGGGTGTTGGCCCAGCTCAGCGGCACCCGGCGCACGATCGGGAAACGGTGGGCTATACCGGCGACGTCGGCCTTGACCCCGTCGTCGGTGATCGAGATGCGGACCCATCGCACCCGGCGCATTCCCAGCTCCGGCACCATCTCGCGCGGGACGGGGGCGCCGGTGACGGGAGCGGTTGCGGGATGCGTAGCAGCCACAAGGGAGACCCTAACCTCAGTGCTTGGTGGTTGCAACAGCATCGCTTAGGGAGGCCTAACCTTTTCCTGGCGTTACTTTTGGCGCTAGGCGCAGATGGAGTAGATGCGGCGAGCGGGGCCGGCCACGGGCTCGTCCCAACGGGACGAGACCAGCCCGTCCCGCTCCATGGCCCGCAACGCCCGGTAGACGGCGACGGTGTCGGCCGAGCCCGGGGCAACCGTCCGCCCGGCCATACAGCCCAGGCGGTCGCACAGGTCGTAGCCGTGACCCGGCTGCTCCCCCACCATGGCCAGCAACCGGTCCCGCAGGCACTCCCCCGTTCCCACCCCGCAGATGCGCTCCATGGAGTTAGGATGACCTAAGATTGGTTCTTAGTCAAGCCTAAGTTACCCGGCGCGGTCGGCGAGCCGGTGCGGGAACGGACTACTGCTCGTCGCGCTTGAAGCGCTTGCGAAGCTTCTTGCCCACGTCGCCCACCGAGTCCTTGAGGTTGCCGGCCCGGAAGTTCCCGGTGACCTGGGCCCAACCGGCCTTGCCCATCTTGCGCAGGTTGCGCTCGAACACGAAGGCACAGAAGAGCATCACCAGGAAGCCGACGAAGCCCAGGACCAGGGACGTGGCGAAGGCCCACACCAGGATGGCGAAGCCGAGGAAGAAGCCGAGGCCGGCCCATTTGAGGTTGCGGCCGGCGTGCCGGTAGAGGGTGGTCTGCCCGACGCCACGCGCGAAGGCGGGATCGCTCTCGTAGAACTGCTGCTCGATTTCAGAGAGGATTCTCTGCTCGTCCTCGTTCAGCGGCACTCGACAGCCCCTTCAAAACACCCAGCTATGGCCCCGCCATCTTCGCACAGCCTTTCCCCTTCAACAACGCGTGGCCTCACGTTTGGGGCCCGGCCGACGGTCCCCACTGCTGGTCGCCCTGGCGCTTGAGCTTGAGGGCGCCGCCCCGGATGAGCGACGCCGGGCCCACCGCGGCGTCGCCGAATCGCCGCCGGACGTCGTCGACCGCCTGCGCCACCGGCGCCGAGCCTGACCCGCCCGATCCCTCCGCCCCCTCGTCCCGGCGGCGGCGGCCGTCGTCGTCGCCGCCGTCGTCGTCGCTGCCGTCGTCGTCGAAGGAAAGCTGCTCGCCCTGGCGCTCCACCAGGTTCGACGCGCTCACCCCCAGCAGCCGCACCCCTTCCGAGCAGTCGACCGCCGCCAGCAGCTCCGCCGCCAGCCGGGCCAGGTCGGGACCCGATTCGACCGGCGCGGGCGCGGTGCGCGACCGGGTGATCGTCCGGAAGTCGGGGAACCGGATCTTGACCGTGACGGTGCGCCCGGCCATGCCCGCCTTGCGCATCCGGGTGGCGACGGCGTCGGACTGGCGCACGACCTCCACGTGGAGCGCATCGAGGTCGAACATGTCGGCCGCGAACGTCTCTTCGTGGCCGATCGATTTCACCGCCTGCTCGGGAACCACCGGTCGGGGGTCGCGGGCCCAGGCCAGCTCGTGCAGGTGGCGGCCGAGCGACGACCCGAGGGCGCCGACCAGCGTGTCCACCGGCAGCGCGGCCAGATCGCCCACCGTCACCACCCCGAACCGCTCCAGCCGGCGGTGGGTGGCCGGCCCCACCCCCCACAGCGCCCGCACCGGGTGGGGGTGCAGGAAAGCGAGCTCCTCCCCCGGCGCCACCACGAACACGCCCCTCCCCGGCACCGCACCGGTGGGCGAGGCGGTGGGCTTGGCCGCCTCCGACGCCATCTTGGCGATCATCTTGCTGGTGGCCACCCCCACCGAGGCGGGCAGGCCCATCTCAGCGCCGATCCGGGCCCGAATCCGAGCTGCGATCACCGGCGCCGGC
Source organism: uncultured Acidimicrobiia bacterium (assembly GCA_963829165.1). GTDB lineage: Bacteria > Actinomycetota > Acidimicrobiia > Acidimicrobiales > AC-14 > JAXDMK01. The sequence continues at coordinate 308,020 of CAWHIC010000007.1, read as the reverse complement.
CCCAGCAGGCGGCGGGCCCCGGCCACGTCGAGGAACGCCTCGTCGAGGGAGATCCCCTCCACCAGGGGGGTGAAGTCGAGGAAGATCCGGTGCAGCTGCTGGCTGAGCTCGATGTAGCGATGGAAGCGTCCCGGCCGGAACACGGCGTGGGGGCACAGCCGCTTGGCCCGCACCGAGGGCATGGCCGAGCGCACGCCCCACGCCCGGGCCTCGTAGGAGCAGGCGGCCACCACGCCGCGGGCGCCGGTGCCGCCCACGATGACCGGCTTCCCGGCCAGCGACGGGTCGTCGAGGATCTCCACCGAGGCGTAGAAGGCGTCCATGTCGACGTGGAGGATCGAAAGCCCTTCTCCCGACAGAGACAGCAGACCCGTGGTCACCGATGCAGCTTGCCAGGCGGCGGCTACACCGCCGGGGAGCCCCTCAGGGGGTGGTGGGCGTGATTCCCGAGCGGGGGCGGGCCGAGGCCTGGCGAGCGGCCCGGCGCCCCGAAACCCGGCTGGGGTAGTCGCGGACGCCCCACCAGGTGACGAGGAGGAGCGCCTCCACGATGATCCGGGACGACATCTTCGACGTGCCCCGTTCGCGGTCGACGAACTCGATGGGCAGCTCGACCACCCGTCCGCCCCGGCGGGCGACGCGGTAGGCCATCTCGATCTGGAACCCGTAGCCGTCGGCCCGCACCGTGGGCAGGTCGAGTCCGGCGACGGTGTCGGCCCGGTAGGCCCGGTAGCCGGACGTGGCGTCGTGCACGGGCAGGCCCAGGGCCATCCCCGCGTAGCGGTTGCCCCAGCGGGACAGGGCCCGGCGGCGGAACGACCAGTGGGGAATGGAGCCGCCGGGGATGTAGCGGGACCCGATGGCCAGGTCGGCGCCGGCCTCGACCGCCCGCAGGAGCGTGGGCAGGGCCGCGGGGTCGTGGGACAGGTCGGAGTCCATCTCCACCAGGATCTCGTAGCCCCGGCGGATTCCCTCGGCGAAACCGGCCCGGTAGGCCGACCCGAGGCCGGACTTGCCGGCCCGGATCATGATGTCGACGCCGCCCAGCTCGGCCCCCGCGGCCTTGGCCACCTCGGCCGTGCCGTCGGGGCTGGAGTCGTCGACGACCAGCACGTCGGCGGCAGGGACGGCCGCCCTCAGCCGGCGCAGGACCTCGGCGATGTTCTCCGCTTCCTCGTAGGTGGGCAGCACCACCAGCGTGCGCATCTCACGCGGCCCTTCGCCCGGGTCGACCTGAGGGTGCTGAGCGTCCTGAGGGTCGTGCGGAGCGGCGTCCACCGTCGGCCAGCCTACGATCGCCGGAGGTGGAGGACGAGCCAAAGATTCCCGACGAACTTCTAGGGGTCGGGCCGACGGCGCTGCCGAGCGTGCGGGCCCGGGCGGTGGCGTTCGCCGCCATCGTCGTGGCCGGCCTCTGCGGCGGCCTCATTGGCCGTGCCTTGGTCCAGATCCAGTGTTCCGGCAACTGCTCCACATGGTCCGCGGTCGGCGCTCTAACCGGGGCGTTGCTATGCGCGGCCGGTGTCGCCGTTGTGGCGGTGCTGGTGCTGCGTGCCATGGGCGAATGGCGAGCCGGTTCGGGTGGCCGCCCACGCTGAGCGGCGTCATTGGCGCTCTGCGGGGGGGCTGGATCGGCTCCATCCCTAGAACTATCGGCTCATCCCCCGGCCACCTGTAGGACCACTCCCACTCACACCGGGCAGCCGAACCTCGGCAGGAGGCTCCGCAGGAACCCGAAGAACGGCAACGCCGCCAGCTGACGGATCAGGTCGCAGACGAAACGGAACGGGTTCCCCGGGATCGTCGGCGGGCTGACTGTGGTCGGGGGGCTCACCGTGGTCGGCGGGCTCACCGTGGTCGGGGGGCTCACCGTGGTCGGGGGGCTGACCGTGGTCGGGGGGCTGACCGTGGTCGGGGGGCTGACCGTGGTCGGGGGTTCCGTCGGCGACGGGCCGGGGACGCCGATGCGCACCACGACCACGTCCGATCCGGAACGGCCGGCGGCAACTAGCTTGGCGTCGGCCTGGACCGCCACCGCGGCGAGGGAGTCCACCCCGCCCAGGTCGGCGACCAGCGTGCCGTCGCCGGCGAAGGAACCGTCGGGGACGCCGCCGGGCGTGAAGCGAGCCACGGCCGAGTCGCCGTCGACCCCGCCGACGGCCGCGATGCGGTCGACCTGGAAGGCGAGAGCCCGCGGCGTGGCGTTCGACCCCGATCCGAAGAGGGCCCGGGCCACGCCGCCACTGCCGAAGCCGAGGTCGGCGTGGCCGGCGGAGTCGTAGCGGACGACGGTGAAGGCGTCGTCGTGCTCGGGCGAGGTGGCGGGGCCGACGAAGCTGTCGACCAGCACCACGACCTTGCCGTCCGGCGCGAGGGCGACGTCGACGGCCGTGGTGGGGCCGGAGTCGAACACGCCGTCGGCGACGAACGTCGGGTCGGGCAACCCGCCGGACGTCAACCGGTAGACGAGGGCGCCGATCACCACCCGGCTGCAGGACGCGCTCACGCCGGCGACGACGATCGACCCGTCGGGCTGCACCGCGGCTGCGTTGGCCCGGTGCACCTCGTCGACCGAGATCCGCACCGCCTTGCCGCCGTCGCCGAAGCCGGCGTCGAGGACGCCGTCGGCAGTGGTGCGGACAACCGCCGCTCCCACCGTCTGGCCCCGGGTAGGCCCGACGAAGTCGCATCCGGCACCGGTGGTCTCCCCGGTGAGCACGATCTTGCCGTCGGGGGCCAGGTCGGCGTCCCGCAGCACGTCGACCCCGCCCAGGTCGTAGGTGGCCCGCCCCGAGGTCCCGAACGTCTCGTCGAGGTCGCCGTCGGCCTCCAGGCGGACGACGGCGAAGTCGCCCCCGCTGTTCCCGGCCACCAGCAGCCGCCCGTCGCCCAGGACGAGGACGGCCTCGACCTGGTCGGCGGAGGCGTCGTGCACGTCGGCGCACACCGACCCGCCCCCGCCGAAGCTGGGATCGGGATCGCCGTTGGTCAGGTAGCGGGCGACCAGGAAGTCACCGTCGCAGCCGGTAGCGGCGACCACGATCCGTCCGTCGGGTTGGACGGCCACCCCTTGGGCGAAGTCGTCGGCCCCGGAGTCGATCACCACCTTGCCGTCGCCGCCGAACGTCGGGTCGAAGTCGGCGTCGGCGGCCTGAGCCACCGAACCCACCAGCGCCGCCACCACCGCCGCCGCGGCCAGCACCGCCCACCCCCGCGACCAACCGCCCGCACCACGTCTCGCGTCCACGCCGTCTCCTCTCCGCCGTCCCTGACCCGCGTCAGGCTGCCTACCCTAGAGGACGCACCACCGTCGCCGGCGGTTCCCCCGACTACCCGGCCCCCTACCCGGCGAGCGACAGGCGGCGGAACCCCTCCGCGTACCTGACCCCCGCCAGCCGTCCCCCGTCCTCCGCCCGCTGGCGGAGGACGTCGCGGAAGAACTCCCCGCCCTCGCCCAGCTGGCTCTCGTGGCACAGGACGGCCTCGATCTTGGTCTCGATCGACGACCCCACGTCGACCCAGACGTTGGGCTCGAGGGTGGCCGACATGAACACGCTCTCCACCTGGTGGGCGGGGACGGGACCGGGGAAGTAGTGGGGGTTGCCGGCGGCGGGCGAGACCGCGTCGAGGACGGCCCAGCCGGTGATGCGGTGGTCGGCGTGGTTGTAATAGGTGTCGCCGAAGAACACCGCGGTGGGGTCGTTGCACAGCACGACCTGCGGTTTCACGTCCCGGATGGCGAGCACGAGCAGCCGCCGGAGCTCGAGGGAGTCGGGCAGCTCGCCGTCGCGGAAGCCCAGCTGGCGCCGGCCGGCCAGGCCCAGCACCGCCCCCGAGGCCTCCATCTCCGCCAGCCGGCGGCGGGCCAGCTCGTCGGTGTCGGTGGCCGGGTCGAGCGACCCCTTCTCGCCCCGGGCGCACACCAGGACGTGCACCGCGCACCCGCTCGCCGCCCACCGGGCCAGCGTCGCCCCGCAGGAGATCTCGGGGTCGTCGGGGTGGGCGTAGATGGCGAGGGCCCGCTCGGGGACGTCGCGGTAGACGGGGGCGGGCATCAGTCGGAAACGCTGCGGATCGCCGCCACCGCCCGGTCCACGCCCTCGTCGTCGACGTCGTAGTGGGTGACGAGGCGGAGGACGCCGGGGCCGATGGTGCCACCGAGCACGCCGTGCGCCGACAGGTGATCGACCACCCGGTCGGTATGGGCATGCGTCCAGGTGACGACGTTGGTGTGGACCGTCTCGGGGTCGCAGCCGGCGTCGGGCCAGCGTTCGGCCACCGCCTCGGCCAGGGTCCGGGCCCGACGGTGGTCGTCGGCCAGGCGGTCGACCATCGTGGTGAGGGCCACCAGGCCGGCGGCCGCGATCACCCCCGCCTGGCGCATCCCGCCGCCCATGCGGGCCCGCTCGCCCCGGGCCTCCTCGATCACGTCGGCCGGACCCGCCAGGACCGATCCCACCGGTGCCCCCAGGCCTTTCGACAGGCACGACATCACCGTCGTCACGGGGGCGGCGTAGTCGGCCGCGGCCGTGCCCGTGGCCACCTCGGCGTTGAACAGGCGGGCCCCGTCGAGGTGCACAGGGAGCGACACCGCGGTGGCCACCGCCGCCGTCTCCCGCAGCCGCGCCACCGGCCAGGGGGCGCCGTTGGCCGGCATGTGCGTGTTCTCCAGGCACAGCAGACCGGGCCGGGGGTGGTGGTGGTGAGCCGCCGCGATCACCCACGCCACCTCCTCGGGGTGGACGGTTCCGTCGGCATCGTCGACGGCGTGGAACTGGATGCCGGCGTTGCGCCCCCCGGCCCCGTACTCGTAGATCACCACGTGCTGGCGGCGGCCGGCCACGACCACGGTGCCGGGCGGAGCCAGGATGCGCAGGGCCAGCTGGTTGGCCATCACCCCCGAGGGCACGAACAGGGCCGCGGGCTTGCCCACCCGCTCGGCGTAGGCGTCCTGGAGGGCGTTGACCGTGGGATCCTCGCGGTAGACGTCGTCGCCCACGTCGGCGTCGGCCATGGCCCGGCGCATGGCTGCCGTGGGCCGGGTGACGGTGTCGGAGCGCAGGTCGACGATTCCGCTCACGCCATAACCATGCCCGTACGATTGCAGATCGTGACCCGCTCCCCCACCGCCGCCGCTTGACGGCCGAAGCCGGAGGGCTGGCCGACCTGCTCGACCTGGCGCTGGGGCTGGCGGGCCAGGCGTCGACCCTCCTGCTCGAGGGCCAGCGTCACCCGAGCTCGGGCATCGACACCAAGTCGTCGGTGAACGACATGGTGAGCGACGCCGACCGGGCGTCGGAGGCCCTCATCGTGTCCGGCATCCTCGCCGCCCGCCCCGACGACGCCATCCTGGCCGAGGAGGGGGCGTCCCGACCCGGGACGAGCGGCGTGCGGTGGGTGATCGACCCCCTCGACGGCACCACCAACTACCTCTACGGGATCCCGGCGTGGGTGGTCTCGATCGCGGTCGAGGTGGACGGGGTGGTCGAGGTGGGAGTGGTCGCCGACCCCAGCCACGGCCAGGTCTACTCGGCGATCCGGGGCGACGCGTCCGCCCCTGGAGGGGCAGCATGGTGCAACGGGGTGCCCATCTCGGTGTCGGGCTCGACCGTGCTGGCCACATCGCTGATCGGCACCGGGTTCGCCTACCTGTCGTCCCGACGGGCGGAACAGGCCCTCGCCCTCCCCGCTCTGCTCCCCGCGGTGCGCGACATCCGCCGGCTGGGGGCGGCCGCCCTCGACCTGTGCCTGGTGGCCTGTGGTCGCCTCGACGGCTACTTCGAGACCGGCCTGCAGCCGTGGGACATGGCCGCCGGCACCCTCATCGCGTCGGTGGCGGGGGCCGTCGTCTGCGACTACGACGGGGGCCCTCCGTCGACCGCGTCGGTGGTCGCGGCCGGGCCCGGCATCATCGCTGAACTGCTGGCCACGCTGGCTGCGGCCGGCGTCACACCCGACCCGCGAGCGAACGCGACACCATAAACCGCCGATCGTGCCAGCATGGTCGGGTGTTGAAGCTGGTCGCCATCCTGCGCTTCATCCGGCGCAGCACGGTGCTGCTGGGTGTGGGGCTGGTCGGGGGCACGGTCACCGCCGCCGGCGTGGTGATGCTGGTCACGCCCGGACCAGGCCTTTTGGTGATCATCGCCGGCCTCGCCATCCTCGCCACCCAGTTCGCCTGGGCCGAGCGGGCGCTCGACAAGGTGAAGGCGCAGGCCCGTTCCGCCCGCGACAAGGCGGCCGTGCGTCGCTTCGACCGGCGGGCGGCGGCGGCGGCCGCCAGCGGACCCGACACCCCGACCGATCTGGCGGCGATGACCTACCCGCCGTCCTCGTCGGCGGGCGACGGGTCGGGGCCGGTGACCGCCGGCGGACCCGACACGCCACCCGATCTGGCGGCGGTGCCTGACCCGCCGTCGTCATCGGCGGGCGACGGGTCGGGGCCGGTCGACGAGCATGTCAACCTCGACCTCGACAGCGACAGCGACGGCGCGGTCGAGTCCACCGACCACGACAGCCACGCCACCGGCTGACGTCGGCGATGCTTACGTCGGGCGCACCTGCGGCCGGGTGACCTGGGTTTCCAGCCGCTCCAGGGTGCGCTCCATCCCCCGCCGGTTGCGGCTGCGGAAGCCGAGCAGCCCGAGCGTCCACGCCAGCCACCGGGGGGCGGTGGAGTAGTCCCACGACTCGACCACCCGGGTGGCCCGGCCGTCGTCGACCGGCTCGAACCGGTACCGCCAGCGGGCCCGGCCCAGGTGGTCCCAGGCCAGGAGGCGGCCCTCCTCGAACTCCACCACCGTGTTGGTGATGCGGTAGGGGGTGCCCAGGCGCATGGCCATCCCGAAGCGGGCGCCGGGCGACAACCGGGCCGGCGACCCCTCGGTCGCACGCTTCACCGTGCCCGACCCGTCGATCACGGGGTGCAGGGCGGGGTCGGCCACCACGTCGAAGAGCTGCTGGGCGGGGGCGGCGATCATCCGCTCGACCGTGATCGCCCGCGAGTGTCGGTTGCCCTTGCGCACCCCGCCGAAGCTACGGCACCGGGCGGGCCGGTCGTGACGCCGCCGCGCCGCCGTTCGTTAGTTGGCGATCGCGGCGGCGCCGAGCTCGGCCCGGTCGTGGAGGGCCAGCTCGACCAGCCGGGCGTCGACGATGCGGGCCAGCGCGCCCAGCTGGCGGCGCTCCCGGGCCCGGAACGGCCGTCCCCGGCGTCCGAGCACGAGGGCGATGGACGCGTCGGCCAGGGCCGCCCACGCCACGTCGTCGGGACCGCACTCGCCCGCCGCGACCGCGGCCGACGTCCGGCTGCCGGCCACGAAGGCGGCCAGCCAGGCGGGGGGCGGGGGGACGCCCTGGGAGGCGAGCAGCATGCGGTCGTCGAGGTCGACGGCTGCCACCCACTCGGATCCGAAGTCGGCCCCGGCGTGGTCGACCATCATCCGCAACAGCTCGGCCGGACTGGAGGCCGCTACCAGGAGGGCGGCCGTCTCCAGGGCGTCGAGGCGGGCGTCGAACATGCGCTCCGGCGCGGCCCGCACGTCCTCCACGTCGACCCCGTCGACCTGGTCGATCTCGTTCACCAGCAGCGATACCAGGCTGGCATCGGGGAGCTGGACGACCAGCTCGTCGATGGCCCGGCCCGCACCTCGTTCGAGGATGTCGATGCCCACGACGTCGCCCCGGACGGCGCCGATGCGGCTGGCCACCGCGCCCAACGCGCCCGGACGGTCCGGCAACCACACCCGCACGACGAAGGTCTCCATGGGCTGCAACCTACGGACGGGGTGTGAACGGCGGGTTTCGGCGCCGCGACGATGCCGTCACGACGCCGGTCACACGGCCTGTACGGTGCTCCTATGGCACGTAAAGACAAGCCCGAGGTCTCCGTTGCCGGAGGCGAGCCGCCGGCCGAACTGGTGATCGAAGACATCGAGGTCGGCGAGGGCAAGGAGGCCAAGTCCGGCGCCAACGTCGAGGTCCACTACGTGGGCGTGGCCTGGTCGAACCAGCGTCAGTTCGACGCCTCCTGGGACCGCCGCCAGACGTTCCAGTTCCGCCTGGGCGCGGGCATGGTCATCGGCGGCTGGGACCAGGGCGTGGCCGGCATGAAGGTCGGCGGCCGCCGCCGGCTGACGATCCCGCCCGAGCTCGGCTACGGCGCCCGCGGCGCAGGCGGTGCCATCGGCCCCAACGAGACCCTCGTCTTCGTCGTCGACCTCGTCGGAGTCACCTAGCCCCCGTCGGTTCAAGCCGCGTTTCGTGCATCGTAATCGTGGTGAAATGGCGAGTTTGCGGCCGGATCACGACGATTTGGGCGCATGAAGCGTTTCGTGCGTCGTAAATGGCGGCGTCGTGACGTTCCGGGCCCGCACGAGGGAGCCGTCAGGTCGGCTTGGTCCCGCAGGCGGCGTGGATGGTGAGCGACGCGCAGAAGTCGCCGGCCCGGCCCAACCGGATGATCTGGTCGATCCACGACGAACCCTCGTCGGCCGTGATCCCCCCCGACTGCACGATCGATCCGATGAACATCGCCAGCGGTGGGAGCCCGGGCGGCCCGGGACGATCGTCGGGGTTCCACTCGGTGATGAGGGCGACCCGGGCCACGACCGTGATGTCGGCCAGGCCCGCGGCCCGGAAGAACCGGCCTAGCCGGCGACCGACAGTGTGCTCGGTGCGACTGTTCTCGAAGTGGTCGAAGATCTTGCGGGTGACAGCCGGCTCCGGGTGGTCGATGGAGAACGAGCCCCAGTCGGTGTCGATCACGACCACCGCCCCCCCGGGACGGGTCACCCGCACCATCTCGGTCAGGGCCGTTTGGGCCTCGGGGAGCCACTGGAAGGTCCGCTCCGACCGGGTGGCGTCGAACGTGTCGTCGGGGAAGGCAAGGTGCATGGCGTCGCCCATCTCGAACTCGGCGGTGACCCCCGCCGCCGTTGCCCGCCGCCGGGCCTCGTCGAGCATCGTCGTGCTCACGTCGATGCCCACGGCCCGTCCCCCGGGACCGATGGTGCGGGCGAAGCCGATCACCACGTCTCCCGGACCACAGCCGACGTCGAGGAAGCTCGCCCCCGGCCCGACCCGGAGCCGGTCGGCGGTGAGGGCCCGCAAGTCCCGGACGGCCTGCCAATCGGCCGTCTCGTCCATCGCCCGCACCAGCAGCGACGGGTCGGGCATGCGGTCGACGCTGGCGAACCCCTTGGACATCTCGACCTCGGTCACGGCCCGATCCTAGGAGCGGTCGAGGCGCCGGCGAAGCTCCACGTACACCGTTTCCCCGAGGATCTCCTCCAGCTCCCCGGCCAGGGAGTCGATCACCGGCCGGTCGCCGACGTAGGCCCGCTCGCCCTCCGTGCAACACCAGGCCATCGTCTCGCCGTCGGCGCCCCAGTCCCGCCGTTCCCAGCGGCGGACGGTGGCCACCTCGGTGTCACCCTCCCCCGGCTCCCAGTCCACCTTGATCGGCAGCTGCCAGCAGACCGACGGCTTCCACACCACGGGCGACTCGCCGCAGTGGTCGGCCTCCAGGTGGAGGGCGCAGCCGGCCCCGCCCGGGAAGCCGGGCCGGTTGAGGAAGATGCACGCCCCGTCCACCACCCGGGTGGTGGTGCGGGCCTCGTCGCCGAAGACGCCACCCTCGGCCGCCGCCCGGTGGTGCTCGAAGCGGGCGGGGTCGAGGGTGGCGGCCAAGGCGCTGATGTTGCGGGACTCGTCCTCGCCGTCGAGGTCGGCTCCCAACGAGCAGCAGCCCTGACCCAGGTGCTCGGCCGGCTCGGACCGGATGCCCAGGCAGCCGCGGCCCCAGATGCACGTCCAGTTCGACCGGAGGAAGTCGGTGTCGAAGCGCCACACGGTGTCGCCGTCGTCGATCTCCTCCATCGGTGCGCTACAGCTTGGTGAGGGCCCGGCGCAGGTTCCGGACGGCCTGGCCGATGCGCTGCTCGTTCTCGATGAGGGCGAAGCGCACGTGGCCGTCGCCCGTGGCCCCGAAGCCGATGCCGGGCGAGGTAGCCACCTTGGCCTCGTTGACCAGGAACGACGCGAACTCCACCGATCCCATCTCCCGGTAGGGCTCGGGGATCGGCGCCCACGCGAACATTGTCGCCTTGGGCTTCTCGATTTCCCAGCCGATGCGGTTGAGCCCGTCGCAGAGGGCGTCGCGCCGGCCCCAGTAGATCTCGTTGACTTCCTTGGGGTAGTCGGACGCCTCGTTCATGGCCACCGTGGCCGCGATCTGGATGGGCTGGAAGGCGCCGTAGTCGAGGTACGACTTGAGCTTGGCCAGGGCCTGCACGATCTCGGCGTTGCCCAGCAGGAAACCGACCCGCCAGCCGGCCATGGAGAACGACTTGGTGAGGGTGTAGAGCTCGACGGCCACATCCTTGGCCCCCGGCACCTGCAGGATCGACGGCGGCATGTAGCCGTCGAAGGCGGTGTCGGAGTAGGCGAAGTCGTGGACGAGGATCACCTGGTGCTCGCGGGCGAAGTCGACCAGGCGGGTCAGCCATTCCAGGTCGACGCAGGTGGTGGTCGGGTTGTGGGGGAACGAGAGGACGATCACCTTGGGCCGGGGCCAGGCGTTCTCCCAGGCGTTGATGAGGTTGGCGAAGAAGTCCTCGCCCGGGCCGAGGGGCACCCGGCGCACGTCGGCGCCCGCGAACAGGGGGGCGTAGATGTGGATGGGGTAGGACGGGGTGGGCACGAGGGCGGTGTCGCCCGGGCCCAGCAGCACCCACATGAGGTGGGTGAGCCCCTCCTTGGCCCCGATGACGTTGATGACCTCGGTGTCGGGGTCGAGGTCGACGTCGAAGCGGCGCTTGTAGAGGTCGGCCGCCGCCATCCGCAGCTTGGGGATGCCCTTGCTCGACGAGTACCGGTGGTTGCGAGGGTTGCGGGCGGCCTCGGCCAGCTTCTCCACCGCGATGTCGGGGGACGGGATGTCGGGGTTGCCGAAGCCGAGGTCGATCACGTCGTCGCCTGCCCGCCGGGCCGCCATCTTCAACCCGTCGATGATGGTGAACACGTACGGCGGCAAGGCGTTGATGCGTCGGAACTCCACCACGGCAGGCTACCCCCGAGCCCCCGAACCCACCGTCGAAATCACGGGAGCATTCAGGGTCGGGACGACGCGGCCAGGGCCTCCTTCAGCTTGATCCGGCCCCGGGTGCGGAGGGCGCCGCCGGAATAGACCCGCGCCGCCACCCGCACCACCACCACGACCGTCACCAGCACCGCCACCACCACGATCGCCGCCTCCCCCGCCGACGCCTCGCCCGAAGCCATCCGGATGGGCATCACCAGCGGCGACCAGAACGGCACCCACGACATGACCTTGGCCATCAGCCCGTCGGCGTCGCCGATGGCGGCGAAGGTGCCGAAGTAGCCGGCCATGATCAGGAAGGTGATCGGCGACGTGGTGTTCTGCAGCTCCTCGGCCCGGGACGCGACCGCCCCCGCCATGGCGAACAGGGCGCTGTAGATGGCGAAGCCGAGCAGGAACCAGCCCAGGACCAGCACGAACGCGCCGCCCACCCCGGGCGGGAGGTCGATCGATCCGGTCACCGAGGCCGCCACCAGGCCCACCACCATGAACAGGGCCAGCTGGGCGAAGCCGAGGGCGCCGACGCCGACGATCTTGCCGGTGAGGAGCTCGCCCGGCCGCATCTTGGCCAGCAGCAGCTCGACCACCCGGGACGACTTCTCCTCCACCACGCTGCTGGCCACCGCGAAGCCGTAGCCGAAGATCTGGCCGAAGACGAAGAACACGCCGAAGATGACGAGGGAGCGCCGGTCGTCCTGCTCCTCGTCGGGCGGGTCGATGGCGTCGGTCCGCAACGGGGCCGGGTCGGTGATGGCCGACGCCTGGTCGCCCGACACCCCGGCCGCGGCCAGCGCCTGCTGGGCCCGGACGTCGCGGTTGGCCAGCTGGAGCAGCGCCTCCAGGTCGCCGTTCAGCTCCTCCTTCACGATCACCGAGTCGCCGTCGACGGCCGCGTCGAGCTCGTCGTCGTCGACCAGGCGCTCGGCCTCGGCCCGGTTGGGGAGGATGCGGGTCTTCACCTCGAACCGCTCCCCCAGGTCGACCCGGGGCAGGGCCTCGGCCAGGGGCGCCCCCGCCTCGCCGACCACGCCCACGTCGAACTTCTCGGGACCGTCGTCGCCCCCGAGGCCGGGGACGATGGCGATGGCCAGCACGATGAGCAGGGTCACGCCGGTGGAGACCAGGAACGCCCGCTGGTGGGTGCGCTCGAACAGCTCCCGCCGGATGACGAGGGAGACGGCCCGTCGGCTCGAGAGCCGGTCGGAGCTCACGCCTGCACCACCTCCCGGAAGAGCTCGGACAGGGTCGGCGACTGGGGCGTGAACGCCTCCACCCGGCCCGCAGCCCGGGCCGCGTCGAGCACGGCCTGGGTGTCGGCGCCGTCGGCCAACTGCAGCACCACCGCGTCGCCGTCGTGGGTGACCACGGTCACGCCGGCCAGGCTGTCGACCCACCCGTTGCCTGCGCCTGCGCCTGCGACCTCGACCCGCAGGTGGCGTCCCCCGTGGCGCCGGCGCAGCTCGGGGATGCGCCCGGCGGCGACGACCTTGCCCCGGTCGAGGATGGTGACGGTGTCGCACAGCTGCTCCACCAGCTCCAGCTGGTGGCTGGAGAACACGATCGCCGCTCCCCGGTCAGCCTCCTCCCGCAGGACGGCGGCCAGCACGTCGACCCCCACCGGGTCGAGGCCGGAGAAGGGCTCGTCGAGCACCAGCAGGTCGGGCCCGTGGACGAGGGCCGCCGCCAGCTGCACCCGCTGCTGGTTGCCGAGCGACAGGTCGTCGACCTTGTCCCCGGCCCGGTCGGCCACCCCCAGCCGCTCGACCCACTTGGCCGCGGCCGCCTTGGCGTCGGCCGCCTCCATCCCCGACAGCCGGCCGAAGAACTCGAGCTGGTCGGTCACCCGCATCTTGGGATAGAGGCCGCGCTCCTCGGGCATGTAGCCGATCCGCCGGCGGGCGACGTCGTCGATGGGCGCCCCGTTGAGCTGGACGTCGCCGCCGTCGGGCTCGGCCAGGCCGAGGACGATGCGCATGGCGGTGGTCTTGCCCGCCCCGTTGCGCCCGACCAGGCCCTGCATCTCCCCCTGCTGGACAGTGAGGGAGATGCCGTCGAGAGCGACGACTTCGCCGTAGCGCCGGGAGACGTCTCGCAGTTCGAGCATGCGTTCGACCCTACGTCCGATCGCCGAGGGCGTCGGCCACGATCGCCGCCGCCGACGGGTCGCGGCCGATGTCGAGGGGCGCGCACACGGCCCAGGTGGCGCCGGCCGCGGCCAGGGCGTCGAGGTGGCGGCGGAGGTCGTCGACCGTGCCCCACACCAGCCCGGGACGGGTGCCGTACCGGGCCCGCTTGGCGTCGGCCTCGGCCTGGGTGCGGCCGACGAGGACCTGCCCGGCCCACGTCGGCTCGACGCCGGTGCCGGCCAGCTCGGCTGCGTCGGCGGCGAACGACGCCACGTCGGCCCCCCACCCGTTCCACCCCCGGGCCCGTCCCGCGATGGCCATCTCCCGGGCGGTGGCCGACCGACCGCCGACCCATGTGACCACCCCCGCCGAGGACAGGACGGTCGAGCACGCCACCAGCCGGGCCCGGCGCTCGGTCATCGACGGGTAGCCGACGCCGTAGGCCAGGTTCTCGTCCCGGTTGGCCCGGTCGCCCGTCCCCAGCCCGGCCACCAGGCGGTCACCGGCGACGAGGTGGAGGGTGTGGAGGGCGTGGAGGAGCATGGCGTCGGGGATGAGCCCCACCCTGGCCACCAGCGTGCCGACCGAGATCGATCGGGTCTCCGTGGTCACCGCCGCCAGCAGCTCGTAGGAGTGGAGGGCGGGCCGGTGGGGCTGGCCCAGCGGCCACAGGTGGTCGAACACGAACACTCCGTCGAGGCCGGAGTCCTCCGCCGCCCGGGCCGCGTCGAACACGGCCTGAGGGTCGTCGCGGAACTGGGGCAGGGTGATGCCGAGCCGCATAGGTCGTGACGCTACCGACGGAGGCCGAAGCCGCCGCCGATCAGGGGGGTCTCTGGGCCCAGAGACGGAGAGCAACCGGTCCCCGGGGGCTGGGGAGCCCGGGGGCCGGTGCTCTTCTTACCTGTTCAACGGGCGGCGGGCCAGGTTCTCGCGCAACGGGTTCCCGCCCATCTCGTCCAGGAGCTCCGCCCCCAGGCAGCCGGCGCCGATCGCCCCCGCCCGGAAACCGAGGGCGGCCGGCACCACCGGGATCGCCGGCCGCCACGCCCGTCCCTGGAGAAGGACGGAGAACGACGCCCGCACCGGTTCCAGCAGCAGGTCGCCCATGCTGATGAGGCCGCCGCCCACCACGAACGCCTCCGGGTCGAGGACGTTGGCCAGGTTGGCCAGGCCCAGTCCGACCCACCAGCCCAGCTCCGCCACCAGGGCCCGGGCCTCGGCGTCACCGGCGGCGGCGGCCTCGGCCACGTGCTCGCCCCAGATGGCCTCGGGGTCGCCGCCGGCCAGGGCTAGCACCGCCGCCGCCCGGCCCTCGGCCACCGCCAGCCGGGCCAGCCGGGCCAGCCCGCTGCCCGAGGCGTAGCGCTCCCAGCACCCGCGCTGGCCGCACGGGCACTCGGGCCCGTCGCGGTCGACGACCATGTGGCCGACCTCGCCGGCGAACCCGTTGGCGCCCCGGGTGAGGCGTCCGCCGGTGATGACACCGCCGCCGATGCCCGTCCCCAGGGTGACCAGGACCACGTCGTCGAGGCCGGTGGCCGCCCCGAGGGCCCGTTCCGCCCAGGCCGCGCAGGTGGCGTCGTTGTCGACGTGGACGGGCACGCCCAGCCGCCGCTCGAGCTCGGCCCGCACCGGCAGGCCGGTGACGCCGGGCAGGTTGGGGGCGAAGCGGAGGACGCCGTCGCGGTCGACCAGGCCCGGCATCCCCGCGCCGACCGCGGCCAGGGGCCGGTCGCCCGCCACCTCCACCGCCAGGGCGGCGACGGCGTCGAGCACCTCGTCCCCGCTGTCGGGCGTGGGCACGCGGCCCTCGGCGACCACCCGGTTGCCGGCCAGGGCCACGGCCAGGCACTTCGTCCCGCCGACGTCGACGCCCACGGTGACGGCGCCGCCGCCGGCACCACGAGGCGCCCACCATCAGAGCGCCCAAATCAGAAGCGCCCAACCATCAGAAGCGGAGGATGGCGCCGATGCGGCCGAGGACGTCGAGGTCGGGGTTGGCCCGGCAGATGGCGAGGCGGCAGGACTGGTTGAGCGCCTCCTCCACCGCCTCCTCGACCACGTCGTCGACCTGGTGCATCTCGGCCGCGCACAGGGGACAGCCCCGGCCCCGCACGCCGACGTAGCCGCAGGCCCGGCAGCGCCAGCCGGGGGCTTCGTAGCCCTCCGACACGAGGAGCGTCTCCACCCGGCGGGCCACCAGCGCGGCGAGCACGTCGGGCAGGCCCACTGCGGCCCCGGTGCCGCCGCCCACCGCCTGGCGCAGCCGTTCCACCAGCGCCGCCTCCCGGGCCCGCTCGACGCCCGCCTCCACCTCGAGCGCGGCCTGGGCGATCTCGTCGTCGCGGGCGGCCACGGGAACCGACAGCCGGGCCGCGATCCGCTCCCGCAGCCACGGGTGCAGCTCCTTCTCCATCTCCCGGACGATGGCGTCGGGGGTGCACAGGATGAGGTGGTTGAACGGCTGCTCCTGGAAGGCGGCGAACGCGGCCTGGGCCGCCCGCCGCAGGTGGTGGGCGGCGGCCGCGTCGGCGTGGCTGGCCACGTCGTCCCGCCGCATCTGGCCGCCGTCGTCGTCGTGGCGGGGCAGCTGGTCGAAATGCTCCTGCTTGTCGACCAGCTGGCCCTGCTCGAACAGGAGGATGCGGGCCCGCTGGCGGTCGACCAGCAGCACTGCGAAGCGCAGGTGCTGCTCGACCACCGACTCGAGCACCCGGATGTGGGGGGTGGCGTTGACCACGATGACGTTGGGCACGGCCACCGCCAGCGTGCACCACCTGCCAGAAGCCCTCGGCCGAGCAGGAGAACATGGCCAGGCCCCGGGTGGTGGAGCGGTCGATGCCGCCCCGGACGAAGTCGGAGATGCGACGCAGGTCGGCTTCCACCGACGCGGTGGCGGCCTTGTCGTGGCCGTCGGAGGCCGCCATCCGCCGCCGGCCCCGACGCAGGAGGTCGTCGAGGTGGGGCTCGATGTCCTGGGCTCGGATGTAACGGCGGCCGTCGACGTCGAGGTAACACGAGGTCACCGGCGCCCGCTCGCTGGTGAACCCGGCCAGATCGCGGAGAACTACGTCGGTGATCGTCAAGGTGAGGAGTCTATTTCGGCGTCGGGGTACGTCGATCGAAGCGGCCGTGGGTGGCCGCCCACAGCCCGCACAGGCCCAGTCCGAAGACGGGGACGAGGACGCCGGCGGCGAGGTTGGTGTAGAGCCGGATGCCGGCCGTGACCAGTCCCACCGTGGTCTGGACGGCGAGGGCACCCACCAGGCGGCGGCGGACGGCGGGCGGGGCGACGTCGCCCGCCAGGAAGAACAGCCCGCCGATGCCGATGGCCTGGGTGCGGCTGCGGTCGGCGGCCCGGAAGAAGGCGATGGCGAAGAGGACGCAGCCGGCGGCGAAGAGGACGACGTCGAGGACGAGCGTGGGGACGCCGAACGTGTCGGGGGCAAGGGTGGCGGCGACGGCCACCACCACGAACAGCGCCGTCCCCCACCACGCAGGCCTTGACGATGCCCGCACCGGCCATCGGGGCGGTCGTCTCGTCGGTGAGGTCGGGGGTCACCGTCGCCCGGCGGCGGCGGCGGTGAGGGCCTGGGCCAGGGTGGCGGCCAGCCGGTCGTAGGAGAAGGTGTCCACGGCCTGGGCCCGGGCGGCCGCTCCCTGGCGGCGGCGGAGGTCGTCGTCGTCGAGCAGGCGGGCGATGGCGGCGGCCGCGGCCACCGGGTCGTCGGGACGGGCCACCACCAAGCCCGTCTCGCCGTCGATGACCGCCTCGGCCGACCCGCCGCTGCGCCCCGCCACCTGGGCCACCCCGCAGGCGGCGGCCTCCAGGAACACGATCCCGAATCCCTCCTGCTCCAGCCCGCCCCAGCGGCTGCGGCACAGCATGGCGAAGACGTCGGCGCTGGCCAGCAGCCGGGGCTTGTCGACGTCGGACACCCAGCCCACGAAACGCACCGGCGCCTGGCAGTGGCGGACCAGCCGCTCCAGCCGGCGACGGTCGCGGCCGGCGCCCGCGATCACCACCAGCAGGTCGGGACGGGTGGGGGCGAGGAGGGCCGCCGCCGCGATGAGGACGTCCATCCCCTTGCGGGGCACCAGGCGGCTCATGCTGAGGACGACGTGGGCGTCGGCCGGCAGACCGAGGTCGGTCCGGGCCGTCTTGCGCTCGGCGTCGTCGAGGGGCCGGAAGGCGTCGGTGTCGACCCCGGGCGGCACCACCACCACCGGCACCGCCCCGCCCGTCACCCGGTCGACCTCGGCCGCCGGGTAGCCGCCGGCGGCCACCACCAGCCGGGCACCGGTGAGCACGGGGGCGAGCAGGGCCCGGGCGCCGGGCAGACGGGCGGGGACGGTGAGCTCGGCCCCGTGGACGACGATGGCGTAGGGCAGGCCCAGGCGGGGCCCGAGCAGGCCGAGGGGCAGGGCCGGGTCGAGGACGACGAGGTCGGCGCCGACGGTCGCGGCCTGGCCCCGGATCCACCGGGCCACCTCGGGCGTGGGCAGCAGCACCGGGGGACGAGCCCGGACGACGGGGAAGGGCTGGTCGGCGTCGAAAGCGTCGTCGCCCGCCCACGGCGTGGTCAGGACCCGGGCGTGCTCGGGCGGGAGGCGGCGCCACAGCTCCCAGAGATAGGACTGGATGCCGCCGGTCTTGGGAGGGAAGTCGTTGGTGACCAGCAGCGAGGTCACCCGAGGGTGGGCCTCAGCGCGGTGGGCGCCGGAGCCGGCGCCGAGGACGGGGCTCGTCGATGCCCGTCGGCGGCGGCACCACCGGCGGCCCGTTCGGGGGCCGCTGGCGACCGCTGGAGGGGCGCCAGTCGCCCGCCGGCTGGGCCGCGATGCGGGGCCGCCCGACGGCCGGGTTGGAGCGGGTGCCGCCGTCGGCGTCGTCGGCGCCGTCGTCACCCGGCTCGATGTCGGGGGCCGGAGCGGGCCGGGGACGGGCCCGGTCGTCGAGCCGCCGGTCGTTGGGACGGCGCTCCTCGGTCTGAGGTTCTTCGGGCGGCGGGCCTCGGGTCGGCGGGCTTCCGGCCGGCGTAGTTCGGGACGGCGACTTTCGGGGCGGGCCTCCTCCGGACGGCGGGCTTCGGGGCGGCGGCCCTCGGGGCGACCAGCTTCCGGGCGCCCTTCGGGCCGGGGCGCGGGACGTTGCGTGGGACGGGGCGCCGGTCGGCCCGCGGCTCGACCCTGCTCGGGCCGGCCGGGCTCGGGACGAGGCCCGGCACGCGGCGCCGCCGAAGGAGGACGCCCGCCCGCGGGCCGCTCGGGACGGCCGGAGGGCGCGGGCCGGGGCACGAAGGGGGATCGGGCCGCATCGGGGGCGTCGTCGGCCGCCGGACCATCGTCGGGGCGAGGGGCACTGCGCAACGCGGGCGGTGGCGGCGCCTCGGAGGCGACCGGCTGGAGCCGAAGCGGGGGACGGGCGGAGGTGGGCGCGGGCGGCTCGGGCGTCGGCGCCGGCTGCCGGGAGCGGATGGGCACCGGCGGGCGCTCGCTGGCGGGCTGGTTGACGACCCGTCCCTCGAGGGTGGGCCGGGAGACGACGGTGGGCGTGGGCTTGGGCAGCATGGCCCGGGCGACGAGGGCCCGGCTGGCGGCCACCCGGACGGAGGTGACCTGGGCCACCGCCTTGCGCACGCCCGCCCCCCCGGGAGGCGACGGAGCGTCCGACGGCTCGGGACGGGACGCCTTGGGCTCGGCCGGCGACGGGGGGGCGGCGGCGGCCTCGGGCGCGGTGGCGGTGGCGGTGGCGTCGGCCGGCGCCTTGGTGCGGGCAGGAGCGGCCTCGGTCGGCTTCGGCGCGGGCGGGGTGGTGCCGACACCGCCGGTGAGCCCCCGCATGCGGGGCGAGCTCACCAACAGGCCTTGGGCAGGAGCGGGCCGGGTGACCCGGCCCGTCGAGACGAGCAGGCCCCTGACCGGGGCGGGCGTCTCGATCGGCGGGATGGGCGTGGAGGGCGACTTCCGGGCCTTGCCCTTGGCCTTGCCCCTGGCCTTCGCCTTGGTCGGGGCCGCGGCTGGCGGCGCGTCGGCGGCGGCCGGCTTGGCCTTGGTCCGGGTACCGGCACCGGCCTTCGCTCCGGCCGCCGGTGCCTTGGCCGTGGACGCCGTGGTCTCGGTTGGGAGGCCGCCGTCGGTGTCGGCGGGTGCGTCCGCGCCGCCCGCGGGCGTCGCCGACGCGTCGGCGGGTGCGTCGACGGCAGGCTCGGGGACGACGAGGTCGACGACGTCGACCTCGTCACCGTCGGAGTCTTCGGCTTCCTCGCTGTCGTCGTCGATGTCGTCGACGTCGACGGTGGAGCCGAACTGCAGCTGCCCGTCGTCCTCGTCCTCATCATCCTCGTCGTCGTCCTCGGCGGTCGACGACTCAGTGGCCCGACGGCCGGCGGACCGGGCTCCGCGGGAGGCGGCCGCAGGCGGGGCGGTGGCGGTGTCCTCCTCGACCTCCGGCGGCGGCCGGCGCAGGCGTGCGCCGGGCTCGACGTAGGCCAGCTCCGACGCCACCTTGTTGCGAGCCACCAGCTCGCCGGTGCCGACGTCGAGCTCCCAGCGCGCCTCCTGGGCCCGACCCCGTGACCGGTAGGCGAAGCGGATCATCCACACCTGGTCGTGCAGTTGGTAGGCGGTCCACGAGCCGTCGAAGACGTCGTCGGTGACCCGGGCGCCGCGGTCGAGCAGGTTCCAGGCGACCGACTCGTCGAGGGGGTGGGCGGAGGCGGCGCCCTTGGCGTTGACGAAGACGAGCGTGCGGGCCAGCTCCACCACCTGGGCCTGCTCGGCCAGGATCGGCACCGCGAAGCGCTCGACCCACTCCACCTCGACGTCGGCCTCCTCGGCCACGTCCTCCACCGAACGGCCGGCCCGCAGCCGGGCCTGCATCTCCCGGGGTGTCAGCAGCCCCCGCCGGCGGGTCTGCGATCCGGGGCCGGGCGTGTACTCGCCGCCGGGCTTGACCATCGGACCCACGGCCGCGCCATTAGGCCGACCCTGGGCCTTGGCGATCGCGTTGAGAACCTCCGCATCGAGGGCTACCACGTAGCCGCCCGAGTCGGAGCCCCTGCGCGCCGTGAAGATGAGCCCCTTTTGGTCGGTTGTCAGCCCGACAAGATGGAGCTTTCGCACACGCGCTCCCGACGCCCCAGAGGTGGCCCAGCCGGTCAGGGCCCTTCGTCGTGACGGTACCACCGGCCCCGTGTTCCTAAGCGGACCCTCTCCGGGAGCGCCTCAGCCGGGCCTGCGCATCTGCCGCAGCGGCGGTACCAACCCGACCTCGCCCAGCAGCCGGACCGCCCGCGCCTCGGCCACGTCGATGATCACCGCCTCGTTCGCCTCCCGCCCGCAGATGAACGTGACCACGCAGTCGCCGCACGCGTCCGTCCCCTGCATCACGCAGTCCTCACAACTGATCTCCATACCCGCGCACCCTACGGGTGGGGTGAGACACCGACAGGCAGGCGACGAAGGAGCCGTGCGCCTGTCGGAACAAGAGGCAGCGCGCCGAAGGCGCTCAACGCCGTGGCCCTTGACCTGTCGGGGGGGTGTCGGGGGGGCGGAGCCCCCCTGACTGTCAGAATGCCCGCGCCGCCACCGAGGCAAAGAGGCCCCCTAGCAAAGAGGCCAGACCGTCCAATCGGGGGTCGAGCGGGGCGGTGACGGAGTCGCCGAAGGTTGGGCCGTGACGGATGTCGAGGACGGCGACACCGTCGTTCTTGAGGCAGAGATCGGCGGTGCCGTTGTTGTCGAAGTCGGCCGCGACCACCTGGTAGCCCGCCCCCGGCGGCGACGTGTGCACCGATTGTCCGACGAAGGTGGGCGCCCGGTTGACCGAGATGGCCCCGGTGCCGGTATGACGCAAACCGATGTCGGCCATACGGTCGCCGTTGAAGTCGGCGGCCATGATCTGGTAGTCGGAACCGGCGGCCGACTGATGGGTGCGTTCGGAGCTGAAGACGGGCCCGTCCTTCATGGTGACGAGGCCGGTGGACGTGTCGCGCAAGCCGATGTCGGCCATGCGGTCGGCGTTGAAGTCACCCGCCACGACCTGGTACTTCGCCCCCTGAGCCCACAGGTAGGTGCGCTGGTCGGCGAAGGTGGGGCCGTGCTTGATGTAGAAGGTGCCGCTCTTGGTGTCGCGCAAGCCGAGGTCGCCCACGCGGTCGCCGTTGAAGTCGGCCGCGAAGGGCTGGTAGTTGCCCCCCATCGCCCACGGATAGGTGACCTGGTTGGCGAAAGACGGTCCGTAGCGCAAGGTGAAGAGACCGGTCGCGCTATTCCGGAATCCGACGTCGCCCAGGCCGTCGCCGTTGAAGTCGGCCGCCACCAGCTGCTCGGGAACGGGTGCCGCCACGGGCTTGACCGCGGTCACCCCATTCGTCACAGTGGCCCCAATGGCATCAGCGACCTCACTGACAACGGCGCACGCGGTGCCGTCGCTGGCGACGAGACCCGATCCCCAGGGCATCCCCTTCCAGCCCGAGGATCCGAACACCTGGGGGAACGTCACCAGCTGTCCGCCCTGGCACGCCTTCATTGGGCCTGGATCGACGGACCCAGCGGAGCCAAATCGATCGCTGGCGCCCTCCTCGTAGTGAAGATGAGGGGTGTTCGCCCCTCCGCTGGAGCCGATTCGGCCGATCATGTCGTTCTGGTCAACCCATCGGCCGTCGACGAGGACTTCACTCAGATGGGCGTACAGGCTCTTGCCGTTGGCGCCGTGGTCGACCACCACCACGTTTCCGTAGCCCTCGTAACCGGAACCGGTCACGTTCGAGGCAAAGCCGGCACCGGCCGCATACACCGGCGAGCCGGTGGACCCGAGGAAATCGATCGCCCAGTAACCGTGGTGACCGGCGCACAACCCGTCCGACGACACATAGGTGCACCCGACGTTGATCCCACCGCCACTCGCGTCGTGGCGCAAGGGCAGCCACTCGGGTGCTCCGTACTGTCCCGGAAGGGCCCCCAGAGCCGCCGGAGCGACCACCGCCGCGCCCAGCACGAGGCACAGCGCCCCCGAACACTCGGAGCGCAGCACGGCCTCTAGTCAAGCTTCGCAATAACCCACTCCCCCCCGGGAATCGACGGTCAGGCCGCCGAAGCGAGTGAGGTTACTGTCCGAATCCTGACCCGCGCCACTGGCCCTCGTCCGGAGGGCGGATCCGACAACCCCCGCGGCGACCGCAGGGGGCCATATCGGAAATCCCCGAGACCAGGATTGTCAGCGGTGCAGGACGGCTAGCAGCTGGGACGACGAGATGACGTTCGCCCCCGACAAACGGGACCCGGCCTGCACCCGCCGGTCGCTCGACGCCACCACCACCGGGCGGAAGGGACGGAGCTCGGCGACCCGCGCGATCACCACGTCGTCGGCCTCCACGTTCGGAGGCGAGAACACCACCCGAACCGGCCGGGCGGTGCCGGGGACCATGCCCAGGTAGGGGGTGTCGGCCCCGTCGAAGACGACCGCCACCTCGGCCCCGCTGCGGGCGGACAGCTCGGCCAGCGCGTCGACCAGCCGCTGGCGCTGCTCGTTGATCGGCAGCTCCGGCCACCCCAGCTGGGAGACGTTGTAGCCGTCGACCAGCACCACCACGCCCGCCACCCGCACCAGGTGCTCGGCCGCCTCCACCGAGTCGTCGTAGATGCCGGGCGGTAGCGGCACCGGCTGGGGAACCGGGGGACGGACCCGGCGCAGGGCGCGTGGCCCACGGGGAGGCGGAGGGCCGGCGGGGGCCGTGTCGCTCTTTCGCCCGCGCCCGACCGACTCACCGCCGCCTCGCCCCCCGGCGGCTTCAACGACGCCGCCACCGTGGCCAACGCCGAGGCCAGGGACGCCGCCGCCCGGGACGCGTCGTCGAGCGCGGCCGCGGCTCCGGCCGTGTCGATGGGCGGGCCGGCCGCGGACTCCCTCGGCACGACCGGTTTGGCTGCGGCCGACTGCGCCAGTTCCGTCGCCCTCAGCTCGGCCGCGGCCAGCTCGTCGGCGGCGGCCAGCTCGGCCAGCTTCATCTGGTCGAGGGCGAACATGAGCTCGGCCACCAGCCGCCCGCCCTCCTCCGACTCGGCCGCCGCCTTCTGCGCCGCCTCCTTGGCCCGGTCGCGCTCGACGGTGACCTGGGCCAGACGCCGCTCCAACCGGGCCACGTCGTCGGCCGCCGCCCGCCGGGCCTTGCGTTCGTCGGCCAGCGCCGCCACCGCCCGGGTCGACTCGGCCTCGGCCGCCGCCGCCGCTTCCTCCGCCCGCCGCCGGGCCGCCTCCGCCCCCGCCAGCCGCTTGCGGGCGTCGCCCTCGGCCCGTCGCTCGCCGGCCGCCGCCCCCGCGTTCTCGGCGTCGGCCACCAAGGCCGCCAGCTCGTCCTCCCAACCTTGGGGTCGGGCCAGGTAGATCCATCCCGAACGGCCGATGTCGCTCTCCGTCACCGCGTCGAGGACCCGGGCCCGGAAGTCGTCGTCGGCGTCGAGCACCCGCCGGGCGGCCACCAGCGCCGGCCGGGGCAGCTTGGCGAAGTGGAGGAACGGCCGCAGGGCGGGGGGAGGCGGTTCGATCGGGGTGGCCTCCTCGCCCGATCGGGCCACGGCCAGGGCCGCCTCCAGGGCGGGACGCAACAAGGTGTCGCCCGCCGGACTGAGGCTGCTCGCCCCCGAGGCGACCAGGCTCGGGCCGGCGCTCGACGGACCGGGGCTCGACGGGCCCGGATTCGAGGCGGCGGGAGTGCTCAACCGCTCGCGTTCCAGGGGGCGGCGGCCAGTGCCTCGACTGCCGTCCCCGACCCGCACCACCGGCAGGAAACCTCCTCGACGGACTCCGACAGGATCTCTTCGTCCTCCACCGACAGCTCGCCTCCCAACGAGTAATGGTGGAAGGCCCGGGTGCGGCGAGTGGTGGTGACGTCGAAACGAGTGCGGTTGCCGCAGGCGGCACAGCGATACAGGACAGTCGGCACGTCCGATTCTACCCCCGGAGGGCAAGCCAAAGGCTTGAACGTCGAACGTGTGTTCGCTAGGGTCGCCGGATGCAGCGGTCCTTCGACGACCTGGGCACCCCGTTGGCGCAGGTCACGTTCTGCGTCCTCGACCTCGAAACCACGGGCGCGTCCCCCGCCACCTGCAAGATCACCGAGGTGGGGGCCATCAAGATGCGGGGCGGCGAGTGCCTGGGCACGTTCGAGACCCTGGTCAACCCGCAGACCGAGATCCCCTTCTTCATCACCGTCCTCACCGGCATCACCCAGTCGATGGTGGTGCCCGCGCCCACCATCGCCGAGATCCTGCCCAACCTGCTCGAGTTCCTGCGGGACACCGTCATCGTGGGCCACAACGTCCGCTTCGACATCAGCTTCCTCCAGGCGGCCCTGGCCGACGAGGGCTACCCCCGGCTGGGCAACCAGTCGGTCGACACCTGCTCCCTCGCCCGCCGGCTGGTGCGCGACGAGGTGCCCGACTGCCGGCTGTCCACCCTGTCCGAGCGGATGCGCCTGCCCCACCAGCCCTGCCACCGGGCCATGGCCGACACCCTGGCCACCGCCGACCTCCTCCACGCCCTCCTCGAGCGGGCCGGCACCATCGGCGTCCTCGGCCTCGACGACCTCATCGAGCTGCCCACCATCCGGGCCCACCCCCAGGTGGGCAAGCTCAAGCTCACGGCCAAGCTGCCCCGGGCGCCGGGCGTCTACCTGTTCCGGGGGCTGGGCGGACGGGTGCTCTACGTGGGCAAGGCCACCAACCTGCGGGCCCGGGTGCGGTCGTACTTCGGCGGCGACGAGCGGCGGAAGATCTCCCAACTCCTCCGGGAGACGGAAACGATCGACCACATCGTGTGCTCCGGACCGCTGGAGGCGGCGGTGCTGGAGGTGCGCCTGATCCACCGCCACCTGCCGCCTTTCAACCACCGCTCGAAGCTGTGGTCCCGCTACGCCTACCTCAAGCTCACCCTCAACGAGCGCTTCCCCCGCCTGTCGGTGGTGCGCACGGTGAAGGCGGGCGACGGCTGCCTCTACCTCGGCCCACTGTCGTCGACGGGTGCCGCCCGCCAGGTGGCGGAGGCGATCGAGTCGGCGGTGCCGCTGCGGCGATGCTCGGCCCGTCCCCCGGCACCGGGCGCGGGCGCGGGCAAGGCCACGGCCACCGCCCAACGGCCGGCGATGTGCATGCCCGCGCAACTGGGGGTGTCGGTCTGCCCGTGCGCGGGCGGGGTGAGCGAGGCCGACTACGCCCTCTTGGTCGACCGGGTGGTGCGGGGCCTCACCGTCGACCCCACCACCCTCTTCGAGCCGCTGGAGGAGCGCATGCGCGATCTGGCCGTCGGCCGAGCGCTTCGAGGAGGCGGCCGACGTGCGTGACCGGGCATCGGCCCTGGCCCGGGCCCTCACCCGCCACCGCCGCCTCGACTCGCTGCGGCGGGCGGGCCGGGTCGAGCTCGACGTCGACGGCGCCCGGGTCGTCCTCGCCGGCGGCCGCCTCACGCCGAGCGGTCCCCTCGCCCTCTTCGACGCCGACCACGCCGCCGTCGATCCCGAGCCGGCCGTCGACCCCACCGCCCCCCTCCCCCGCCACCTGGTCGACGAGCTCTCGTGCGTCGCCGCCTGGCTCGACGCCGAAGGCCGCTCCGCCCGCCTCATCTCCTGCGAGGGCCCGTGGTCGTCGCCGCTCCCCGTCCTCCCCCGCTACGAACCCGGCCGCCGCCGCTGACGCCAATTGGTGTGCAGTTACGTCGGTATATCCCACTCAACTGCACACCTACGGGAGGCGACTCAGGTCAGCGCGACGGGCGGGCGGTGGCCGCCGAACCATGCGTGGCCGTTGCGTGCCCAGCGGGCGTCGCGATTGGTGTGCAGTTGCGTCGGTATTTCCCACGCAACTGCACACCTAACGGGGTGGGGTCGCCGGTCAGGACGGCGGCGGGGGCGCGGCGTGTTCCGCGGACACCTTCACCATGCGCTCGAGCACGGAGGCGGCGCGGCCGTCGTCGATCGACGCCGCCGCCGCCTCCAGGCCGGCGGCGAGGTCGTCGGCCACGCCCGGCGGCGACGATGCCGGCCGCCGCGTTCAACAACACGAAGTCGCGGTGGGGGCCGCGCTTGCCGTCGAGGACCCGCCGGGCCAGGCCGGCGTTGGTCGACGCATCGCCGCCCAGGAGGTCGACCGGGTCGGCCAACGTCAGCCCGAGGGCGGCGGGGTCGATGTCGTACGTCCGCGTCTCGCCGTCGCGCACCTCGATCACCGTCGACGTGGTGGTCGTGGTGATCTCGTCCAGCCCGTCATGGCCGTAGACCACGAACGCCCGCTCCGCCCCCCGGGCCTGCAACACCCCCGCCATCTTCACCGCCATGCGAGGGTCGCTCACGCCCAGCGACTGCCGCTTCACCTGGGCCGGGTTGGCCAGCGGCCCCAAGAAGTTGAACACCGTCGCCACGCCCAGCTCCCGCCGCGTGGGCCCCGCGTGGCGCAGAGCGGGGTGGAAGCGGGGAGCGAAGCAGAACCCCATGCCCGCCTCGGTGATGCAGGCGGCCACCCCTTCCGCCCCGAGGTCGACCGTCACCCCCAGCGCGTCCAGCAGGTCGGCCGACCCGCACTTCGACGACTGGGCCCGGTTCCCGTGCTTGCACACCCTTGCCCCGGCCCCCGCCACCACCAGGGCGGCGAGGGTGGACGCGTTGATCGTGCAACTCCGGTCGCCACCCGTCCCGCAGGTGTCGACGAGGTCGCTGGGCCCGTCGACCACCACCGGCGTGACGTGCTCGAACATGGCCCCCAGCAGCCCCGTCATCTCCTCGACGGTCTCGCCCTTCATGCGCAGGGCGATGCAGAAGGCGGCGATCTGGCCGGACGTGGCCCGCCCCTCGAGGATCTCCGTCATGGCCAGGGCGGCCGAGGCCGCGGGCAGATCGACACCGCGGGTGACCGCCCCGAGTACAGCCGGCCAGCCCCC
Organism: uncultured Acidimicrobiia bacterium; assembly: GCA_963829165.1. Taxonomy (GTDB): domain Bacteria; phylum Actinomycetota; class Acidimicrobiia; order Acidimicrobiales; family AC-14; genus JAXDMK01. Next base: position 280,860 of record CAWHIC010000007.1, on the reverse strand, counting down.
GAGATCAGCGAAACTCATGGGGACAGAAGCTACTTGCGACCCGCCGGCCGATGCCCGCGGGCCGTGAGCCGGGACCGCGGAGTCTAGGCGGCGGCGGTCTTGCGGCGCTGACGCAGGATCCGGCGCCGTTCCTTCTCGGTGGCCCCGCCCCACACGCCTTCGTGCTCGCGCTGGTTGAGCGCGTACTCGAGGCACGGCTGGCGGACGACGCACTGGGCGCAGACGGCCTTCGCCTCCTGGGCGCCATCGTCGACGACCGGGTAGAAGATGTCGGGGTCGAGACCCTTGCACGCGCCTCGCGAGCGCCAGGACAGATCCATCAGCGATTCACTTCTCCCTGCAGACGCCATTCCAAACCTTTTTCGTAGTGAAACTCATTATTGAACACAAGCGTTGCCAAAGTCCAAGCAGTTAGCCGGGGGAGGTCGAAGGGCCCGTCCGCCTCCCCGTAGGATCACCCGATGGCCGCGCTCCCGGACGACGACGAGATCGCCCTCAAGCCGGGACGCCAGAAGGTCTCCCTGGGCCTGGCCCTTCTCCTGACCGTCCCCGGAATCGTCCTCCGGCTGGGCGACCTCCACGCCGGCTCCGCGGCCAGCGCCGCCATCTACGGGTTGGCCATCGTGGGCGCCGCCTTCATGCTGTCGTGGGCGGCGGAGGTGGCCCAGCTCGACATCTCGGCCGGACTGGCCATCGCCGTGCTCGCCTTCATCGCCGTGCTCCCCGAGTACGCAGTCGACATGGTCTTCGCCTGGAAGGGCGGCAACGCGGTGGAGCAGTTCGGCTCCGCCTGCCAGGCCCCGGGCAGCACCGGCGAGTCCCCGTGCTCGCTGGCCTTGGCCAACATGACGGGCGCCAACCGGCTCCTCATCGGCATCGGCTGGTCGATGGTCGTGTTCGTAGCCTGGTACCGGTGGCGGAAGAGGGGCGAACCCGAGAAGGGCCGGGAGGTGACCCTGGAACGGTCGCACTCGGTGGAGCTGGCTTTCCTCACCGTGGCCTGTGCCTACTCCCTCACCCTGCCCCTCAAGCGCAGCATCACCCTGATCGACGCCGCCGTGCTGGTGACGATCTTCATCCTCTACACGATCCGCATCTCCAAGGCCCCGGCCGAGGAGCCCCACCTGGTGGGCCCAGCCGCCTACCTGGGGACGTTCTCCCAGACCCGCCGGCGGACGTCGGTGATCCTGCTGTTCCTGTTCGCGGCGGGTGTGATCCTGCTCTGCGCCGAGCACTTCGCCGAGGCCCTGGTGGAGACGGGCGCCGAGTTCGGGATCAGCGAGTTCCTGCTGGTGCAGTGGCTGGCCCCGCTGGCGTCGGAGGCCCCCGAGCTGCTGGTCGCCGGCCTCTACGCCTGGCGGCTCAACACCAACGCCGGGTTGGGCACGCTGGTCTCGTCGAAGGTCAACCAGTGGACGCTCCTGGTCGGAACCCTCCCCATCGTGTTCGCCATCGCCTCCGGCGGCACCCACGGGCTGCCCATCGTCGCCCGCCAGCGGGAGGAGCTGCTGCTCACCGCGGCCCAGTCGGTGTTCGCGGTGGCGGTGCTGTCGAGCCTGTCGATCTCGGTGAAGGAGGCCCTCGCCCTCTTCTCCCTCTTCTGGGCCCAGTTCGTGATCGGGGCCATCGTGCCCGAGTCGGCCCACGGGGTGGAGCTGGTGGGCGTGTCGATCCTCTACCTGGTCCTGGCCTTGGTGATCATCGTGCGGGCCCGCCGGCAGGTGCCCCAACTCCTGCGGGACGGGCTGCGCACCCCCTACGCCGAGCTGACGTCGGGACCCTGACAGGATTGGTGTTCGATCGCACCGCCGCCCTCGAGTGCCTGGCCGGACCGCGCTTCGACGTCCTGGTCGTCGGGGGCGGGATCACCGGGGCGGGCGTGGCCCTCGACGCCGCCTCCCGGGGCCTGTCGGTGGCCCTGGTCGAGCGGGACGACTTCGCCTCGGGCACGTCGTCGGCCTCGTCCAAGCTGGTCCACGGGGGTCTGCGCTACGTGAGCCAGGGGGAGCTGGGACTGGTGGCCCAGGCCCTCGCCGAGCGCCACCGGCTGTTGCGGAACGCGCCCCACCTGGTCCGTCCGCTGCCGTTCGTCCTGCCCTTGCGGGGGGGCGCGGCCGCGGCCCGGTCGGTCGGCACCGCCCTGTGGCTGTACGACGCCGCCGGCGGGGCTCGCATCGGCCAGGTCCACCGTCGCCTGTCGGTGGACGAGATGCGCGCCCGGGTGCCGGCGCTGCGGGCGGACGCCTTCCGCCGGGCCTACCTCTACCTCGACGCCCACGCCGACGACGCCCGCCTCACCCTCACCGTCGCGCGCACCGCGGTGCTCGATTACGGGGCCGTCGCCGCCAACCACACCGTCGGTGGTGGGCCTGCTCCGGGGCCGCACCGGACGGGTGGTGGGCGCCCGGGTGGTGGCCGACGGGGCCGAGATCGAGGTGCGGGCGTCGGTGGTGGTCAACGCCGCCGGCGTGTGGTCGGACGAGGTCGGGGGCCTGGAGGACGACGGTCCCGGCGGTGCGGGTCGCGGCGGCGGACGGGTGGCGACGATCCGGCCGGCCAAGGGGGTGCACCTCACCGTCCACCGGTCCCGGCTGCCGGCGACGTCGGCGGCGGTGCTGCCGGTGGCGGCGGACGGACGGTCGGTCTTCGTCATCCCCTGGCCCGGCACCGACCGCGTCTACATCGGCACCACCGACACCGACTACCAGGGCGACGTCGACCACGCCCGCTGCTCGGCCGCCGACGTGGCCTACCTGCTGGCCGCGGTCAACCCGTCGCTGGCCGACCCCCTCACGCCGGCCGACATGGTCGGGTGCTGGGCCGGGTTGCGACCGCTGGTGGCCGGCAGCGCGGGCGTCGGGGGCGGGCGCACCGCCGACCTGTCCCGGCGCCACCGCCTGTCCGAGTCGGACCGGGGCGTGGTCACCATCACCGGCGGCAAGCTCACCACCTACCGGCGGATGGCGGCCCACACCGTCGACCGGGTGGCGTCGATCCTGGGCGCCGGTGCCCGCAGCCGCACCGCCACCTTGCGCCTGCGGGGAGCGCCCGCGGCCGGCGGCAGTGTTTCTGTCGGGTCCCGGTACGGCACCGAGTCGGGCGCGGTCCGGGCGTTGGTAGCGGCCGACGCCTCGCTCGGCGAGCCCCTGGTCGACGGCCTGCCCTACCTGCGGGCGGAGGTGGTGCACGCCGTCCGCCACGAGATGGCCCGTACCCTCGGGGACGTGCTCGACCGTCGCCTCCGGGCTCGCATCCTCGACCGGGACGGTGCCGCCGCGGCCGCGTCCGACGTGGCCACCCTGGTCGGCCCCGAGCTCGGATGGACCCGCGCCGAGGCCGACGCCAACGTGGCCGCCTACCGGTCCGCCTTGGATGAAGAGCGTGTCCACGCCGGCCTCCTGGGCGACGACCGCCGGCATCGGAACGCGGGATGACCGAGGGAGACGTCAAGCTCCGCATCGACTGGGAGGTCGTCGTCCGATCGGCCGCGTTGGCGGTGGCCGTGGCCGTGCCCACCATCGTCCTGGGCGCGACCGTGGCCCGGGACTCCAACGTCATCGTCCTCCTCTACTTCGTCCTCCTCGGGGGACAGGTGTGGGCTGGGTTCTACGCCGGCCGCCACCGCCTCGACGCTCCCCTCGTCCACGGCGCCCTCGCCTCGCTGACCTCGTTCGCGGTGCTGGTGGTGGTGGTGATCGCGGCCCGGGCCGTCGCCGGCAAGAGCGGGCCCGACCCCTTCAACCTGGTGTTCCACGCCTTCATGTCCTGCTCCACCGGCATCTTCGGGGCGCTGCTGGCCTCCCGCTCGACCAAGCCCACCGCCCCACCTCCGCCGCCCACCGAACCGTCCGACGCCGCGTGAGCCACCTGGTCGTCGACGTCGGCACCAGTGGCGTCCGGGCCGCCATCGTGGGCGCCGACGCCACCGTCTCCCATGTCCACCACCGCCAGGTGCTGCCGACCACGCCCAACCAGGGCTTCGTCGAGTTCGACGCGTCGACGATGGCCGCGGCCGCATTGGAGGTGGCGGGCGCGGCCTTGGCCGCCGGCGGCCCGGTGGTGTCGGTGGGCATCGCCAACCAACGGGCGTCGACGGTCGTGTGGGATCGGACCACGGGCGAGCCGGTGGGTCCCGGGATCGGCTGGCAGGACCTGCGCACCGCGGCCATGTGCCTCGGGCTGCAGGCGCAGGGCATCTACGTCGCCCCCAGCGCGTCGGCCACCAAGTTGGCGGTGCTGCTCGACATCGCCGACCCCAACCGGGAGCGCGACCTGTGCTTCGGCACCATCGACACGTGGATGGCGTGGACCCTGTCCGGCGGCGAGCTCCACGTCACCGACCCGTCCAACGCCGGCGTCACCGGCCTGTTGCGCATCGACTGCACCGGTTGGGACGCCCACCTGCTGGAGGTCCTCCGCATCCCGGAACGGGTCATGCCCACCATCGTCGACTCGTCGGGCGTGGTCGGCTCGGCCGTGGCCCTGGACGGTGCGCCGCCCATCGCCGGGATCGCCGGCGACCAGCAGGCGTCGCTGATGGGGCAGGGGTGCACCCGTCCGGGCATGGCCAAGATGACCTTCGGGACGGGTGGGATGGTCGACCTCAACCTGGGCGACGTGCGGCCGACGTTCGAGCGGCGGGGTCCGTCGGGGACGTTCCCCATCGTGGCCTGGCGCCGACGCGGGCGGACCACCTTCGGCCTGGAGGCGTTCATGCTCACCGCGGGGCAGGCGGTGGAGTGGCTGCGCGACGACATGGGGCTGATCGCGTCGTCGGAGGAGTCGGAGGCGGTGGCCGGGATGTGCCGGACGACGGGCGACGTGTGGTTCGTGCCGTCGTTGTTGGGCATGGGCACGCCCGCCTGGGACTTCGGGGCCCGGGGCACGCTGGTGGGCCTGACCCGGGGATCGGGTCGGCCCGAGGTCGTACGGGCCGTTTTGGAGGGTGTCGCCCAACGGGGCGCCGACCTGGTGGAGGCGGTCGAGGCCGACGGCGGAGTGTCGCTGGCGACGCTGCGGGTGGACGGGGGCATGAGCGCCAACAAGGTGTTCGTCCAGGCCCTGGCCGACGCCACCGCCCGTCCCATCGAGGTGTCTCCGGTGAAGGAGGCCACCACCCTCGGCGCCGCCTTCCTGGCCGGCCTCGCCACCGGCACCTGGGCCGACGAGGACGAGATCGCCGCCATCTGGAAGCCCGGCTCGGTCGTGGAGCCCGTCCGCCGCCCACAACGGGAACGCTGGCGAGAAGCATGCGAACGGGCGCGAGGCTGGGTGCCCGAGCTAAGCGCCATCGACTTCGCCTAGCCCCGCCCGGCCGTCCGGCGAACTGGGGCCGGTTACAGCCCTGTGGGGGCTGTCCGCGTCACCGGTTGGTGGGCGCCGCCGAACTGGGGACGAATACCGCCCTCTCCGGGCTGTCAACGTCAACGGTTCGGAGACGGGGCCGAACTGGTGACGTTTCACCACACCAGAGCGTGGTCAAGTGTCACCAGTTCGTCGGTCGTGGGAGAATGGGGGCGGTGAGCCGGCCGGGTGGCCGCGGCCCGGCATCGACCGGGTCGAGGAAGGTCGGGACTCCGTAGGGCAGGGTGCTGGCTAACGGCCAGTCGGGGCGACCCGAAGGAAAGTGCCACAGAAAGCAGACCGCCGATGGCCGGGCAACCGGTACAGGTAAGGGTGAAACGGTGCGGTAAGAGCGCACCAGCGCCCGGGGTGACCCGGACGGCTCGGCAAACCCCACCCGGAGCAAGGCCAAACAGAGGAACGGGTTGCCCGCCCGGTGCCGCCGCAAGGCGTCACCATCCTCAGGTAGGCCGCACTAGATGGATGGCCACCCCGCCGCTCGCAAGGGCGACGGACAGAATCCCGCCTACAGGCCGGCTCACCACCTACAGCCCTTGTGACCTGCGGTTTCGCGATCGGAGACACCCCCCAGGCCGCGGCCAGGCCGCGGGATTCCCGGCCGCTGGCGGGCACCCTCGGTCACCGACGGCACGCCGCGGCTCAGGCCAGCGTCCGCTATGAGGCCTCGCAACAACTCGCCATCGACGGCACTTCTCGTCTTCTCGTCTGAGTCCGGCCACAGGTGCCCGTAGGTGTCGAGGGTTTCTTTGGCCGTCTTGTGGCCAAGCCGACGCTGGATCACCTTCACCGACTCGCCGTGCCGGATCAGGAGGGAGGCGTAGTAGTGCCTCAGGTCATGAAAGGTCAGATCCTGCCGCACATCGGATTGGCGAAGGGCGCGCCGCCACATTTCACCGAAGCGATTCCGGCGTATCGCATCGCCCGTGGCGGTGGTGAAGACCAGCGACCCGTACGGCGACCGGTCGAGGGCCGGATACTCGGCAAGGTGAGCGAGGAGGACCTCAACAACCCCGTCAGAGAGCGGAATCGTTCTCACGCTGGCGTCGGTCTTGGGCGGAGCGAACTCGGGGAGGTGGTGAACCCGAAGGACGAGCTGGCGGTCAACTCGTAGCTCCCCCCGAACAAGGTCGAGGTTCCGAAGGACCACCCCGAACGCCTCCCCCTGCCTCACACCCGTCGCCGCCGCCAGGAGCACCAGGGCCCGGTAGCCCGGCGGCATCGAGTCGGCGATAGCCAGGACCTCGGAGGTCGTGGCCGGGACCACTTCGGCCGGTGCCGCGCGGGGAAGCTTGATGCCGACGCACGGCGACCTGACGATGAGCCGGTCCTTCACGGCAGCCCCGAAGATGGCCGCCAGATAGCGGTAGACGACCTCGACCGTCGCCGGTGCGAGGATCTCCGTGCGCTGCTTCACCCAAGCCTGGACCTCCGACGGACGTACGGCCGCGAGGCTCCGACGCTCGAAGGTGGGCAGGATGTGGTTCCTGAGGTTGGAGTCGACCTGATCGGCGGTCGTTCCTCGTGGACCTGGGCCTGCTGCCACTGCCGGGCGTAGACGCCGAACGGCGTCCGACCAGCCGCCGGGTCGATCCATGTGCCCTGCGCCTTATCGGCCTCGGTCAGCGCAAGGAAACGCTCGGCGTCGGCCTTCCGATCGAAGGTCCTCGATAGTTCACGACCGCTCGGATCTCGGTACCGGGCACGCCACCGACCGGGCCCTCGCTTCTCGACGTGTGCCACCTCTGCCTCCAGGGACAGGCCGAAGCGCGTTCCGCGTGATTCGGCCGCCGGACAGAGGGCTGCGAACTGGTGCGCCAGCCCCGAGCGCACCCACCAGCGTAGAGATTCCTCCCTACGATTCGCGGCATCCCTCTCGCTGGCGTGCCTCGTCGAGCCAGGCCTCGATCTCGTACGGGTCGAAGCGGAGCAGGTGGCCCCACTTGAGGAATGGAATGCGCCGCTCGGCGACGAGGCGGCGGACATGACGGTGGCTGACTCCGAGGCGCTCGGCCACGGCGGGCAGGTCCATCAACGGCAGGCGGTTCGTCTGATTGGCGGTCGACATGGTGTGTCCTCCGGTGGCGGTCATCACCTGAACTAGGCCATCGGACACCGCCAGATCTCGCGGCATGCCCCTCATACCTTCAGACTCGGAGGTCGTCGGGCCGGGACCGGCAGCCGACTCAGGCGTTCGGCCATCCGCCGGGCCGGGTCGTCGTCGGTCATCATCGGGACGGCTGGGTCTGGCGGGACGACGCCGGCGGCCCGGTGGAGGCGATCCCGGACGGCGTGGGCGGTGCCCGCGTTGGGTGGTCGGGCGATAGCGGCGGCAAAGGACCCTTCGGCGTCGTCGGTGCCGTTGCGGTCGACGATCCAGGCCACGTTGCGGCCGCGGCCTCGGGTCATGGCCACGTAGATGCCGGCCCGCGTGCTCGCCGGCTCGATCACACAGATGCCGTGATCGACGGTCGTGCCCTGGTTGCCGTAGCCGGTGACGGCCCAGCCCAGCTCGACGTGGCGAGAGACGTATCTCGCTGGCAAGCGCACCGAACCACGATCCGAGTCGGCCAGGGTGAGTGAGCCGTCGTCGTCGATCGCCGTCACCGTCCAGGTCTGGCGGTTGCGAACGGCGCTGCCGCCGCTGGCGACAAGGCCGCCATCGTTGCGGCGGGTGGCCACCCGGTCACCGACGAAGGCACTCGTCCCGTCAGCCAACGCCACCGACGGTCCCTCCTGGCGGAGATTGTTACGGCGCTGGATCTCGACCTTGATGGCTCGGGCAGTGCCGGTCGAAGCGGTGGTGATCGCGACGGCGGCGGCGCCGCCGGCGCGTTGCTGCTCGAACTGGCGCGCAACCCGATCGGCAACGAGGGTGGGATGGACCGTACGCAACCGTTGGTGCTGGGCGTAGAGCATGGCGGCGGCCGGGTCGCCCTCGCGAAGCAGCAGGCTGGCCTCTGCCTGCCAGGCGTCCGCGAAGCGCCGGACTTCGTCGAGGTGGTGGGCGGGAAGGGTGGCGCACCAGTGGGCGAACATCCCACCGCGGCCCACCGCAGGCAGCTGGGCCGGGTCCCCGACACACACCACTCGCCACTCGTGAAGATCGGCCAGCGCAGTCATGCGAGCGAGGTCGTCGCTCGACGCCATCCCGGCCTCGTCGAGGATCAAAGTGGTCCCCGGCTGTAGTTGCCCCTTGGGCTGGGGGCCGTCCACCCGGCCGTACTCATGGAGCAGCTTGGCCAGGGTGGTGGCCGTCGACCCGGTCTCCCGACCCAGGACGTCGGCAGCCTTGCCCGACGGGGCCAGGCCGACGACCGCTCGCTGCTTGTCCCGCAGGTCGGCGACCGCCCTCGCCAGCATGGTGGTCTTGCCGGTGCCCGCCGGGCCGACGACCAGCACCAGACGCCGGTAGTCGGCGACTTCCCGGGCGGCGACCGCCTGTGCCCCTCGACCGTCGTCCGGCGCTGACGGTCGAGGGGCACCGTTGGCCCGGGCCCAGCGGAGCAGCCGGGCCTCCTGATCCAGCACCGCGGCCGTGCTCAGCAGGCGGTCCACCACGTGCTCGGTGACGGGCCGACCGTCGCCCCTGCAGGCCGCGCCCCTCCTCGGCGGCGGGTGGAGCTCGACGCACTGTGTGCAGGCCCGCTCGGCCAGTTCGTCGATAAGGCGCACGACCTCTGTGGCCGAGCCGGCGACACCTGCGGGGAGGCGGGCCGAGATCTCCCGCGCCAGGTCAGCCCGAAGCCACGAAGAAGACGATGCGGCCAACGCCTCCAGGGCCTGGCCGATCACCTCGTCGTCCCGGATCGACGCGCGGAGCCGGCGTGTGCCAGGGGGGACTGCGAGAGGCTCGAATCCGGCTTCCTGGGCCCGGGCCCGCCACTCTTCTCGCAGCTCCCCGGCCGGGATCGGCTCGGCCTTCTCCGGTCGACTGTCGAGCACCGCGTTGCGCTCCAGCCGGTAGAGGGTTGGACGGTCGGGCTCGGCGCCGTCGTGATCGTCCACCCAGGCGGCCACCGCCTCGGCCAGCCTGGCGTCGACTTGGGCGTTGCGTTGGGAGAACAGCGTGAGCAGCTCCGCTGGTACTTCCTCCATATCGGCGTGGCCTTCGCAGACGGGGCCCCAGGACACCCCCAGGCGGGCCGACAGCTCCGTGCGCAGAGCAACCGCGTAGATCCAGCCGATGGAGCGTTGCTGCTGCTTGAGGAACCGGGCGTCGAGGGACAGCCATTTGCCGGCAGGGTCCTGGACCTTGGCCCAGATGACGGCGTGAGTATGGAGCTGAGGGTCGACGTCGCGGCTGGTGTGCTGTCGGAACAGTGCCGCCACCAGGCCCCTGGTGTCGACCTGGTGGACGCCGTTCCTGCCCCGACGGGTGACGCCTCCATGCTGCTCCAGCCAGTCCAGGGCGGCGACGACTGCCGCGTCATGGGCGGCGAGCACCTCCGCCTGCACCCCGGCATCCGGGCTCAGCGCCCACAGCACCGAGACGCTCTTGGGGGCGGAGAAGGTGGCGTCGAAGGCCCGGGCCGACTTCGCCCCGAAGGTCCGGCCCAGGCCCCCGCCGGGGCCGGGATCGCAGGCGTGAAGCATTGCCTCCAGCTGCTCAGGCCTGACGGTGCCAGACAGGTCAACGGCGGGGGCGCCCCGGCCCCACCACCGGCCCGGCGGCTCGTTCGGGTCGAGGTAGTAGTCGATCGGCCCTCGGCTCAGCCCGTCCCGGCGGAGATGGTCCTCGGCCAGGCCGGCGTAGTAGCCCACCAGCCCTGCCACGCCCGCTGCGCCGGCCTTGAGGGTGGCGGCCCGCATCACGGCCGGCGTCCCGCGGGACGCAATGCACTCGTCTGTGCGTCATGGGGGTCGATGTAGAACTAGGCCGACGAGCGGGTAGGAATCTCGCGTTGGGCAGAGAGTTCCTGGAGGGCTTTACGCTCGACCCATCGCTGGCTGCGTAGGCGACGACGTTGGGCTGGAGCCCGGAGACGAGCGTCGCCGGATTCGGCACCCCTCGTCCTGATTACTCGGGACGGAACGGTCCGCGCTCAGTGGGTTCGGCCGCCGTTGACAGCCGCGAATACGACGTCAACTCCTCGGCGCGTGGGCGCCAGTTGAGCGCTCGACGCCCCCCATGCAGAGCAATCCAGTCAGCGTCGCCCAGCCAGCGGCGGGACGGGAGCCGGCATCGTCGGATGGAGAGCCTTCTCGGGCAACTGTTGGGCGCCGCGTTGGTTGCCAGGCGCAAGGGTCCCGAAAGTGGCTGACAGGAGGTTTCACCCCGCTCATGGGTCTGTCGTTCAACGGGCCTCCGTGACCATGACCTAGCGGTGAGGTTACGCAGACCTCGGTATCCTCGTCGGCGTTTCTGTCCGTTCGCTCAGGCAGAAGGTCTCTCGCTTGACGGCGGCGAGTCGCTGTTTGCGGCAACCAGGCCGTTCGCTTCGCTCAGCAGTATGGCGATCAGTCGGGCGATCGTGAGGGTCGAGGCGACCGAGAACCCGATCGCAAGCGGAAGCTGCCAGGTCCACCCCATCGCTGGAGCGAGACCGATCGAATTGAGGAGGGCGTGCATCGCGAGTGCCGGGTAGAGCGAATCCGTCCAGCGGTAGAGCAGGCAGGCCCCGAGACCGAACACACCGGCGGGGACCACGACGACGGTCGGCACCCATCCGACATGGGATGTGGCGAAGACGATGCTGCTCGTGACCGCCGCCAAACCGAACCCACGCCAGTCGCGCAAAGCACGGAAGAAGTAGCCACGGAACAGGAATTCCTCGGCCAGTGGAGTTGCGACGGCCACGAGCATGAGGACCAGCAGCGCGTTCAGCGTGCCCGACGTGGCGGCGAGCCGATCGGTCACATCCGGCGCGTTGTCGTCGATCCCGAGTGCCACCGTCCAGACGGCGCTGAACACCAACGTTGTGCCCAGCACGGCGATCACGAGGCCCGTAGCCCGGGCCAGGGGAGGTCGACGCAGCCCAAAGTCAGCCGCCCGCGGCCTCCCGTGGCGGCTCGCAAAGCCGATCGCCACCGCTACCGTGGCCAGGTTGAGCGCAATCAGTGCGACGGCCACAGCCAGACGCGGGTCGCCGCCGCTGCGGACGATCGAGCGGGCGCCGACGATGATCCCGATGTCGACAGCGATGGCCGCCCATGCGGCCTGTGGCGTCCATCCCGGCGCTGCGCCGGGCGGGGAGCGATAGGAGCGGGAATCCGCCCCGTTCCCGTCCCGTGGATGCGGCGGGGTGGCGCCGGGAGAAACGATCTCGTGCTCTCTCACGGGTGGACGCTAACGATCGGCGGGTACCGGTTCATCGGGGCTGACCCTGATTCGATGTCCGCGGGACCCGATCAGCCGGCTCGAAGGAAGGCCAGGACGGCCAGGACACGCCTGTGATCATCGGGCTCCGGAAGAAGCCCGAGTTTGGTGAAGATGCTGCGGACATGGGACTCCACCGTCTTGGTGTTCAGGTAGAGCCGGTCCACGATCGCCTGATTCGACCGCCCCTCGGCGATCAGGGCAAGGACCTCCCGCTCCCGCACGGACAGGGCACCGACGGGGTCGTGGCGGCGTCGGCGGTCGAGGAGGAGTCGAGCCACCTCGGGATCGATAGCAGAGCCGCCCGAGCCCACCCGCCGCACGGCATCGGTGAAGTCGGCCAACTCGCCTACTCGTTCCTTGAGCAGATAGCCGACACCGCTCCTTTCGCCACCGAGGAGCCACATGGCGTGGCGGGACTCGACGTGCTGCGACAGCACCAGCACGCCGACGGCGGGATGGCGGCGCTTGACTTCGAGAGCGGCCTCGAGCCCCTCAGTCGTGTGGGTGGGTGGCATCCTGATGTCGATGATGGCAACGTCGGGCCGCTGAGTCTCGACGCAGGACATCAGTCCGACCGCGTCGCCCAGCTGAGCCACCACCTCGAATCCAGCGTCCTCGAGGAGGCGGGCGACGCCCTGGCGAACCAGGATGGCGTCGTCAGCGATGATCACCCGCACGGTATCTCCGCGCTCACCCGTGTCCCGGTGCCGAGGTCGCTGTCGACGATGAGACGCCCGTCGAGGGCGGCAACCCGATCGGCCAGTCCCTCCAGCCCTGACCCCGGCCGTGGGCGGGCGCCTCCTCTGCCATCGTCGGTGACCTCGACCCGCAACCCTCGTTCGCACCGGGCGACGGTGATCGTCACCGCCGAAGCGCCGGCGTACTTGGCCACGTTGGCGAGCGCCTCCGACACCACGTAGTAGGCGGCCGCCTCGACCGGCGGGGGCAGCGAGATGTCGGCGGGGACTTCGACCTCGACGGGTACCGGTGAGCGCTCGGCGAGGGTCTCGATAGCGGCACCGAGGCCCTCCTCGGTGAGGACCGCTGGATGGATGCCTCGGGCCAGCTCCCGCAACTCCTTCAGGGCGAGGAGGAGCTCGTCGGCCGCCTCGCTCAGAAGGTCCTCGACGCCGGCACCAACGGGTGCTCTGCTCGATCCGGCCGGCTCGCTCCCCAACCGGTTCCGAGCCATCGCCAGGGCCAGCGAAAGGGTCACCAGGCGCTGCTGGGCGCCGTCGTGGAGGTTGCGCTCGACCCGACGGCGCTCGGCATCGGCCGCCTCGACGATGCGGGCCCGAGACGCCCGCACTTCGCCCAGTTGGGCCAAGACCTCGGCGTGGAGCTGCTCGTTCTCCATGGCCATCCCCGCCGCCGCGCACACGGTTTCGAGCAGGCCGGGCTCCTCCCGTAGGGCGGGGTCGTGCACCAAGGCACCGATTCGTCGTCCCGCTCGCTGGATGACTGTTATCGCGCGACCCGATTCCTCGCCCGATAGCTCGACCGCACGACCGTCGTTGTCCACGTAGCTGAGCGAGTCGGGATTCCAATAGGCGATCTCCGCGCTCGGATCGCCCAGGGCCCGCGGAACGGCCCCCCGGAGTTCTCCGCCCGGTCCCTTCTCTCCAAGCTCCACCACGAGCTCGCCCACACCGTGGCGCCCCAGCCGGCTGCGCAGGAGGCCGCCCAGGAAGGCCACCGGTACCGCCCAGATGGCGAGCTCCTCAACCCAGGCCCACTCCCGGCCCAGGCCCACCGGCGCGCCGAGCTCGGACAACCCGTTGGCGGCGGACACCACCGCATACAACAGGGCGGTGGGCAACACCGGCGCCAGGATGCGACGGGCCGCCCTGGTTCCCCGTCGCCAGTGGTTCGCCAGCACGCTGCAGAAGGCTGCGATCGTCACCAGCGTGGCCACCAGGACGGTCGTTCGTAGGAAGCCCGGGAAACCTCCCTCGGCCCGGACCGCCAGCAGGTTCCGGGGACACTCCGCACATTCGGACAGGTCGAGGAAGGCCACCCCGGCGACGATGACGAGGTACGAGCTGACGACGATCGACCGCTCGAGAGGCGAGTCGACCCGCCCGCTCGGGAAGGCGACGGCGAGGTGGGCCAGGAAGGCGATCGGCAGAAGGACCAGGACCAAGCCTGCAGTGAAGACCACCGGATTGTGCCCGGCCCACACGAGATCCCGTGCCAGGAGCCAGGCCAGACCGGCCACCGTGAGCAGGCGCCCGACGGCGCTGGCCGGGCGCCGGGTCCAGCCCAGCACGCCGGCGACTACAAAGAGCACACCTACGCCGAGTTCGCGCACGGCCTCGATGGGCAGAGAATCGCCGCGCAGCGTGGAAGGAAGCACGGCCGCGGCCAGGCTGAGGAGCGTGGCTGCCAGCACCGCCGCCTTGGCCCGCCTCGTCATCACGCCTCCATCAGCGCGGCCACAGCGGGCCCCGACAGCTCGGCCTTGGTGATGAAGCCTATGGCTGATGACCGGGCCACCCGGGCGCCATAGTCGGATGCGCTGCGGCTCGAGGTGAGAATCACCAGGGCGGAGGTGCCGGTATCGGCCAGTTGCTGGGCCACCACAAAGCCGTTGAGGTCAGGCAGCTGGATGTCGAGGAGCACGAGCTGGGGGGCGAGGGAGGCGATGCTGGTCAGAGCGCTCTGGCCGTCCGCCGCCTCGCCGACCACCTCGAAGCCGGCGTCCTGGAGCATTCGCCGAGCCATCCGGCGGAAGCCGGCGTGGTCATCGACGATCACGACGGTGGTTGCCATGGGGTGATGGTCGCACTCGCGTGCCGGCCTTGCTACAGGGCCAACCCGGAATCAGGGATAGCCCCGATGATCAGGGAACATCCTGTCCGTAGCGTCGGCAGTATGACGAGACGAGTAATGACGGAAGCAGCCGGGGCTTCGACCGCTGCGGGCCCGAGAGCGGCCTTCACGGTTGCCGGGTTCCTTGTCGCCCTGTTGCCCCTCAACACCTACTGGGCTCTCGGGGGGACCTGGGGAGTGGCCTGGGTCATGGGATGTGCGGGCTGCACCGTTCCCCTGGCTCTCGTATGGGTGCAGGAGGCACTGGTGGTGTCCGGCATCGGAGTCCTGCTGGCCCGGGTCGGCCGCTGGCGACCTCCGCTCCCGGCCGGGTTCTGGCGCGTCGGGCTGTGGCTGATGGCAGCAGCGTTCGGCGCGGTCGGCGCACAGAACCTCCTAGGGGACAACACTCCTCAGGCCCGGTTCGTGTTTGCCCCTCTGGCGCTCGGCCTCTGTGCCCTGAGCGCCGTTGCCAACCGCCGCCTTCCCGGGCCCCAGAATAACGAACGAATCGGCGCCTCGGGAAGACCACGATCGTGACTGTCGAAGCCGATGTAGTGTCCACGGCCCCTCCCCGCTGGGCGCGTCGAGCTGCCACCCTGGCAGTGCTCACCACCGTGCCGTCAGGGATCTGGCGATGCTCGATGGCGCTCGGACTCCCGGTCGGAGTCGACGGCAACCACCGCCGTGAACATTTCGGTTTCCCCGGCTGGGGGACGGCGTATGTGTTCGGACTCACCCTCCTGCTGGTAAGCCTCGCCCTCCTCACTCTCGGTCTCGTACGCCGCTGGGGCGAGGTGACACCCCGGTGGGTTCCCTACGTCGGAGGAACGAGGGTCCCGCCGCTTGCGGTCATCGTCCCTGCCGGAGCCGGAGCCAGCGTCCTGGTGCTGCTTTGGGCCGGCGCCTTGTCGAGTCTCGGGGAAATCCTCGACGTGTACGGGCTGGAGGGAACCGCCCGCATCGTCGTCGGTGCCTGCTACATGCCACTCCTTCTCTGGGGGCCGCTGTTGGCCGCGGTGACCGTCTCCTACGCCCAGCGGACGCGGTACCACCGGCGGCCTCGAGGCTGGCGATCGTGACCCACGACGCGCAGCCCCCTCTAGGCGCCGCCTCTTGGAGGGACCGCGACATGCGTGCCGACGGGCCGGGTGGGTCTGCGGCAGCGCGACTTGTCATCGCCACCTACCCTTCCGGACTTGCGACCGATGGGCATGTCCCGTCAGGCAACCTTCACGTCACCGAAGAGGGCCCACGCCTTTATTCTCACGACCGGGCCGTCGGCCGCCGGATCGCCGATGACCTCGCTGCGCTTGCTGCCGAACAGTGCGAAACCGGAGATCTCGACTCTGCTGCCGGCAGGCACCATCACCCGAACGTCGCCGAATCCGGCCACCGCACGGACCGCGATCTCTCCACCCGCGGTGACCGCCCCCCGCATGTCGAGAGTGCTGTCACCGAAGACCGCCACGGCACGCGTCTTACTCCCTGGCTGCGATCGTCCCGCTTCGGCGCTATCACCGAAGACCCCTACTGCCCAACGTCCGTTCTTGTCGCTCATCGAATCATCCCTTCCCGTGAGGAGCCGGAGCTCGTTATCTGTGGCTCATCATGAAGAGGCCGCAGGCGATTGTCGTCGGGAGGACGGGCGATCTCGAAGCCGGCGGTCAGGACGATGCCCTGGGTCGTCCAAATGGACGATGCCGCTCGGCGTGGCACCCATCATGCGGACCGAGATCGCCGAGCCAGCCGCAAAGGGCCACCCCATCCTCCATCCGGAGGATGGGGGCACCATCCGATTTCCCGACGCCGGAATCGCTCACTGCGGCGATGCTGAGAACGGCCGAGAGCCCGATGATCACTCTGACGACGATCGGAGGACGGGCGTGGACAACGTGATCGAGGTGCGCGGCCTAAGGAAGACCTACGGCTCCGTGGTGGCCGTCGACGACGTGTCCTTCAGCGTTCGTCCAAACGAGATCTTCGGCATCCTGGGGCCCAACGGCGCCGGCAAGACGACGACGGTGGAGTCCGTCGCCGGTCTGCGGCGGCCGGATGCCGGCACCGTGCGGGTCCTCGGCCTCGATCCCGGCCGTGACGGTCGCCGCCTTCGGGAAGTGGTCGGCGTGCAGCTCCAGCAGGCGAGCCTGCCGGATCGACTCAAGGTCTGGGAGGCGCTCGAGCTCTTCGCGTCGTTCTACGAGTCGCCTGCTGACTGGCGTCGGCTGATCGAGCAGTGGGACCTCGCCGAGAAGCGCGACGCAAGTTTCGCCAGCCTTTCGGGAGGACAGCGCCAGCGCCTGTTTATCGCCCTGGCCCTGGTGGGCGATCCCGAGGTGGTGATCCTCGACGAGCTGACCAGCGGCCTCGACCCCCAGGCCCGCCGGGCCACGTGGGAACTGGTGCGAGCCATGCGGGACGCGGGGACGACGGTCGTGCTGGTCACCCACTTCATGGACGAGGCCGAGCGCCTGTGCGACCGCCTGGCGATAATCGACGAGGGCCGCGTGGTCGCCGAGGGCTCGCCCCGCGACCTCGTCGCGGGCCTCGGGACCGAACCACGGGTGCGCTTCGGGGCCAACGGGTCGGACCTGGGCTTTCTGGAGGCCGTCACGGGAGTGAGCCGGGTGACGAGCGAGGGCCGGGAAGCCGTTGTGCACGGCCACGGACCGATTCTGGCGGGGGTCGTCGCCGCACTGTCCGAGCACGACATCCATCCGCACGACCTCCGGGTCGAGCAGCCCAGCCTGGAGGACGTCTTCCTTGCCCTCACCGGCAAGCGGCTCCGCGACTGACGCCACGTCGGCGAGGAGGTGATCGATGAACGCATTGCCCATGCTCAACGGGCGCATCCCGAATGGGCTGCGGGCCCGGGCCTACGCCCTCGCTCCCCTGCTGCTGCTGGCCCTGGCCGCCTGCCACAAGAAGTAGCGACCGCCTACCCGACGAACGGAGTCGACCGATGACCGCGGCATGGAACATGACCAAGACCGAGTTCAAGCTCTTCCTGCGGGACCCCATGGCCGTGTTCTTCACACTGCTGTTCCCGCTCATGATGCTGTTCCTGTTCGGCAGCATCTTCGGCAACGAGCCCGATCCCGACCTGGGCGGCCGGGGATCGGTGGACGTCTCGGTGCCCGGCTACATCGCCGTCATTATCGCCACCAGCGCGATCATGGGGCTGCCTATCAACCTGGCCACCTACCGGGCCGGTGGGGTCTTGCGCCGGCTCCGGGCCACCCCCGTGCGGCCATCGGCGGTCCTCGGCGCCCAGGTGGCGGTGGGCCTCGCCTTCACCGCCATCGGGTCAGCCCTGCTGGTGGTTGCGGGGCGCATCTTCTTCGGCCTCCGCCTCCCCGACGACCCGGCGCTCATGGTGGCTGCGGTGCTGCTCGGCGCGGTCAGCATCTTTGCTATCGGCTTCGTCCTGGCCAGCGTGCTGCCCAACGCCCGGACGGCGCAGTCCGTGGCCATGGTCGTCTTCTTCCCGATGATGTTCCTCTCCGGGGCGGCGCTGCCCCGGACGCTGCTATCCGAGTCGATCCGGGACGCGGCTCAGGTCCTTCCCCTGACCCACGTGGTCACCCTGACCGACGACGCCTGGTCGGGCGCAGGCTGGAACGGGGCCGCCATGCTGGTGCTGGTGGGAGTCCTGGTCGCGGGCGTGGCTCTCTCCACCCGGCTGTTCCGATGGGAATAGCCTCGCATCCGGGACGAGGAGCGGGATGACCAAGGCAGCGGCAGGAGGCGACGGCCGGGTGCACGCCTGGGAACGGTGGGCCCCCGCCTGGAACGGCCTGTTCTACGTGGTCCTGGGTCTGGCGACGGTGATGGCGCTGGCCGATAGAGCCCCATCGTGGGCGGAGCGCGCGTCGACGTCGGGGCTGACGCTGGCCTTCGCGGGGTGGTACTGGGTGTGGGTGGTCCGGCGCCGGATCTGGACGCTTCCCATTTCTCCCGTGCTCGCCTACTTCGCGGGATCGGCGGCGCTGTGGGTCGGGCTGGTCTCGCTCCACGAGGCCTACTTCCTGCTCGCCTTCAGCGCCTACCAGCAGGTGCTCTCCTACCTCCCGTCGCCCCGTTCGGTCGTTCCCGGGATCGTGGTCCTCACGGGCCTGATGCTGGCCATGGAGTACCTCGACGCCGGCCCGCCTTCGACGGTGTCAGCGGTGATCTCCCTGCTCGCGGCCGGAGTCTGCATCCTCCTGTGGTTCTGGGTCGACGCCATCATGCGCCAGAGCCAGGACCGCCACCTCCTGATCGAGCAACTCGAGGCCACCCGCGCCGAACTGGCGACCGCCGAGCGGCGGGCGGGAACCCTCGGCGAGCGCCAGCGCCTGGCCCACGAGATCCACGACACCCTGGCCCAGGGCGTGATCAGCGTCGTGACCCTCCTGGAAGCCACCGAAGCGGAGATGGCACCGGGGCAGCCGGCGGCCCAGCGCCATCTGGCTCACGCACTCCGCACAGCCCGGGACACCGTTGCCGAGGCCCGCCGGTTCGTGTGGGCGCTTCAGCCCGAGGTCCTCGATCGAAGCTCGCTCGCCGAAGCCCTGGGGCGGCTGACCGAGACGCTGGCCGAGGAGACGGGCATGGCCACGCGATTCCTCGTCACCGGTGACCCCCACGCCTTGGGTGCCCCGGCCGAGATCGCTCTGCTGCGAGCGGCCCAGGAAGGGACGGCCAACATCCGCAAGCACGCCGAAGCACGTGAGGTGGTTCTCACCCTTTCCTTCCTGGAGGACCGGGTGGTGTTGGACGTCCGCGACGACGGCCGCGGTTTCGAGATCGACGAGACTCGAACCAGGCGGAATCAGGTGGGCTCGGGCATGGGTCTCAAGGGCCTCACCGCCCGGCTTACGGCGCTCGGCGGTGAGCTGACGGTGGAGAGCGCGCCCGGGGAGGGCACGGTCCTCGTCGCCCAGGTGCCGATGGGCGGGGCAACACCATGAACCTCCCTATCCGGGTACTAGTCGTCGACGACCACCCCGTGGTGCGGACCGGAGTCCGGGGCATGCTGGACAGCCACGCCAACTTCGACGTGGTCGGTGAGGCTTCCGACGGTGAGGAGGCGATCGCCCAGGTCGACGTACTGGAGCCCGACGTCGTGCTGATGGACCTCCGTATGCCCGGTGTCGACGGGGCGGAGGCGACCAGGCGAATCCGGGCCGCTCATCCCGACGTGCAGGTGCTCGTCCTCACCACCTACGACACTGACGACGACATCGTGCGTGCGGTCGAGGCCGGTGCCGTCGGCTACCTGCTCAAGGACTCACCACGTGAGGAGCTGTTCCGGGGGGTGCACGCCGCGTCCCGGGGCGAGTCGCTGCTGGCGGCGGCGGTCGTTTCCCGTCTCATGGGGAGGGTGCGCATGCCGCCTGGCCAGGCTCTCAGCCCCCGGGAGATAGAGGTACTGATGCTGGTGGCTGATGGGAGCCCCAACAAGGAGATCGCCCGGACGCTCTACATCAGCGAGACCACGGTAAAGACCCACCTGGGCCACATCTTCACCAAGCTGGGTGTCGACGACCGTACGGCCGCGGTCACGGTCGCACTCGACCGGGGCATCATCCGCTTGAAACGCTGAATAGGTCCGGGCCCGCTTGGCCCGACGAGGCGAAGTCGAAGAGCAGCGTGGCAAGGCCGGCAGTGTGGGTTAATGCCGGGACGGCCAGACGCGTAGGGGTGGCCCGGCGCTTCAGCGCCGACGGCCCGGGCGCCGATGCGGGCAACTCGATCAGGCAGAACGAGTATCTGCCGATCCTCCTCGGGGTGCCGGATCCCGACGGGGTCAGCCGACGTGTCACAACGTGCTGATGGTTCTCCTCCGAAGCAGATCGCCTTCGGACTTTCGGATCTGACCAGTTTCACTCGCCGTATGAGCCGCGGTCGGGCGACCGCGAGTTCGTGTCGCGCCGCTCGGAGCACGTCGACGAACTGATCGACAGAGGCGTGGGTCACTCGAGTTGAATCCTGTCGCGCTGGCCATTCGCCGGGGTTTGCGGCGCCACCATCCGATTTCCGCGCCGCCCATTGTGGGCGAACCCCAACGCTGGAAATGCGATCCTGCGACGAGCCTGCACCGGCGTGTCCAGGCCGCGGCCAGGCCGCGGGAGGACGCGAAGCATTGGCTAATCCAGGACATTGCGCGGAACCACGCAGGGTGAAAAACAGCAGGTCACAGGACACATTGGGTCATGGCGGTCACCTGTGGACAACGCGAGTGCCTGTGTCCCGCCTACAGGCCGGCTCACCATTCCCACTCTCAGTGAACACGCAGTCACTGTTCTCGTCCCCTGTCCCGTGGCGGCACGTACCTGTCGGCGGGCGTTGACTCGTGGCGGCTCAGGCGTCGCACCCGGCGGCGACGGTGAGGGCCCGGCAGGCGGCGTGCATGGTGACGTCACTCGCTCGCCCCAGGCGCCGGAGGAGGCGCGTGCGGGCCAGCAGGAAGGTGTTGTCGAAGTTGGCCACCGACTCGGCGGCCAGGCCCGCTTCTTGGCCGACCGGCACCTCGGTGGCCAAGTTCCTGATGGTCGACGTGATCGGCGCACAGATCACCGAGTGAAGGATGCGTCCCATCGGGTCGCGGGTGAGGACCAACACCGGCCGACGCTTGTCGCCGGGCACCTCGGCGAACCACACCTCGCCCCGACGGGCAGCAGGCACCGTCACCGCGAACCTCCGTACAGCGTGTCGTAGTCGACCTCGTCATCGTCGAGGTCGAACGTGACCGCGAGGTCGTGGATACCAAGCTCGGCCTGGTCCTGCGGGTGGCGCGTGTAGGCCACGACATCGCGCCGGAGGCGCTCGGTGCGAATGAGGCGGTCAAGGGCCACGTCGATCACCTCGGACATGGACTGCCCACCGATCAGGAGACGAGCTTCCTCGACCTTGTCCCGATCGAGCGTAATAGTCGCCTTCTGTCGTGCCATACCCTACATACTACCGCCAGGCGGTATGCGTCGACCGGTCAGGCCGGGCGGCCACCTCCTCGGCGCCGCGCTGGTATTTGAGCACGAGCCCCCGGTCGAGTACCTCGATGCGGGCTGCGGGGCCGAGGGTGAGGCGCAGGCCCCGGGGGCGTGTCCGGGAAGCCGTGAGCAGGCCAGCTCGGACCAGCCGTCGGCGTCCCGTACGGCCCGGTCGTGGGCCACGTGCAAGTCGTGGAGCCCGCCAATGCGGGGCGAGTGGGAGTCCCAGGACCCGCGACGAGCACTGGCCGAGCATGTCTGGGACCATGAGAGCCCACACTGCAGATCGTCGGCGGCACAAGCACAGGAGGGACCATGGCTGGAGTGGAGACCCGCGACTTCACGGCACCGGACGAGACTCGGACCCCGGACAAGACCACGGTCGAACTGGTGAACCTCGCCGGCGGTCAGATCGGGCGCTACACCTTCCAACCCGGTTGGCGCTGGTCGGAGTGCATCAAGCCCGTCGTCGGCGGGGACAGCTGCCAGGTGGAGCACATCGGCTACGTGGTGTCCGGGACGCTGCACGTCATGCACGATGACGGCACGGAGGGCGAAGCCAAGCCGGGCGACGTCTACAGGGTCGCGCCGGGCCATGACGCGTGGGTGGTGGGCGACGAACCGGCGGTGTTCGTCGAGTTCCAGGGGGCAGCGAACTACGCCAAAAGCTGAGGTCAGGCGAGTTTCCGACTGGCTCCGATGGCAGTCGGAGCCGCCGATCGGGTCGAACAGGAACGAGAGCAAGACCCCTTTGCGGCCCGCCGTCGTTACAAGTAACTTTATGGTCGCTTTTAACACGTAGGTGTCGGTTTAAGACTCAGCCGTCCCGCTCCAAGTTCATCCGGGAGGGGTTCTGGTGTCACGGAGGGTGCCGGTCCCGTGACCGCCTACTGGCAGAGCGAGCGCCCAGGGCCCGCCGCGGTGTCCGCAGGCGCCCGCAGGACCACCGCTCGTGCCGTCGACATCGTCATCGGCCGCTTCCAGAGCACGGTCGTCGTCACCCTGCACGGCGCCCTCGACCCCGGCATGTCCGCCGAGCTCGGTTGCGTGCTCGACGATCTCATCGACGGACAGGGCAACCTCGCCGTCGTCATGGACCTGCGGGACCTGCGCCGCATCGATTGCTCGGGCGTAGAGGCCCTCAGAGCAGCCGCCCGCCAGATGGCGGCACGAGGCGGGAGGCTACGGTTGGCGGGTCCCGTTGGTTCCGTCCTCGACTCACTCACCCTTTCCGGGTTGGCCTCGCTCATCGACACGTCGTTCGAGGACGAGCACCGTCGCTCGACGCACGAGCGGCCCGGTCGTCGTGCCGGGCGGCAGGCTCCGATGAACTCCCACCCCGCAGGCAACACCGCCCGTGCCCCCGCCACGACGGTGAAGAACGCGCCGTCCTCTCCGGCACCGCCTCACGTTCGGGTGCAGGAGCGGGACTCTCGCCAATCCTGAGGAACGTGGCTCAGGAGGCGGCCGAGCGAACGAGCTCTTGCTACCCGTCATGGCCGGACGAGCTCCGGGCGCCTCGGGTCGCCCGGTCGATCGGGGTGCGTCGGGTCCAGAAGAGTGATGTCGGCCATCGGGTGACGGCGGCGTAGCAGTCCGACAGCTCCTCCTGATACCGGCGCCAAGCGGCCGTCATCATCGATTGGTAGTCGGCGAAGGGGTCATCGTCGGCACCGGACAGGTAACGGTCGACGGCCTCGGCCCCGGCTAGGCCGGTGACCAGGGCGTTGAGCAGGCCTTGGGACGACACGGGGTCGAAGCTCAGGGCGGCGTCGCCGACCGCCACCCAGCCGGGACCGGCGCACGGGTCGAGGACGGCGGAGTGGGCGGCGTCGAAGCCGGACACGGGCCCGGGGGTGAAGCCGGCGGCGTCCAGCAACGACGCCAGCCCGGGGCGCGCCCGCGCTGCCGCCGCCAGGCCCGGCCCGTCACGGGCGATCGCGGCCGCCTTGAGATCGCTGTCGGTGTGAAAGGCCAGGAGGCGGCGGCCGTCGGGCAGTCCGGCGGTGTACCACCAGCCGTCGGGTACCGCCTCCAGGTAGGTGACTCCTGGGCTCCGTCCGGCGTCGCGACCGCCGAGATCCTCTCCCTCAACCCAACCGCACACCAGCCGGTCGGTACGCCGGCGTTGCACTCCCAGGCGGGCGGCCAGGGGCGCCCTCCGCCCGCCGGCGTCGATCACCACCCGGGCTCGCAGCGTCACCGGGCCGGACGCGGTGACCAGGTCGACCCGCCATCCGCCGTCCTCCCCGCAGATCGCCTCGACCGTCGCCGGGACTAGCATCGCCGCCCCCCGGGACACCGCCACGTCGCGGAGCCACGTTCCGAGGCGGCGACGGTCGAGGTGCCAACCGAGGCCGTCCGGGTCACGTAGGAGGTCGACCTCCACCGGCTCGGGCCGTTCCCAGATTGACTGCTTCACCTGCCACCGGCCGTGGTCCTCGGCCAGGAACGAGTCGAGCAGGCCCATGTCCGCCAGCAGCCGACCGGCCACCGGGGGCAGCGACTCGACCAGCCGAGCGCCGGCTACCGCCTGGCGGTCGACCACCACCGTCCGGTGGAACGGAGCCAGGTTCAGGGCGGCGCACGCACCGGCGGGACCGGCCCCGACGATGACCACGTCGACGTCGACGTCGATCGCCCGGGCTTTCAGCCCGAGTTTCGCAGGCCGTGCGGGAAGCGGCGGACCTTCTCGATGCCACTCAGGTCGACCTCGGCCGCCTCGTGGGCGATCTCGGGGGCGGCGGCCAGCATGCGGTGCACCTGCTCCGGCAGCTCCTCGACTTCCAGCGTGGACGGGAAGTTGGGATCGCCCTCCGGTCCGGGCCGGGTCTCGACCACGCCCATCTGGCTGATGTCGTGGACGAGGTTGTTGATCTGGTCGGTGTAGCTGACCCCGCCCAGCGGCCGGATCCACGCGGCCCGGTTGGCGAAGGCGGCCAGGCGTTCGCCGAGGGGCCGGTCAGAGTCCATGACCACGTTGTAGTCGTGGAGGGTGAGCACGTTGTTGGGCACCCGGGCCGGCCAGAACGTCGGCACGTAGGGGTCGTAGGTGCGGACGTAGCCCGACCGGCAGCTGGCCGTGTCCGTCTGCCACGGGACCGCCATCCACCGGGTGATCCCGCCCGCCTCCTGCGCCGCCAGCGGCCCGTCGGGCAGGGTGATCACGTCGGAATCGAGCTCGGCGCCGAAGTCGGGCTCGATCCACTTCTTGTCCCGGTGCTCGATCCGGTAGGGCGCCGAGTACATGCTCGCGTTCCGGACTGGCCACGTCATCTCGCAGCCGGGATGGAAGGCGTCGGCCAGGCAGAACTCGAGGGCGGCCCGGTCGAGGGTGGTCGGCTGGTCGGCGACGGCCACCTCGTCCAAGGCACGGGGCGGCTGCGGGTCGGCGTCGTAGTCGTCGATGCAGTCGCCGGTCGCCCACTGGCCGAGGAAGCGGAGCTGGGTCGGGGTGAGGGTGCAGTTCTGGCGGGGCGAGTCGACCGGGGGGATGTTCATGGCGTCGCCGTAGAGCCAGGGCCACGGCACGGCCGACGAGGCCCCGATGGCGGCCGGGTCCCGGAACTGGTTGGCGATCGTGCGCCGCAGCTCGGCGCCGGCGGGGACGTTGGGCGCCAGCCGGGCCAGCCAGTCCGCTCGGCCCAGGTCGTCGGGCGCGCCCCACCCGAAGGCGGCCGCGAACCCGGCGTTCACCCACTGCAACGCCGCCATCCGCTCGAAGAGGGGGCGGATGTCGCGCTCGAAGGACGGTCGGACCGGCGTGGGGAGCATGCCGGCGGTGATGAAGACGTCGGTGAGCAGGTCCCACATGGTGCGGACCGACTTCTGGGCGGGCGCGTAGTTGGGCGGGGCGACGACGACCCAGGCCGGGTCGACCTTCAGCTGGTGGCCCTCGAACTCGACGGTGGCGGTGACCGGGCCGTCGGACACGTCGTCGTGCCAGTCCTCGTTGTTGGCGAAGGTCACCGCCCGGGCGCCGGTCGACGAGGCCGACACTCCCCTGCCCCCCAGCACCACCAGCCGGCCCGCTTCGTCGGTGCGCACCTCGCCCAGGTAGACGGGCGTGCCCACGAACCGGCCGGTGTCGAAGGCGTGCTCGGGGCCGTGGACGTCGGGACCGGCGATCGTGCGCGGGCCCGGGTCGATCGTCAGGCTGGCCCGGTCGCCCACCGAGGCGTTGCGCAGCAGCGACGGCGGGGCGTCGGCCGCCTCGGGGATGTCGAGGGCGAGCTGGAACTCGTACCAGGCGGCCTTGGTGTTGGCCAGGTGGACGGTCCATTCGACCTTGGCGTTCGACGCGGTGAGCTCGGCCACCGCCTGGCCGGCGGCGTTGAGGCCGTAGACCCGGAAGCGGGCCGCCTGCCGCTTGAGCCTCCCGGCGTCGTCGCGGTAGAAGCCGGGGGCGGGTGGGAGGGGCTCGGGCACCTCGGGGCCGAGGAGGAACTCGTCCTGGCTGTTGCCCACGCGGGCGATGCCGATCGACGGGTGGATGGCGGCCTTGACGATGCAGGTGTCGACCACCGGCGCCGGTGCGGCCGACACGGGACGGGGCTCGCCCGGCTCGGTGGTGGGAACGCCGTTGGTGTCCCGCCGCTGGTCGGCGCTGGCCGCGTACACAACCCGGCGGGCGTCGGAGATGCTGCCCTGGGGCTGGTGGGCGGCCAGGCAGTGCCACGGGTTGAAGGCCAGGTTCTCGCCGTAGGCGGCCTGGCCGGGGTCGGCGACGTCCTGGCGGGGAAAGGTCAGGGTGGCGACGTGGACCGGCGGGCTGTCGTCCTCGCTCCACTGCACGGTGGCCCGGTCGAGGGGCATGGCGTCGGGGTCGGTCCGGAACTGGACCAGGAACCGGAAGCTGGCGGGGCCGGCCAGGAGCCGTCGGCCGAGGTCGCTGGTGAGGTAATTGGCGTCGCCGTAGGGCGGGTCGGTGCCCTCCGGTGACACGGGCTCGAGCTTGTACTTCACGAAGCGCCCGTCGCCGAACGCGTAGGGCAGCCCGCTCCAATAGGTGCAGGTCAGGACGCTCGTCTCCACCTTCTTCATCTGCCGGAGGATGTGCGCCGTCTTGTGGTGGGTCTCGAGGTACGGGTCGTAGTCGCCGTCGACCACCCCCGCCTTGGTGAACTCGCACATGTCGGCGGCGGTGTCGACGAAGAACACGTCGTGGTTCTGCAGGAGGAAGTCCTGGGTGGCGCCCTGACCGAGGAGCTTCTCGCCGGGGACGCCGAACAGCTTGATGCCGATGCCGCAGGTGGTGCGGAGGTCGGGCTGGCTGGGGACGGTGTCGCTCGAGAACCGGACCCACGCCGCCAGCGGGCCGAGGGCGAGCACCCCCACTGCGAGGTCGTCGGGCAGGTCGGGGAGGGGCTCCCACCGGCCGTGGGCGACTCCGTGGGGCTTGAGGAACACCGGCCGCTGGGCCGGCCGCTGTCCTCGTTTGATCCGCCCGCCCTGCACCAGCCCGACGAACATCCGCTCGAGATTCTCGGTGGCCTCGGTGGCGCAGTCCCAACATCCGGGCGCGCCGTTCGCAGCAGTCAGGTTGTCGTCGCCACTCATGGACACCGCCTTCGAGAAGCCCAGCCCAGGACCCATCGTCTCCCACCGGGACGACCCGGTCAACGGGCGGCCGGAGATCCTGATGCGGAGGATCCGGAGGGTCACTTCGTTCCCGCGGTGGAGGGGGCAGACTCGATGCGGTGGAGCTGCTGATCGCCCGCAATCCCGACCCCGAGAGCAGCCTTCCTTACCTCCTCCGGCTACCCATCGGCGACGGGTTGGTGTTCCGGACCAAGGAGACGTGGCCCCGCACCGCGGCCGTCTACTGCCACCCGGTTCCCATCACGGACTGGCCCGACGAAGCCGACATCGTGGAGCGGGTGGCGCTGCGGTCGTGTGTCCGGCGGGGGGCGGCCATCGACGTGGTGGCCGACCGGGGCCGGGAGCAGCGGTCGCAGATCGTCTTCACCAACGCCCGGGGCCGGGAGATGGTGTTCTGGCAGTCCCCTCGCACCCGCAAGCAGGCCCGGCCCGACGTCCGGATCCCGAAGGCCCGGGCCGCGGGCCTCGTCGACCTCGAGATCGTGGTCGACGCCCACGAGCGCTACGCCTACCACTTCACCGGCCAGCAGGTCCGCACCGTGCGGCGGGCGTTGCCGTGCGGCGACTACGCGGTGACCGCGGGCGGCAAGCTGGTGGCCGCCGTCGAGCGCAAGTCCCTGTCCGACCTGGTCTCGAGCCTCATCAGCGGGCGGCTGCGGTTCGCGTTGGGGGAGCTGGCCGCGCTCCCCCGGGCCGCGGTCGTGGTCGAGGACCGGTACTCCAAGGTCTTCAGCCTCGACCGGGTCCGTCCCGCGCAGATCGCCGACGGGCTGGCCGAGTTGCAGGTCCGGTGGCCCACCATCCCTATCGTCTTCTGCGAGACGCGCAAGCTGGCCGAGGAGTGGACGTACCGCTACCTGGCCGCGGCCCACGTGTGGGCGGAGACGGAGAGCGCCGCCCTCTTCCGCATCGGCACCGGCGTCGACGGCACCGCCGACGCCCCGTCGCAGCCCGAACCGTCCACCGCCGAGGTGCGAGCGTGGGCCCGCGCCCACGGTCTACCCGTCCCCGCCCGCGGCCGCCTCCGTCCCGAGATCCACCAGGCCTGGCGGGACGCGGTCGTCGACGCTCCGGACCGACCGCCGACCTAGCCTGAGGGCCATGACTAGTCGTCGGATGGTCAGTCGTGCCCTTGCCCCCCTGGTGGTCGTTCTCGTCACCGTGACCCTGACCCTTGTGCCAGGTACCCAGGTAGGGGCGGCGGTCGTGGTCCATACCCGGGCGGCGGAGGTCGGCGGACCCGTCCACGGGTCGTCCGTCCGGCCCCTCCCGTTCGCGGCCGGCCACGTGGCGCTCTATTGGGCGGGCAACCCGGACGCCGTCGTCACCGTCGCCTTCAGTCCCGACGGGACGTCCTTCGGGCCACCGGTCAACGCGGAACGGGACGAGGTCGGGCTCCAGCGGGGCAACGGCCTCACCTACGGGGCCATCCTGGCTGCGGGTGGCGCCACCATGGTGCGGGTGGTTGCGGACCGGCCCATCGGGCGCCTCACCGTCCTCGCCCTCGCCGACGGGCCGAGCACGGTGGTGCCCACAGCCGCGCCCGGCAGCCCGGCGGGCGCCGTCGTCGCCCAACCGCCGATACTCTCCCGCTCCGACTGGGGCGCGGACGAGTCGCTCCGCTTCGCCGCCAATGGCACCGAGACGTGGCCGCCCGCCTTCTACCCGGTGCAGAAGCTCATCGTCCACCACACCGCGGGCGTCAACCAGGACCCGAACCCGGCGGCGACCATACGTTCGATCTACTACTACCACGCCATCACCCAGGGCTGGGGTGACATCGGGTACAACTTCCTGATCGACGAGGCCGGCCGCGTCTACAAGGGCCGTCACTCGCACCCGACGGGGAGTTCGGCCGACACCATCACCGGCGAGGACGCGGCCGGGAACGGGGTGACCGCGGCCCACGCCTACCAGTACAACTCGGGCACGGTCGGGGTGGCCCTGCTGGGCACCCTCACCAGCCAGGACGCCACCGCTGCGGCCAGGAGCGCCCTGGTCGACGTCCTGGCGTGGAAGACCCAGGGCCACGGGATCGATCCTTACGGGTCGTCGCTGTACATCAACCCCGTCGGCGGCAACCAGAAGGTCTTCGCCAACATCGCCGGCCACCGCGATGTCGAGGCCACCGAGTGTCCCGGCGGCTTCTTCTACGGGACGCTTCCCGCGGTCCGGGCCCAGGTGGCGGCCCGCATGGGCACGGCCGACATCACCCCCCCGTCGACCCCGTCCAACCTGACTGCCACCGGCGGCAAGCGGAAGATCACCCTGGCGTGGGCGGCGTCCACCGACACCGGCGGGAGCGGGCTGGCCGGCTACGACGTCTACCGCTCAGCCACCGCCGTCGGACCGTTCACCGTTGTCGCCGGCACCACGTCCCCCGGCTACACCGACAGCGGGCTCACCCGCGGCACCCGCCGCTGGTACTACGTCAAGGCCTACGACGCGGCCGGCAACCGCAGCCCGGCCACCGCCACCGTCACCGCCGCCGCCACCTAGCGCCCGGCTCTCGGCCGGTGTCGGCGTGGGCCACAGCCGGCGGACGACCAGGGCGAGGGCGACACCCACCGCGTCGCCGGCGAGGATGTCGGTCACGTAGTGGCTGCGGCTCCGCCACAGCGACCAGTGGGAGGCCGTGGTGAGGGCCACCATGGGCACGGTCAGGCCGGGATCTCCCAGGCCGCGATCACGGCGAACCGGCCGCGTCGAGGACCGTTGCAACTCGGACACCAGCACCCTGGTCGGCAGTGGCGTTCGTCCTACCCGTCAGCGCGTCAGGCTCACCCGTACGGATCGGTGCCGCCGCCAATGGGGTAGGACCGCGTGCGAGACGACCGATTCTGCAGGGAGCCCCGCCATGAGACATCCGCCGTGTCCCCGACCCACCGAGTCCGGAACCCGACGATGAGGCAGGCCAACCTCGACAGCGAACGCGACCGCGACCGCCGGCAGGTCGTGGTGGTGACCGGCGCCAGCTCCGGTGTGGGCCGGGCGACGGCACGGCTCTTCGCCGAACGGGGGGCCGACGTGGCCCTCATCGCCCGGGGTATCGAGGGGCTGGAGGCGGCGGCCAAGGAGGTGGAGGCGGCCGGCGGGCGGGCTCTCGTCCTCCCCCTCGACATCGCCGAGGCCGACGCCGTCGACCGGGCCGCCCAGCGGGTAGAGGACGAGTTGGGCCCCATCGACGTGTGGGTCAACTCGGCCATGACCGCGGTGCTGGCCCCGGTGACGGAGACGTCGGCGGCCGAGTTCGCCCGGGTGACGAACGTCACCTACCTGGGCCTGGTCCACGGCACCCTCGCCGCCCTGGGCCGGATGGTGCCCCGCGACCGGGGCGTGATCGTGCAGGTCGGGTCCGCCCTCGCCTACCGGTCCATCCCCCTGCAAGCGACCTACTGCGCGTCGAAGCACGCGGTGAAGGGATTCACCGAGTCCCTCCGCTGCGAGCTGCTCCACGACCACAGCCGGGTGCGGGTGACGATGGTGCACCTCCCGGGACTGAACACCCCCCAGTTCGACCGGGTGAAGACGACGCTCCCCCGCCACCCCCGGCCGGTGGCGCCCGTCTACCAACCGGAGGTGGCAGCCCGGGCAGTGGTGTGGGCGTCCGAGCACCGGCGGCGGGAGGTGATGGTAGGTGCACCCACGCCGCTCACGGTGTGGGCCGGGCGGTTGGCACCGGGCCTGGTCGACCGCTACCTGGCCCGCACCAACTACCAGGGCCAGCAGACGGACGAGCCCATCCCGCCCGACCGGCCGTCGTACCTGTGGGAGCCGGTGCCCGGCGACCCCGGCGCCCACGGCGACTTCGACGCCGAGGCCCACCCGTCCAGCGCCCAACTGGCGTTGACCACCCGTCGCCGGCCGCTGGCGGCCGCCATGGTGGGCGGTGCGGTCGTCGGGTCGGTGGCCTGGATGTCTCGCCGCCGGTGACCCGGCCAGGTCGGTTACCTTCCCCCCTGTGCGATTGGAGGCGTGATGGAGAAGGCCAAGATGGTGTCCGAGTCCTTTCCCCGGTGCGAGAACTGCGGCATCCGGATAGAGGAAGAGGGCTCCACCGCCACCCTCTGCAAGTCCTGCACCTACCGCCGCAAGAAGCAGGACCAACGGGCCGCGGCCGACGCCAACGCGCCGTCGTCGTCCACCCCCCCGCCCGCCCCCGGGCCCGACGTGACCGAGCTCCGCGAGCGCCTCCGTCGGGTGGAGGAAGGCCTGCGGGAGTAGGCCCCGCGTTTGGACGGCGGGCGCCCCCGGCCGGTTCTCAGCCGGTTCCCAGCAGATTCCCAGTCCGCTCGGCGATCATTGACGCCATGATCGACGACTTCTCATCGCAGGACGCCTCGCCCGGGCTGGCCCCGTCCCGCCGGCAGGTCCTCCTGGCGGGGGCCGGTGCCCTGGCCGCCGTCATCCTGGCCGCCTGCGGGGGCGGCGACGGCGACTCCCCCACCGCCGCTCCCGGCACCACGACCGCGGGGACAGGGGACGGTCCGGGGACGACAACTGCGACCGCCCCAACGGCGGGCGCCACCACGCTCGCGCCCACCCCGTCGTGCCTCGACGACGACGACGAGCCCACGCCCGAGCAAACCGACGGTCCGTTCTTCAAGGCCAACTCGCCGGAGCAGACCGACCTCCGCACCGGCGCCGGCGGGGGGACGCCCCTCGACCTGTCGGGAACGGTGGTCACCACCGCCTGCCAGCCGGTGGGCCAGGCCAAGATCGAGTTCTGGCAGGCCAACGACGCCGGCGAGTACGACAACTCCGGCTACACGCTGCGGGGCCACCAGTTCACCGACGCCCAAGGTCGGTACTCGGTGCAGACGGTGGTGCCTGGGCTGTACCCGGGGCGCACCCGCCACATCCACGTGAAGGTCCAGGCGCCGAGCTCGTCCGTGCTCACGACTCAGCTCTACTTCCCCGGCGAACCGGCGAACGCGTCCGACGGCATCTTCCGCTCTGAATGCCTCATCGACGTCAAGGACCGGGCCGGCGGAAAGGACGGAACGTTCACCTTCGTGCTGAACGGGTAACGACGGGGCGTGAGTCAATCGACCCTCCCCCCGCCGCCCGACATCAAGGCGGTGCGGCGGGGGCGGTTCGGGCGGCGGGTCTTCACCGTCGTCCTGGTCGTGTTCCTGGGCCTGGGGATGCTCGGCCTCTACGGCGTGCGCACCGGAGAGACCACCGCCGCCGCCGGCGGCTACGAGCTCACCGTCACCTACACCAAGATCACCCGTCCCGGTCTGGCCACCCCGTGGGCGGTCGAGGTGCGCCACCCGGGCGGGTTCGGCGACGAGGAGGTGACGGTGGCCGTCACCTCGTCCTACTTCGACGCCTTCGACGAGAACGGCCTCGACCCCGACCCGGCGGAGTCGACCAGCGACGGTGAGCGCAGCATCTGGAAGTTCGAGCCGCCTGCGGGCGACGTGATGACGGTGAGCTTCGACGCCCGCATCGAGCCCGGCGTGCAGCTGACCCGCGTGAAGGGGGAGGTGTCGGTGCTCGACCCGTCCGGCGCCGATGTGGTCACGGCCCGCTTCCGGACGGTGGTGCTTCCGTAGTGGAGCTCATCATCCGGGCCACCTGCCTCTACTTCTTCCTGTGGCTGGTCGCCCGCGGCACCGGCAAGCGGGAGCTCTCGGAGATGACGGCCTTCGAGCTGATCCTGCTCGTCACCATGGGCGACCTGATCCAGCAGGGGGTGACCCAGGAGGACATGTCGGTCATCGGCGCCTTTCTCGCGGTCGGCACCCTCGCCTTCTGGATCCTCCTGTTCGGCTACCTGGGGTGGAAGTTCCCCCGGTTCCGCCCCGCCATCGAGGGCGTGCCGGTGGTGGTGGTGCGGGACGGCGAGCCGCTGGACGAGGTGCTCAAGCTGGAGCGGTTGACGCTCGACGAGGTGTGCGAGAGCGCCCGTAACCAGGGCATCGCCGATCTGGCCCAAGTGCGGATCGGCGTGCTCGAGCCGGACGGGAAGTTCTCCTTCATCCGGATCAAGGACACCGACGACGCGCCCTCGGCGCAGGAGAAGCACCTGGCCTGAGCCGCGTCGGGCGGGGTCACGGCGGTCAAGGTGCCCAGGCGAGGGTGGCGGCCGTCGCCCCGAGGAAGGCGGCGATGCGGGCCACTTCCTCGTCGAGCAGGCGGAGGTGGACGGGCTGGAGGTCGGTTGTCGGCTCGACGGTGACGTGGAGGTGGCGGCCGCTGGTCCTCCGCCACCACAGGCCGCCGACCACCCCGTCGACCAGGAGCACGGACACGCCGACGACGTGCTCCAGGCGACCCTTGGGGTCTCGGGCGATGCGGGCCTTGGCTGCGGGGGGCACCAGCCGCTCCCGCTGCCGGTGGCCGAGGACGTAGCTGTCGTACTGGGGCAGGAGCCGGAGGGTGGGAGCCGAGGGCGGGGGGTCGGCGGCGTGGGCGGGCGGCGTCTGGGCCAGGCGCCACCGGGTTGGGCGGTCGGCTGCGATCGTCACCGCTTCCAGTTCCGGGTGGAGGGCTTCGATGAACGGGCGGGCCTCGGCGGGCGCCATCCCCAGCCAACTGGCGATCTCGGGTTCGGAGGCGGGGCCGTAGGCGGCGAGGAAACGACGGGTCAGCTCGGTGGTGGCGGCGTCGGGTTCGAGGCCGGCGGACGGCCACCCGTCGACCCACTGGTCGGCCCGCACGAAGGTGACCCGGCTGCCGACGCTGGGCCCGAAGCACAGGACGCCGGCGAAGGCGGCTGGGCGCAGCAGGCTCCCCCAGTTCGACCGGAGGCGGTCCTCGACGTCGGCCCCGAGACGGCCGCCGACCGAGGTGGCCAGCTGGTCGCGGGTGAGGCTGCGGCCGTCGAGGGCGTCGGCGAAGGCGGCCACCAGGTCGGGTGCAAGGCCGGGGTCGAGGCCGAGGGTGGCCAGGATGGCCTCACCCCTCCAGTAGGGATGGTGGAACAGGGCGGCCATGTACAGGGGCAGGTCGGCGGCGGCGAGAAGGTGGATGGTGCCCCGGGGACCGTAGGTCTTGACGAGCGACCGCTGCTCCCACAGGGCGTCGCGGACGTCGCCCACCCGCAGGTCGGGGATGCGGGCGCTGAGGGCCAACTCCGCCGCCGACAGGACCTGGGCCTGGATACCGCAGGCCCGGCTGACCACGGCGGCCAGGTCGGAGGTGAGGGCGGGCACGGTGAGGTGGTTGTCGGCCAGCCGCCGAGCGTCAACGTCGTCCCACGAGAGGTCCACTACGTCAGGCGCGGCTGATCACGCCGGCCAGGTCGAGGGGAGGGCGGGGACGTTGGGTCGGTTGTCGGCAGCCGGCCGGCGTCGCCAGTGCCTGCGGGTCGTCGGCAGGGACGGTGAGGTTGTTGTCGGCCAGCCGTCGGGCGTCTACCTCCTCCCACATCATGCCCACGCCAACCGCCGTCAGGCGCGGGCGGCGGCGAGGAGCTTGCGCAGGAGGTCGCGGATCGTGCGCTGCTCGTCCTCGGTGAGGGCGGCGAAGAACTCGGGGGGCTGCCCCAACCGCTCGAGGAGGTCGTGCCGGGCGGCCTCCCCCTCGGGCGTCAGCACCACCATCCGGGAGCGCCGGTCGCCGGGGTTGGCCTGGCGCTCGGCCCATCCCCGCTCCTCCAGGTCGTCGACCAGGACGGTGACGTAGGACGCGTCGCAGTGCCACTCGGCGGCCAGTTCCTTCATCGGCCGGGGCCGCTCCGCGCCCATGGTGACGAGGGCCCGCATCTGGCCCGGCGTGATGCCGAAGTGGTCGCAGATCCCGGCCAGGCGCCGGCGGTTGGCGTCGCTCGTCATCAGGTTGAAGAAGCAGCCCCATGCCTCGTGGGCGACCGACGGCTGCGATTCCTCGGGTGTCATGCAGTTTCAAGGTACCGAGTTCGTCACGGTGAATCAACTGT
The DNA here is from genome assembly GCA_963829165.1 of uncultured Acidimicrobiia bacterium. Lineage (GTDB taxonomy): Bacteria > Actinomycetota > Acidimicrobiia > Acidimicrobiales > AC-14 > JAXDMK01. The sequence goes on along the minus strand of CAWHIC010000007.1, from coordinate 245,903 downwards.
TTACTTAAGTCAAGAAAACCCTTGACCCTGATCAACTGCGGCGCGAGCATTTCCTCCATGTCCGCCGAACCTGCCATCCTCGTAGAAGGCCTGGTCAAGCGTTTCGGCGACGTGGTGGCGGTCGACGGGATCAGCTTCGAGGTGCCGCCGGCCACCATCCTCGGCCTCCTCGGACCGAACGGGGCGGGCAAGACCACCACCGTCCGGGTGCTGACCACGATCCTCCGTCCGGACGAGGGGCGCGCCGTCGTCCTCGGCCACGACGTCGCCACCGACCCCGACGCGGTGCGGGGCATCATCGGCCTGGCCGGCCAGTTCGCGGCGGTCGACGACAACCTCACCGGCCGGGAGAACCTGCGCATGATCGGCCGCCTCACCCACCAGCCCAAGACGGTGGTGGCCGAGCGGGCGGGCGAGCTGCTGGAGCGCTTCGGGCTGGCCGACGCCGCCGAGCGCACCGTGCGCACGTACTCCGGCGGGATGCGCCGGCGCCTCGACCTGGCCGCCGCCCTCGTCCACCGGCCGCCGGTGCTGTTCCTCGACGAGCCCACTACCGGCCTCGACCCTCGCGGTCGCAGCGACCTGTGGGCGGTGATCTCGGAGCTGGTGTCGGACGGCACCACCGTGCTCCTCACCACCCAGTACCTGGAGGAAGCCGAGCGCCTGGCCGACGACGTGGTGGTCATCGACGGCGGCAAGATCATCGCCCACGGCACGCCCCACCAGCTCAAGAGCACCGTCGGGGCCACGATCATCGAGGTCCGCCTGGCGGACGCGGCCGCCGCCCAACGGGCCACGGGGCTCCTGTCTCCCCTCGGCCCGGCCGAGGTGTCCTCCGACGGACGCACCGTGGCCGTGACCGTGCCCGACGCCGGTCCGGCCGTGCTCGACGCGGTGCGGGCCCTCGACGGCGGCCGCCTGGTGCCGGAATGGCTCACCGTCCGCGAACCCACCCTCGACGACGTCTTCCTGCAGCTCACCGGCCACCGGGCCGAGGTTCCCGCCGAGCCCGACGCCGGGGCGCCCGCGGCGGAGGAGTCGGCGGCGGGACGGAGTCGGAGCCGAAAGCGAGGCGCGGCATGACCGCAACCACCACTCCCGTGCCGCTTCCCTTGCCGGCGGAGCACAAGTCGAAGTTGGGGTGGGCCGTCAGTGACGCGCTCACCATCGCCCAGCGCAACCTGATCGCCCTGTTCCGGGTGCCCACCACCCTCGTCTTCTCGACGATCCAGCCGGTGATCTTCGTGTTGATGTTCCGCTACGTCTTCGGCGGGGCGATCAACACCCCGGGCGTGCGCTACGTCGACTTCCTGATGGCGGGGATCTTCGTGCAGACCGTCACCTTCGGCAGCGTCAACACCGGCGTCGGCCTGGCCGAGGACCTGTCGAAAGGGCTCATCGAACGCTTCCGGTCGCTGGCCATGGCCCGCTCGGCGGTGCTCGCGGGCCGGACCCTGGCCGACACCCTCCGCAACCTGATGGTGATCATCCTCATGATGCTGGTGGGCTTCGGCGTCGGGTTCCGGGTGCACACCAACCCCATCGCCCTGCTCGGCGCCATCGGGGTGATGCTGCTGTTCGGGTTCTCGATGTCGTGGGTGATGGCCAACATCGGCCTGCGCACGGGAACCGCGGAGGGCGCCCAAGCCGCCGCCTTCCCGATGATGGCGGTGCTCGTCTTCGCCTCCAACGCCTTCGTCCCGACCGCCACCATGCCCGGCCCCTTGCGGGCCTACGCCAACCACCAGCCGGTTTCCGCCGCCGTCGACGCCGTGCGGGCCCTCACCATCGGCGGCCCGACGACAGGCAAGCTCATCGCCACTCTCGCCTGGTCCCTCGGCATCCTGGCCGTGTTCGCCCCACTGGCCGTGCGTCGCTACCGCCGGACGGCGTGACCCTCTTCCACCCGCACCCGGGCCAACTGAGCGGCCACCCGGGCCCGCTCCACGAGCGCGATCCGGAGGATGAGCGTCGCCGCCCCCGCCATGGCGCCGAACTGCATCATGAGGTCCATACCGCTCATATCGGCTGATGGCGGCCCGAAGTTGAGTGCCGGCTTCGGTGCCGCTCACGGTGGTCGCTCCTCCGGTCGGTCCCACGTCCAGGCTCCGGGGCGGCCGGCGAGGACCCAGCCCTGGTGGGTCTTGAGGTAGTGGTGGCGGTGACAGATGCGGGCCAGGTTGTCCAAGGTGGTGGGACCACCCTCGGCGAAGGCGAGGAGATGGTCGATCTCCAGGCGATCCCGCACGTCGCAGCCGGGGACCACGCACTTGGGATCGCGCGCTTCCAACGCGGTGCGCAGGTGGGCGGGAATCGTCCGCCCGGCGTGGGCCACCGCCACCACGTCGACGCCCTTGGTCACCACCACCTTCAACACCCCGTCGTTGGCCAGGGCCCGGGCGGTGGCCACGGGGATGGGCCCGATGCCGGCGATGTCGCACACCTCGCCCTCCTCGGTGTGGCCCCGCACCCAGGCCGCATGATCGACCCGCACCGCCACCGCCCCCCGGGGCCCGGCCTCCTCCCCCTGGGCCAGGGCCACCAGGGCGTCGGCGGCATAGGCCTGGTAGGGCTCCCGCCGCCCCTCCCGCCGGGCCCGGGCGAAGACCCGCCGCTGATGGGGCTCCAAGGCGGCCAGCACCCTGGCCCCGTCGTCGGGACACAGCCGGGCCTCCATGCGGAACGCCCCCTCGGCGTCGGTCCAGTGGCGCAGGTAGCGGCTCTTCCTGACTCTCTCGTAGCCCTCCACCGCCGCCCCGCCCTCGGCCCGCACCGCCCGACACCGTTCCTGCAACGCCAAGCAGCGACTCGGACTCCGCCGCCGCCACCAGCTCCGCCTCCTTCTCCGGACGATCGCCGACGGTGGAGGCGATCTCGCTCACCTGGGCCAGGGACAGCTTCCCCGACCGCAGCGCCTCCTCGGTGGCCGGCAGCGACTCCAGCCGCCGCGCCGTCTCCAACGCCACCACCGCCGCACGCACCGAAGAACCCGACTGGTTGGCCACGAAGTGGGCCACCGAGCGGTTGCCCGATCCCTGCCACGCCCGGGTCGCCTCCACCCGTCCCGCGGCCAACGCCTTGCCGGCGGCGGCGAAACGTTCGATCTCTCCGAACAGGCGCAACGCCTCCACCGCCGCCGGACCTTCCAGACGGTCCGCATCGAAACCCGACACCATCTCGCGCAACGACGAGACGATCCCCGCCAACCCACCGCTCTGCCGCCCTTCCGACATGTTCCCAGTATATCGAACACACGTTCGGTTATCAAGCCACCCGAGCGGATTCTCAAGGAGAGTCGCCTGGAAGGCGGTCTTGTCCCCTTCCTTTGGCCGGGGATCCCGTCGCCGGCCGGGGTAACAATCAGGCGAACGGGCCCAGATCCTCTCGGACCTCCCAGGGCGACTGAACGCCGATCCCCCGGATCCAGTCTGGATGACCATGCATCCTCGGACCACGACATCGTGGTGGGTGATCACCATCGCCGGTGTCCGCGGCATGAGCAGCCGAAAGGCGCCCGGCACCACGCCGGCTGGCAGTCGTACCTTCGTCCGCATTTGGCACGACGGGCTCCGCATCCGGTGACACTTCTCGTCGCCAGGACGACGAATTCGTCACCAGTTCGCCGGGCATCGGGCAACCGGTGACACGTACAGCCCCGAGAGGGCGGTAAACGTCACCAGTTCGCCGGGCATCGGGCAACCGGTGACACGTACAGCCCCGAGAGGGCGGTAAACGTCACCAGTTCGCACGGCTCCGGGTACCGCCGCCCGGCGCCGCCGCTCACACGACGTCAGAGTACCGACCCCCCGACCGGCCCCGTCGAAATAGGCTCCACGGCCATGGACTGGAAGCTCGAGCTCATCGCGGTGCCCGTGTCCGATGTCGACCGGGCCAAGGCCTTCTACACCGACCAGGTCGGGTTCAACGCCGACCACGACCACCAGGTCAGCGACACCATGCGGTTCGTCCAGTTGACGCCGCCCGGCTCGGCCTGCTCGATCGCCATCGGCTCGGGCATCGGCGAGAGCGTGCCCGGCTCGGTCAGCGGCCTCCAACTCGTCGTCGCCGACATCGAAGCCGCCCGCGACGAGCTCGCCGGCCGTGGCGTCCAGGTCAGCGAGGTCCAGGACTTCCCGTGGGGCCGGTTCGTGTTCTTCCACGACCCCGACGGCAACGGGTGGTCCGTCCAGCAGCTCCCGGCCTGGGGCTAGCCGCGACGACGCCCCCTACCGGTTGACCGCGCTCATGTCGAAGGAGCGGTCACCGGTGGGGGTGCCCACGTTGGCGTCGAGCCAGGCCAGATCGTCGGCGTCGAGGGAGACGTCGGCCGCGGCCAGGTTCTCCTCCAGGTACCGCATCCGCTTGGTGCCGGGGATGGGCACCACGTCCGGCCCCTGGGCCAGGACCCAGGCGATAGCCACCTGCCCGGGCGTGCACCCCTTGCGCTCCGCCATCTCCGTGACCGCGCCGACCAAGCGCCACGTTGCGGTCGAAGTTCGCCTCCCCGAACCGGGGGAACCGTCGTGACCGCGTGTCCCCCTCGGGCAGGTCGGCCAGCGACCGGTAGGCGCCCGTGAGCATCCCCCGGCCGAGGGGGCTGTAGGCCACGAACCCGATCCCCAGCTCCCGCACCGTGGGCAGGATCTCGTCCTCCACGTCCCGGCTGAACAGGCTGTACTCACTCTGCAGGGCGGTGATGGGGTGCACCGCGTCGGCCCGCCGCACCGTCGCCGCGGCCGCCTCCGACAGTCCCAGGTGGAGCACCTTCCCCGCCGCCACCAGCTCGGCCATCGCCCCCACCGTCTCCTCGATCGGCACCTCGTTGTCGACCCGGTGCTGGTAGTAGAGGTCGATGTGGTCGACGCCGAGCCGTTGCAGCGACGCGTCGCACGCAGCCCGCACGTACTCGGGGCGACCGTTGATCCGGGCGAACGAGCCGTCAGCGCCCCGTTGGTTGCCGAACTTGGTGGCCACCACCACCTCGTCCCGACGGCCGGCGATCGCCCGTCCGACCAGGCGCTCGTTGGTGAAGGGCCCGTAGATGTCGGCCGTGTCGAGGAAGGTGCAGCCCAGGTCGAGGGCCCGGTGGATCACCTTCGTCGACTCGGCGTCGTCGGTGGCAGTGCCGTAGAACTCGGACATGCCCATGCAGCCGAGGCCGAGGGCGGAGACGGTCAGGTCCCGGAGGGTGCGTTGCTCCATCGCTACTGGCGGTACCCCTCGACCGTGCCCTCGTCCCGCACCTCGGCATCGTCGGGGTCGAGCCCGGCCCGCCGGCGGGCCCGCCGTTGGCGCAGCAGGTCCCAGCACTGGTCGAGGGCGACCTCCAACTGGCGCAGCTCGTGGGTGCGGTCGGGGTCCAACCCCTCGCCGACGTGCATCTCCTCGAGCTTGTGCTCCTTCTCCACGAGGGCCGCGATGCGACCGAGAAGGTCGTGATCGTCCATGCCCGCAAGCCTACGGCGCGCTCGACCGGGCGACGTTGACTACACCGTGGGCGCGGTCACCAGGCCGTGGGCGATCCCGGCCGTCACCGTCCGGGCGCCGGTGACCCCGGGGACGACGACGGGCGAGGCGTGGGTGGTCAGCGACCCGACGCCCAGCTGACCGAGGTTGTTCCAGCCCCACGTCGACACCACTCCCCCCGCGCCCACCGCCAGCGAGTGGTAGCCGCCGGCCGCGATCGACGTGATCCCGGCCAACCCGGGCACCAGCCCCGGCGCGGTCGCGGGCGACGACGCGGTCGCCACCCGGCCCAGTTGGCCGGTGTTGCCCAGTCCCCACGTGCGCACCTTGCCGTCGGCGCCGAGGGCCAGGCTGTGGCCGACGCCCGCCGCGACCGACGTCACCGGCACGCCGCCGAGTCCGGCCACCGGTACCGGCGCCGGACGGTCGACCGTCGTCCCGTCGCCCAGCTGCCCCCACTCGTTCCAGCCCCACGCCCCCACCACGCCCCCGGGACCGACGGCGACGCTGTGGTAGGCGCCGGCCGCGATGGCGGTCACGCCGGTGCCCGCGCCCGCCACCCGGGCCGCCACCAGCGGCGAGCCCGTCCGCCCCAGCTGGCCGAGGCCGTTGAAGCCCCACGACCACACCGACCCGTCGGCGGTGCGGGCCAGGTTGTGGGTGGAACCGGCGGAGATGGCGGTCACGCCGGTCAGGCCGGCCACCCGCACCGGCAGCCAGCGGTCGACGGTCGTCCCGTCCCCCAACTGGCCGTAGGCGTTCCATCCCCAGGCCCACACGGTGCCGTCCGACTTCAACGCCACCGAGTGGAACACGCCCCCCGACACCGCGGTCACGCCCGTCAGGCCCGCGACCACGCCGGGGGACGAGGCGTCGCCCGGCCACAGCCGTCCCAACTGGCCGACGTGGCCCAGTCCCCACGCCCACACCCGACCGTCGACGACGGCGAGGGAGTGGAAGCCGCCCGCGGCCACCACCGTGACCCCCGTCAGGCTCAGCCGGCCGGGTGCCAGCCGGGTGGTCGACCCGCCGTCGCCCAGTTGACCGTAGCCGTCGAAACCCCAGGTCAGAGACGGGTGTGGCGCCGCCGTCGACCGTGCCCAGGAACACGCTGTCGGCCACGTTCCAGTGGGTGGCCAGGTAGCTGCCGGGGGGCGGGTTGGTGGAGAAGTAGTCGTCGTGGTTGCAGTCGTAGGTGTTCTCGTGGCTGCCCGGGCACAGGTAGCGCAGGGGGACGCCGGTGCCGTCGTCGCCGCACATGCGGTCGGACTCGTCGGCGCAGTGGTAGCCGGGGGTGGCGTGGGGAGCGGACGGCTGCACCCCGCCCAGGATGTGCATGACCTCGTGGGCCTCGATGGAGTCGGCCAGGCCCCAACACCCGTTGTCGACCCGGGCGATGGTGCCGGTGACCCCGCCGTAACCGTTGTTGATGTTGCCGGCGGCGGCGGGCGTGTCGTCGCCCAGCAGCGACCCGAGCCCGCAGTAGACGTTGGCGTCCATGTAGACGAGGTAGCGGCGGTCGGAGCGGTTGTAGCCCTGGGCCCACAGGTCGCGGACGGTGTTGTCGAACGTGTCGTCGCCGGTCGTGGTGAGCGTCACCCGGTCGATGACCAGGTCGCAGGCGGCGTCGGTGAGGAACCGGACGTGGCGGACGCCCCCGGTCTCGGCCGCGCTGGCCTTCACGATCTGCTCGACCCGGGCCGTCCACGCCTCGAACGACGGGCCGTAGAGAGTGAAGCGGTCGGGGACGTTGGCCGCCCGGGCGTAGATCACCTGGACCCGGAAGCCGTCGGCGCCGTTCCCGAAGCAGGTGAAGGGGCTCGGGCCCTCGGACGCGGTCGGCGCCCGCTCCGGGGCCCGGCGCTGGCGCACGTCGACGCCATCGGGCGCGGCATCGGGACCGTGGGTGCAGACGGGCTGGCCGTCCACCGCCAGCTCGAGGAGCCCGGAACAGGCGCCCCCGGCCGGGGCCGGCTGGAGACCTTCGTTGACCACGCCCCGCCGGGGGTCGTCCGGCCGACCGGCGGAGGCGGACGCGGCGGCGCCCACGGCCGGCCCGGTGGCGGTGAGGACGGTGGCCACGACGAGCATCGCCGTCCACCCCGACCGTCGGGTGGATCGGATCACCGGCCGGCGAGAAGCACGCAAGCCACACCCGAGACGGTGGCGGCCGCCGCCGACGGGGACCGAAGGGTCGGCGGGGTCACGGGGCGGCGAGGAGCACGTGGGCCACGCCCGCCGACGTGGCATAGGCGCTGGTCACGCCGACGACCGCCACCGGGCCGGCCCGGTCGATGGTGGTGCCGTCACCGAGCTGGCCGAAGACGTTCCATCCCCAGGCGGCGAGGGTGCCACCCGACTTCACGGCCAGGCTGTGATAGCCGCCGGCCACGACGCCCGTGACCCCGGTGAGGCCGGGCACCACCGACGGGCTGGCCGACTGGCCCACCACCGGCCGCCCGAGCTGCCCGGATGCCCCCAGCCCCCACGACCGCACCAGGCCGTCGCCACCCACCGCCAGGCTGTGGCCGGTGCCGCCGGCGACGGCGACGATGCCGGTGAGTCCAGGAATCCCCGTCGGGGCCGAGCGGCTGGTGGTGGTGCCGTCGCCCAGCTGGCCCCAGGCGTTCCATCCCCAGGTGGCGACCGCGCCCCCGGCGACGACCGCGAGGCTGTGGTACGCCCCCGCGCCGATGGCGGTCACCCCGGTGAGGCCGGGCACCGGGACCGGCAGGGCCGACTTGGCCGGGCTGGCCTTGCCCAGCTGGCCGACGCCGTTCTCGCCCCAGCTCCAGACGGTGCCGTCGCCCTTGAGGGCCAGGTTGTGGAGGCCGCCGGCGGCGATGGCGACCACCCCGCTCAGTCCGGCGACGGGCACGGGCAGGGTGCGGTCGACGAGCGACCCGTCGCCCAGCTGGCCGTAGGCGTTCCATCCCCAGGCCCACACCGTGCCGTCGCCCCGGAGGGCGAGCGAGTGGAAGACCCCGGCGGAGATGGCGGTAACCCCGGAGAGACCGCCGCCGACCGGTAGGGGAATGCCGCCGTTGACGGTCGAGCCCCGGCCGAGCTGGCCCACGTGGCCCAGGCCCCATGCCGACACCGTCCCCCCGGACAGGACCAGCGAGTGGAAGCCGCCGGCGGCCACCGCGTCGACCTTGGTGGGCGACAGGACGGTGGGCGTCGACCGGCTCGTGAGCGACGCGTCGCCCAGCTGCCCGTAGCCGTTGAACCCCCACGAGCGGGCGGGGAACGGTTCGACCCGGGCCAGGAAGGCGCTGTTGGCCGTGTTCCAGTGGGTGGCGAGGTAGCCGAGGGGCGGCGTGAGGGTGGAGAAGTAGTCGTCGTGGTTGCAGTCGAAGCGGTTCTCGTGGGCGGCGGCGCAGGGGAACGTCAGGGTCACGCCGGCCGCGTCCTCGTAACACATGCGGTCGTACTCGTCGGTGCAGTGGGCGTTGGGGGTCACGTGGGGGGCACTGTCCTGCACTCCGCCCAGGTTGTGCATCAGCTCGTGGGCCTCGACCGAGGCCGGGCGGCCCCAGCAGCCGTTGTCGACCCGGGCCACGGTGCCGGGGACCTCGACGTGGCCGTTGCTGTAGTTGACGCCGGGGGTGGCGTTGGCCCGGTCGTCGTCGTAGCGCTCGCCGATGCCGCAGTAGACGTTGGCGTCCACGTAGACCAGGTACTTCCGGTCGGAGCGGTCGTAGCCCTGGGCCACGAGCTGGTCGATCATGGCGCCGAAGTCGTCGTCGCCGGCCGGCGACATGGTGACTCGGGCGATGGAGAGCGAGCAGCCAGGCCCGGTGACGAAGCGGATGTGGCGGACGCCGCCCGTCTCGGCCGCGCTGGCGCTGACCACGGTGTCGGCCGCGGCCGACCACTGCACGAGGGAGGACTGGAGGGCGGCGAAGCGGTCGGCGACGTCGGACGAGCGGGCGAAGATCACCTGCACCCGGTAGCCGCTGACCCCGTCGCCGTAGCAGGCGAGGGCGGGTGCGGCTTGAGCGGAAGCCGCTCCCGTCCGGGCCGCGGCCGGTACCAGCTCCGCCGTCGACCGGGACAGGCGGACGTCGACGCCGTCGGGGGCGGGGTCGGGCCCGTGGGTGCACGAGACCGGGCCGACCGCATTTCGTAGGCGGGCGGCCACCTGGAGCTTGCCCTTGCAGGCGGCGGTGGGCACGAGCCCGTCGAGCACCACGCCCTTGCGGGCGTCGGGAGCCGGGGTGCCGGGGGCGGCTTGGGCGCCGGCCGCGGTCGCCGGCAGGAGGCTGATGGCCAAGAGCGCGACGACGACGCGGGCCACCCGGTACACAGCCGTAGATGTCGACCCGTTCGACCCCCGACTTGAGGTCGGCCGCGACCAGATCGAACGCCGACCGGGGTTCGTCTGGTAGCACTGGACGATGCCCTTCACTCTCCGGCGGCCCTTCATTCACCGGCGGATCGCCGTCGCCTTCGTGTTCCTCCTGGTCACCGCCACCGCCTGCAGCTCCGATGACGACCCTCTCGTCCCGTCCGGAGCCACGTCGACCGCACCGGCCGCCCCGTCGACGACGGTGGCCGCGGCCGCCGCCCCCGACGTGGTGCTCGTCGACCCCGGCGCCCAACCCCGTCAGGCCCTCGCCCTGAAGGTGACGGCCGGCACCCGGTCCCAAGTGGTCTTCGAGAGCCAAATCGCCCTGGAGATGACCATCGACGGCGAAGTGGTGCCCACCGGCACCTTGCCCTCCACGACGATCGTCCTCGACGAGGTGGTGGACAAGGTCGACCCCGACGGCACCGCCCACTACTCGGTGACGTTCAAGGAGGTGACGGTCGTGGGCGGAGCCGGCACCGACCCCGAGGTGGTGAGCCAGACCCAGGCCAGCCTCGACCAGTTGGAGGGACTCACCGGCACCGGCACGTTCGCCCCCCACGGCGGCGGCCAGACGCTCAGCTACGACACGGCCGCCATCAGCGACCCCGCGATCCGCTCCACCATCGACTCCATCTCGTCCCAGGTGGGGAACCTGTCGGCGCCCTTCCCGGCGGAGCCGGTGGGGGCGGGCGCCCGGTGGACCACCACGTCGAGGGCCACCATCAACGGCATCACCATGGACACCACCAACGAGTACACGCTGCGCAGCCGCACCGGCGACAAGTACGTGCTCGATTTCACCCAGTCGGCGGAGGCGCCGCCGGGGCCGGCCGCCTTCCCCAACCTGCCCGCCGGCACGCAGGCGTCGATCACCACCTTCACCGTGCAGAGCACGGGTGAGACGACGGGCGACGTCACCCGTCACCTGCCCGAGACGAGCACGGCCACCGGCACCGGCGACGGCACGTTCAGCATCACCGTCGGGGCCAACCAGGCCACCCTCGAACAGCACCTGAGCATCGACTTCACCCTCTCGCCGGCGTAGGAGGTCGGGGTGTCCCAGGCGGACGACGGCCGCAGCCAGAAGGAGCGGATGCTCGCCGGCGATCTCTACATCGCCGACGACCCCGAGCTGGCCGCCGACGCCCTCCGGGCCATGCGCCTGCTGGAGGCCTACAACCGGAGCCCGGCCGACGATCCGGCCGGGCAGCGTCGTATCCTCGAGGAGCTGTTGGGAGCATTCGGGGCCGGGAGCGAGATCCGGCCCCCGCTGTTCTGCGACTACGGGTCGCACCTGCGCATCGGCGCCCGCGTCTTCGCCAACTTCGGCCTCGTCGCCCTCGACGTCGCCCCTATCACCATCGGCGACGACGTCCAGATCGGCCCCAATGTCCAGCTCCTCACGCCGACGCACCCGGTCGAGCCCGGGCCCCGCCGGGACAAGTGGGAGGCGGCCCGTCCCATCTCCATCGGCGACAACGTGTGGCTGGGCGGCGGCGCCATCGTCCTGCCCGGCGTGTCTATCGGCGCCAACACCGTCGTGGGCGCGGGCGCGGTCGTCACCAAGGACCTCCCGCCCGACGTGGTCGCCGTCGGCAACCCCGCCCGCATCCTCCGCCGCCTCTAGCCCGAACCGGTGACGGCCCGCCCCGGTTGTGCGGCGGCTCACAGAGGGCACTCAGCACGTTCACAGGAAACCGCGGCTTACTCTGGACATGAGCACCGTGGACACTCCCCCCTCCCCCTGGAGCCGGTCGGCTCCCCCCTCGTACCCCCCGGCGGAGTCGTTCCCCCCGCCCGAGTACGACAGCGACCCCACCGAGCCGTACGCCTCCCCGCCGCTCCGGCCCCAGCCGGCCCCGTCGTACACCCCGCCCCCGCCCCCGGGCCGGCGCAGCCGGGCCCCGATGTGGGTGGCGGCCGCGGCCGCGGTCTCCCTGTTCACCGGCGTCGTGGGCGGCGTGGTCGGCGCCAACCTGGCCCACGACGACTCGCCCGTCACCGCCGGGGCCGCCAACACCGAGCCCAACTCGTCGTCCGCCAACTCGTCGGCCGGCGGCCCGTCGTCGACGCTGACCGGGCCCGTGCTCGACGTGGCCGGCATCCTGGGCAAGGTCGAGCCGGCGGTGGTCGCCGTCCAGGCCAGCGGCCGCCTGGGCACGGGCCAGGGCACCGGCATCGTCATCACCGCCGACGGCGAGGTGCTCACCAACGCCCACGTCGTCGAGGGGGCCACGAGCATCCGGGTCACCCTCCAGGGCCAGAGCCAGTCCCGCGCCGCCACCCTGGTGGGCGCCGACAGCGGCAACGACATCGCCCTCCTCCGGATCGACGGCGCGTCCGGCCTGGCCACCGCCGACCTCGGCTCGTCGGCGGCGATGAAGGTGGGCGACGACGTGGTCGCGGTGGGCAACGCCCTCGGCCTGCGGGGCGACCCCACCGTCACCCGGGGCATCGTGTCCGCCCTCAACCGGTCGCTCGACACCCTCTCGGGCCTGATCCAGACCGACGCCGCCATCAACCCGGGCAACTCCGGCGGGCCCCTCGCCAACAGCCGGGGCCAGGTCATCGGCATCAACACCGCCGTCGCCGGCCGGGGCGGGCAGAACATCGGCTTCGCCATCCCCATCGACTTCGCCAAAACCATCCTCGACCGCCTCCGCTCGGGTCAGGCGCCGCAGGCGGTCGGGTACCTGGGCGTGAGCACCCGTGACCCCGACGACAACAGCCGGGGCGCCCAGATCGTCGACGTGGTGGCCGGCGGTCCCGCCGACCGGGGCGGCATCGAGATCGGCGACGTGGTCACCGACATCAACGGCCAGGACGTCATCGGGTCGGACGGGCTGGTCGGCGTCCTCCGCCAGCTGGCGCCGGGCACCCGGGTGACGGTGACGGTGGAGCGGGCCGGAGATTCGGAGCGGCTCACGGTCACCCTGGGCGAGCGGCCGGCGAACTAGCCGTGTCCCCCACCACGGGTGAAGGGGCCCGGCTGCTCGTCGTCGACGACGAGCCCAGCATCACCGACCTGGTCAGCACCGCCCTGCGCTACGTCGGCTTCGAGGTGGCGGTGGCCTCCAACGCCCGGGAGGCGCTGGCCGCGGCGTCGACGTTCCGTCCCCACCTGGTCCTGCTCGACGTCATGCTCCCCGACCTCGACGGGTTCGAGGTCACCCGCCGGCTGCGGGGCGAAGGCGTGCGGGTGCCGATCCTGTTCCTCACCGCCCGGGACGCCACCGACGACAAGGTCACCGGCCTCACCATCGGCGGCGACGACTACGTGACCAAGCCCTTCAGCCTGGAGGAGCTGGTGGCCCGGGTGCGGGCCCTGCTGCGCCGGGCCGACGGTCCGACCCAGACCACATCGAAGCTGACCTTCGCCGACCTCGAGCTCGACGAGGACACCCACGAGGTGTTCCGGGCGGGCATCCCCATCGTGACCACGCCCACCGAGTTCAAGCTGCTCCGGTTCCTCCTCCTCAACGCCCGGCGGGTGCTCTCCAAGTCCCAGATCCTCGATCACGTCTGGCACTACGACTTCGACGGCGACGCCAACGTGGTCGAGACCTACATCAGCTACCTGCGCAAGAAGGTCGACCAGGTGGAGCCCCGGCTCATCCACACCGTGCGCGGCGTCGGCTACTCGTTGCGCCTGCCGAGTTGATGGTCGTGGGCTGAGATGTGGCGCGTCCGGTCCCTGCGGGGCCGGCTGGTGGCGGGCCTGCTGGCGGTGGCCGCGGTAGGCGTGCTCGTCCTCGGCTTCGGCACCTACCGGGCCCTGGCCGGATTCCTCCAGTCCCGCACCGAGCAGCAGCTCCGGGACTCGCAGGACCCCGTCTACCGGGAGCTGGCCCGGGCCGCCTTCCCTCGCCCCGGCCATCGCGGGCCGAGCGTTGAGTCGGTGATCCTCACCGGCACCTTCGCCGAGCTCCGGAGCCCGGACGGACCGGTGGCCACCTACCTCACCAAGGGGTGGGCCGTCCCCGAGCTGGCCGACCCCGACACCGTCGACGAGGAGCGCTTCTACACCGCATCCACCGAGTCCGGCGGCGGGTCCTACCGGGTGCTGGCCACCGCCCTCGACGACGGGAGAGTCTTCTCGGTGGCCCTGCCCCTGGACGACAACCGGGCCACCCTCCGTAAGCTGCTCGGCATCGAGGCGGGGATGGGCGCCGGCGTCCTCGTCGCCCTGGCCGCCCTCGGGTGGTGGGTCGTGCGGCTGGGCCTGCGTCCCCTCGACCACATCGGCGCCACCGCCGAGGCCATCGCCGCGGGCGACCTCAGCCGGCGGGTGGAGCACGCCGAGGAGCGCACCGAGGTCGGGCGCCTGGGCCTGGCCCTCAACCGCATGCTGGGCCAGATCGAGTCGGCCTTCGAGGAGCGGCGGGCCTCGGAGGACCGCCTCCGCCGGTTCGTCGCCGACGCCAGCCACGAGCTGCGCACGCCCCTCACCTCCATCCGGGGCTACGCCGAGCTCTTCCGCCGGGGCGCCGCCGACCGGCCCGAGGACCTGGCCACGGCCATGCGCCGCATCGAGGAGGAGTCGGCCCGGATGGGCGTGCTGGTGGAGGACCTCCTCCTCCTGGCCCGGCTCGACCAGGCCCAGCTGGACGACGCAGAAGGCCCGCCCGTCGGAGCGGACCCCGGTCGACCTGGCCCGGCTGGCCGCCGACGCGGTCGCCGACGCCCGGGCCGTCGACCCCGACCGTCCCATCACCTTCTCCGACGGCTCGCCGGTGATGGTGTCGGGCGACGAGCCCCGCCTGCGCCAGGTGGCGGCCAACCTGCTCTCCAACGCCCTCGTCCACACCCCCGCCGGGACCGCGGTGCGAGTCAAGGTGAGCGCGGTCGGCGAGCGGGCCCGCCTGGAGGTGAGCGACGACGGGCCGGGGCTGGCCCCCGAAGCGGCGGAGCGGGTCTTCGAACGCTTCTTCCGGGTGGACAAGGCCCGCAGCCGGGCCACGGGCGGCGTCGGGCTGGGTCTGTCGATCGTGGCCGCCATCGCCGAGGTCCACGGGGGCACCGCCCGCCTGGAGCCCCCCACCCCCGACCGCCCGGGCGCCACCTTCGTGGTCGACCTGCCCCTGCACGTCGACGGGTCGCCGCCCGAGCCGGAGGCGCCGCTGGCGCCCACGGAACGCGTCCGTCCTCAGGCCGGTTAACGCTTAGGCCGAGACGGCGCTCACCGTGGTCGAGGCCGGGCTGCGGTTGCCGGCGCCGTCGTGGGCCTTGACGTAGTACCAGTACCGCCGGCCGCGGGTGGTGCCGCTGTCGGTGTAGTCGGCGGTGGACGTAGTGGCGAGGAGGGTGAAGGGGCCGGTCGTGGCGGCGGTGGACCGGAAGACCTCGTAGCCGGCCAGTCCGCTGCCGCCGCCGTCGGTCGACGCCGCCCACGCCAGGGTGACCTTGCGCTTGCCGCCCGTGGCCGTGAGGCCGGTCGGCGTAGCCGGCGCGGTCGTGTCGGCCACGCCCATACGGGCCACCACCTGGGCCCGGACGCTGGGCAGGGTGGCGTAGAGCCCGCCGCCGGGGCACTCGGTGGCTTCGACGTCGCGGTGGCCGGCGATGTTGGCGAGGACCTTCTGGTTCCGGAACCGCTCGAGACTGTCCCCGTTGTCTGGCGCTCTCGCGTCGAGGGACTGCCGGCGAGCCACCCGTCGCGCCCTTGACAACCGTCTGACACCGCGCGGAAGCTTTCCCGGCTGGCTGGCGGAGGAGGCGGGCTTTTGAGGAGACGGTTGCTCTTGGGCGGCAACGGGCGGGGTGGCGCTCTAACCTGCCTGGCCACGGCCCTCTGTGCTCTGGGGGCCGTCGTCGTCGTCCCGCAGCCGGCGGCGGCCGCCACCATCGACGTCCCCTGCGCCAGCGGGCCCGTCGGCCTCATCAACGCCATCGCCACCGCCAACGCCACCCCCGCGGTGGCCGACAGCATCAACCTTGAGACGGGCTGCGTCTACTCGTTCACCGCCTCCAACCTGACCGGCGACGCCGTCCCCACCCGCTTCAACTGGTACGGGCCCAGCGCCCTGCCCGCCATCTCCAGCGACATCACCATCGAGGGCAACGGGGCCGTCATCGAGCGCTCCACGTCGGCGAACACCCCCACCTTCCGCATGGTCTACGTGGGCGCCTCGGCCGCCACCGGCTTCCACGGCCCCGGGCCGGGCGTCCTCACCCTGCGCAACCTCACGGTGCGCAACTTCGTGGCCAAGGGCGGCAACGGCGGCCTCGGCGGCGGGGGCGGCGCCGGCCTGGGCGGGGCCATCTTCAACCAGGGCACCCTCACTTTCGGCCGGGTCACATTCAGCAACAACACCGCCCAGGGCGGCACCAGCACGGCCGGCGCCGGAGGCGGGGCGGCGGCATCGGCACCGACGCGCCGGTGGCAACGGCGGCGGCTTTGGCCCCGGCACCTTCGGAGGCTCGGCGGGCGGCAGTGGGGGAGCGGGCGGGGGCGGCGGCGGAGGCTTGGGGCCAGCCGCGAATGGTGCGAGCGGAACGAATACTTATTGGAGGCGCGGGCGGCGGCCCGTCGACCGGGACCGGTGGAGCCGGTGGTTTTGCCGGCGTGCGCTGCCTCACCGGGCGGCGATGGCGCCGGCGGTGGCGGATGGTCCGGCGGCTCCGGAGGAGGCGCCGGCGGGGGGTTCGGGCAGGGCGGCGTGATCGGCGTCGGTGGCGGTTTCGGTGGCGGTGGCGGCGGAGTCGGTGGCGGCGGAGCGGAGGGTACAGGCGGACGGGTCCAGAGGGAACGGGGGGCGGCGGCGGCTTCGGCGCCGGCGGCGGCCGTTCCACGAGTCGGGGTGGCCGCGGAGGATTCGGGGCGGGCGGCGGCGGCGGCGGCGGCCGGCTCCTCGGGCGGGCCCGCCGGGTTCGCCGGTGGCGTTGGCGGCAGCGGCGGCAACGGGAACCACGGCGGTGGCGGGGGCGGTGCCGGCTTGGGCGGCGCCGTGTTCAACCACCACGGCACGCTGGTCATGGTGAACACGACCCTTTCCGCCAACACGGCGATGGGTGGCTTGGGTGGCGCCGCTGGCGGTGCCGGCGCCGGCGCCGGCAGCGACGGCAACGGGCTCGGCGGGGCGATCTTCAACCTCAACGGCTCGGTCACACTGACCAACTCCACCGTGGCGGCCAACACGACGGCTGTCGGCCTGGGCATCGGCGGCGGCGGCATCTTCAACACCGTCTACGACAAGGCCACCGCCCGCACCGCCTCGGTGACCCTGGTGAACACGATCGTCGCCGACAGCACCGGCGGGCCCGCCGACCTGGTGGCCAACAAGCCTGCCACCGTGGCTGGAGGAAGCACGAACCTGGGCACCGCGTCGGTCGACGCCACCGCGTCCAACCTGGTCGAGCTCCCAGCGACCCGCGGGGCAGCCACCATCACCGGCACCCCGATCGCCGCCGACCCCCAGCTCGGGCCCCTCGTGTTCAGCCACGGGCTGGGCATGGCGACCATGACACCGGCGGCCACCAGTCCGGCGTTCAACGCCGGCCAGGCCACCGGTTGCCCGGGAGGCGACGAGCGCGACGTGACCCGCCCCCAGGGCGCGGCCTGCGACATGGGGGCGGTCGAACGCGATGCGACCGTGCCCACCTGCACCTACGCGATCCTGAACGGCCCCCGGCGCATCACCTTCAACGTGGGCGACGCCCTCACCGGCCTGGCCTCCATTGCCGTCCCCACCGCCGAGAACATCGACGCGGTGAGCCTGCCCTCCTTCACCGCCGGCACCACCGCCACCCAGACCTTCACCGTCTTCAAGACCAACCCGTCCATGCCCGCCCGCGTCGCCGTCGTGCTCACCGACGTCGACGGCAACCAGTCCTCCTGCATCTGACGGAGCCGAGAGGGAGAGGCGTGCTAATGAGACAGCGACGTGTGGTGGCGGGGTTGGCAGCATCGCTGGTGGCGCTGGCCGGCGGGATGGTCGGACCGCAGCCGGCGGCCGCCGCCACCATCGACGTCCCCTGCGCCAGCGGGCCCGTCGGCCTCATCAACGCCGTCGCCGACCGCCAACGCCACCCCCGCGGTGGCCGACAGCATCAACCTTGAGACGGGCTGCGTCTACTCGTTCACCGCCTCCAACCTGACCGGCGACGCCGTCCCCACCCGCTTCAACTGGTACGGGCCCAGCGCCCTGCCCCAGATCGCCAGCGACATCACCATCGAGGGCAACGGGGCCGTCATCGAGCGCTCGACGTCGGCGCACCACCACCTTCCGCATGGTCTACGTGGGCGCCTCGGCCGCCACCGGCTTCCACGGCCCCGGGCCGGGCGTCCTCACCCTGCGCAACCTCACGGTGCGCAACTTCGTGGCCAAGGGCGGCAACGGCGGACAGGGCGGCGGGGGCGGCGCCGGCCTGGGCGGCGCCATCTTCAACCAGGGCACCCTCACCGTCGGCCGGGTGACGTTCAGCAACAACACCGCCCAGGGCGGCACCAGCACGACCGGCGCCGGAGGCGGAGGCGGCGGCATCGGCACCGACGCGCCGAGTGGCTCCGGTGGCGGCTTCGGCCCCGGGACCTTCGGGGGCTCGGCGGGCGGCAGTGGCAGCGGGGCCGGAGGCGGGGGCGGGGGCTTCGGCCCCACCGCGAACGGCGCGAACGCAGCGGGTGCTTCTGGGGGTGCGGGTGGCGGCCCATCGACCGGGACCGGTGGGAGCCGGCGGTTCCACCGGCGGCCTTCAGCATCGGGCGGCGATGGCGCCGGCGGCGGCGGGGCTTCCAGCTCCGGAGGAGGTGCCGGCGGGGGATTCGGGCAGGGCGGCGTGGTCAGCGGGGGCGGCGGCGGAGTCGGCGGCGGCGGAGGCGGAGCCGCGAGCGGCGGCACGGGCCGGCGGGCGGCGGCGGCGGCGGCGTCGGCGGCGGCGGCGGACGTTCGCGGGCGTCGCGGGCGGCGGCGGAGGGTTCGGGGCGGGCGGTGGAGGGGGCGCCTTCGCGGGTTCTCGGGCGGGCCCGCCGGGTTCGGCGGGGGCGTTGGCGGCAGCGGCGGCGGCGCTCGGGGCACACGGCGGTGGCGGGGGCGGCGCCGGCTTGGGCGGCGCGGTGTTCAACCACCACGGCACGCTGGTCATGGTGAACACGACGCTGTCCGCCAACACGGCGATGGGTGGTTTGGGCGGCGCCGGCGTCGGCGCGGCGCGGCGCCGGCGGCAACGGCAACGGGCTCGGCGGGGCGATCTTCAACCTCAACGGCTCGGTGGCGCTGACCAACTCCACCGTCGCGGCCAACACGACGGCCGTCGGCCTGGGCGTCGGCGGCGGCGGCATCTTCAACACCGTCTACGACAAGTCCACCGCCCGCACCGCCTCGGTCACCCTGGTGAACACGATCCTCGCCGACAGCACCGGCGGGCCCGCCGACCTGGTGACCAACAAGCCGCCGGCCGTGGCCGACGGCGGTACGAACCTGGGCACCGCGCCGGTCGACGCCACCGCGTCCAACCTGGTCGAGCTCCCAGCAGATCCGCGGCGCAGCCACCATCACCGGCACCCCGATCGCCGCCGACCCCCAGCTCGGGCCCCTCGTGTTCAGCCACGGGCTGGGCATGGCGACCATGACACCGGCGGCCACCAGTCCGGCGTTCAACGCCGGCCAGGCCACCGGTTGTCCCCGGCGGCGACGAGCGCGACGTGACCCGCCCCCAGGGCGGGGCCTGCGACATGGGGGCGGTCGAACGCGACGCGACCGTGCCCACCTGCAGCTACATGATCCTGAACGGCCCCCGGCGCATCACCTTCAACGTGGGCGACGCCCTCACCGGCCTGGCCTCCATTGCCGTCCCTACGGCCGACAACATCGACGCGGTGAGCCTGCCCTCCTTCACCGCCGGCACCAGCGCCACCCAGACCTTCACCGTCTTCAAGACCAACCCGTCCCTGCCCGCCCGCGTCGCCGTCGTGCTCACCGACGTCGACGGCAACCAGTCCTCCTGCATCTGACGCAGCCGAGAGGGGAGGCGTGCACATGAGACAGCGACGTGTGGTGGCGGGGTTGGCAGCATCGCTGGTGGCGCTGGCCGGCGGGGTGATCGGGCCTCGGCCGGCGGCCGCCGCCACCATCGACGTCTCCTGCGCCAACGGGCCCGTCGGCCTCATCAACGCCATCGCCGACCGCCAACGCCACCCCCGCGGTGGCCGACAGCATCAACCTTGAGACGGGCTGCGTCTATTCGTTCGGCGCCTCCAACCTGACCGACGACGCCATCCCCACCCGCTTCAACTGGTACGGGCCCAGCGCCCTGCCCGCCGATCTCCAGCGACATCACCATCGAGGGCAACGGGGCCGTCATCGAGCGCTCGCCTCGGCCACCACCACCTTCCGCATGGTCTACGTGGGCGCCTCGGCCGCCACCGGCTTCCACGGCCCCGGGCCGGGCGTCCTGACCCTGCGCAACCTCACGGTGCGCAACTTCGTGGCCAAGGGCGGCAACGGCGGACTTGGCGGCGGGGGCGGCGCGGGCCTGGGCGGCGCCATCTTCAACCAGGGCACCCTCACCATCGGTCGGGTGACGTTCAGCGCCAACACCGCCCAGGGCGGCACCAGCACGGCCGGCGCCGGAGGCGGAGGCGGTGGCATCGGCACCGACGCGCCGAGTGGCTCCGGTGGCGGCTTCGGCCCCGGGACCTTCGGAGGCTCGGCGGGCGGCAGTGGCAGCGGGGGCGGAGGCGGGGGCGGGGGCTTCGGCCCCACCGCGAACGGTGCGAACGCGGCGGGTACTCTTGGGGGTGCGGGTGGCGGCCCGTCGACCGGGACCGGTGGAACCGGCGGTTTCGTTAGCGGGCCTACAGCATCGGGCGGCGATGGCGCCGGCGGCGGCGGGGCTTCCAGCCGCCGGAGGAGGTGCCGGCGGGGGGTTCGGGCAGGGCGGCGTGGTCGGCGGGGGCGGCGGCGGAGTCGGTGGCGGCGGGGGAGCGGCAGTACAGGCGGGCACGGGGCGGCGGCGGCGGCTTCGGCGGCGGCGGCGGACGTTCCACGACCGGCGTCGCGGGCGGCGGCGGAGGGTTCGGGGCGGGCGGTGGAGGTGGCGGGTTCGGCGCCTCGGGCGGGCCCGCCGGGTTCGGCGGTGGCGTTGGCGGCGGCGGCGGCTGGCGGCGGGACACACGGCGGTGGCGGGGGCGGCGCCGGCTTGGGCGGTGCCGTGTTCAACCACCAGGGCACGCTGGTCATGGTGAACACGACCCTTTCCGCCAACACGGCGATGGGTGGTTTGGGCGGCGCCGGCGTCGGCGCCGGCGGCGCCGGCAGCAACGGCAACGGGCTCGGCGGGGCGATCTTCAACCTCAACGGCTCGGTGGCGCTGACCAACTCCACCGTGGCGGCCAACACGACGGCCGTCGGCCTGGGCGTCGGCGGCGGCGGCATCTTCAACACCGTCTACGACAAGGCCACCGCCCGCACCGCCTCGGTCACCCTGGTGAACACGATCGTCGCCGACAGCATCGGCGGGCCCGCCGACCTGGTGACCAACAAGCCGCCGGCCGTGGCCGACGGCGGTACGAACCTGGGCACCGCGCTGGTCGACGCCACCGCGTCCAACCTGGTCGAGCTCCCAGCAGATCCGCGGCGCAGCCACCATCACCGGCACGCCGACCGCCGCCGACCCCCAGCTCGGCGCCCCTGCAGTTCAACGGGGGGCTGGGGATGGCGACCATGAAGCCGGCGGCCACCAGCCCGGCGGTCGTCGACGCCGGCCAGGCCAGTGGTTGCCCGGCAGGCGACGAGCGCAACGTGACCCGCCCCCAGGGCGGGGGCTGCGACATGGGGGCGGTCGAGCGCGACCTGACCGTGCCCACCTGCAGCTACATGATCCTCAACAGTCCCCGGCGCATCGAGTTCACCGTGCGCCGACGGCGCTCCGGGCCTGGCCTCCATCACCATCCCCACGGCCGAGAACATCGACACCCCGGTGAGCCTGCCCTCCTTCACCGCCGGCACCAGCGCCACCCAGACCTTCACCGCCTTCAAGACCAACCCGTCGCTGCCCGCCCGCGTCGCCGTCGTGCTCACCGACGTCGACGGCAACCAGTCCTCCTGCATCTGACGCAGCCGAGAGGGGAGACGTGCAGATGAGACAGCGGCGTGCGGTGGCGGGGTTGGGGTCGTTGGTCGGAGGTCCCGAATCCGCGATCCCCGATCGGGTGGCCGGCGCCGGCGACTGCTAGCCAGCTACTAACTGGTCTCCCAGAAGATCGAGTCGATCTCGGCGATCAGGTCGAGCAGCCCGGTGGAATGGAACCGTCCCAAAATCGGTTGACTTTCCCAACGGTCTGACGCGATCGTTGGGCTCGAAGGGGGCGTGGATGACCGACGACGAACGGGTGTACGAGCGGCGGTGGTGGACGCTCGGCATCCTCTGCCTGAGCCTGGTGATGATCATCGTGGGCAACACGGTGCTCAACGTCGCCCTGCCCACCCTGATCCGGGAGATCGACGCCTCGTCCACCGACCTGCAGTGGATGGTCGACGCCTACGCCCTCGTCTTCGCCGGCCTCCTGCTCACCGGTGGCGCCCTGGGCGACCGCTTCGGACGCAAGGGTGCCCTCACCATCGGCCTGGTCATCTTCGGCGCCGCCTCGCTGCTGGCCGCCATCTCCGACTCGGCCAGCCAGGTCATCGTCACCCGGGGGATCATGGGCGTGGGCGCGGCCCTGGTGATGCCGGCCACCCTGTCGATCCTGGTCACCGTCTTCCCGCCGCAGGAGCGGGGCCGGGCCATCGGCGTGTGGGCCGGCCTGGCCGGCGCCGGCGCCGCCATCGGGCCCATCGCCGGCGGTTGGCTGCTCGAGCACTTCTGGTGGGGATCGGTGTTCCTGGTCAACATCCCGGTCATCGCCATCGCCCTGGTGGGCGGGCACTTCCTCGTCCCCACGTCCCGCGACCCCCGCAAGCTCCCCCTCGACCCCGTCGGGGCGGGGTTGTCGATCGTGGGCCTGGGCTCGGTCCTCTACGCCATCATCGAGGCCCCGTCCCACGGGTGGACCGGAGGCCCCACCCTCCTCGCCGCCGGCATCGGCCTCGCCGTCCTGCTGTTGTTCGCGGCATGGGAGCTGCGCACGCCCTACCCCATGCTCGACCTGCGGTTCTTCAAGAACCCCCGGTTCAGCTCGGCCTCCGCCGCCATCATGCTCGTGTTCTTCGCCCTGTTCGGCACGTTCTTCCTGCTCACCCAGTACCTGCAGCTGGTGCGGGGCTACTCCGCCCTCCAGGCGGGCGTCCACACCCTGCCCGCGCCTCTCACCATCATGGTCATGGCCCCCATGAGCTCCAAGGTGGTGGATCGCTTCGGCGCCCGGTGGGTGATCGCGGGCGGCCTCACCATCGTCTCGGTGGGGCTGGGCCTGGCGTCCACCCTCGGCACCGACACGCCCTACCTCCTGCTGGCCGGCCTGCCTGGTCATCCTGGCCACGGGCATGGCGATGTCGATGGCGCCGGCCACCACGTCGATCATGAGCTCGCTGCCGCTGGGCAAGGCCGGCGTCGGCTCCGCCGTCAACGACACCACCCGGGAGCTGGGCGGCGCCCTCGGGGTGGCCGTCCTGGGCAGCCTGGTGGCGTCGCAGTACGCGTCGTCGATCGGCTCCATCCCCGGCTTCGCCGGCGCTCCGGGTGATCTGGCCCGGCGGTCGCTCGGCGCCGCCCTCCGGGTGGCAGCCTCGGCCGGCGAGGGCGGTCCGCAACTGGCGTCGGCGGCGAGGACGGCCTTCGTCGACGCCATGAGCCTCGCCTTCCTGGTGGCGGCCGGTGTGGCCCTGGGAGCGGCGGTGATGGTCGCCCGCTTCATGCCCGGCCGCCACGACTCCCGGGGCATCCAGGGTGCGGGCGTCGGTGGCGCCGCCCCCGCCGGGCCGGCGGCGGACGTGGCCACGGTCACGCCCACCGCGGCCACCCCGACGTAGCCCGACCGGCCTACACCGCGGCCTCGGAGAAGCTGGCGCTCTTGCGCAGGTAGAAGGTCCAGGTCACGACCGCGAACACCACGTAGGAGCCCAGGAACACCCACAGGGCGGGGACCGACCAATCGGCGTGGGCGGCAGCCACCGCCACCTTCTCGGCCGGGGTCGCGGCCGCTTTGACGAGGGCCGACACCTCGAGGCTGGCCTGGCGCAGCACGACCTGGATCAGGAACCCGCCGAAGGCGCCGATCGCCCCCGCGATGCCGATCACCGCCGCTGCCCGGCGCTTGAACTCGACCGCCGTCGCCCGCGGCTCCAGCCCCTTGGCGGTCGCCTCCCGCCGCCCGAGGACGGCGAAGATCGACGGGATCATCTTGTAGGTGGAGCCGTTCCCCATGCCCGCCATCAGGAAGATCACCATGTAGGAGCCGAAGAAGAGCGGGAAGCTGCGCTGCTGGACGCCCGCGATGGCGGTGCCGGTGAACACCGCCATCCCGAGGAACACGCCGAGGGTCACCCGTGACCCGCCGACCTTGTCCGACAGCCAACCTCCCAGGGGCCGGGAGACCGAGCCGATGAGGGCGCCGACGAAGCCCAGGCCGGCGAGGTAGGTGGCGATGAACGGGTGGCCGGCGAGGAACTCAGGGAAGGTGTTCTTGATCACCAGCGGGAGGGCGAACGAGAACCCGATGAACGACCCGAACGTCCCGATGTACAGGAACGACATGATCCAGGTCTGGCCGTAGCCCAGCGACTTCACGTAGGAGCGCTTGTCGGCCTTGGCCTGGTGCAGGCTGTCCATGTACAGCCAGGCGCCGAGGGCGGCGATGGAGATGAGGGGCAGCCACATCAGCCCCGCGTAGGCCATGTGGATGTCGTGCTTCGGAAGCTTCACCGCCGCCGCCGGAATCCCCACGATGATCGCCAGGGGGACGAGGAGCTGGGCGCTGGCGACGCCGAGGTTGCCGCCGGCCGCGTTCATGCCGAGGGCGAAGCCCTTCCTCCCCTCCGGATAGAAGAACGAGATGTTGAACATCGACGAGGAGAAGTTGCCGCCTCCGAATCCGGCGGTGGCGGCGCACGCCACGAGGATCCAAAGCTGGGCGTCGTGGGCCTGCCCTGCCAACCAGCCGCTCGGCACCACGATGGCGAGGAGCAGCACGGGGATGAACAGGAGCGTCGCACTGATCACCGTCCACGCCCGGCCCCCGAAGCGGGGTACGGCGAACGTGTAGGGGATGCGGAGGAACGACCCCACCAGGTTGGGGACGGCGGTCAGCACGAACAGCTCCGACACCGACAGGGTGATGCCGATGTTGCCCAGGTTGATGACGACGATCGTCCAGAGCACCCAGATGCTGAAACCCATGTGTTCGGCGATGATCGAGAAGACCAGGTTCTTGGTCGCGATCCGCTTCCCGGTCGTCTCCCAGAAGATCGGGTCCTCCGGCTCCCAGTGCTCGATCCAGCGGCCCCGCCGGGATGTGGGTGGCTGGGGCGGGGCAGGGGCAAGGACGGTCTCGGTCGTGCTCAACGTCGCCTCCGGGGGGGTTGCCTGGGCGCTGGATCGAGATATCGACCCTCCTCCGGCAACCTAGGAGTCGACCTCTTCGGGACGGTTTCTTGTCGATCAGCGGTTGATGACAGCTCCCTCACACGATCGGCTCCGCGATTGTGCGGAGCCGTTCACGTTCGGATCCGGGGGGGCCGGCGGCGACGGTCAGCCGGTCGAGAAGGTGAAGGCCACGTCGACTGCGGCGTCGACGGTCATCTCGTCGGGGGTCACGTCGATGACTTCGGGCTCCTCGGGGGCGCCGCCGGCGAACGCGGCTCTCATCATGGGCGCGTAGCCGACGTTGTCCTGTCCTGGCTGGCGGAGGCCGGGCTCGGCCACCCACGCCACGCCGGTGACGCGGAGGCCGAGGGCGGCGGCGTAGGCGTCGGCCCGGGTGCGGGCGTCGGCCGCCGCCAGCCGGCGGACCTCGTGGTGGACGGGATTGGTCGGGTCGAGTTGCCACGTGGGCCCGTCGACGGCCGCACCGGCGGCGGCCAACTCGGCCATGAGGTCGCCGAGGACGGAGAAGTCGACCACCTCCACCATGCTGGAGCGACCGGCCCGCCACCCGGTGCGAACGCTCTCCCCCTTCTTCCAACGGGTCTTGGGATGGACGACGAGCGAGGTGGTGATGGTGCGGTCGACGGCGGTCTGCCGATGGGCGAGGGCGGCGTCGACCTGGCCGGCGAGGCGGGCCGCCTCCCGGTAGGCGTCGTCCCGAGCCGCCCCATCCGCCTCGACCTCGACCCGGACGAGCGCCCGGTCGGGCATCGCCCGGGCCTGCCCTGTCCCCCGGACGACGATCGTCTCCTCCACGATCCGCGACGGTAGCCAACCCGCGGCTTCAGTCAGACGTTCGCCGGCGAGACGGGCCACCGGATGGGGCGCATTTCTTCCGCCGGTTACTTGCATTGTGTTGGTGAGGTGGTAAGATACGAACACCAGTTCGATTGAGCTGGGATCACTTCCCCCTCTTGGTCGCTCGTTCTCGGACGGTTGGCACGGCTATGGGCGTAGGGATCGCAGAACTGCGGGAATCGCTGAGTGAGTACGCCGCCCGGTTCGACGCGGCCGTGCTGTCGGCGGCCCAAGCCGCGGAAGTGGTCGAGCAGGCGTCTCGGATCGAGAAGATGGCCGCCACCGTCAAGGGCCTGGCTGCGGCCCGAGTAGCCGATGTGGGCTCATGGCGCACCGACGGTGACCGCTCCGCTGCCCACCAGCTGGCCCGTCGCACCGGCACGAGTGTCGTCCAGGCCGCAGCCGCCATCGACACCGCCCGCCGACTCGAGGCTCTGCCGGCGACGTCGGCCGCCGCTCGGCGCGGCGAGTTGTCGGCCGAGCAGGCGTGCGCCATCGCCGACGCCACGGCGGCCAACGCCGCCGCCGAGCACGACCTGCTGGAGACGGCCCGCCGCTCACCGCTGGCCGAGCTCCGGGAGCAGTGCGCCCGCATGAAGGCCACGGCCTCCGTCGACCTCGAGGCCCGCCGCCGCCGCATCCACCAACGCCGCTCCCTGCGTTCCTTCACCGACGCCGGAGGCGAGTGGCACCTCCACTGCCGCAACAACCCAGAAGTGGGCGCTCGCATCATGGCCGCCCTCGACCCCATCCGGGAGGAGATCTTCCGCCAGGCAAGGACGGAGGATCGTCACGAGCCCCCCGACGCCTACGCCGCCGACGCCCTGGCCGAGATGGCCCGCCGCTCCTGCGACGTCGAGACGGGTGCCACCGTTGTTGTGGCCGCGCCGAGGGGCCCGGCCGGGCTGGCCGAGTCCGTCGGGTCGAATGGATCCGCCGGGTCGGACGGTCCTGTCGAGTCGGACGGTTCCGCGCAGTCGGACCGTTTCGCCGAGTCGAACGAGTCTGCCGGCGCTGCCGGAGCTGCCGGGAGCGACGGGGCGGCTGGGTCCGCCGGGCAGGCGGAGCGAAGCCGCCCGAAGCCGACCCGGCGCCGGGCGGGGACGCACAAGGTCATCGCACGGATCGACCTGGGGGCGTGGCTGCGGGGCTATCCGATCGAGGGCGAGGTGTGCGAGATCGCCGGGTTCGGGCCGGTTGCAGTCTCCGCGGTGCGGGACATGATCGACACTGACGATCCGTTCCTGACCGCGGTGGTGACCCGGGGCGAGAAGGTGGTGGGGGTGGCCCATCTCGGGCGGCGGCCCAACGCCTTGCAGCAGACGGCCCTGCAGTGGCTCTATCCGAGCTGTGCCAACCAGGCCTGCAGCGCCCAGGCCCGGCTCGACTACGACCACCGAGCGGACTGGTCCCGCACCCACTTCACCGTGCTCGACCTGTTGGATCGTCTCTGCGGGCACTGCCACGCCCTCAAGACCAGACAGAACTGGTCACTGGTCGAAGGCCGGGGCAAACGGGCGCTCGTACCCCCGGAGGATCCCCGGCATCCGGGGAACGGGGCCGGGAAGCCGCCCCGACCGCCCCCGGACGACTGATGGGCCGCGACACAACCACGGCGGCGCGCCCGGTTCGCCGGACGCGGCAGCCACGCGCTGGCCGGGCGACGGCGCGGTCATTGCCGGGGCTCCGAAGGGACTCGAGGCCCGGGCGGCGGCAGGTTGCGCGAGCGGCGGCGGGTTGGGTGAGCGGCGGCGGGTTGCGCCGAGCGGCCGGAGTAGCCGGCCAGGCATGCGCGCGCCCGACGCGGCCGGCGGTGCCGGCGGTGCCGGCGGTGCCAGCGGGCCGGGTTGGCGTGGCGGGCCGGCGGGGTCGTGGGCGTCGGGCCGCACGCATGGCCCCGGAGGGCGCGGCAGCGGTTAGGGGGTGGTCATGGGTTCGATGTGGACGGCGGACTGCTTGTAGTTGGGCTCGCGCGAGATGGGGTCGAACTCGTCGACGGTGAGGCGGTTGACGCAGAGCTCGTCGTAGTGGAAGGGCATGAAGACCTCGCCCGCGCGGATGGTGGCGGTCACGCGGACCGGCACTCCTTCAACGATGCCTCTCCGGGACACCAGGCGCACCCGGTCGCCGGCGGCGACGCCCAAGCGACCGGCGTCGGCGGGATTGAGCTCGACCCAGCCTTCGGGGGCGAGGTGTTCCAACACGCCGACGCGGCCCGTCTTGGTGCGGGTGTGCCAGTGCTCCACCGTCCGGCCGGTGTTCAACAGGAACGGGAACCGGTCGGTGACGGCGTCGGCGATGGGCTCGGGCGAGACGCACCACAGCTGGGCTCGGCCATCCGCGGTCTGGAACACCCCGTCCTCGTACAGGCGGGGCGACCCCACCGTCCCCGGAACGCACGGCCACTGCACGCCGCCCTCGGCGTCGAGCATGTCCCACGTCATCCCCGAGTAGTCGCACAGCCGCCCGGCCGACACCCGGCCCCATTCCAAAAAGGCGTCCTCCGGGCCCTTCCACCCGGGGTACAGCGCCTCCCGCACTCCCAGCGCCTCCCCCACGGCCAGGAAGATGTCGAAGTCGGACTTGGCCAGCCCCGGCGGCGCCACCGCCTTCCGCACCCGGGACACCCGCCGCTCGGCGTTGGTGTACGTCCCGTCCTTCTCGCCCCAGATGGCGGCGGGCAGGACCACGTGGGCCAGGGCGGTGGTGGGCGTCTCGAACCCGTCCTGCACCACCAGCAGGTCCAGGTTGGCGAGCGCCCGCTCCAGCCGGCCCCGGTTGGGGAACGACACCGGCGGGTTGGTGGCGATGATCCACAGACCCTTGATGGTCCCGTCGTAGACCCCGTCGATGATGTCGGGGTACGCCCGCCCCCGCGTCACCGGCAGCCGCTCGACGGGCCAGTCCCACAGCCGGGCCAGCTCCGCCCGGTCGGCCGCCGAGTCCCATGCCCGGTACCCCGGCATCGACGCCGTCGCCCCCGCCTCCCGGGTCCCCATGGCGTTGCACTGGCCGGTGATGGAGAACGGCGACGCCCCCGCCTTGCCCACGTTGCCCGTGATCAGGCACAACGTGTTCAGCAGGGTCACCGTCTCTGTGCCCTGCACCGAGTGGTTCACGCCCATGGTCCAGGCGGCGGTGGCCGATCCCGCCCGCCCGAAAGCCAGCGCCGCGGCCCGGATCAGCTCCCCGTCCACCCCGCACTCGGCCGCCACCCGCTCCAGCGGATAGTCGGCCACGTGCGCCGCCAGCTCGGCGAACCCCGACGTGTGGGCCTCCACGTAGGCCAGGTCGACCAGGCCCTCGTCGATGAGGATCTTGATCATCCCGTTGAGCAGGACGATGTCGGTGCGGGCCTTCACCGCCAGGTGGAGGTCGGCCATCATCGCCGTCTTCGTCACCCGGGGGTCGACCACGATCACCGTGGCCGCCGTGTTCCCGATGACCCGGGGCGCGAGCAACGGGTGGTTGTCGGCGATGTTGGCCCCCACCAGGAGGATGCAGTCGGCCACCTCCAGGTCGGAGTAGGCCCCCGGCGGCCCGTCGCTGCCGAACGACCGCTTGTAGCCGGCCACCGCGCTGGCCATGCACAGGGTGGTGTTGCCGTCGTAGTGGCGCAGGCCCAGGCCCAGGCGGGCCAGCTTGCCCAGGGCGTAGAACTCCTCGGTCACCAGCTGGCCGGTGGACAGCACCGCCACCGAGTCGGGCCCGTGCTCGTGGAGCAGGCGGCGGAAGCCCACGACCATCGACCCGATGGCCGCGTCCCAGGTCACCGGCCGACCGCCGAGCATCGGCGTGGTCAGCCGCCCCTCGACGTCGATCGTCTGGTGCTCCGACAGCCCCTTCGGGCACAGCCGGCCCTGGTTCACGGGGTGGGCGGGGTCGCCCATCACCGTCACCGCCTTGCCTGCCTTGACGCCGAGGAGCATCCCGCAGCCCACCGAGCAGTAGCCGCAGGTCGTCCGCACCCACTCGTCCGGCCGCACCGACTCCCGCATGACCCCGTAGGTGTCGTCGGGGACGTACGTCGTCATCCGCTCACCATTCAGGACCGGGTCCGGAAGAAGCTCCCTGCCACCCGGAAGGGGACGACGGTCACGTAGAACAGCCACCGCCCGAGCAGCTCGCCCGCGGCCACCACCACCACCGCCGCGCCCAGCCGACCGCTGGCGGCGGCGCTCGACAAGGGCTCCAGCAACGCCCCCAGCAGCAGCAGCAGGGCGACTCCGGCCAACCCCAGCCGGCCCTGGAAGCGTCCGCCGAACCGGTGGAAGAGGAGGTGGGCGGTGCCCTGGTGCTGGCGATCGGTACCGCGCCGCACCACGACGGCCAGGTGGACCTGCACCGCCACCTGGGCCAGCGTGCCCAGGGCGGCCGCCACCACCAGCGCCACCAGCCACCCCTCGGCCACCACGGACCGGTCGAGCATGAAGTACGACAGCAGGGGCCCGGTGGCGGCGGCGGTGGCGAAGAAGGCCACCGGTGTGCGCCACGAGTTCCACACCGGCCGGGCCGGCACCAGGTACAGGCGGCCGCTGGCGTACACGCCCGCCACCCCGGCCACCACCGCCAGCACGCCCACCAGCGGGCTCAGGAAGGCGGCGTAGGCCAGCGACAACCCCGAGAAGGCGGAGAACAGGGCCACCTCCCGGCTCAGCCACGACGTCCGCACGTTGCGCAGGGCCTTCAGCGCCCGCGTGGGCTTGCCCAGGTGCAGCAACGAGGCGCCCAAGGCGACCGCGCCGGCGGCGAAGGCCCCAACCGCCGCGCCCCCCATCACGCCCCGGGACGCAGCGCCCGCCAGCTGCAGGACGACCGTCGTGGCCACCGTTCCCAGCGACAGCTGGGTCAGCAGGGTCAGCGCCACCAGCGGCCAGTGGGGATCCTCGGGATCCACCCGGTGGTCGTCGGCCGCCGTCATCCCCGACAGGTCGCCCGGGGGCAGCACCATCCGGGTGGTCGACATGGTGATGCCCACCGGCGGCAGCCCGGGCGCGTCGCCGGCCGCGTGGTCATCCCGCCACTCGGCCACGTTGACCGCCTCCAGGCCGATGGCGTAGGTGGGGCACGCCTGCACGCACGCCGGTGACTGGCCGGCGTCGATGCGGGGCCGGCACATGTCGCACTTGGACACGATGCGCTTGGCCGTGTCGAACACCGGCACCTCGTAGGGGCAGTTCCACATGCAGTACTGGCAGCCGACGCACTCGTCGGGATGGTGGACGACGATCCCGTTGCTCAGCTTCTCGTAGGCCTTGGTGGGGCAGCCCGACAGGCACGTCGGCTCCAGGCAGTGGTTGCAGGCCATCGACAGGTTGAAGCGGCGGGTCTGGGGGAAGCTCCCGCTCTCCAGATCCCCCACCCGCCGCCAGGCCTCGTCGACCGACGTCCCGTTCTGCTCGGCGCACGCCACCTCGCACGAGTGGCAGCCGACGCACTGGTTCATGTCGAACGTGAACCGGTACTGCTCGCCGTCCTCCAGGGGCAGGAGGGCGGGAGTGCCGAGCGTGGTCAGGGTGAGGGTCATGAGGGCTGGGCCACCTCGACCCGGTCGCCGACGATCCGCGCACCGAACACGGGCACCGACACGTCGGCGTTGTCGAGGCACTGGCCGGTGCGGAGGTCGAAGGACTGCTTGTAGACCGGCGAGGCCACCTTCAGCCGGTCGCCCCGGGAGCCGACGATCCCCCGGGACAACACGAACGCCTTGCTGAAGGGGTCGAAGTTGGACAGGGCGAACACGTCACCGTCCACCAGGAACACCGCCACCTGGTGCGAGCCGACCAACGCGGCCGCCCCCCGGCCCTGGACGAGGTCGCCCAGCGCGCAGACGTCGACCCAGACCGTCGTCGAGGAGGCCGTGACCGGGGCCTTCACCGTCCGCCCGCGGCCAGCAGGGCCGGATCCGGTTTCTCCTCGCCCGGGCGGGCGGGACGGGGCTGGCCCCGTTCGGTGACGAAGACCACGTTGGGGTCGACCTCGTCCGAGTTCACGAACGACCGGAAGCGCTTGACCCGCTCAGGGTCGTCGATGGTGGCCTTCCACTCGCACTCGTAGGTGGCGACGTGGTTGGCCATCTCCGCCTCCAGCTCGGCGCAGATGCCCAACGCGTCGTCGATGACCACCCGCCGCAGGTGCTCGATCCCGCCCTCGAGCTTGTTGAACCACACGTTGGTGCGCTCCAGGCGGCCGGCGGTGCGGATGTAGAACATCAGGAAGCGGTCGAGGTAGCGGAAGACGGTCTCCCGGTCGAGGTCGGCGGCCAGGAGCACCCCGTGCTGGGGCTTCATCCCCCCGTTGCCGCAGACGAAGACGTTCCACCCCCTCTCGGTGGCGATGACCCCGAAGTCCTTGCCCTGGGCCTCGGCGCACTCCCGGGTGCAGCCCGACACCGCCGCCTTGAGCTTGTGGGGCGCCCGCAGGCCCCGGTAGCGCAGCTCGAGGTCGATGGCGAGCGTGACCGAGTCCTGCACGCCGAACCGGCACCAGGTGTTGCCCACGCACGACTTCACCGTGCGCAGGGCCTTGCCGTAGGCGTGGCCCGACTCCATCCCCACGTCGACCAGCCGGCGCCAGATCAACGGCAGCTGGTCGACCCGGGCGCCGAACAGGTCGATGCGCTGGGCGCCGGTGATCTTGGTGTAGAGCCCGAACTCCTTGGCCACCTCGCCGATGGTGATGAGCTGGTCGGGGGTGATCTCCCCGCCCGGCACCCGGGGGATCACCGAGTAGGTGCCGTCCCGCTGGAGGTTGGCCAGGAAGTGGTCGTTGGTGTCCTGGAGGGCGGCCTGCTCGCCGTCGAGGATGTAGCCCCCGCCGAGCGAGGCCAGCATCGACGCCACCGCCGGCTTGCAGATCTCGCACCCCTTGCCCTTGCCGTGGCTGGTGACCAGCTCGGAGAAGGAGGCGATGCGGTGCACCCGGACCAGGTCGAACAGCTCCTGGCGGCTGTAGGCGAAGTGCTCGCACAGGGCGTTGCTGACGTCCATCCCCAGGCGCTTCATCTCGAAGCGGAGCAGCTCGGTGACCAGCGGCACGCATCCCCCGCAGCCGGTGCCGGCGCTGGTGCACTCCTTCATGTCGCCGACGGTGTGGGCCCCGCTACCGATGGCGCCGCAGATGGCGCCCTTGTCGACGTTGTTGCACGAGCAGATGACGGCCGTGTCCGACAATCCGCCTACGCCCATCGTCGGCGGTCCGACCCCGCTGCGGTTGGGGAAGATGAGCTCCTCGGGGTGGTCGGGCGTGGGCATGTCGCCCCGGACCATCTGCACGAGGGTCTGGTAGAGGGACGCGTCGCCCACCAGCATCCCGCCGATGACGGTGCGCCGGTCCTTGCGGTCGGGCGGGCCCACCACCAGCCGCTTGTAGACGTTGGCCAGGGGGTCGCTGTAGGTGACGGCCTCGGCCCCGGGGGAGGTGGCGAAGGCGTCGCCGAAGCTGGCCACGTCGATCCCGAGGAGCTTGAGCTTGGTCGACATGTCGGCGCCCAGGAACGAGGCGTCGCCGCCCAGGATGCGATCGGCCACCACCCGGGCCATGTGGTAGCCGGGGGCGACCAGGCCGTAGATCCGGCGCCGGGCCAGGCCGCCGTCGGGGGCGAGGGCGCACTCGCCGATGGCGTAGATCTTGGGGTCGGACGTGCGGCAGGCGTCGTCGACGACGACCCCGCCCCGCTCCCCCATCGTCAGCCCGGCCGCCTTGGCCAGTTCGTCCCGGGGCCGGATGCCGGCCGAGAACACGACCATCCCGACCTTGAGGTCGTCAATCGGTCCATCTGGTCCCTCGTTGGCGAAGTGCATGCCCTTCACCCGGCCCCGCCGGTCGCGGAGGATCTCCTCCGTCCGCATCCCGGTGTGGATGGTCACGCCCAGCTCGTCGATGCGCCGGCGGAGGGCGGACGAACCGGCGTCGTCGACCTGCATGGGCATGAGCCGGTCGGCGAACTCGACCACGTGGGTCTCCAGGCCGAGGCAGTGCAGGGCGTTGGCCGCCTCCAGCCCGAGGAGCCCGCCGCCGACCACCGCCCCCGCCCGGCAGTCCTTGGCGTAGTCCCGGATCGCCTCCAGGTCGTCGAGGGTGCGGTAGACGAAGCACCCGGGGGCGTCGTTGCCGGGCAGCGGGGGGACGAACGGGTACGAGCCGGTGGCCAGGACGAGGGCGTCGTAGGCGATCTTGATCCCGTTGCGGGACGTGACCGTGGCCGCCTTGGTGTCGATCGACGCCACCGCGTCGCCGACGTGGACGCTGAGGCCGAAGCGCTCGAAGAACCCGGGCTGGACGAGGGAGAGCTCCTCGGCCGACGTGCCGGCGAAGAACGAGCTGAGGCCCACCCGGTCGTAGGCCAGCCGGCCTTCCTCGCAGAAGGTGACGATGTCCCATTCGGCGGTGGCGCCCCGGTCGAGGAGGACTTCGAGCAGCTTGTGGCCGACCATGCCGTTGCCGACCACGACCAGCGTGCGGCGGGGGGAGATCTCGAAGGAGTTCATCCCGTCGCCCCGGCCCCGGTCCTCTGCCCGGCCGCGCCGAAGCCTTTGGAATCCATGTCGCCCAGTCAACCGGCCGCGGGTGTTCGTGGGGTTGCGTCCCGGTGACGGGCGTGCGACAAGGTTCTCTCACGGCCGACTAGGCCCGCGTGAGAGTGGCTACACGGGCACCAGGTCGACGTGGACGCCTGCCGCCAGGGCCAGCGACCGCAGGTCGTCGGGATCGGAGGTGAGGATCTCGTCGCCGTCGGCGGCCAGGAGGACCAGGGCGGCGTCGACGACGTCGGACGCACCCGCCCGTCCGAGGAGGACTCCCGCCCGCCGGCCGAGACCGTCGTCGAGCGGGGCGACATCGACGCCGGCCAGGACGATGGCGAGCATGACCTGGCGGTCCCTGCCCCCCCGCCACACCTGCCCGATGACCCCCCCATGGGTAAGGGGCGGACGTCCGGCGGCGAGCTCATCCTTTATGGCGGCGAGAATTTCCGGGTCGGAACGCTCGACCGCGATCAGCGCCCCTGCGTCCAGAACGAGGGTCACGACTTGGGGCCCCGCACGACGATGGCGCGGGCCCGGAAGCTTCGGCGAGCCTCCCGCATCTCCTCCTCGGTGATCACTCCGTGCTCGGCCTCATAGTGGGCGATCGCCCGGCCCAGGGCCGCCAGCTTCGACTCGAGCTCCGCCTGCCGGCGCATGGCCTCGTTCACCCAGGCGCTCACGCTGTCGGCCCGGCCCGCGGCGACCGCCTCCTTGGCCGCGGCCAAGTTGGCGGGATCCACCGACGCCGTCAGCCGGACCTTCTCCTGCATACGAACATCATACGCCACGACTACGCATCTCCTAACGGGGCATCTCCTAACGGGGCATCTCCTACTGGGGCATCTCCTACTGGGGCATCTCCTACTGGGGCATCTCCTACTGGCCGGCTCCTGCTCAGGCGGCGGAGCGGCGCAAGAAACCGAGGTGGCGGAGCACGGACGCGCACCGGCGGGCCACGCCGGAGCCGGCGCTCCTCCTGACCTCCCTCAGCAGCGTTCCGAAGCCGGGCAGGCGGTCCATCACCCAGCGGGAGTAGGCGCCGGCATCGCACCAGGCGGCCTCGGTGGGTGTGAGGCCGCCCAGGCGCCACTTGTCCTCCACCGCCGACCAGCGCAATCTGTCCCAGTCGAAGAGCTGTCCCAACGCCTGACTGGCGGCGACGGGATCGTCGGCGCCTTCGATGAGGAATCTGCCGGCCAGCACTTCCACCGCCGGATGGAGCGCTCGGGCCTCGGCCCAGGAGAGGGCGCCTTTTCGCTCCACGGCCACGCCGATCACGGTGGCGAGCCACAGCCGGGCGAAGAACTCGTCAGTCGGGGCGAGGGGCGGTGCCGTCGGCAGGCCGAGAGCCCGTTGGAGGCCATCGAGGGTGAGGCCGTAGGCGGGCGGCTCCCGGTGCACCTCCTCGCCCACCCGCATCCGGGACACCACCTCGCCCGATCGGTGGACGATCACCACCGACGAGGTGCGCTGTCGACGCCGGAGGTCGCGCTCCGGCGCGGTGGCAAGGGGATAGGCCCAGCCGTGGGCGGCCAGGCCCAGGGCGATCCACTCGTCGGGCGCCACCGTCCCCAGGAGGAACTCGGCCGGCGCCTGGCCCTCGAGGTCGAGCATGCCGACGGTGAGCCCGTCCTCGGCCGGGGCGACGTGGACCAGCAGGCCACCCCCATCGTCGTCGGGACTGGAGGAGAGGGTGTCGGCCAACTGGCCGAGAAAGTCGAAGACCCGCAGGTCGTGGGCCATGGCAGCCACCTTCGGTCGTGAGATCGAAAGGCCGTCGTCGGTGCGACGGCGAGGCGCCGGCAGCCCGGGCGATGACACTGTGACGCGGCCGCGGAACCGGTCGTCAAGAGGCCAGAAGCCCGTCAGGTTGTCTTCACCACCCCGATACGCCCGCCGCACGGGTCGTTCACGGGCATGGGGGATCATGCACCCATGACCCCAATCACCTGTCTGGGGCCGCTCGAGGGTTTCGTGGTCGGCATCACCGCCGACCGGCGATGGGAGGAGCAGGCCGAGCTCCTCCGCCGGCGGGGTGCGACCGTCGTCCACGGACCCTGCATGGACACCCTCTACCTGGCCGACGACGACGACCTCCGGCGGGCCACCGTCGACGTGATCGAACGCCCGCCCGACGTGGTGGTGGTCACCACCGGCATCGGCGTGCGGGCGTGGCTGGAGACGGCCGAGTCGTGGGGCATGGGTCCGGCGCTGATGGACGCCCTGAACCAGGCCCGCATCCTGGCCCGCGGTCCCAAGGCGGCGGGGGTGGTGATGGCCGCCGGCCTGCCGGTGTGGGCCAAGTCGGAGACGGAGCAGATGGACGACGTGCTGGCCAAGCTGATGGCCGACGGCGTCGACGGCCGGCGGGTGGCCCTCCAGGAGTTCGGGATGGAGAGCCCCGAGTTCGTCGCCTCCCTGGAGACGGCCGGCGCCACCGTGGTGCGGGTACCCGTCTACCGGTGGCGCTACCCGGCCGACACCCGGCCCGCCCTCACCCTGATCGACGGCGCCCTCAACGGGCGGGTCGACGCCATCACCTTCACCAGCGCCCCCGCAGTGCGCAACCTGTTCATGATCGCGGGCGAGCAGAAGACGGCCGACGACCTCCG
This sequence comes from uncultured Acidimicrobiia bacterium, assembly GCA_963829165.1. Taxonomy (GTDB): domain Bacteria; phylum Actinomycetota; class Acidimicrobiia; order Acidimicrobiales; family AC-14; genus JAXDMK01. The sequence goes on along the minus strand of CAWHIC010000007.1, from coordinate 208,629 downwards.
CCACGCCTTCAACCACGGCCTCATCGCCGCCTGCGTCGGGCCGGTGTGCGCCCAGGCGGCCCGGGACGAGGGCATCGACGTCCCTGTCGAGCCCAAGGTGGGCCGGCTGGGCCTGCTGGTCCGGGCCCTCAGCGACGACATGGTCGCCCGGCGGCGGACGTTCACCGTCGGCGGCCGGGAGCTGGTGGTGCAGGGGTCGGCCGTCTTCGCCGACGGCGACACCTCCGCCCTCTCGGGACGGGAGCGGGCCGTGTTCGAGGCCCTCGCCGCCCGGCCCGGCGTGGTGGTCGACCGGGCCACGCTGCTGGAGCGGATCTGGGGCTCGCCCGACGTCGACCCCCACCTGCTCGAAGTGGTGATCGGCCGCCTACGGCGCCGCCTGGGCCGGTGCGCGGCCGCCATCGAGGTCACCCGCTCCCGCGGCTACCGCCTGGTGGTCGACCCCTAGTCGGGGGGCTCTGCCCCCCGACGGCCCCCCGGAAAGATCAAGATCAACATCAAGGCGTTGACCGCCTGCGGCGGGCTGTTTCCTGTTCCGACAAACCAAGCCCTTCGGGCGGTTTGTCGGCGGCGGGCTGCTTCCTGTCCGACAGACCAAGCCCTGCGGGCGGTCTGTCGGTCAGTGGTGGTTGTGGCGGGACGCTTCGACGGCGAGGTCGTTGGCCACCATCATCTCGACCAGCTCGGGGAAGGCGACCTTGGGCTTCCAGCCCAGCCGGTCGCGGGCCTTGGAGGCGTCGCCGGTGAGGATGTCGACCTCGGCCGGGCGCATGAAGCGGGGGTCCTGCTCCACCAGGTGGGTCCACTCGTCGATGCCCACCGCGGCGAAGGCGGCGTCGAGCAGGTCACGGATGGTGTGGGTCTCGCCGGTGGCGATCACGTAGTCGTCGGCCTCGTCCTGCTGGAGCATCATCCACATGGCCTCGCAGAAGTCGCCGGCGAAGCCCCAGTCGCGGGCAGAGTCGAGGTTGCCCAGCGAGATCTTGTCCTGCAGGCCGAGTTTGATGCGGGCCACCGCGTTGGTGACCTTGCGGGTGACGAACTCCAGGCCCCGGCGGGGGCTCTCATGGTTGAAGCAGATGCCGGAACAGGCGTAGAGGCCGTGCGCCTCCCGGTAGTTGACGGTGATGTAGTGGCCGAACACCTTGGCCACCCCGTACGGGGAGCGGGGGTGGAAGGGCGTCATCTCCGTCTGCGGGGTCTCCCGCACCTGGCCGAACATCTCCGACGATGACGCCTGGTAGAAGCGGATCTTGTTGTCGGTACCGCCCACCACCCGGATGGCCTCCAGCATGCGCAGCACGCCCAGGCCGGTGATGTCGGCGGTGAGCTCGGGCTGGCGGAAGGATAGGGCCACGAAGCTGATGGCGCCCAGGTTGTAGACCTCGTCGGGCTGGACCGCCTCCACCACCGCGATCAGCGACGACAGGTCCTGGAGGTCGCCGTCGACCAGTTCCAGCGCCGGCGTCTCCTCCTGCACCATCTCCACCTTGGGGTTGTTCTGGCCCCGGACCATGCCGAAGACGTCGTAGCCCTTGGAGACCAAAAGCTGGGCCATGTAGCGGCCGTCCTGGCCGGTAATTCCCGTGACGAGAGCGCGAGGCACGCCTGCAAGGTAGTTCGCCTGCCAAACGTGGTCTGGAAGTGGGGGCCGATCTCCTACCCTGGGGCTCGATGGCTGACGGAAGCGAGGTGGGCGGTCCGCCGGACGCGGGGCAGTTCTCGCCGCGGAACCTCCCGCCCCGGGCGCCGTGGCGGCGGAAGGGCGCCGACGGCGACGACGCCACCCAGGCCCTTCCCGTCACCGAGCTGCGCGACACGCCCGAGCCCACTCGACGCACGGCGGTCACGACCGCGGGGCCGGCGCCCACCCGGGTCCGGCGCACCCCGGCCGCCCCCAAGGGTCCCCGCGACCCCGATCGCTTCGCCGGGCTGCGGCATCGGGCCCTCATCGGGTTGGGGCTGTTCGGCGTCGCGGTCGGGGTGGTCGTGGTCCTGTGGGTGCTCGACGGCCAGGCCCACAAGGGCGTCGTCGCCCGCAACGTGGTCCTCCTCGACCGCAGCGTCGGGGGGATGAACCGCCAGGAGGTGCGGGCGGCCATCGCCGACGTGGCCGACCGCTACCGGGCGGCTGACGTGGAGGTCAAGGCGCCCGACGGCGGCTTCCGGGCCACCGCCCCTGAGCTGGGCATTTCCGTCGACGCCGAGGCCACGGCCGACGCCGCCCTCAAGGTCGGCCACGAGGGTTTCCCCCTGGTCCGCCTGTGGAACTGGGCCACCGGCTTCGTGGTGTCCCGGAGGGCACCGGTGATCCTCGACGTCGACGAGGCCGCGGTCCGCAAGCTGGTGGCCGAGCGCGACCCGCTGCGGGAGCCGCCGGTCGAGCCCAACATCACCGTCAAGGACGGCCGCATCGTGGCATTGGAGGGCAAGCCGGGGCGGGGTATCGACCCCACCAACGTCCTGGCCGGGCTGCGGTCGCGGGCGGGGCAGCAGTTCCCGTTGCAGGTCTCTGTCCCCCGCCGGTCGGTGCCGCCCCAGTACGCCCTGGCCGACGCCGAGCGGCTGGCGGCGGAGGCGGAGGCGCTGGCCGTCGGCGAGCTGCCCGTTTCGATCGAGGGCAACACCGTCACCGTCCCCGCGGCCACCGTGCGCACCTGGCTGCGGGGGATCCCGTCCGACCAGGGCCTGCGCCTGGGGGTCGACGCGGCCGGGGCGGCCGACGCCCTGGCCGCCCTGTTCCCCGACGTGGGCAAGCCCGCGGTCGACGCCGGATTGACCGTCGAGGGCGGCGAGGTGGTCGTGACCCCGGCCCAGACGGGCACCGCCTGTTGCGCCCCGGAGGCGGCCACGGCCATCGAGAACGCCCTCCGCAACCGCCCGCCGGGCGCGCCCGCCGTCGTCCTGCCCCTGAAGACCATCCCCGCGGGTCGGGACGAGGAGTCGGTCAGCAAGCTCGGGGTCAAGGAGGTCGTCGGCAGCTTCACCACCAACCACGCCGCCGGGGAGCCGCGGGTCACCAACATCCACCGCATGGCCGACATCGTCCGGGGGTCGATCATCGAGCCGGGGGGCACGTTCTCCCTGAACGACACCGTCGGCCGGCGCACCGTCGAGAAGGGCTTCGTGGAGGCGCCGGTGATCGACGCCGAGTACAAGTTCTCCAAGGACGTCGGCGGCGGCGTCTCCCAGTTCTCCACCACCATGTTCAACGCCGCCTTCTTCGCCGGGCTCGACATCCCCACCTACGGGATGCACGGGATCTACATCTCCCGCTATCCGTACGGGCGAGAGGCAACCCTCGACTTCCCCAGCCTCGACCTCCGGGTGCGGAACTCCACCCCCTACGGCGTGCTCGTGTGGCCGTCGTACAGCGCCACGTCGATCACCGTCACCCTCTACTCCACCCACACCGTGGAGGGGGCCCAGACGGCCCAGACGACGGAGGAGATCGAGTTCACCCAGGTGCTCGAGGCTCCCACCACCACCGTGCCCGCCCCCGATCCCAACCCCGATCCGTCCGCCCCCACCACCGAGGCGCCGCCGGTCACCGAGCCGCCGCCGCCGCCCGCGCCCCAGGTCTTCAAGTGCACCCGGGTAGTCACTGAGCGCACCCGCACCTACACCGACGGCCGCACGTCGACCGACAAGTTCTACGCCCTGTACGCCCCTCAGGAAGGCGTGATCTGCCCCCGATGACGATCGACGCGCGAGGCGACGGCCAAGGCGATTGCCCTCGGGCGGATGGCGCTGGGGGCCAGCTACAGCCTGGCGCCGGGCTTGGCCCTGCGGCTGTGGCCGGGGCAGGGCTCCGCCGACGAGCCCGCGGCCCGGTTCCTGGCCCGTTCCACCGGCGTGCGCGATCTGGCCATCGGCATCGGCACGTTCCTCGCCCTGCAGAAGGACACCCCGGCCCGGGGGTGGATGGAGGCGGGGATGCTGGCCGACGCGGGCGACGCGGTGGCGGTCGTCCTCGGCTTCCGCACCCTGCCCCGGGCCCGAGCGATCCTGGCCCTCACCGCCGCCGCCAGCACGGTGGTGGTCGCCCGGCGCCTGGTCGGCGAGCTGAGCAAGACGTAGTGGCGGCAGTCGACGTGGTCGTGGTGGGGGGTGGCCCGGCGGGGGCGGCCGCCGCCATCGTCCTGGCCCGGGCCGGCCGCGACGTGGTGCTGGTCGACAAGGCCACGTTCCCCCGGGACAAGTGCTGCGGTGACGGGCTGACGGCGGCCGCCCTGCGCGAGTACGAGTGGCTGGGCCTGCGGCCGGAGTCGGTTCCCGACTGGCAGGTGGTGGAGACGGCGTGGGTGCGGGGGCCGACGGGGCGGACGGCGGAGTTCCCCCTCCCCGCCGGACGGGGGCAGTACGCGGTCTGCGCCCCCCGCGGCCAACTCGACGCGGCCCTGCTCGACGTGGCCCGGGCCGAGGGGGTCAAGGTCCACGACGGCCACGCCCTCACCGGCGCCCGGGAGATCGAAGGGGGCGGGCTCGAGCTCGACGTCGACGGACTGGGCCCGCTGGCGACCCGGTTCGCCATCGGCGCCGACGGGATGTGGTCGCCCCTCCGCAAGGCCCTGGGGGCGGCCCCCGCCGGGTACCTGGGCGAGTGGCACGCCTTCCGCCAGTACTTCTCCGGCGTCGGACCGGCGGCCGACGCCCTGTGGGTGTGGTTCGAGCCCGACCTGCTCCCCGGCTACGCCTGGTCGTTCCCCCTGCCCGGGGGCCGGGCCAACGTGGGGTTCGGGATCCACCGGGGAGGGGGTATCGCAACCCACGACATGAAACGGCTGTGGCCCGAGATCCTCGCCCGGCCCCACATCCGGGAGGTCCTGGGCGACGGGGCCGAGCCCGAGAGCATCCACAAGGCGTGGCCCATCCCGGCCCGGGTCGACGACACACCGCTCACCGGGGGCGGGAGACGGGCCCTCTTCGTCGGTGACGCCGCCTGCGCCACCGACCCCATGACGGGCGAGGGCATCGCCCAGGCGTTGCTCAGCGGGCGGTGGGCGGCCGAGGCCATCATCGCCGGCGGGGATCCGGCCACCGCCTACGAAAAGGCGGTGCGGCGGGGGTTGTTCGCCGACCACCGCATGTCGGTCCGCCTGAGCCGCACCCTCTCCCACCGCCGGGGCGTCAACGCCGCCCTCCGCCTGGCCGGATCGTCGGGCTGGTCCCGCCGCCACTTCGGCCGGTGGCTGTTCGAGGACTGCCCCCGGGCCATCGTCGTCACCCCCCGCCGATGGGGTCGAGGGGTGCTCTCCAGCCCGGGCGCCTACCGGTGAGCGTGGCCCCCTTGGCGCTGACGGTCGAGCGGGTGCGGACGGCCGGCATCTTCTCCCTCGACGGCCACGACTTCGAGGTGGAGAACAACATCTGGCTGGTAAGCCAGGGCGACCAGGTGGTGATCGTCGACGCCGCCCACGACGCCTCCGCCATCGCCGCCGCCGTCGGCCGCCGCCGGGTCACCGCCATCGTGTGCACCCACGGCCACAACGACCACATCAACGCCGCCGTCGACCTGGCCGAGGCGGTGTCGGCCCCCATCGCCCTCCATCCCGACGACCGGATGCTCTGGGACGCCATCCACCCCGGCCGAGCTCCCGACCTCGACCTGGCCGACGGCGGCACGGTGCTGGTCGGACCGGTGCCCCTTTCCGTCCTCCACACGCCCGGCCACTCCCCCGGCGGCGTCTGCCTGTACGCCCCGGAGGCGGGGCTGGTCTTCAGCGGCGACACCCTCTTCCACGGCGGACCGGGCGCCACCGGCCGGTCGTACTCCGACTTCGGCACCATCGTCGAGTCGATCCGGCGCCGGCTCCTCGTCCTGCCCCCGACAACCGTCGTCCACACCGGCCACGGCGACGACACCACCATCGGCGAGGAAGCCCCCCACCTCGACGAGTGGATCGCCCGGGGGCACTGATCGTCGGCCCCGCCCCGATCCGCTCCGGCCGCCCGCACATGCCCGGCTACGGGGTGGTCGGACCGTCGGAAGGCTCCGGCCTGCTGCCCTGGTCGTGGGCCGAGGACCGCCTGACCTCCTCCCACGACTACTGGGTGGCCACCACCCGGCCCGACGGACGACCCCATGTCATGCCGGTGTGGGCGGTGTGGGACGCTGGCTACCTATGGTTCAGCAGCAGTTTGGGCTCACGCAAGGCCCGCAATCTTGACGCCGACCCCCGCCTCACGATGACCACCGACAACCCCCTCGAGCCGGTGGTGGTCGACGGGACCGCGGCCCGGGTCCTCGAACTGGAGGCCCGCAGCCGGTTCATCGGCCTCTCCAACGCCAAGTACGGCACCGACTACTCGGTCGACTTCCTCGACCCGGAGGTCAACGCCACCTACCGGGTGACGCCCGTGAGCGTGATCGGCCTGGTCGAGGCCAACTTCACCGACTCCCCCACGAAGTGGGTCTTCGCATGACGGGGCTTCTGCGATGACGAGGCTCCTGAAATGACGATGCCGATCATCGACAACAACCGCTTCCGGCGGGAGATCCAGCTCATCAGCAACGTCTCGTCCGACGTGCCCACCTTTTGGGCGTCGCTCCGGGTGGTCCTCGACCGCAACATCGAGTTCGAGGGCTGCTCGTGGTTCACGTTCGACCCCAACTCCGGCCTGCCCACGTCCCACACGCCGTTCCGGTCCCTGCCCCTCGAGGACCAGGCCCGTTTCCTCGAGCACGAGGCCACCGTCGACGACGTCAGCCGCTTCGTCCACCTCGGCCGCGACCGGCCCCACGTGGCCCTCCTCTCCGACGCCACCGGCGGCAAGCTCGACACCAGCGCCCGCTACCGGGAGTTCCTCGAGCCCAACGGCTTCGAGCACGAGCTGCGGGTCGCTTTCGTGCGCGACGGGGCCTGCTGGGGCGGCGTCGCCCTCTACCGCAGGCCGGACGCCCCCAACTTCATCCAACCCGAGGTCAAGGCCCTGGCCGGTGTGGTCGAGTTCCTGGGCGAGGCCGTCGAGCGGGCCCACTTCACCGGGGTGCTCAACCGGGAGGACGACGGCACCCGGGCGCCCGGCATCATCGTCCTGGGGCCGGCCAACCGGGTCGACCTCATCTCCCCGCCGGCCGAGGAGTGGCTCAAGGGCCTGGGGGTGGAGCTGGGCGACGCCTGGTCGACCGTCCTGCCGGGCGAGGTCTACGCCATCGCCAGCCACGCCCGCCGCACCGGTGCCGGCCATTTCGACGCCGGCCCCGCGGTCGACAAGGCCAACACCGCCTCCGGCGACAAGGTCGAGCTGCACGCCGCCCTGCTGGAAGGCGAACCCCACGGCCCGGTCGCCGTCATCGTCGAACCCGTCCGCGGCCCGGGGGTGGCCGAGGCCCTGGCGTCCGCCTACGGGCTGACGCCGGAGGAGTCGGCGGTCCTCAGCGTGGTCCTACGGGACCGGCCCACCGACGAGAGCCCGTCGGTGCTGGCCAAGGTCGGGGCCGCCGACCGTCACCAGCTGGTGGCCACGGTCTACGCCGACCACTACGCCCTCGCCCTCGAGGAGCGGCAGGGCGTCGACGCCCGGGGCTGGTTCGACGGGATCCCCCACCCCCTCCCGGTCGACGACGAAGAAGACGAGGCCGACCCCGGGGAGCCCGGGGACCCCGGCGGGGAGCCGGGCTAGGGCCCTTCCAGCCGGGCCAGGGCGTGGCGGACGGCGGACACGGCCTCGCCGTGGTCGGCCCCCAGCTGCTGGACGGCGACGGCGAAGGCCCGGGCCCGTTCGTGCAGCTGGCGGGGGTCGGGCTGCGGTAGCCGGTCGCCTCGCACGAAGGTGCCGTGGCGGCCCCGGCTCTCGATCACCCCCGCCGTCTCCAACTCCCGGTAGGCCCGGGCCACGGTGCCGTTGGCCAGCCCCAGGTCGGCCGCCAGCTGGCGGATGGCCGGCAGCCGGGCCCCGACGGCCAGCACGCCGGTGACGGCCATGGTGGTGACCTGGTCCCGGATCTGCTCGTAGGGCGGGACGGGCGAGGAGGTGTCGACCTCGACGATCACGCCGGCCGCTCCCGGACGAGGAAGAGCACCAGCTGGAACATCGTCGACTCCACCGTTCAACCTCCGTCAACTCAATGTATCGATACATTGATACAACGGCGGGCGGTGGGCGTCAATCCCCCCGTTGGTGGTGGTGGGAGGCAGACCGGAAACCGACCACGACCGCGATGTTGGCCGCGAACAGCCACAGGCCGAGGAGCACCACCGCGGCCAGGGCGGTGGAGGCGTAGCGGCGCTCGAAGTTGGCCCCCAGGCGCAGGTAGGCCACATACCCGGCGGAGAGGACGGAGATGATGGCGGCGGCCAGGAGGGCGCCCCGTAGCGTCGCCGGCCACCCGAGCGGGTTGCGGGGGAACACCTTGTAGACGACGGCCACGGTGGCGACGGTGGCCGTGAACCCCGTCACCAGGGCCAGGACGAGGCCCACCGCCTCTCCCACCCCCTTGTCCCCCACCGCCGCGGCACTGGCGTAGCTGGCCACCAGGCTGCCCACCATGAGCACCGGGACCAGGCCCACCAGGAGGAGCGCCGTCCCCCGGCTGCGCAGGCTGTTCACGGCCCGGTCGCCCGCCACCCGGTCGAGGACGCGCACCAGGGCCGAGCCGTAGGCGGTGGCCGGCCACAGGGTGGCGACCAGGGCGGTGAGGCCGAGGGTGGCGCCCAGGTCGGCGACCTGTTCCAGGGCCCGGTCGGCGCCCACCGAGGGCGGGGCCAGGCGCCCCAAGTCGTCGGCCACCTGGTGGACCTGGGTGTCGCTGACCAGCAGGCTCGTCACCCACAGCGCCACCACCACCAGGGGGGCCACCGAGATCAGCCCGTAGAACGCGAGCGCGGCCGAGTAGAGGAAGACGTCGTCCTCCCGGGCCGCGACCACGGCCCGGTGGGCCCGTCGGAGCGACGCACGGGTCGCCCTCACCCGACAACAGTAGGACAACACCGGCGGGGACCGGACGGCGAGATGCCGAGGCCTGGAGCAGTGACCAGCCCCGATCGTCGTCGGCGGTGGCGGGCCGGTTGCCAGGAAGAAGCTCTTGCCATGCTCGTCGCCGAGGACCGTCAACACACCGCCGTGGGCCGCTCGACGGCCAGGCTGATCGCCGTCGCCGCGCTGGCGGCGGCCCTCGTCGTGGGCCGAGGCACCGCCCAGGCTGCCATCGTGGAGACCGTCCCCCTGGGGACCTCGGCCGGCTACGTCGTGCTGGGGGCCTCGACGGTGACGAACACTGGCGACAGCACCCTCTACGGCAGCCTCGGCCTGTCCCCGGGAACGGCCATCACCGGCTTCCCGCCCGGGCTGGTGTTCGCGCCGGGCACCACCCATGCGGCTGACGCGGTCGCGGTGCAGGCCCAGACCGATCTGACCGCGGCCTACCTGAACGCCAAGAACCGCAGCTTCGACGCCACCACGACCGCCGACCTGGCCGGTCGCACCCTCACCGCCGGCGTCTGGATCGGTCCGGCCAAGTCACCTCTGCTGCTCAACGGAACGGTGACGCTCGACGGTGGGAACAACCCCGAATCCGTCTTCATCATCCAGACCGACTCGACCCTCACCACGGGATCGGCCAGCAAGGTGCTCCTGACCAACGGGGCCAGGGAGTGCAACGTCTTCTGGCAGGTGGGCAGCTCGGCCACCCTGGGCACCTACTCCGACTTCACCGGGACGATCCTGGCCCTCGCCTCGGTGACGGTCACCACCGGTGTCGTCGTCCACGGCCGGGCCCTGGCCACGACGGGCGCGGTCACGCTCGATGACGACACGTTCCTCCTCCCCACCTGCAACCCGACGGGCACGACCACCACCTCCGGCGGCGGGGGCGAGGAAACCGGCGGCGAGGGCGGCGGTGGCGGCACGACCGGCACGACCACGCCGGGAGGAACCACCGCCACCACGACCCCGCCGGGCGGCAGCACCGGGACCACCACGCCGGGCGGCGGCGGCATCACCCTGACGCCCGACTCCGGCGCGGTCGCCCCCTTCGAGCGGCCGAGCGGGCCGAGCCTGGCTCCGTCGAGCGGTCCCGGTGTCCCAGGCGTCGTCGGTGCGCCTCGCACGGGTGCGGCACCGATGGCGGCCGAGGGGTACCCCTCCCTGGCCGTGCTCTTCGCCCTGCTGGGCGGGGCGGCGGCGTTCGGAGTCGCCCGGGCCCGTCGGCTGGTCCCGGGCCTGGTCACGGAGACCACGCCCCCGGTCGACCGGTGACGGTGATCGCCCGCGTCGGCACCGCCGTGGGGGCCCGCGCCGCCACCGTCCTGCTGGCGACGGCGCTCCTGGCCGGCTGCTCCAGCTCCCAGGAAGGCCCTCGGGTGGGGGCCCCCGGAGCGGAAGGCAGTCCCTCAGCGGTGGCGGCCCTTCCCGTGCCTGCCGCCCTCACCGACCCCAGGCTGGCGATGCGGGCGGGGCCGGTGGCGGTGCCGCTGGAGCTGCGGATGCCTTCACTGCGGGTCGACGCGCCGGTCATCGGCGTCGGGATGTCGGCGGAGGACGTGATGGACGCGCCCATGGGCCCGGCCGACGACCCGGTGTGGCAGCAGGCCTTCTGGTACCGGGGCAGCGCCATCCCGGGCGAGCTCAGCACCGCCCTCCTGGCCGGCCACGTCAACGATCCCCGGGGCCGCCCGGGCGTGTTCGCCCACATCGGGGACCTCCGGCCCGGTGACCCGATCGTCGTCCACGACCGGCGGAGCGGTCTCGACGTCCACTTCGCGGTGACGGAGACCAAGACCTACCCCCTGGCGGAGACGACCAAGCCGGCCGTTCTCACCGAGATCTACGGGGCCGGACCCGTCGCCGGGACCTGGCCCCAGCCCTCCACCGACGGCCTCGCCCACCTCACCCTCGTCACCTGCGCGGGGACGTTCCGGGGCACCACCCACGACCACCGCCTCGCCGTCTACGCCACCCGGGTCGGGTGAGCTCCACCGTCAGTCGAACAGGCCGGCAGGGGGGTCGATGACGAGGCGGCCGGCGGTGGGGCCGCTGACCACGAAGACCAGCGGCACGAGCTTGCCGCCGGGGAGAACGAGCAGGTCAGAGGCGGGATTGGCCTCCACCGCCTCCACCGACCCGTAGCTCGTACCGTCGAGGCCGACCACCTCGGCTCCGATGAGCTCGTGGATCCACAGGGTGTCGTCGTCGGCGCCGCCCGCCAAGGGCTCGGCCATGAGGACGGTGCCCCGGAGGGCCTCGGCGCCGTCCCGGTCGCGCACGCCCTCGAAGGCGACGATCCACCGCCCCTGGTGGGGCGTGGCCGACAAGAGGGTGAGGTCGCCCCGGTCGGTGGAGAACACGAACCCGGGGACCACCCGTTCCTCGGGCCGGTTGGTGATCATGGACACGATCACCTCACCCTTGAGCCCGTGGGGCTTGACGACCTGCCCGACTTCAAGCACCGGTCATCCCAGGGCCCGACGGTGGCCGTCTACCCGAACCGGATGCCTCGGCGGCTCGCCGAACGCCCTCCGGAGCACCGAAAGGCGTTCGGTGGGCAGTTGCGTCGGTATATCCCACTCAACTGCACACTTAGCCGGACCGGCGACCCAGATCAGTCGACGATGTCGACCGAGGCCTCGACGTTCTCGCGAGCGCCGGCGGCCCGCACCACGGTGCGGATGGCCTGGGCCACCCGGCCCCGACGTCCGATCACACGGCCCATGTCGGACGGCGACACGTGGAGACGCAGCATCACCGACCGCCGACCCTCGTCGACCTCGATGTCGACCGCGTCCTCGTCGTCGACGATGGAGCGGGCGAGGTAGTCGAGCACGCCCGCCGACAGCCCGCCCGCCGCCCGGTTGCCGTCGACCTCGTCGACCTCGTCGACCTCGTCCTCGTCGTCGTCGTCCTCGAAGTCGTCGTCGTCGGCCTCGTCCTCGAGCTCGTCATCGACCTCGACCTCGGCGTCGGCGTCGGCGAGCTCGGCCTCGGCCTCGGTCACGACGGGGGACCGGCCGGGGCCGACGTGCCCTTGTACTCGCCCCAGGCGCCGGAGATCTCCAGCAGCTTGCGGGCGGGGTCGGACGGCTGGGCGCCCTGCTTGAGCCACCCGACGGCCTTCTCGTTGTCGATCCGAACCACCGACGGCTCGGCCCGGGGGTCGTAGAAGCCCACGATCTCGATGAAGCGCCCGTCGCGGGGCGACCGGGCGTCGGCCGCCACCAGGCGGTACGTCGGCTGCTTCTTCTTGCCCATCCGCATGAGGCGGAGTTTCACTGCCACGCTTGCTCTCCTATCCGAAGCTCGGCACACGGGGACGGCCCTTGCCGCCCTTGCCGCCCTTGCCGAGGAACCGCATCATCTTCTGCATCTCCTTGAACTGCTTGAGCAGCTGGTTGACGTCGTTCGTCGTCATCCCACTGCCCTGTGCCACCCGCAGCCGACGGGAGCCGTTCATGAGCGACGGGTCGCGTCGCTCGGCTGGGGTCATCGACCGGATGATGGCCTCGACCCTCGCGATCTCCCGGTCGTCGATCTCGGCGTTCCGGATCTCCTTGGGAATCCCTGGAAGCATACCGACCAGGCTCTGCAACGGCCCCATCTTCTTCAGCTGCTGCATCTGCTCGAGGAAGTCCTCCAGGGTGAACTTGCCGCTGGTGAGCTTCTCCGCGGCCGCTTCCGCCTCGGCCATGTCGTAGGCCTGCTCGGCCTTCTCGATGAGCGTGAGGACGTCGCCCATGCCCAGGATCCGCGACGCCATCCGGTCGGGGTGGAAGGGCTCGAAGTCGGCCAGCTTCTCGCCGGTGGACGCGAAGGCGATGGGCCGGCCGATCACTTCCTTCACCGACAGGGCCGCGCCACCGCGGGCGTCGCCGTCGAGCTTGGACAGGATGACCCCGTCGATCTCGAGGACGGCGTGGAAGGCCTCGGCCACGTTGACCGCGTCCTGGCCGGTCATGGCGTCGACCACCAGGAACGTGTAGTTGGGCGAGACGGCCTCGGAGATCTGGCGGACCTCGTCCATGAGGGCTTCGTCGATGTGGAGGCGGCCGGCGGTGTCGACGATCATCACGTCGCGGCCCAGGCGGCGGGCCTCTTCCAGGCCGGCCCTGGCCACGGACACGGGGTCGGTGGCCTGGGAGAAGACGGGGACGCCCACCTGACCGCCGAGGACCCGGAGCTGCTCGACCGCGGCCGGGCGCTGGAGGTCGGCCCCGATGAGGATCGGGTTGCGGCCCTGCTGCTTGAACCACTTGGCCAGCTTGCCGGTGGCGGTGGTCTTACCCGAGCCCTGGAGGCCCGCCAGCATCACCACCGTGGGGGGCTTGGAGGCGTAGGTGATCTTGAGGGTCTCGCCGCCCAGGCTGGCGATCAGCTCCTGGTGGACGATCTTGATGACCTGCTGGGCGGGCGACAGGCTGCCCGACAGGTCGGCGCCGATGCACTCCTCGCGGATGCGCCCGACGAGGTTCTTGACGACCTTGAAGTTGACGTCGGCCTCGAGCAGGGCGACCCGGATCTCGCGCAGGACCTCTTCCACCTCGCGCTCGCCCAAGCGCCCGCGGCCCTTGAGCTTGCGGAAGATCCCCTCGAAACGGTCGGAAAGCGACTCGAACATGCCCGGACCAGGGTACTTGACCCGGGCGGGCTCCCTGCTGACGCTCAGGCGGGCGGGTCGGAGGGACTCTTCAGGCGGTGCGGGTGAGGTCGCCTAGGAGAAGAGTGGCCTAGGGAGAAGAAGAGAGCATCGACGAACTCGTCGGGGTCGAAGGGGATGAGGTCGACGGCGGTCTCGCCCAGGCCGACGAGCTTGATGGGGATGCCCAGGTCGCGTTGGATGGCGAGGACGATGCCGCCCTTGGCCGTGCCGTCGAGCTTGGTCAGGACCACGCCGGTGACGTCGACCGCCTCCAGGAACTGCTTGGCCTGGACCAGCCCGTTCTGGCCGGTGGTGGCGTCGATCACCAGGAGGACCTCGGTGACCTTGCCCGGCGGCTTGTCGGCCACCCGGCGGACCTTGCGCAGCTCCTCCATGAGGTTGACCTTGGTGTGCAGCCGGCCGGCGGTGTCGGCCAGGACCAGGTCGATGTTGCGGGCCGCGGCCCGCTCGACCGCGTCGAAGACGACCGCTCCCGGGTCGCCGCCCTCGTTGCCCCGGACCAGGGTCGCCCCCGCCCGCTTCGACCACAGCTCGAGCTGCTCGGCCGCCGCCGCCCGGAAGGTGTCGCCCGCGGCCATGATCACCGACCGCCCCTCCAGCACCTGCTGGTGGCCGACCTTGCCGATGGTGGTGGTCTTGCCCACCCCGTTGACGCCCACGAACAGCCACACGTTGGGCTGGCCCGGCTCCAGCCGCAGGCTGCGGTCGGCCATGGTGAGCTGCTTCTTGAGGTCGTCCTTGAGCGCCTCCACCAGGCCGTCGGCAGTGGTGATGCCCTCGGACTTGACCCGGGACCGGAGCTGGTCGAGCAGGGCGGTGGTGGCCCCGACGCCGACGTCGGCCCGCAGGAGGGCCTCCTCCAGGTCGTCGAACGTCTCGTCGTCGATCTTGTCCTTGGTGCGGGCCGCGCCCAGGAAGCCGCTGAACAGGCCCCGGGCCTTGCCCAGCCGGTCCCGGAACCGGGGCTTGGGCGCAGGCGCGGCCGGCGCCTCCTCCGGCTCCGCGGCCTCGGGCGCGGCCTCCGCCTCGGCCTCCGTCGGAGGCGCGGGTGGGGCCTGGGTGGCGGCCAGCACCGCCTCCGCCTCCGCCACCAGCTCCGCCGCCTGGCGGTTGAGCTCCTCCTCGGAGGGGATCTTCCGCCGCTTCCTGGGCGGCGCCTCCGTCGCCCCGGGGAGCAGCGACGCGGGGGGCGGGTCGAGGTCGGACCCGCGGCGAGGGCGGGCGGCGAGGACGGCGGCGACGATGCCGGTGACCACCAGCAAGGCCAGGACTGCGAGGACGATCTCCATGTGTCCCTCAATGTAGGTGACGCCCGTCACCCGCCTGCCGAGCAGCTAGGCCGGGGTGCGCACCCTCTCGGACACGACCTTCGACGACCCGCCCGGCTGCAGGGTCACCCCGTAGAGAGAGTCGGCCGCCTCCATGGTGCGCTTCTGGTGGGTGACCACCACCAGCTGGGCCTCGTCGCGGAACTCCTGGAGGAGGTCGATGAAGCGGTGGAGGTTGACGTCGTCGAGGGCCGCCTCCACCTCGTCGAGCAGGTAGAAGGGCGACGGCCGGCTGCGGAAGACGGCGAAGAGGAAAGCGAGGGCGCACAGGGCCCGCTCCCCACCCGAGAGCAGGGACAGCTTGCGCACGTTCTTGCCCGCGGGCCGGCACTCGAGCTCGAGACCCGCCTCGAGCACGTCGTCGGGGCTGGTGATGTGGAGCCGCCCCTGGCCGCCGGGGAAGAGGGTCTCGAACAGGGCCGTGAAGTGCTCGGTGACGTCGGCCAGGGCGGCCGTGAGCAGCTCCGCCATCTCCGCCTCCACCGCCCGGATGATCTTCACCAGCTCCCGCCGGGAGCTCTTGATGTCGTCGAGCTGGGTGGTGAGGAAGGCGTGGCGCTCCTGCAGGGCCTCCAGCTCCTGGAGGGCGAGGGGGTTGACCGGGCCCATGAGGCGCAGCTCCCGTTCGAGGTCGCGGGCCCGGGAGGCGGCGCTGGTGCCCGGAGGCAGGGTCGGGCAGGAGGCGACCATGGCTTCGGTCGGCTCGGTGTCGAGCTCCCGGCGCAGCGACTCCTCGGCCGTCTCCAGCCGCAGGCGGGCCTCGGCCGTCTCCAACTCCACCCGTCCCGAGCGCTCCCGCAGCTCGCTCAGGTCCCGTTCCGCGGCCTGGCGGCGGCGGCGCAGACCGTCGAGGCGGGCGACGCCCTCGGCCAGGGCCCGGACCTGGGCGTCACGGCGCTGGCGGAGGTCGGTGAGGGTGACGTCGACCTCGGCCAGCCGCCCGTCGAGATGGGGTCCGAGGCGGTCGAGGCCGGCCCGGGTGGCGAGCAGCCCCGCCCGCCGGGACTCGGACTCCTGGCGGCGGGCGGCGGCGCCGGCCAGGCGGGCTTCCACCTCGGCCAGGCGGCGGGCGAGAGCGGCCCGGCTGTCGTCGAGGCCGGCCGCCCGCACCCCCAGCTCGGCCCGGAGCGCGACCAAGCTCTCGGCCCGGGACTGGATCCGGGCCCGGTCGGCCCGCTCCGCCGCCACCCGGGCCGCGCCCGCGGCCTCGTCCTGGTCGAGGGCCGGCAGGAGCGACTCCAACTCCGCCACCCGGGCCGCCTCCTGGGCGATCCGGTCGACGGTGCGGTCGCGTTGGGCCCGGACGTCGTCGATCTCGGCGGCCAGGCGGCGGGCGTCGGACCGGGCGGTGGTGGCGGCGGCGTCGAGCTGGCGGTAGCGGGTGGCGGCGGCCGACGCCTCGGAGGCGGCCCGGGTGGCGGTGGCGGTGGCCACCTGGGCGGCAGCCGCGGCCTGGTGGAGACGGGCCTCGGCGACCACGACCGCCTGCGACAGCTCGGCGGCGCGGGTGCGGGCCTCGTCGAGGGCGGCCCGGGTGACTCCCGGCGCGCCCACCCCCAGTCGCCAGCCAACGGCGGAGATGCGGTCGCCCGCCCGGGTGACGGCGACCACGTCGGGGAAGGCGAGGGTGACGTCGACCGCCTCCTCCCACCCCCCGTCGACCACGACCACGTCGGCCAGCAGGTGGCGCAGGAGCCGCTCCACGCCCGGGTGCCGCGAACGCACCACCGAGCGCAGCGCACGGGCGGGGCAGTGGGGCGAGACGGCCGCGGGCGGGTCGAGGAGCGAGCCGAGGGGCAGCACGCCGGCCGGCAACGCCCCGGCCAGGTCGTCGAGGAGGCGCCGGCCGGTGGCGACGCCGTCGACCACCACCGCCCCCACCGCGTCGACCACCGCCGCCTCGAAGGCAGCCTCGAATCCAGCCTGGACGTCGACCAGGTCGAGCAGGGTGCCCACCACCCCCTCGACGCCCGCCAACCGGTCGGTGTCGCCCTTGCCCCGGGTCTCGTCGACGGCCATGGCCAGGGCCTCGGCCCGGGCGGCCCACGTGCGGTGGCCGGCGGTGGCCTCCCGGGCCGCGCCCTCGGATGCGACCAGCGCCGCCGCCGCCGCCCGCCGGTCGGCATCGGCCTGCTCCCGGACGGCCATCAGCTCGCTCTCGGCCGCCGCCAGCCGGGCCAGCTCCCCGCTCACCCGGTGGGCCTCGTGGGCGAGGGCGGCGGCCCGCTCGTCGAGGCCCGACAGGCGGTGCTCGAGGCGGGCCAGGTCGGCCCGGCCCCGGTCGAGGTTGGACCGCAGGGCCCCCAGCTCCCCCCGGGCCTCGGCCGCGGCGTCGGCCCGGGTGGACGGCTCGCCCACCGCCGCCCGCTCTCCGGCCAGCGCCGCCTCGCCCTGGGCCAGCTCCTGGAAGCGGGCGGCCATGGCCTCCGCCGCCGCCTCCACGTCGGCCAGCTCGGCCCGCAGGCGGGCGGCGTCGTCGTCGAGGGCGGCGATGAGGGCGGAGTCGACGCTCACGGCCAGGTCGCGATCGACCGACCGGCGCCGCTCGGCCACCACCGCCACCAGGCCCCGGGTGCGCTCCCGCAGCGCCTCCAGCCGGCCCACCGCGTCACTCAGGGACAGGTCGCCCAGCCGCGCCCGGCCCAGCTCCGACACCCGGGTCTCGGCCGCCGCCACCGACGTGTCGAGGACCTCCAGCTCGGCCTTCACCCGGGCCTCCTCGCCCACCATCCCGGCCCGGGCCTGCACCGCGGCCTCGTGGCGGGCGGTGAGCACGGCCACCTCCCGGCCCCGGAGGAACACCTGCAGGGCGTGCCGCTCGCCCACCAGGTCGCCGTGGCGGCGGGCGGCGTCGGCCTGCCGCTCCAGCGGCCGCAGCTGGCGCCCGACCTCGCGCAGCAGGTCGGTGAGGCGCAGCAGGTTGGCCTCCGTCCCTTCCAGGCGCCGCTCCGCCTTCTCCTTGCGCCGGCGGAACTTGAGGATGCCCGCCGCCTCCTCCACGATCAGGCGCCGGTCCTCGGGCCGGGAGTCGAGGACGGCGTCGAGGTTCCCCTGGGACACGATGATGTGCTGCTGGCGCCCTACCCCGGTGTCGGACAGCAGCTCCTGCAGGTCGAGCAGACGGCAGGGGACGCCGTTGAGCGTGTACTCGCTCTCGCCCGACGTGCGGAACAGCGTCCGGGTGATGGTGACCTCGGTGAAGTCGATCGGCAGCACGCCCCGGGTGTTGTCGATGGTGAGGCTGACCTCGGCCCGGCCCAACGCCGGCCGCCGCCCGCTGCCGGCGAAGATGACGTCGTCCATCTTGGTGGACCGGACGGTGCGGGGACCCTGGGCCCCGAGCACCCACGCCACCGCGTCGACGACGTTCGACTTCCCGCTCCCGTTCGGGCCGACGACAACCGTCAGGCCCGGTTCGAACTCGAGCGTGGTCGCCTCGGCGAAGGACTTGAAGCCCTTCAAGGTGAGCGAGCGGAGAAACATCGGTCCCCCGAGGCTACCGGGAGCCCCCCTCCACCCCGCGGACCCTCTCCCGCCTCGGAAAACCCCGTACAGTTTTTTTTGTGAAAGTCCTCAAGCCCGACCCCGCACCTGCCGATAAGGCCAAGGCGATGGGCGCGCCGGCGGTGACTTCCACCCCTTTTCAGCTCTCCCCCCTGCGCGAGCCCACCAAGATGCGGCGCACCGGCATCTGGATGTCGGTCGTCGGGGCGGTTCTCACCCTGATCGGCGGCGTCACCGTGCTCGTCACCCGGGGCGACTCCGGATCGTCCGGCGTCCTCGGCCAGAACGAACCCGCCGCCGTCACCCAGCAGACATCCGACACCGTCACCACCATCGTCGGCGCCCCCGCCACCAACCGCCAGCCCGGCGCGATCGACCCCGGCCCGCCGGCGGTCACGCCCGGCTCCCCCACCGCCCCGCCCCCGGCGACGCCCCAGGAGGTGGCCGCCCTCCTCGCCAGCCTGCCCGTCCAGCTGCAGCAGGCGGCCGATGCCGGCGGCCAACCCCACGAGCTCACCCCTGAAGAAGTCAACAAGATCGTCGACGACCTGTTGCGCCAGCTCGGGGCCAAGCCCTGATGGCACGCCACCCCTACTCCCAGGAGGGAGCACGTCAGATGCGCAAAACGTCAATCATCGCGATCGGCATCGGCGCCCTCGCCGCGGTGAGCATGGCCCTCTTGCTACCTGCCGGCGCCGGGGCGGCCCAGACGCCCAGCCCCACCACCACCAAGGCCCCGACGCTCGTCGAGGCCGTCTGCGGCAAGCTGCCCGACCTCCTCACGAACGTCACCGACGCCCTGCCCCAGGCCAACGACGCCCTCACCGCGGCCCGGGCCACCGTCGACACCAGGCGGGGCCTGATGACCGATGCCATGGAAGCGCTGGCCGCAGCCGTCGTCACCCACCTCGGGGTTCTCGACTCGCGCGGCAACTCCGCCGTCAGCGGCGCCGCCCTCAAGGCCAAGCAGGCCCTCTACGTCGAGTCGGTCGTCGCCTGGAGCAAGGCCCGCACCCAGCTCTTCGACGGTGAGCAGAAGGTTGTCTTCGGTGAGCTGCAGAAGACCCTGATCGACAGCGTCCAGGGCAGCGCCTGCCCCTAGCCCCCCGGCGGACGGGACGAGCGGCGGGTGATCAGACCTGACACTGCTCGCAGAGGAACGACGACCGGCCGTTGACCTTGACCTTGACGATCGTGCTGCGGCACCGCCGGCAGGCCTGTCCGGCCCGGTCGTAGACCTTGTGTTCCTTCTGGTACTCCCCGATGGCCCCGAACAGGTCTCGGTACTGCTCGTCGGCCAGTGACGAGCCCCGGTGCTTGATGGCGTCCTGCAGCGTCTCCACCATCGCCCGGTAGAGGCGGCGGACCTCCTGGGAGGACAACGTCTCCGACGAGCGGTCGTAGCGCAGGCCGGCCGCCCACAGGATCTCGTCGCTGTAGATGTTGCCGATGCCGGCCACGAACTTCTGGTCCATGAGCAGGGCCTTGAGCTTGGTCTTGCGGGCCGCCAGCAGCTCGCCGAAGCGCACCCACGACATCATGTCGTCGACGGGGTCGAATCCGAGGTGGGCCAGCTCCGGGACCTGGTCGGCCAACGCCTCGGGCGTGGTCACGAACAGCTCCCCGAAGGTGCGGGGGTCGACGAAGCGCAGCAGCCCGCCCTGGGTGAAGCTGATCACGGCGTGGGTGTGCTTGGGATCGGGGTCGCGCACGCCGCCCTTGCCCCGCAGCAACTGGCCGCTCATGCCCAGGTGGACGACGAGCACGTCGCCGCCCTCCAGCCGCAGGAGCAGGTACTTGCCCCGCCGCTCCACTCCGACGATCTTGTGGCCCTCCAGCCGGGCCACGAAGTCGGCGTTGTCGGGGTGGCGGCGGATGGTGCGCTCGCCGTCGACCGCCACCGCCTTGATGCGACGGCCGACGACCTCTTTGTCGAGGTCGCGCTTGAGGGTCTCGACCTCGGGCAGCTCAGGCATCGGCATCGACGTCCCGCGACGCATCCGTCGCCAGGGGATCGTCGAGCGTCAGGTCGGCATCGCCGAGGACAGCATCGCCGAGGGCGTCCGCCCGGTCGATGGTCAGCTCCTCCACCACCAGCACGGCGATGGGCTCGGAGAGGGCCCGCCAGGCCATGCGGGCCGCCGCCTGCTCGGCCTGCTTCTTCGACCGGCCCTCGCCGACGCCATACTCGCTCCCGCCCACCGACACCCGGGCCGTGAACCGCTTGGCGTGGTCGGGACCTTCGGACGACACCAGGTAGGACGGCAGCTCGTCGAAGCGGCGGGCGCCCATCTCCTGGAGGCGGGTCTTGAAGTCGTGGCCCCCGGGGCCGGCCGCGGCCTCGGTCATGCGCTCGCCCAACAGGTCCATGACCAGGGTGGATGCGTCGTCCCAGCCCCCGTCGAGGTAGACGGCGCCGATCACCGCCTCCATGGCGTCGGACAGGATCGACGGCTTCTCCCGTCCCCCGGACGAGTCCTCGCCCTTTCCCAGGCGCACCGCTTCGCCCAGGCGCAGCTCGGCCGCGGCCTCGGCCAGCACGCCCGCGTTCACCACCGCCGCCCGGACCTGGGCCAGGTGGCCCTCGGGCAGGTCGGGGTAGGTGCGGTAGAGGTGGTCGGTGACGACCAGCCCGAGCACGCTGTCGCCCAGGAACTCGAGGCGTTCGTTCGACAGCTCGCCCGGGCTCTCCGCGCACCAGGAGCGGTGGCAGAGGGCGCGCGCCAGCAGCGTGCGGTCGTGGAAAGGACGACCGAGCCGCTCAACGAGGGCTTCGAGCTGTTCGCTGTGACTCAGGACTTCGAAGCGCCGCCGGCGCGCTCGACCACGTAGTCGACCGCGTCGCGCACGGTCTTGAGATCTTCCAGGTCCTCGTCCTCGATGCGGAAGCCGGTGGTGCGCTCGGCCATCTCTTCTTCGATGGCCTCGACCAGCTCGATGAGGGCGAGGGAGTCGGCGTCGAGGTCGTCGGTGAAGGAAGCGCCTTCGCTGATGGCGGAGGGCTCGATCTCGAGGATGTCGGCCAACCGCTCCCGGATCAGGGTGAACACGGCCTGACGGTCGAAGGGCGCGCCGTTGGCGGTTCCTTCTTTGGATGTCTGGCCATGGGATGTGGGACTGACGGCAGACACGGCCGGGTACTCCTGAAGTGGCAACTGGGACCGTCGCATGGTACCGGTTTTCGCGCTTGTGCGCTTGTGAATTGCGGTGGCCGTCAGGCGGGCGCGACCGCCTCGCGGATGCGGCCCACCATGTCGGCCACGACCATCTCCCGGGCCAGCCCGCAGGCGTTGAAGATGGCCCGCTTCGACGACGAGCCGTGGCTGATGATGCACAGCCCGTCGACACCCAGGAGCATCGCCCCCCCGTAGGACTCGGGGTCGAGCTCGGCGTTGAGGGGCATGAGCAGGGGCATCAGCACCTGGGTGGCCTGGCGGCCCTCGTCGGTGGACGTCATCACCCGCAGGAGCGTGTCGATGAGGAAGCGGGTGCCGCCCTCGAGCGTCTTGAGGACGACGTTGCCGGTGAAACCGTCGGTGACGACCACGTCGACCCGGTCGGAGAGGACGTCGCGGCCCTCGACGTTGCCGATGAAACGGCCGACCCGCAGGCAGCCGTCCTGGGAGAGCAGGGCGTGGGTCTCCTTGACCAGGGCCGATCCCTTGCCCGGCTCCTCGCCGATGGACAGCAGCGCCACGCGGGGCTCGTCGAGCTTGAACCGCTCGGCCGCGAACACGGCTCCCATCTGGGCGAACTGCACCAGCCAGGCGGCGGTGCAGTCGGCGTTGGCCCCGCCGTCGAGGAGGACGGTGGGGATGGCACCCGGAACCGGGATCACGGTGGCGATGGCGGGACGGGACACGCCCTTGACCCGGCCCATGCGCAGCAGGGCGCTGGCCATGGCCGCCCCCGTGTTGCCCGCCGACACCATCGCCGACGCCCGGCCGTCGCGCACCGCCTCCGCCGCCCGCACCACCGAGGAGTCCTTCTTGCGGCGAACTCCCCCGGCGGGGTCCTCGTGCATGTCGACGACCTCGGAGGCGTGGAGCACTTCGAGACCCCACGTGTCGCCCATGTCGTCGCGGCGGCCCACCAGGAGGATGGGGGTGCCGAGCTCCTCGGCCGCCTGGCGGGCGCCGGCCACCATCTCCCGGGGGCCCTTGTCGCTGCCCATGACGTCGACCGCGATGGGCAGGAGCACCGGCGTCGGCCGGGACGGGTCGATGCCCTGGGAGGGAGAGGGGCCGCCCGGAGGAGGATCGGCCGGGCTGGTCACGCCGGGCGCCGGATCAGGCGGGCTAGTCGACTTCGATGGCTTGACGCCCGCCGTACCACCCGCAGTTGGGGCAGACCACGTGGGGCGTCTTGACCTGGCGGCACTGGGGGCAGGTGCTCTGGGCGGGCGCGGCCAGGCGCCAGTTGGATGCCCGGCGACTGCGGCTCTTGGCCTTTGACGTCTTCTTCTTGGGGACAGCCATGGAGGGTCAACCTTACCCTCCCGGGCTCGTCCGCTTATTACTCGGGCGGGTGCTCGGCCAGGAAACCCTCCAGGGCCGCCCAGCGAGGGTCGACCAGGGTGTGGTCGCACCCGCACTCGCCCTGGTTGAGGTCGGCCCCGCAGGTGGCGCACAGGCCCTTGCAGTCGGGCCGCGCACAGGGGCACCAGGGGCAGCTCCAACAGCACCTGCTCCCGGACGAGGGGCTCCATGTCGATGGAGTCGTGGCCCAGGCGGTAGCTCTCGCCCTCCCGGGGCACCTTCTCGAACAGCTCCCGGAACTCGAAGTCGATGTGGCCCTGGGCCGGGCCCAGGCACCGGGTGCACTCCGCCCGCCACGGGGCGGAGATGGTGCCGCTGGCCAGCAGGCCGTCGGTGACCCACTCCAGGGTGGTCACCACGTCGAGCTCCCGGTCGGCCGGAACCTCGGCCACGCCCACCTTGAGCCCGGGCAGCGTGCCCCTCAGCCGCTCCCGGCGCCGGGCCGCGGGCTTGTGGACGAGATCGGCGACGTTGACGAAGAAGGGCCGCATGGCAAAACACCTTGGGGGTTCTCACCAGTTGTCCTGGTCGAAGAACACCTCGCCGGTGTCGGGCTCGCCTTCGGCCCGCACCGTCTGGTCGCCCTCCTGGGGCCCGGGCAGAGGCGTGACCCGGAGCTTGGCCCGTCCCGCGCCCACCGTCTTGGTGATGCGTTCGAGCACCGTCTCGAAGCTGGCCAGCTTCTGGTCGCAGTAGTCCTCGGCCTCGTGGCGCAGGCGGCGGGACTCGTCGTTGGCCTCCTCCACCGTGCGCCGGGCCACCCGCTGCGCCTCCCGCACCAGCTCGGTGCGCTGCACGATGCGCTCGGCCCGCTCCCGGGCCGCGGCCAGGATGTCGTCGGCCTCCCGCTGCACCTTGGCCAGGTACTCGGCCCGCTCCTTCAGCAGCCACCGGGCCTGGCGCATCTCCTCCGGCAGGCGGGCGATCGCCTCCTCCAGGAGCTCGACCACCTCGTCCTTCTCCAGGCGCACGGTGGACGACAGCGGCATCTTGGGGGCGCTGTTGATGAGATCGAGCACCCGCCGGAGCAGGACCTCGCTGTCGGGCGGCTCCACGATGCTCACCTGCGGAACCTCACCGTCAGCCGGTGGGCGACCGGCGGGGGCACCATCGACGAGACGTCGCCGGCGAAGCCGGCCACCTCCCGCACCAGGCTCGACGAGAGGAAGGAGTGCTCGGGCGTGGTCGGCATGAAGAGCGTCTCGATCCCGGACAGGCGGTAGTTGAGCTGGGCCATCTGCAGCTCGTATTCGAAATCGGACACGGCCCGCAGGCCCTTGACGATGGCGTTGACGCCCCGGTCGAGGGCGAAGTCGACGAGGAGGCCCTCGAACGCGTCGACCTTGAGGTTGGGGAGGTGGGCGGTGACCTCGGAGAGCATGGCCGTGCGCTCGTCGAGGGTGAAGAGGGTGGACTTGTGGGGGTTCTCCACCACCGCCACCAGCACGTCGTCGAAGAGACGGGCGGTGCGCTCGATGACGTCGAGGTGCCCGAACGTCACCGGATCGAAGGAGCCGGGGATGAGGGCCTTCGTCATTCGGCTGCCTCCCCCTCCTCCTCCGCGGCTGCGCCCTGCTGGCGCCGCACGAGGGTCACCACCGTATCGCCATGACGGCGGGACCTGATGGCCGCCCAGGGCGGGTGGATGTCGATGTGATCGCCGGTCTCCAGCAGGGCCAGGCGGGCGGGGAGGGCGGCCAGCAGGCGGGGCCACTCGTCGAAGGCGTAGGGCGGGTCGACGAGGGCCAGGTCGAACGTCTCCTTGCCCGCGGTGGCGACCGACTCGACGTAGCGGAGGGCGTCGCCGTGCACCACCTTGGCGTCGGCGCCCAGGCCGGTGGTGGTGAGGTTCTGCTCGACGGCCCGGATGGCGGCGTGGTCGGCGTCGACGAACGTGGCCGAGGCCGCCCCCCGGGAGAGGGCCTCGATGCCGAGGGCGCCGGTGCCGGCGAACAGGTCGAGCACCTTGGCGTCGCGGATCGCATCGAGGCTGGTCAGAGACGAGAACATGGCCTCCCGCACCCGGTCGGTGGTCGGGCGCAGGCGGCGGCCGGGGGGGGCCACCAGCCGCCGTCCCCCCGCGATGCCGGCCACGACCCTCACGGGCCAATGACTACTCCACTTCCGCGTGGTGCGCCGCGCCGGATCCGTCACCGAGAGTGTCAGCGCCACCACTCCTGGGTAGGCTCGGGCCAAGGCGAGTGCGAAGGAGACGACCATGGCGGCAGAGCGCGACATGTTCTCGATTTCCCGGGTCGGCCCGGCGATGCGGCGAGGGCTCTTCGCCGCCGGGATGGCGGCGGCGGTGATGGTGGCGGGGCTGCCGGCGGGAGCCCACACTCCCGAATCCGGCCTCGACCCCTCGGTGACGCTCACCGTCTCCCCCGACGACGCCCTCACCGACGGCCAGAACGTGTGGGTGTCGGGCACCGGATTCCCCGCCAACACGGCCGGCCTCATCCGGGAGTGCGGCGGGAGCGTGGCCGCGCCCGAGTGCGACACCGTCCTGTCCGGCTTCTTCATCACCACCGCCACCGGCGACTTCCCGCCGACCCCGATGACGGTCAACCGGGTGATCACCACCTTCGCCTCCACCACCTACAACTGCAGCGTCCAGGCGTGCGCCCTGGTGGCCGACGCCGGCGGCAAGAGCTCCCGCCACCACATCAGCTTCGCCGGGGCCGGCACGAGCACCCCGACGACCTCGGCCACGACGGTCCCCGGGACCACGACGGCGCCGGGAGCCACGACGGTCCCGCCCCAGACCACCATCCCCTCGAACACGACCGTCCCCCCGCCGACGACAACCCCGCCGACGACAACCCCGCCGACGACAACCCCGCCGCTGCCGATCCCCAACCTGCTGTGCGCCATCCTCCAGCCGATCTCCAACCTCCTGGGCGGCCTCCTCAACGGCCTCCTGGCGGCCCTCGGCTGCCCGCCCCCGGTCGTCGGATAGCCGTCCCGGCCGCCTGACCCTGGCGGGGCCGACGCTGCGTCAGCTCTTGAAGAGGAACTCGGCGTCGGACTCGTCGATGAGGAGGCGGATCTCCTCGGCCAGGAGGGGGTTCTCCTTCAGGCCGGGGTCGGCATCGACGATCTCGAAGGCCAGCTCGCGGGCCTGGGCCACCACCTCCCGGTCGCGGCGGAGGGAGGCCAGCTTGAGGTCGCTGTGGCCCTTCTGCCGGGTGCCCAGCACCGTGCCCTCGCCCCGCAGGTCGAGGTCGACCTCGGCCAGGATGAACCCGTCGGTGGTCTCCTCCAGCGCCTTGAGCCGCGTCTCCGACTCCGGCGTCGACCCGGCGCCGAACAGGTAGCACCACGACTGGTCGGCTCCTCGGCCCACCCGGCCCCGGAGCTGGTGGAGCTGGGCGATCCCGAAGCGGTCGGCGTCCTCCACGATCATGACGGTGGCGTTGGGGACGTCGACGCCCACCTCGATGACGGTCGTCGCCACCAGCACGTCCAGCTCCCGGCGGCGGAACGAGGTCATCACCGCCTCCTTCTCCTTCGACGGCATCTGCCCGTGGAGCAGGCCCAGGCGCAGGTCGGGCCACACCTCGGCCGCCAGCCGCTCCCGCTCCTCGATGGCCGACCGGGCCTGGATCTTCTCCGACTCCTCCACCAGGGGGCACACCACGTAGGCCTGCCGGCCGGCGGCCACCTCGTCCGCCACCCGCTGGTGGGCCTCCGCCTCCTCCAGCGGCCCCCGGGCCCAGTGGGTCGTCACCGGGGTGCGGCCGGGCGGGAGCTCGTCGAGCGTGGTCACGTCGAGGTCGCCGTAGACGGTCATGGCCGCGGTGCGGGGGATCGGCGTGGCCGTCATCACCAGCACGTCAGGGTCGTCGCCCTTGCCCCGGAGGGCGGCCCGCTGCTCGACGCCGAAGCGGTGCTGCTCGTCGATCACGATCACGCCCAGGGCCTTGAAACCGACTCTCTCCTCGAGCAGGGCGTGGGTGCCGACGAGGAGGTCGACGTCGCCCACGGCCAGGTCGGCGAGGATCCGGGTGCGCTCGCCGGCGGTGGTGCGGTTGGACAGGAGCTCGACCCGCAGGGGGCGGTCGCCGGTGAGCGTGCGCTCGTCGGGGACGGTCAGCCCGCCCAGCAGGTGGCGCAGGCTGACGTCGTGCTGCTCGGCCAGCACCTCGGTGGGGGCCATGAACGCCCCCTGGTAGCCGCCCTGGACGGCGGTGAGCAGGGCGGTGAGGGCCACGACCGTCTTGCCGCTGCCCACGTCGCCCTGGAGCAGGCGGTGCATGGGATGGGGTCCGGCCAGGTCTTGCGGTGATCTCGCCGATCGCCCGCTGCTGGGCGTCGGTCAGGGCGAACGGGAGGCCTTCGTGGAACTTGGGCACGAGCCGCCCGCCTTCGACCACGTGGCGGATCCCCTTCGACTCCCGCTCGATGGCCCGCTTGCGCAGCACGAGGGCGACCTGCATGCGCAGCAGCTCGTCGAGGACGAGCCGGCGGCGGGCGGCCTTGGCCGTCTCCATCGAGTCCGGGTTGTGGATGGCGGTGAAGGCGGTGCGGCGGTCGACGAGGTCGAGGCGGTCGAGCCAGTCCTCGGGCATGGGGTCGGCGAAGGGCCCGGCCCGGGCCAGGGCCTCCTCGATGAAACCGGCCAGCTCCCACGTGTGGAGACCGCCCTCCTTCGTGGACTGGGGGTAGATGGGCACGATCCGACCGGTGCGGTCACCCACCAGGTCGACGATCGGGTTGGTCATCTGCCGCCGGTCGCGGAACCTCTCCAACTTCCCGAAGAACGCGGCCTGGGTGCCCGCCCCCAGCTGCTTCGCCCGCCACCCCTGGTTGAAGAAGACCACGTGGAGGTAGCTGGAGCCGTCGAACACGTCGACCTCGACGATCATCTTCCCCTGCCGGGTCCGGCGCGACTTGACCCGCTTCACCATGGCCAGCACGGCCGCCTCCTCCCCCACCTTGAGGTCGGCGATGTCGGACTGCCGGGTGCGGTCGACGTAGCGCCGGGGGTAGTGGGTGAGCAGGTCGAGCACCGTCTCGATGCCTATGGCGGCCATGGCGTCGAGCTTCTTGACGCCGACGCCCTTGAGCTCGCCCACCGGGATGGCGGCCAACTGCGCCAACCGCCGCCCGGTCATCCCGCCGGCGCCGCCGGGTCGTCGGGGTGGCGGATGGCGTGGACGCGCAGGCCGTCGATGCCGGCGAAGTCCCGCGGGTTGCAGGTGTAGAGGGGGAGATCGTTGGCCATGGCGACGGCGGCGATCATGGCGTCGAACGCTCTCGCCGCGGTCTTGCGACCAGACTGGCGGAGCGCGGCAGAGACGACACCGAAGGCGCGGGCGGCGGCGGCATCGAACGGCAGCGGCTCGAACATCGACTCGGCCTCCTGGAGCCGGATCTGCCGGGCGGCGGATTCTGCCGGGTCGATGGCCGTCAGCGGGCCGACGGACAGCTCGGCCAGGGTGATCGCGGTGATGACCGACTGCGTCGGGAGTGCACCCCGGTCGATTCGGTCGATCAGCACCAGGGTGCTCGTGTCAAGCACCCCGACCATATCGGCGGTCACAGCGACTGGTCGATGAGCGCGTCGATGTCGGCCCGAAGACGGTCGGGATCGACCGGAGGGAGCCCGCGGAAGCGCTCGATCACAGTCGCCGTGTCGAGGGGGCGGCGGGGCAGTGGCCGAAGCTCGGCGACCGGCTCCCCGTCACGGGTGATGGTGATCCGCTCCCCGCCCCGGACGCGGTCGATGACCTCCCCGCCGTGGTTGCGCAGGTCCCGGATCGTCACCTCTCCCACGGGAGCATGGTATCACCGGTGA
Organism: uncultured Acidimicrobiia bacterium; assembly: GCA_963829165.1. Taxonomy (GTDB): domain Bacteria; phylum Actinomycetota; class Acidimicrobiia; order Acidimicrobiales; family AC-14; genus JAXDMK01. The sequence goes on along the minus strand of CAWHIC010000007.1, from coordinate 179,865 downwards.
TACATACGCTCACTCGATGGAGAAGAGGTAGGCCGAGAGCGGGAGGCGCCACTTCTGGACTTCGACGGTGGCGTTGGGGCGGTGCTGCGCCAGCCACTCGCCGACGGCGTCGGTGGCCTCGTCCGGGGTCGACGCCCCCACGAAGACGGTGACCAGCTCGTGGGCGCCCTCGACCAGGCGCTCGAGGAGGCGGGTGGCGCACGTGGCGAGGTCGGGGTGGACGACCACGATCTTCTCGTCGGCCAGGCCCAGCCAGTCGCCCTCGTTGATGCTCCCCGAGTCGCGCACCGCCCACGTGACCTGCCCCGATACCACCTGGGACGCCGCTTCCTCCATGGCCTTGGCGTTGGCCTCGGCGGGGGCGTCGGCGTCGTAGACCATCATCGCGGCCAGGCCGGGCACCATCCCCCGGGTGGGGACGACTCGCACCGGCTTGCCCGCCAGGGCCGCCGCCTGGCCCGCCACCGGCACGATGTTCTTGTTGTTGGGGAGGACGATCACCTCGTCGGCGTCGGTGGCCTCGATGGCTTCCAGCAGGTCGGCGGTGGACGGGTTCATCGTCTGCCCCCCGACGACGACCTCCTGCACCCCCATCGACCGGAAGCCGTCCCCCACGTCGTCGCCCAGAGCCACGGCCACGACCGCGGTGGTGACCCTGGCCCTCGGCTCGGCGGTACCGGGGCCGTTGCCGCCGGGGCCGTTGCCCAGGCCCTGGCGGACCCACCGCTCCTCCTCCACCTGCCCGGCCAGGTCGGTGACCCGGATCTGGCGGGGGCGGCCGGCCTCGATGCCGGCCTCGATGGACGCACCGATGTCGTCGGCGTGGATGTGGCAGTTCCACAGGCCGTCGCCGCCGACCACCACGATGGACTCGCCGATGTCCATCCACGCCGCCTTGAAGGCGTCGATCTTCTCGTCGGGGGCGTCGAGCAAGTACATCACCTCGTACCGGGGACCCTCCATCCCGCCGCCGTCGCCGGTGCCCTCGCCGTGGCCGACGGCGATGGACGGTTCGGCCTCGCCCTCGGGTGCATCGGGCACGGGCCGGCCGTCGACCACCTGGAGGAGGGCGTCGAGGAAGAGGACGAAGCCGGCGCCCCCGGCGTCGACCACGCCCGCCTCCTTCAGCACCGGGAGCAGGTCGGGCGTGCGGGCCAGGGCGTCCCGCGCCGAGCGGACCGCCGCGTCGAGCACGTCCACCAGCGTCATCTCGCCCGCGGCCACCTCCACCGCCGCCTCCGACGCCTCCCGCACCACGGTGAGGATCGTCCCCTCCACCGGGCGCATGACGGCGGAGTAGGCGGCGGTGCTGGCCTCGGCCAGGGCCGCGGCCACGGAGGCGGCGTCGGCCAGGTCGGCGTCGTCGAGGCGGTGGCAGAGACCCCGCAGCACCTGGGACAGGATCACGCCCGAGTTGCCCCGTGCCCCCATGAGCGACCCGTGGGAGATGGCCTTGCACGTGGCGACCATGTCGCGGTCGGCGACGGGCACCTCGTCGAGGGCGGACACCACCGACTCCAGGGTGAGGGCCATGTTGGTGCCGGTGTCGCCGTCGGGGACGGGGTAGACGTTGAGGCGGTTCAACCGGGCCTGGTGGGCCCGCAGGGCGTCCCGGAATCCGACCACGGCGGCCCGCAAATGGGTGTGGTCGAGCCGTTCGAGCGCACTCATTGGCACAGGCAGCGGCACACCCATCGGCCGGATCGTAGACGTATCGGCGCTGCTGGTACCGTGTCTCCCGATGGCTTCTGTGTGTCAGATCTGCGGCAAGCACCCCTCCTTCGGGATGAGCGTGAGTCACTCCCACCGTCGTAACAAGCGTCGCTGGAACCCCAACATCCAGCGGGTGCGGGCGATCGTCGCCGGCTCACCCCGTCGGGTGTCGGTCTGCACGTCCTGCATCAAGGCGGGCAAGATCACCAAGCGCGTCAGCTAGCAAGCGCTTCACTCCCGGTGGTCCGCAGCGGCCCCCGGCGGACCTACGGGCGCAGGGTGGCGGCCAGTCCCGCGTGATCCGAGGGCCACAGCCCGCTGGGCGTGCGACCGTCGGCATCGGTGCCGTAGAGGCGGACCCTCATCACGTCGACGTCGCCCGAAGTCATCACGTGGTCGACCCTGTGCTCGAGCGCACCTTCGGCGCTGGGATCGGTGAGCAGCTCGTTGAAGCCGGCGGTGAAGCCGGGGTCGCCGGGATGGGCCACCGCCCACGTGTCGACCAGGCCGAAGGCGACGAGCGCCTGGAAGGCCAGCCGGTTGGCCGGTACCGGGAGCTCGGGGCCGGAGTTGAGGTCGCCCACGAGGATCACCGTCGCCGGGGCCGAGCCCACCGGTCCGGCGGGGGCGATCAGCTCCTGGGCCTGCTGGAGTCGGATGAGCGGGTGGAACGCCTCCAGGTGGGTGTTGACGAACCGGAACGAGTGCTTGTTGACGACGGCGTCGACCGACACCCATCCCCGGTTCACCACGAACTGCAAGCCGGTGCCGGTGGTGACGACCAGCCGGGCGGTGAAGTTGGCCGACTGGGCGTTGGTGAGGGTGACGTCGTCCTTGGTGTCGGCCTTGACCAGGACGGCGTCCTGCTGGAGGAGGCGGATGTCCTTGCCGTAGGGAGCGCCCGCGGGCGCCTCGATGTCGGCCTCGGCTTGCAACTTCACCACGTCGTAGGGGTTGCCGATGGCGGCCAGCTCCTGGCGGAGGATGGCGATGAAGTCGTACACGACGGTGGTCGCCGGGGCGGGGTCGTTGAAGGGCCCGCTGTACCAGACCGCCGCCTCCTGCACGCCCAGCAGCACCGGGTCGGCGTCGGCGATCTCCCGGGCCAGGGCCTGGGCCCGCTCGGGGAAGTTCGTCTGGTGCACGACCGAGAAGATGTGGGCGGTGGCCGCCAGCAGCTGCGGCACCGTGGTCGCCCCGATGGCGGGATCGAGGTTGGCCCCCAGGTAGAGGTTCCGGGTCATGACCGTGATCGGGCGGCGGCCCTTGGCCTGGGCCGCGGGCGGGGCCAGGAGCCCGGCGGCGGCGATGCCCAGGGCGAGCGCCGACACGAGCAGCCGCCGGAGGTGGGTCGCCGCCACCGTCCGCCAACTCGCCCGTCCGTGCCACGCCGAGACATCGGTTTCAGAATATCGGTCCCTCAGGACGGGAGGGAGCCCGGACGTCGCTCGAGGTCGTCGAGCAGGGCTTCCAGCGAGACCTCGATGGAGTCGACCCGGGTGCGGTAGTGCTTGATCCCGATCCCGTAGCCGGCGGCGGCCGCGCCCACGCCGGCCGGGGCCGTCAACAGCAGCAGCGGGTCGACGAGGGTGCCCAGGACCACCGCCCCGCCCGCCAGCAATGCTCCCACCGTCCCGCCGGTGGCCACCCACGCCCCCCGGTCCCGGCACAGGCGGGAGACGTCGGCCCGCACCACCACCAGCACCCGCCGGCCGTCGGAACCCGGCTCCGCGGTGACCCCCACCTCCACCCGGCGGACCTCGGTGAGTGACAGTCGTTTGTTGACCGCCTTGTCGACGGTCCGACCGACGCTTGCCCCCAGGTCCTCCCGACGGGTCCACGACACCATGCCGCCCCGCTCCCGTTGCACCCGGAACAGCTCTCGGCCGAGACGGGACCGCAGCTGGGCGACCACGTCGGCCTCGGGTCCGGGCACCGTGCGGCGGACGGTGACCGCCGCCGGCCCCAGCACTCGGCGGGCGGGGACCGCCGTCACCGAGGCCTGCAGCACCCCCGTCCGCAACTCGGCCAGGGCGGTCCGCACCGATTGGCGGGAAAAGCCCGCCTCCACCGCCGACTCCTCCACCAGGGCCACGTCGAGTCCGGTCCCGGTCCCGCTCCCCTCCGCCACGTGGTCGAGCTCGGCCGCTCGCCGCAGGACCACGGCGACCTCCTGCTCGGTGAGGTCCATCCTCCGGACGATACCGACGGCTCAGCCCGCTTCTTCGGCCAGGAGGTTGAGGACCTTGACCTGGCCCACCGCGATCACCACGTCGCCCTCGCCGATGATGCTCTCGGCCAGGGGCGGCACCAGCAGCTCCCCGCCCGGACGCTTCAGCGCCAGCAGCATGACGCCCTGGTAGGGACGGCACACGTCACGCACCTCCCGGCCAGCGAAGGGTGAGCCCGTCCCGATGACCAGTTCCTCGATACGGAGGTCGGGGGCGACGCTGATCATGTCGACGAACTCGATCATCGCCGGCTGCATCGACAGCGAGGCCATGCGGACGCCGCTCAAGCGAGTAGGGAGAGATGATGCGGTTGCTGCCCGCCCGGCGCAGCTTGTCGACGGACTCCGGCCGGGACGCCCGGGACACGATGAACAGGTCGGGGTTGAGGGAGCGGGCGGTGAGGGTGATGTAGACGTTCACCGCGTCGTTGTCGACCGCACAGAGCAGGGCCTTGGCCCGGTGGAGACCGGCCAGCTCGAGGATGGCGTCGTCGGTCGGGTCACCCATGATGTAGGTCATCCCGTCCTCGACCAGCCTGGATTCGAGCTCCTCCAGGCTCTCGATGACGACCACCGCCTGGCCCTGCCGGGTGAGCTCCTCGGCCGCCGCCCGCCCCACCCTCCCGTAGGCGCAGATGATGTAGTGCCCGTCGAGGGCGTCGAGCCGGCTGCGCATGGTTCTCCTCTTGAGGGACAGGCCGAGCTCGCCGCTGGCCAGGGCGGACGTGAACGCCCCGATCAGGATGAACACGGCGCCGACGCCGATGGTGATCAGGGTCAGGGTGAACGCCCGCCCGCCGGGGCCCAGGGGGTGGATCTCGCCGTAGCCCACCGTGACCAGGGTGGTCACGGTCATGTAGAGGGCGTCGAGCGGGTTGTACTGCTCGATGAGCATGTAGCCGCTGGTGCCGTAGAGCAGGGCGAAGACGAGGATGCCGGCCGGCAGCCGCATCCGCCGGAGCAGGACGTGGGCCGCGCCCCGGCTGTGGTCGGTCCGGCGCCGGCGGAGGCCCATGGCGCAGTTCTAGACCGACGGACGGCGCCCCGCTACCGGAGCCGGTGAGTCGGTCGCGCTCGGTGCCGAACGCCCGCCGAGCCGGAGGGCCCGGGACGCTACCGGAGTCGGTCCCAGCCGGGGTCGACGGGGCCGACGCCGCTGCCCAGGGCCACGCCCGCCCCGATGGCGCGTTCGACGAAGCGCTTGGCCGCCACGCAGGCGTCGGCCGGCTCCATGCCCCGGGCCAGCTCGGCGGCGATGGCGGCCGACAGCACGCAGCCGGTGCCGTGGGTGTGGCGGCCGGGCAGGCGGGGCCCGTCCAGCCACACCGGGCCGTCGGCCGCGTCGGCCACCAGCAGGCAGTCGGGCGAACGGTTGCCATCGGCCAGGTGACCGCCCTTCACCAGCACGACCTCGGGGCCGAGCTCGACCAGGGCTCGGGCTGCCGACTCCATGTCGGCCCGGGTGCGCACCGGGAAGCCGACCAGGGCCTCGGCCTCGGGCAGGTTGGGCGTGAGGACGGTGGCCAGGGGGAGGAGGAGGGTGCGGACGGCGTCGACCGCGTCGGGCGCCAACAGCCGGTCGCCGTGCTTCGACACCAAGCACCGGGTCGACCACCAGGGGGCCGACGCCGAGTTGGGCCACGGTCGTGGCCACCGCCTCCACCACCTCGGCCGACGCCAACATCCCCGTCTTGGCCGCGTCGACCCCGAAATCGGCCGCCACCGACGCGATCTGGGCTCGCACCAACTCGGGCGTCACCGCCTCGAAGGCCTGGACGCCGAGGGTGTTCTGGGCCGTCACCGCGGTGATCGCCGCCGTCCCCCACACCCCGTGGGCCTCGAACGTCTTGAGGTCGGCGACCACCCCCGCCCCGCCCCCCGAGTCGGTCCCGGCGATGGTGAGCGCCACCGGCCGCCGGTTGCTCACCGCCGAGAACCCGGTTCGCCGGACGAGGCCGCCCCGACCGCAACTGGTGACGGTGACAGCCCGGTGAGGGCGGTACGTGTCACCGGTTCGGGGGAAGGGGCGAGGCTCACCAGCGGTGCTCCCAGCCGACGTCGGGGAGGGCGCCGTCGCGCAGGCGGCGTTCGGTGGGGTCGGCGGTGCAATGGCCGATGAGCAGGGGCAGGCCCAGGCCGAGCTCGACGAAGACGGCGGCGACCCGGTCGGGGTCGGGGGCGGCGAAGACCAGCTCGTAGTCCTCTCCCCCGCCGAGGGCCATGCAGCTCGGGCTCGTCGCTCACCCGGGACACGCCCACCGCCACCGGCACCTTCTCCAGCACCACCCCGACGCCCGAGGCGTCGGCCAGGTGGCGGAGGTCGGACGCCAGCCCGTCGGACACGTCGATCATGGCCGTGGCCCCCGCGGCCCGGGCCGCCGCCCCCTCCGCCAGCCGGGCCCGGGGCCGGCGGTGGGCCAGGACGAGGTCCTCGAACCCGGCCGTCGCCGCCCCGCCTCCCGCCCCCGCCCGCAGCACCTCCAGACCTGCCGCCGACGATCCCAGCGGGCCGGTGACGAAGAGGTGGTCGCCGGGTCGGGCCCCCGACCGCAGCACCGGCCCCGGCGACGACGCCCCCCCGTCGCCGGCGATGGCCACCGACACCACCAGCGTCGGCGCCGACGTCATGTCGCCCCCCACCACCGGGCACCCGTAGGCCGCCGCCGCCGCCAGCAGCCCGTCGTAGAGGAGGTCGACGTCGAGCTCGCCCAGCGGCCCCGCCACCGAGACCACCGCCGCCAACGGCCGTCCTCCGACCGCGGCCACGTCGCTCACGTTGGCCACCAGCGCCTTCCACCCGAGGTCGTCGAGGCCCACCAGGGAGAGGTCGGCGTGCACGCCCGCGACCACCGCGTCCGACGCCAGGAGCAGCGATCCCAGGGGTCCCGGCACCAGCGCCACGTCGTCGCCCACCCAGACCTGGCCCTCGGGGCCAGTCATCCGCCGGCGCAGGCGCTCGATGAGGGCGAACTCGCCCGGTAGGATCGTGAAGTTCACGTTACGCGTTCCCCCGCTCATGACATGGAGGGCTTCTTGCAGGGCGTCATCAAGTCGTACGACCCCGGTACCAAGGAGGGCGTCCTCGTCCGGGACACCGATCGCAGCGAGTACGACCTCGCGGCCGACGCCATCACCGGGTCGGTTTTCCGCATGCTCCGCCAGGGCCAGCGGGTCGTCTTCGACCTCGACGGTGCCGGCCGGGCCACCAAGCTCCGGCTTGGCTCCGAAGTCGACATGGGTACACCGGGATTCCCCGCCAGAGTGAAAGAGGATTGATGGCCAACACGACGAACGCCAAGCTGCTCGCATGGGTCGACGAGATGGCGGCCCTGTGCACGCCCGACCGGGTGGAGTGGTGCGACGGCTCCCAGGAGGAGTACGACCGCCTCTGCCAGCTCCTCACCGACGGCGGCACCCTCACGCCTCTCGACCCCGAGAAGCGCCCCGGCAGCTACTGGGCCACGTCCGACCCCGGCGACGTCGCCCGCGTCGAGGACCGCACCTACATCTGCTCCGAGAAGGAGATCGACGCCGGTCCCACCAACAACTGGCGTGACCCGGCGGAGATGAAGGAAGTGCTCACCGGCCTGTTCCAGGGCTCGATGAAGGGCCGCACCATGTACGTGGTGCCCTTCAGCATGGGCCCCCTCGGCTCCCCCATCGCCCACATCGGCGTGGAGCTGTCCGACTCCGCCTACGTGGCCATCAACATGCGGATCATGACCCGCATGGGCCAGGCCGTCCTCGACACCCTGGGCGACGGCGAGTTCGTCCCCTGCCTGCACTCGGTCGGCGCGCCCCTGGCCGACGGGCAGGCCGACGTGTCCTGGCCCTGCGACGCGGAGAACAAGTACATCGTCCACTTCCCCGAGGAGCGCACGATCTGGTCCTACGGCTCGGGCTACGGCGGCAACGCCCTCCTGGGCAAGAAGTGCTTCGCCCTGCGCATCGCCTCGGTCATGGCCCGCGACCAGGGCTGGCTGGCCGAGCACATGCTCATCCTCAAGCTCACCTCGCCGGAGAAGGTCGTCCGCTACGTGGCCGCCGCCTTCCCGTCCGCCTGCGGCAAGACCAACCTGGCCATGCTCGTGCCCACGCTCCCCGGCTGGGACGTCCAGACCGTCGGCGACGACATCTGCTGGATGAAGTACGGCGCCGACGGCCAGCTCTACGCCATCAACCCCGAGGCCGGGTTCTTCGGCGTGGCCCCGGGCACGTCCGACGACACCAACCCCAACGCCATGACCACCCTGCTCAAGAACTCCCTGTTCACCAACACCGCCCTCACCGACGACGGTGACGTGTGGTGGGAGGACATGACCAAGGAGAAGCCGGCCCACCTCATCGACTGGAAGCGCAACGACTGGACTCCCGAGTCGACGACCCCGGCCGCCCACCCCAACGCCCGCTTCACCACCCCCGCCAGCCAGTGCCCGGTGATCGCCCCCGAGTGGGAGGACCCCAAGGGCGTGCCCGATCTCGGCCATCCTCTTCGGCGGCCGCCGCTCGTCGGTGATCCCCCTGGTGCACGAGTCCTTCAGCTGGCAGCACGGGGTGTTCCTGGGCTCGATCATGGCCTCGGAGACCACCGCCGCCCAGGCCGGGGCGGTCGGCAACCTCCGCCGCGACCCCTTCGCCATGCTCCCCTTCTGCGGCTACAACATGGCCGACTACCTGGGCCACTGGCTGGATGTGGGCAACGCCGCCGCCGACCAGTCGAAGCTGCCCAAGCTCTACTACGTCAACTGGTTCCGCAAGAGCCCCGAGGGCAAGTGGCTGTGGCCCGGCTTCGGCGAGAACAGCCGGGTGCTGGCCTGGATCTTCGGGCGCATCACCGGCCAGGCCGACGCGGTGGAGACGGTCATCGGCAACCTGCCGACGGCCGAGTCGCTCGACACCACCGGCCTCGACATCGACGACGCGGCCATGGCCGAGCTGCTCCGGGTCGACGTGGAGGACTGGCGGGCCGAGGTCCCCTCGATCGAGGAGCACTACGCCAAGCTCGGCGAGCGCCTGCCGGTGGCCCTCAAGGACGAGCTCCAGGCCCTCGAGAAGCGGCTCAGCTCCCAGTCATAGGGGCGCCTCGGCCATCGGGCGCCTAATCTTCGGCGACCCGGGAGAAGGAGACTGCTGGATGTCGGTTCGTGCGTACGTGCTGATTCAGACCGAGGTGGGCAAGTCGACGCAGGTCGCCCACACCGTCGCCGACATCGAGGGCGTGGTGGCGTCGGAGGGCGTCATGGGGCCCTACGACGTCATCGCCCGGGCCGAGGCGGAGTCGAACGACGCCATGAACAAGCTCGTCGTCAACCGGATCCAGCTCATCGACGGGATCACCCGCACCCTGACCTGCCCGGTCGTCACCCTGTAGGGAGGGGCCCCCGCAGGCCGTTACTTCAACAGCGCGGCCCGGATGCCGAGCCCCATGATGAAGAGGCCGCCCAGGCCGTAGAGCAGGTACAGCCGGTGCTTCAGCTGCTGGCGGTACGAGTGGATGATCGCCACCGAGATGATGGTGAGGAACCCGTAGAAGGTGTGGAACTGAGGGGCCTCCACGTTCTCGGCCGACATCAGCCACACGCCCAGGATGACCTCCACGAACACCGAGATCTGGGCGAAACCGGTGAACCACCACAGGGCCCGGGTGCGGAGACGGGGCCAGCGGGCGGCACCCAGGGCCCACGCCCCGGCGCCGCCGTTGCCCAGGATGACGACCCACGACCACAGGCCGTGGAGTGACTGCAACAACTCAGAGTCCGGCGAAGACGTCGGTCTCGAGGGTGCCGGCGGGGGCGCCGACCAGGATGTACCACTCCTGGCCGAAGGCGGTGGCGAACATCTCCGGGGCCATGGCCAGGAAGAAGGACGACTCCGAGATCTGGCTACCGTGGCTGGCCATGGCCTTGCGCTTGACGTCGAGGTAGTCACCGACGTCGACGGTGGTGGTGATGAGCTCGTGGGCCACACCCAGGTTGAGGTCGTTGGGGTCGAGGTCGCCCGGAACGCCTACGCCCGACTCGATCATCTCCGCGAACGAGCTCTCCAAGAAGTCCTTGTCGACCGTGTTCAGGTACACCTTGGGCGTGCCCGCGATCTCCGCCGCCCGCACGCCCACCCGGTGCACCTGGACGTGGTCGGGATGGCCGTACACCCCGTTCTCGTCGTAGGCGGTGACGACGTCGGCCTTCTCCTCGGTGAGGATGGCGGCCAGGCGGCGGGCGGCCTCGTCGACGTCGGCCTGCCAGAAGCAGGCGGGATTGTCGTTGGTCGGCGTGTCGACCATCCCCGAGTCGACGTAGCCCAGGAACTCGACCCGGCTGGCCCCGAGCACCGCCGCCGCCGCGTGGGTCTCCTCCACCCGTCGCTGCCACAGCTCCTCGCCCGGCTGGAGGTAACCGTCGGCCACCTCACCGCACTCGCCCCGGGTGGCGACCACCAGCACCACCCGGTGCCCGGCGGCGGCCGCCTTGGCCATGGTGCCGCCGGTGGCGATGGCTTCGTCGTCGGGATGGGCGTGGAAGACGACCAACGTGCTCATCGTCTCGAACCTAGCCCCCCGATTGCGGCCGCTCAGCCCCTCGGTCCGCGGTCACCTCGATGTACTCGAGGAACGAGAACCCGCCCGCCAGGTGGCCGGCCAGGCCGGCGCCGAAGGCCTTCGACCAGTCGGCCGCGTTGTGGGCGGCCTCCGCCTCGTCGTCGTCGAAGACCATGAGGAGGGTGAACCGGAGAGGGTCGGCCTTGTCCTGGAGGGGCAGGAACAGGCGGGTGCCGGGCTCACTGGCCCGCACCGCGGCGCCGAACATGGCCACCGCCCCCTCGACCTGGTGGAGCGACTCGGGACGGGCCCGGAAGCCGGCGGTGCGGATGACGGTCACGTGGGGGGCCGGTCGCTCGGCTACAGCCGGTCGAGGAGCTTGGCCTTCTTGACGTCGAACTCGGCCTGGGAGATGACGCCCCGCTGGCGCAGCTCCTCCAGCTTCTCCAGCTGCTCCAAAGGCGACAGCTCCCGGCGGCCGGCCATGCGGTCGGCGTCGCGTCCCTGGGCCAGCTCGATCTGGTGGTGGATCAGGTTCTGGGTGCGCTCGGGGTGGGGGAAGCTGGAGAACAGCTGCTGGCCCCGCTCCCCGGCCGACTCGATCAGCAGGTCGCCCGCGCCCAGCATGCGCTGGAAGATCGTGGAGTGGAAGGAGACGTCGTTGAGGCGTTCGAGGGGGATCTCCCGGCCCGACTTGGAGATGACGCCGGTGCGGTGGATGAGACGGTCGGTGGTGACCACGAAGGTGGTGGTGGCCCACTTGGCGTAGCGGACGACGAACCACACCAGGGCTAGGAGGACGAGGAGGAGAAGGGGGATCATCGCCAGCCGCTGGACGTCGCCCGCCACCTTGGCCGAGACGGCGATGACGAGGACCAGGGCCACCAACAGGCCGAGGGCGGGCCCGGCCAGGAAGAACCAGTGGGGCCGCATCTCGACGACGATGTCCTCGCCCTCGTTCAGGTATTTGCGGGGGAAGGGCATGGGCGGCCCAGGGTACCGAACGCAGGGTCGGCCGGAAGGGGCTTCTCTAGGCGAACAGGCGCAGCTGGCAGAGGCGGCCGACAGCGTCGTCCCACGAGGCCAGCCGGCGGGCCCGGACGAGGGGGTGGTCGCGGTTGTAGGGCCGGTCGAGCAGCCAGGACTGGCACACGTCGGCCAGCAGCTCGGCCTCGACCGGGTTGTCCTCGATGGCGGCATCGACCCCGAGGACCCGGCCCATCTCCGCCTTGCCGCCGACGACGGTGTGGTGGACCTCGTCGAGGGGCAGCCCGTGGGCTTCGAGCCAGGCGGCGGTGGCGGCAGCCAGGTGGGGCGCCCGGGCGGTGATGCCCACCAGCCGCCAGCCGGCGCGCACGAGGGCGGCGAGGGCGGTGGCCGCCCCCTCGGCCACGGGGGCGGTGCGGTAGAGCTCGGTGTCGGCGAACGTCTCGTCGAGGAAGGCGTGGAAGTGGGCCTCGGGCAGGCCCAGCTGCAGGAGCCGCAGGTCGTAGGTGCGCCAGGTGGCGGGGTGGCTGGACACCCCGAAGCGATCGGCGATGCGGGCGGCCACTGCCGGCCCGATGTCGCACAGCACCCCGTCGAGGTCGAGGCCCAGGAGCCCGGGAGTGGATCGCATGCCCAGAGGCTACCGGGGCCCTACGACAGTGAGCCGGGCCGTCTCCTGAAGCCGGCCCACGGTCGCGACCATCCGCGTTTCTGTCGCACCCCGTCGGTACGGTCGAACGCATGGTCGACGAGGAGCTCCCGGCTGCGGCTGAGTTGCTCGCGGGGCTGAACGACGCCCAACGCCAGGCGGTGGTCAGCGAGGCGGCACCGCTGTGCATCCTGGCCGGCGCCGGTTCCGGCAAGACCCGCGTCCTCACCCGTCGCATCGCCTGGCGGGTGGCCGAGGGCACCGCCGCCGCCGCCCACGTCCTCGCCCTCACCTTCACCCGGCGGGCGGCGGCCGAGCTCGGCATCCGCCTGGGCCGGCTCGGGGTGCGGGAGCAGGTGGCGGCGGGCACGTTCCACGCCGTCGCCTACGGCCAGCTTCGGCGGCTGTGGGCCGACCGGGGCGAGCGGCCGCCGGCACTGCTCGACCGCAAGGCGGGGCTGCTGGCCTCCCTCCTCCCCCCCACCACCGGACGCCAGGTCCACCCGGGCGACGTGGCCACCGAGATCGAATGGGCCAAGGCCCGCATGGTGTCGCCCGCCGCTTACGAGGCGGCCGCACTCACCGCCGGGCGCCGGCCACCGGTGCCCGCCCCGGCCATGGCCGCTCTCTACCAGCGCTACGAGCAGGAGAAGACCAAAAGCCACCGGGTCGACTTCGACGACCTCCTTCTCTTGTGCGCCACCGCCCTCGAGCACGACCGCACCTTCGGCGCCGCCCAACGGTGGCGGTTCCGGCACCTGTTCGTCGACGAGTTCCAGGACGTCAACCCGCTCCAGTTCCGGCTCCTGGAGGCGTGGCGGGGCGGGCGGTCCGACCTGTGCGTGGTGGGCGACCCCAACCAGGCCATCTACGCCTGGAACGGCGCCGACCCTCGCTACCTCACCGAGTTCCGGGTCCGCTTCCCGTCGGCCGAGGTGGTGCACCTCGACGACAACTACCGGTCGTCACCCCAGATCCTGGCCGTGGCCAACGCCGTGCTCGACAGCTCGGCCGCCGCCACCGGCGACGAGCACGCGCCCCCACCGGCTGCGAGCCCACCAGTCCGGCGGTCCCGTGCCCACGGTGAGCCCGTGGCCCACCGACCGGGAGGAGGCGGCCCAGGTGGCCCGGGCCCTGCGCCGGCGGGCGGGCACCACGCCTTGGTCGCAGATGGCCGTGCTCACCCGCACCCACGCCCAGCTCCTGCTGTTCGAAGAGGCGCTGCGGGCGGCGCGGGTTCCCTACCGGCTGCGGGGCGACGGCGCCTTTCTCGACCAGCCCGAGGTCCGGTCCGCCCTCTCCGAGCTGCGGCGGCGTCCGGCCGACACCTTGCTGGCGGCGGTGCTGCCCGACCTGCGGGAGATGGCGGAGGAGGCCGAGCAGGAGAGCCCGGCCGGCGAGGGCGGCGGCCACCTCGACGGGCTCCACCGGATGGCCCAGGAGCACCTGGCCACCGATCCCGCGGCCAGCCTGTCCGGGTTCATGGGCTGGCTGCGAGCCGCCCTCCGGGGCGACGACGCCGTCGACAGTGAAAACGCGGTCGCCCTCACCACGTTCCACGCGGCCAAGGGCCTGGAATGGGATGTCGTGTTCCTGGGCGGCCTCGAGCACGGCCTGCTCCCGATCAGCTGGGCCGAGGCGGCCGAGGCCAAGGCCGAGGAACGACGCCTGCTCTACGTGGCCGTCACCCGGGCGCGGGTCGAGCTGCACGCCTCGTGGGCCAAGAAGCGGGCGTTCGGCGGCCGCACCCTCAGCCGCCAGCCGTCGCCCTACCTGGAGGCGATCGAGGCCGCAGTCCAGGATCTGGCCGACGGCGGCACGGGCGACAGCTGGCGGCGGTGGATCGACGAGGGCCGGGCCCGCCTGCGGGCGGCCGAGGCGGGCCGTCCGGCCATGATCGGTGCGGGGGCCGACCGCCAGGTCCTCGACGCGCTGAAGACGTGGAGAGCCCGCACCGCCCGGGCCACCGGCGTGCCCGCCTTCGCCCTCTTCCACGACACCACCCTGGCCGCGGTGGCCGAGGCCAAGCCCCGCAACCGGGCCGCTCTCCTGGCCCTGCCCGGAGTGGGGCCGGTCAAGGCCGATCGCTACGGCGAGGCCATGCTGGCGGTCGTGGCCACGTCTGCCCCCGGAGGTTGACGAGGGTCCCGTCCGGCGCGACAACAGAGCCATGCGTTCTTTCGATCAACTCGGCGATCAACTCGGCGATCAACTGGGCGATCAACTGGGCGACGAGCCTGGCGAGCAGCCCGGCGTCTGGCCGGTGGAGGATGGCTGGGCCTACCCCGACACCGAGAAGGAGCTGGTCGACCCCGACGCCTGGTTCGACGACGACGCGGTGGCCCTCCGGGCCACGCCACCCCGCCTCGACAAACTCGAACCGCTGGAGCGGCAGGTCATCGTCGCCCACTACGGCATCGACGGTCAGGCGCCCCGCACCATGAAGCAGCTCCATCACGAGCTCGACCTGCCCCGCACCGAGCTCCGCACCGCCCTCGCCACCGGCCTGGCCAAACTCCGCACGGATTTCCTCTCCTAGCCGCCTCGGACTCGGCCGGCGGGTCAACATCGGAGGCCACTTGCTGTCGCCCTGCGGAAGACTCCCCGTTGAGTGTGCAGTTATGTCGGTATATCCCACGTAACTGCACACCTAAACGGTGGGCGCCGAGGGCCTTACGAAAAATCGGCCAGGAGGGGGGCGTGGTCGGACGGGCTCTTGCCCTTGCGGGCGAAGCGGTCGATGAGGGCGAACGTGGAGCGGTCGGCCAGGACCGGGGTGGCGAGGATCAGGTCGATGCGCAGGCCTCGGCCCTGGTGAAAGTCGCCGGCCCGGTAGTCCCACCACGAGTAGAGGCGATCCTGGTCGTAGTGCTGGCGGAAGACGTCGACCAGACCCCAGTCCCGCAGGGCCTCCACCGCCGCCCGCTCCGCCGGGCTCACGTGGGTGTTGCCGTGGAGCTTGGTCGCGTCCCAAACGTCGCGGTCGTCGGGCGCGACGTTGAAGTCGCCGCACACCACCAGCGGCTGGGAGGGGTCGCACCCGGTGACCAGGTGCCGGCGCAGCCGATCCAGCCAGGCCAGTTTGGCCTCGTAGAACTCGCTGCCCACCACCCGGCCGTTGGGGACGTACACGCTCGCCACCCGCACCCCGCCGCACGTGGCCCACAGGAGGCGGGCCTCGGTGGTCTCGTCCTCGGTCTCGTCGGAGAAGCCGGCCACCACGTCCTGGATGCCCACCCGGCTGAGGATCGCCACCCCGTTCCACTGGCCCTGGCCACAATGAGCGGCCTCGTAGCCGAGGGAGGCGAAGGCCATGGCCGGGAAGGCGCCGTCGGCCAGTTTCGTCTCCTGCAGGCACAGGATGTCGGGCTGGGCGTAGGCCAGCCACTCCTCCACCCGGCCCAGCCGGGCCTTCAGCGAGTTCACGTTCCAGGTCGCGATGCGCATCGTTTCCAAGAGTATGACCCGAGCGTCGGCCTCGGGCCGGAACGCGAGAACGCCGCACCCTCCAAATACTTCGGAGAATGCGACGCACAATCGTGAGGCTTGACGGACAGGACTTCTTCCTGCATGAAACCTGTCCTGACCGCCACGGTCAGACCATATTGCTCCGGCCGGACTCCGTGGCGATCAAGGAGAGTGAAACTAGTTGCTGGCGATCGGGCCGTTGCCGGTGCGGCTGCTGCCGTACATACGGGCGATCGACTCCTGGTTGGCCTTGTTCGAGATGCTCTCGCCGGTCGAACGGCCGGGCCACGGGCTGACCTCGTTGATCGTGAGCGTGCCACCGGGGTGGTTCATGATGCCGCTGGTGTAGGAGCCGCTGACCTGAGTGGCCTCGGGGTTCCGCGGTGTGCTGGCGATAACGGTCATGTGATACTCCCTTTTCCGTCCAGCCATACTTGGCTCGACCAGAACGACCGTACCCGGGAAAAGCTGCTTGAATCACCGAACCTGCGCCCGGTGGACCCACCGAAGTCATTCATACCGTCTCTGACCTGCACCGATCCGACCGTTTTTCCTTGTGAAAAAAAACACAAGCCTCCCAGTTTTCGGATTGGGGGAGACAATGTCTGCTACCATCCGGGGAGGGTCTCGGACGGACCCGACCGGGCTCCGCCATCCGGGCTATCCGCGACCTGACGAGCCCGACCGGCTACGCCAACCGGGCTACTCCGCCGGGGGAGGCTTCTTGCTGGCCTTCTTGGCCGCCTTGGCTGTCTTGGGCGCCTTGGCCAACTTCGCCGCCGGGGCCGGCACTGACTCCCCGCTGCTGGCGGGCGCGGGCTCGCTCCCGCCGGTCGGGGCCGCAACTCGTCCGGTGTCCTGGCTGGCTCCGTCGGCCACAGTCCGGCCGCCACCTCGCCGAGAGCGGGACGACTTCCCCGCACCCGCCGGCATGGCCCGGCTGGGGGCTGACGGCGAGGCCGGCGCCTTCTTGATCGTCGACCGGCGCGGGCCCGACCGGGCGGGGGCGGTCTCCCCCACCGAAGCGGGTGCCGGCGCCCCAGTTGCCGACGGCGGGGTCGCCGCCAGCGGGGTTGCCGGTGCCGGGGCCTCGACGGGCGGCGCGGCCGAGCTCGCGGCCGCCTTCCGCGACCGCTTGACGGCGCCCTTCGGCGCGGGCCCAGGCTCGGGCGCAGGCTCGGGTCGCGGTTCGGGGCCGGCCGCCGCGGCTGTCCCACCACGCTTGGATGCGGCCCGGGTCGACGGCCGCTTCATCGCCGGTTCCGCAGCCGCCGGCTCCGACGGAGGAGCGTCGGCTGGTATGGCCTCCGCCGCGGTGGCCTTCTTGGGCGTCCGCCGGCGGGGCGATGCCTTGGCCGGGGGGGCCGCCTCGACCGCCGTGGCCTGCTTCGCCGCCCGCCGGCGGGGCGATGCCTTGGCCGCGGGGGCCGCCTCGGGTGCCTCCACCGCCGTGGCCTGCTTCGCCGTCCGTCGACGGGACGATGCCTTGGCCGCGGGCGCCTCGGGCGGAACCGGTGTGTCGACGACCGCCGGTACCTCCTCGGCCACCCGCTTCGACGCTCCTCGGCGCGATCGCTTCGCCGGCCCGCTCGCCTCGGCGGGAGCCTCGCGCGGGGCGGCGACTTCCGGCGCGGCCACTTCCTCTGGCGCAGACGCAGACGCCGCCGTCGACGGGCCCCGGCGGGACCGCTTGGCCGCCGCCTTCACCGCCACCGCCACCGCCACCGGCACCGCCTCGGCCACGTCGGCCTCCGCCGCCACCGCCGGGGCCGCCGCCCGCTTCCTCGTCCGCTTGGCCGGGGCCGGGGCCGGCACCGAGACCGGGACCGGCACCGGGGTCTCAGCCGGCGCCTCGTCGGCGACCGCGGCCGCCTCCTCGATGTCGTCGATCTCCGCCTCGACCGTCTCATCCCGCGGTCTGCCCGCGGGGTGGGCCAGGCCGGGCAGGGCCAACTCGATGCCCCGGCGGGGCGGGTCGAGGGCCTGGACCACGAACGTGCGCGTCTCGCCCCGGGTGAGCACCTCCTTGGCGCTCCGCGGCGGCGGGTCTCCCAAACCGACGACCGGCGCGTAGCACCGGGCCCCGTCCGCGTTCACGAACGCCCCGTGGGAGGTGAAGCTGTCGACGACGCCCTCCACCTCGCTGCCCAGCCGGTGGTTGGCGATGAACGTGATGAACGGCAGGGGCTCGTTGACCGCCTCGGGCGAGGGCGCCGCCGGCCCCGGACCCCGCTTGCGTCCCTTGCGGGCCCCGCCGCCGGCGCCGGCGGGCTCGATGGCCTCGGCCGTGGCCTCGGCGATCGCCTCCGCCACCGGCTCCTCCCGCTTGGTGGTGCGGCGCTTGGCCCGCTCCGCGTCGCGCACCGCGACCCTGCTCTTCGGCCCCCGCACCGGCGTGCGGGGCGTGAAGATCCACCCCACCCCCGGCACCGGCTTGCCCCCGATGAGCCGGCCCTCCTCGAAGAGCCACTTGTAGTCGCCGTGGAACTCCTGGAAGGAGTCGTTCGACAACACCACCGCGCCCGTCCGGTCGGCGATGCGGAGTAGGAAGCCGTCGCCGCGGCCGATGGCGCCGGCCGGCGGCGACACGATCTCGCCTGCCTCCTCCGCCTCCTCGAGGATCCTCCGCTCGGACTCGTCGATGCGGTAGCTGAAGGACGCGTCGACCACGACGATGATGTCGTCGTCCTCGTGTTCCTCCCGGAAGGCGCGCACGGCCTCGTCCAACTGGGCCAGGCTCGGCAGTGATCGACCCTCGGTCGCGAGGTTCGAACCGTCGACGACGACGCGCTGTCTTTCCCCTGTATCTGCTGTCACGGTGCGCTCAGTCAAGCATCCGCACGCAGGGCCAGCGGCGATCCACGTCTCACAGACCGACGAAGGTCCGCTCGAGGAGCTCCGCCTGCTCGTGTTGGTGGACGGTGAGACTGCCGCTGGCGGGGCTGGCCGACTCCCTGCGACTCACGTGGCGGAGCGACACCGACTCCGGCAACAGGCGGGTCAGACGGCCGCTGACGAAGTTCCACCCGCCCATGTTCTGCGGCTCCTCCTGCAGCCACACCACCTCGGTGGCCGCCGGGTAATGCGACACGGTGTCGAGGATCAGCAGGCCCGGCCACGGGTACAGCTGTTCGAGCCGGACCACCGCCGCCGGCAGGCCCCGCTGGTCGCGCTGGGCGATGGCGTCGAGCGCCACCTTCCCCGACGCCAGCACCACCCGCCGCACCTCGTCCCGGTGAAGGGGGCCGGCGCCGGCGTGCGCCCCGGTGGCGAAGGCCGGGTCGTCGAGCACCTCGTGGAAGCGGCCGCTGACCAGCTCCTCGACGGGCGAGCGGGAGCTGTGCGCCCGCAGCAGCGACTTCGGCGTGAGCACCACCAGCGGCCGGCGCTTGGGCCGTCGGACCTGGCGGCGCAGGACGTGGAAGTACTGGGCCGCGCTGGTGGCGTTGACCACCTGCAGGTTGTCGTTGGCGCACAGGGTGAGGAAACGCTCGAGGCGGGCCGACGAGTGCTCCGGACCCTGGCCCTCGAAGCCATGGGGCAGGAGCATGACCAGACCCGAGCTCTGGCCCCACTTCGACTCGGCGGCGGCGATGAACTGGTCGATCACGATCTGGGCCCCGTTGCCGAAGTCGCCGAACTGGGCTTCCCAAGCCACCAGCGCCGCGGTGTGGACGACGGAGTAGCCGTACTCGAAGCCGACGGCGGCGTACTCCGACAGCAGCGAGTCGTAGATCCGGAACCGCCCCCCGGGCCCCGGCCCCGCGCCCGCGTCGAGGCGCTCCAGGCTGGCCAGGGGGATGTGCTCGGAGCCTGTCTGGGAGTCGACCAGCACCGAGTGCCGTTGGGAGAACGTCCCCCGCCGGGTGTCCTGCCCGGCCAGGCGCACGTCGACGCCCTCCAGCAGCAGCGAGCCGAAAGCCAGGGCCTCGCCCAGGGACCAGTCGACCTGGCCCTCCCGGTAGAGGGCGTGGCGGGCCTCCAGCACCTTGGCCAGCTTGGGGTGGACGGTGAAGCCCTCGGGCGCGGTGTGCAGGCTGCCGGCGACCCGGTCGAGCACGGCCCGGGACACGCCCGTGTCGACCGGCGGGAGCATGACCACCGGTGTCGACCGGAAGGGCACCACCGGGGGCGGCGCCGACTGGCGGGTCTCCTCGAACGAGGTCTGCATGCGGGCCAGGAAGTCGTCGAGGGCCTTCTCCGCCTCGTCGGCGGTGATGTCGCCCCGCCGCACGAGGGTCTCGGTGTAGAGCTTGCGCACCGACCGCCGGCCCTCGATGAGCCGGTACATCAAAGGCTGGGTGAACGACGGGTCGTCGCCCTCGTTGTGGCCGTGGCGGCGGTAGCAGACCATGTCGATGACGACGTCCTTGTGGAACCGCTGCCGGAACCCGAACGCCATCCGGGCCACCCGCAGGCAGGCCTCGGGGTCGTCGCCGTTGACGTGGAAGATCGGCGCCTGGACCATCTTGGCCACGTCGGTGGGGTACACCGACGACCGGGCCTCCTCGGGGGCGGTGGTGAAGCCGAGCTGGTTGTTGACCACCACGTGGATCGTCCCGCCCACCCGGTAGCCCCGCAGGGCGGACAGGTTGAGGGTCTCCGCCACCACGCCCTGGCCGGCGAAGGCGGCGTCGCCGTGGATCACCAGGGGCAGGACGGCGAACGCTTCCGGGTCGCCGATGAGGTCCTGGCGGGCCCGCACCATGCCCTCCACCACCGGGTCGACCGCCTCCAGGTGGGACGGGTTCGACGCCAGGCTCACGGGAAGGGGCTGGCCGGAGCGGCCCACGAACTTGCCGGTGGCCCCCAGGTGGTACTTCACGTCGCCTGAGCCCTGGGTGGTCTCGGGGTCGAGGTTGCCCTCGAACTCCCGGAAGATCTTGCGCAGGGGCTTGCCGATGATGTTGGCCAGCAGGTTGAGCCGGCCCCGGTGGGCCATGCCCAGGACGGCCTCCTGGATGCCGGCCCCGGCGGCCTGGTCGAGCACCTCGTCGACCAGGGGGATGAGGCTCTCCGCCCCCTCCAGCCCGAAGCGTTTGTGGCCCACGTACTTGGTGTGCAGGAACCGTTCGAACGCCTCGGCCGCGTTGAGCCGGCCCAGCAGGTAGAGCTGCTCGGCGGTGTCGAGGGTGGCGGGCACGCCTTCCACCTGCTCCTGGATCCACCGCTTCTGCTCCGGCTCCTGGATGTGCATGTACTCCACGCCGATGCGCCGGCAGTAGGCGTCGCGCAGCACGCCCAGCAGGTCGCCCAGGGTCATCAGGTCGTGGCCGGCGAGGCCGTCGGTGTAGAACTCGCGGTCGAGGTCCCAGATGGTGAGGCCGTAGGTGGCGGGGTCGAGCTCGGGGTGGGTGCGGGGCTCCTTCCACCGCAGGGGGTCGAGGTCGGCGATGAGGTGGCCCCGCACCCGGTACATGTTGATCAGGGTCTGGACGTGGACCTGCTTGATGCGCTGGGCGTCGTGGTCGTCGGGGGGGTTGGCGTCGGGCCGCCACCGCACCGCCTCGTAGGGGACGCCCAGCGAGCGGAAGACGTCGCGGTAGAAGCCGTCGGCGCCGCACAGCAGCTCGTGGATCTGGGCCAGGAACAGACCCGATTCGGCGCCCTGGATGACCCGGTGGTCGTAGGTGGACGACAGGCTGACCGTCTTGGAGATGCCCATCTGGGCCAGGGTGCGCTTGTCGGCCCCCTCGAACTCGGCCCCGTAGCCGAGGACGCCGATGCCCACGATCACGCTCTGGCCGGGCATGAGGCGAGGCACCGAGGCCACCGTGCCGATGGTGCCCGGGTTGGTGAGGGTCATGGTGACGCCGGCGAAGTCGTCGGGGGTGATGCGGTTGGCCCGGATGCGGCGGATGAGGTCCTCGTAGGCGGCGTGGAAGGCGGCGAAGTCGAGGGTGTCGGCGTCGTTGATGCAGGGGACGAGCAGGGTGCGGCTGCCGTCGGGCTTGGGGACGTCGACGGCCAGGCCCAGGCCGACGTGGTCGTGGCTGACGACGGCGGGCCCGTCGTCGGTGTCGGCGTAGGTGTTCTTCATGGCCGGGACGGCGTCGAGGGCCCGGACGACGGCGTAGCCGATGAGGTGGGTGAAGCTGACCTTGGTCGACCCGATGCGGCCGAGGTAGCCGTTGATGACCTTGCGGTTGACCTCGAGCAGCCGGGCCGGCACCACCCGGGTGCTGGTGGCGGTGGGGACGGCCAGGCTGGCCTCCATGTTGGCCGCGATGCGCTTCGCCGCCCCCCGCAGGGGACGCACGCCCGGTGTCGGGGGCGTGGGGAGCGGCCGCGGGGGCCGGAGGCGTCGGGGCCGGAGCGGGCGCGGGGGGCGGCGGCTCGGCCGTCGTCGCCGCCGCGGCGGGCCGCGGGCGGGGAGTCGGGGGGGGCGTCGACGACGGCGGTGCCCGACACCGGCGAGCCGTTGCGGACGGCATCGGGCCGGTAGTCGTCGAAGAAGTCGCGCCAGCTGGCGCTCACCGAGGACGGGTCGTCCCGGTAACGGTCGTACATCTCGTCGACCAGACCGGCGTTGGCTCCAAAGCTCCCGGCAGGTGCCGGACGGGCCACTAGGTCAAACCTGCGCTCTCAGCCATTTGCCGGGTGCCCGGTCGTGTGCCCACAGCCCGATTCTACCGGCGGGTAGCGTCTGTCCGTGAGTCCCGAAACCCCGAGCGCCGAAACCGAGAGCGACGCGCCTCAGGTCGGCGACGTCATCGTCGACCGCTACGAGCTGGTCGTCCCCCTCCGCTCCGGTGGCATGGGCGTGGTGTGGCGGGCGCGCGACCTGCTGGAGGAGGGGGAGGTGGCGGTGAAGGAGATCCGCTTCCCCGGGATGCTCGAGCAGCCGGCGCGCACGGCCCTCACCGAGAAGCTGCTGGCCGAGGCCCGCACCCTGTCGACCCTCGATCACCCGGGCCTGGTGAGGATCGTCGACATCCTCGACGCCCACCACCCGCCCCTCGTGGTCACCGAGCTGGTGGAGGGGCCGACCCTGGCCGACATGGTCGCCGCCGACGGCCCCCTCTCCCCGGAGCGGGTGGCCGTGGTCGGGCTGGCCGCGGTCGAGGCCCTGGCCGCCTGCTCCGAGGCCGGGCTGTCGCACCGCTTCGTCCGCCCGTCCCGCATCCTCCTCCCCTACGACGGTCCCGTCCGCCTGGCCGACTTCGGCGTCTCCGCCCTCGTCGGCGACCCCGACGTCACCCCGACCGGGGCGGTGGCCGACTCCGCCGGCTACCTGGCCCCCGAGCACCGGGCCGTGCCCGCCGGCAGCGCCCCCGCCGACCTGTGGGCCCTCGGCGTCACCCTCTACTGGGCGGTCGAGGGTGAGCCTCCGTTCAAGGGCGACACCACCAAGGCCACCCTGGCCGCCATCGCCGACGAGCCGCCCCGCCCCGCGGAGCGGGCCGGCACCCTGGCCCCCGTGCTGCAGGCCCTGCTGGCCAAGGCCCCCGAGGACCGCCCCGACCACGCCCGCCTACGAGAGATGCTGAGCGCGGTGGCCCTGGTGTCGGTGGGCGCGCCCACGGTTCCCCTCGAACCGGCCGAGGCGATGGACCGGATGTTCCACCGCGACCCCGAGACGCCCCAGCTCCACCTGATCGAGCCCGACCTCGACGAACCCCCGGCGCCGGAGCCCGTCGCCCTCGACGAGGACGGCGAACCCATCCGCAAGCCCCGTCCCCTGCCCGTCCCTCCGCCCAAGAAGGACCTCCGGGCCCGCATCTGGGTGGTCGTCTGCGCCCTCTCGATCGTCGGCGTCCTGGGCAGCCTGCTGGCCGCCGGGGGCCACAAGGCGGTGGTGCGCAAGAAGGCCACCGAGCTGGCCGTGCAGTGGAAGACCTACCAGGATGACGACGCCGGCTACACCATCGACCACCCCGGCGCCTGGGAGCTCTCCCAGGAGGGCAACCTCACCGACTTCCGCGACCCCACCTCCGGGGCCGCCATGCGCGTCGGCTACCAGCAGCCTCCCCAGAACACCCCCGTCGGCCTCTGGCTCCAACTGGAGGAGCAGTTCAAGGCCGAACACCTCTCCTACCAGCGCGTCCGCCTCGGCCAGAGCGTCCACGACGGCTACCCCGCCGCGGTTTGGGAGTTCACCTGGACCGACAACGGCGTCGACCTCCACAACTACGACCTCGCCTTCGTCACCGGCCCCCAGTCCTACGCCCTCAACTTCCAAACCCGAGAGTCCGACTGGCTGACGCAGCGCGCCACCTTCGACCGCTTCGTGACCAGCTTCCATCCCCCGACGAAGTAGAGGCGGACCTGAAGCCGATGGGGAGGTTGTCGGGGCTGGGGTGCACGGCGGACGCACCCCGGGCCCCGACAGGTTGAGTTTTCACGGATTTCGCCGCCTTCGTCAAGCCGGCCCCACGCCTGGGAGCACAGATTTCGGTCAACCTCGGGGCCCCGCGTGCCGATAGGGCGAATATGACCACGCAGACGACCTTCACCAGCAGGGCGGTGATCCGAACCATCGAGGCCGGGAACTCGGCGGTATGTACGTGGTGCGGTGAACCGGTGAAGTTCAAGGCCAAGCTGCGCCTTCTGCAGGTGATCGCCAACGTCTACGTCGACGGTGCCTGGAACCGGGTCGAGCACTTCCACCACACCTGTTACGACGACGCCGGTCGGCCCTATGGCAGCGCCGACTGACGTCAGTCTTGGTTTGACCCCGGTTCCGGGCCCCGCCGGCCCGGCCCACCTCCCACCGACCGTGCCCGCCTGATCCTCAGGATCGGCCCGTCAGGCCAGGGCGGCCAGCGCCTCCTGGACGTAGCTCCAGAGCACGTGGGTGGCCGACGCCTGCGCCTCCTGCACCCGGTGCACGCTCTGCGACAGCACGATCACGCAGTGCTGGACGTTGGGGTCGACCCCCATTCGCCCCCCGTCGATGCCGGCGAAGCCGATCGTGAGCAGCCCCCGCTTGCGGGCCTCGGCGTAGGCGACCAGCAGGTTCTCGGAGTTGCCGCTGGTGGAGTAGCCGAGGGCCATGTCGCCGGCGCGGGCGTGGGCGATGATCTGGCGGGAGAAGATCTTGTCGTAGCCCACGTCGTTGCCGAGGGCGGTGATCACGGCCCGGTCCTCCACCAACGAACGGGCAGGGAGGGCCTTGCCCGACGGCGGGCGGGTGTAGAGCTGGGCCACCCCGTCGGCGTCGGTGGCGCTGCCGCCGTTGCCGAAGGCGAACAGCCGGCCCCCGGCCGCGAACCGCTCGGCCATGAGGGCGGCGATGGTGCGCAGCTGCTCCTCCACCCGGGCCAGGGTCACCACCTTGAGATCGGTGCTCACCGCCCACTTCTCCTCTGCCGAGTGGGCCAGGTCGACCAGCAGCGAGGTGGCGTCGGTCTCGTCGCCCTCGATGAAGGGATAGAGGAAGTCGGTGGTCTCCTTCATCGGATGGCGAAGCCGGCGTGGACCAGCACCAGGTCGCCGGGGTGGGGCGGGTCGATGAGGGAGACGTCGATCCGCTCCTCGACGCCGAGGGCCTTCACCACCGCCTCGTCCCCCTCCACCGAGACCACCTCGGTGAGGCGACCCTCGTCGGAGCAGGTGATGCAGACCTCGTCGTTGCACACCACGTTCCCGGGGTCTTCCTTGAGCAGTCCGGGGTGCTCGAACACCACGTGGGTGAGCTCCCACAGCAGGTGGTAGATGCGCACGAAGCACTCCGACGCCTCCAGCGGGTCGTCGGTGTCGAGCCAGATGATGTGGTCGGACGAGCCCGAGCGAGGACGGTGGGGGCCGGCGCCGATCCACACCGTCTCCACGCCCCACGCCTCGCCCCGGCGCATGGCGTCGACGATCTGGGGGTCGTCGCTGTCGGCCAGGGCCACCACGATGTCGCCCGGGCGGACGTTGGCCCGCAGGGTGGCCACCACGTCGGCCCCGATGGGGACGGTGACGGCGGCCAGGGCCCGTTTGCCCACGATCACGGGGTGGACGAACTCCACCGCCACGTGGGAGGCGTGGAACGGCCAGCTCGGCGAGGTGCACCACATGGTGGCTCCCGAGTTGAAGCGGCGGGCCAGGGCCAGCGAAGCCCGGCCCATGTCTTCGGCAACTGCTGCGATCTCGGTCATCCGATGGCCCATCCTACGCCCCGCCCGGGGCTATGCCCGAGTGCCCCCGGCCCGGCCCACGACCAGGTGGTGGGGGTGGGGGTAGCCCTTGTGCAGGGGCCGATGGGAGACGGTGAGGCCGTCGGCCGTCATCCACGCGGCCAGCTCCTCGGGCGGCATGAAGGTGAAGCCGCCCTCCCCCTCGGTGATGCGCAGGATCCGCACCGCCAGCGTCTCCTGGAGCCGGTTCCAGGCCGCTTTCCAGCGAGGCGACGGTGACATCTCCTTCACCACCAGCACGCCTCCCGGGCCCAGACCGGCGGCGCAGTCCCGGAGGAGCCGGCGCTGCTGGTCCTCGGTGAGCAGGTAGAGGACGTCGACGATGGCGATCGCGTCCCACGGCCCCTCCGGCAGCTGGCCGGGAGGCGGAGCGGTGAACTCGGTGCCCGCCCCGGCCAGCTCGGCCGCCTTCCGGGCGGCGTCGATCTTCGGACCGTCGATGTCGATCCCGTACACATCCCGCTCGGGTGACTCCCGGGCCAGGTAGTTGGCCAGCAGCCCGTGGCCGCAGCCGACCTCCAGGACCCGACCCTGCCGGGGCACGGCCGACGCCACCGCCTGGAACGGGCACGTCGCCCACCGCACCCGCACGTGGGCCCGGACCGACAGCGGCGCCCGCCGGTAGAAGGAGAGGACGATCCGGGCGGGGCTGACGGCCACTGACCGGGCGTTGGCCATGATGCGGTCAGGCCCGGTGGGCGAGGTCGGCGTAGGTGGCGAGGGTGAAGCCGTGCTCGGCGACCAGCGTCCGGGCCTCGGGCCGGGCCAGGGCGGCCAGCTCGTCCTCCCACCGGTAGCCCCAGCGGTAGCGGGCCCGGTCGGCGTCGTCGCCCTCCCCCGGGTGGGCGGTGAGCTCCACCGACTCCTTGCTTCCCGCCGCCAGCCGGGCCAGGACCTTGGGTAACCGGTCGGAGTCGAGGCAGCCGGCGCACTCGATGCCGACCGCGTCCTCCGGGTACTTGAGCCCGGCCCCGCCCGCCCGGTGGGCCAGGCGCCGGCCGAGGACGGTGACGCCGACGCCGGCCGGGCTCAGGGACCGGAAACGGGGCACCCGGACCGCGGGGATCTGGTACTTGCCGGCCAGCTCGAGCACCACCCCGCACACCAGCGGCCACAGGTGGATGTGCTGGTGGGCGTCGAGGTGGGTGATGGGAATGCCGAGCTCCTGCACCATCTCCAGCTGGGCGGTGAACTCGCGGCGCAGGTCCTCGGGGTCGACCCGCCCGGCCGCGGCCCGCACGATGAAGCCCTTGTAGCCGGGGCTGAGGTGGCCCCGCTTGCCGAGCAGGCTGGGGATCTCGGCCGCCGACAGCAGGGGCGGGTCCTCCCCCACCGCGGCCAGGTGGACGCCGACGCCGAGGCCAGGCTCGTCGGTGAGCCAGGGGGCGACCTTGGGGTAGGCGGGGCCGATGGCGAGCGCCGACGTGCTGGTGACGATGCCCGTGCGGTGGGCGGCCAGGATGCCCCGGGAGATGCCCTCGGTCAGCCCGAAGTCGTCGGCGTTGACGATTAACAACCTCTTTGGCAGGAGGCGGGTCACGAGAGGTAGTACCCGCGGGAGAAGGCGGCGGTGAGGACGATGAGCCCGACCGCGCTGGCGGCGGTGGCGGCCCGGCGCACGGCGGGCCGGTCGGCCACCAGCTCGCCCGCCACCGCGAAGCAGGGGAAGGCGGCCAGCAGGTAGCGGCTCATGCCGAAGAAGTTCTTGGTCGAGAGGGCCGACAGGCCGATCAGGAGCAGGACGTAGATGGCGTACCCCTTCCCGAACCGGCGGAAGATCCGGGGCACGCAGGCCAGGCCGGCGAACGTCAGGATCGGGTGGGCGACGAACGTCAGCCACGAGAGGGGGCTGCTGAAGTTGGTCACGTCCTCGAAGAACTGGATCTTCAGCCACGTGCGCAGCCCCGCCTCCTGGTCCCACGCCTCCTGGCCGGTCAGGAAGGCCAACGGGTCGCCGAACCGCGACCACAGGTAGATCGAGAAGGCGGCCAGCCCGCCGATGGAGAGGAGCACGCCCGCGCCCCGCCACCGCCGATCGGGGGCGTCGTCGGAGTTCGCTTCGGCGACCGCATCCGTGTCCGAGTCGGCGGTCGGGTGCTCCCGGCCGCGCTCCCACGCCCGCACGGCCAGGCCGATCACCAGCACCGCCCCCATGGGCCGGGCGGCGGTGGCTACCGCACCCACCAGTCCCGCCAGCCACGGGTGGTCGTGCTCGAGGAGGAGGAACGCGCCGATGACGGCCAGGATGAACACCGCGTCGGCGTAGACGGCCCCGAACATGAAGAAGGCGTACGGGTAGAGGACGAAGAGCAGCAGGGCCGCCTTGGCCGCCCCCGGGCTCAGCCGCTCACGGACCCACGTGAAGAACAGCGCGGCCGACGCCACGCCGGCGGCGGCGGTGACCAGGATCCCGGCCACGTAGGCGTTGCCCACCACGGCCCCCGTCGCCCGCATCAGCAGCGGGTACACGGGAAAGAAGACCACCGTCGACTGCCGGCCCTTGACGTAGGAGTACCCGTCCTCAGCGATGCGGTAGTACCAGCCCGAGTCCCACTGGGCCCACCCCTCGACCCACCGGTGACCGGTGAAGGGCGGGGCCACATGGGGCTGACCCGACCACGGGAGCAGGGCCACGGCCAGCCCCGAGACCACGAAGAGGACGACGGCCACCCCGGCGGCGATGCCGGCGGCGAGGAGTGCCGCCCGCCACGCCGACGACTCGATCGGCTCGGCCGGAAGGGCTTTGGTGGACTGCATGCGCTCCTGGTGATCCCCGGCGGCGAGTCCCCGGAAGGTAGCACGGGGCCCCTTGAACCAAAGGGGCCCCGTGGGTGCCGCGACCGGCGACGCCCTACTTCACCTTGTGGATCTGCACATTTCCGCCGGTGATGACCTGGCCGTAGCCCCGCTGGTAGGACGGGGCGACGCCCAGCTCGAAGCGGTCCGACGTCCCCGGCTCGCCCGCGTCGACGAGGTGGAGCCGGAAGCGCTGCTCGACGCCGCCCACCGTGACCCGGCCCCAGATCCACGCCTCGTTGCCGATCACGGTGATGTTGTCGATGAGCTTGGTGTGCAGGTTCAGGCCCAGGGCGTGGTCCTGGAACTCGAGGCTGCCCCTCGGCTCGCCCTTCTGCGTCATGAACTCGAACCCGGCCGTGGCGAAGCCGCCGGGGACGTCCATCCGCATCCCGCCTGTCACCTTGCCCGCGCTGCCGGTCACGACGTCGAGGTCGACCCGGGCCTGGGTGCATTCGGAGGCGGTGATCGTCTTCACGATGGCCCACCGACCGTCGACCAGGGCCACGTCGGGGTCGGTGGTAAACACCCCGTCAGGGAGGAAGGCCGTCACCCGGTAGGTGCCCGGCAACAGTCCGACGAAGCCGCCCGTGGTCGTCGTGCGGGGCAGGGCCGGCTCGTTCAACAGGATGCCGGGGACGCTGACCTCGTCCAGGCGCAGCTCGAAGCCGGCCATGTCCGCCCCCGTGGTCCGGTTGTGCACCACGACCTGCACGTCGGCCAGGCACACGTTCCCGAAGTCCCGGTCGTCGACGACGTCGTTGCTCCGGACGGTGACGGTGTGGGTGCCTCCGACCGGGGCGGTCTGGCGCCAGCCATCCTGCTGCTGCTCGCTCACGACGTAGGTGCCGGGGCGGAGGCCGGCCAAGGTGTAGGCGCCGCCGGTCCCGGTCGTCTGGGGGGACGACGTCCCGGCTCCGCCGTCGATGGTCCATCCGGGCAGGCCGGGGTCGCCGGTACCGTTCCCGTCGACGCTGTGGTCGTCGAACTTCCGGCCGTTGATGGTGGCCGGGCGCCAGTTGGCGAACGTGGCGTCGGCGATGGTCTCGCCGCTGTGGACGTCCATCGTGAACGTGCCCGACGCCGGCGCCGACTGGAACCATCCGGCCCGCTGCTCCTCGCTGACCGTGTAGCGACCCGGCCGGAGCCCGGCGAAGGTGAACCCGCCGCCCGAGTCGGTGGTCGTCGAGCCCGCGGTCGGCCCGGCCAGGTCGATGCGCCAGCCCGCGACCCCCGGATCACCGAAGGTCGACCCGTCCGCATCGAGGTCCTCGACCTTGCCGCCGCTGATCGTCCCCGGTCGGTAGTTGCCGAAGTCGTTTCCGCCGAACTCGAGCTGCGCCGATCCGTAGGGCACCGAGACCGCGCCGGGGGCGCGACTGGCGACCCAACCGGCCTGGTTGACCTCCTGGATAGTGAACGTGCCGCCGTGGACATTGATGGTGTTGGCGTCGAGCACGAACCGGTACGAGCCATCGCCGCCGGTGGAGGTGGCCGCGACCACATTGCCGTCCTGGGTGAGTTCGATGTTCCACCCCGCGAGTCCCGGCTCGCCTGTCGACCGCGCCCCGTCGCCGTTCACGTCCTCGAACTTCATCCCGCTGATGACCGGCGGCGGCGCCGATCCCCCGGCCCGGGAGTGATTGCCGCACAGGCGGGAGATGAAGTGCCCATCCCACTCCCAGACGGTGATGGAGCCGGTCCCGATGTAGTCCCTTATCGTCGAGTAGTGGACCGGCATGACCGGACACAGCTGGTCGAGGTGGACCGCCGCCGCGTCGCAGCCCGACCACTCGGTGTTGGCATCGGGTGTGAGCTGCCGCTCGGGCGCCCACGTCAGGAAGTTGGCGTCGAAGCCGAGGCTGCCGTAGTAGCTGCGCAGGTCGCCCGCGAGCAGCCGGCTCCGGTCGACGAAGTTGTGCTGGCCCGGGTCGAAGACGTAGGTGTTCCTGTACAAACCGCTGTGGAGCGCGTCCGCCTCGGTCTGGAACTCCGGCGCGGCCGCGGCCGGCTGGGCCAGGAGCAGGAGTTGGGCTGAGACCGCAACCAGTACCGCCACGCCGGCCCGTCGGGCGCGCCGTACGCCAAAAGCAGAGTTCCGCATTGTCTTCCCCTCGAAAATGGCACTGCACGCACGAGGCGCCGCCGATGAATGGTGTGAGCACTCCGCCCCCCGTGCATCGAACGGGAAGGCCGGAGGAAGATAGCACTCCCTCCTCCATGGCCTGACTAGGGGCGTCGGACCCTCCGCCGAGCAAGTGGCACGAGTCCGCCAAGGAGGGGTGTTCGTGGCGATTGCTCGCGGAGGCGGGGAGGCGCCGCCGAGCAAGTGGCACGAGTCCGCCAAAGAGGGGTGTTCGTAGCGATTGCTCGCGGGGGCGGGGACGCGCCGGACGCTCCGCCGAGCAAGTGGCACGAATCCGCCAAGGAGGGGGTGTCCGTGGCGATTGCTCGCGGGGGCGGGGAGGCGCCGCCGAGCAAGTGGCACGAGTCCGCCAAAGAGGGGGTCTTCGTGGCGATCGCTCGCGGGGGCTTGGAGGCGCCGGACGCTCCGCCGAGCAAGTGGCACGAGTCCGCCAAGGAGGGCGTGTCCGTGGCGATTGCTCGCGGGGGCGGGGAGGCGCCGGACGCTCCGCCGAGCAAGTGGGCAGTCGTCGACTCTTGGACCCGTCGGCTTGCATTGCGAACATATGTTCGTGTACAGTAGGGGTACTTCCCCCTTGGTCATGCCCTCGTGGGTTCGAGGTGCCGATGGACGTGGTTCGCAGTCTGACGACGGCGATCGACGCGCTGTGCGCGGCCGATCCCTCGTCGCTGGCCGATGGTGAGAGCATCGTGGCGCTGCACCGGGAGCTGGCCCGGCTGCAGGCGGCGCTGACCCGGGCCACGGCCGCCTACGACGCCAATGGGTCATGGGCCGCCGACGGCGCCCGTTCATCGGCCGCGTGGGTGGCGGCGAAGTGCGGCCTGCCCTTGTCGACGGCCCGGCGCCGGGTCCGGCTCGGTCGTTGCCTGCGGTCGATGCCGGCCACGGAGGCGGCGTGGCTGGCGGGCGACATCGGCCAGGCCCAGGTCGCCCACCTGGCCCAGGCCCGCAGCGAGGCGACGGCGGCGTGCTTCGCCCGGGACGAGGAGATGCTGGTCGGCCAGGCCCAGAACTTGCCTCACCGCCACTTCCTGCGGGCGATGGCCTACTGGTCCCAGCACGCCGATCCCGACGGGGTGGAGGACAAGGCCGCAGCCGCAGCAGCGGGCCCGGCGGGTGCACCTGTCGTGCGGCTTCGAGGGGAACTGGTTCCTCGACGGTGTCTTGGACCCAATCTCGGGCGACATCGTGAGCCGGGCCTTGAAAGTCATCGAGGAAGAGCTGTTCGCGGCCGACTGGGCCGAGGCCAAGTCCCGGGTGGGAGAGGGGGTGTGCGGAGGAGACCTTGGCCGCACCCCTGCCCAACGAAGGGCCGACGCCCTGGTGGAGATGGCCCGCAAGGCGATGGCCGTTCCCGCCGGCTCCCGCCTGCCCGAGCCGCTGTTCACCGTGCTGGTGGGCTACGAGACGTTCAAGGGACGGATCTGCGAGCTGGCCGACGGAAAAGTGGTGAGCCCGGGTTCGCTTGTGCCGTGGCTGGACGAGGCGTGGGTGGAGCGGGTGGTCTTCGACGGCGCCGACCGGGTCATGAACGTGTCAACCCGGCGGCGGATCTTCACCGGCGCCACCCGCCGGTCGGTCGAAGTCAGGGACCGCGAGTGCTTCCACCCCCTGTGCGACGCCACCGTCGAGGACTGCCAGGTCGACCACGTCGAGCCGTGGGCGGTGGGCGGCCTCACCATCGACGAGAACGGCCGCCTGGCCTGCGCTTTCCACAACCGCCTCCGCCACCAGCCCCGACCCCCGCCCCCGCCATGAGCGGAGGGGGTGGGGGCCGAACAGGGCGCATCCAACGACGTCATCGCGCCACGCGGACTTCGGGCCGCGGACTTCGGGCCGCGGACTTCGGGCCGCGGACTTCGGTGCAGCCGTACCTCGGGTGGCCGAAGGTCGGGCGGGCGCGCGCCCGGGGTGAGGATGAAAGCGCCATCCGTCACGCGAGGCGGTGGCGGATCTCCTGCTCGTACTCGGGGAAGTAGCGGCCGATGACGGGGAGGTCGAACTTGCCCAGGATGCTGCTCGCCGGTTCCCGCTCCAGGAGGAAGGCGAACGACTCCTGCACCAGGGTCGACTCGTCGATGCCCTCCAGACCGAGGTCGTCGAGCATGGTGGCCGGCACCGTCACCCGGTGCTGGGTCGCCGACGAGCCCTTGCCCACCACCACCTGGTAGACGCCGCCGCCGGCCGCGGTCACGCCCACGTCGGGCCGGGTCACGAGTGGCCCGCCACCGGGTGATGGCCGACACAGAACTCGTTTCCCTCCGGGTCGCGGAACGTCGCCCACGTGGCGCCCCACTCGTCGTAACGGCCGACCAGCTCCGCCCCCAGCCCGAGCACCCGCTCCACCTCGACCTCGAGGTCGTCGGCGCCCAGGTCGATGTGGACCCGGTTCTTAGCCGACTTGCCCTCGGGGACCTTGATGAACATCATCCGGGGACCGTCGGCGCCCCCGTCGTCGGGACCGTTGCGGCCCAGCTCGGCCATGAAGGGGTTGACCGTCCCCATGCGGTAGCCGGTGACGGCGGCCCAGAAACCGGCCAACGCCGCCGGGTCGGCACAGTCGAAGGTGACGCTGTAGAGGCGAAGGGGCATCGTCAGGGCGTCCGGACGGTGGAACTGTTTCCGACGGCGGTGGCGGCGCCGGTGACCACGGTGCCGGGCGACCCGCCGGAGACCACGTTGCCGCCGACGCTGGCCGTCGCCGACCCCGAGTTGGTGATGACCAAGCCGGGCGGCGGCTCGTCCTCGTCGGCCGGAGCGGCGGGCACGACCGCGTCGGCCTCTGCCCGCGGCCGGGCCACCGGGACGGTCGTGGGCGGGGCGACCGTGGTCGGCGGACGAGCCACCGTGGTGCTCGCCCGCCCGACGGTGGCGGTGTCGTCCGAGGCCGGAGTGGAGCCGTCGTCCCGAACCACGGCGAACGCCACCACCGCGGCCAAGCCAACCGCGGCCAGGCCGAGGAACCGGCGGACCCGGACCCGGACCCGCACCCGCCTACCGGCTGCCGACGGCGGCCGGCATGGGCACGTGCACCCGAACCGTGCGGTACTGGAACACCCGCCGCCCCATCTCCTGCAGGGTCAGCTCGACCACGATGGGCCCGGTGGGCTCCGCCTCCAGCAGCAGGTCGATCTCGGCCACGCACGACATCCCCGGTTGGAGCAGGTTCGACACCCACCAACCCCGCTCCGGCGGCCGGCTGCCCTGCAACGTGCACAGCACCGCCCCGCTGGCACCGGACACGATGTGGCCCTCGACCCGGCGGACCACGCCCAGCGACCGACCCTGGTTCTGGATGCCGATCACGCCGGTGAGGGTGCCGTCGAGGCGGTCGACCTCGCCCAGCACCTCCGACAGCCACACCATCCGGCTGTCGCCCCGCAACCACTTGAACGTCCTGAGCCCCACCGCGGCCCCGCCGGCCGCCGCCACCAGGGCTACCGGCACCTTGGTCGCCGGCGTCACCCGCCTGCCCCCGTTCCTCGGCCGGGCCGGTGCATAGCGGTCATGGCCGCACCAGTACCAGGGGCGTCTGCTCGTCGTCGTTGCCCTGGGGGTTGCGGCGCATCACCTGGCCGACCATGTCGGCGTCGATGCCCGGAGAGCAGCCCATGATCTCGAAGTTCCCGTAGTCGTTGGCGTCGACCACCGCCGCACCACAACCGAGAGCCGCCGCCGCCGCCTTGGCCACGCCCTCGGGGTCGTGCGGGCCCAGCACGATGTCCTGGGTGTAGGGCGGCATGGTGCCGGTGACGTCGTCCATCCACGCCACCTGGCGCCCGGCCAGGCGGTAGAAGTCGCCCCGGCGACCGGCCAGGCGCAACGGGGCGGCCAGAGCCATCGAGAACAGGATGCGCCAGAAGCCGGCCAGGTCGATGGCCGTCTGCATCCCGTAGACGGTGCCGATGCTCGAGTCGACGTTCATGAACCAGTTGAGGATGCGCGCCCCCCGGCTGACCCGCAGATCGTCGAGCCGGACGATGCGCCCCTGGCAGATGGCGAGTGGTGTTTCGCAGATCACCAGGACGTCGTCGGGCCGCGGATCGACGGCCGCCGCCTCGAGCGCAGCCTGCGCGACCTCGATGATGTCGTCGCCGGGGACGAGCAACGCGGTCTTGAGCAGGATGGCTTCCACGGGCCAGAGCGTAACGCCGTGGCACCGGAGATGGCCGGAATCAACCCGTCTTTCGCACCGCCCGGGCCAGCCAGAAGAACCCCAGGGGCCTCGACAGGGGGGTGCGCTCGATGGCCCAGTCGAGGCGGTGGCCCCGCTCGACCATGAAGTCGAGAAACCGGTCGGCGAGCCCGTTGGCCCCCACCCGGCGGGCCACGCCGCTCAGGGTGCGGGCGGGGATGTTGCGGATCCCGACCACGTGGTCGACGTCGAAGACGGCGGCCAGCTCCTGGCGGAACTCCTTGTGGCTGAACCGGTAGTAGTAGAAGTCGCCCCCCAGCAGGTGCTCCCCCTCCCGGGCCCCGACGTTGCCCTTGAGCGCCCACAACCTGTACACGAGGTTGAAGTTGAAGGTCGAGATGGCCAGCACCCCGCCCGGGGCGAGCACCCGGGCCAGCTCCTGGAGCACCCGCCGCCGCTCGTCGCCTCCCCGGACGTGCTCGTAGATCTCCACCGACGTGGCCGCCGCCATCACCCCGTCCCGCACCGGCAGGTGGCGGACGTCGGCCTGCACCGCCAGCACCGGGCCCGTGCCCTTCCCCGCACAGCGCGCGACCAGGGTGCGCAGGCTGACCCCGCTGTAGTCGACCGCGATCACGGGCTGGCCCAACTCCACCAGGGCCGATGTGATGCGCCCGGTGCCGCAGCCGTGATCGAGGATGGGCCCGTTGGGGCGCCCGATGCGGGCCAGGACGGTGGGGACCTCGACCGCGTTGGTGTAGCCCTCGAACATGCTGTCGTACCAGACGCTCTCCTGGTCTCGGCTCGACTGCTCCCTCAGCTCCTGCTCGCTCAGCTGCTCGGGCGTGAGGAAGGAGACCATCCCGTCCCGAACCGGGTAGGACGCGCCACAGGCCGGGCATTCCAGCGCCGCCACCCCCGTGACCATCGCCGACCGGTCCTTCGGACAGCAGAGCAGGTCCAGCAACGACTGGTCGGGTAGGGCGTCCACCCCGAGGACCATATCGGCGGTACCACTGCGGGATCGTCGACGACGATATGCTCGACCGGGTTGCGAAGGGAGTGGCCGTGACCCGACAGGACCCACCATCACGCTGATCGGACGGCCGGGAGCCGACATCGTCGACCCCGCGTCGCTCAATCCGAAGATCGCCCGCTTCCTCGACGAGGTGCGACCGCCGACCCCGTGCCTGGTCCTCGACCTCGACGTGGTGGCCCAGCAGTACCGGTACCTCACCGAGGCGCTGCCCCTGGCCCGCGTCTACTACGCGGTCAAGGCCAATCCCGCGGCCGAGATCGTGAGCCTGCTGGCCGGCATGGGGGCCAGCTTCGACGTGGCCAGCCCGTCGGAGATCGACCTGTGCCTGGCCGCGGGCGTGCCGGGGTCGGCGCTCTCCTACGGCAGCACCATCAAGAAGGCCCGCGACATCGCCTACGCCTACGAGCGGGGGGTCCGCATGTACGCCTTCGACAGCATCGGCGAGCTGGAGAAGATCGCCGAGGCGGCCCCCGGTTCCGACGTGGTCTGCCGCATCCTCACGTCGAACGAGGGTGCGGAATGGCCGCTGTCCCGCAAGTTCGGCTGCGAGATCGAGATGGCGGCCGGACTGCTGGGCCTGTCCGGACGGCTCGGCCTGCAGCCGGCGGGCGTCACCTTCCACGTCGGGTCGCAGCAACGCCACCCCCGGCAGTGGGACGAACCCATCGCCCTCACCGGCCGGCTGTTCTCGGAGCTGGCGTCGTCGGGCGTCGAACTGCGGATGGTGAACCTGGGCGGCGGTTTCCCGGCCCGCTACCGGGGCCACGTCCCGCCCATCGAGGCCTACGCCGAGGCCATCACCAAGGCCATGGAGTACCACTTCGGCGACAACCAGCCGGAGATGGTGGTGGAGCCGGGCCGCTACCTCACGGGCGACGCGGGCGTGATCCGGTCCGAGGTCGTGCTCGTGTCGTGGAAGTGCGAGGGCGACGACAAGCGCTGGGTCTACCTCGACGTCGGCATCTTCGGCGGGCTGGCCGAGGCCATGGGCGAGGCCATCAAGTACCAGATGCTCACCTCCCGGGACGGAGGGCCGGTCGGTCCGGTGGTGATCGCCGGTCCCACCTGCGACAGCGTCGACATCCTCTACGAGAAGGAGGACTACCGGCTGCCGCTGGAGCTCTCCATCGGCGACACGGTCGACATCCTGGCCGCCGGGGCCTACACCACCTGCTACTCGACGGTCGGCTTCAACGGCTTCGGCCCCCTCGCCTGCTACTGCATCTAGGCACGGGTCGGCCGGCGGATCGGCTCAGGCCATCGCCCTCGGTTGCTGGGGGCGCTCGGGGCGGAACCGGAAGTAGCCCCAGAAGGCCACCGTGAACAGGGCGAATCCCGCCATCACGGCGATGATCACCGCCCGGCTGACCCCGTCGGTGACGAGGGTGTGCTGGCTCCCGCCGAACATGATGTGGACGACGGGGAAGAAGACGAGCACGAACATGCCCGCCCACGCCCACTTGTTCCACCCGGCCACGTAGCCGCCGTTGACGAAGCGGATCGGGAGGGACAGGACCAGGCACGTCTCCAGGCCGACCATGAAGGTGGCCGCCAGCGCCGTCTCCAGGACCACGATCCCCAGGCCGGCGTCGGCCTGGGAGGCGATCTCGGAGACCGGGGCCCACGCCAGCCAGGCCAGGAGAGACACCGTCAGGATGGAGAGGACAGCCGCCGCCTTGAGCCGACCCTCGTCACGGCGCTGGAGCTGGCCCGCGACGTAGAAGCCGGCGACGGCCCCGAACGCGTACCCGGGATGGAAGTGGATCAGGCGGGAGAGCCCCACCACGATCAG
Organism: uncultured Acidimicrobiia bacterium; assembly: GCA_963829165.1. Taxonomy (GTDB): domain Bacteria; phylum Actinomycetota; class Acidimicrobiia; order Acidimicrobiales; family AC-14; genus JAXDMK01. Next base: position 142,248 of record CAWHIC010000007.1, on the reverse strand, counting down.
GGCCAGGACCAGGCTGCCGGGGAGCGCCCGCATCGGCGACCGGAGCCGGCGGCGGCGGGCGTAGAGAAGGGATGGCGTCCCCTCGCTGAGGACGACCAGGCACAGCCCGGCCAGCAGGCCGACGAAGATCACGAGGGTGCTCATGTTGAAGCCGGCCGTGGGATCGAGGGCGGTGTAGACCGCCGCGGCCACCCCCATGAAGGCCAGGAACGCCGGCACCGCGGCCCACCCGACCTTGTCCTTCGCCCCCCCGGAGAGCCCGAACCAGCCCCGGATCTCCTCGTAGTGGTCGTCCATCACCTCCTCGATCACGGCGAAGGGGAAGAAGATGATGGGCAGGGTGACCAGGGCGGCACCTGCGCTCTTGGCCAGGTCGCCCAGGGACAAGGAGATGTCGCCCGGCTTGGGCAGCGCCGTCACCAGGTCGGGACGGTGGATGGCCCGGTCGGTGACCCGGAAGGTGGCCGAGGCCAGGACCGGGCCGCCGCAGTCGGCGGTGACGGTGTGGATACCGGGTTCGGCGTCGCCGGGCACGTCGCCCTCGGAGTCGCGGAACGCGCCACCGGACACGGAGGCCTGATCGAGACGCTGGCCGGCGAACTCGAGGGTGACAAGGGAGCAGGGGTAGTTCTCGCCCGAGGCGAAGAGGCCGACGCCCGGCGGACCGGACGGGTCTCCGTCACGGGTGGCCACCCGCAACGTCGGGACCGCGGGCGGGAGGGTCGTGGTGGTCGTGGTGGTGGTGGTGGTGGGGGCGAGCGTCGTCGTGGTCGTGATGGGGGCGGGTGCGGTCGTGAGGGGCGTCGTGGGGGGGAGGGTGGCCGCGGGAGCAACGGTCGTCGCCGGCAGTTGGACGGCGAGTGCGAGCGGCGACGGGCCGGTCGTGGTCGTCGCCTGGGGCGCGGCGGTCGTGGTCGGCGCCGAGGTCGTGGGCGCGAGGACCGTCGTGGTCGTCGGCACCGTGGTCGTGGTCGCGATGGTGGAAGTCGGGGGCGGGACGGTGGTGGTCGTGGGCGGGACGGTGGAGGTTGTCGCGATGGTCGACGTCGACGTCGGCGGCGGGACGGTGGTGGTCGTGGTCGCGGTGGTCGACGTCGTGGGCGGGACGGTGGTCGTGGTGGTAGAGGTCGTGGGCGGGACGGTGGTGGTGGTCGAGGTCGTCGATGTGGACGTCGTCGATGTGGACGTCGTCGATGTCGAGGTGCTCGATGTCGACGTGCTCGATGTGGTCCCGGTTGGCGGAACCGTCGTCGACGTGGTGGTGGACGTCGGGGGGACGGTCGTGGTCGTGCTCGTGGTCGACGTGGATGTCGTCGGCGGGACGGTGGTGGATGTCGACGTGGTCGTGGTGGTCGACGGGATCGTGGTGGTGGTCGATGTCGTCGACGTAATCGAAGTCGTCGTCGTCGGCGGTTCCGTGGTGGTGGTGGTGGTGGTGACGACGTCGTGGTCGTCGGCGGATCGGTGGTGGTCGTCGGCGGGATCGTCGTGGTGGTGGTTGTCGACGTCGTGGTGGTCGACGTGTTGTGGTCGTCGACGTCGTGGTCGTTGGCGGTTCGGTGGTGGTGGTCGTCGACGTCGTGGTCGTTGGCGGTTCGGTGGTGGTGGTCGTCGACGTGGAGGTGGTGGTCGTCGAGGAGGTGCTCGTGGACGTGGTGGTGGAGCCGATGATGATGGTGATGTCGACCCGAAGGCCGCCGTCGTCCACGCCGCCACCGATCTCCAGCACGAAGGCTTCCGGGCGTGGTTCGGGATCGGCGAGCTGGTTGCTGGCCGCCATCGAGATGCCGTCGTCCCAGGTCCGGGCCTCGAAGGCGGCGCCCGACGCCAGGCCCAGGACGGCCAGGATGGCGATCGCCAGCCACCAGGTCGCCCGGTCGAGACGACCTCAACCCGCGGTCGTCATCGCCCGGGTCGGGTCGCACCCGCAGCCACCTTCGTCATCGCCCGCGCTGTGCGCATCGGCACTGCCGACCCCCGGACCCCCTGCGGGCGACCCCTGCCGGTCGCCCCGAAACGGCCCCCACGCTACCCCGACCGACGCCGGATCGCAGCCACGGAGCGTGACGAATTGAGGACCCGAAAACGCTCACCGAGTCCGGAGCAGGGTGGTGTCGTAGACCTGCTGGTGCAGTCGCGCGGCGTCGGCCCAGGTGAAGCGGGCCGCCACCGTCCGGCCGGCGTCGGCCAGCCGGCGACGGAGGGTGTCGTCGGCCATCAGCTCCCCCATCGCCCCCGCCAGCGCCCCCGGATCGGCCGGGGGCACGAGGAGGGCGTCGACGCCCGGCGTGAGGTACTCCCGCAGGACGGGGATGTCGGTGGCCACCACCGGCAGGCCCGCGGCCATGGCCTCCAGCACGGCCAGTCCCCAACCCTCCTTCAGCGACGGGAAGGCCAAGGCGTCGGCCGCGTGGTACCAGGCCCGCAGTTCGTTGTCGGGGACGGTCCCGACCAGCACCACGTCGCGGCCGAGCTCCAGACCGAGGCCGGGGAGGCTGGCCAAGGCCTCGTCGCGGTAGGCGGTGTAGTCCTGGAACGAGTGCCCGCCGACTACCGCCAGCATGGCCCCGGGGCCGAGCTTGCCCAGGGCCGCCAGCAGGTGGACGCTGCCCTTGCGGGGCTCGATTCCCCCCACCGCCAGGAAGAGGAAGCGGTCATCGGCGCCGACCTTGGCCCGCAGGGCGTCGGTGACCCCGGCCGGCGGTGACTCGGCGAACCGGGCCGAGTCGACGCCGTTGTGGATCACGTCGGCGTCGATGCCGTAGCCGTCGCGCAGCAGCTCCTGCCAGTGACGGCTGACGACCAGCACCCGGTCGGGCTCGAGGATGGCCTGGCGCTGGCAGTCGATCAGCTTGGGGGTGGTGAAGTCGTCGACGTGGTGGACGGTGCGCACCACGGGGATGCGCCGGGCCGCCCCGCTCGAGTCCCGCACCCGGGCCGCGGCCCGGGCGGCCACGCAGTCCTGGGTGTGGAGGATGTCGAAGCGGTCGGCCAGGTCGGTGAGGGCGGAGGTGAGGGCGTCGACCGAGCGGTCGACCCGTTCCTCCAGGGTGTCGGCCCGGGGCGGCACCGGGAGCACCAGGTGGGGGGCGTGGGTCGGGCGGTGCAGGCCGACGGCGGGGTCGCCCAGGGTGACGACGGTGACGTCGGTGCCCAGGTCGCACAGGGCCTCGGCCAGGGCCAGGGAGTGCACCATCCCGCCCCGCGGCCGCGTCGAGTGGGTGACCAGCGCCACCCGGGGCTTCACCGGCGGGTGGTGACGAGGCTCGGCTGGCGCAGGGCGATGGCGGCCGCGGCCAGCGACGCCCGGGCCGCGGTGGCGGTGACGATGCAGCCGGCCGCCTCCATGCGGGCCACCTGGCCGGCGAAGCCCTGGGGGTCGTGGTCGGTGCCCAGGACGTAGGCCACCACCTGGGGGCCCTGGCCGCCGGCCCGGATCTCGTCGCACGCCGGCGCCAGCTCGCCGGCGGGGTCGGGGTGCGACCCGTGGCCGAGCACGACGTCGATGAGCACCACGGCCACGTCGGGGCGGGCACCCTCCCGGCGGATCCACTCCACCCTCGCCTCGGGGTCGATCATCGGATGGGGGCGGCCCTTGGTGTACTCCTCCTCGCCCAGGTCGAGGCACACGTGGGTGCCCTCGGGGGCCGGAACCTCGTAGGCGTGGTCGAGGGGCGTGTTCGACCACACCGGCCCGAGGAGGCGGCTGAGGATCACCAACGACTCGTAACACAGGGTGCCGCCCGAGAACAGGCCTCGCACCAGGGTGCGGCCGGGGGCGAGGGCGGCGCCGGCGGTGGCGACCGCGTCCTCCAGCCCGGCGGTGAGGTCGGGGGGCTCCAGTCCGACCGCGGCCAGCGCCGCGACTACCCCCTGCTCGAGCGTCGGCAGGACGGGGACGCCGAAGCCGGCGGCGTCGTCGAGGCCGACCATGGCCGCCACGAAGGGGGTGTCGCCGGCCCGGGCCACGTCGACCACGGCCCGGGCCACCCGCGCCGACGGGGGCTTGGAGACGAGGAGGATGGCGTCGGTGCCGGGGTCGTCCCGCAGCGCCGCCACCGCCAGCTTGGCCATCCGCCCGTCGACGGCGTCGTTGAGGTCGCGCCCGCCCAGGCCGATGACGTGGGTGACCGTCGCCCCCCACCGGTCGAGCAGGCTCATCGCCTCCTGGGCGCCGGTACCGGCCGCGGCGACCACGCCCACCCGGGGCCCGCCGCCGTCGCCATCGGAGCGCACCGCGTTGGCGAAGCCCAGGCCCGTCCCCCCGAGCATGGCCGTCCCCGCCCCCGGACCCATGACCAGCAGGCCGAGGTCGGTGGCCCGGTCCTTCAGCTCCACCTCGTCGGCCACCGACACGTTGTCGCTGAAGAGCAGGACATGGAGCCCGGCCGACAACGCCTTGTGCGCCTCCATCGCCGCATAGTCGCCCGGCACCGAGACCAGGGCCACGTTCGTCCCGCCCTGGAGGTCGACCGCCTCCTCCAGCGTGCGCACCGGGCGCTCGGCCCGCGCGCCGGCCGCCGCCCAGAAGACGACTTCGACGCGAACAGCACCTCCTCGCCCGCGGCCACTGCCCGATCGGCGGAGTCGTCGTCCGCCGCCCGCACGGCCAGGAAGAGGTCGTCGGCCGAGGCGCCGTCGAGGGCGGCCCGGTCGAAGCCCTCCCCCACCAGCGTGTCGACGTTGGCCGGCGTGGCCATGGCCGCCGCCGCCCAGTCGACCCCGTCCACCTGGCTGACGGCCCGGGTGCCTCCCATCTGCAGCACCGAGTCGAGGTAGGTGCCGGGGAAGACCTTGACCCGGTGGATCACGTGCCGGCCGCCACCAGCGGCCGCACCCGCACGATCCGGGTGCCGATGATCCCCTCCAGCTCCGACACCGTGCCTTCGAGCGACGCGTAGACCAGTTGGGGCGTGGTGATCACCGCCACCTCCCCGCCCCGGCGGAGGAAGCGGGTGGCGGCCCGCACCTTGGGGCCCATGCTCCCCTCGGGGAACTCGCCCACGTCGAGGTACTCCTCGGCCTCGGCCACCGTCATCTCGTGAATCGGGATCTGCTGGGGCGTGCCGTAGTGCAGCTGGACGAATTCGACCCCTGTGACCAGCACCAACGCGTCGGCGGCCAGCGACGTGGCCAGTTGCTGGGCCGCGTAGTCCTTGTCGATCACCGCGTCGATGCCACGGAACCCGTTCTCCGAGCGGACGACGGGCACGCCGCCGCCACCGGCCGCGACCACCACCTGGCCCACCTCCAGGAGGGCCCGGATGGCGGGCGTCTCCAGGATGGTGACGGGCTGGGGCGAGGGAACGACCCGCCGGAAGCCGCGGCCGGCGTCGGGCCTCACAACCCATCCCCGGGCGTCGGCCATCGCCTTCGCCTCCTCCGCCGCCAGGAAGGGGCCGATGGGCTTGGTCGGGTTGTCGAAGGCGGGGTCGTCGGGCTGCACCGACACGTGGGTGACGATCGCCACCGCCCCCCGCATCCACTCCGGCTTGCCCTGCTCCCGCAGGGCCAGGCAGATGAGGCTGCCCAGCTGGCCCTCGGTCATCGCCCCCAGGGAGAACAGGGGCTGGGCCGGCACCAGGTCGGCCCCCTCCTCCTGCTGGATGGCGAGGTTGCCCACCTGGGGGCCGTTGCCGTGCACCACCACCACCCGCCAGCCCGTGCGCAGCAGGGAGCAGACCGACCTGGCCATCTGGGTGGCGTTGGCCTGCAGCTCGGCGTAGGTGCCGGCCTGGCCTTCCCGGGTCAGGGCGTTCCCCCCCAGCGCCACCACAGCCGTCTTGGCCATTTCCCACCCCTCGTCGAGGAAACCCGGGGATCAGACGATCAGAAATCTACGTTCATCATAGTGTAGGGTTTTTCTGCCATGAGCGGCCCCGACGCTCCCCCTCCTCCGCAGCAGTCGTCGTCGCCCTGGGCCGGCCCGTTCCGCGATCCCGACGTGCCCGCGGAGACGCTGTGGCGGTGGTTCCAGGCCGAGGAGCGGCTCTACCCGGTGGTGATGGTGATGCCGGAGCGCTACGAGACGGTGGTGTCGCTGGTGGGCCGGGTGGCGGAACAGCTGCGAGCCACCTGCCCCGACCCGACCGCCCTGGCCGCGGCCGACGGCGAGGCGCGCGATCTGGCCCAGCGGCTGGCCTCGTTCGACCCCGAGACGGCCAGCGTCATCGACCTCTCCCTGGTCGCGGGGGCGGCCTGTTCGATCGTGTACCGGGAGCTGGCGGCCCGACGGGGCCAATCCCAGGGGGGCACCTCACCATGACCGCCGACCTGCCCTCCACCGATTTGCCCTCCACCGATCTGGGCGTGCTCATCACCGAGCTGCAGAGCGCGGGCCTGCGGGTGGAGGCGGGCGAGACCGGGTTCGAGGGACGGCGGGGCGGGGCCGGGCCCAGCGACTCGGGGATGCTGTGGATCGAGGGGGTGGCGGTGACGGTGCCCACCGACACCGACTTCGCCCGGTCGTCCCCCTTCGTGCTGCGGCCGGAGGCGGAGGGCTACGGGATCTGGCGCGACGGAGTGCGGCTGGCCGCGGCCACGGGCACGGCCCGTCCCCGGTACTACGACCTGTCCACGGCCGACGGCATCCCCTACTGGAAGATCGCCCTCCTCCACCTCGACTCGCTGGCCAGCACCGTCAACCAGACGTGCGCCTACTGGGGCAACGACGACCAGTGCGCCTTCTGCGGCATCGGGCTGTCGCTCACCGGTGGTCGCACGACGGCCAAGAAGCGTCCCGAGCAGCTGGCCGAGGTGGCGGTGGCGGCGAAGGAGCTCGACGGGGCGGTCGACGCCACCCTCACCACCGGCAGCACCGCCGGCGTCGACAAGGGGGCGTTGTACGTGGCTGCGTGCGGGCAGGCGGTGAAGGAGGCGGCGGGCCTGCCGGTGGAGGTGCAGTTCGAGCCGCCCGACCCCGGCCACCTCGACGTGATCGACCGGGTCCACGCCATGGGCATCGACTCGGTGGGCATCCACGTCGAGTCATTCGACCCGGTGGTGCTGGCCCGGATCGCCCCGGCCAAGGCCCGCACGGGCATCGACGGGTACTTCGCGGCGTGGGAGAGGGCGGTGGCCCTCTTCGGCGAGGGCCAGGTGTCGACTTACGTGATCCTCGGGATGGGCGAGGACCCGGAGTTGACCGTCGCCGGCTGCAAGCGGGCCATCGACATGGGCGTCTACCCGTTCGTGGTGCCCCTGCGGCCGATCGCGGGGTCGTTGTTGGAGGACTGCCGGCCGCCGTCGGCCGAGTACACGGAGGCGATCTACCGACAGGTGGTGCCCTACCTGACGGCCCGAGGCCTGGGGGCGGACGGGGTGGCCGCCGGCTGCGCCCGGTGCCAGGCGTGCTCGGCCATGGGCTCGATGGAACGGCTGGCCGCGGCGTCGGCCGCGGCGACGCCGGCGGCGGCGCGCGTCGACGTCGACGGGCTCGGCGGGCTCGGCGGGCTCGGCGACTTTGGCGGCCTCGGCGGGCTCGACGGCGGTGAGCCTCTCCCCCACCCGGGTGCGATGACCCTCACGCCCGTCCGCCGCACCGCGTTGTGCATGGCCGCGTCGACGCCGGATGAGTTGGTGATCCACCACCGCATCCGCCACCAGGTGTTCGTGGAGGAGCAGGGCCTGTTCCACGGGTCCGACGTCGACAGCCACGACGCCGCTCCCCACACCGTCCACGCCCTGGGCCTGTGCGACGGGGTGCCGGTGGGCGTCGTCCGCCTCTTCCCCCTCGACCCGGCCGACGACCTGTGGCAAGGCGACCGGCTGGCGGTGCTGCCCGGCTTCCGCCTGGGGATGGGTGCGCCCCTCGTGCGGTTCGCGGTCACCACCGCCGCGGCCCGGGGCGGGCGGGAGATGGTGGCCCACATCCAACCGCCCAACGTCGCCTTCTTCGAGAAGATCGGCTGGCACACCTACGGCGAGGTGGAGACCTACGTCGGGGTCACCCACCAGCCCATGGCCATCGACCTGCGGCCCTTCCGTCCCTAACTAAGATCCACGTCGTGATGAAGACACGGCGTCTCTTCGTACTGGTGGTGGCCACGACCGCTTGGGCCCTGGTCGGGTGCGGCGGAGGCGGAGGCGACGGCGATGCGGCCGGTACGACGACGTTCGAGGACGAGCGGTTCGAGGTCACGTTCGACTACCCCGACGACTTCGCCCTGGCCGAGGTCACCGACTCCCGCTCCGCCGGCGGGTCGGCGACCGCCACCCAGGGGGTCAGGATCGACGACGACAATTCCATCTTCCTGAGTCGCTACGAGCTGTCGACCCCCGTCGGCGAGGACAACGTCGACGACGTCCACGCCGAGCTCGACGGCGTGGTCCGCGAGCTGGTCGGCACCGACGTCACCGGCGAGAGGGCCGAGGTGGGCGGGTTCATCGCCTTACGCTACGACGACGTCGACATCGCCCCGCCGACCGACGGCCAGTCCGACGTGTTGTTCTTCTTCGACGGCGATGTCCAGTACCAACTCACCTGCCAGTCGACCCCCACCCACCGGGCCCGGATGGACGAGGCCTGCGACCTGGCGCGGAACACCCTGTCCGCCGCGTGAGTCCCAGCGGTCTCCGTCAGCCGCCGGCCAGATGGCGGTGGAGGATGACCTCCATCTCGTCCTTGAGGGCGAGCTTCATCTTCTTGAGGGTCTTCTCTTCCAACTCCTCGTCGACCGTCGGGTAGGCCAGAGTCCGCAGCTCCACCAGGCGGGCCTCGTGGGTGGCGTGCTCGTGGGCGAGGGCGGCGAAGTGCTCGTCGGTGGCGAGGAGCTGCTGGCGGAGCGCCTCGGTGTCTGTCTCGGATTGGCTCACCGGAACCCCCTTCTGTCCCGTCAGGCCGGTGACGGCCTCGGAGGTTAGGTCGAGGACGGGGGCCGTGCGACCGCCCGCCGTCAACGACACCCGGCCCGTCCCGTCGAGGGTGCCGACGACCGCGGCCGCGATGCGCCGGGCGTGGAAGGGGACCATGCAGTCGGACTCCCGGCCGGCGGGGACGCACAGGAGGAAGGCGAAGCACGGGAAGCACGTGAGCCACCGGGTGAGGTCGACCCCGGCCGGCACCGGCACCGAGTCGAGGTCGACGGTGACGCCCAGGCGGTTGGCCTCGAGCAGCATGCCCAGGGAGCCGACGAGGCCGGCCATGCTCACGTCCTTGGCCGCCACGCAGGCGCCGGTGGCCGCCACCTCGGCCAGGAGGCGGACGTCGCCCGCCAGCCGGATGTCGCGCTCGTCGAAGGAGCGGAAGAAGGGGAAGTCGTCGCGCATCGTCCCGTCGGTGACGGCCGCCACCACCAGCCGTTGGCCGGCCGCGGCCCGGGTCACGGACAGGACGGTCGACGGTCCCCCCGCCGTTCGCCCCAGGCCGAAGGCGGAGATGGCCGGCGGGCCGTCGTGGAGGGTGAGGTGCCCGCCGACGACAGGAACGTCGTACAGGCGGGCGGCGTAGCGCATGCCCTCCAACGCCTGGCGGGCGACGGCGGCCGAGGCCACGACCGTGTCGACGATGGCCAGCGGCAGCGCCCCCATGGCGGCCAGGTCGTTGACGTTGGCCAGCACCGCGGCCACCCCCGCTCCGAACGGGTCGTGGGCCACGAAGCCGGGGGCGATGGCCTCGCCGCCGACGACGAGGTTCCCGTCCACCACCGCCCCGTCGTCGCCCGGCCCCGACAGCCAGTCGGTGGCGCCGAAGACCTCGGACACCATGGCGATGGGCGCCTTGTTGCGCAGCCCGGGGAAGGCCCGGACCGCCGCCGCCACCGCCAGGATATCTTGCACTAAAGTAGACACCTCTCTACCATAGGATGCGATGGCCGCACCCTTTCCCCTCGACCTGCCCGAGCGGTCGTCGAAGCCCCGTCATATCGGGCTCACCCACGTGCTCGACAAGGGTCTCACGCCGGCCGAGGTGGCCGACCTGTTGACCACGTGCGGGGCCTACGTCGACGTGTGGAAGTTCGGCTGGGGGACGGCCTACGTCGACCCGCACGTGGAGGCCAAGCTCGCCATCCTCGGTCAGCACGGCGTCCTCGGCTGCCTGGGGGGCACGTTGCTGGAGGTGGCCTGGGCCCAGCGCCGGGCCGACCACCTCCTCGACTGGGCCGCGGGGGCCGGGCTTCCCGTGCGTGGAGGTGTCCCGGGGGGCGACGGCCATGACCGTCGACGAGAAGCACGAGATCATCCGGGTGGCGGCGTCGGGCTTCACCATCCTGTCCGAGGTGGGGGCCAAGAGCCGCACCGTCCGCCTGCCGCCGGCGCAGTGGGCGGAGGAGGTGGCGGGCGACCTCGCCGCCGGCGCCCGCTGGGTGCTCACCGAGGGCCGGGAGAGCGGCACCGTCGGAATCTACAACGACGACGGCTCGGTGCGGGAGGACGTGCTGGCCGCGGTCGTGGCCGCCGCCGGCGGGCCGGAGCGGTTGGTCTTCGAGGCGCCCCGCAAGGACCAGCAGGCGTGGTTCATCCGCCGCTTCGGGTCGGAGGTCAACCTGGCCAACATCGCGGTGGCCGAGGTCCTGGGCCTGGAGACGCTGCGCCTGGGGCTGCGGGCCGACACCATCGAGCTGTCGATCGGGCGGGCGCCGGTCCCCACCGCCAGGCGCTAAGAACTACCGGTGGCCAACCTGGTGCCGGGCCAGTACCGGAAGGTGTCGGTGGCGACGGTCGACGTGGCCCTGACCCGGGAGGCGCTGACCGCCCACTTCCTGGGACGGGAGGTCTACCGCCACACCCGGTTCGTGGTGGTGCGGTCGGGCGCCGGGGACGCCGCCGCGGTGGTCGAGGTCGACCATCCCGACGACGGAGACCTGTTCTCGCCGGTGAAGGCGGTGGAGGTGCTCGCCCTGCCCGACGAGTGCGCCTACGTGGTCGCCCCCGAGGTCGACACCGGCATCCCCTCCTCGCTGGCGGCGGTGGCCCGGGAGCAGGCGCCGTCGGCCCGGTGCGTCGTGGTCGAGGGCCGGTACCGGCACGTGAGCTTCATCCTCGACCCCCGGCCCGTCCGCATCCGGGTGGGCGACGTGGAGCCGCCGGGCCCGGCCAAGCTCCTCGACCAGGCCCGGCGGGTGCTGGCGGTGGCCGAGGACCTCCCCCCCATCGAGCTGGTGCCCGACGTGGTCGACCTGGTCGAGCTGGCCCGGGAGCAAGCCGTCGGCCCGGTACCTGCTCCCGTGCCAGGGGTCGGGCATCGAGGTGGAGGGAGCGACGGTCGACTTCCTCGACCAGCACCCGCCCCGCGCCGGCAGTGGACGCTCGCTCGGCTGCGCCCGGTCGCGGGCCATCCACGAGTGGTTCTACGGCGACCTCCCGGAGACGGTCGACACGTGCCCCCGGCGGCTGTTCACCGGACGGCGGGACGGGCCGCTCCTCACCAAGTGCTGCCTGCTGGAGGACCACAACGCCGACGAGCCGGGGGTGGCCGTGGTGCCGTGGGGGGCCTCGCTCGACCTGGTCCGGCGGGCCCTGGCCCGACCTGGCCGCGGCCGAGGAGCCGGCGTGGGCGCCCGCATAACCGACTCCGAGCTCTACGCCCACCTGTGGGGGACGGACGAGCTGCGGGCCGTGTTCGACGAGCGGGGCCGGCTCCAGGGGTGGCTCGACGTGCTGGCCGCCCTGGCCCGGGCCCAGGCCAAGCTCGGCATCGTCCCGGTGGAGGCGGCCGACGCCATCACCGAGTGCGCCACCGTCGACCGCCTCGACCTCGCCTTCGTGGCCGAGGAGACCCGCCGCACGTCGCATTCCACCCTCGGCCTCATCCGGGGCCTGCAGCGGGTGCTGCCGGAGGCGGCGGCCGAGCACGTGTACCTCGGCGTCACCGTGCAGGACGTCACCGACACGTGGACCGTCGCTCGCCCTGCGGGAGGTGGGCCGGGTGGTGTGGCGCGACCTGCCGCCAGGTGGAGGGGCTGCTCCTCGACCTGGCCGAACGCCACCGGGCGACGCCCATGGTCGGGCGCACCCACGGCCAGCCGGGAGCGCCGATCACGTTCGGGTTCAAGGTCGCCTCGTGGGCGGACGAGGTCCGGCGCCACGTCGACCGGCTGGCCGAGGGTCGGCGGCGGTGGCTGGTGGGGCAGCTCGGCGGCGCCGTCGGCGTGCTCGGCTTCTTCGGCGCCGACGGTCCGACGCTGCGGGCCGCCTTCTGCGCCGAGCTGGGCCTCGACGACCCCGGCATCTCGTGGCTGACGTCGCGGGACCGGCTGGCCGAGTTCGCCTCCCTGCTGGCCATGGTGACGGGCACCCTGGCCCGCATCGGCAACGAGGTCCTGGAGCTGCAACGTCCCGAGATCGGCGAGCTGCGGGAGCCGACCACCGCCGACGTGGTGGGGAGCATCACCATGCCCCACAAGCGCAACCCGGAGCGGAGCGAGCACCTCGACACCCTGGCCCGGCTGGTGCGGGCCCAGTCGGCCGTCCTCCTGGAGGGGATGGTGCAACTGCACGAGCGGGACGGGCGGGCGTGGAAGGCGGAGTGGGTGGCGTTCCCCGAGGTCTGCCTCCTCACCGGGGTCGCCCTGCGGACGGCGATCGACCTGCTCACCGGCCTGGAGGTCGACGCCGAGGCGATGGCGGCCCGGGTCGACGCCCAGACGACGGGCTCGGGATCGGAGCGGGTGCTGGCCGTCCTCACCGCCCGCCTCGGCCGCCACCGGGCCCAGGAGGCGCTCCACCGGGCGCTCGCCCCGGGGGCCTCGACGAACGCCGGCCGCACCCTGGCCCAGGCGGTGGTGGACGACGGCCTGTTGACGGCGGACGAGGCGGCCGAGATCCTCGCCCGGCCGGCCGTCGAGGGCGCGGTGGCCATGGTCGACGAGGTGTTGGCCCGGGCGCGGGCGGCCCGGGCCGAGGAGTCCTCCCTATGGGTGTAGGAAGGCGGTCCCTGCGCCCGCCCGCCGGAACGGTGACACTGCGGGGGTTCACCAGTCCGAACGGAGACCCCCCGTGACCGACAGTTCCATCTCCAGCAACACCGCACTGGCCACCGCCGCCCAGCTGCCCCGGTTGCTGCTGGCGACCCTGCCCACGCCCCTGGTGGAAGCGTCCCGTCTGACCCATGCCCTGGGGGGGCCGCCGATCTGGGTCAAGCGCGACGACCTGGCCGGGTTCGGCCTGGCCGGGCACAAGGCGCGGCAGCTCGAGTTCCTGGTGGGGGCGGCGCTCGACCAGGGCTGCGACGTGATGGTGACGGGCGGGGCGCCGAGCTCCAACTTCTGCGCGGCGGCGGCCGCGGCCGCGTCGGCCGCCGGCCTCGACTGCCACCTGGTGCTGGCGGGAGCGGAACCGATCAACGAGTCCGGGCAGACCCACCCCAACCTGGCCGTGGCCCAGGCGTGCGGCGCGGTCGTCCGCTACACCCGCGACGCCAGCCGCGCCTCGGTCGACGCCCGGGTGGTGGAGGTGGCCGACGCCCTCAAGGCGGGGGGCCGCAAGCCGTTCGCCATGCCGCGGGGCGGCGCCACCGGCCTGGGCACGGTGGGGATGGTGCTCGGCGTGCAGGAGCTGGCCGCCCAGCTCGACGAGCTGGGGATCGAACCGGACCTGGTGGTGATCGCCACCGGCTCGGGCGGGGCGGGGGCGGGACTGGCCCTGGGGGCGTCGCTGTGCGGGCGCACGTGGCGGGTGGTGGGGGCGTCGGTGAGCCGGCCGGCCAACGAGATCGCCACCCAGGTGCAGATGCTGGCCGCCGACTGTGCCGAGCTGCTGGGCGTCGCCCCGCCCGCCGACCGGGGCCTGGAGCTGGCCGACGCCCGTGGTCCCGGCCACGGCCGACCGTCGGCCGACGGTGAGTCCGCGGCCCGGGTCGCCCTGCGCACCGAAGGCCTGGTGCTCGACCCGGTGTACACGGCCAAGGCCCTGGCCGTGCTCCTGCGCCTCCTCGACCCGGCCTCGAAGCGACCGGTCGTGTTCTGGCACACCGGCGGCCTGCTGGGGGCGGCGCACCACCTGGCCGGCGGCCACGAGGAGTGACGTGACCGAGGGCCCGGCGCGGCGAGCTGGTCGAGTCCGGCTTCACCCTGGAGAACGCCGACGCGCCCCTCCTCCACGAGGGTCTCAACCTGGCCGACATCGCCCACGTCATCGACCTCCGGGGCCGGCGGGTGGTGCCCGACGACGCCGCCCGCCAGCTCCTCGACCTCCTGATCGAGGTCCACGCCATGCCCGCCGAGGAGTTCCCCTACGACCCGTCCTTCGGCGAGGCCTACAACTCCCGGGAGCGCTACTTCGTGTCCCGGCTGGGCGACGTGGCCGGGTGGCTGCACGCCGGCCGTCCCCGCCGGGAGGCCACCCGCCTGGCCCTGCGCCTGCTCCTCCGCCGCCAACTGGTGGGACTGGTCGACGACGCGGCCCGGTTCGTCGACAGCGTGGTGGCCCAGGCCGCGGCCCACGTCACCACCCTCATGCCCGACCAGACCTACCTCCAGCAGGCCCAGCCGTCGACGTTCGGGCACTACGTCCTGTCCTTCGCCTACCCGACCGTGCGCGACGCCGCCCGCCTCATCGACTGCATCGAGTGGGTCAACACGTCCCCCGGCGGCGCCGGCTGCGTGAACGGGAGCCGGCTGTTGGAGGACCGGTCGGTCATCGCCGACCTCCTCGGCTTCGGCGGCGTGATCGAGCACACCCGCGACGCCATGTGGCAGGTCGACGGCCTGATCAACATCCTGGCCACCACCGCCAGCATGCTGTCGAACCAGTCCAAGCTGGCCGAGGACCTCGAGATCTGGTCGAGCAGCGAGTTCGACTACGTGGATCTCGACGACGGCTTCACCCGGTCGAGCGTCCTCATGCCGCAGAAGCGCAACCCGTACTCGCTGTCGATCGTGCGGGGCGCGTCGGGCATCCTCATCGGCCGGCTGTCGGGCTTCCTGGCGGTGGTGAAGAGCCCGTCCGCCCGCAGCGACAACCTGATCTTCGCCTACGGCGAGGTCCCCCGCGCCCTCGACCTGGCCGCCCGGGTCACCCGCCTCATGGCCGGCGTGGTGGGGACGCTGCAGGTGAACACCCACCGCATGGCCGACGCCCTGGCCGGCGGGTTCACCCAGGCCACCGACCTGGCCGAGCACATCGTGCAGGTCTGCCGCATCGACTACCGCACCGCCTACGTGATCGTGGGGGCGACGGTGCGGGCGGCCGCGGCCATGGGCCTGCGGGGCGTCGACATCACCGGCGAGATGCTCGACAACGCGTCGATCCAGCACCAGGGGCGGCCCCTGGGACTGGCCGGCCACGACCTGTCGGCCGTGCTCGACCCCCGCCAGATCGTCTTCACCCGCTCGGCCCGGGGGGGCGCCGCCCCCGACGCGGTCGGCGCCATGGTCGAGTCGTGCCGGGCGTCGGCCGCCGGGCTGCACGCCGAGGCCGACCGCTGGCGGGCGTCGTTCGACTGCGCCGAGTCGGCCCTGCTCAAGCTGGCGGTGGAGACGACGTGAGCGGAGGAGTGGAGTTGCCGGCCGAGGTGGCGGTCGTCAACCTCGGGCTGCCGCTGTTCGCCGACGCCATCCGCGACCAGGGCCGACCCGTCACCCACGTCGACTGGCGCATCCCCGCCGGTGGGGACCTCGACCTGGTGGCCGCCCTGACCAGGTTGTACGGCCGCCACGGGGCCGCGATCGACGAGGCCAACGCCGAGGTCGTCCGCCGCCTCGACACCGGCGTGCCCCTGCTGGTGGGAATCGACCCGGCCGGCGACGTGGTCCCGGGGATGGGCGAGCGCACGATCCTGCACTGCGGGCCGGCCCTCGCCTGGGACGACATGGGCGAGCCGCTGCGCAACTCGATCCGGGCCGCGGTCACGGCCGAAGGCTGGGGCGACGACGAGACGGGCCACATCGACCTGGAGCCGGCCAACCACCACTCGACGGTCGTGCCCATGGCCACCGCCATCGGGCCGTCGGCGCCGGTGTTCGTGGTGGAGATGGAGGCGGGCGGCACCCGGTCGTTCTCCCCCATCAACCAGGGGCCGGGCGAGGTGGCCTGGTTCGGGAAGGACACGCCCGCCGCCGTCGACCGCCTCGTCTTCCTCCGGGACGTGGCCGGTCCGCTCCTGGCCGACTGCCTCCGGGCCCACGGGCCGATCGACCTGTTCTCGGTCGCGGCCCAGGGCCTGCAGATGGGCGACGACCTGCACATGCGCACCCAGGCCGCCACCAACCTGTTCCTGCGCACCCTGCTCCCGTCGCTCATGGCCCTGGAGGCGGCGGGCCGGGTCGAGCTCGGGCGCTTCCTGGCGGGGAACCACCTGTTCTTCCTCAACCTGGCCATGGCCGGGGCCAAGTCGCTCACCCTGTGGGCGGAGCAGGTGGCGGGGGCGAGCGTGGTCACCACCATGGCCCGCAACGGCACCACCTACGGGGTGCGCCTGTCGGGGTCGGACGACTGGTTCGTGACCGACTCGCCGCCGGTGGGCGACGCCCTCTTCCACCCCGGCCGGGGCCCCGACGACGCCGCCCCCGACATCGGCGACTCGGCCGTGCTCGAGCTGGTGGGGCTGGGTGGGTGCGCGGCGGCCGGCTCGCCGGCGGTGGCCGCCTTCGTGGGGGGGACGATGGCCGACGCCGTCGCCACCACCGACGACATGGACCGGGTGTGCGCCGGGCGCAGCAGCCGGTTCAAGCTGCCGATCCTCGACTTCCGGGGCACGCCGGTGGGCGTCGACGTGCGCAAGGTGGTCGAACTGGGGATCACGCCCAAGGTGACGACCGGCATCCTCCACGCCCAGGAGGGCGGGCAGATCGGCGCCGGCGTGGCCCACGGTCCGATGGCCTGCTTCCGCGACGCCCTGCTCGACCTCGCCCGGCGCCTGGGTTGATGATGTCTGGGGTGACGTGTCGCCACGTGGAGATGGGCCTCGGCGCCCACCGGGCGCTCTCCGTCGACGGCCGGGGCCGGGTGGTGGCGGTCTACCGCCGGGCCGCCTACGTGCGGGTGCCGGGCGGACTCTTCGCCCTCACCACCGCCGAGGTGTGGCGGGGCCCGTTGCACCTGCGCTCCCCGGTGCTGCCCGACCGCCTGGCGCCGGGGGACCTGGTCGACGTGGTGGCCGGCTCCCACGCGCGCATCGGCGCGGCCGTCGTCGACCTCGCCGGCGCGTCGATCTGGCGGGGGACGCTGCCCGACCCCGACCGGCTGACGAAGGCGGTGGGCGACCTGGCCCCCGACGTGTTCGCCGCCGCCGCCCCGCCGGCGCTCTCGGCGCCGATGTTCGCCGACCGCCTCGGCGTCGCCGTCCACCGCCTCGGCCAGGGTGACCTGGCCGGCGTGGCCCGGGCCATCGGCGGCCTCGGCCCCGGTCTCACGCCCGCCGGCGACGACACCCTGGCCGGGATCCTGCTGGTGGCGCGGGCCCTGGGCGGCGAGCCGGCGGAGGACGGGCTGGTGGCCGTGGCCGGGTCGGTGCCCACCACGTCGGTGGCCCGCGCGTTCCTCGACTGGGCCGCCCGGGGCCAGAGCGTGGAGCCGGTGCACGACCTGCTGGCGGCGCTGGCCGACGGCGACCGGGCCGCGGCCGACACCCACCTCGCCGCCCTCGGCCGCCTCGGCCACACCTCGGGCGCCGACCTCGCCTACGGCATCGGCCTGGGCCTCGGCCTCGGCCTCGATCTGGGCCCCGGCCTCGACCCGGCCTCGGCCTCTCCTTGGGCGACCGCCTCCCCGTGGCCGACGACGTCCGCCGGTGCCTCGCGCACCTGGGGCACTCGGGCTGGGCGACCGCCTCCCCGTCCACCTGAGGGCCGGCGGGCCGGTTCGGGTCGCCCGGGTTTCACCGGCCTGACCCGTTTGTTGCACGGCCCCGAGCCGACCCGTCCTTCGTTGCACGGTCGTGCAATGCTGGTGCAAGGACCCGGGCGCATGCTCCCCGGACACACCGAGCAGGGGAGGCGTGCCGTGCCGAAGACCACTGCCTGTCGGGGCCGGGTTGCGTGTCACTGCCGGTTCGCCCGGGAGGCGCCCCGTCACCACGACCTCCTCGTCCGGGTCGACGGCGACGTCGCCGCCGCCCTCGACCTGTTCGAGCTGGCCACCACGTGGGAGGAGCTCGACTACAGCGCCGAGGACCTCGTCCCCCCCGCCGACTGGCTCGACTTCGCCGCCGAGCACCGGTGGGACCACCCCGAGCTGGCCGAGCGCCTGTTCAGCGTCGCCGTCGACGTGGCCCTCCGCCGAGGCGCCCCCGGCCCCGGCACCCGCCTCCTGCGCGTCCTCGCCCAGTCCGGCTGACCGGCACAGCGCCGAAGTCCGAACTGGTGACACTTCACCGCCCTCTGGGGGGGTCAAGTGTCACCAGTTCGGAAGATCGGGGCCCGGTCCAGCGGTCAGGCGTCGTCGCGGCCGATGCAGAGGAAGGCGGCGGCGGCGGCCGTGTCCTGACCCTCGCCCGCGTGGGCCAGGGCCTCCGCCGGACGCTCCCCCGCCCTCAGCCGTTGGTGGAGGCCGACCATCACCGCGATGGTGGCGGCGTCGGGGACGGCCATGAGGGGGGCGATCACCGAGCGCACGCCCAGGGCCAGCAGGGCGGCGGCGGTGCCGAGCAGCTCGTCGCCGTCGTGGACCGCGGCCACCGCCGCCTCGCACGCCGACAGCACCACCACCGACGGCGCCCGCCGCAGCCGCTCGAGGTCGTAGACGGTGAGGGGACCGTCGGCCAGGAGCACGGACGAGAACAGGGGGCTGTCGGCCCGGAAGATCCCGTGGGCGGCCAGGTGCACCAGGTCGGCCTCCTCCAGGGCGGCCATCACCCCGACGGTGGTGGCGGTGGCGCCGGTGAGGACGGTGGCGTCGGGATAGAGGGCGGACAGCTCCCCCACCTCGGCGTCGGCTCCGGGGAGTTGCGGCCCCGCCACCAGTGCCACCCGTCCCCGCCCGCCCGACGATCCGGCCGCCGACCGGGGCCCGTCCCCGCCCAGCCACAGGGCGGTGCTGGGGGCGACCGTCGTGGACCTCCCGGCCAGGCTGGGCAGGGCCGACCAGGGCAGACCGTGGAGCTCGCCGGTGGGCACGATCACCACGGGCACGTCCGCCGGCAGGCGCAGCGGAGCCAGCAGGAGGTCGTCGAGCCGGGCCGCGGTCGACGCCACCGCCGACTCCGCCGCCGCCCGCGACCGGGGCCACAACAGCCGGCGGAGGGCGAACAGGAGGTAGCGCCGCTCCTGGTCGATCTCGTCCACCGACCCGAGCCGGTGCAACCGGGCCCGGCGGCCGGTGACGGTGACCGCGTGGAGGACCCCGTGGTGGGCGACGTACTCCACCAGCACCCGCTGGCCCAGGGCCGCCCGGACCGCGACCAGGTCGACCCGGCCGGTGTCGGCCACCCAGGCGTCGCGACCGCGGGCGTCGGCCGTGCGCCGGGTACGGTTGCGGACCGACTTCTCCACCGCCGCCACCCGGCCCTGGAGGGCCGGTCGCGGCGGCGTCCCCCGTATGGCCGCCTCCCGGGCCTCGGTGCGCAGCCGGCGCAGCTCGGCCAGGTCGGTGGCCAGCTGCTCGTCGTCGGGGGGGTGCACCGCGGGACGCCGGAGAGCACCGGCCCGGCCCCGTTCCGCCCACCGCAGCACCTCCCCCGGCCGGCCGTCGTCGAGGGCCAGGCTGACGCCGAGGCGGGCCAGGTCGATCCCGTGGCCGGAGGCGTGGGCCCGCAGCTCGGTCGCGCCCAGGGTGCCCCGGTACTCGTCGACGACGGCGATGCCCCGGGTGAGCGCCCGCTTGGCCCCCGGACGATCGCCCTCGGCCACCCGCAGCAAGGCGGTGGCCAGCCACGCCCGGGCCCGGAGGTCGGCCGTGCCCCGGCTGCGGGCGGCGGCGGCGTGGCTCAGCTCGGCCCGCGCCACCGCCGGCCAGCCCAGGGCCAGCGCGATCCGCCCCACGAACGTCCGGACGTGCAGCGCCTCCACCAGCCAGCCCTGGCTTTCCAGCTCGGAGGCGATGCGCTGGCTGCGGCGGAGCAGGTCGGGCGACGGCAGACCCCGGTCCTGCAGGGCCACCACCTCGGCCTGCACCTCCACGTACCGGGCCTGGGCCGCCAGCGGGGGGGCGGCCACCGCCTCCCGCCCGGCCCGGGCCGCCTCGCACGACGCCTCGTCGTAGGCGCCTCCGGCCAGCAGGGCCCGGGCCAGCAGCATCCGGGCCTCCACCAGGTGGAGCAGGTCGCCCAGCGGTTCCAGCGCCGCCACCGCGGCCGCGGCCGACTCCCGGGCCTCCGCCACCAGGCCGGCCACCATCAGCGCCTCGCTCCGGTCGGCCTCCAGCACGGCGAGGAGCCGGCCCGGGTTGTGCAGCGCCTCGTAGGCCCGCTGGGCCCGGTCGAAGGCGGCCAGGGCGTCGGGCAGGCTGCCCCGCCGGCAGTAGGCGACGCCGGTGTTGTGGGCCGACATGGCCACCAGCACCGGCAGGTCCCGCGCCACCGCGATGCGCTCGGCCTGGGCGAAGTCGTCGAGCGACCGCTCCAGGTTGCCCTGCCAGCTGTGGACGACGCCCCGGCACACCAGGGCCCGGGCCACGGAGCACTCGTCGCCCACCTCCTCCAGCCAGCCCAGCGCCCGCCGGTAGGCGTCCATCCCCTGCTCCAGGTGTCCGGTGCGGACGGCCACCACCCCCCGCAGGAGCTCGACCACCCCCCGCACCGACGGCGGCGCCACTGCCGCCGCCCCTGCCATCTCCTCCTCGGCCAGGGCGGTGTCGCCCACCGTGAGCAGGGAGATGGCCAGGCTGGCCCGGGCCAGCGCCTCCCGGTCGGCGAAGCCGCCCTCCACGCTGAGCGCGACCGACCGGCGGAAGCTGGCCACCGCGTCGGGGAGCTGGTCGAGCTCGTGGAAGGCGAGACCGAGGACGCGATGGGCGGCGGCGACGACCCTCGGGTCGTCGGTTTCGGCCAGAAGATCACGCGCTCGGGCGAGAACGCTGGGGGGGTCGCGGTGGCGGCGCTCGGCCAGGTCATCGAGTGCTTCGAGGATCTCCGACGGCCGCACGCGCCCAGATGCTAGAGAACATGTATCACGGCGGCTCGCCGAGACTCTGGGACGGGTGAGCGAGGGGACTGCAAACCATGGCGAAGGATCTGTCGGACAACGACGAAGGTCAGCACGGGAATTGGGGCGGCAAGCGGATCCCCATCCCCACAGGTCAGTTCCAGGACCGTGTCCTCTACGGCACCACGCCGGGGGGGTTGCCCTTCGCCTTCCGGCCGGACGTGGTGGTGACCAGCTCGAATCGGGTCGAGGAGGCGAGGGACGTCGCCAACGAGGTGCCCGCCAACGCCGAGCAGGTGATCGTCGATTCCGAGGAGAACCGGCACGTGAGCAAGTTGGTCCGGCGCCTGCTGCAGGTGAACGACCCCATCGCCACCGTCGACGAGCTGCGTCGCCGGGGCTTCGTGGCCCAGGTCAACTACGTGTACTTCGCCCTCGGCGGCGGGTGCGGGTGCGGTTGCGGATGCGGCGGCTGCCCGCCCCACCCGGCCCAGGGCTGGCGTTGCCTCGAAGCCCGGTCCGTCCACCCGACACCGTTCGGGGCCCGATCCGTTCACCCCACGCCGTTCGGGGCCGGGTCCGTCCACCCGACGCCGTTCGGGGCCGGGTCCGTCCACCCGACTCCCTTCGGGGCCGAGTCCGTCCACCCCACGCCCTTCGGTGCCGAGTCGGTGCACCCGACGCCCTACTTCCTGACGTCCGTCCACCCGACGCCGTACGGCGGCGGGGGCTGCGGGTGCGGCTGCGGGTGCGGCTGCGGGGGCGGGGGCGGGGGCTCCGCCCAGTCCGTCCACCCCACGCCCTACGGCGCCCAGTCCGTCCACCCCACACCCTTCGGCGGTCTGTCGGTGCACCCCACGCCGAGACGCAGCAGCGCCCGACCGGCTCCGACCGACAACCCCACCACCAAGCCGGAGAGGCTCATCGCGACCGCGGCCAGGCAGAGCGCGCCGCAGGTGATCGTCCTCGACACCGGGTTCCCGGTCAGGGGCACGGCCGTGTTCCCGCCGGCGATGGCCAATGCGCCGGTCGCCCCGTTCGACGACACGTTCGACTGCGACCATCCCGACCTCGACCCCGCCGACCGACTCCTCGACCAGGTCGCCGGCCACGGCACGTTCATTGCCGGCCTGGTGACGCAGGTCGCCCCCGGCTGCCAGGTCACGGTGCACAAGGTGTTGGCCTGCGCCGGCGACACCGACGAGGAGATCGTCTACCAACGGCTCCAGACGCTGACGTTCGACGACCCCGAGCACACCGTGCTGAGCCTGTCCTTCGGGAGCTATCTGCCCGAGCGGCCACAGTTCCTGGCCGCGGCCATCGCCAAGATCCAGAAGTGCGGCGTGGTGGTGGTGGCCTCGGCGGGCAACGACGGGACGTGCGAGCCCATGTTCCCGGCCGCCCTGCCCGACGTGGTCAGCGTGGGCGCCATCGGTCCCGACGGTCCCGCCTTCTTCACCAACTACGGCCCGTGGGTGCGAGCCTGCGCTCCCGGCGTCGAGCTGCTGAGCACGTTCTTCATGTTCAACGGCTCCTTGCGAGCCGGGGGCGGCGCCGACGACCCGGACGACTTCAGGGGCTGGGCCATCTGGAGCGGCACCTCGTTCTCGGCACCGGTGGTCGCCGCGGCCCTGGCCCGCACCATGATGGCCGAGGGCTGCACGGCCAAGGAGGCGGTCGAGCGGGTGATCGACGATCCGGCCCTGCTGCGCCTTCCCGGACTGGGCACGGTGGTGAACGTCGTCTGATCGGGGTCCGACCCGCTCGATCGGGGGCCGCCCAGCGAACCCTCCTACGATAACTCCGTGTCGGCGACCCCGGAGGACCACGAGGTCGCCGACCTGGTGTTTCGGGCCCGGGCCGGCGATTCGGCGGCATGGGACGCCATCGTCGTGCGCTTCGGACCCCGGGTGCGCTCAGTCGGTCGCTCCTTCCGGCTGGGCAAGGCCGACGCCGACGACGTCTACCAGGTCACCTTCCTGCGGCTGGTGTCCAACCTCGACCAGATCCGCGAGCCCGGCCGGGTGGGGGCGTGGCTGGTCACCACCGCGACCCACGAGTGCCTCCGGCTTCTGCGCCGGGCCGGCCGCCACGCCCCGGGCGACGACGACTGGGAGGAGTCCCTGGTCGACGACGCCCCCGATGTCGACACCGACCTCTTGGTGGGTGAACGGGAGAAGGCCCTGTGGGAAGCCATGGGCATGCTGTCCGCCGGCTGCCAGCGGCTGCTGCGTTTCCTCGCCGCCGACCCTCCCCCCAGCTACGAGGAGGTCGCGATCGGGCTCGAGATGCCGATCGGTAGCATCGGTCCCACCCGGCGCCGGTGCCTTAATCGTCTGCGAATACATTTCGCGCGTATCACGGAGGGTCCCGAGGGTTCATCTCGGTAGGGGGATACGCATATGACAAACGACAACCGAGACGAGGGCCGGGCCAACCCGGGTGATCGGGGCCAGGACCAGACCCCTGCCCCACGGGCCGACGGCCGTGAGCCGACCGACGTAGGCCCACTCGACCCCAGCGCGATGACCCGGGCGCCAGTGACTCCGGGCGCCAAAGACTCGGATGCCAAAGTCTCGGATGCCAAAGACTCGGAAGAAGGCGACCCTGGCGTAGAGGAGCTTCTCCAGGAGCTGCGGGCCATCGTCAGCCGGATCGACCCGATGCCACCGGAGATCGTGGCCGCGGCCAAGGCCGGGTTCATCTGGCACACCATCGATGCCGAGCTGGCCCAGCTCACCAGCGACTCGGTGCTCGACGCCGACCGCATGGCCGCCGTCCGGGGCGTCGCCACCCCCGAGCTGCTCACCTTCGAGTCGGCCGGCCTCACGGTGGAGGTGGAGACGGCGGCCGGACCCGACGGGGTGCGGTTGCTCGGACAGCTGGTGCCGGCCCAGGCCGGGTCGGTCGAGGTGCGCCACGGGGGCGGCACCGTCACCGTCGACGCCGACGACATGGGCCGTTTCACCGCCGCCGGCCTCCGGGCGGGGCCGGTGAGCCTGAGCTGCCGCACCGCCGCCGGCGGCCTGCACGTCGCGACCGACTGGTTCCTCGCCCGCTAGCCCGCTAGCCCGCCCTAGGTCGCCGCTCCGGCAGGGGTCGGCGCGGCCCCGTCCGGTGGAGCCTCCTCGGCCCGGAGCGCCTCCAACTCGTCCCAGATGCGCACGTTTCGGGTCTCCTTGAGGGCGATCATGCCCACCACGAAGGTGATCGACGCGACGATGATCGGATAGGCCAGACCCCAGTACATGCTCTTGGTGGCCGAGTTCACATACAGACCAATCAAGGGGAGCAGGCCTCCGAAGACGCCGTTGCCGAGGTGGTAGGGCAAGGAGAACGACGTGTATCTCACCTTGGCCGGGAACGCCTCCACCAGGAAGGCGGCGATCGGCCCGTAGACCATGCAGACGAGCAACATCTGCAGGAAGATGAAGAACACCAGCAGGGCGAAGTTGGTGTTGACCTGCTGGGCGTCGAAGAACTTGCTGACGCCGGGCCGGATCTCGTCGGTGTTCTCGATGTTCGTCTTGTAGGCGGTGTCGGTCTTGGCCGTCACGATCTGGCCCGCGGAGTTGATCGCCGAGAGCTTGGGCTCGTCGGTGATCGGGTCGTGGGTGGCCGAGAGCTTCACCACGTCGGTCCTGGCCGCGGCCTGCATCCCGTGGTAGATCGGGATGTAGGAGAGCGCCGCCAGCAGGCAGCCCGTCATGATGATCCGTTTCCGGCCGATGCGGTCGGACATGGCGCCGAAGATGGTGAAGAACGGCATGCCCAGCAACAGGGCCACGGCCACCGTGATGCGGGCCGCCTCCGTCTCCACCTTGAGGATGGTGGTCAGGTAGAAGAGGGCGTAGAACTGCCCCGTGTACCAGACCACGGCCTGGCCCGCGGTGGCCCCGAACAGGGTCAGCAGGATGCGCTTCCAGTTCTCCCAGCCCTTGAGGGCGTCGGTCAGGGGCGCCTTCGACGTCTTCCCCTCCGCCTTGAGGGTGGCGAAGATGGGGGACTCCTTCATCTTCATCCGCACGTAGAGCGAGAGCCCCAGCAGGACCAGGGACAGGAGGAACGGGATCCGGTAGCCCCAGTCCCGGAAGCTCTCCGCGCTCATCGACCGCTGGGTGATGACGACCACCAGGATGGCCAGGAAGAGACCCCCGGTGGCCGTGATCTGGATGAAGCTGGTGTAGAAGCCCCGCTTGTTGTCGGGGACGTGCTCGGCGACGTAGATGGCCGCCCCTCCGTACTCCCCGCCCAGGGCGAGCCCCTGGGCGATTCTGAACAGGATCAGCAAGGCCGGGGCGGCATAGCCGATCGTCCCGTAGCTCGGTAAGAGACCGACGCCGGCGGTGGTCACGCCCATGATGATCAGGGTCACCATGAAGGCGTACTTGCGCCCGACCAGGTCGCCGATGCGGCCGAAGAAGATGGCGCCGAAGGGACGCACGACGAAGCCGACGGCGAAGGTGGACAGGTACAGCAGGAGCTGCACCGTCTCGTTGCCGGGGGGATAGAACCTCGGGGCCAGGGTCGCGGCCAGCGTCCCGAAGATGTAGAAGTCGTACCACTCGATCACCGTGCCGGCCGATGAGGCCCCGATCACGTTCCAGATCTTGTACTCCCGCCTCGCCCGCTCTTCGGCCGATCCCGGCGGTGGAGCCTCCGTCTTTGCCATTTCCCCCCCGTCAACGGTGGACATGACTGAACGTCACCCGGCTGATCCGAGAGCCAGGCGGACGAGATGTTAAGCCTCGGACGCCCGCAATTCCACGGTGTATCAAACGTCGTCCTCCGGGCTCTCAGTAGTGAGCGAGAGGGAGGCGAGCGATGGACCGGACCGGACACGAGAAGGACTGCTACCTGCTGCTGTGCGGCGGACGCGGAGCTCCCCGGAGCCAGGTGTTCCACTGCGAGGACCAGGCCCGGGCCGAGTTCCGCCGAATCTGTCGGGCGGCGCGGGTGAAGACGCAGTGGATGGAGCTGTCCGTGGTCGTCGGCGGCGGCCGGCTGGAGCGCCTGGCCTCCTACGCCCGGCCCGCCCAATCCCCCGCGGCCCGATCCACGGCGGCGGCATAGTCCCTGGCGGGACCCATGACCTGCAAGGGCGCCGTCAACGGCGCCGGCGCCCTCGCTGGTCAACCGCTCCTGCCGGGTCGGAAGCGAGGTAGTGTCCGACGCCCGATGCCCGACCGGACCGTGACCCCTCAGATCCGGACCTTCTTCTGGGGGGTCGGCAGCGCCCTTTCCGGGATCGCGGGGCTGGTGCTCTTCCTCTTCCCGGAGAAGACCGGCAGCCTCTTCGCCTGGACGATCGCCCGGGGCGACACCGCCAACTTCCTGGGCGCCTGCTTCCTGGGGATCAGCCTGCTGTCGTTCCTGTCCTACAGCGTGCCCTCGTGGCGGGGCGTGCGGGTCGCCTTCGTCGGCACCCTCACCTTCGTGACGGCCATGGCCCTGGCCACGCTCGGGCACCTCGACCAGTTCAACTACGGCAGCGACGAGCCGATCGCCCTGATTGCGGCCTGGCTGTGGACGCTCGTCTACATCGCCGCCCCCATCGCCAGCGGGGTGCTGCTCTCCCGCCAGCTCGAGGAGGGACCGGACCCCTCCGATGCGGGTCGGCAGCACTCCACGCCGATCGTTCCCGGCCTGCGCTACCTGTTCCTGGCCCAGGGGACGCTGCTGTCGGTGGTGGGCCTGGTCATGTTCCTCGCCCCCGGCTCGGCCGACAGCCTGTGGCCGTGGCCGCTGACGCCCCTTTCGGCCCGGGCCGTCGCCAGCTTCCTCCTCGGCTTCGGCGTCATCCTGCTGGGAATCGGCCGTCAGAACGAGGCCGAGATCCTGGAGCCGCCCTGCGCCGCCTGCTGGTGGCTGGCGGTGCTGGCGGGCATGGCCATCACCCGCTTCGAGAACTCGGTCGACATCGGCACCACCCCCGGCCTCATCTTCGGGGTGGTCGCCCTCAGCCTCCTGCTCGGGGGCGTGGCCGGCGAGCTGGCCGCCCGTCGCCTACGGGCGTCGACCAATCCGAACCCGCCGGCGCCTCGCCCCCGGCGCCCCCCGCCTTCGGGCTAACTCGTCTCCTGGTCCTCCTGGCTCGGGCTGGTTGCGCCCGAGGTCGACCCCGTTCTCCTCCAGGAAACCCTGGATGGCGGCCCGCTCCTCCCGGCTGAGGCGGCGCTGGGCGCCCTGGGGCGGATGGGGCGGGACGGGATAGCCGAGCATCTGGGCCATGCCCACGATCACCCGGTCGTAGCGGCCGAGGTCGGCGGCCCACTCCTCGGCCTTGTTGTCCCAGTAGTGGCTGCGGGTGGTGAGGTAGGCTGTCGAGCTCGCCCTGGATGGTGCGGGCCTGCCCCGCCAGCAGCCCCAGGTGGACCGCCAGCTGGTCCTCGCCGCTCAGATCCTCCCCGCTCACCCCTCCCGCAGCCTCGTCGGCGACGGGCACGTCGGCCAGCTCGCCCATGCCCGATGGGTCGCGACCGGTGAGGGCCAGCAGTTCGGCCTGGCGGTCGGCGCCGGCCGGGGGCTTGGTGGCGGGCCCGAACGCGCCCGCCTCCCGCCACATCTCGGCCTGGGGGGCGATGTAGCCGTAGGCGAAGTCGACCAGCTCGGGGTCGAGGTGCTCGTCGCCGCCCGTGGCCCGGGCCAGGTCCCAGGCGTGGATGACATGGTCGGTGGTGACCTGGGCCAGGTAGTCCTCGCCGGTGATCTCGCCGAAGGACACGTGCACCACCCGCAGCGGCACGTCGTCGTCGTGGCAGGCGGCGAGGGCGGCCACGACCACGTCGGTCCAGGCCGAGTAGGGGTCGGCACCCAGCTGGTCGCCCTCGAAGCGGTCGCCGACCTCCTCGATGGTGAGGCCCTCCAGCAGCGGCGGCACCCACTGGTTCTCGCTGAGCACGTGGTTGACCAGCGCCCGCACGTCCCATTCGGAGGCGGGCGTGGGCGCGCTCCACTGCTCGGCGGACACTGTCCGCAGCCGGGCGCCGAACTCCTCGACCGCCCGCCGGTACAACCCGATCACGTCGGCCATTGGCGACCACCTCCGCTACGTGATTACCACCTCGGTGTCGTGCAGCGCACGAATGGTGTTGGAGACGTAGCAGACGGCGGATGCCCGTTCGGCCAGCTTCTCCAACTCCTCCCGGGGATAGTCGGAGCTGACCTCGACCCGGACGTGGACGAACTTGGGGCCGTCGTAGGTGCCCACCACCCGCACCGCGATGCCGGGGAGCTCGATGTCGCGCTTGCGGGCCACGTGGGCCAGGGCGAGGGTGAAGCACGAGGCCAGGGAGGCCAGGAACAGCTCCGTCGGCTGAGGACCGGTGTCGTCGCCGCCCGCCTTCACCGGCTCGTCGGCCCGGATCTCGAAGTCCCGGGCCCGCACCCGGCAGCGGTACCCGCCGTCCCACGTGGCGTCCACCGAGAGCTCAGCCGTGGTGATGGTCCCCGTGGTGATGGTCCCCGTGGTCGTGGCCGGTGGGACGGGCGGCCAGCGCCTCGACCCGGACGTCGACCTCGGCCGGACCGACCACCCCCTGGGCGGCCAGCACCGACTCCAGCGCCCCCAGCCAGCACCGGTAGTAGCTCCAGTCGTCGTCCCAGACGGCGATGGTGGCGATCAGCTCCTGGCGGAAGTCCTCCCACTCGAACGCCCCTGCCTCGTGCAGGGCCAGGGCCATCCCGAAGGCCCGGCTCTCCCACGGCTCGGCGAAGACCAGCTCGCCGTTGCTGCGGGGGGGCGACGCCGGGCCGTAGACGTCGAGCACCCCGACGGTGACCGCCGCGACCGGGCTCACGACGGCGGCGCCACCTTGGCCACCCCGACCATGGCGTCGCGGGTGACGAGCGCGGCCAGGTCCTCCTCCGACAGGTCGTCGGTGCCGGCCGGACGCTCGGGCAGCACCATGTAGCGCACCTCCGAGGAGCTGTCCCAGACCTGGATCTCGACGCCCTCGTCGACGTCGAGGCCCATCTCCGCCAGCAACGTCCGCGGCTCCCGCACCATGCGCGACCGGTAGGCGGGGTCCTTGTACCAGGACGGGGGAAGCCCCAGCACCGGCCACGGGTAGCAGGAGCAGAGCGTGCACACGACCACGTGGTGGGTGTCCGGCGTCTGCTCGACGACCACGATGTGCTCGCCCTGGGGCCCCTTGAAGCCCAGCTCGGCGATGGCCGCGGTGCCTTCCTCCAGCAGCCGGGCCTTGTACTCGGGGTCGACCCACGCCCGGGCCACCACCTTGGCCCCGTTCATGGGGCCGACGTTCTCCTCGTAGTTCTTGATGAACTTGTCCATCATCGCGGGGTCGACCAGGCCCCGCTCGACGAGGATCGACTCCAGCGCCTCCGTGCGCAGGGCGATGGGCAGGCGTTCGACCCCGCGATCGTTGACGGTGGTCTGGCTGGGTTCAGTCATGGTGACTCACTGGGGGCGGCCTCCAGGTAGTGCTCGTACAGGTCGATGATCAGGGTGAAGGGCTCGGCCTCGTCGCCCCACAGCTCGGTCGACTCGAAGGCCACCCCGTAGACGGGCCGGGCGTTCTCGCCCAGGAAGTGGGCGTTGGTGTCGGGCAGGACCATGGCCGGATGGATCAGCCGTATCTCGCCGGACCGCCCCCGCACGTATCGGGGCAGGCGGGTGTGGCCCTGGGGGTGGAGGTCGCGAACCCGAACCCGGTCGCCCACCGCGAACGCGGGCTGGCTCGTCGACCTGGCGCAGCGATCCGGGCGCGGTCTCCTTGTAGTCGGGCTTGGTCGGGCTCGGGCGCGGGCGGCTCCTCCACGTCCTCGCCCCGCAGCTTGCGGGCCCGGGCGTCGATCGCCCCGGGGGCGATGATGGAGCTGTCGACGAGCAGGTTCTCGACCATCTTCAGCCACCGGCCGTAGTAGCCGAAGGCCAGGTAGTCGATCGGGTCCTGGCGCTCGAGGCCGTAGCGGAAGGTGTTGAGGTTGGTGCCCGAGATCCGCATCGACAGCAGGCCCATGGCGAACGCCCGCTTCTCCCAGTCCTCGTGGAAGGGCGGATCGTCGGGCGCCGTGAGCTCGACCGTCCCGAAGCCCTGCATGCCGCCCATGTCGGCGACGGTGTCCAAACCGATCTCCTCTCCCTAGGCGGAGCGGCGCGCCCGGACGGCGGTTCCAGGCGCGGCCGCTCCAGGCTTGCTCAGACGGTCCAGGTGTTGATCTGGAAGGCCCCCGCCCGCCACGCGGTGAGGGCGGAGTCGAGCACGTCGAGAGGATGGAAGGGGGTGACGCCCTCGATGAGGTCGTCCTCCCGGAAGCCGTACAGGGCGCCCATGGCGAAGCGACAGGCGTAGATCGTGGCCCCCTCCTTGATGAGGGTCTTGATCTGGTTGTTGATGGCCATGTGGCCGGGGAACGCCTCCTGGCCGACGGCGGGGAAGCCGCGGGTGCCCGACGCCAGCAGCACGCCGGGGCCGTAGAGGACGATGCTCACGTCGAAGCCCTTGCGCACCAGGCGGGTGGAGGTCAGCAGGTTCACCAGTGCCACCGAGCCCTCGTAGGGGACGGTGTGGATGAAGACGAACGCCTTCTCCCCGGGGTTGGCCTTGATGTCCTCGAACAGCTTCTCGTCGGTGTTGAAGAGGGTCTCGCCATCGGCGGGCCTCGGGTTGTTGACGGTCTTCGGCATCTGCTCTCCTCAGCTTTCTATGGAGGTTCCCTCGGGATCCGTGGGTGGCATCGGTGGTGCGACTGGCCCGACCGCAGGCGTTCCCCGGGTCGGCGGCTGGGTCCAGGTCTGGCGGTGGCTGCCGGGCATGAGCTGGATGGTCATCCGCCGCAGCCTCCACGGCAGCCGCCGGTAGATCGGGGCGAACACGCCCAGCCAGAACTGGTCGCGCAGGCCCTTGGGTGGCGGGGGGGGTGGGAGCCCGTTGCGGAACGCGATCCGGCGCTGGGCGTCGACCATGAGGTAGTGCTCGGAGTTCTCCCGCAGCCAATGGGAGAACCCCACGTCACTTGCTCACCAGGTTCGCGAGGGCGTTCTGGGCCGCCACCGAGATGGGCTCGTTGAGGGCGCCGATCGGGGGCGAGTAGACGTTCTCCATGGTGGCCAGGTCGCGCAGGGTGATCCCGGTCTTGACCGCCATGCCCAGGAAGTCGGCCCGCTCCTTGATCCCCTCCCCGCCCACCATCTGGGCCCCGATGAGGCGCAGGCTGCCCGGCTCGGCCAGCAGCTTCACCCGCACCTTCTTGACGCCGGGGTAGTAGCGGGCCCGGGAGATCCCGTTGGCCACGCCCATCACGAAGGGGATGCCGAGGGCGGTGGCCAGGGTCTCCCCGAACGCCACCCCGCCGATCATCCATTTGCCCGCCACCATCCCCCAGGGGACGTAGACCGGTTGGTAGGCGCGCTTCCCCCCGCCGCGTTGGAGCCCGCCACCTTGCCCTGGGCGTAGGCGTGGCTGCCGGAAAGGCCCTGGATGGGAAGGTTGCTCACCCCGTGGGGCAGCTCGGCGCAGTCGCCGGCGGCGAACACGTCGGGGTGCGACGTGCCCATGCGCTCGTCGACCACGATCCCGCCCGTCGAGCCGATCTTGATCTCCTTGGCCGACAGGCTGACGTTGGGCTTCTTCTTGGTGCAGACGACCACCAGATCGGCGGGCAGGTCGCCGGAGTCAGTGCGCACCGCCTGGACCTGGCCCTTGTCGTCGCCGATGAAGGCCCGGGCGGGGGTGTTCCAGTGCATCTTCACGCCCATCTCGGCCCACGAGTCCTGCACCGGCTCGGCGATGTCGGGGTCGGCCGCCTCGGCCAGGGCCCACGGCGCCTTGTCGACCAGGTGCGTCTCGATGCCGCGGTGGGCGAGGGCGGTCACCATCTCCAGGCCGAGCGGCGACGCCTCCACCACCACCGCCACCTTGGTCGTGTCGAGGACCTTGTCCCACTCCATGGCCCGGCGGATGTTCTTGACGTAGTACAGCCCGCCCAGGTCGGTCCCGGGGATGCCCGGGTCGGCGTAGTCGAACCCCGTCCCCAGGATGAGGCGGTCCCATCCGAGCTCCCGGCGCCCGTCGGCGTTCTCGATGGTGACGTTCTTCCGCTCGACGTCGAGGTTGGTCACCTTGGTGTCGTAGTGGATGTCGATCCCGTTCTCCTTGTACGCCTCCTTGGTGGCGAGGAAGAGGCGCTCGAAGTCGGGGATCTCCTTGCCGTGGACGTAGGGAATGCCGCACGGGCTGTAGGCGGCGTCCTCGTACTCGGTGAAGACCGTGACCTCGGCGTCGCGGTCGGTAGCCTTGGCCGCGCCGGCGGCACCGATGCCGGCAGCGCCTCCGCCCACGATCACGATCCTCTGAGCCAAGTCCTTCACCTCGGAACTACGGGAGCACCTCGGAACTTCGGGAGCACCTCGGAACTTTGGGGGCACCTCGGGACATCGACGGGCTGGGCCGAAGGCGTTTACTATACTGGACGTACGTTTCCCACGCTGTCAAGGAGGCGGGAATTGACAGACCTCAGCGAGCCGACGACCGAAGCCTCGCCTACCCCCGGATCGGCAGTCGATCGAATCGTCGGGGCGATTGGGCCCCGGATGCGCGAGCTGCGGCTGCAACGCGGGCTTTCGCTGCAGCAGCTGGCCGAGCGGGCGGGAGTTTCGTCCGCCGCCATCCACAAGATCGAGCGCAACGGGATGGTGCCCACCATCACCACCCTGTTGAAGCTGGCCGACGCCTTCGACCGTCCCGTCGGGTGGTTCGTCGACGAGGAGGGCCCGGCCGCGGGGCCGGTGGCGTTCACCCCCGCCGACGCCCGACCGTCCGCCTTCAGCCCCCAGCCGGGAGTGGAGATGGCCACCGTGACCGGCTCCTACGCCAGGTTCCTCCTGGACGGGTCGGTGGCCACGATCGAGCCCGGTGCCGGAAGCGTCCTGGGCGAGGGCGAGCGCCAAGGCGAAGAGCTCGTCTTCGTCCTGGGCGGCGAGTTGGAGTTCGACGTCGACGGCCGCGCCTACCTCCTGGGCGAAGGCGACGCCCTGCACCTGCGCACCGACCGCCCCCATCACTGGTCGAACCCGGGAGGCGTCCCTGCCCGGGCCCTCTGGGTGTCGGTCCGGCCGCTGTAGCGGGGCGGGGGCGGGGGATGCGGAGGGGACTGCGGTTCGTGGTGTTGGCGGTCGGCCTGGCGTTCGGCGGCTACGCCCTCGTGTACTTCTTCATCCTCGGCAAGGGCGTGCCCAAGGGCAACTGGCACGGCACCTTTGTGACGCCCAGCGGGCAACAGGGGGCGCTCCACCTGGAGATCGGCGTCCCGAAGGCCCCGAAGGCGAACAGTCCCGGAGGCGACGACGCCGGTCGGCGGTTCGAAGGCACCGCCCAGGCCTGCATCGGGCGCCCGGAATCGCAGGAGTACGAGATCTTCGGGCGGATCCGCGGCTCCGACTCGTTCATGACCCTGAGCCCCATCGGCGACCCGGTCGTGGGCCTGCGCTTCAGCGATCTCGACGTCGAATGGCACGGCGACGACCTCACCGTGGCCGGCGCCCTCAGCGACTTCGACGGGGTCAACAGCATCTCCGACGGCGCCAATCCCGACCACATGCAGCCGACGACGGTCGACCTGCGCAAGGGCACCGACGCCGACTACGAGACGGCCTGCGCCAGTCTGGCGGGCGGGTAGCCAGCCTCAACGGTCGATGCCCAGCACTCCCGGCAGGGTGCTGGACGCGGTCGAGGCTGGCGCCGGTGCGAACCCGGGCGGAGTCCCCGCCCGGGCCCTCTGGGTCTCAATGCGACCCAGGTAGGAACGGGTCTCAGCAGGCAGGCGGCTGTCCCTTCTGCGGTTGGCCGGGACCGCCCTTGTCGGGTGCCCGCTCGATGGTGAGGCTCCAGTCGTCGAGCCGGAAGTCGGTCGCCCCGGCCATCGACCGCACCTGCACCTTGACGACCGTCTGGCCCCCCAGCCTGACGATGCTCCTGTCCATGGACTGGGACTCGGAGCTGGCTGCAGCGGCGGCTGTCTCGGGGGCCTCGGCTCCCGGGTCCGTCGACTCGGGGGGTGTTGCGGTCCCGCCCGCGGCCACGCTGTCGAAGGCGAAGTTGCATCCCGCCTTGGGATGCATCTCCTCCCCCCGGGCCAGGATGCGGACCGAGCAGTAGCCGCCGACGGCACCGGTGCAGTAGGACTCGGCGGAGAACCGGGCCAGCACGAGCTGGTTGCCGACGCCCGACACCGCCGCCGTCGCCCCCGGCAGGTCGACCCAGCTGGTCGAGTTGAGGGTCGTGGGGAGGTCGTTGCGCACCACCACCACCTGGGCGATCCCGGCACCCTCGCGCGAGCTGAGCGCGCCGTACGCCTGTCCGCCGACGAAGACCATGACGAGAACGCCGAAAGCGACCAACCCGCTCCGTCGCTGCAAGCTTTTCACCACATTCGCTCCCATTTCTCGAGCGCCGACCACGGCGCCTTCGACATTCATTTCCGAGTGTCTCGCCTCCTGGAGGCGAGACACTCGGATTGGGCCGACCCCGTTCGACCGGGGGTTGCGAACCGAGGAACGATGCTTCTAGCCGGGACCGGCCGGGCCTGTGCTCGGCTGCTTGGCACCCTTGTTGGGCGCTCGCTCGACGATGAGGCTCCAGTCGTCGAGCCGGAAGTCGGTCGCACCCACCATGGACCGCATCTGGACCTTGACGACGGTCGCGCCGCTCGACCGCACGATGCTCCGGTCCATCGACTGCGCCTCGGAGTTGGCCGCCGCGGTGGCCGTCTCGGGCGTCTCCGCCCCCGGGTTGGTCGACTCCTTCGCAGCCGCAGCCCCGCCGCCGGAGGGGACGCTGTCGAAGGCGAAGTTCGAGCCGGCCGCCGGCCCCATCTCCTCATCCCGAGCGAGGATCCGCACCGCGCAGTACCCGCCGACGGCACCGGCGCAGTAGGACTCCGCCGAGAACCGGGCCAGGACCAGTTGCTCGCCGGTACCGGACACGGTGGCCGTGGCCCCCGGGAGGTCGACCCACTCAGTGGAGGTCGAGGTGGTGGGCAGGTCGTTGCGCACGACCACGATCTGCTGAATGGGGCCACCCTCCCGCCCGGTCAGCGCTCCGAATGCTTGTCCTCCATAGAAGACCATCACGACCGCGCCGATCGCAATGACGGTTCTCCGCTTTATGACCACTTTTCCCCCCGGTTCTTGTCGGCGAGCGCGCGCATCTCCCCAGGGATGCCAACGGGCTTCGCCCACCGTATGTCGTCTAGAACAGGCACCTACTTAATCGCCGGCGCCGCCCCAGCGAAGCCGTTAATGCACAGTTTCATCCGCTCGATCAGAACGGTCACACAGGCGTTTGAACCGAGATCGAGCCGCTCTGATGGCTCGATCCGGGGATCCCGAGAGCCGTTCTCTCGGAATCCCGGATCAGTTGCCTAATCTCCCAGTTGCGCGGGACCGCCTCCACCGCTCCTGTTGGGATTTCCGCCGCTCTGGCCTCCGCCGCCAGCGCCTCCGCCTCCAGGGCCTCCGCCGCCAGGACCCCCGCCGCCCCCGGCCGGCGTCGTCGGGCCCTTACTCGGGGCTCGCTCGACGGTGAGGTGCCAGTCGCCGATTTCAAAGTGACCCGACCCGTTGACCACCCTCATCTGCACTTGGACGGTGATCTGACCCGCGGGCCTGACGATGCTCCGGTCGATGGAATGGGCGGAGAAGTGCTGCGAACCCGAGGGGGACGACGACGCGCCGCCCCCCGGACCGCCCGAGCTCGAGGCGGTGGACCCAACGGGGGGCATGTCGAACGCGAACTTGTTCCCCGCTATGGGCTCCAACTCCTGTCCCTGCGCCATGATCCGAATGGAACAGAAACCGGAGCCGGTACAGAGAGATTCCCCCGAAAAGCGGGCCAGGATGAGCTGGTTGCCCGCGCCCCCCGAAATTTGCGCCTTGGCGTTGGTGAGGTCGACCCACTCCTGCGAGTCCGTCGGGAAGTACCCGTCATCGCGCACCACGACGATCTGCTGCACGCCGTCCGCCACCGAGCCGGTCGGATTACCGAATGCCTGCCCACCGACGAGGGCAAGGACTCCCACGCCGGCCGCGACAAGCGCGCTTCTTCGCTTCATGACCACGTTTCCCCCCGGTTCGCGTCGACGCGAGCCCGCGCACTCACCCGGGAGGGTGCCGACAGCTCTCGCCAATCGCTTGTTCGTAATTGGTATCTAGGACGGGCAGTGCTTACCGCCGGCTCCGCCCCAGCGAGGCCGTTGACGCGCAGACTTTACCCGGCAAACCCAAAGGGTCAAGCGAAACATTCTCAGGGTCCTGGACACGACCTGCGACGGTGGCCCTCGATCTCGCGACGGGAGGGGTCGCCGAGGTCGTTCCGGCTCAGGTGTCGATGCCGAGGAGGCGGGCCCGGGTGACGGCCTTAGCCCCCCGCATGAGACCGAGGATGGCGATGGCCCAGGCGACCGCGCCGAGAATCAGGCCGCTGTTGCCGGCGCCCAGGAGCGATCCCGTCGACTGGCCGTAGGAGAGGACGATGAGGGGCAGCGTCACCAGGCCCGACGCCTGCTGGGCGGCGGCCGCGCTCTTCACCCGGGCCGACAGGCGCAGCACCACCGACAGGGTGATGGCCAGGAAGGGCGGAACCACCCACAGCATGAGCACCCACCACGCCCGGGTCGGGAAGAACCACCCGCCCACGTTGGGCCCGACGATGAGGTTGACGGCGAGGGAGTACAGGCCGAAGCCGACGAGCGTGGTCAGGTACCCGGGCACCAGGCTGGCGACGAGCTTGCCCAGGTAGATCTCCCGCTCCGACGCCGGCGAGTGGGCCAGGAACTCGCCCGTCCCCTTCTCCTTCTCCCCCACCACCGTGTTGGCCCCGATGGCGGTCGAGATGGTCATGGGGACGATGACGGCGAGCGGGGCGAACAGGTAGACGGCGAGGGCGTAGGACGTCTGGTCGGCGGCGGACGCTCCCTGCACCGCGGCCTGGGCCTTCTGGGGCAGCAGGTCGAGGGCGGCCGACACCTTGGACACCGTGCCGATGTCGCCCAGGTTGGAGATCGTGAGCAGCAGGATCACCGGGATCACCACGAAGAACAGTGCGGCCAGCACGACCATGGGCGCCCAGAAGTCGGGGCTCTTGGCCAGCTGGCGGAGGTCGTTGCGGGCGACGGCCCACATCCGGGACCAGTTCACATTTGGCCGACCTTGAGGTTTTGGAGGAAAAGCGACATCGGATGTCGTTTTTCCTCCCGAAGCTCGCTCACCGCTGGCGCACCTTGAGGTAGAGCTCCTCCAGGGAGGGCTCGTGGGGCCGGACCTTGGTCAGGCGGACGCCGACCGCGGCCAGCGATGCGACGAGTCCCGGCACCCGGGCCCGGTCGTCGACCTGGATCTCGGCCTCGTCGGAGTCGGCGGCCCGGACGTAGGAGAGCACGCCCGGCATGTGCTGGAGGCGGTCGAGGCTGGCGCCCGTCTCGGCCCCGAACACCACCATGGGGTGGGGCCAGAACTGGAGCATCAGCTCCTCGGGAGGACCGGCCATCACCGTGGTGCCCTCGTCCATCATGACGACCTCGTCGGCCAGTCCCTCGGCCTCGAGCAGGAGGTGGGTGCACATCACGACGGTCTTGCCGTCGGCGGCCATCCCGTCGACGAGCTTGAGCACGGCGTGGGCCGACTCCGGGTCGAGGCCGGAGGTGGGCTCGTCGAGGAGGAGGAGGTCGGGGTCGTGGAGGACGGCCCGGGCCAGGGCCAGGCGGGTCTTCATCCCGGTCGAGTAGCCGCCGACCTTGAGGTCGAGGGCCTGGTGGATGCCGAAGCGGTCGGCGGCGTCCTCCACCGACGCGTTGCGGCCCATCCCGAACAGCTCGGCTGCGTAGCGGAGGTTGTCGCGGCCGGTCAGGCGGTCGTAGAGGGCGGGCTTGGCGGCCACCACGCCGCACCGGCGGCGGACCTCCTCCCCCTCGGGCCCGCACGGGTCGATCCCGAACACCCGGGCGGTGCCGGCCTCGGTCTCGAGGGCGCCGGTGATGACCCGCAGGGCGGTGGTCTTGCCCGCCCCGTTGGGACCGACGAGGACCGTGACCGATCCCGCCGGCACGGCAAGGGTCAGGGAGGCGAGCCCGGTGGCGGGCCCGAACATCCGGCGCACGCCCACCAGGTCGACGATCGCGCCCGCCCACGCGTCCTCCGGGGGCACCGCGTCGTCACGGACAGGAATATGGGTCTGCACTTCCCCCCATCATCGGCCTTCGCCGCCCCTACCTTGAACCGCTGCCACATCTGGCCGCCCCGGCGACCGAGGCGCCCGGCCTCGAACTGGTGACGGTGAGAGCCCTGTCAGGGCTGTTCGTGTCACCAGTTGGCGCCCGGCCTCGAACTGGTGACGGTAAGCGCCCCTGTGGGGGCTGTTCGTGTCACCAGTTGGCGCCCGGCCCCGAACTGGTGACGGTGAGCGCCCCTGTGGGGGCTGTTCGTGTCACCAGTTGGCGCCCGGCCTCGAACTGGTGACGGGGAGCGCCCTGTCAGGGCTGTTCGTGTCACCAGTTCGGCGGCGGCGGCGGGGCGGCGGAGGGCGGGCGGGTCAGCGCAAGGGGGCGGTGAGGCGGCCGTGGGTGGCGAAGCGGGAGCGCATGTCGCGGGGGAGGGAGGCGGCCATCGCCTGGAGGGCGTCCTTGGCCTGGCGGTCGGGAGCGACCTCGGCCAGCAAAAGCGTCGACCCGGTGGGGACGGCCACCGCCGCCGCCTCCTCCCGATGCCCCAGCCGGGCCAGGGCCAGGGCCTGGTACTTGGCCGAGCCCCGTTGGCGGGCCAGATCCAAGAGCAGCTCGGCCCGGGCCGGCTCCAGGCGGCTGGCCATCTCGATCAGGCGCAGCTCGGCCCGCCAGCGGAAGGGCAGCCACACCCGGATCAGCGGGTCCGCCTCCGCCACCAACTCGCCCGCGCCTCCCTCGTCCCCCACCAGCAGCCGGCACTCGGCCGCGGCCAGCAAGGCGTGCAGCTCCTGTTCCGTCTGCAACGACCCCTCCGCCACCTCTCGCGACTGCTCGATCGCCTCCCGGGCCAGGTCCTCCGCTCGCCCCACGTCGCCCAGCTCCCGCCACACCCACGACAACGTGGTCGACGTGCGGGCCCGGTAGAACTGCACGTCGTAGCGGTTGAGCAGCCCCCGCTTGCGCTCCAGCACCCGCAGCGCGCCCACCAGGTCGCCCAGGTTGGCCCGAGCCAGGCCGGCGAAGAACAGCGTGCGCAGGAGAGCCCGGAACGAGCCCGTCTCCTCGCACGTGGCCATGGCCCGGGCCAGCACGTCCCGGGCCTCGGCGAAGCGGTCGCCGTGCTCCAACAACGCCCCCAGGCACGACAGCGCCGACGCCACCGTGGCCGGCTCCGACTCCCCGTCCACCAACGCCTGCTCGTAGGCGGCCGACGCCCCCGCCATGTCGCCCGCCCAGTGCCGGACCCGTCCCACCAGCACCAACGCCGACGCCTGGGCCTCGGGTGCGGCCGCGGCCGCCTCCGCCAGCGCCGTCGCCTGCACCGCGAAGTCGGCCGCCCGGTCGACGTCGCGCCCGTAGTAGGCGGTCCACCCCAGCCGCTCCAGGGCCATCGCCTCCAACCCGCTGTCCCCCAACGCCCGCGCCAGCGACAACGCCCGCTGATGGTCCTCCCGCGCCCCGGCGTAGTCGGCCAGCTCCTCCCGCACCTGCCCCCGCCGCAACGACACCCGACCCACGGCCGCGTCATCGACGGCCGCCGCGGCCGCGGCCAAGGCCCGTCCGAACAGCCGCTCCGCGTCGCGGTTGGCAAAACGCCGGCGGGCGTCGGATGCGGCCGCCGTCCACGCCTCGTACGCCCACCGCCAGTCCCCCGCCGCTTCCCGGTGCACCGCCACCAGCTCGGGACGGTCGGCCACCAGCTCCGCGATCCGACGGTGACGGCTGGCCCGCACCGCCGGCGGCGTGGTCTCGTAGAGGACCTCCTGGATCACGCTGTTGGCGAAGGCGAGGTCGTCGCCCTTGGTGGTCAGCAGGCCCGCCTCCAACGCCCGCTGGGCCAGACGAGCCGCCGCCTCGGGTGCCACCCCCTGCACCCGGGCCACCAGGTCGAGGTCGAAGGCCGCCCCCGCCACCACCCCCACCCGCAGGAACTCCTCCACGTCGGCGCCCGCCCGCCGCACCCGCTCGGTGACCACCTCCCGCAGCGAGCGGCTCACCTCGAGGGCGTCGGTCGCCCGGTCGGAGTCGGCCGCCAGGCGGAACGCCTCCACCGAGAAGAGCACGTCGCCACCGGTGAGCTCGTACACCGGACCGGCCAGCTCGGGCACGCCCATGGCCGCCGCCAGCTGGGCCACCGCCGCCGGCGACAACGGCCCCAGGCGGATCTCCCGACCCAGGTGCTCGAGCGTCTCCATCGCCTCCCGGGCCTCCTCCGGACGCAGCGTCACCAGCACCAGCAGCCGGGCGTGGGCCAGGCGGCCGGCCATGAAGCGCAGCGCCTCCAGGGTCGACGCCCCCGAGTGCTCCAGGTCCTCCAGCAGCAACAACACCGGCTGGCGCTGGGTCAGGCGGGCGACGAACTCGGTGACCGCCTCCAACGACCGACGGTGCTCCAGCTCCGGACCGGCCCGTTCGTAGGCGAGGTCGACCGGTCCGAGGGGAACGGTGAGGCCCGGCAACAGCTCGGCCAGCGTGCCCGCCCAGCTGCCCACCAGTTCGGCCGCCACCTCGGGAGTGGTCGAGTCGAGGTGGCTCCGCACCGCGGCCACGATCGGCTGCAGGAACAACGACCGCTCGGCCTCGTTGCACCGGGCCCGCAGCGTGACCCCGCCCGCGGCCTCGGCCACCGCGGCCGTGGCCGCCGCCAGCCGGGACTTGCCCGACCCAGCCGCCCCCGACACGAACACGAACTCGCACCGAGCGGCCACCGCCCCGGCCCACGCCTCCCGCAGCAGGTACAGCTCCTGGCGCCGCCCCACCAGCGGCGCCTCCCGGACCAGCCGGCCCCCGCCCCCGCCCCCGACCCCGTCCCCGACGCCCGCGGCCAGTCCGCCGCCGATCCCGACGCCCGGCCGCCTCGCCTCCGGCTCCGGCCGACCCCCGGCGATGGCCTCGAACAGCTCGAGCGTCTCGTCGGCCGGAGCGACTCCCAGCTCGTCGTGCAGCTCCCGCTCCAGCCGTTTGAACGCCACCAGCGCCGCCCCCCGGTCTCCCCGGCGGTGGCTGGCCCGCATGAGGGCCCGATGGGCCTCCTCGTCGAAGGCGTCGGCGTCGACCGCGGCGGTGGCCGCGTCCAACGCCGACGCGGTGTCGCCCAGCTCGAGGGCCGCCGTCCAGACGCACGCCCGGGCCCGACGCTGCAGCCGGGCCGCCCGTCGGCGAGGACCTTGGGCCCACGCCGCGTAGGGCTCGTCCTCCAGCAGCTCGCCCCCGTCGAGGATGGCCAACGCCCGGCGGGCGGCGGTGGCGGCTGGACCCACCGCGCCCGCCGCCAGCCGGCCCTCCGCCTCCGTCACCAGGGCGTCGGCCTCGTGGAGGTCGGTGGTGAAGTCTCCCCGGTAGCCGGTGCGTCCCCCCTGGATGTGGTCCTTCCCGACCAGCCGCCGCAGCCGGCTGACGAGCGACGCCACGTTCTGCTCGGCCTTGGCCGGCGCCCCGTCGGGCCACAGGTCGTCGACGATGCGGTCGGTCGGGACGAGATGGCCGACCTCCACCGCCAGCATCCCCAGCAGGCTCGACGCCCGGCCCGCGGGCAGGTCGGCCACCCGGCTCCCGTCGACGTACAGCCGCAGCGGACCCACCAGCCGTACCCGTACGGTGCCGGTCGTCTGCGCCACCACGCAGACGCTACCGGCCGCCTTTCGCGACCACACTGGGCCCATGTCCGCGACCCGAGCGCCGTCGGGATGTGTCCGGGACGAACGTGACCCCTTCCGGTGTTGCACACGGATCATGAGAGTCGAGATCTGGTCCGACGTCGTCTGTCCCTGGTGCTACATCGGCAAGCGCCACTTCGAGTCCGCCCTCGAACGCTTCGAGCACGCCGACGAGGTGGACGTGGTGTGGCGGGCGTTCGAGCTCGACCCGGCCGCGCCGGTGGAGCGGGAGGGCGCCTACATCGACCGCCTGTCGTCGAAGTACCGCATCCCGGTGGCGGAGGCGGAGGCGATGGTCGAGCGCATGACCCGGGTCGGCGACGACGCCGGGGTCGACATCCGCTTCGACCTCGCCCGCCCCGGCAACACCTTCGACGCCCACCGCATCCTCCACCTGGGTCTGGAGCGGGGCGTGCAGGACGCGGTGAAGGAGCGGCTGATGGCGGCCACGTTCACCGAGGGACGCCCGACGGGTCGGGCCGACACGCTGGTCGAGGTGGCGGTGGAGGCCGGACTCGACGGGGACGAGGTGCGGTCGGTGCTGGCCGGCGACCGGTACGGGGCCGAGGTGCGGGCCGACGAGGCCATGGCCCGGTCCTTCGGGATCTCGGCCGTGCCCTTCTTCGTCATCGACCGGAAGTACGCCGTGCCCGGCGCCCAACACCCCGACACCCTCCTCGACGTGCTGCGCCAGGTCTGGGCCGAAAGTCACCCCACCCTGGTGCCGGCGCCGGGCCCGGCCGCGGCGGCCGCGGCGGCGGCGGCTGCGGGCCCGGCCGACGAGGCCTGCGAAGGCGACGCCTGCGCCGTCTGACGCAGACTGGCGCCATGCGTCGACCGACGGCAGTCGCCGCCATCGTCGTCGCCGGCGTCCTCGCGGCCGCCTCACCGCCTGCTCCGACGACCGGACCCCATCCCCGCAGGCAGCCGCGCCGAGCTCGACCCTCCCCCATACCGTCAGCGGCACCGTCGACCTCCGCCGCCTGGTGGTGACGACCGCCCCCGCCGGTTACGAAGTCCTCCCCTCGCCCCCCTACGGCGCCGTCGACACCTCCCGGCTGCTGGCCGAGTTCTCCGACGCCCCCGCCGACGACCGGGTCATCCTCCGGGAGACCGGGTTCAAGCGGGGCTACACCCGGGGCTGGCAACGGGAGAGCCCCCCGGGATACCTCGGCGTCTTCGTGTTCGAGTTCGGCGACGAGGAGGGCGCCCGGTCCGCCCGCGACCGGTTCGCGACCCAGAACGAGACCCGGAAGGACGCCGTCCGCTTCACCGTCGACGGGATCGCCGACGCGGTAGGCGAGTCGTACATCCGTCAGCCGGCGGGCGAGAACGACGGCGAGCCACCCCTGCGGGTCCACCTGGTCACCTTCGTGAGGGGTCCCCGCCTCTACCAGGTAGGCGGCCAGTTCGCCGACGAGTCCGCCCCGCCCGCCGAGACCGTCGCCTTCGCCCAGACCCAGGCCCAGCTGGCGGCGTAGGCGACCCGCGCCGGCGGGCGAGGTCAGCCGGCCGGTCGGGCCTGGGCCAGGTCGCGGAGGTCGATGACGGCGCCGTTCTCCTGGTCGCCGTCGAGGAGGCTCCACAGGTCGCGGGCGACCGCGTCGGGGTCGGCCAACTTCCCCGCCTCGTGGAGGTCGACGAACTTCTGCCGGCTGGGGAAGTCGCGCTCCGCCGTCTGCCGGAGGATGGCCTGCATCCCCGTGTCGACCGTGCCCGGGGCCACGGCCAGCACCCGCACCCCACCCCGCTTCGACTGCTCGGCGCCCACGTTGCGCACCCACTGGTCGACGCCGGCCTTGGCCGCCCCGTACGACGACCACCCCGGGTAGACGCTCTTGGCCGCCCCCGATGTCAGCATGACGAGAAAGCGCTGGGCCGCGACGTCCCGGGCCGCGGTCACGAACATCTGCCCCAGGACCTGCGGCGACGCGCTGTTGAGGACGACGTTGCGGGTGTAGGTGTCGGTGTCGATCTCGCCCACGAAGCCCATCGGGTCGAGGGTGCCGGCGGCGTGGACGAACACCACCCGCTCGCCGGTGAAGCCCTCCAGTTCGGTGCGGAACGACTCCCCCACCGCCGGCCACGACGACGGGTCGGACAGATCGGCCTCCAAGTGCTCGATTCCCTCCAACGGCGTCCGGCTGATCCCGATGACCCTGGCCGACTCCCACGGGATGGTGCGGGCCAAGGCCTGGCCGATGCCACCGGATGCGCCCGAGATCCAGATCAGTGTGTCGCTCATGGGGGGACCCTACCCAGCCTGTCAGAATGACGAATACATGGCCCCGCCCCGCAACGCCGCCCTGGCCGTCCACCTGGTGGTTCTCACCGTGCTCGACGACGAGCTGGTGGCGCTGGTGCTGGCCGACGACCCCAACCGGGTGCGCCTGCCGGGCGGGCCCGTCCTCGACAACGAAGACCTCCAGGCTGCGGCCGAGCGCAGGCTGACCGACCTCACCGGCCTGGAGTCGACCCAGGTCCACGTGGAGCAGCTGGCCACCTACGGCGTCCCCCGCCGCCTCACCGTCGCCTACCTGGCCGTGATCCCGGGGGTGGCGGCCGAGTCCATCACCGCCACCGAGGCCGAGGCCGAGGCCCGGGCCGACGTCGACGGTGCCGACTCCGACACGGACGACGACGGGCATCTCGACTTCGGGGACGAGCCCGAGGGGGCGGACGAGGGCGACGACGCCGACGACGCCGAGTGGCTCCCGGTCGGCGAGCTGCTCGACAACCCCGCCTGCCTCGTCCTCGACCACCACCAGATCCTCGACGACGGCGTCGAGCGGGCCCGGGGCAAGCTCGAGTACTCGACCCTCGGCACCGCCTTCTGTCCCGACGAGTTCACCATCGGCGACCTCCGGCGGGTCTACCAGGCGGTGTGGGACACCTCCCTCGACC
The DNA here is from genome assembly GCA_963829165.1 of uncultured Acidimicrobiia bacterium. Lineage (GTDB taxonomy): Bacteria > Actinomycetota > Acidimicrobiia > Acidimicrobiales > AC-14 > JAXDMK01. Next base: position 97,550 of record CAWHIC010000007.1, on the reverse strand, counting down.
CCCGCAACTTCCACCGCAAGGTGTCGTGCACGGCCGACTTCCTGGTGGAGACGGGGCGCATCACCAGCGGCGAGAGCGGCCGCCCGGCCCGCCTCTTCCGGCGGGGCGACGTCGACCGCCTCCACCCCGCCCTCCTCCGCCCCCCCGACTAGCCGCCGAAGATCTCCCGCACCCGCGGCTCGAAGTGGTCGAGGCCGGGGGTGTCGTAGGACGGGTCGAACGAGGGCTGGTCCCACTGGTCGGCGAACGTCTCGGCCAGGTCGAACCAGGGCTCGCCCCGGTGCCGGTCCCGGGCGTCGGGGTCGCCACCCAGGTGGGACGCGAAGTGGCGGGCCTGGAAGTCCTGGTGCCAACGCACCACCTGGTAGACGTCGTCGGCCACGTGGGGGCGGAGGATCTCGGCCGAGATGGCGGCGTGGTTGGCCCACGACACGGCCTTGCCCACGTCGTGGCACAGGGCGGCCACCACCACCTCGGCCGGGGCGCCCGCCCGCTCGGCCCGGGACGCGGTCTGGCAGGCGTGGGTGAGCTGGTCGACGGGAAAGCCGGCGTCCAAACCGGCCAGCGACCGCAACAGCCCCAACACCGACTCCGCCGCCCGGGGCCCATCCGCGGTCAGCCCGGCGTCGATCGCCTCCCACTGCCCCCCGGTGAACGAGTCCATCGCCGTCCCCACCCCCAAATCCTCGCACGCCCCACGGCGACAGGCCCGCGCCCGTCGCGGTCGGGACGGTCTTTGGCGCGCAATCGGTCGGGTGGCGACCGGTACGCGCCAACGTCGCCCGCGCCCATCGGGGCGGGCGACGGTCTTTGGCGCGCAATCGGTCGGGTGGCGACGTTCCGCGCCAACGTCGGCCGGGCCCGTCGTGGGCGGGAGCGCGCGTCATTAACGGAAGTAGGCCCGGGAGCGGGCCTCGGGTGGCATGCGCGTCGAGCACCGACGACTGCAGGCGGTCGTAGTAGAAGCGGTACAGGTCGCCGTGGCGGGCGGCGCAGTAGCTGAGGAAGAGCTGCCGCCGGGGGGCGGCGATGCGGTTGTCGCCGCTGCGGTGGGGCGTGAGCGAGTGGAAGGCGACCACGTCTCCCGGCGCCGTCTCGGCCAGGAATCCAGCCTCGGGCAGAACCGAGTCGGGCACGTCCGCCGGGCGTCCCTCCTCCGTCAGCAGCCGGTCGTGAAGGCCGGCGAACAGCTCGACCGCCCCGTTCTCCACCGTGGCCCCGTCGATGGCGACCAGCACCGTCACCAGGGCCGACGGCGGCACCGGCAGCCAGTACCAGTAGGCGTAGTCCTGGTGGGCCAGGTAGCCCCGAGCGCCGGGCGGCTTGTAGATGAGCTTGTCCTTGAACAGGGCCGCCTCCTCCCCCAACAACTCCCCCGCCAGCGCTGCCAGCCCGACCGCCACCAGGCGAAACGTCTCCGACAGGTCGACGACGGGGTCGAGCCGGTCCGGCGGCCGGTCCGAGTTGAGGACGTGGGTGCGGAGGTTGTCGGGATGCATCACCCCCGACGCCTCCAGCCGGTCGCACTCCCCCGCCCAGGCCGCCACCTCGTCCGCCCCGAACAGGCCCCTGACCAGCACGAACCCGTCCGCCCGGTAGCGGGCGGCCAGGCTCAGAGGGGTCGAGACCACTCGTACTGGCGCACGACCGTCGCCATCCGCAGGTGGACGTAGACCGCCGCCCCCGGCCGCCCGTCGACCCCGAAGATGCCGGTGGCGGCCAGCCCCAGGTCGACCGCCCGCCGGGACAGCAGCCGGAGCGACTCGGCGGCGATGCCCTCCCGCCGCCGGTCGGGGTGGACGAACACGTTCTTGGCCCGCAGCAGCCCGTCCCCCTCCAGGGTGGCGACGGCGCCGCACACCTCCCCGTCGACCTCGACCAGGAACGCCTGCATGCCGCCGGTGGCCCACTTCCGCCGCTCGAAGTCCACCCACTCCTCGGGGACGGTGGCGTGGCCGTCGGCGGCGACGTCGGACCCGGCGTGGAGCTTGGCCTTCGCCTCCCACCCGTCGTCGTCGACCACCTCCCGCAGCACCACGTCCGACCGGGGACCGGCCGCCAGCGCACCCTCGGCCACGAACCCGATCTCCTCCCGCGGCGAGTAGCCCCGCCGCCGCCAACGCCCTCTCCAAACCCACGTCCCGCCCGTCGAGGTACACCCGCGCCAGCCGCCACCCCCCGTCCCGCAAGCGTCGGGTCACCTCCACCACCCACGCCGCCGCGCCGCCACCGGCACCGATCTCCGCCGGCCGCACCCGGTGCACCACGCAGCCGGCCGGCGTCGCCTCCATCCCCGCCATCCACGCCACCTCGGCCCCGTCGATCACGTCGACCGTGGCTCCCAGCTCGAAGTACCGCCGATCGCTCTCCAGCAGCGCCGCCCCCAGAGCACTCATCGGGGCACCAGCGACACGTACTCCTCGAACTTCATCCCCCCCGTCCGGTCGATCTCCCGCCGGTAGGTGAGGGCCAGCTCGAACGGCCAGGGAAAGGCGTGGCGGAGGGCAGCCTCGAGCTCACCCTCCTCCGCCCGGGAAAGGGCCCGGGGGCCGACGACCCGGGCCTCGATCCGCCCCACCGAGTGCTGCACCAGCTGCAAGCGGCGGACGACCTCCAGATGGCCCCACGCCGACACCGGGAACATGGGCCACATCCGCTGCCCGTCCGGTCCGATCCACATGTTCCGCTCCCGGCCGACGATCCGGTTGATCACCGGCAGCGTCCGGTCGCAGACGCACGCCCCGCCCATCTCCGCGTAGTCGCCCAGCTCGTAGCGCAGCAGCGGGTTGGCGTAGTTGTGCAGGGTGCTGACGACGACCCGTCCCACCTCGCCCGGACGACACGGCCGTCCCACCCCGTCGAGCACCTCGAGATACACCGACTCCGACACCACGTGGTACGTGTGGGCCAGCGGGCACTGCAGGGCCAGGTAGCCCAGCTCCTGGCTGCTGTACATGTCGACCGCCCGCACGCCCCACGCCTGGGCGCACGCCGGCCGCAGCTCCGGCCGACAGCGCCTCCCCGTACGTCCACACCTCCCGCAGGTTGGGAAGGGTGGCGCCCGTGAAGTGGAAGTGCTCGGCCAGGGCGACCACGTTCGACGGGTAGCTGAGGAGGTAGGCGGGGTCCTGCTCCACCAGCCAGCGGGCCTGGGTGGCGATGTCGTTGGTGATGCCGAGGATGGCGCACTGACCGGTGGGATAGGCCGACTCCAGGAACGGGGCCCAATTGGGCAGCACCAGCCCCTCGGCCGGGATCTGGTCGGACCGGTCGGCCCGGATGGCGGCCAGCTTCAGCCCCATGTCCCGCCCGTGCCAGAGCATGTCCCGCAGGGTGTTGACCTGCCAGAACATGCCGGTGACCTTGGTGCCCAGGGTGCTCACCGGCGGGCCAGTGGTGCCGAGCGTCATGACCTCGCTCACCGGCTCGTGCTCGGGAGGGATGCGGCTGCTGCGCAGGGCCGACCCCGCCTTCTCGATGTCGGCCCGGGTCAGGATCGGCACCTGGCGCCAGTCCTCGGCCGTGATCGTCTCCAACCCGGCGACCGGTGCGTAGCCGGCCGTGTCCCGGTAGTAGGGGACGGTGCCGGCCGCGTGGCGGAGCAGCCGCTGGAGCGCCTCCATCTGGCGCTGCTCGAGCGCCTCTCGGGCCAGCACTTCGCTGTCGTCGAGCTGGTACATCAGGGCCAGCAGCAACGCCCCGGTCGGATTCGGCACCGCCGGCCACGACACGCTCGGGATCGTCGACCGGGGGACCACGGGACGACGGTAATTCGCCCGGGCTCTACGTCGTCACCCGGAAGACCTTCCCCGTGCCCCAGTCGCCGACGAGGACGGCCCCGTCGGGCGTGGCGATGACGGGAACCGGGCTCTCCAGGCCCGGCGAGAAAGGGCGTGACCGCGTGCGTGGCCAGGTCCACCCGTTGCACCTTGCCGAACTTCCACTCGGCGACGACGGCCGCCTCTCCGCCGTCCACGACCGCGATCCCGCTCACCGCGGCGTGGGGATCGAGGACGGCGAGCGGCTCAGGGACGCCGGCGCACCCGTCGCTGTCGGAGGCGCCGAGACCGGGGCAGTCGGGGAAGCCCCAGTCCTGACCGACCTCGACCTGGCCCAGCCAGTCGCCGGGGGTGGCATCGCCCAGGTCGTCGCGGTGGTTCATGGTGACGAGAAGGTCGTCGGTGCCGGGGACGTAGGCCAGGGCGATGGGAGCCCGGATGCCCCGGGCGTCGACCCGCAGGTCGGACCCGTCGGGGTTGAACGACACCACCGTCGCCGACCACTCCGATTCCGGCACGCAGTGGTCGCACGGAGCGGAGATGCCGAGCTGGATGCGGCCGTCGGGGGCGAGGACCAGTCCCCCGTTCTGGCCCGACCCGGCGGGGAAGGTCACCACCGTCCGCTGGCGGACGAAGCGGGTGCCGTCGAAGCCGCCGTAGGCATCCACCCGCTCGGTGGACGACACGTACAGCTCGTCGCCGTGCCACAGGAGGCCGAGGGCGGTGTGGAGGTCCGGGATCACGGCCACCGGCGTCGCCCCCGCCGCGGCCACCAGGTACACCGCGTCGGCGCCGGTGTCGCGGTAGTCGGCGGTGGCGATCCACAGCCGACCCTCGGCGTCGCTGGCGAAGGCTGCCATCTTGGGCACACCCGAGGCGTAAAGGGTGGCGGTCACCCCCGGCACTCCCCGGAGCCCGCCGCCCACGTCGACCAATCCGTCGCCGTCGGCCACTTTTCCCGGGGTGGACGAGTCGCCGCAGGCACCGCCCACGACCAGGGCGATCGCAACGAGGACGGCGCGGGCTCTCACCTTCCCGACTTTGCCCGCCGAGGCTGGCAACCGCCTGTGGAGGAGGGGGTGTTCCGTGGCGACCGGTCGCCGGCCAGGAGAGTCGGTGGCGGGGACGGGGATTGCCGGGGAACTCAGAGGTGGGCTCAAGGTGGCTCACAGGGTCGGCGCCGACAGTGAGCCTGTCCCACTGCCGACGAAAGGACCATCCATGCGCAAGAGACGGCTCATGTCGAGCCTGGCGGTCGCCGCCGGCCTCGGCATCGGCGGCCTGGCCGGGGTCATCCTGGGCGTGCCCGGGGTTTCCGCGGCCCAGACCACCACGACCGTGCCCGAGGCCGGGGACCCCGCGCCCACCACCCCGGCGACTCCCGACGCGCCCGCCGACCGCCCTTCCGGCGAGGACAAGGACTGCCCGAACATGGGCGGCGAGTCCGACGGCGCCGGCGCCGGCGCCAAGGGCACGTCGGCCGACCCGGCGGCGGCCGCGTTCCACCGCGGCCCCCGGGGGGGTGGCGCCATCCGGACCACGTAGCGCGGCCCGAGCCGTGAGCCGAGCCGGACCGGGTGGGTCCCAACCCCCGCCTTGGTCCGGCCGGCCCGCGGTCAGCCCACCGGGTCCCGGGCCACGACCAGGGCGCCGATCTCCCGCCCCATGTCCGACCCGGCCACGTGGTCGCTGCGCCAGTGGATGCCGCCGTACAGGCGGGACAGCCCCGCCTCCTCGCCCATGGCCCGGAACCGCTCGGCGTCGGCGGGGAAGAGGTGGGCGAGGACGACCGCCACCGCCGCCGAGTAGGTCGAGTGGCCGGACACGTAGGCCGGGAACAGGGGCGTCGCCAGGAACGGCTTCCACGCCGGGTCGATGAGCTCCTGGATGGCGTTCTCGGGACGGGGCGTCCACCACGTGTACTTGGCGTCCCAGGCGGCGACGCCGGCGTCGGCCAGGGCCACGTTCACCAGGGCCAGGGTGCGCACCGCCTGCGGACCGTCGGCCCCGTGCTGGGCCAGGTAGTCGAGGACGATGCGGTTCCAGATGCCCGGGGGCAGCGGCGTCCCCTGGCCGCCCTCCCAGAACTTGGCGATCCGGCGCTGGTCGTCAGTCAGACCGCGGCCGATGTCGACCACCTCCCGGCCCTCGGCCAGGTACTCGGGCGACCCGTAGGCCGGCGGCGGTGGCGGTCGCACGGCGTCACCCGCGGGCAGCACCCACGTCCGCCACGTCCCGGCCAGGGGCTGCACCGGCGGCGACACCGATCCCGGGGGCGGCTGCCAGAAGCCGGGCTGGTCGGGACGGTCGGCGGGGCGCGTCCCGTCCCACACCCGTTGCGACCCGTCGCCGTCGGCGAAGGCGATCACCCGAGCGGCTACCTCCCGCCCCAGAGCCAACCCCGCCTCGGCCTCGACGCCCGGCACACCGGCCCCCTCCTCCGCCTCCTGGTCGAGACGGAGGGCGGGCTGCTCGGGGAACAGGTGGGCCAGCACCCGGGACGCGGCGCCGTTCACCGCCGCCCGTTCCGACGGGTAGCCGACGGACTGGTGGACGTTCTGCCAGTGGTGGGCCACGACCACGGCGTCGTAGGCGGCCACCGCCACCAGGGCGTAGGCCCGGGACGCGGCCGGGGGGTCCTTGGTGCGGGCCGACACGAACTCCATGCCCTTCTCGATCCACTCCCCGCCCAGGGCGCCGATGCTCCCGCTCACCGAGCCGGGCAGTCCGGCCGGCGGAGGGGGCACGACGATCGTGCCCGGCGCACCGACCACCCAAGTGCGCCAGCGGGCGACGTCGGCCGCCACGGTCGTCGCCGGTCGGCCCCCCGTCGTCGCTGGTGGATGAACCGCAGCCGGGTACCGCCACCAGCGCGGTCACCAGGAGGACGACGAAGCCCGCCCGCCTCCTCACGCCGACAGCGCCGCCGCCGCGTAGGCCGTCTGCACCGGCTCGCACCACACGACCACCGACCGGACGTTCGCCAGGTCGACCGTGTCGGGCAGGAGGTAGTTCTGGGCGCCGGCGGTGGCGGTCAACCGGCTCACCTGCACGTGAGCCGAGTGAAGGGCGTCGGCACTCGTCCTGGGCCCGGCCGACTCGCTCACCCACACGAACAGGTCCGAGTTCTGGGTCACGAGGAACGGGTCGAGGCGGAGGGCGCCGACCCCGTCGGGGAGCCGGTAGACGGTGACGGTGCCCGAGCCCTTCTGGTCGATGCCGTAGAAGTCGCCCGCCGCCCGGCGGGTGTCGTCGGTCATCCCCGCCAGGGCCGGCTCGGCCACCGGCGTGTCCACCTGCTGGTCGACGACGATGTCCCACGACCCGGTGGCGTCGACGTCGAGGACGGCGGGGCCGGTGCGGATGGAGAACCCGAACGTGTTCCCCGGGCAACCGGACAAGTCGGCCAGGGCGTCGGCCGGCGGCTCCCCGTCGAGCGCAACCCGAACGGTGCCGTTCGTGCAGCCCAGCGTCACCCGCCACTGGATGGCGTCGGGGGCGATGACGAAGCCCGCCGTCCGCTGATCGCCGGTGCCGGCGAGGCGGACCACCTCCTCCCACCGGGGCGCGGCCTTGTCCGCCGACCCGAGCGCGTCCGTCGCGGGCGCCGCCGACGTCGGACCGTCCTCACCACAGCCGGCGGCGGCGATCAGGACCATCGCCGCCACCACCACCGCCAGAGCGGGCCGCCGCCCGCCCCTCAGCACTTCTTGTCCAGGCCGATGATGTTGAGCCCAGACTGCCCGCCCCGCACGTTGCCGTTGCGCCCGTAGACGTACCGGCCCCGAGGCGCCACGAAGGCGGTGTAGGTGTCGGGCTTGGAGAACTCGTCCGCGTACCGGTAGGCGATGGCCAGGTCGGCGCCGAGCATGGGGAACTCCTGGCCGTCGGGCGCGGTGAGCGTGCCCATGACCGTCCCGTCCCGGTAGATCAGGTCGAGCTTGGCGCCCTGCTCCGACGTCCCCGTGTGGCGGCGGTCGGGCGCCACGACCACCGTGTAGATACCGGCCCCCTGCCCGCTGGGGGCCGCGAAGTACCGCCGGGCCACGCCGTCGGACAGGGTCACCTCCCCCGAGATCCCGTCGTCGGCGATGGTGCCGGCAATCGAAGCGCCGCCCATCTTCGACGTCATCGAGAAGTCGGCTCCGGGGAACGGCTCGGCCCACCACTCGATGTCGCCCGCCGGCTCTGGCTCCGAGTCCGACAGGTAGACCCGCACCAGCCGGGTGCCGTCGGGGTTGTCCTTGAGCTCGAAGTTGAGGCGGTCGGTGCTCATGGCCACCCGCCCGTGGAAGACGCCCGGGGTCGGTGCCGCCTCCTGCGACAGGTCGAGCGCGACCACGTTCTCGCTGGGGCGCCCGCCCTTCACGTCGCCGCCCCGACCCTGGATCTCGGTGGCCTGGCGGGTGACGATGGTGAGGTAGCTGTCGGCGGCTCCCCCCGGCACCGGGTACCCGAGGCGGCGGGTGAGGTCGTTGTGGCGGAACGGGTAGCGCTCGCCGCCCGACGACACCACCGCCCCCTCCACCAGGTTCCCCGTCTGGCGGGCGGTGAGGGTCGACCCGTTGAGCGAGGTTCCCTTCCACTCGCCGGCGGCGTCGATCGTCACCTCGAACGTGCCCGCCCCATCACCCGCCGGCCGGGTGAAGAAGTTGCGGGTCACCCCGTCGGCCAGGGTGAGGGTGCCGTCGGTATCGAAGTCCTCGATCGTGCCTTCCACGGTGGCCTTGCCGCTGGACGACGTGAGCGTGAACCGGCCGCCGGGGGCCGTCCCCTCGAACCACTCGGCGGTGCCTCCGGGGGTTCCGTCGGTGACGAACATCTTCATACCGGCGTTGCGGTCGCCGGGATCGTCGTAGTGGATCGAGACCAGGTTCCCGGTCATCGCCACCCCGCCCACGAACACCCCCGCGCCGGAGAGCTCGGCCAGCCGGTCGTCGAGGGCGGTCGAGGTGGGACCGGCGGCCGGGGTCGTGGCGTCGTCGTCGGACGAATCGCCGCAGGCGGGGAGGAAGACGAGGGCCACCACCAGCGGGACGAGCCATCGCCGGCTGCGGAAAAGGGACATCCGACCTCCCCTTCGTAGATTCTCCCGAATGTACGCCCGGGCCCGGAGAGGGTCAACGGTCGGCGACCCCGGGGGTAGGGTGCGCGACGTGAGCGACGCTCCCCGCCGGCCCGAAGACCTCACCGCCGACGAGCGGACCAAGCTGCAACGGGCCCACCAGTGGATGCGCAACGCGTCGTCGGCCCTGGAGGCGCTCACCGCCACCGACCCGATCCGCGGCCGGTGGACACCGGCGCCCGCCCCCGACGAGGCCCTCGACGGCGCCCGGGCCGACCTCCGCAACGCCTACGCCGCCATCGTCAGGCACCACCACGAGCTCTTCGGCTGGGACGACTCCGTCGGCCCCGCCGCGCCGCCGTCACCGCCCGCACCGCCCGCGCACACCCTGACGTCGGCCGTCCTCCCGGCGGGTCGTGGCGGGGTCTACACCTCCGCGCCGTCACCAGGCGGGCTGCACTCCTCGCACGGGCACCAGGCCCGGAGGGTGTCCCAGGTGTAGATGCCGGTGCCGTGGCCGTCGTTCCATTCGAGGTTGAGGCCCCAGTTGCCGACCTTCTCCGCCCCCTCGATGCGCAGCGTCTCCGGCGCCCCCGGGCGGGGCCACGCCACCTGGCCGCCGTGGCGCAGGTCGCGGCACTGGGCGCACTGGCACCAGATCCGCAGCCCCTCGAGGCCGAAGCGGCTGACGTGACCGTCGCCCCACGTGATGGTGACGCCGCCGTCCTTCTCCACGTCGATGAGCTCGGGCGTGGTCTCCGCCTCGGTGCTCGCGCCCATGGCCGCCCGACCGTAGGCGATCATGGGCCGGTGAACGCGGCGGTGACGAGGACGGCGGGTGCTCGGGTGGCGGCCATCGTCGCGGTGGCGGCGGGACTCGGCCTGGGGCTGGCCGGCTGCAACAACTCCCGGCCCGTCCTCCGACCCCCTCCGTCGACCACGTCGACCGCGGCTCCGGCCCCGCCCCCGCTCGGCTTCAGCGACGCCGACGACGGCCGGGCCGTCACCGTCCTCGTCGGCCAGCGGGTGACCGTGATCCTCCACAGCTCCGACTTCGTGTTCGGCGCCCCGACCGGCCCCGCCATCGTCCCGGTCGACCAGCCCACCGTCACTCCCGGCGGGACGGACTGCATCGAGGGACCGGGCTCGGGCTGCGGCACGGTGGTGGCCAGCTTCGTCGGCCTCGCCCTCGGAGACGCAGAGTTGTTCGCCGACCGGGCCACCTGCGTCGAACCGGCGTGTGGGGAGGCCGATGCCCACTGGCGGCTGCAGGTGCAGGTCGTCGACGAAGCCACGGCCACCACCACCGTCGCCCTCGGGTCGGAGGTGCGGGGGACGGTCCTCTTCTCGCCCACCTGCCCGGTCGAGACCGACCCCCCCGACCCCTCCTGCGCCCCCCAGCCGGGACCGGCCACGATCGAGCTCGCCCGCCCCGACGGCATCGTGGTGGCCCAGGACCGGGCCGGCGACGACGGCGAGTTCTCCCTGTCCGCCCCTCCCGGCGTCTACACCGTCCTCACCTTCGGCCCCGACTCGGCCGTCGGCGGCGGCTGCGTCCCCGACCCCGCCGAAGTCACCCTCGAAACCGACACGTCCACCACCATCACCGTCACCTGCGACACCGGCATCCGCTAACCCTGACCACTCCGCGCAAGTACCCCCAGGAGGGGGCGACCGCGCCAACTGCTCGCAGCCGCCTCGACCGTGGCCGGCGGCGTACTCCCCCGGGCGCAGAAAGGGCTGCGCCGACCGGCGGACGACGAAAGCCCCCGTGCGGCCTACCTTGCCCCTATGGGATCGAAGGGGCGGGGCGCGGTGTGGGCGACCGCCCTCGGTATCGCCCTCTTCCAGGTCATCGGGTCGTTCGGGGCGGCCGACAACCAGCCCGAGCGCAAGGCGATCGACGCCCTCGCCCTCCTCCTCGTCCTGGCCGGCCCCGCCGCCCTCGCCGTCCGCGACCGATTCCCCCTGGCCGCGGCCGCGGTGGCGGTGGGCGCGGCCGACGTCTACGTCGCCTCCGGCTACCCCTACGGGCCCATCTTCGTGAGCGTGGTCGTGGGCCTGTTCGTCGCCGTCCAGGCCGGGAGACGGCGGGCCACGTGGGCCCTGGCCGCGGCCGGGTACGTCGGGTTCGTCGTCGCCCACCTCGTCGACCCCCGGGCCGGCAGCTCCGGCCTCCTCCACCTGGCCCTCGTGGCCGGGTGGCTGGTGGTGGTGCTGGCCGTGTCCGAGGTCGTCCGCACCCGCCGGGACCAGGCCGCCCAGAGGGAGCGGGTGGAGCGCGACGAGCGCCAGCGCCGGGTCGACGAGGAGCGCCTGCGCCTGGCCCAGGACCTGCACGACGTGCTCGCCCACAACATCTCGCTCATCAACGTCCAGGCCAGCGTCGCCCTCCACCTCCTCGACGACGACCCCGAGCAGGCCCGCCCCGCCCTGGCCACCATCAAGGAGGTGAGCAAGGACGCCCTCCACGAGCTGCGCACCGCCCTCGACCTGCTCCGTCGGGGCGGCGCCGACGACGAGGCGCCTCGCTCCCCCACCCCCCGCCTGGCCGACCTCGACGCCCTCGTCGCCGGCGTCCGGTCCGGCGTCCTCGACGTGCGCCTCGTCCACGACGGCACCCCGCCGCCGACCCTCCCCGCCCCCGTGGAGTCCGCCGCCTATCGGATCGTGCAGGAGGCGCTCACCAACGTCACCCGCCACGCCCACGCCCGCACCGTCACCGTCCGCCTCGGGTATGCCGACGGGGTGACGATCGAGGTCACCGACGACGGCCGTGGGGGCCCCGCGGAACCAGGCAACGGCATCGTCGGCATGAAGGAGCGGGCGGCGGCCCTGGGCGGCACCGCCGACGCCGGACCCTCCCCCGACGGCGGCTTCCGGGTGACGGCCCGCCTCCCCGCATGATCTCCGTCGTCATCGCCGACGACCAAGCCCTCGTCCGGGCCGGGTTCAAGGCCCTCCTCGACGCCCAGGCCGACATCACCGTCGTGGGTGAGGCATCCGACGGGGACGAGGCGGTGCGCCTCGCCCTCCAACATCGTCCCGACGTGGTGCTGATGGACATCCGCATGCCCGGAGTGGACGGTCTCACCGCCACCCGCCGCATCGCCGCCGACGACCGCCTGAGCGCGGTCAAGATCGTCATCCTGACCACGTTCGACCTCGACGAGTACGTGTTCGAGGCCATCCGGGTCGGCGCCAACGGGTTCCTGGTCAAGGACACCGAGCCGGCCGAGCTGCTGCGGGCGGTGCGGGCGGTGGTGGCGGGCGACGCCCTCCTCTCGCCCCGGGTCACCCGCCGCCTGATCGAGGAGTTCGCGGCCCGGGCCAAGGACCCGGCCAAGATCCCCGACCTGGCCGGGCTCACCGACCGGGAGCGGGAGGTGGTGGCGCTGGTGGCCGAGGGCCTCACCAACGACGAGATCGCCGCCCGCCTCATCATGAGCGGGGCCACGGCCAAGACCCACGTCAGCCGGGCCATGATCAAGGTCGGCGCCCGCGACCGGGCCCAGCTGGTGGTCTTCGCCTACGAGACGGGCCTCGTCCGTCCCGGCTGGCACCACTGACGACGACGTACGCCCGGTGAGGTAGCCGGCGAGCCTCCCCCCGAGGGACGACGCCAGGCCCGATTCGCCGGACGATGGCGGCATGACAACGACAGCCCTCTCAGTCTCCGGACTGACCAAGCGCTACGGGGACCGGACCGCGGTCGACCACCTCGACATCGAAGTGCCGTCGGGTGTGGTGGCCGGCTTCGTCGGTCCCAACGGCGCCGGCAAGACCACCACCATGGCCATGCTCCTCGGCCTGGTCCGACCCACGTCGGGCACCGGCGCCGTGCTCGGCCACTCCATCGCCGAACCCGCCGCCTACCTGCCCAGGGTCGGCGCCCTCATCGAGAGCCCCGCCTTCTACCCCGCCCTCACCGGCGCCCAGAACCTGCGGGTGTTCGCCACCGTCGCCGGCCACGACCCCGGCCGCATCCCGGCCCTGCTCGCCACCGTGGGCCTGGCCGACCGGGCCGACGACCGCTACCGCAGCTACTCCCTGGGCATGAAGCAGCGCCTGGGCATCGCCGCCGCCCTGCTGGGCGACCCCGAGCTGCTCATCCTGGACGAGCCGGCCAACGGCCTCGACCCTCAGGGCGTGCGGGAGATGCGCTCGCTCATCGCCGGTCTGGCCGGCACCGGGCGGACGGTGCTGGTGTCGTCGCACGACCTGAGCGAGCTCGAGCAGGTGTGCGACTGGATGGTGCTCATCGACACCGGCCGCTCGCTCTACCAGGGACCTACCCGGGAGCTGCTCCACGGCGCGGCCCGGGGCCTGGCCGTCGTGCCCCAGTACCCGGAGGACCAGGAGCTCCTGGAGAAGGTCCTCGTCGCCGGCGGCCACCACGTCGATCACACCGATGCCGGGCTGGTGGTGGCCCTCGACGGCCACGACGTGGGCGACCTGGCCGCATCCGTCAACCAGGCCGCCTTCGACGCCGGCCTGGTGCTGGTGGAGCTCAGCCCCCTGCGCACGACCCTCGAAGACCGTTACCTGTCCATGGTGCAAGGAGGAACCCGATGACCAGGATCATTCACGCCGAACTGCTGCGACTCGTCCGCCGCCGCCCGATGGTGGTGGCCGCCGCCTCCGCCTTCGTCTTCTCCATCATCGCCACGCTCACCGTCTTCTCCACCGCCCGCGACGCGGCCGGCGGCGCTCCCTCCCGCCGGGCGGGTACGACCGTCGCCGCCCTGGCCGGCACGGGAGGCGGCACCGAGGCCTTCGCCGTCGGAGCGTCGTTCGTCGGCTTCCTCGTCTTCGTGACGATCATCGCCCTCATCGCCACCGAGTTCTCGGGCGGGACGTTCCGGGCGCTCCTGCTCCGCAACCCCCACCGGCTACGGGTCATCGTGGGCAAGCTGGTGGGCATCCTGCTGGTGGCCGCGGGCGTGGTGGCCCTGGCCGAGGCCTTCACCTTCGCCATGTCGCTGATCGTCGCCCCCGGTCAGGACGTGGCCACCGGCGAGTGGTTCTCGGTGGCCAGCCTGGGTGCCGGCCTGCGGGACTACGTCACCGTGCTCGGGGGAGTCACCGGGTGGGCCATCTTCGGCACCACGCTGGCCGTCGTCTTCCGGTCGGTGCCCCTGGCCCTGGGTGTGGGCTTCGCCTGGGCCGGACCCTTCGAGAACATCATCGTCGACTCGTGGACGGCCGGCTACCGGTGGTTCCCGGGCCAGGTCCTGGCGTCGCTCATCCAAGGCGGCACCACCGAGCTCGGCATCGGCCGGGCCGTCGTCACCGCCCTCGTCTACGCCGGCGTGGCCGCCGCCGCCTCTCTCATCCTGGTCTCCCGGCGAGACGTCACCGCCTGAGACGTTGGTGTGCAGTTGCGTCGGATAGACCGACGCAACTGCACACCTAAAGGCGCGTCAGGGCCCGTCGTCAGTCGACCCTGATCCAGCCCATGTCGGTAGCGGGCCAGATGCGGGCGACGGCCCGGCCCAGGATCACCGACTCGGGGATCGGACCGAACAGGCGACTGTCGTCGGACTCCTCCCGCCGATCGTTCATCACCCAGTAGCGCTCGTCGGGGACGCGCTGGCGGGCGATGTCGGTGGTCACCGTGCCCTGGCGCAGGTACGACTCGTCCACCGCCTTGCCGTTGACGTAGACGATCCCGTCCCGGGCTTCGATCTCGTCGCCGGCGACGGCAATGACCCGCTGGACCAGGTCCTCCACCGGGGCGCTCCCCCCAGCGGCGGCCGGTTTCTCGAACACGACCACGTCGCCCCGCCGGGGATCACCCAGCCGGTAGCGGAGCTTGTCGACCACGACCCGGTCGTCGGGCCGGAGGGACGGCTCCATCGACGGCGAGGAGATGGAGAAGGGCTCGGCCACGTGGATCTTGACCAGGACGACGGCGGTCAGGAGGACGGCCAGCAGCAAGAACCAGCCCAGGATCTTCCGGCCACCCCGCCGGACCCGGCTCCGCTCCCCTTGCTCCGTCCAGTCCGTCCGCTTGCCCATGGTCCCCGCTCCGATCTCGACCGAGTCTTGAACTTTGCCAGAGACGGCCCTGAGCCGGCGGGCCGCCAGTGCGAGCGCGCCCTCGCCACCAACCCCCATGGGGCGATAAATACGTTGACACCTGTCTCGGAATGCGTACTATTGCCTTCTATGGAACGCATGCACATCGCCGAAACGAAGCTCCGGGGCCAAGCCTCGTCGAGCCTCGGCGCGTCTGCGTTCGAGGCTCGACAGTCGCACGATGCGCGACCGTCAGCCTGGCGGGAGGTCGGAAATACCCCGGCCGCCGCCTTGCGCTGTAACTAGCGCAAACCCCGCACTTCCACCCCGTTCTCTACCTGGGCTCGCGCCAATGGTGGCGCCGCGGTCTCCAACACCGACGGCCGGAGGTTCGACACCTTCCGGGCCTGCTCATTCGCGCCCTACATCCCGTTGGGCGACCGCACATTGACAACTGCAGAGCATCGTCAATATCGGGTCGGACGCGCCATGGGGCGCAGCTGGCTGTAGACCAGCCGTCATCCGACACAGGGGGTTCGATTCCCTTCCGGCCCACCACATCGCGCGCCACGCCTGACCGGTAGGGCACCGGGCTCTTACCCCGGACGAGACTGGGTTCGAGGCCCAGGGCGCGCACTCCACCTTGCCGCCGTAGCTCAGCCAGTGGAAGCGCCGGCCCGTCACGCCGGAGGTCGCGGGTGCAAGTCCCGCCGGTGGCGCCACGTCGACGTGGCCCAATGGATCAAGGCACCGGTCTACGAAGCCGGAGGATGCAGGTTCGACCCCTGCCGTCGACACGCAACTCGCCGTAGCTCAGTGGACCAGAGCACCGCCCTCCGAAGGCGGGTGTCGCACGTTCGACTCGTGCCGGCGAGGCCCATCCCCTCGGAAGCGATCCGGCTGGATCAGGAGCCTGTCTCGAAAACAGGTACGGGTCCTCGAGGCCCCTGGGCGTTCGAGTCGCCCCGCTTCCGCCACCACACTCGCCGCGATCGTCAAGCGGACATGACACCGGGCCCTCACCCCGGAGGCCGGGGTTCGACTCCCCGTCGCGGTACGCAAGCCCGACAAGCAATGCCAGGTGGTCCAGTGGCACGGACGTCCGGCTGTTAACCGGAAGACGGGAGTTCGACCCTCTCGCTGGCAGCCACCGCCCGGTGGCCGAGGATTCAGGCACGCGGCTGCAGACCGCGACACGGGGGTGAGAGTCCCTCCCGGGCGTCCATCCCATCCATCTCGTGGTCGTCGTCCAACGGACAAGGATCCCGGCGGGCCATGCCGGCGATGAGGGTTCGACTCCCTCCGACCACACTCCCATCCCGCCGGCGAGGTCCTGAAGGCAGGGCGCTCGGCCCGTACCCGAGAACGAGCGGGTTCGATCCCCGCCGCCGGCTCCACATCCCACTCGCTCGCTGCGCAGACCGGGGGCTACTTCGTACGGTTCCCGGGCGAGTCAAGGTCCTGAGGCTCTGACGGTGGAGCGGCCGGTTGAAACCCGGCAGGAGCAGGTTCGAGCACTGCCGGGACCACCACCACGGCCGTCCGCGGCGCGCACAGGTCGCCAGGCGACCGATACGCGCCAAAGACGCCGACACGAGGGGCATGAGCCAGACGGAGACGGCACCGTGCTGATACCGCGGGATGACGTGGTTCGACTCCACGATGCCCTACCAAACGACGAGTACGTCAGCGGCAGACCGCCTCTCTTACAAAGAGGACGCCGGGGGTTCGAGTCCCTCCTCGTCGACTTGTGCCTCATAGCTGTGGCCGAGGTTGAAGTGGACGACACGCCTGGTCGTGTGCCCCGAAGAAATTTCGCGGAAGCAGCCGGTTCGAGTCCGACCGGTCACCCCCCTGCGGGGGATCTGGCGATCAGCGGGGTCTCATACGCCCTGCCGGCGGGTTCGATCCCCGCCCCCGCGACCACGGGCCGGAGCATCCGGATGCACTCCTCTCCTGCAAAGAGGAGGTTGCGGGTTCGAATCCCGCTCGGTCCACCACACCCGCTGACGTAGCCCAACCGGGAGAGGCACGGCGCTCAGACCGCCGTCAGTGTCGGTTCGAATCCGACCGTCAGTACGCAACAACACCAACTGGACGTGGCGCAATGGGAGCGCACCGGCCCTGGAAGCCGGGGGTTGGGAGTTCAAGTCTCTCCGTCCAGACCAGAAACCTTGCGAGGTGGTGGAACTGGAACCACACCTGGCTCTGAACCAGGAGGTCCGGGTTCGATCCCTGGCCTCGCAGCCAACCCGCAACCATCCAAAGGCGAATGCTCTGCAGTCTCGAGTCGGCCTGCTGCGCAGGTGGGGACGACGAGGACCGGGTCCACGCCCGCGGATTCGAGACAGCTGCGCCTACCTCACCGATCCGGTCCTCCGACACCGAGGAGTTCGGCCGCAACGTCGGTCGCAACGAGCCCTGCCCGTGCGGCAGCGGCCGCAAGTTCAAGCACTGCCACGGCGCCGCCTGACCGAGGCGTCAGCCGGGAAGGTCGAGGGCGGGGCGTAAGCGCTCCTCGAGCCTGGCCGCGATCAGATCGAGGGTTTCCGGCAGGTACGGGCCGGGGCGGACCAGGATCTGGCGGGCCGCCGTCGGCCACGTCACGAGGACGCCGCCGATGTCGAAGGGCTTGGCCAACCACTTCCAGTCGGCCTCGACGAAACACAGCATCGGTCGGATGGGAACGTCGGCCCAGTCCGGACCGAGCGCGGTACGGACCGCGGCCACCTGCTTCGCCATACCGGTCACCAGCTTGGAGCAGTCACGTCGGCCGACGAAGAGACGGAAGTCGGTGGACAGCCAGCCGCCGACGTCCTTCTTGGCCACCTCACCCGTGTATCGCTTGGCGTCGATCACCCACACGCCAGTCGCAGCCACCGCGAGATGGTCGACGTTCGCCGATGTGCCCGGCCGGCGGCGGTCGTGGAGCATGACGACTCCCGAGAGCCCGTCGAAGCCGGCTCCCAGGATCCGCTCGCCCCTGGCGCCAGTTGCCCAGCTCGTCGTGGACTGCGGTTCGTCGGTCACGGCCAGGATGAGCCCGCCGACATGCGGATGGCGGGCACGGACCGTGGCCTCACGCCTGCCCCGTCGACGCTCGAACTCACGCTGGGCGGACCCGCCGGCAAGCGACCGGCGTTCCGGCGGGACCTCACTCGGGAGCAGCCCCGATGCGTCTCCACAGGCCAGGCACCGGACGGTCTTGGCCGCGCTGTCCCACCACGCGCCCGCCTTCGGTGCCAGTTCCGCCCCACAGCCGGCGCAGGACGCCGGGTAGCGGAGGTGGATCAGTCGACCAGGCACGCTCCCGCGCTGTCGACCGGCGGCTCCTCCAACTGAAGGTGCTCAGGGACTTGATCCCTCGCGCTGCCCCACGTCATCCCTGGGCGGCCACACTGGATCGGATGCTCCCGTCACCGACACGCTCGCCCTCCGGAGCGCGAACCCGCTTGTCGCCCCTCGGGCCGGGAGGACGTCCGTTCGCCCGGTGGCGTCCGGCGATGGCGCTGGTGGCAGCCGGGATCGCGCTCGCCAGCGCCCTCGTCCTCATGTCCGACCGCGCCCCCGGGCTGCTCGAACGAATCTCCCGCCGGATCGACGCGGGGTCGTCCCGGGCCGCCGACCTGGCGTCGCAGACCCGCCCCCAGTCGGACTTCGAGATCCACATCGTGGTGTGGGCGGTCATCACTGTCGTCGTCGGCCTGACGATGTGGTCGAACCGGTCGGTCCTGGCGTCGGCCATCGTCGTGCTCATGGCCAGCGTCGTCGCGGAACGGGCTCAGGAGGCGCTGACCACCTCCCGTGAGATGCAGCTCAGCGACGTCGTCGGCAACACCGTCGGCGTCCTCGCCGGCCTCGGCCTCGTCACCGGCCTGGCCATCCTCATGGACTGGAGGGACCCGGACCCGGCGCCCCGACGCTGACGTCAGCCGATGTCGATGATGGCGACGAGCTCGGCGTGGGCCGCCAACCGCTCGAGGTCACCGGCGTCGGTGGTTGCGACGATCGCTCCACCCGCCAGGTCGCCGACCGCGACGACGAAGGCGTCGACCGCCAGCTCGGACCCGACCCTCGCCGCCCCCAGCAGCTGACCCGCTCGAACGCCGACGGTGGTATCCACCGGTCGAACCTGAACCCGCTCCCGACGCAGCCCGGCGAAGCCTCCGGCGTCCTCGGCCCGGCCTCGAACCACCTCGGCCAACACCGCCGCGACCGTGGCCACCGGGAGGTCTTTCGCTCGCATCTGGTGGACGAGAGCCCGGACGCGATCGCGGCGCGCCGCCGGCCCGTGGGCGACGGCCGAGAGTGCCTCGCTGTCCAGGAGAAGCACTCAGCCCGCCCGGCGCCGCTGACGCTTGGCGTCCCAGTCGTCGACCAGTCGGGCCGCCCACTCGAGCGTCTCCGGAGGGACCGGCCCGTGGGCCGCGTCCAGCTCCGCCAGCCAGTCGTCCACCGCCGCCAGATGGCGCAGATGCGTGATCCGCTCCGCCAACGCGCCATCGATGGCGGCCGACAGGCTGCGAGACCCAACCAACGCCCGCAGGGCGGCCAGGTTCTCGGCGTCCAACGTGAGGGTTACCTTCTCCTTGGCCACCGACTGTATGATAGTACCTTCCTACCACCAGGCTTCTTTGATTTCTCCATTTCGACCGCATCGGGTGGCACTTGGGTCGGTTTCCGCAGCCACCGAGCAAGGCCGACCTTGCCCACGACGGGGCGATCGGCGCAGAGTTGACGGCGTCAGCGCGTTGGTAACGTCCTTGCGTGACGGCGCGCCTAGGTGAACTCGTCGCCGGCGCGTCTGTCGTCGGCATCGTCGATGGGGAGTCGGTGACAGTCCTGGCGGCCGAGGCGCACGGCCAGGAGGCAGTCACCCTCACCTTCCGGCGGCCGTCGGGCGAGGTGGGCAGCGAGCTGGTGTACCGGGCCGACGAGGCGCGGCTGGAAGTCCAATCCGCCGGCCGGCGCTGGACGTTCGACGCCGACGCCGCTCTCTTCCGCCTGGCCGCCGAGGCCCGGCGGGTGCGGCTGGCGCATCTTTTCGACCCCCGGTTGGCCGTCCACCTGAGCCGGCTCGACCCGCTGCCGCACCAGATCCAGGCGGTGTACGGCGCCATGCTGCCCCGCCATCCGCTCCGCTTCGCGCCTGTGCGACGATCCCGGCGCCGGCAAGACGATCATGGCCGGGCTCTACATCAAGGAGCTCCTGCTCCGGGGCGACGTGCGCCGATGCCTCATCGTCGCCCCTGGCGGGCTGGTGGCGCAGTGGCAAGACGAGATGTCCGACCGGTTCGGCCTGACCTTCGCCATCCTCACCCGCGACATGATCGAGGCGAGCGCCACCGCCGACCCGTTCTCGGAGCACGACCTGCTCATCGCCCGGCTCGACCACCTGTCCCGCAACGACGAGCTCGTCGAGCGTCTGCGGGCCACCGAGTGGGACCTCACCGTTGTCGACGAGGCCCATCGCATGTCGGCCCATCGCTTCGGCGGCGAGGTGAAGGAGACCCGCCGGTACCGACTGGGGAAGGTCCTGGCCGAAGCGTCCCGCCATTTCCTCCTCATGACCGCCACACCCCACGACGGCAAGGACGAGGACTTCCAGCTCTTCCTCGCCCTCCTCGATCCCGACCGCTTCGAGGGACGGCCCACCGACGAGCAGCGGCCGGACACGTCCGATCTTCTCCGGCGCATGGTGAAGGAGCGTCTCCTCCGCTTCGACGGCAAGCGCCTGTTCCCGGAGCGCCGGGCGACCACCGTGGCCTACCCGCTCTCGCCCCTCGAGCGGGACCTCTACGAGCAGGTCACCGACTACGTGCGGGACGAGATGAACCTCGCCGCCCGGCTGGCGGAGGCGGGCGAGGGTCGACGGGGAAATCGCGTCGGCTTCGCCGCCACCGTCCTCCAGCGGCGCCTGGCGTCGTCGCCCGAGGCCATCTACCGGTCGCTGGCCCGGCGGGCCGAGCGGCTCACCGAACGGCTGGACGAGGCTCGGGCGGGCCACGTCGCATCCCTCGTAGCGGTCGGGCCCGACGTCGACGAGGACGACTTCGAGGACCTCAGCGGCGAGGAGGTCGAGGCCATCGAGGACCTGGCGGTCGCCGACGCAACTGGGGCGGCGACGGTGGCGGAGCTGGAATCGGAGATCGCCATCGTCCGGCGCCTCGAGGCCCTTGCCGACCGGGTGCGGCTTTCGGGCACCGACCGCAAATGGACCGAACTGGTGGGCCTCCTCGACGACCGGCCCGAGATGGTCGACGAGTCGGGCTCCCGCCGCAAGCTCATCGTCTTCACCGAGCATCGGGACACCCTGAACCAACTGGTCGAGCGGCTACGGAGGTGGTACGGCCGGGATGAGTCGGTCGTGTTCATCCATGGCGGTGTCCGTCGGGAGGAACGTCGTCGCATCCAAGAGGTCTTCACCCACGACAAGGACTGTTTCATTCTGGTGGCCACCGACGCCGCCGGGGAGGGCATCAACCTCCAGCGGGCGCACCTCATGGTCAACTACGACCTCCCCTGGAACCCCAACCGCATCGAGCAGCGGTTCGGGCGGGTGCATCGCATCGGCCAGCGCGAGGTCTGCCACCTGTGGAACCTGGTGGCGGAGGACACCCGCGAGGGACAGGTCTACATCCGCCTCCTCGACAAGCTGGAGGAGCAGCGTCGGGCGCTGGGGGGCCAGGTGTGGGATGTGCTCGGCGCGGCCCTGCCGGGACGGGCGCTGCGCGACCTCCTTATCGAAGCAATCCGCTATGGCGACGATCCAGAGGTGCGGGCCCGTCTCGACGAGGTGGTCGACGCGACCATCGGTGACGGCCTGACCCAACTGGTGAACGAACTGGCCCTCGCCAGCGACGCCCTCGACCTGGTCGACGTGGAGCGCATCCGCCGTGACCTCTTGGAGGCAGAGGCCCGGCGGTTGCAGCCGCACTACGTCCGGGCCTGGTTCACCGACGCTTTCGTGCGCCTCGGAGGACGGATGGCCGAGCGGGAGGCCGGTCGCTTCGAGGTGCTGCGTGTCCCCGAACCCGTCCGGCAGGCGTCCCGGGATGCGGTCCGCAGAGGCGTGGTCCTCCACCGCTACGAGCGGGTCACGTTCGACAAGGAGCACACCCGCCCCGAAGGACTGGCGCCGGCCGAGCTGCTGGCCCCTGGCCACCCTCTCCTCGAGGCTGTGCTCACCCTCACCCTCGACCAGTTGCAACCCGTGCTGCGGCAGGGCACCGTCTTCGCCGACGACTCCGACCCCACCGAGGCCGTTCGCCTCTTGGTGCTGCTGGAGCACGCGGTCACCGACGGGCGGGAGACGGCCCTGGGCCGCCAGGTCGTGTCCCGACGCTTCGAGTTCGTGGAGCTTCGACCCGACGGCGCCGCCTCGTCCGCGGGCTACGCGCCCTACCTCGACTACCGGCCGTTGACCGCGGCCGAGACCGGCCTCGTGGGCAGCCTGCTCACCGACCCCTGGCTCGGTCCGCAGGCCGAGGAGGCGGTGCAGATGCACGCGGTCGACGTGGCCGTGCCCGCCCATCTGGCCGAGGTCCGAGCGCACGTCCTGGCCCGGGTGGTCAAGGTGCGAGCGGCCGTGCGTGACCGGCTGACCAAGCAGATCGCCTACTGGGACGCCAAAGCCGCCGACCTGCAGGCCCAGGCTGACGCCAGCCGGCAGGCCCAGGCCGACCCCAGCCGGCAGGCCCCGGCCGACGCCCACCGCCAGCCCCGAATGAACCCGGAGCGGGCGCAGGCCCGGGCCGACGACCTGGCCGGGCGCTTGGCCGCCCGCCTGGCCGGGCTCGATCGCGAGGAGCGGCTGTCGGCCCTGCCGCCGGTCGTCGTCGGCGCCGCCCTGGTGGTGCCGGCCGGCCTCTTGGCCCGGTTGGGTGGTCACCCGCCACCGGCGCCCGCCTCCTTCGCCCTCGACCGGGCCACGGTCGAGTGGCGGGCGGTCGACGCCGCGGTCGCGGTCGAGGAGGCGCTCGGCTACCGCGTGACAGTGATGCCCCCGTCGAACCCGGGGTTCGACCTCCGGTCGGAGACGCCCGGCGGGGGTCTACGGTTCGTCGAGGTGAAGGGTCGTATCGCAGGAGGGGAGACGTTCATGGTCACCCGCAACGAGATCCTCCACGCCCTCAACGTGCCCGACGCGTGGGTGTTGGCCCTGGTCGAGGTCAGCCCCGACGGCGCCGCCCACGACCGGATCCGCCACTTGCAACGACCCTTCGGCGAAACCGTCCACCTTCCCTTCGGCACCACCGCGGCCATGCTCTCGTGGCGCGACTACTGGGAGCGAGGGACCGACCCCTCGTGAGTCCGAAGCTGGTCGAGGTCGCCCTGCCGCTGGAGGCCATCAGCGCCGCCTGCCGGCGCGACAAGGACAAGAAGACGGGGACGATCCGCAACGTCCACAAGTGGTTCGCCCCGATGCCGACCCCGGCGTGGCGAGCCCTGCTCTTCGCCGCCATCGTCGACGACCCGGGCGACGGGCCGGAGCGGGCCGAGCTGCTGCGGCTCATCGAGCGACTTGTGCCGCCCGACGGCAACCCGCCCGACGCGGCGACGCTGGCGGAGGCGCACGCGATCTTGCTGAAGGCCACAGGGGGCGACCTGCCGACCGTGTTCGACCCCTTCTGCGGCGGAGGCTCGACGCTGGTGGAGGCCCAACGACTGGGCCTCCCGGCCGCGGGCAGCGATCTGAACCCGGTGCCGGTCCTCATCACTCGGGTGCTGACGGAGCTGATCCCCCAGGTCGCCGGCCGCCCGCCGCTCGTCGCCGATCCGAGCAAGCTGAACATGAAGGTGACCGGCGGCCCCCTCGACGGCTTCCTGGCCGACTGCCGCCACTACGCCGAGCGGGTGCGGGAGAAGGTCTGGGCCGAGATCGGCCACCTCTACCCCGAACCCCCCGGCGGCGGCACCGTGATCGCCTGGCTCTGGGCCCGCACCGTCGTCTGCCCCAACCCCGCCTGCCGAGCCATCGCCCCCCTAGTGAGCTCCTTCTGGCTGTCCAAGAAGAAGGGCGCCCTCACCTGGATCGAGCCCACCGACCTCCGACCGGGGCAACCGGCCCGGTTCGAAGTTCGGACCGGGACAGGCGGCCCCCCGCCGCCCACCAAGGTCGGCCGGGGTGGCACCTTCCGCTGCCTGGTGTGCAAGGAACTGATCCCCGACACCCATGTGAAGGCTGAAGGTGTCAGCCGGAGGTGGGGAACGCAACCCATGGCAGCGGCCTTGGACACGGCCGATGGTCGCCGGTACGTCTGCCCTGAGCAAGCCGGATTGACTCAGGTACCCGATCGGCCAGCAACCGCACCGGAGGTTCTTCTATCGCCGGATACGCGCTGCGTTCTGGATCACCCTGTACGGCGACGCAAACATATGCCGATATATTTACCAATCGCCAACTGATATGTCTCGGCTCGTTCGCAGATGCGGTTGCGGAACTTCCCACGTGGATTGCGATCGACGGTGGCGATCCAACCTACATTCGAGCGCTCACCTCCGTGCTTGGTCTCTGCGTTAGCAAGCTCGCTATGAACAACTCAACACAGGGCCGGTTCGAGCCCGTGACGAGTTCGAGTAATGGCGGTATCCACCCGGCCTTCAGTCGTCACGCACTCCCTATGGTCTGGGACTATGCTGAGACCAACCCTTTTGTCGGGTGCAGCCGGGGACTGGATCGCGCAAGTCGACTGGCGCTCGCGCGTGGACTCCGCTCATTGCCGGACATACGGCTGCCGAGCGACACATTTCAACTCCGATGCCGCGGGTGGCTGCGAATCGAGTCCAATCAACAATGCTTGTTGCGACCGACCCGCCATACTTCGCGCAAATTGGCTACGCAGACCTCTCCGACTATTTCTACGTCTGGCTACGGCGCGCCCTCATAGCGGTGCATCCTGATCTCTTCGCGACCGTCGCGACCCCGAAATCGGATGAGCTGATCGCCGCTCCGCACCGACATGGGGGCAGACGTCGCGCAGGCTACGAAGTACTTCGTTGAGGGCTTCACCGAGACCTTCCACAGCCTGCGTTCAGCCTCGAGACCAGATCTCCCGATGCTCATCGTGTACGCACACCGGCAGGAGGAGTCCGATGGCGACGGGGTCGCATCGTCGACGGCGTGGGACGCCATGTTGTCGGCCATCATCGCCGCCGGGCTTCGGGTCGTCGGCACCTGGCCGCTCCATGCCACGACAACAAACCGCCAGATCGGCCAGGGGACCAATTCCCTCGCGTCGTACATGGTCCTCGTCTGCCGGCCGCAAGAGGCGGCGGCGAAGCCGACGGATCGGCAGGGATTCGTTGCCGCGCTCCACGCGGAGTTGCCACGGGCGATTCGCAAGCTCCAGGAAGGCGACATCTCCACCGTCGACCTCGGGCCGGCGGCGATCGGGCCGGGGATGGCGGTGTTCTCGCGGTTTTCGCGGGTGATCGAGCCGTCCGGCCAGTCCATGACCGTCGGCACTGCGCTCAGCATCATCAGCCAGGTGTCGGCCGAGGTTCTCGACGAGTTCGTCGGGGATCTCGACAAGGAGACCCGGTGGGCGATGACGTGGTTCAAGGACCACGGCTTCGACCCCGGCCCCTACGACGATGCCGAGAAGCTGTTCAAGCGTACGGACACCTCGCTCGAAGGGTTGGTCCGGGCCGGGATCGCCACTGGGGCCAAGGGGAAGGTCGCCCTCACGCCGCGCGACAAGCTGCCCGACGACTGGGACCCCGACACCGACCGCCACCTCACCGTGTGGGAGGTGACCCAGCATCTGGTGCGACGACTCACGTCAGCCGGCGGCGAGCAGGCGGCGGCCGACCTCCTGCGCAAGACCCGCCGCCACGGTGACGCGGCCCGTGACCTGGCCCAATGGCTCGCCGCTGCCAGCCTCAAGAGCCGGCCGGCCGAGGCGCTCGATCTCGACTCCCTGGTGACCTCGTGGTCGGAGCTCGTGCGCCTGGCCGAGCGGCCGGAAACGGGCCAGGGCACGCTGGTACCGCCCGGTAGCGTGAACGGGTGAGCACCATGGAGCCGTCGGTCATCGAGGAGGTCCGGCTCACTCGCTTCAAGAGCTTCCGCGACGCCGTGCTGCCACTCGACCCGTTGACTCTGATCGTGGGCCGTAATGGCAGCGGGAAGTCGAACGCGCTCGACGGACTTTGGGCGCTTTCCCGGCTGGCCACCGGCGACGACGTGCGCGACGCCCTCGACGGGGGCCGAGATGGTCCCGCGGTGCGGGGCGGGGCCGCCGGCTGCGCCCCGTTCGGCGAATCGGCCTTCGAGCTCGGCTGCACGGTGCGGACGGGCACCAAACGGGTCTGGCTCGACGTGGGCGTCCGGGTCGAGCCGACGGTGCAGGTGGTCTACGAGCGCCTGGCCGACGACGACCGGGACCTCATCCGGACCGACGATCCGTGGGAGGACTCCGCCGACATCCGGGCCGCGTGGGGCAACGGGAAGCCGGGTACCGACCCCAAGCTCTGGTTCCGGGCCGGGCGGCTCCTCACCACCCAGGCGCTGGCCAAGGTGCCGGCCACGGCGGCCGGCCAGCGCGTCCACCTGGGGGCGGCACAGGTGCTCACCGCCCTCCGCTCGGTGTTCGTCCTCGACCCGGTGCCCCACGAGATGCGCCAGTACGTACCCCGGCGCGACGACCAGCTCCGGCGGACCGCCGACAACGTCTCGGCGGCCGTCGCGTCTCTCCTGGAGGACCCGACCACCGCCGAACGCCTGAGCGACGCCTTGAGCCGGCTCAACGAGCAGGACGTGGTCGACGTCACCACCAGCCGATCCGACCTCGACGACGTGATGCTCACCCTGATGGAGCGCTTCGACGGCTCGGACTACCCGGTGCCGGCCCGGGTCATGAGCGACGGCACGCTGCGCTTCCTGGCCGTCCTGGTGGCGCTGCTGCAGTCGCCCACCATCGACACCGCCCCTGAGCCGCTGGCGTCGGAGGACGCCCTCGGGCAGACCACGCTGGTGATCGAGGAGCTGGAGAACGGCCTCCACGCGTCGCAGGCCCAGCTCCTCGTCGGGCTCGTGCGCGACGAGGTGCACCGGCGGCGGGTACGAGCGTTGGCGACGGCGCACAGCCCGGCCCTGCTCGACGCGCTCACCGGCGACGAGCACGCCAGCGTGGTGGTCTGCGAGCGGGACGGATCGGGGCGCAGCACGCTGCGGCGGCTGGTCGACCTGCCCAACTACGTCGACATCGTGGCCGCCGGCACCCTGGGCCGGGCCGCCGAGGGTGACCGCCTGCGCTCGGCGCCGGTGCCCACCCGGTCACCGTCCGACGTGCTCGCCGAGATCCTCGCCGGCCCCTCATGAGTGCCACCGTCACTCTGATCGACACCTCCGTGCTCTGCGAGATGCTCCAGGTGCCCGGCAAGTCCGACCCGGGGCGCGGCGCAGAGGCGATCGTGGAGCTTGATCGGCGATCGAGTGCGGGCGAGCGGTTCGTCATCCCCATCACCGCGGTGATCGAGACCGGCAACCACATCGCCCAGGCCGTCGGGGACCGCCACGAGGTCGCCGGCCGCTTCGTCCGGTTCCTGCGGCTGGCGATGTCCCAGACGGGACCGTGGCTGATCCTGGAGACCCGGCTCGGGACGGACTTCCTAACCGCGCTGTGCGATGGGGACTCCACCGGCCAGACCCTCGAGAACCTGGCCGCGCTCAAGGTCGGAGCCGGCGACATCGCCATCCTCGTGGAACGCGACCAGTTGCTGTCCACCACCGCCCTCAGCGACGTGCAGGTCTGGACCTACGACCACGGCCTCGCCGCCCAGGCCGCGAGCCGGCAATGAGCGCCCCGCCGCCCTACCCCCGCATCCCCCACCTCGTCGGCGGCCGGGGCACGAAGGACGACCTCGTCCTGGCGCCCGAGCGGCTGGCGTCGCTCCTGGGTCAGCCGGTGCTGGTGGAGGAGAAGATCGACGGGGCCAATGTGGTGCTGTGGATCGAGGGTGGCACGATCGAGGTCGCCCTGCGGGCCGGGCCGGGAGCCATGGACCGGGCCGGCCAGCTCGGTCCTCTACGGGCGTGGACCGCCACCTCCGACGACATGCTCCGTCAGGTGCTGGTCGACGGCGCCGCCCTCTACGCCGAGTGGCTCCTGCTGACCCACTCGTCGGCCTACGACCGGTTGCCGTCGTACATCGTCGTCCTCGACCTCTGGCGTCCGGAGTCGGGGTTCCTGCCCGTCGGCGAACGTGACTCGGCCTGCGCCTCCGCCGGACTGATCACGCCACCGCCGGTCTGGACGGGCGTCCCCGGGTCCATCGCCTCCGTCGAGAAGCTGCTCGGGCCGTCGGCTTGGGGACCGGCCGTCGCCGAGGGACTCGTGATCCGGAGCCTCGCCGACCCCGGGCTGCGGGCGAAACTGGTTCCCGCCGGGTTCCGCCGGCTCGACGACGACGAGTGGCGCCGGGGCCGTCCCCGCAACCGCCTCGTCCCCGAGGGAGCCTCGTGGCGCTGAGCAACCGCGACCGGGTGGGTCGGGCCTTCGAGTCGCTCGCCGGCGGGCTGGCTCCCTACGTCGACCGGCGCATGCACGCTGTCGGTCTTGCGCAGTGGGCGGCCGACGCCGGGGGGTCGGGTCGCGTCGCCCAACCGACCCGTGATCCGGCCTTCCTCCTCAAGGTCATGGTGGAGTACTGGGACCGGGCCTTCGCGGTCGAGCTCGGCAAGTCGGAGCGCAACGTGGTGTTCGAGCTGCGCGACTGGCGCAACCGGTGGGCCCACAACGACGCGTTCACGGTCGACGACGCCTACCGCACGCTCGACTCGATCGAGCGTCTGCTGGCGGCGGCGGATGCACGAGAGGCGTCCGAGGTGGGTGCGGCCAAGAGCGAGCTCATGCGCCTGAAGTTCGAGGCCGAGGCCCGAAAGGCCACCCCCTCCGCCGAGGCCCTGCTCACCCAGCCGGCGGCGGGCCTCAAACCCTGGCGCCAGGTCATCCAGCCTCACGACGACGTGGCCCGGGGCCGCTTCGCCCTGGCCGAGTTCGCCGCCGACCTCCACCAGGTCTGGCGGGGCGAGGGGGCGGCCGAGTACGCCGACCCCGTCGAGTTCTTCCGGCGGACGTTCCTCACCGGGGGGCTGCGCCAGCTCCTGACCCAGGCCGTCGAGCGACTCAACGGCCAGGGCGGGTCGCCGGTGGTCGACCTCCAGACCAGCTTCGGTGGCGGCAAGACCCACTCCATGATCGCCCTCTACCA
The DNA here is from genome assembly GCA_963829165.1 of uncultured Acidimicrobiia bacterium. Lineage (GTDB taxonomy): Bacteria > Actinomycetota > Acidimicrobiia > Acidimicrobiales > AC-14 > JAXDMK01. The sequence continues at coordinate 68,468 of CAWHIC010000007.1, read as the reverse complement.
CCTGTGCTCCGGCACGCCTCTCGACCGGATGCCCCAGGAAGTGCAGGACCTGGTCTGGGCCGCCTGCCCGTCGGGGCTGCCCGAAGTTCGCCGGGCAGTGCTGGTGGGGCACCGGATCCCGCCGGGACAGCCGTCGGTGAAGGACGACGGAACCGTGGTGCAAACCCTGTGGGGTGAGCTTGCATGGCAGCTCGGCGGCGCCGCCTCCTTCGCCCTGGTGGCCGACGCCGATCGCACCCGCACCAATCCCGGCGACGCCCTCCGGCTGGTGCTCAAACAGGCCGGGCCGTGCCTCATCCTCATCGACGAATGGGTCGCCTACGCCCGCGTGCTGTACGGCGACGACACTCTGCCGGCGGGCACCTTCGACACTCACTTCACCTTCGCCCAGATCCTCACCGAAGCGGCCCGCGGCGCGGAGCGGGCCCTGCTGGTCGTATCGATCCCGGCCTCCTCCTCGGGGGATTCGGTCGTGGGCTCGGACCTGGAGGTCGGCGGCGCCGGGGGGCGGGAGGCGCTCCGCCGCCTGCGGTCGGTGATCGGGCGGGTGGAATCGTCGTGGCGGCCGGCGACGGCGGAGGAGAGCTTCGAGATCGTGCGCCGCCGGCTCTTCCAACCGGTGGACACGGCCCACCTGGCCGACCGGGACGCGACGGCGCGGGTGCTCGGCGACCTGTACCGCACCCAGGCCAGCGAGTTCCCGGTGGAATGCCGCGACAAGGCCTATGTCGACAAGATCAAGGCCGCCTACCCCATCCACCCCGAGCTGTTCGCCCGCCTCTACGAGGACTGGTCGACGCTGGACCGGTTCCAGCGCACCCGGGGCGTCCTGCGCCTGATGGCCACCGTCATCCACGCCCTGTGGGCCGGGCAGGACCAGTCACCGATCATCCTGCCGGCGAGCGTTCCCCTGTCGGACCCGGCCGTCGTCGCCGAGCTGACCCGCAACCTGGAGGACAACTGGAAACCGATCATCGACGCCGACGTCGACGGCCCCGCCTCGCTGCCCCGGGCGCTCGACGACCAGTACAAGAACCTGGGCCGCTACGGCGCCGCCCGCCGGGTGGCCCGGTGCGTGTTTCTGGGCTCGGCGCCGCGCTCCGGCTCACCCAACCAGGGCCTCGACGCGGCCCGGGTGCGGCTGGGCTCGGTGATGCCGGGAGAGACCGTCGCCATCTACGGCGACGCCCTCAGCCGGCTGGCGGACCGGGCGACGTACTTCTACGTCGGCAGCGGCCGCTACTGGTACGGCACCCAACCGGGCGTCACCCGCCTGGCCCGGGACCGGGCCGAGCGGCTGCTGGCCGGCGCCCGGCACGAGGTGCAGGAGTCCATCGAGGCCCGCCTGCGGGGCCTGGACTTCCGCCGGACCGAGTTCGCTGGTGTCCACGCCGCTCCGTCGGGGCCGGCCGACGTCGCCGACGAACCCTCGGCCCGCCTGGTGATACTCGGCCCCGCCACTCCGCACCGGGCGCGGTCCGTCGATACCGCAGCCCTACAGCTGGCCCACCAGATCCTCGACCAACGGGGCGCGGGCCCGCGCGACTTCCGCAACATGCTCGTGTTCCTGGCCGCCGACGAGCGGGTGGTGGCCGACCTGGAGCAGGCCGAGGCCGAGAACCTGGCCTGGGCGACGGTTGTCGCCGAGTCCGACGCCCTGGGTCTGTCCCGCCAGCAGGAGGACCAGGCCAAGGACCGCTCCCGGGAGGCGAAGTCCACCGTCGAGTTCCGCCTGATCGACGCCTACCAGTGGCTCCTCGTGCCCCGGCAGCCGGAGCCAACCCAGCCTCCCGTGTGGGACGAGGTGAAGGTCGACGGGACGGGATCGCTCGCCGAGCGCGCCGGCCGCAAGCTGGTGCAGACGGGCGGCCTCTACACGTCGTACCCGCCGGTGCTGCTGCGCCTCAACCTCGACGGTCCCCTGGCGCCGCTCTGGGAGGACGGCGCGGTGTCGGTCAACCAGCTCTGGGACGCCTACGCCCGCTACCTCTACCTCCACCGGCTGCGCGACGTCGGCGTACTGCTCGAGTGCGTTGCTAACGGGCCGGCGTCAACGGTCTGGGCCAGTGAGGGTTTCGCGGTGGCCGAAGCGGCAGATCCCCGCCAGCCCGGGCGATACGCCGGGCTCGTGGCCGGCGCCATGGCCCCGCCGGCCCGAGGCACCACGCTCCTCGTGGAGCCGACGACCGCGGAGTTGCAACTGGAGAGCGAACGGGAGCCGGCCGGCGCCGGCGCCGCTTCCGGGTTGGATGTGGCCGAGGGCCCGCCCGGGTCGAAGCCAACGCCCCAGCCGATGCGGCGTTTCTACGGTGTCGTGCCCGTCGACCCTGACCGGTTGGGCCGGGACGCGGGCAGGATCGCCCAGGAGGTGGTGGCTCATCTCCAGGGCCTGGTGGGTACGGAGACCGAGGTGACGATCGAGATCAGGGCGTCAAGCGCCGATGGCTTTCCCGACGCCGTGGTGAAGGTCGTGAGCGAGAACGCGGCCGCCCTGCGCTTCACCGACCACGGCTTCGAATCGAGCTGACCAGTCCGAGTCCCGTAACTCCACGACCCGTCGTTGGTCCTCAGATCTCCCGACATGCCCGCGTCCACAAAGTGTTCGGTACAGTTCTGATAGCCATGAGCGAACACTTTCCTTCCCGGCTCCGGTCCGGGCGGCCACCCCGCATCGACGTCTACCAGCGCCTTGATGGCCAGATCGCGGAGCTATGGCAGCGGTTCGGCGGCCTGCCCAGTCCACCAGACACGGCCGAGATCTGGCGCGGCATCTGGTTCGAAGATCGCTCTATCGCCGTTGGCGGCTGCCTCCACCATCGCATTCGACAGCTGGCGTAGCTTCTCGTTCCAGTCGACCCGCGTGGCCGAGATCTGGCGCGGCATCTGGTTCGAAGAGGCCCACCACGGTCCTGGGTCGACGACTACCTTGCGGCCCGCTACCGGCGCGGCCAGCAGTGATCGAGACATCCGAGACCGACGTCATTCGGCGACGACTCGCCGCCGGCGCCACCACTCCACCAGCTCCCAGCTCAGCTCGAGGAGCGCCACCGCGATGGCGGCCACGCCGATGACGGCCAGGGTGACGACGAGCGGCGGCAGCTTCATGTCGAACGCCTCCCGGATTCCCGGTGTCGCCAGCGTGACGAGGAACGCCGCCGCCATCGCCCCCAGCAACGCCGCCTTCCACTCGTTGAGGGGGCGGGCGAGGATCACGAGGACCCAGAGAGCCACCAGGAACAACACGATCACGGCGCACGTCCGCTCCTGCACCAGCGACACCCCCGCCTCCTGGCCGGCGATGGCGTAGCCGGAGAAGGTGGCCACCGCCGCCACCGTGCCGGCGGGGACGGCGAAGTGGGCGACCCGCGACACGAAACCCGGCCGGGTGCGCCGGTCGTTGGGTGCCAGGGCCAGGAAGAAGCCCGGGATCCCGATGGTGAGGCTCGAGATGATCGTCAGGTGCCGAGGGAAGAAGGGGAAGGGCAGCGTGGTGAACCCGACGGCGATGGCCAGCAGGGCGGCGTACACCGACTTGGTCACGAACAGGTTGGCCACCCGTTCGATGTTGCCGATCACCCGCCGGCCCTCGGCCACGACTGCGGGCAGGGAGGCGAAGGAGTCGTCCAGGAGAATCAGCTGGGCCACGCTGCGGGTGGCCCCGCTCCCCGATCCCATGGCCACGCCCATGTCCGCCTCCTTGAGGGCGAGGACGTCGTTGACCCCGTCGCCGGTCATGGCCACCACGTGGCCCTGCCGTTGCAGCGCCTGCACCATGGCCCGCTTCTGACGGGGCTGGACCCGTCCGAACACCGACGAGGCGGCGAGGGCCTGGCCGAGGCCGACGACGTCTTCGGGCAGACTGCGGGCGTCGACCGGAGCGTCGCCCCCGGGGATGCCCACCGCCACCGCCACCGCCCCCACCGTGGCCGGGTGGTCGCCGGAGATCACCATCAACGTGACGCCCTGCTGGCGGAAGTAGTCCACCGTGGCGGCCGCCTCCGGGCGAACTTGCTCCTCCAGGCAGACGAGCGCCACCGGCACCACCCCCGTGGGCAGCCCCTCGCCGAGCACCCCGTCGCTCCGCGCCAGGAGGATGACCCGAGCGCCGGTCGCAGCCAGCGCATCCACCCTCCCCCGCAACGAATGAGAACCCTCGAGGAGCACGTCGGGCGCACCCAGCAGCCACGTCCCTCGGCCGGCGAACGTGGCCCCGCTCCACTTGCGGGCGGACGAGAACGGCACCGTCGCGGTCACGGTCCACTGCGGGTCGGGGCCCACGTCGGCGATGGCCAGCAGGCTCGCGTTCGGGTGCTCCTCGACCGCGACCAGGGCGCCCAGCACGGCGACGACCTCGTCCCGGACACTGTCGCCCACCACCTCGATCCCGCTGACCCGCAGCGTGCCCTGGGTGAGCGTGCCCGTCTTGTCGACGCACACCACGTCGACCCGGGCCAGCACCTCCACCGCGGCCAGCTCCTGGATCAGGGCCTGGCGCCGTCCGAGGCGGATCACCCCCAGGGCGAAGGCCACGCTGGTCAGCAGCACGAGCCCTTCGGGGATGATCGCCCCCACGCCGGCAACGGAGCTGCGCAGGGCCTCGTTGACCGACGACGAGCTCCGCAGCTGACTGATCAGGAGCAGGATGCCGACGGGCACGATCACCCACGTGGCGACCTTCAGGATCCGGTCGGTGCCCGCCCGCAGCTCGCTGTGCACGACCGTGAACTGCTTGGCCTCCTTGGCCAGCCGGGCGGCGTAGGCGTCGTCGCCGACCGCGGTGGCGACGAACCGGCCCTGGCCGGCGGTGACGAAGCTGCCCGACAGGACCCGGTCGCCGGGCTCCTTGGCCACGGGGTCGCTCTCGCCGGTGAGCAGGGACTCGTCGATCTCGAGCCCGGTCTCGGTGAGGACGGTCCCGTCGACGGGGAGGGCGTCGCCGGTGGAGACGTCGAGGACGTCGTCGCGCACCACGTCCTCGACCGCGATCTCGACCACCGCCCCGTCCCGCACCACCCGGGCCCTCGGGGCGCTCACCACCTGCAGCCGGTCGAGGGTGCGCATGGCCCGGGTCTCCTGGACGATGCCGACCAGGGCGTTGACGACCAGGACGATGCCGAACAGGGCGTCGTGGTACTCGCCGGTGGCGAACACGACGAGGAGCAGCCCGCCGAGGATGGCGTTGAACCGGGTGAGCAGGTTGGCCCGCACGATGTCGGCGAACGTCCGCCGGTTGTCGTCGGTGGTGACGTTCCGCAGACCGCGCCTGGTCCGGTCCTCGACCTCGGCTGCCGTCAGCCCGGGGGCGGTGTCGGGACCGGCGGCGACGGCGGCACGGTCAGGCGCCACAGGCGTCGGAGCCGGCGCGGGCGGATCCGGCGGGAGCGTCGACGCCGGTTCCTCGGTCATACGCGAGCTTCGCACCCGGTCGCCGAGGCCCGGACAGGCCCCGATCAGTTCAGAGGGCCGACCCGGCGGTGAGGCAGGCCGATGCTTCGCAGCAGGCGGGCGAGATTGTCGGGGTCCGCCGATCGGTGAGCTCGACCAGGCCCAGCCCGGCGAGGAGCCGGAGCACGGGCCAGATCGGGTCGAGAGCACCCGTTCGGGCGGCGGCGGGATGGGCGTGATGGGAGTTGTGGTAGCCGTGGCCGAGCAGCGGGATGGCGAGCCAGGCCAGGTCGTATCCGGGGACGTCGGGGTGGGGCTTGCGCCCATACAGGTGTCCCACCGTGTTCACCATCCCCATGACGCCCAGGTAGAGGACGAGGTGCACGACCGTCGCGATCACTACCTGGACCAGGCCGAACATGACCAGAGAGAACCCGACCAGGAGGCAACGGAGGGCGGTGACTCCCCTTCCCGACGGGGTGCCGGACGACGTCCGCCGTCTCGCCACCGCGAACAGGTAGGCGGAGCCAGCGAGGATCGAGAGCGGTCTGCGCTGCTGGGGCGAGTGCGGATCGAGCGGCGTGTCGGCGTGGCGGTGGTGCAGGCGGTGGATGGCGGCCCAGGTCTCGGGATCGGTGAGGACGATGACCCGGAAGTAGGTGTCGAGCACCGACGCCAAGCCCGGCCGCACCCGGAAGGCGTGGTGGGCGAGGCACCGGTGGCAGTAGATCTCGGTGACGACGGCCGTGAGGACGGCCGAACACACGCCAATGACGACCCCGACTGGCACGCGGACACCCTAGGCGCGGGCGAAACGGCGACGACGGTCCACAGAGCCACCCCCGAGCGCGGCAGCGCCGTCATCGCGTCCGACGGCCCGTCGTAGGATCTCCCTGTCCGAACCCTCTCGGACCTGTCGATGGTCGGTGCCACCGCCAAGCGCGACCATCCACATGATCGCTTCGAGGAGCTGCTCTCCGGCCCGATGACGGCCGGGCCGAAGCCCCGGCGGCAAAGAATGTCCGGCTCGGCCGGAGGGCGGAGGCCCCGTGACTGCGACGATCCTCACCGAGAAGCTGACCAAGCGCTACGGCCAGACGACCGCGCTCGACTCGCTCGACCTGGAGATCGAGGAGGGTGAGGTGTTCGGCTATCTCGGGCCGAACGGCGCCGGGAAGTCGACCACGCTGGGGTTGCTCCTCGGTCTGATCCGGCCCACGTCGGGGCAGGCTCGGATCTTCGACCTCGACGCCTGGCGGGATGCGGCCGACATCCACCGGCGGGTCGCCTACGTCCCGAGCGAGGCCAACCTGTGGCCGTCCCTCACCGGGGCGGAGGCCCTGCGGTTCCTGGGCAACGTCCACGGCTCGGTCGACGGTGCCTACCGGGACGAGCTCGTCGTCCGCTTCGAACTGGTCCCCGACAAGAAGATCCGGGCCTACAGCCACGGCAACCGGCAGAAGATCCTGCTCATCGCCGCCTTCGCCAGCCGGGCCGATCTCCTCCTGCTCGACGAGCCGACGTCGGGCCTCGACCCGCTCATGGAGCGGGTCTTCCAGGCGTGCGTCCGGGAGGCTCGTGACCGGGGCCAGACCGTGCTCCTCTCGTCGCACATCCTGAGCGAGGTCGACGCCGTCTGCGATCGGGTGGCAATGCTGCGGGCCGGCCGGATCATCGAGACCGGCCGGCTCGACGTCCTGCGGGGACTGGCCGCGGTGCACGTCCTCGCCCAACTGGATGCTCCGGCGCCCGATCTCTCGGGACTCGACGGGGTCAGCAACGTCGTCGTCGCCGACCACGGACGCTCGGTGGAATGTGACGTGGCCGGTTCCATCCAGCCGTTGCTGCAGGTCCTCACCGATGCCGGCGTTCACCACCTCACGACCCGCGAGCCCTCGCTGGAGGAGCTCTTCCTGTCGCACTACGGCGCCGGCCACCCGGAGCCGGAGATCGGACCGGCGGGGTGAGCACGGGCGCCGACGCCGCGGTTGCCCGCCGGGCGTTCAGGCAGGTGGGGCGGGGTGCCGGTGTGTGGGGGCTGGTGTTCGGGGCGACGGCCGCCGCCTCCGCGCTGAGCTACGTCACGTCGTTCCCCACCCTGGCCAGCCGGCAGGAGCTCGCCGCCTCCACGGCCAGTGCCGCGGGGCTGGGCGTCCTGCTCGGGCCGGTGGCGGCCGTCGACACCGTCGGGGGTTACACGGTCTACAAGTGCTTCGTGTTCCTCACGACCATCGGGGCGATCTGGGCCATCCTCGCCACCACCCGCCTCCTGCGAGGCGAGGAGGACACCGGGCGGTGGCAGCTGGTGCTCGCCGGCGACACCCGTCCCTCCCGGGCGACGGTCTCCACCCTCGTCGCCCTCGGCGCCGCGGTCGCCGTCCTGTTCGCGGGGACGACGGCGATCGTGCTGCTCGTCGGCCGCAGCCCCGATCTCGGCTTCGGCGTCGGCGAGACCGTGCTCTACGGGCTGAGCATCACCATCGCGCCACTCGTGTTCGCCGGCATCGCCGCGCTCACGTCGCAACTCGGCCGGACCCGCCGGGTGGCGACGGGGCTCGGCGTCGGGGTCTTCGGCGTGATGATGGTCCTGCGGATGATCGCCGACTCCGGGCCCCACACCCGGTGGCTTCTCTGGCTCACCCCGTTCGGCTGGACCGAACTGGTGCGGCCCTTCACCGCTAACGACCCCTGGCCGCTTCTTCCTGCCGGCGCGACCACGATCGTCCTCTGCGGCATCGCGGCCGTCCTCGCGTCGCGCCGCGACGTGGGCGACGGGGTGCTGGCGTCCCGGGACGTGTCACCGCTGCGGTCCTTCGGCCTGCGTTCCCCGTTCGGGATGGCGGCCCGGCTCGAGCTCCCTCTCCTCGGCGCCTGGTGCGCAGGCGCGGCGGCGATGGCCTTCGCCCTCGGGATCGTCGCCAAGCTGACGACCGCGGCGGCACCCGGGTCGCTGGGCGACACCCTCGACAAGTTCGGGGTCGAGGGCAGCTTCGCCGACCAGTACTTCGGTGTCGCGTTCCTGCTGGTCGCCACCCTGGTCGCCCTGCTCGGCGCGGGCCAGATCGGGGCCGCGTTCGAGGAGGAGACGTCGGGCCGGCTGGTGCACCTCCTGGTCCGCCCGACCCGGCGGGCGACGCTGCTCGGCGGGCGGCTCGTGCTCGGCAGCGCCGGGATCGTGGCCGCGGGGCTGCTGGCGGGGCTGGCGGCGTGGCTCGGCGCCACGACCCAAGGAGTCGATCTCGACCTGGGAACGATGGTGGCGGCGGGCCTCAACGTCGTGCCGACCGCCCTTGTCGCGTTCGGGATCGGGGCGACGATGCTGTCGGTGGCGCCCCGCGCCGCGGTGAAGACCGTCTACGCCGTGGTCATCGGGTCTCTGCTCCTCGACCTGGTCGCCTCGATGGTGTCGAGCCTCGCCTGGGTGGGCCACCTGTCGTTGTTCCGATACATGGCGCTGGCCCCGGCCGACGATCCCGAGGCGACGACGATCGTGATCACCCTGGCCGCGGCCGGGGCCCTGTTCGTCCTCTCCACGATCCTCTTCGCCCGGCGGGACACGAAGTCCGGCTGATCCGGCGATCCAGCCGCGCGTGCGATCGCCGCTCAGCCCGCCGGACGGCCTCGTCGGACACCTAGGGGAGACAGGGTCCGACGAGCCCTTGCGCCACCCGGGGGCTCGCCGTACGGTCCGGACATCGAGGGAGAACCGGGACGAGCGGCGGAGGGTGGGATCGGCGGCCGGCGAGCCCGGTCGCGGCTCCTACCGCGTGCCCTCCGGGGCATCTTCTGGCTGGTCAACCGCGTCCGCCCCTGGCACCGCCTGCCCCCCCTTCTTGGCGTCCTCAACCTGGTGGCGGTGCGAGACGTCCTGCGGGAGAAGAACCTCTACGACACCGAGACCGCCGCTCCCGGCACCGACGCCGGCGACCCGCTTTGGCAACGGGCCCGCTCGTCGGACGGCCGTTGGAACGACCCCTCCGATCCCGGCATGGGCGCGGTCACGCGCCGGTTCGGGCGCAACGTCCCTCTCGAGCACACCGTCCCCGAGGGGCTGCCGGGGCTGCTCGAGCCGAGCCCACGGCTCATCAGCCGCCGCCTCCTGGTCCGCGACTCGTTCGTCCCGGCGACGTCGCTCAACCTGCTGGCGGCGGCGTGGATCCAGTTCCAGACCCACGACTGGTTCGCCCACGGCAAGCCCGAGGCGGGCGACGAGCTCCAACTACCGCTGGAAGCGGACGACCCGTGGCCGACCGGCGATCCGATGCTCGTGCGGCGGACGCCCGCCGACCCTGACCGCTCCCCCGAGGACGCCGGTCGGCCGCCCACCTTCCGCAACCGGGCCTCGCACTGGTGGGACGGCTCGCAGATCTACGGCAGCGACAACGAGATCACCGCCACCCTCTGCTCGCTCGACGACGGGCGCCTGCTCATCGGCGAGACCGACCACCTCCTCGCCGTCGACCCCGTCACCGGCTTCGACCGGTCGGGATTCACCGACAACTGGTGGGTGGGCCTCAGCCTCCTCCACACCCTGTTCACCCGGGAGCACAACGCCATCCTCGACCGGTTGCGCCAGGAGCGGCCCGACTGGACGGGCGAGCAGCTGTTCAACACCGCCCGGCTGGTGAACGTCGCCCTCATGGCCAAGATCCACACCGTCGAGTGGACCCCGGCCATCCTCGCCCACCCCACCCTGAAGCTGGGGATGAACGCCAACTGGTGGGGTCTGGCCGGGGAGCGGCTGCACCACCTCCTCAGTCGGGTCAGCCGCAACGAGGTCGTCAGGGGGATTCCGGGGACGGCCACCGACCACCACGGCGTGCCCTTCTCGCTGACCGAGGAGTTCGCCGCCGTCTACCGCCTCCACCCGCTCCTGCCCGAGTCCATACGGTTCGCGTCCGCCACCGACGGGCGCGTCCTGAAGGAGCTGGCCTTCCCCGATGTCGCCTTCGAGCGGGCCCGGGCCGTCCTCGACGGGACCACGTCGATGGCCGACGTCGCCTACTCGCTCGGGATCGCCCATCCCGGCGCCGTCGTCCTCCACAACTTCCCGACGTTCCTGTGCCACCTGACCATGCCTGACGGCCAGCTGCTCGACCTGGGCGCGATCGACGTGCTGCGGGACCGGGAACGGGGGATCCCCCGGTACAACCAGTTCCGGCGCCTCGTCCATTGCCGACCGGCCAAGACGTTCGCCGATCTCACGTCGAACCCGCAGTGGGCGGCCGAGCTGGAGGAGGTCTACGGCGACGTCGAGCGGGTCGACCTGCTGGTGGGCACCCTGGCCGAGGACCGCCCGGCCGGGTTCGGGTTCAGCGACACCGCCTTCCGCATCTTCGTCCTCATGGCGTCACGGCGTCTCAACAGCGACCGCTTCTTCACAGCCGACTACACCGCCGAGGTGTACACCCAGGCCGGCCTCGACTGGGTCAACTCCAACACCATGAAGACGGTCCTCCTCCGCCATCATCCGGAACTGGAGCCCGCTCTGGGCGCATCCAAGAACGCCTTCGCCCCCTGGAAACGGATCGAATAGGCGAGCGCGCTGCCGGTCAGGGCCAGGACGGGCCGGCCGGCAGGTTCAGGCCAGTTGGAGGACCGAGAGGATGTTGCCGGCCGGGTCCTTGAACCAGGCGATGGGCGGGCCCTGATCCCGCATGATCCCCTTCTCGTCGCCGACGTCGTAGCGCTCGATCTCCACGCCGCGAGCAACCAGGTTGTCGACGGCGACGTCGATGTCGTCGACCGGGAAGTTCAGGATGGTGAACGTGGCCGGGATGTGGTCGGGCTTCGGGTACACGAGCGTGGGCCGGTCGCCGGCGATGTGGAGGGTGAGCATCCCGTGCTCCTCCGACACCCGCAGGCCGAGCGTCTCCCCGTAGAAGTCCTTCGCCCTCGGGATGTCGTCGACCGAGAATCCGCTGAACGCCTTGGTGTCCTCGAACATGGTGCCTCCCTCTCTGTTCCCCATAGAGACGACCCGGCCGGAGCGAATTCATCGAAGCGGTCGGACAATCCCCGAGATCGCACCGTCTGACTATCCGCAATTTGAAGAGTATGCTTCAGTTTGTGGATAAAGCGCCCGCGCCGTCACTCCTCCCCATTCTCCGCTCCCAGCAGCAGGGCGAGATCTTGGCGCTGCTTCTCGGTGATGCCGAACTCGAGCTGAGCCTCACCGAGCTGGCGGCCAGAACCGCCACACCCCATCCGTCAGTCCATCGAGAGATCCAGCGGGCGGAGGCGGCAGGGATCGTGACAAGCCGCAAGGTCGGAAACACCCGGCTTGTGCGGGCAAACACGAGGAGTCCCTATTTCGCCGGGCTCGCAGACATCCTGACGCGGGCCTTCGGCGTCCCCGATGTCATCGCCAAGTCGCTTCGTGGAATCGTCGGTGTGAGCGAAGCAGCCGTGTTCGGCTCATGGGCCGCCAGGCGGGCGGGCGAGCCGGGCGCACGGCCAGTTGGGGATATTGATCTTCTCGTCCTGGGTGAGCCGGATCGAGATGGGCTGTACGCCGCGCTCCGCGACGCAGAGGCACGCCTCGGCCGGCCAATAGAGGTCGCGATCCGAAGGTCGGACTGGCTGGAGTCGGGTACGGGATCCTTCCACGACACCGTCGTCACCGGACCGTTGGTTCACCTCGCCCTCTGATCATCCGCCTTCGAACCGGTCCGGAGGACTGACGCGGCGAGCGACAGGCCCGTTTCCCTCGACGAGGCAGCGACCCTCCGCCCTGACCAGCTGCCGTCGTGGGCGTCGACCCTGTCGGGGATCGGCGTGCAGCCTATCGACCTACTCCTCCTTGGGCAGCCCGACCGCGACGCGCTCCGGCCTGATTTCCAAACGGATGGTGGCATCTGGGTGCTGGAGTTGGATGGTCCACGCGAGGGCGTGCTGAAAGTCCGCTTCGGAATGGAAGATCGGCCGGACGGCCGACAAGCGACCGAGTGCGCCGTGGATGTCCAGACTCACGATGGTCCTCCGATGGGCGGCATCCCTGATCCCTTGCCCCCCGCCCGAGGCTTCACGTCGACGCGGACATTCTTGCTCGCGTCAGTGGCGGAAGCCTTCCTCGCTCAAAAGAAGCCGCTACACCGGCGCAGCGAAACGACGCCTCAGGCCTCACTTGAGATCTGAGAACCTACCGTCCGCGGAACAACGGAAGGGAATCATGGAGAGCTTCGAACAGTTTGTCGCCGTGGCCATGGAGGCGGAGGGCCTGATCGTTTCCGAGGCGGTGAAGTTTCATGTTCAGCGACAAACTCGCAAGGTCCTGCATGACGAGGTCCAAACCCATGGGTACGAGGTAGATCTGGTTGGCGCCCGTGCGGATCGACTGGTCCTGGCGACCGTGAAGTCGTTCCTCGGCTCCCGCGGTGTCGTGGCCCAACACGTCATGGGAACAGGCGGCGATCAGAAGGCCCGCGATCTGTACCTCCTCTTGAACGATCCCGTAATCCGATCAAGTGTCGTCAGCGCCGCCGCCGTGCGATACGGCTATAAGGAGGACCAGGTCAGAGTCAGGCTGTACGTCGGCCGGTTCGCGGCGCCTGTGAAGCACACCCACGAACCGGCCATCCGGGCATGGGCGGCCAAAGAGACGGCGGGCGGAGGGCCCATCGAGGTCTACGGGCTCACCGACGTGATCGAGAAGGTACGGAAGGTAGCTGCCTCGAAGACCTACCGGGACAACCCCGTACTCGTCACGATGAAGGTGCTCGATGCCGCTGGGCTCTTGAAGGACACCGACACATCGGGCGTCGCCGCCGAGTGACTGGGGGTCGTCCCCCCCGGCGGGACGGCGACCTCGGGTCTCGGCGACGCCTGGCGAGGCGCTCGAACCCCGACACGGCGAACGTCCGAGGCGCGACCATGGAGGGCATGGGGAAATACGAAGCGCTCGCCGCCTTCTTGGATCGTCTCCCCGCTGACAAGCGAACGGTCACGATGACCTTCCGTGAGGTCGCCGACCTCGTTGGCGGCCTTCCGCCGACGGCCTACAAGCTCCGGCAATGGTGGGCGAACGACTCGAAGGTTGAGGCCCGAGCTTGGCGATCGGTCGGGTGGCATGTCGACGAGCGGGGGCTCGATCTCAATGCGCAGACCGTCCGCTTTGCGCGGGGGAAGGTCGGGGGGACGCGGGCGCGACGACTCGGACTTGAGTGAGGGCTGCGCGCCCTACGGCTGCTCCTGCTCGGCGCCTGGCCGAGCGAAGGCTTCTCCAACGATCCCCGCCGCTCGCTGATCGGCACCGGGCATCAGGTGGCTGTAGATGCGAAGCGTCGTCGAGGTGTCCCGGTGGCCGAGGCGGGCGGACACGGTCGTGATCGCCTCGCCGGCGTCGAGGAGCAGCGAGGCTTGGAGGTGTCGGAGGTCGTGAAGGCGAGCCTTAACCCCGAGCTCCTCGCACTGGCGCCGCCAGGCCTGCCCGATGCGGTTCGGCGGCAGCGGCTCGGAGCTCCCCGGCGAGCGAGGAAACACGAAGTCGTCGGTCGTGAACGCGGACGCGGATGCCTCCGCGAGCTCGATGGCCCGGTCACGATGCCGGCGGAGCAGCTCGGCGGTTTCTCCGTCAAGGCCGATCCACCGCAGGGCGTGGGTCTTCGTGTCCTGCACGATCCTCTGGTGCTGAATATCGAGCACGGCCCGCCGGATCACCACCCGGGGGACGTCGCCGTCGATGTCGAGGTCGGACCATTTGAGGCCGCACACCTCGCCCCGCCGGCAGCCGGTGGCGGCGACGATACGGAAAACGATCGCGTTCTCTGGATTCCTCGATGCGGCGGCGGCATCGAGCACCCGAAGGACATCGGCGACGACCGGCGGGATGGTCTCGATGTGGTGGACCCGCGGAGGCGTCGCCCGCTCGATTGGGTTGCGCTCGAGCCATCCCCACCGGACGGCCTGGGCGAAGGCGGCCCGGAGCATGGCGTGGAAACGCAGGACGGTCGCCGGCTTGCGGTTCGTCTCCCTCGATAAGAACCGGTAGAGGTCGTCGGCGACCTTGGGCGTCACCTTGGCGAGCTGCTGCGACTTGAATCCGTCGGGCAGTTGGTGGACGAGGCGGCGGTAGCCGTGGAGCGTCGACGGCGACCGGCCGAGGTGCTCGATGTGTTCCAACCAGACGTCGAGCAACCCGGCAACTGTGACGCTCTTCGGCCGGACGACGCCGCCGTTGACCTCGGTGACGAGCACGGCCAAGGCGTTCTGCGCCTCCCGCTTGCTTCCTTTGAACCCCTGCGTCCGGTACTGCTTCTGGCCCGTGACGGCGTCGGTTCCCTCGAACACGCGCAGCTGCCAGTAGCCCGGTCGCTTCTCGCGCATCGACCCCTTCATGGGAGTGCTCCTGCGTCGAGCAAATCCATACGGAGGAGGTACCGGCCTTTCATCCCGCTCCCACCACGCGAGCGACAAGGGCCTGGATCCGCGTGAAGCGCTCGTCGGCAGCCTTGTTCCGACAATCGTTGCTCGGATCTGAGCGTGGTCATCCCGATGCCGTCCCGCCGGTCGAACAGCGTGCGTACGAGCGCTGCACCCTCCGCTGGAATCTCTTCGGCGAACGCCATGGGATCGACACCTGCTGCGAATGCAACCTCCAGGCACCGCCAGACATCGACGACGTCGGTAGCCCGGACTCGAACCCGTGTGGCGAAGCCCTTGAGCACGAGAGCAGCGACCTCGTCGGGGAACGAGAGCTCGACCTCCAGCGTCTCGCCATTCAGACGGTGAAGTTCAAGTGTCAGGACGACGGGTGCGCGGAGCAGTGCCGTCGCCAGCCCGAGAACCTCGGTGGTGACCAGGTGATCGCCGATCCTCCGATTCTGGCGTGCGCGTCTCGTGTAGGCGGGAATGAGTACGTCGATGATCGCCTCCCGGACTGGCTCTCGGACGCCGGTGACGACGAGAGGGACGTCCGTCATCGTCCTGGAGAAGCGATTGCCCGCGACCTTCTCGTAGCCGAGGTCAGCCAGTCGCTCGATCAGGGCGTGCTCTTGAACGGCGATCGGCGGGACTCCCAGATCGACGTCACCCGTCTCTCGATAGAGGTCCGCGCCGAGCTGCCACCGGGCGACAAGTGCGCTCACCATGTGCCCACCGATGACGCGGTAGTTCGCCGGCCCGGCCGATCCGATGATGCTCGCGATGTCGGCGAGCGCGACAAAGCCAAGATCATCAGCGACCGAAGTCGCCGCCAGTACGAGCCGGCTCAGGGGATTCTGAGCAGCCATTCGCGCAGCATTCCGGCGGCCTCGAGACGATCGGCGCCACCAAGGTCTTGCAAATCCCAGATGAGCTGCGTCGGCGCCGCCAAAGGAACCTCAACGCCGCGCAGCTCGGCGACAAGGCTCGGCACAGGGAAGACCGAGCGATCGTCCGGGTACCGGATGATCACGTTGGCGTCGTGTCGTCCGTGCGCCTCGACCAGGCCCAGGTCCCCGGGGACGATCTCGTGGGTTGTGTAGAGGATGACGACGCTCGGCCGACGCCACGCGAGGAGGAGGTCGGGGCCGACGTCGGCGGACACGACGATCGGGCGCTCCCGAGCGCTGGCCCCCGCGGCCCGGATGGCGACATCCGTCGGTGGGTCCAGGCTGTAGAGATACCGCTCGGACCCGCCGGGGCCCCGGTAGTCGGCCAGAAGGCGATCAAGGAGCGCCTCGCGGTCGGGCTCCCAGCGGCCGCTTCCCGACCGCGCGATGAGTCCGAGATCGTTCAGTTGGCGGAGCACCTGGGAGGCCCGAGGCTGGGACACATTCGCCTGAGCGGCAAGCGTCGTCGCGCGCAACTCCTCGTCCTCGTCTCTGAAGCCGATGAGGGCCCGGATGATGGCCAGGCTCCCGGATCCTTGCGGGAGGCTCTTGCTCTTCACTTTCGGGGCCGCGGTCGCCCGTCGCTGGCGCAGGGTGAGACCGGGGGCACGTAGATCGAAGTTTCCCTCGGCATCCGCCCAGGACCAACCGGCGACGGTCAGGAGTGGCCCGAGTGCTTCGGAGACGAACGCCGTGATGAGGAGAGGATGTCCCCCGCTGGCTAGAGCGTGCCGGCGTTCGGACAGACCGGCGAGCTCGTTGGGGTACGGCGCTCGCCGTTTCTGCTCGATGACAAACAGAGCCGTGGCGTCGCCGGCCGCCAGCTCAAGAGCTGCGTCGGGCCGAACGTCGCCCCAGCGCGGCGGCAGCTCAACCAGTTCAGCTACCACGCCCGACTCCCGCAGCCACCTCAGCGCATTCATAAGCACAACCCATAGTATAAGCATTGTGCTTATCACGTGAGTTCTGCTTATCAGTGACCGAGCGTCGCGCCCCCACTCTGGATGGCCCATGGATGGCCCACGGAGGACGCGTCTCGTCCCAGCCTGCTGGCGACGGGTGGCCGAGCGTCGCCTTGCCTAGATGGCCCAACAGATCGTCCCAGGCATGGCCCCTGACCTGCGAGAACCGCACTCCGGATGGCCCACTGGATGGCCCACGTTGGGTGCTCACGGAGCCACCCTAGCGAGTAGATGGCCCATTTGGATGGCCCAAACCAGTTATGTAACGTGGTTTCCGAGCCTCCGAGAGCCAGCCGCAAACGCTCTGACCTGGACTTTTTCTGGTGCCCCCGGCAGGATTCGAACCTGCGACACACGGTTTAGGAAACCGATGCTCTATCCCCTGAGCTACGAGGGCCGACCCATAAAAGCCCTGGTCAGAGGGCATGCGTCGAGGTTCAGACGGCCTATGGGATCACATCTTGTCATGCTAGGCCGCGGCCTTGCCGCGGCCTAGCGACACCAAAAAGTCGCTTCGACGCTATGGAAGCGCAGGCCGATCAACCTGTCGCGCCGGGTGAGCGACGGTTTTGGTGGACCGCTCGTCACTCCCCTTTCGGAGGCTGCCGACGCGGCACTGGGGCTGGAGATCCTGTCGCTCGGTACCGGGCGAGGCCATGGGGATCCTCGACCATCGATCCCAACGCGACGAGGCACCAACGGGCGGCACACTGCCTCGAGCCCGACCAGCGCGCGGGCGAACTGAGATCAACCCGTATTCTGATGAAGCGGAGCAAGGAGGCCGCTCATGATCGCGATCGACATCCCCGCCGACCTCAACGCCGAGGACGAAACAGGGCTCGTCTGGACCTTCCTCGACGAGGCCGTAGAGCCGGACACGATCAGACCTGGTGCGATCGTGATCGCCGGCTCAGAGTTCACTCCAGCCGTCTGCGAGGTCGTGGATCTCGTCGAGAAGGCCGTAGGCACAGTTGTCCACCTGCGCGTGCTCCCAGGCTCCATCAGTCAGTATCGGAGGCTCCTTGGTCGCCTCGGTGTCTGACCGGCGTTTAGGCCGCGGCTAGGCCGCGGGAGGCCGGGAACCGATGTGATCCGCCATGATGCCGGGACGTAAAACAGCAGGTCACAAGCATATTTCCCAATCGTCGCGGTCAGCGAGGGTGCCCCTAGAAGGTTAGGAACCCATGCTCTATCCCCTGAGCTACAAGGGCTGGGATGACAAAAATCCTGGTCAGAGGGCCCCATTTCAAGGCTCTTTGGCACGCCACGCCACTGCGGTCGCCTGTGACCGCCGACGAACAAGTGTTCGACCCGAGTATCATCACACACCTCACCGTTGCCCGTCGCTACCTTGGGGAGGAAGCTCTGATGCCAACGACTGCTCACGACGTTGCTGCGATGGTGATCAGCGAGCAGCACGCGGCCGGACGCACGATCGACAAGCTGCAGCTACAGAAGTTGCTGTACCTCGTCCAAGGCGCGAACCTGGAGTTCTGGGGAGAGCCCGCGTTTCGGGAGAGCCTGCTTGCGTACCGGAACGGTCCGGTCGTCCGTGATGTCGAAGCAACGTACCGCGACGCGTCCGTTCGCAGCGCCCCACTCCAGCGGGCGGTCGGCGGTCACCCCGAGCGGCTAGACCGGCAAGTGGTCGACACGATCCGCACCGTTCTTCGGTACTTCGGCGCCTGGACAGGGACCAACCTGGAGCGGTACGTCAAGAGTCCCGACAGCCCATGGCAACTGGCGCGAATGGGCGTGCCCGCCGATGCGTCATCCGACATCGAGATTCCACTACCAGCGGTTGCGGCGTGGTTCAGAAGCCATGGCGTCAACCCAAGCCCCCCGGGAAACCAGCCATGGGAAGCGAACGCGGAGCAACGTCAGGCAGCCGACGGACGCTTGCGCGAAGCCAAGGCGTTCGGTGCCTTCGTTCCATCGGTTACACCCGACGTCCGGGGGATCGCCGAACGAGCCCTCATCCGACTCCACTCGGACGACTGACCTCCACCGGGCTTGGACCTTCGGCCCGTCGGATCCGAGCATCGCGCCCAACTGAGGAGTTTCTCGTGCGCGACCGCCGGCCAGGAGCACACCCTCGAAGTTGAACAGCAGATTCGAGAGTGGGCGGCGGAGGAGTTCGCTGCCGGGCATGTCGAGGGGCTCGGATCATGGGACGACGACGAGCTGGCGGCACTCATCATTTTCAAGGCAAGCGACTGGCTCTGGAAGGTCACCGTCCTGGCGACCGACAACCGCTACCGGCGACGTAAGCAGGCCCAACGCTTGAAGCGTGAGGTCATGCGACGCGCCGAGGATGCTGGTGCCAAGGCACTTGTCAGCCTGGTCCATCGCGACAACCTCCCGATGCTGGCCCTGAACATCAAGCTTGGCGGTGTTGTCGACCCTCCCGCAGATCGCGAAAACCCCTACCTCGTCTGCACAATCCCGCTCGGGCAATGACGAGTCCGCCCGTCTCCTGTTCCCCGTCCTCCGCATGGCGGCGGCCTCTCATGCGCCAAGCATGGCCACGACGGACCGAGGTTCTCTGCCATCTTGCCGCCGGGCAGCGGCCTCGCGATGCCCGGGAGGACCTCTCGACGCCCATGAATGCGCAGGTCAATGAACCTGTCGCGCCGGTGTGAGCAACGGATTGGTTGACAGTGCTCAGGGTCAGAGAGTTTCGTTGAGATTGACGACATGTCGATCCTCACGGTGAACGCTGGCTCCAGCAGCTTGCGGTTGCGCGTCGTCGACCGCGAGGGCGAGATCGTGGCGGACTCCTCACTTGGTGGCACGCATGGCGGGTAGCGATACCGCCAGTCGGAACGCAACTGGCCGGCGGGAGCGGTGGGCGGTGCCGATGTTCGTCGTCGTCGCATTCGGTTGGAGCTGGGCGTGGTGGTTGCCGCTCGTGCTCCGCGGCGACACCGTCGAGCAGCGGGACGGGTGGCCATCGCAGTTTCCCGGCCTGCTCGGACCTCTCGTCGCCGCCATCGCCGTGACCGCATGGCTCGGCGGGCGGCGGGCGCTGGTCGACTACCTGCGACGCCTGGTGCGGTGGCGGATCGGAGCCCGCTGCTGGGCGATCGTCGTTCTCCCGCTCCTCGCGTTCGGCGCGGCCGCGGTCGTTGCCGACGGTGGAGTCAGGATCGGCGACCTCGACGACATGAGCGGGCTTCCCGAACTCGGCGTGCCGCTGCTCCTCGTCGTTCTCATCTTCGTCAACGGCCTCGGGGAGGAGGGCGGATGGCGTGGGTTCCTCCTCCCCCGTGTTCGGGAGCGCTACGACCTCGTGCCGGCGAGCTTCGCCGTCGCCGGGATCTGGGCCGCCTGGCACATCCCGTTGTTCCTCCTCCTGGCGTCCTACAAGGGATTCAACCCGTTCACCCTCGCCGGGTTCGCGATCGGCCTCGGCGCCGGGGCCATCGTCCTCGGCTGGATCTACGAGCGCACCGGAGCGAGCATCCTCGCCGCCGCCACGTGGCACGGCATCTACAACCTGTTCGCTGGCACCGGCGACTCTGCCGTGCGGTCTGCGGTCGTCACCGGGTTGGTCATCGCATGGGCGATCCGCATCATGCGCGGCGAGGACGACGACCGGAAGCGCGAGCATCTGGAGCCGGCCCCCGCCACACGAGGCCCTGTTGGCGGACGGCCAGGCCCGACATGAGCCGCTAGACGGCCGACGACCTGGGAAGTCGAAGTCGCCAATACCCCCGGCTGGGGTTGACTGCTTGACCCGTCCGTTTGAGGTAGGCCAATCCGGCACTCGTATCGGCGATTTTCTCCCGGGGGAAACCCCGTCGTTGCATCGCCGCCAACACCTCGCCGCGATGGAGCGCCCGATCGCCCGCCTCCGTCAGAATCGCTTCAATGGCGTGGACTCGCGGTAGATGCCCGAGCGGCGGCTGCCCGGCCAGGTTCTCGCCGTCCAATTCGCCTCCATGGATCGGCCTCACGTTGCCGAGGTCGCGCGCATCCATCTCTGTGACCAGCTCAACAAGGGCCCTCACCTGCGCGTCGAGGACTCGAAGATCCCGATCGAGCAATCCGACCTCGTTGCGCAGCGTGACCCGCCGAGCGGACTTGTCCGACATCTGCCCCCGCTTGCGCGTGCAGCAAGGACCGGACGGCCTCCAACTGCTGCCGCTCCTCATCCGACAGCATCACGGTTCACCCCTTGAGAGGAGGCAGAGCACACCTGTAGGATACACACAAACCCGGCTCACCCCGCTCCCGCTAGGCACTCGGACCAGGTAGTTAGAGCTAGAGACTCGTTCATGTTTTACTCTTAGCTGACTCTACGTTGAGGGACGGGGCAGTCATCGTCGGGAGCACTCGATCCGTGAGGAGGCGCCGCCGCCGGAACGTGAGCGCGGCGTGACCGCTTCGATTCCCACACCTCGGCCGGTGCGGTCTGCCTCCTCCGGGCGTCGCCGCCGCGCATGGGAGGCAGTGGGTGCTTTCGGTGGCTACCTGACTATCGTGGAATTCGCCCGGATTCACGGCGGGGGGACACCGCTCAGGGAGCTGTGGAGTTGGGCGGGGACAGCGTTGCTGGCCCTTTTCGCGTCGGTGTCCATGATCGTCTTCGTCGTACGAGCAGCACTGCCATGGCTCGGAAACCGTGACCGCACCTACAATCCCCGTCCGAGGCGCCTGGCCCGGACGATGACGGTCGCCTTCGTCATTCTGGTCGCGGTGCGCCTACCCCGGGTTCCGGGAACGATGATTGTCGGAGCCGCCATTGGCACGGTTGCTCTGCTTACGTGGATGTTCGGGTGGCTCGCCGATCGCCGCCGTTCGAGAGGGGAATCGCGGACCTTGGCGCTTACCAACGGCCTCAGGGCCAATGGGGCGCCACTCGTTGAACCGGTCGAGCGGCGGCTGGGAGAGGTGCTGCAACGGCCACGCGGGCCAGGCGCAGAAAGGGCTCGTCACCGGGCCGGCGAGAGCGGCTCTGGAGGCAAGCGCGATCTCATCGCCGGGGTGGCCGCCGTGGTAGCGCTCTGGTGTTTCTCTGTGGCGGGTGCCACGACCGTCGCCGCCCTCACCACTGCCGCGGTCTCGCGAGTACTGCCGGCACCGACGTCGACGCCTGCTCCCCCGAACGACCTGCCCGGCCCGACGCCGCCCGCGTCGGATGCGCCAAGCACGCCCAAGCAATCCTCCTCCACCGCGCCAGTGCGAGGCGGCAACCTCGTGTGCTCTAGCGCCATCGGCGCGGGCGATGGCGTCCCCACAGCCATAGCATCGGCAGTGGAGGCAATGGTTCCGTCGCTGGAGCGACAGTTCCACCTCTGCGCGTTCACCCCGATGGCGTGGCAGCCGAACACGGGCGTCTTTGAGCAAAGGATCTTCACCCCGGACGGAGACGACGCCGCGCTCGTGGCTTGGGAGCGGGAAGGCGATTGGGTGGTGACGTTCATCTCCGCGGATGACGGCGCCGCCTATCAGGAGGTCAGTGCCGAGTTGGACTGGAGGGTGCTCGGCCGGCCGCATCCCTTCATGAGGTGCGACGGACTTTGGATGCAAGCGTTCGAGGGCCAGGACGGCCGCCTGGTAGGCGTCGGGCTCCGTCGCGGGGAGGACATCGAGAACCATCCGAATCGGCCGCTCTTCGTCTGGGGGGCCGCGGTCGAGGTGCTCCTTACCGAAGCCGGCGCCCTTCAACTCCCAGCCGCGTCACCCACCGCCGACGCCATCGGAACGCTCCAGTACTTCTTCGATCGTCGGGAACCTGTACGCGCCCCTCCGACGTCGGCCGGCAACCTCACTGTCCGCGACATCCGTGACCACTGCGACCCCTAAAACCCACTGAACGTCGCACTGCGGGCGGGGGGTGCCTCGCCCTCAAGGTGGGCGCCGGGGAGGTCGATGATCACCAGGAATCAGTTGGAGCGCCGATTCGACCACCCATGAGAGGCGTCGTCCCAGTGAGCACCAGGTCAGAGCACTCGGCGGGCAGCCGTTCCTGGTCCTCCAACGTGCTCGTGCGCACCACGGCCGTCCTCCTGATGGCGACCGCGGTCCCGATCGTGAGCCTCGTCTGGGCCTCGGGCGTGGCTCGGGCCGAGGTGGAGCAACGGGCCCTCGACGGGCTGGTGTCGACGGCCAAGGCCACCGTCCTCCAAGAGCAGCGGGCGTGGGACGACGCGGTGCGGGTCATCACCGCGGCCGCATCCCGCCCCGTCCCCCTCAGTGCGCTCCAGTCGCGGGACACCGACCTGATCAGCCAGGGCCTGCACAACGTTCTGATCACCGGCCCCTTCGCCGACGTCCGTCTCTACGACGGCACCGGGACCCTGATTGCCACCGCGTCGGTCCCCGGCGTCACCCCCACCCCCTTCGCCGGGCTCGGCGGACCGACGCCCAGCTTCGGCGACCCTGTCGATGTCGGACCGGGAACCGCC
Source organism: uncultured Acidimicrobiia bacterium (assembly GCA_963829165.1). GTDB lineage: Bacteria > Actinomycetota > Acidimicrobiia > Acidimicrobiales > AC-14 > JAXDMK01. The sequence continues at coordinate 45,398 of CAWHIC010000007.1, read as the reverse complement.
CGCCAGGTCGCAGTGGCGATCGGTCCCGGTGGCGCCGGGCGGCTGGTGGTCGACGTCGACGTCACCCAACTCCTGGGCCAGCCGTCCGACCTCGGCTTCGGCCTGACCGGGATGAAGTTCCTGGTGACCCGGGAAGGAACCATCGTCGCCGGGTCGACCGCCATCGGCACGACTCTGCAGTCCGAGCTCAACCGCTCGATCGCCGCCGCCGGCCGTCCCCGCACCGCGGTCATCCAGAGCCCCTACTTCGACCGGCTCACGGCCGAGTCCTACGAGCCGCTCCCCGGCCAGAGCGGCATGGGGATCCTCGTCCAGCAGGCACGGTCGGAGGTGATGGGCGGCGCCGACGCCCTGGCCTCCCTCCTGCGATGGGCCGCCCTGCTCGTCGGACTGGTCGGGGTGACCCTGGCCGTCGCCCTGGGTATCTTCCTCCGCCGCCGCGGCCGGCGCCTGGCCACCAGCCAGGAAGACCAGGCTCGGCTGGCGTCGATCGTGGAGGCGTCCCGCGACGCGATCCTCGCCAAGACCCTCGACGGCGTCGTGACCAGCTGGAACCGGGGCGCCGAAGTGCTCTTCGGCTACACCGCGGCCGAGATGATCGGCAATCCGATCGAGAACCTCATCCCGCCCGAGGGCCGGGACGTCGAGGGGCAGGTGCGGACCCGAGTCGCCGCGGGGCTCGGCATCGAGCACCACGAGACGGTGAGGGTCCGCAAGGACGGGACGGCCGTCGACGTCTCCGCCACCCTTTCCCCGATCGAGGACGCCCACGGGCGGATCGTCGGAATCGCCACCATCTGCCGCGACGTCACCGACCGCAAGCGGGCCGAGGCCAAGTTCCAGGGCCTGCTGGAGAGCGCGCCGGACGCCATCGTGGTGGTCGGCGCGGATGGGCTGATCCGCCTGGTGAACCGCCAGACGGAGGTGCTCTTCGGCTGGTCACGCTCGGAGCTCCTGGGCCAGCCGGTGGAGCAGTTGATGCCCACCCGCTTCGCCGCTCATCACCCGGGCCAGCGCACCGGCTACTTCGCCAACCCGTCGGTGCGGGCCATGGGCGCGAACCTCGAACTGGCCGCCCGGCGCAAGGACGGGTCCGAGTTCCCCGTCGACATCTCCCTCTCCCCGCTCGAAACGGAGGAGGGCGTGCTCGTCTCCGCCGCGGTACGGGACGTCACCGAGCGCAAGCGGGCCGAAGCCGCCCTGCGGGAGCGGGAGGAGCAGCTGGCCGCGGCCCGGGACGAGGCGCTGGAAGCGTCCCGCCTCAAGTCGCAGTTCCTGGCCAACATGAGCCACGAGATCCGCACGCCCATGAACGGCGTGCTCGGGATGGCCCAACTCCTGTTGACGGGCAACCTCGAACCCGAGCAGCGCCGGCGCCTGCTCCTTCTCCACGAGTCGGGGCAGAGCCTGCTCACCCTCATCAACGACATCCTCGACGTCTCCAAGATGGAAGCAGGGAAGCTGGAACTGGAGGAGGCGACCTTCAACCTGGTGGCGACGGTGAACAGCGTCGTCAGCCTGTGCTCCTCGTCGGCCGACGACAAGGGCCTGACCCTCACCGTGGAGGTAGCCCGGGGGATTCCCGAGCTGGTGCGGGGAGACGCCTTCCGGCTCCGGCAGGTCCTCCTCAACATCGTCGGCAACGCGGTGAAGTTCACCGAGCAGGGCGGCGTCGACCTGGGCGTCACCCGGGCCGACGGGGGGAACCTGCGCTTCACCGTCCGGGACACGGGCATCGGCCTCGACCCGTCGGCCAAGGACTACCTGCTGGAGCCCTTCTCCCAGGCCGACGCCTCCACCACCCGACGCTTCGGGGGAACGGGCCTCGGTCTGGCCATCTGCCAGCAGTTGGTCGATCTCATGGGCGGCAGCCTCGACTTCTCCAGCGAACCCGGCGTCGGCACCACGTTCTGGTTCGAGCTGAACCTGCCCGCGGCCGAGTCCGCCAACGGGACGACGCCGGGCGCCCGTCGAGACTCGTCCCCGGCGTTCGAGAGCGCGGTCTCCGGCGTGCGCATCCTCCTGGTGGACGACGTCGAGATCAACCGGGAGGTCGGAAAGGGGCTGGTGGAGAGCCTGGGCTACCAGGTCGACACCGTCGCTTCGGGGGCCGAGGCGGTCGCCGCGGTGCAGGCGGGCGGCTATGGCGCGGTGCTCATGGACTGCCTGATGCCCGTGCTCGACGGCTACCAGTCGACTGCGCTCATCCGGGGCCTGGAGGCGCCGATGCGGCACGTCCCGATCATCGCCGTCACCGCCGCCGCCATGAGCGACGACCGGGCTCGATGCCTGGACGCCGGCATGGACGACTACGTCTCGAAGCCGCTCGACCTCGGGCGGCTCGCATCCGTCCTGGCTCGCTGCCGGCCGGGATCGGGCACGAAGTCGGCAACGATCTCCACGCCGGTGCCGGTGCCCGTGCCCGTGCCGGCCGACGACGGGTCGGTCCCCGAGGTCCTCGGGGCCGGGTCCGATGCTGACGGCGGTCGGGAGGCGGCCCTGGAAGATCGCCTGGAGCTGATCAAACGCAGCCTTCCCCCGGCGGCGTTCGATCGGATCTGCCAGCTGTTCCTCTCGGCGACGCCGGAGTTGATCGCCCGTCTCGGGGCCGCCAACCGCGACGGTGACACCGAGACGATCCGGAGCGTGGCCCACAACCTCAAGGGCACCATGGCCACGGTGGGCGCGGTTCGCCTGAGTGCTCTGGCCGACACCCTGCAGGAAGGCCCGCCCACCGCCGACGCCGGTGGCGTGCTCCGGCAGATCGACGAGGAGTACGCCAAGGCCCGCACCGTCGTCCTGTCGCTCATGGCCCCCTCGGCGAGCGGCTGAGGCGAATGCACGTTCTCGTTGCCGACGACGACGAGCTGTGCTGTGTGCTCCTCCGCGAGCTGCTGCGCACCTTCGGGCACGAGTGCGTCACCGTGAACGACGGGGAGCAGGCGTGGCGTCACCTGGAAGCCCACGGGGCGGACGTGGTGATCAGTGACTGGCAGATGCCGGGCTTGAGCGGGGTCGAGCTGTGCCAGAAGGTGCGGGCCCACCCCGAGATCACCTACCCGTACTTCATCCTGCTCACGGCGCGCGGCGATCGGGCCGATGTCGTCGCCTCCCTCCGGGCGGGCGTCGACGATTATCTGGCCAAGCCGCTCGACCTCGGCCAGCTCGAGGCCCGGCTCGTCGTCGCCGAGCGGGTCCGGGCCCTGCACCTCGAGGTCATCCACGCTCGGCAGGACCTGGCCGACTCCAACCGCCGCCTCGACCGCGCCTGACCGAGAACGCCTGGCGCCCGTCCAGTTCGATCCCGACAGCCGCCGCTCGTCCAGAGTGGACGTGAGCATCCTGGCGATGGGGTGGGCATCCATGGCATGCTCCCGGGACAGGCGGGTACGGCCGTTGGGGCGACCGCGACACGGAGGGGAGCGGCGGGGTGGAACCTGTTTCGAGGCGAGCTCGTCGGTTCGTGACGATCTGCGCGATGGTGCTGGTGGGTGTGGCGGGGGTGTCCGGGCTCACGTCGGCCGGGGCCGAGACCCCGCGCTGCACGGCGCTGCTGAGCATCTACAACGCCAGCACCGACCCGTTGGTGCGCGCCGCCCTCCTGCCCCAGCTCACGGGCTCGGGCTGCACGCTGCCCGGCTCGAGCACGAGCACGTCGTCGAGCTCCAGCTCCAGCTCGAGTTCGTCGTCGAGCTCCTCCACGTCCACCAGCTCGAGCACCTCGACGTCGAGCACCTCGTCGACCTCGAGCACCTCGACCTCGAGCACCTCGTCGACCTCGAGCACCTCGACCTCGAGCACCTCGTCGACCTCGAGCACCTCGACCTCGAGCACCTCGTCGACATCCAGCACGACGTCGACGACCGTCCCCCTCCCCCCGGGCTGCGCAGCCGTCGCCGCCCAACTCGCCCGCACCACCGACCCGGGGGCGATCGCGGCGCTGCAGGCCCTCCAGGCTCGGCTCGGCTGCACCCAAGGGGGCTGACCGATACCACCCGTGGTGACGTGGGCGGGTGCCGTCCGCGTCGGGTGGGGGGACCGATAGCGTCGGGCGCCGATGGCGAGCCCGGCAATGAGCCCAATGGTGAGCCCAATGGTGAGCATCGTCCAGGCCCGGGGGCTGACCAAGCGCTACCCCGGGGTCACCGCCCTGGACAACGTCGACCTCGACCTGCCCGCCGGTCGCGTCGGGCTGGTGGGCGCCAACGGGGCGGGCAAGACGACGCTGTTCCGGCTCCTGCTCGGGTTGAGCCGGCCCGATGCCGGCACCATCGACGTGTTCGGTATCCCCGTGGCCGACGATCCCATCGCCGTGCGCAGCCGCATCGGCTACATGCCCGAGCACGACTGCCTCCCCCTCGACCAGACGGCGGCGGACGTGGTCGCCACCTTCGGTGAGCTGGGAGGACTGCCGGTGCGGGCCGCCCGTCAGCGGGCGTCGGAGGTGCTCGACCTGGTCGGGCTGGACGAGGCCCGCTTCCGACCGGTGGGCGGCTTCTCCACCGGCATGCGCCAGCGGACCAAGCTGGCCCAGGCCATCGTCGCCGACCCCAAGCTCGTCCTCCTCGACGAGCCCACCGCCGGCCTCGACCCGTCCGGCCGGGAGGAGATGCTCGCCCTGGTGGCCCGCTTGGCCACCTTCGGCATCGCCGTCGTCCTCGCCACCCACCTCCTCGACGACGTGGCCCGGGTGTGCGACCACGTGGTCATGCTCGACGCGGGACGGCTGGTGACCGACGCCCCCACCACGTCGCTGCTCAAGCAGACGGGGGCGGTGACGGTCGACGTCGGCCCCGCCGCCGCGCCCGCCTTGACCGCCGCCCTCACCGCCCGGGGGCTGGTGGTGGCGGCGGCCGACCTCGGGGGCTCGCTGGAGGTCACCGTCTCCACCGACGCCGACCTCGACGCCATCCGGGACGTGGTGGCCGACCTCGGCCTGGCCCTGCACCGCCTCACCAACCGGCTGACCTCGCTCGACGACGTCTTCGTCCACCGGGCCCCGACCGCTCCCGCACCGAGTGGGGCGCCGTGAGCACCGGCGGCGCCGTCTACGACCGGGGCTACCGGCCCTACGAGGGCACCCTGGGCGGACGGCGGGCGTCGGCGATGGCCCTCTACCGCACGTCGCTGCGGCGGGCGATCGGCCTGCGCCGGCCGTGGCGGCAGAAGGTGATGCCCTTCGTCCTGCTCGCCATCGCGGTGGTGCCGGCGGTGGTCAACGTCGGCGTCGGCTACCTCACCCGCGATTCGCCCGCCGAGGACTTCTCGTTCATCACCTACCGGGAGTACGTCGGGGTGAGCAGCGCCCTCCTGCTCTTCGTCGCCCTGGTCGCCCCCGACCTCGTCTGCCCCGACCGCCGCCAGCGGGTGCTGCCCCTCATCTTCGCCCGCCCCCTGACCGGCGTCGACTACGTCCTGGCCAAGGTGGGAGCCATCTTCACCTGCGTCTTTGCCTTCTCCTTCCTGCCCCAGGTGGTGCTCTACGTGGGCCAGATGCTGGTCAGCAACGGCGCCCTCGACTATCTCCGACACAACACCGCCGTGCTCTGGCAAGTGCCGGTGGCGTGCGCTCTGCTCGCCCTCTTCTACTCCGTTCTGGCCGTTTCGGTGGCCTCGCTGAGCGGCCGCCGCATGGTGGCCGGGGCGAGCATCCTGGGGATCACCCTGGTCACGTCGTCGGTGGCCGCCATCATCCTCGAATCCAACGCCGTACCGGGGCCCGACTCCGGGCACCCGGCGGCCCTGCTCAACATCCTCGCCCTCCCCCTGTACGTGCGCGACCTGGTCTTCCTCGGCCACCTCCACGAGTTCTCCGACCTGTCGGGTGTCACCGGGGGCGGGGCCCTGGCCGTCGCCGCCTACCTCGTCGTGGTGGGCGCAGGGGTGGCCGTCCTGCTGTGGCGCTACCGGTCGGCGGAGCTGTGAGCTCGGTGACTGCCGAAACGGGCGACCCCGCCTTCGTGGCCGACGCCACCGTCGTGGTCGAACAGGCGTCGGTCTGGTTCGGGCAGAAGGTGGCCCTGTCCGAGCTGGCGTGCTCGTTCGGACCAGGGGTGACGGGCCTCCTCGGGCCCAACGGGGCCGGCAAGAGCACCCTCATGCGGGCGATCACCGGGTTGATCGGCGTGAACACGGGATCGGTGCTGGTCGGGGGCCGGAACCCCCGCACCGATCGTGAGGTCCACCGGCGCATCGCCCTGGTGCCGGAGGACGAGGCCGTCCCCGGCCGGCTGACCGCCCGCCAGCTGGTGCGCTACGTGGCCGATCTGCATCGGGTGAGCGACGCCGACGCCGCCGCCACCCGCGCCCTCGACTCGGTCGACATGCTCCCCGCGGCCGACCGGCGCCTGGCCGGGTTCAGCAAGGGCATGCGGCAGCGGGCCAAGGTGGCCGCGGCCCTGGTCACCGACCCGGCCGTCCTCGTCCTCGACGAGCCGTTGAACGGGGCCGACCCGGTGCAGCGGGTGCGGCTGGTCGACCTGTTCCGCCGGCTGGGCGCCGACGGGCGGACGGTGATCGTGAGCTCCCACGTGCTCGGGGAGGTAGAGCAGCTGGCCGACCGGGTGCTGGTCCTGATCCACGGCCGGCTGGCCGCGGCCGGCAACCACCGGGCCATCCGCGACGCCATGGACGACCGTCCCCGCCACGTCCTCATCCGGGCCGACGACCCCCGGCGGCTGGCCGCGGCCCTACTGGACGTGCCGACGGTGGCCGGCGTGAGCTTCACCGAGGCCGGGCTGGTGGTCACCACCGATCGGGCCGGCGACCTGGCCCTGGCCGTGGCCCCCGTGGCCCGCCGTCTGGGCGTGCGCCTGCGGGAGGTTCGTCCCCTGGACGACTCCCTCGAGAGCCTGTTCCGGGAGCTGGTGCGGTGAGCGGCCGCGAGACCGGGACCCGACGCTCGGCTCCGTCGCCGTTCGCCGCCATCGTCGGGTACACGCTGCGGGCGTGCGTTCCCGCCCGGCGCATCCTCCTTCTCCTGCCGGTGGCGGGGGCGGTGCTGTTCGGCGTGCTGTCGCGCACGGTCGACGACGCCGCCGTCACCGCCTTCGCCCGCGTCGGCGGCACCGCCCTGCACACGCTGGTCCTGCCCATCACCTGCCTGGTCGTGGGCGACGCCCTCCTGGGGGCCGAAGTGCGGTCGGGCGTCTTCTCCTTCACCTGGCTCAGCCCGGTGCGGTACTCGACGATCGTTTTGGGGCGGTGGTTCGGGGGCTGCCTGATCGCGGCCGCCATCCTGGCCCCGGCCGCGGCCGCGGCCGCCATCCTGGGCGGGGCGCCGTCGGCCGTGGTGCCGGCGGTGATCGCCTCCGTCACGGGCGCGGCCGCCTACCTGGCCCTGTTCCTGGCCATCGGGGCCACCTTCAAGCGACCGGTGGTGTGGTCACTGGGGCTCGTCATCCTGGTGGAACGCCTGCTGGGGGCGGCCCTGGCCGGCATCGCCCAACTGTCACCGGGCTGGCTGGCCCAGGCGGTCCTCGTCGGCCTCACCGACACCACGGCCGACCTCCGGCGGGACGGCATCCCCCACGGCTGGGCCGCGGTGGTGCGGCTGGCCCTGGTGGCGGCGGTGGGACTCGCCGTCGCCAGCCGTCGCCTCCGCCACCTCCGCCCCGCCTCCGCCGCCGACTGACGTCTGCCCGCCCCGCCGGTCGGTCCTGCCGGGCGCTCTTTGTCGCGGACGGGGCGCAGGCGCCCCTGACGCGACAGAGACCGATTTTCGCCTGCCTCCTGCCTCCCCCACGACGGTCCTCGGAAGTACGGTGACCGTCGGATCCGCCCTCGCTGGGGGCGGCGGGTAGACGAGGAGACTGCGATGGAGTTCGTGCAGATCATCGAGTACCAGACGACCAAGCCGGACGAGATGCGAGCGTTGGGCGACGAGTTCATGGCCAGGGACGATGCTTCCCTCCGGCCCTCGGTGCTGGTGACCAAGGACCGTGACCGCGAGAACACCTACGTGATGGTCATTCGCTTCCCTTCCTACGAGGAGGCGATGGAGAACTCCCAGCGGGAGGACACATCCGCCATGGCCGCCAAGATGGCGGAGCTGATGGACGGCCCGCCGACCTTTCGCAACCTCGACCTGCTCATGGACATGTAGGCGTCGCCGACGCCTCCGCCACCTCCCCGGGACCGCAGGCCGGCCAGCCTGCGGCCGGGGGGGTCAGGGGTGGCCCTCCCGGTAGAACATCTCCAGCTGGATACCGTCGGGGTCGCGGAAGGTGAGGACCGACCCGTAGTCGCGGTCGGCGATCGGCGTGTGGTCGACGCTCAGGCGGATGAAATGCTCCTGCCAGTCCTCCAATGCCTCCCGGCTCTCGACCTTGAGGCCCATGTGGTCGAAGCCGGTGCGGCGGGGGTCGAAGGCGTCGCCCGAGTTGGCGTCGTGGTGCTGGCACTCGAGCACCGTCCCCGACGCCTCGTGCACCATCAGGACACCCTGCCAGTCGGGGCCCTCCACGTAGTCGATCTCCTGCAGCCCGAGCACGGCCTTGTACCAACCCACGCTGATGCCCAGGTCCCGGACCGAGAACGACGTGTGCGAGACCTTGGTGAACGTCACCCGGTTGAACGGCATGTCCTGATTCTGCCCCGGTCACGAGCCCGCAGGGGCCACTATGGATGGCCATGGGTGATGACGTCCGGCTGCCGCGGTACTGGTACGTCGCCTGCCTGACTTCCGCCCTGGGCCGTCGCCGACCGCTGGCCCGGACCGTCCTGGGTGTGCCCATGGCGTTCTTCCGGGACGAGGTCGGGCGGGCGGCCGCCGTCGTCGACCGCTGCCCCCACCGCAACACTCCCCTGTCGATCGGCAAGGTGTGCGACGGGCAGTTGCAGTGCGCCTACCACGGCTGGCGCTTCGACGCCTCGGGCGCCTGCCGGCTGGTGCCGGGACTGGTGGCCGACGTCGCCGACCGCCGGGCGCGGCGAGTGGAGACGTTCCCCGTGGTCGAGCAAGACGGGTTCGTGTGGGTCCGTCCGGACGGGGCGGACGACCTTGACGATGGGCCTTCGTTTCGCTTCCCCCACGTGGACGAGGCCGGGTACACGACCGTCCGCCGAAGCCTGTCGGTGGACGCAGGCCTGCACGCGGCCCTGGAGAACACGCTCGACGTGCCCCACACCGCGTTCCTCCACGGGGGCCTGTTCCGGGGCGGACGCCCGCCCGTGGACATCGAGGTGGTGGTCCGCCACACCGCCGCCGGCGTGGAGGCGGAGTACATCGGTGAGCCCCGGCCGCCGGGACTGGCCGGTCGCATCCTGGCCCCGGAGGGTGGAGTCGTCACCCACGTCGACCGCTTCCTCATGCCGTCGATCGCCCAGGTCGAGTACCGCCTGGGCGACAACCACCTGGTCACGACTACCGCCTTCACACCCGGCGAGGACGGGGTGACCGACCTCCACGCCGCCGTCACCTTTCGCCTGCGCCTGCCGCCGGCGCTGGTGAGAGCGGTCGTCACCCCGGTCGCCAACCGGATCTTCGCCCAGGACAAGGCCATCCTCCGGAAGCAGGCGGAGAACGTCAGCCGCTTCGGTGGGGAGCGGTACGCGTCGACGGAGCTCGACGTCCTCGGCCAGCACATGCTCCGGTTGCTGCGGCGAGCCGAGCGGGGCGACTCCGAAGCCGACGCGGTCGATGCGGCCGACGGCGTCCGCCCCCCCGACCGCACATTCACCATGCGCGTCTGACCCCGACCCAACCGAACAGTCCGCGCAGTTGCCCCCTCTGGCGTGAAATTGCGCGGATCAATCGGGGCGGGGGGCGCTGGCTCCCGGAACAGTCCGCGCAGTTGCCCCCTCTGGCGTGTCATTGCGCGGATCAATCGGCGTGGTGGCGGCGGGTCAGCCGCGGACGGACTCGACCACCCGGAGGTAGTTGGCGCCGGTGATCTTGGTGATGAGGTCGTCGGAGAAGCCGTGGGCGCGCATGGCCGACAGCAACACGGGGAGCTCGGTCACGGTGCGCATGTCGCGGGGGGTGACGATGAGGCCGTCCCAGTCGCTGCCGAGGGCGGCGCAGTCCTCGCCGCCGACGTTCACCACGTGTTCGAGATGGCGGACGACCGCCTCCGCCGAGCTCTCCCCGAGGAAGCCCGAGTGGTACATGATCCCCACCACTCCCCCGGTGTCGGCGACGGCCCGGATCTGGTCGTCGTCGATGTTGCGCCACACGTCGTGGACGCCCCGCACCCCGGTGTGGGAGACGATGGCGGGCGTGGACCGGTCGTGGGCGGCGAGGGCGTCCCAGAACCCGGGCCCGTTCACGTGGGCCAGGTCGACGAGGATCCGGCGGGCGTCGAGGGCGGCCACGTAGTCCCGGCCCGCCGGCGTCAGACCACGGCCGCGACCGCGGCCGCGGCCGCCGAAGGGCCGGGCCGGGGATCCCAACGACGACCGGGTCAGGTGCACGAGGGTCACCCGGGAGACCACGTCGGGCAGCGACGCCACGTCGTCGGCACCCACCGCGTTCCCACCTTGGACGGCGAGGAAGCACCCCATCCGGCCCTCGGCCCGGGCCCGCCGATAGCCGGCCACGTCCGCGACCACGGCCGCGCCCGGGTCGGCCGCCAGCGCCGCCTGCAACCGGTCGAGGTTGGCCAGCAGGGTGGCCAGGCGCCCCGCCCGGCTCCGGAAGGGGTTGGTGGCGATGCTGAACACGCCGCCCGTCATCCCCGCCTCCCGCATCCGAGGCAGGTCGAGCTGGGAGTAGAGCCGGCCCCCGAGGAGCCCCCGGCCGTGGCGGCGACCGAGGTCGTAGCCACCGACCCGGGTCCACACGAACGACTCGATGTGGGCGTCGAAGAGGTCGGGACGCATGCGATCTCAATTGTGGGCCGATACTGGGGAGAGGAGGTGCCCGTGTCCGACTTCCCGAGGCCACCGCCGGTCGTCCCCTACCGCGACCGGGCCGACGCCGGCGTCCAGCTGGCGGCCGCCTTCGACACCTCGTGGCACGACCGCCCCGACATCGTCGTCCTGGGCCTGGCCCGGGGGGGCGTGCCGGTGGCCTACGAGGTGGCCCGGGCCCTGCGGGCGCCCCTCGACGTGTTCGTGGTGCGCAAGCTCGGCGTCCCCGGTCACGAGGAGTTGGCCTTCGGCGCCCTGGCCAGCGGCGGGCTGCGGGTGCTCAACGAGGACCTGGCCGCCGGCCTGCCCCCGGAGGTGGTGGCCGAGGTCACCGCCCGGGAGGCGGCCACGCTGGCCGAGCGGGAGGCGACCTACCGCGGCGACCGTCCCCCGCTCGACCTGCGGGGACGAACCGTCATGCTGGTCGACGACGGCCTCGCCACCGGGGCCAGCATGCGGGCCGCGATCGGCGCGGTTCGATCCCAGGCCCCGGCCCAGGTGGTGGTGGCGGTGCCGGTGGGGGCGACGGCCACGTGTGACCTCCTCCGCACGGAGGCCGACCTGGTCGTCTGCCCCCTCACTCCCCGGCACTTCGTGGCCGTGGGCAGTTGGTACGACGACTTCTCCCCCACCACCGACGAGGAGGTCCGCCGCCTGCTGACGGTCGGGTGACCTCGGGAAGGCGTGCGAAGCTTGGTGGATGCAGTATCGACGCCTCGGCGCCAGCGACCTCGTCGTGTCGGAGGTCAGCCTCGGGTCGTGGCTCACCTACGGGGCGGCCGTCGACAACGACCGGGGGCTGGCCTGCGTCCGCCGGGCCTTCGAGGTCGGGATCAACTTCTTCGACACGGCCAACGTCTACGGGGGCGGAGGGGCGGAGACGTTCCTGGGCGAGGCTCTGTCGGGCGTCGACCGGGAGTCGTACATCCTCGGCACCAAGGCCTTCTTCCCCATGCCCGACGGGGGGCGAGGACTCTCCCCGGCCCAGATCCGCAAGCAGGCCGACGCCTCACTGAAGCGGCTGCGCACCGACTACGTCGACCTCTATCAGTGCCACCGCTACGACTCCGACACCCCGCTCGAGGCGACGATGGAGGCGCTCACCGACCTGGTGAAGCAGGGCAAGGCCCGGTACCTGGGCTTCAGCGAGTGGACGGCGGCGCAGATCGAGACGGCGCAGGCCATTCCCGGCGTCGAACGGTTCGTGTCGAGCCAACCCGAGTACTCGATCCTCTACCGCAAGATCGAGCCCGACATCCTCGACGTCTGCCAGCGCAACGGGATCAGCCAGATCGTGTGGTCGCCGCTGGCCCAGGGGGCGCTCACGGGCAAGTACAAGCCGGGCGCCCGCCCGCCGGCGGGGTCGCGAGCGGCCAACGAGTCGATGGGCCGGTGGATGGGACGCTGGCGCGACGACGAGGTGCTGGAGGCGGTGCAACGGTTGCGGCCCATCGCCGACGGCCTGGGGCTGACCATGGCCCAGCTGGCCCTGGCCTGGGTGCTGCGCCAGCCGAACGTGGCCTCGGCCATCACCGGCGCCAGCCGTCCCGAGCAGATCGACGACAACGTGGGCGCGGTCGGCGTCGTCCTCGACCCGGCCACTCTGGCTGCCATCGACGAGGCGGTCGACGGGGTGGTCGGGCCGTAGGTGGCCGAACATGGGTCGGCGGAGGCGGGGGTGACCCCGAGCCGGCCGGGCGGGGCCGTCGGCGACCTCATCGTGGCCGTCCCGTCCATCTCGTTCCCGGTGGTGGAGCTGCTGAAGATGACGGGCGTGCAGGCCTACGAGGAGAGGCTGCTCTGCTTCCTGCTCCTGCTGGAGGACCCGGCGCTGACGATGGTCTTCGTGACGTCGGAGGCCGTCGACCCGGCGACCGTCGACTACTACCTGCGGTTCCTCGGTGACCCGGAGGATGCCCGGCGCCGGCTGCGGTTGGTCACGCTCGACGACCCCACGGTTGGATCGCTGTCGGCGAAGCTGCTGGCCCGACCGGCCGACTTCGAGCGGCTGAGGGCTGCGATCGCGGACGTGACCGGAGAACGGACCGGTGGCATCGTGCCGTTCAACGTCAGCCCGGCCGAGCAGGACCTCGCCGACGCCCTGGGCCTGCCGCTCTTCGGGCCCCGTCCCGACCTGGTGTGGCTGGGGTCGAAGTCGGGATCCCGCCATATGGCCGTCGAGGCCGGGGTGGCCGTCCAGCCGGGCGCCTCTGACGTGTTCTCGGTCGCCGAACTGGCCGAAGCCGTCGTCGCCATCCGAGAGCGCCGCCCGACCGCGGAGGCGGTCGTGGTCAAGCTCAACAACGGGTTCTCGGGCAAGGGCAGCGCCATCATCGAGCTCGACGGGCTGGCCAACCCGCTGACCGCGTCCTCCACCACCTTCTGCGCCCTGGAAGAGTCGTGGCCGTCGTTCGAGCCCAAGATCGAGGCGGAGGGTGCCATCGTCGAGGCCATGGTCCGCTCCGACGGGCTGCGGTCGCCGAGCGTGCAGCTGCAGATATCACCCACGGGCGGGGTGGAGGTGCTGTCGACGCACGACCAGATCCTCGGAGGCCCCCAGAACCAGGTCTACCTCGGCTGCCGGTTCCCGGCTCGGGCCGAGTACCGCCTCGCCATCCAGACGCGGGCGTGCGCGGTGGCCCAGGTCCTTGCCGAGCGCGGGGTCACCGGCGCCTTCGGCATCGACTTCCTGGTGGATCCCGACCCGGTGGCGGGCGACCGGATCACGCTCAGTGAGATCAACCTGCGGATGGGCGGTACCACCCATCCGTTCTGGATGGCCCGGCTGGCCTCCGGCGGCCTCTACGACCAGGAGTCCGGGGAGCTGTGCCTGCCGGAAGGCGGTAGCCGGTGCTACCTCGCCACCGACAACCTCACGTACGAAAGCCTGGTGGGTCGCTCGCCGGCGGAGATCATCGAGCGCATCGGCCGGGCCGGGTTGGCCTACGACCCGTCGACCGCCACCGGCGTCACCCTCCACCTCCTCGGCGCCCTCCGGCGCTGGGGGAAGATGGGGGTCACCTGCATCGCCAGCACCCCGGAGGAAGCCGACGTGCTCTACCACGACGTGCTCGCAGTCCTGGCCGACGTGGAGGGAGACGCGCCCTAGCCCCGCCCGCCGGGTTCGGAGCGCGTCCGACCGGCGGTGGTTCAGCGGGGGTCAGCGTACGTTGACGGTCGTCGTCGGCCCGGAGGCGGTGGCGGGTGCGATGGTGGTGGACACCGTGGGGACGACGGCGTCGGCCCGAGGATTGCCCTCGTCGTCGCATGGAGGCTGGGCGCCGTACCCGTCGACGTAGTCGGCACCGATGTCGTCGGCCGTCGTCTGCATCGCCGTCGGTTCAATCGCGAGCATGCCCCGGAACGGGCGGTCGAGGTTCCAGACGAGCGCCATGGCGCCGATGAAGGTAAAGACGACCACAGTCAGGGCGACCAGCTGACCGGTGTTGTTGGCGCGGGGCAGCGAGTACGCCAGGCCGCCCAGGGACAGGCAGATCAACGCCACCATGAACCACAGGACGGCTCCCGGCACGGTGGGATTGGCCTGGGCTACCCGCTCGGTGCGCAGATTTCCGCGCTGGGTGTCGGCCGATTGGACGAGGCCGAAGCCCTGCGCCTTCGGCGTCATCTCCAGGAAGGCGGCCCGCAGCCCGGTGGGCTTGGTACCCGTCCAGTTGCTGGGGACGGGCGACGTCTCGCCCTTCACGAGCGTCTCCCATTCCGGCCCCACGACGGCTCGGGCGTAACAGACGGCGGCCGCCTCGATCCGCTGGCGGAAGGGCTGTTCGACGTAGGCCGCCGACTCGAAGAGCGTGTCGATGGTGTCGGCTTCCTGCTTGGCCGCCTTCCCCGCCGCCGAGTAGGACGACGCCACGCCGGACAGGACGATCGCCAGGAGGAACGTGGCGATGAGGCCGGCGCCCCCGAGGACCTGGGTGACCGATGCACCGTCCGTCTTCGGCCGGTCGGCGAGGCTGAAGTAGTTGACGCCCAGGCCGATGCCGACCGCGACAACGATCGCCAACACGATGGCTATGAGTAGAAACATCTCGCCCCCCGGTCTCGCCTGCCCACCGAACCGCCGCCTCCAGTCGACAGGAGCGTACATACCCAAAACGCCGGACGTGGCCTGCGCCGATCATCAGGGGGTCCGCGGGGGCCGGAGCGGTCGGGTGGCCGAGGCCGAGACCCTTGACAGGGCACCCGCGGACTGGAAGCGTACGGGCGGCCTGGGGGCTGTCCGGATTTGCGCGGGGATGCCCGACGGGGGGTTGTGGTGGGACGAGCGGGGTCGATCAACACCGAGGTCTTGACGTACGTCGACCCCGAGCACGGGTTCCGTGGGTATCTCGCGTTCTGCGGCAACGACCACCGTCTCGCTGCGGGCGGCCTCCGCGTCCAACCCGGGCTGCGGGGGGAGACGGTCGTGGCCCTGGCCCGAGCCATGTACCTCAAGGAGCGCCTCCTCGGCCTGGGCGTCGACGGGGCGAAGGCGGGCATCGACCTCGACCCGAGTTCGCCGGTGAAGCACGACGCTCTGCGCCGGTTCCTGCGCTTTCTCCGGCCACACCTCGCCGACCGGTTGTCACTCGGGCCGGATCTGGGGACACAGTGGGACGAGCTCGAACGCCTGGCCCGGGACGAGCAGATCCCGTCGATCAAGATGGCCGTGGCCACGGCCCAGGGGTTCGATCCCGCCGAGCTCACCGACCGGCTGCGGGTGCTGGACGAGGTGGTCGACGGGCGCACCGTCGGCCAGCGCCGCGCCGGCCACGCCCTCGGCCACGCCGCCTTGGCGGCCGCCGCCGCCTGCGAGCCCGGTCACGCCCGGCGGCCCCTCCGGGCTGCGGTCCAAGGCTTCGGGACACTCGGTCGGGCCGCATCCCAGTCGCTGGCCCGGGCCGGGGCGCGAGTCGTGGCCGTCGCCGACGTCGACGGCTCGCTGGTGGCGGACGATGGCCTCGACGTCGCCGCCCTGCTCCACCTGCCCCACGGGCAGCGGCTCACCGACAACCCAGGACCGGGGGCCTGCCGGGCGCCGCGAGAAGCGGTGCTCGAGGAGGAGGTCGACATCCTCGTCCTGGCCGCCTGCGAGGACGGGTTGAGCTGCGCCCGGGCCGCCACCGCCGACGCCCGGGCGGTCGTGGTCGGGGCCAACCTCGGCCTGTCCGTCGAGAGCGAGCACATCCTCCACCGCCGGGGCGTCGTGGTCATCCCCGACTTCGTCGCCGGCTGCGGCGGCTCCGCCTCCATGGACGTTCTCTTCGGCGCTCCGACGTGCCCTTCCGGCCACGACGTGCTCGACCTGGTCGGGCGACGGATGGAGGAGCTGGTGGCCGAAGTCGTCGGTCTCGCCCGCCAGCGGGGGATCACCACCCGCCGGGCCGCGCTCGCCCTCTGCGACAGCCGCAGTGAACCGACCGACGGCCGGCCCTACGGTCGGTGGGCGGAAACGGCCGCCTCCCGGCGACCGACGGCACTCGCCCACGGCCGGTGATGCCGGGGGTCGACGGCTGCCGTCATGAGCGGGGCCACGTCCTCGACTCGTTCTTCCACGGCGACGGCTACGCCACCGCCGCCAGCCGGCGCATCTTCTGCGACCGCTGCCGGCTCCAGCGCTGGCTCGACGTCGAAGCGGCCTTGGCCTTGAGCCAGGCGGAGCTGGACATGATCCCCGCCGATGCCGCCGCGGCCGTCGCCCGGGCCTGCACCGGGGGCCAGATCGACTTCGACTCGCTGGGCGACGAGTTCCGCCGCACCGGCCACTCCCTCGTCCCCCTTCTCCGGGCGGTGCAGGCGGTGAGCGAAGGGGAGACCGGCGAGTTCGTGCACTTCGGGGCCACCACCCAGGACATCCAGGACACGGCCCAGGCCCTCGAGATGCGGGACGTGCTCGACTTGGCCGATCGTGACGTGGCCGAGATCGTCGGGCATCTCACCACGCTGGCGGAGACCCATCGGAACACCTTGATGGTCGGACGGACCCACGCTCAACCGGCTCTGCCGATCACGTTCGGCTTGAAGGTGGCGGGCTGGCTCGACGAGCTGCTGCGCCAGGCGGGACGGCTGGAGGCCATGCGCTCGCGGGTCCTCGTGGCCGAGCTGTTCGGGGGGGCCGGCACCATGGCCGGCTTCGGCGATCGCGGGCCCGAGCTCCTCGACCGGTTCGCCGCCCGCCTGGGGCTGGGCGCGGCCAGCGTCGCCTGGCACGCGTCCCGCGACCGGATCGCGGAGTACGCCGTCACCTTGGCCATGCTGGCGGCCACGCTGGCTCGGATCGCCGACGAGGTGCGGACGCTCTCCCGGGCCGAGGTGCAGGAGCTGGCCGAGGGCTGGGTGCACGGCCAGGTCGGCAGCAGCACCATGCCCCACAAGCGGAACCCCGAGAATTCGGAGCAGGTGGTCGTCCTCGCCCGGCTGGCCCGGGCCAACGCCCAGTTGGCGCTGGAGTGCATGATCCAGGAGCACGAGCGAGACGCCCGGGGCCTGCGCATCGAGTGGGTGGCGGTGGCCGACGTCTCCCACCACACCCTGGCCGCGCTGGCCCTGACCGTCGGGGTGGTAGGGGGCCTGCAGGTGTTCGACGAGCGGATGTCGGCCTACGCCTATCAGGAGGCGGACGCCATCTGCTCGGAGGCGCTCATGCTCGAGCTGGGCCGGCGCATGGGCAAGCAGACGGCCCACACCTTCGTCTACGAGCTGAGCCAACAAGCCCAGAGCCAGGGACGATCGCTGCGGGCGGTGCTGTCGGAGCTGCCCGCCGGGGAGTGCCCGCTCGACGGCGGCGACCTCGACCGCCTGTTCGATCCCGCCCGCTACCTGGGGGCGTCGGAGGAGATCGTCGACCGGGCGGTGGCCGAGGCCCGCCGCTGGCTGGCCGGGTTGGGCGAGCGTGAGGGTGGTCCCGCCACGCCGGCCGAGGCTCACCTGGGGGCGTCCGCCGGCAACGGGCGCGGATGAGCTCCTTCCTGCGCTTCGACGGCGCCCACGCCACCCAGGCCGAGGCCCAGTACCACAGCCCGGAGATGGTGGAACAGAGGCAGATGGTCCGCCGGCTCCTGGCCCTGGCGCCCGGCGAGCGGGTTCTCGACCTCGGCTGTGGGCCCGGCATCCTGGCCCGGGAGATGGCCGACGAGGTCGGGTCCCAGGGGCGGATCGAGGGCCTGGACATCAGCGAGTCGATGTTGGCCCTGGCCGAGGCCCGCTGTGGCTCACTCGACCAGGTGAGGCTGGGGACCGGCCGGGCCGAGAAGCTGCCCTTCGACGACGATGTGTTCGACGCCGTCGTCACCGTCCAGGTCCTCGAGTACGTCACCGACGTCGAGGTGGCGGTCGGCGAGATGTTCCGCGTGCTCAAGCCCGGCGGCCGGGCTGTCATCCTCGACACCGACTGGGACTCGACGGTGTGGTTTTCCGACGACCGGCCGAGGATGGACCGGGTGCTCGCCCTCTGGGATGGTCACCTCGCCGATCCTCGGCTCCCGGAGCGGCTGGGGCCCCTGCTCCGGGGCGCGGGATTCGTCGACGACACCCTCGCCACCCTGACGTTCGTGAACCGCGAGGTCCACGAGGACACCTACAGCTGGTGGCTGATCGGGTTCGTGGAGTCGTTCATCGTCGACCAGCACCCGGAGGCGGCGGACGAGGCCCAGGCCTGGGCCGAGGAGCAGCGGGCCCTCGGTGGGGAGGGCCGCTACTTCTTCAGCCTCGACCGCTACGCCTTCCGGGCGGTGCGGCCGGCCGGTTGATCAGCCGCCGCTGCGCTCGAACTCCTCCAGGAAGCCCACCAGCGCCTCGACTCCTTCGAGGGGCATGCCGTTGTAGAGGGAGGCCCGCAGCCCGCCGGCGCTGAAGTGGCCCCGCAGGGCGAGCAGGCCCCGGCCTTCACTCCGGGCGAGGAACGCGGGCAGCAACGCCTCGTCCCGGAGCCGGAAGGTGACGTTGGCCATCGACCGGTGTTCGGGGTGGGCCGTCGGGACGTAGAGCGCGGAGCGGTCCAGGGCCGCGTAGAGCAGGCGGGCCTTCGTCGTGTTGAGCGTCTCGACGGCCGCCAGCCCGCCCTGGTCGGCGATCCAGCGCATCATCAGGCTCATGACGTAGATGGCGAAGATGTTCGGCGTGTTGCTGAGGGATCCCGTCCGGGCGTACACCCCGTAGTCGAGGAGGTGCGGGGTCTCCGGCAGGGCTTGGCCGAGGAGGTCGTCGCGCACCACCACCAGGGCCAGGCTCGACGGCCCGAGGTTCTTCTGGAACCCGGCGTAGACGATGCCGCACCGGGCCAGGTCGAGCCGGCGCGACATCAGGTCGGAGGTGGCGTCGACCACCACCGGGACGGGGAACCCGACCGGCATCTCCGCCCACCGGGTGCCGTAGACGGTGTTGTTGCTGGTGATGTGCACGTAGGCGGCATCGGGAGGGCACACCTCGGGGGCGACGCGGGGAATGCGGTCGAAGCCCGCCCCGGCGCTGCTGGCGAGCACCTCGGTCGGCCCGTACCTCCCCGCCTCCTCCCGGGCCCGCAGCGAGAAGTAGTCCGTCTCCACGTGGCAGGACAACCGCCGGGGAGAACGCCCGATCAGGTTCAGCGGGACGGCCGAGAACTGCATGCGGGCGCCGCCGTGGACGAACAGCACGTGGTAGTGCTCGGGGAGGCCGGTTAGCTCGCGGAACAGCCGGACGGCGGTGTCCAGCACCGTCCCGAAGACGGGTGTGCGGTGGCTCAACTCGATGATGGAGACACCGGTACCCTGGAAATCGAGCAGCTCGGCGGCGATCTGGTGCAGGACGGGCCGGGGCAGCATGGCCGGTCCGGACGAGAAGTTGTAGGTCGGCATGGCCGATCGTCAAGCCCACCGCAGGCGCGCCACCAGGGCGTCGACCCCCTCGGCCCGGAATGTGGCCAAGGCGTCGGTGGCAGGCGACGTCCCCTCCTCCAGTCGTCGCCGCAACCGCTCCAGCCGGCCCGCGTGCTCGGCCGGAAGCGCCCGGTGGGCGATGTCGTAGGCGTTCGCGGCCCACTCCGGCAGCCGCCGCCCAGCGATGCTCGTGTTCCACCCGTCCACCAGCACCCGATCGAAGCAGGTCTTGACCTCGTCCGTCGACCAGCCCTCGACCAGGCGGGCGAGGGCGTCGATGTCGGCCAGCCAACCCAGGAACATGGCCAGCCAGGCGAAGCTCTCCTTCCGGCCCATGGTGGGCAGGTGACGAACCTCGACGAACGTGCCCAGCCCGCGGTCGCGCAACACGTCGTCCGCCCGGCCGGCGGCAACCGCCTCCAGGATGTCGGACACGTCCCGGTCCAGGTCGAGATGGATCTTCACCCGCACCGCGGGCCAGGAGAACACGACCCCCAGGGCCAAGTCGGCCGCGGTGCACGTCAGCCGGGTCGGAGCACCGTCGAGGTCGACGAACTCGGTCGCGCCGGCGGCGGCGTAGTCGAGCATGGTCAACCGGGGATCGAGGGGATGAAAGACCTTGCCTCCCCGCACGACCTCGAAGATCGGGAGCTCCCACGCCGCCCACAGGTAGCCGGCCAGGCTGTCGTAGGGGTAACCGGCGAACCAGAGCCGGCCGGCGAAGAAGGGGTGGCCCTCGGCCAGCATCAGGTACCCCTTGGCCCGCATCTCCAGCCACGGCTGGACCAGGCCGCCGAACACCGGCGAGTTGGCGCTCCAGGCGCAGATCAGCGGGGAGAGGGAGATCAGGGTGTTGACCGCGGGTATGACCTGGGCCGGGGGGAGGTCGAGGTTGAACTGCAAGGCGGCGTAGCTCGGCCACGGGTCGATGGCCTGGCGGTGGGCGCAGAGCTCCATGCGGGAGGTCCACAGCTCGTAGTGGCCCTTGTCGGCGACGAAGGGCCGCCCCGAGGCCGCCGTCTTGGGCTGGCTTCCGTACCCGAGCACCGAGAGGCCGCGGGCGGCGAGCGTCGGGAGCAGCACCCCGTCCATGAAGCCGTCCCAGGCCGACTCGGTGGCGTGCAGGTCGGCCTCCGGCGGCAAGGCCACCTCGAGGGTGCAGAACCCGAAGTCGGTTCCGACGTCGAGGCGCCCCCCGCCCTGTGTCCGTCGCACGCCGGCCAGCGCCCCCGTGTGGCCGTCGTGGTACGGCTCGAAGTCGTGATCGTCGGCGAGGGCCTGGAAGACGGCGGTCATCGCCTCCCGGCTGGCGGCCTCACCGTGGCGATCGACGACCGGAAGCTCTGACTCGATGCCTATCACCTGATGGCCCGATCACGTGCTGGCCCGGTCACCTGGTGGCCCGGTCACAGCTTGGTCGTGATCTCAACCCCGTCGCCCAAGGGGAGCGTGAGCGTCCGGGCGTCGTCCCGGCGCCCGACGTGGTCGCGGTAGCGGGCGATGACAGCCGCGTTCTTGGTCGGGAACAGGATGTTGTCGGCGGCCACGATCCCGCCCGGGCCCATCGACGGCCAGCAGGCGTCGAAGTCGCGGACGTAGAGCTCCTTCCAATGGTCGAGGAGCACCAGGTCGATCGGCGCGGGCAGGTCGGGAACCAGCTCCGGAGCCTCCACCGACGTGAGCTCGACCACCGATCCCAGCCCCGCGGCCTCCACGTTGCCTCGCTGCTGGCGCTGCTTTCCGGCGTCGACTTCGATGGAGTACAGCCTCCCGCCGGTCGACTGCACCGCCTCGGCCAGCCAGACGGTCGAGTAGCCGACCGATCCCCCCACCTCGACGACCGTGCGGGCGCCCATGGCCCTGACCAGCATGTTCAAGAACAATCCCACCTCGGGCCCGACGTCGAGCATGAGCTCGCCGGCCCGGTCCCGAAGGGCGGTCCCGCCCTGTAGGCGCAGCTCCTCCAACTCACGCTGCTCCTGCTGTGACCGGGCTTCGAGGGCGCGCAGCACCCCACCGACGCGTTCGTCCATGACTGCCCCGTCAGCAGCCGTAGAGCCGACGGGCGTTGCCGCTCAGCATCTTGCGCTTCACGTCGGACGCCACGTCGTCGCGATCGGTGAGCTCCAGCACCGCCCCCGGGAAGTGGGCGTCGAAGTGGGGGAAGTCGCTGCAGAACAGGAGCGTGTCCTCCAACCCGTTGTCGACGAGGACGGGCAGGAGCGGGTCGCTGGCCTCGACCCCGAGGAAGCACTGCCTCCGGAAATAGGTGCTCGGCTTCTCCGGGAGCCCCCCGCCGTCCTTGGAGAACTGCTCGGCGTGGTCGTCCATGCGGTTGAGCCAGAAGGGGGCCCACGTGGCGCCGCTCTCCATGAACGCGAACCGAACCCCCGGGAAGCGCTCCATCACCCCGCCGGTGATGAGGAGCATGACCGCGGTCATGTGCTCGAAGACGTGGCTGACCATGTGGCCCTGCATGGTGTTGCGGGTGCGCTCGGTACCGATGCGGGGGATCTTGGCCACGCCGAACCCCTCGTGGAACGTCACCGCCAGGTCCCGCTCCTGGCAGGTGGCCCACAGGGCGTCGTAGGCGACGTCGTCGACGTTCATGTCGGCCACCGTGTTCGGCCGCAGCATGATGGCGCCGAAGCCCTGGGCGTGGGCCCGCTCCGCTTCTTCCACCGCCAGGACCAGGTCCTGCTGGGGGACGACCGCCACCGGCCTCAGGCGATCGGGCTCGGGGGAACAGTAAGCAGCCGCCCAGTCGTTGTAGGCCCGGGCCACCTCCAGGGCGAAGGCGGAGCTGCGCAGGGCCGGCATCAGGCCGAGGACCTTCGACGGGAAGATGTAGGCGATGTCGATCCCCTCGATGTCCATCGCCGCCAGCCGGTCCTTGGGGTCGAGTCCTCCCCGCCGTAGGGCCTCGAGGACCTCCACCGCCGCGGGATCGTCCATGGCCCAGCTGCCCGGCGTGTAGGTCGCACCCTGGGTCTTGCCGAACCAGGCCGCCTGGGTCGGCTGGCCGTGGAAGGTGGCCGAGGGCCGCTGGATCACCCTGCCCTCGGCGGTGAGGACGTCGTCCTCGTAGGTGGGCATCCAGTCGGCGTACCGCTCCGGGATGCGGCCCCGCCACCAGCTGTCGTCGTCGGGCAGGACGATGTGGCTGTCCGCGTCGACGACGAGGTCGTCGGATGTTCCCGCCACTGGCCGCTCCTCTCGGATCTCCCGCACTCGCCGACCGGATCGTACTCCTCGGTCCCGGCGGGGGCCCGGCTAGCCCGGCGTGAGGGACTTGAGGGTGGCGGTGTACTCGGTGTGGACGTTGATCGGGATGCCGGAGACGGTGCCGGTGGCGTCGCCGATGGCCCGCTCCCTCAGCCACAGCCGGGTGGCCCGGTCGAGGTTGATGGTGACCGACTGGGCCCCCGTGACCGCGCCCGGCGGAAGGGTGGCGACGGAACGGACGATGAGGCTGTCGCGGGCCTGACCGCCGACCGAGACCGCCTCCGTACCCAGGACCTCGACCACCACCGTGGCCGACCCGCCCGTGCTGACGGGGATGTTGAGCGTCTGCGAGCTGCCGGCCGCGGCGCCGGTGGCCAGGAACAGCAACGGCGCTGGGGGGAAGAGCTCGCGGACGTCGGTGTAGCCGCTGAACGACGTGGTGAACACCAGCGACACCAGGTAGACGCCGTCGGGCCGGTAGTCGAAGGTGTAGGTGATCTGCGAGCCGTCGGCCCCGTTGCGCAGGTCGCGGGTGGTGACCTGGCGGGTGCCGGAGGGGACGCCGACGGTGCCGATGGTGTCGGCCGGGAACGGCGCCGGCGAGCCGTTGAAGGTCGCCCCGCCGCTGGTGGCGTAGTGGTAGACGCCGGGGGCGGCGGGCGTGAGCGCCACCGGGCCGGGAGGGGCGGTGGCCGGGGGGGCGGTGACGGCGGGGCCGGGGGCGGCGGTGGTCGCTGGACCGCCGCCGCCGACGGTGGTGTCCGGCCCGCCTGCGACCGTGGTCGTGGTGGCGCCCGGGTCGGCCGGGGCGGTGGTGGTCGTCGCCCCCGCACCGGCGACCGTCGACGTGGTGCCTCCCTTGGTGGCGACCTTGCCCTTGTCGTCGTCGCCGCCCCCGCCGCCGCACGCCCCGCCGACCAGCGCCAGCGCCACCACGGCGACGGCGGCCGCGGCCGCGCCCGTGCGAGCCCGGTACCTCACGTCAGCGACCGTGGACGGACGGGGCCGCTTCCAGCGCACCGAGAACGGATGCGGCGATGCCCGGGCCGTCGAGGCCGAGGTTGGCGTGGATCTTGGCCGGTGGACCCTGGGCCAGGTACTCGTCGGGCACGCCCAACACGACCACCCGGGGGGGACGTGTCCCGGCCTCGGCCGCCGCCCGACCGATGGCGTCGGCCATGGCCGACCCCGCGCCTCCCATCCGCACCCCGTCCTCGGCGGTGACCACCAGGGGGGCGCCGGCGGCGTCGGCGATCATGTGCGGGTCGAGGGGCTTCACCAGGCGCGCGTCCCACACGGTGCAGCCGATTCCCTGCAGGTGGAGAAGGCGGGCCGCGTCCTCCGCCGCCTCGACCAGCTTGCCCACGGCCAGGATGCAGACGTCGGGCCCCCGGCGCACGAGGCGGGCGGACAGTCCGGAGCCGACCTCGTCCGGCGGCACCTGGCGGGCGGGGCCCTTGGGATAGCGCACCGCCGACGGCCCGTCGTCGATCGACAGCGCCTGCTTGAGCATGATCTCCAGCTCCTGGGCCGACGACGGGGCGAAGATCGTCATCCCCGGCACCTTGCTCAGCAGGGCCATGTCGAGGATGCCGTGGTGCGACGGACCGTCGTCGCCGGTGATCCCGGCCCGGTCGACGGCGAAGACCACCGGCTGGCGGTGGAGGCCGACGTCGAGGTTGACCTGGTCGAACGCCCGGCTGAGGAACGTGGAGTAGATCGCCACCACCGGCCGCAGACCGCCCATGGCCATGCCCGCGGCGGCGGTGACCGCGTGCTGCTCGGCGATGCCGACGTCGACGAAGCGGTCGGGGTGGCGGTTCTGGAACGGGATGAGCCCGGTGGGACCGGCCATGGCTGCGGTGATGGCCACCACCCGGGGGTCGATGTCGCCCGCCTCCACGATGGCGTCGGCGAACGTCTGGGTGTAGCCGACCGGCAGCCATCGGGGCGGGCCGATGGCGGGGTCGAAGACGGGGGCGTCGTGGAGGCACTTCTCGTCGTCGTCCTCCGCCGGCTGGTAGCCCCGGCCCTTCTGGGTGACGACGTGGACGATGATCGGCTCGTCGAACTGGCCGGCCAGGCGGAGCACGTCCTCCAGGGCAGCCACGTCGTGGCCCTCGATGGGCCCCACGTACCGGACGCCGAGGGCCTCGAAGAAGGCGTCGGGAGCGAGCACCTCCCGCACCGCCGCCCGCAGACCGCTCATGCCGATCTCGAGCTGCTGGCCCACCATCGGCACCTGCCGGACGATCCGCTGCAGGCGCTTCACGTTGCGGACGTACTTCGGGTTCAGCCGCAGCCGGCTGAGCCCGCTGGCCAGCCGGGACACGGTCGGGGCGTAGGACCGGCCGTTGTCGTTGAGGACGATGAGCACCTTGCGCCCGCTGTGGCCGATGTTGTTGAGCGCCTCGAAGGCCATGCCGCCCGTCATCGACCCGTCGCCGATGACGGCCACGACCCGCCGGTCCTCCTCCCCCTTGAGGTGCAGGGCCGTGGCCAGGCCGTGGGCGTAGCTGAGGATGGTGGAGGCGTGGCTGTTCTCGACCCAGTCGTGCTCCGACTCGGCGCGGGACGGGTAGCCCGAGAGCCCGCCCGCCTGGCGGAGGGTGGGGAAGCGGTCGCGGCGGCCGGTGAGGATCTTGTGGACGTAGGCCTGGTGGCCGGTGTCCCACAGGAGGATGTCGTGGGGCGAGTCGAAGGCCCGGTGGAGGGCGATGGTGAGCTCCACCACCCCCAGGTTGGAGCCGAGGTGGCCGCCGGTGACCGAGACGGACTGGACGATGAACTGGCGGATCTCGTCGGCCAGCAGTTCGAGCTCCTCGGGCCCGAGCCGGCGCAGGTCCTCTGCCGAGGAAATCGTCTCGAGCACCATCTCTGACCAAAGCTACCCGCCCCCCGGAGCTTGGCTGTAGTCAGGTCGGTCTCATGCGCCGGTAGCGTGTCCCGCCGATGGACCTGGACCGCTTCCAGTACCTGCTCCTGATGGGGCTGTGCCTGGTCATCACCCTCCCCCTCGAGGTGCTGCTGGGCGCCCGGGTGTGGGCCCAACCCCGCCGCCTGCTCGCCGCCTTGGCCCTCCCGGTGGCGGTCTTCGTGGTGTGGGACGTGGTCGCCATCGCCCGTGACCACTGGACCTACAACCCCCGCTACGTCACCGGCTGGGACCTGGGCAACCTGCCGGTCGAGGAGCTGGTGTTCTTCGTCGTCATCCCCGTCTGCGGGCTGCTGACGTACGAGGCGGTGCGGCGGATCCTGTACGAGCGCGACGACGTGTGGGCCCGACTGCGGCGCCTGGTGGGGCGGTAGTCGATCGGTGGAGTACACGTGGGCCGCGCTGGGCGGCGTGGTGGCGGTCGTCCTGCTGGAGGTGCTCTGGCTGCGGACGGGCGTGTTCCGCACCGCCGCCTTCTGGATCGCCTACGGGATCGTCGTGTTCTTCCAGGTCCTGGTGGACGGGTGGCTGACCAAGCTCTCGTCGCCGATCGTGATCTACAACCCGGACAAGTTCACCGGGTGGCGGGCACCCTTCGACGTCCCCGTCGAGGACTACCTGTTCGGGTTCGCCCTGGTCACGCTCACGATCCTGATCTGGGTCCGCCTCGGTCGCCACTCCGATCGGCCGCGGCCAACCTCCGCATCGACCACGCCAGCAGGAACAGGGCCGAGCCGCCGACGATGACGACCTGGCCCCACAGGGCGGCGAGGGCGAGGGAGGGCAACCCGAGGCCGACCCCCGTGAGGATCATGCGGGTGGGCCGCTCGCCGGGCGTGATGACCTGGTCGGTCGTGGGGTGGGCGAGAGAGCCGCGAGCCCGGACATACTCCAACCACCAGGTGGTGGCGACGGCGGCCACGGCCAGCTCGCCCGCGGCCGGGTCGTGGGCGGCGATGGCCAGGGCGACGGGGAGGGCGGCGTCCGACAGCCGGTCGAGGGCGGAGTCGAGCAGGAACCCGACCTTGGTCGTGCGCCCGGCCTGCACCGCCACCGCCCCGTCGAGGGCGTCGAGCAGACCCGACACGATGAGCGCCACGCAGGCGGCGGCCGGCCCGATCCACCCGTCGATCATGGCCAGGGGGATGGTGGACAGGGCGACCACGCAGGCGGCCACCGTCACCATGTTGGGCGACACCCCCGCCCGGGCCAGGGGACGGGCGATGGCGGCCATCGTCCGCAGCCACCCGCCGACGAAGCCCGTCGGCGGCTGGGTCATGTGCAGCTCGGCCCAGTCCCGCAGATGCTCGTCGCCCGGCTTCCCGTCCACCCAGCGATTAAACCGCGCAATTACACGGCAGAGGGGGTGAGCGCGCGAACTATTCGGTGGGCGGGGGCCCGACCGAGCCTCGCCACCGTCGCCAGCGGGGTCGGTCTGGCCCGCATGGGGATGGCGACCCGCCGCTTTCTCGCCCCCGACCCGGCCGCGCTGCCCATCGACGTGCGGGTCGTGATCCCGGCCCGGGACGAAGCGGAAGTGATCGCGGCGTGCGTGGCGTCGGTGATCTGTCAGGCGATCGACGTGGTGGTGGTCGACGACGGGTCAACCGACGGGACGGGCGAGATCGCGGCCGCGGCCGGGGCCCGGGTCGTCCGCCTCGATGACGGCCCGCCGCCGGGGTGGATGGGCAAGCCCCACGCCTGCCTGGCCGGCACGCACGGGCGCCACCACCGAGTGGCTGGCCTTCGTGGACGCCGACGTGGTGCTCCACCCGTCGGCCCTGGCCACCATGGCCGCCGCCACCACCGCGACCTCGACGAGCATCGTGGGTGGGCTGGACTGCCGGACGTTCTGGGAGCGACTCCTGCTCCCGGAGCTGGGCCTGGCCCTGGCCCAGGCCGGCTTCCCCGACGACTTCGCCAGCGGCCAGTGCCTCCTCGTGCGCCGATACGCCTACGAGGCGGTCGCCGGCCACGGCCACCCGGCCGTTCGGGGGTCGGTGATCGACGACCGCGACCTGGCCCGGGCCCTCGGCGGCCACGACGCCCGCCTGGCCCCCAAGCTCATGCAGGCCCGGATGTACCGGGGGTTCGGCGAGATCCGGTCCGGGCTGGTGAAGAACCAGGCCGCCCTCCACCCCCGGGCCCTCCCCCACCTGGCCCAGTTGCTGGCGCCCGTGGCCACCCGTCGCCCGTGGGCCGCCGTTGTCGTGAGCGCCGGCGGCCGGGCGGTGGCGGGCCAGAACCCGGTCTACGGCCTCTTGTCCCCCGTCGCCCGGATTCTCCTGGCCGCCTTTTACGTCGAGAGCCGCTGGCGGGCCGTCACCGGCCACCCGGTGACGTGGAAAGGTCGACGGGCGGCAATCCGATAGGTCGCCCGCCACCCAATTGGCGCCTCACGGCAGCCCCGGATTCGGGGAGGAGTGCAGGAGTGCGCTCGTGAAGGCGAGGGCGGAGAGCGTGGCGCTCACCGCCCCGATGGCGATGGCGGCCCGAGCGACGTGGTCGCTCCACCCCCGATCCTCTCGGGGCGCAGCGACGACCCGGCGGCCGAGGACGACCGCTCCCAAGGCGAGCAGGAGGATCAACCCCGCCGCGATCACGGTCCGCCACCGGAAGCCGGAGGGATCCCACGGCGCCGACATCAACGCGTCGGCCACGAAGGACACGATCGAGGCCGGCCCGAACACGCTGGCCAGGGCCAGCGTGAAGGCGGTGAGCGCCGACGCCTCGGGCGACGACAGCACGTCCGGCAACCACCCGCCCGCGCCGTCCCACTCGTCCTCCTCGACCTCGTCGATGTAGGTCTCGACATGCTCGGATTCGGTGCTCGACATCATCATCCTCCGCTCGTTGGATCGGTGTGTCTGACGGCTCGCATGAGGCCCACCACCGACCCGAGGACGGCTGAGACGACCAGACCGCGACCCAGGAAGGGACCGAGAACGCAGGCCACGGTCAAGCAGCCTCCGGCGGCCCAAGCCGGCCCCGGGTGCACGTGGTACTCGGGTCCTCGCCGGCACGTCTGTGGTGACCACATGCCGGCAGCGTGGGCGCCGAAGCAAACGAACGACAGTCCGAACCGTCCCGAAGGTTGCGGAAGCTACGAAGGTTCAGGTCTTCTGGAGGAGATAGAGCAGGACGACCCGGTCCTGGTCGACGCCCCGCATCCCGCCGGGGAAGCTCTCCAGCACGACGAAGCCGATCTCGGCCAGAACCCGCTCGAGGTCGGCCTCCGAGTACTCGTGGACGTAGGCCAGGCGGACGTCGGTCCACGTCTTGTCCCCGCAGGTCACCCGCTCGCACTGGGTCACCGTGGTCACCGTGTTGGGGATCCGGCTGCGGGAGCGCTCCCGGCGGATGGTGATGAGGTCGCGATGCTCCTCGTACACCGCGCCCAGGTCCTCGAGCGGTCCGAAGTTGAACCGCTTCTTGGCCTCCTCGCCGATGCCGGGGGCGTGCCCGGCCCGCTCGTCGACGTGGCACCTGACCTCCAGGAGGAGCAGGTCGCCGGACCACATGCTGGCGTGGACCGTCTCCAGGAAGCCCCAGTCGTCGCTCATGTTGCCGAGCGTGTTCCCCAGCAGGGCCAGCACGTTGGGCCCGGCCCGGTCCTTGTAGACAGGCGAGAACAGGCCCAGGGAGTCGAAGGGGGCGATGATGCCCTTGACTGAGACCCTCGACGCCAGATCGCCTCCCAGCACCGTCTGGATTGCGTGGACGGTCATGGCCGGGTTGATGTCGTAGGGGTAGTAGAAGAGCGAGCCGTCGCGGGACTCGGTGGCGGTCAGCAGGCTGTGGATCAGGGCCCGGTCCTTGGCCCCCGTGCCCGGGCCGAGGCCCACGTAGTCGATCTGCTCGCCGCCGACGGCGTCGACGATGGAGAGGGCGACCTGGTTGGCCTTGGCCTCGCACAGGTCGACGCTGGCCCGGTAGTAGGTGTAGGTGTGGTCCTCGGTGAGGCGCACCCAGTTCAGGTAGCCGTGATGGGTCAGGTAGGAGAAGTACGTGGGGATGGGCAGGCGGGCGTTGAGCAACTCCCGGAGACGGTGGTCGACGCGGCCGAGGACGGTGTCCATCCCCAGGTAGATGGTGGCGTCGATGATGCCCTCGTAGACCTCGCCCCGGGCCAGGCGCCGCGGAGTTCCCGCGCCGGCGGCGGCCGCCGTGTCCGAGTCCCTCGCCTTGCGGGTGGTGGCCCGGGCCGCCTTGTCCGACCGGAGCGCGGCCAGGAGCTCCTCCTCGGTGACGGTGACGCCGGGCCGGGCGCACAGCCATTCGGCCAGGACCTGGAGCTTGGCGTCGCCCGGGTACACCAGCTGGCCGGTGGTGGAGTGCACCCTCGCCACGAGTCGATGGTCGTCTCGGGGAAGTCGTGGCCGGTCTGGCGCAGGAGCTGCTGCCGGAGCGCCTTAGGCGACAGGTCGGCCTCTCGCAGGCACTGCTCGAACAAGGTCTTGAAGCTCTCGCCGAACCTCTCGGTCCGATCACCCCCGCCGTTCATGCCGCGACCCTAACGGTGCTTGCCGGCGACGCCGCCGTCGTGCTGGCCGGCGAGCGCCCTCCGCCGCCCGCTTCGCCGCCAGGACCGCGCCGGCCGCATCGAGGCGGTTGCGGTCGAACCCGGGTGCCGGGACGCCTCCCCCCACCAAGGCGCCCACCAGCGCCGACTGCTCGGCGGCCAGCCGCTCGAGGTCGCCGGCGCCGACCCCGCCACCCGATGGTCGAGCGACAGGCTCGGGCTCGGGCGCCAGCATCGTCGTCATCGTCGACGTCGACGTCATCCGCCCGGCGGCCAGCGCGGCGGCGATGGCGTCCAGCTCCGACTCCACCTCGTCGACGGGCGGGAAGCGAGCGTCCCGCTCGAGCATGGCGCCGGGGATCGGAACCCGGGCCGCCAGCTGGCGGAGGAGGTCGAAGACGCCGGTGGGCACCGGGTGGGCGTGGGTGTCGTGGTAGAGCCCCCCGACTCGGCGCCACCGGCGACGTGGACGTAGGCGAGCCGGTCGAGGGGGAGCCGGTCGAGCAGGGCGGCCGGCTCGTAGCCATGGTTGCGGCCGTTGGCGTAGAGGTTGGCCACGTCGAGGAGCAGGAGGGCGCCGGTGCGCTCCAGGAGCTCGGTGACGAACGCCCCTTCCTCGATCTCGGCGTCCGGCCACTCGAAGAGGGTGGCGATCGGCTCCAACGCCAGAGGCACGGGCAGCGAGCGCACGGCGACGGACACGTTGGCCACCAGCACCTCGAGCGAGGCCCGGGTGCGGGGGACGGGCAGGAGGTGGCCCGCCTCCACTCCCCCGCCCCGCACGAAGGCGATGTGCTCGCTGACCAGGGGCGCGTCCACCCGCTCCGCCAGCCGGGCCAGGGCGGCCAGGCGGTCTGGGGCGGGCGGGCAGGCGCTGCCGAGCGACAGCCGCACCCCGTGAGGGATGACCCGCACGCCTCGCCGCCGGAGCGCCTCCAGGGGCAGCGGGAGCGGGCGGGCGGAGGGAACGGTCTCGGCCACGACCTCCACGAAGCCGAGGTCGGCCCGGCGCAAGGCCAGCGACGCCAGCGGACTGCGCCACCCCATCCCCAGTCCGAGTTCGGCGCCGGCGCTCACCCGCCGCAGCCCCCTCCGCCGCCGCAGCCCCCACCGCCGCCGCAACTACTCCCTCCTCCGCCGCATCCGCCGCCGTACCCGTAGCCGGTGGCACCGTCCCCGCCACTCCACCACCGGTGGCCGCCGGACGCAGTCGCCGCCTCCGACCCGACGGCCAGGGCCAGGGCGGGGTCGGTGGACGCCAGCACCCCCATGCCCGCCAGTGCGAGTGCCAGCCCGACCGACGCACCGGCGGTCGGCATCTCCCGGGCCGGCAGGTCGGGGTGGCGGCGGCGCAGGTCGGCGAGAAGGCGGGTAGCCGTCCGGGTGCGGGGTGGGTGCCGGCGACGGGACACGAACCACGCCACGCCGACCGTCACCAGCAGGAGCGCCACCAGGAACCCGACCGGGCGCTCCCGCTGCGACCCGGCCACCACCCGGGCGACGCCTACTGCCAGCAGGGGCACGAACCACCGCCACCGGCCCCGTAGCCGCTTCGACCCGTCGGCCCCGAGGAGCAGGCCCCGGTCGACGAGACCCGTGCGGATGTCGGCCACCACGGGCGACTCCATGGCGAGCTCCGCCACCCGCGTCGCCGACCGGTCGTCCGCGTTGCGGGCGGCGTCGTACACCGCCGCCTCGACCGGGTGCGCCCCAGGAGGCAGACGTCCCATCGTGAGCTCCATGCTCACCCCCGCCTCGGCCAGGTCGGAGGGGCGGACCTTACGCAGGTCGAGGTCGAGCTCTCGGAGGAGGCGGTCGCCGAGCTCGAGCGCTCCCACGCGGTCGAGGTTCACGAGGGCGACAGTCGCCGCCAGCCGCTCCCCGCCGTTGAGGACGGCGACCTCGTACTCGTCGAGGTCGTTGGCGTCGACCTCCGTCTGCGGATCCTGTCGACCCCTGATCCACCACGCGGCCCCCGCCACCATCACGACCGTCGCCCCGTAGAGGGCCAGGAACATCGGACCGCTGATACCCCAGGTGTTCATGCAACCTCCTCTCGTGGCTGTCGAGGAGGATGGTGGAGGGCGAAGTTCCCGAACGGAACCCCGAACCGACCCGAAGCTGCTCCGAAGGGCGACGTGCAGGCGCCCCGGGGGGCAGGTGGCGTTACTGCCCCTCGGTTCGCTCCCGGGACAGGCGACCGGCCTTCCTCACCGCGTCGGTGAGCAGGTATTCGATCTGGGCGTTCACTGAGCGCAGTTCGTCGGCCGCCCACCGCTCGAGGGCGTCGTAGAGAGCAGGGTCTATGCGGAGGGGGTAGGCCTTGCGGGACACCACCGGCTCAGGAGTAGAGCGTCCCGCTGTTGACCACCGGCTGGGCGCCCCGGTCGCTCACCAGCACGACCATGAGGTTCGACACCATGGCCGCCTTGCGTTCCTCGTCCAGCTCGACGATGCCCTGCTCGCTCAACTGCTCCAGCGCCATCTTCACCATGCCCACCGCGCCCTCCACGATCCGGTGGCGGGCGGCGACGACGGCGTTGGCCTGCTGGCGGCGGAGCATCTCCCCCGCGATCTCGGGGGCGTAGGCCAGGTGGCGCAGGCGGGTGTCGAGGACGGCCACCCCGGCGTCGGCCAGGCGCCCCTGCAGCTCGGTCTGGAGTGTGTCCATGACCTCCTCGGTGTTGCCCTGGAGCGAGTGGGCCCCCTCCTCGTAGGCGTCGTAGGGGTATCTGGCAGCCACGTGGCGGACCGAGCTCTCGGCCTGCACCCGCACGAAGTCGACGTAGTACTCGACGTCGAACAGAGCCCGGGCAGTGTCGGCCACCTGCCACGTGATGACGGCCGCGATCTCGACCGGGTTGCCGGCGGCGTCGTTGACCTTGAGGACGTCGCTCTCGAAGTTGCGGATCTTGAGCGACACCCGCGACCGGATGGTGAAGGGGTTGATCCACCAGAACCCGTCCTTGCGGACCGAGCCGATGTAGCGGCCGAAGAAGACCAGCACCCGGGCCTGGTTGGGGGGCACGACGATGAGCCCGATCGAGGTCAGGAAGGCGGCGATGACGACCAGGATGAACAGGGCCACTGCGCCCGGGTTGCCGCCGGTCGCTCCCACCAGGCCCAACGAGAACACCAGCGCGCCCAGGATCCCTCCGACCACGGCTGCGCCCCGGTACTGCCGGGCTGGACGTTCCGGTGTCGCCATCGCAACTCGACCTCCTCAATCAAACCGACGTGATATCACAAATATATCACTGTTCCGGCCCGGGGTGGTGGGCCACCGTTAGCGGTCGGGGGTCGTGGAGAGCAGGGCGTACTCGGACACGTCGATGTAGGAGAGGTCGCCGATGAACGGGGAGCCGACCCGCAGGCCGATGTTGCGGGTCTCCTTCAGCACCAGGCCGGTGTCGACCGCGAACCAGTCCTCCACCACCGCCGCCCCCTTGGTGGCGCCGTCGAAGACGGTGGTCCAGCGGGTGCGGCGGGCGGCCACCCCCTTCCCGTCGACCAACACCTCCTCGTCGCCCAGGTACTCCGTGGTCTGCACGGCCCGGGTGTCCTCGTCGTGGCACTCCCACGTCACCGGCTCCCCCAGCTTCACCTCGGCCCCGTCGAACGACCCGCCGGTGCACTCGAAGTCCTGGGTGCCGTGGGTCCACCAGAAGGCGATGTCGGTGCCATAGCCCACCAGCCGGCCGCCGCAGCGGTCGTAGTACTCGATGTGCTGCACCAGGAAAATCTGCTCCTCCCGGATGCCGCAGCCGTGGCGGGTGACGACCCGGTGGGTGACGGGCGTGTACTCCCGGTCGTAGTCGAGGAACGACACCTTCTCCCCGCCGATGGTCTGGTAGCGGTAGACGCCGGGCTGGGGAAGTCCCGCCGGGGCCTCGGCCGCCGCCTCCGGCCCCGCGGCCCGGAACCGGGCGACCGCATCGTCGCCGTCGACGCCGTTGCGCCAGTATGTGCCCCCCAGCAGGAAGGCGGGGATGCCCACGATGATCACGGCGGCCAGGGCGAAGAGCCGGTGCCGGGCGTAGGGGCTCAGGGGCCTGCTCACCGGGGGCCGGGACCGATCCGGGGGCGGGACAGGCGGAAGGCCACCGCCAGCTTCTTCCACGTGGGCACCCGGACCCGGGACGAGAACACGTCGTAGCCGGCGGCCTCGATCTGGTCGAGGATGCCCGAGTAGAGGGCCCGGGCGCCCCGGATGCAGCGGGCCGAGTCGGGCGGGAGCATGGGTATGCCGAGGTCGGCCGACTCGTACAGCTGGCGGTTGCGGGCGATCTCGAAGGCCATCAGGTCGCGCCAGGCGGGGGTGACCTTCCGGGCCCAGGGGTCGGCGTCGAACTTCCGGATGTCCTCCTGGGGGATGTAGACGCGGCCCCGGTCGAGGTCCTCGTTCACGTCCCGCAGGAAGTTCGAGAGCTGGAAGGCGTTGCCCAGGTCGCGGGCGTAGTCGAACGCCTCCGCCTGCAACGGCTCCAGGATGGGCACCATCATCTCGCCGATCACCGCCGCCGACCCGTCCATGTAGAAGAGCAGGTCTTCCCATGTCTCGTAGGCCTCGACGGTGAAGTCCATGGTCATCGAGCGCATGAAGCGGCGGAAGCAGTCGGGATCGATGTGGAACGTCTGGACCGTGTCGACGACGGCCTTGAGGACGGGGTCGTCGGAGTCGCCCCGCTCGAGGTCGACGAAGAAGCGGTCGCCAAAGTCGGCCATCGCCTGCTGACGTTCCTCGGGCGGGGCGGTGGAGCCGAGATCGTCGACGATGTCGTCGGCGTAGCGGCAGAACCCGTAGAGGGCGTGGACGTGGGGCCGCTTGGCCTTCGGGAGCAGGGCCGTCGACCAGTAGTAGGTGGTGCCGTAGCGCTTGTTGAGCTGGCGGCAGCGCCGGTAGGAGTCCTCCAGGGTGAGAGGGCCGGCTTCGAGCGTCACCGCTTCATCCTCTCCACCCGGTCGGCGGCCAACCGTCCGGAGAGAAGGACCATGGGCACGCCCACCCCGGGCACGGTGCCGGAGCCGACGAAGACCACGCCCGGCGCCTTGGCGTTCACGTTGCCGGGGCGGAAGGGGCCGGTCTGGAAGAAGTCGTGCGAAAGGGCGAACGGCGTGCCCCGGGCCATGCCCATCCGCCGCCAGCCGGGAGGGTCGACGAAGCGCTCGACCTCGATGTCGGCGACGGGGTAGCCGAGGCCGGCGACCTTGTCGGTGAGCCGGTCGCGCAGCCGTCCGCCGTCCTTGGCCCAGTCGACCTTGCCGTCGAGGTTGGGCATGGGCTCGAGGACGTAGAGCGACGTGCGGCCGGGAGGCGCCAGGGACGGGTCGGTGACGGTGGGGCTGGTGACGAGGATCGACGGGTCGTCCATGGGAACGCCCCTGGTCAGGAGGTTTTCGAACGCCCCTTCCCACGCCGGCCCGAAGTGGATGTTGTGGTGGGCCGCGCCCGGCGGCAGGTCGCCCTTCACCCCCGCCAGCCACACCGAGCACGACGGCGAGTACGTGCCTTTGCGGGTGGAGCGGGGCGGGGCCACGTCGGGGAGAAGCTCCTCGTAGGCGACGGGCAGGTCGGGGTTGAGGACGACGGCGTCGGCCTGGATGACGTCGCCTCCGGCCAGGCGGACGCCGGTGACCCGGCTGCCGGGCGTCGGGAAGCCGGGACGCAACAGTCCCTCGACGGTCGTGCCGTAGCGGAAGGTGGCCCCCGCCTTCTCCGCCGCTGCTGCCAGCCCCCGGGAGATGGCGTGCATGCCGCCCAGGGGGAAGTACACGCCCTCGACCGTGTCCATGTAGGTGATGACGCAGTACAGGGCCAGGGCCTCGAACGGGGACAGGCCCGCGTACATGGCCTGGAAGCTGAAGATCTGCTGCAGGCGGGGGTCGGAGAAGTAGGACTCGACCACCGCGTTGAGCTTGCGGAAGCCGCCCATGCGCACCAGGCGGATGATCGGGCCGAGGGGCCAGGCCAGGTCGAGGGGCGAGTCGAAGTTGCGGTCGATGAAGTTGGGCAGCTCGAGCTTGTACAGGCGGGCCAGCCAGTCGCAGAACCGCCCGAAGGCCTCCGCTTCGCCGGGTCCGGCCAGGTCGCGGATCTCGGCCTGCATGCGGCCCCGGTCGTGCCACACCCGCAGCTCACTGCCGTCGGCGAAGCAGGCCCGGTACATGGGGTCGACGGGCACCAGGGTGAGGTGGCTGGCCATGTCCTCGCCCGCGGCCGCGAAGACGTCGGCCAGCAGACCGGTCATGGTGAGGACGCTGGGCCCGGTGTCGAACCGGTAGCCGTCGGCCTCGAACAGCCCCGCCCGTCCGCCGGGGACGTCGGCCTTCTCCACCACCTCGACGTCGTGGCCCCGCCCGGCCAGGTGGCACGCGGCCGACAGCCCGCCCAGACCCGCTCCGACGATCACCACGTGCATCGGGTTCGACGCTACTGGGCCACCCGGATGATGTAGGTGCGGACGGCGGCCGTCTGGCCGTCGATCATCGACGCGTAGGTGCAGGTGAGGGTGGCCGCGCCCGGTCCACTGGCGACCAGGCGCACCCGCTGGCAGGGCATGTCGCCCCCCTCGAACTGGTTCTCGACGATCGTGAGCAGGTCGCCCACCAGGTCCAACCGCCACTCGTAGCCGGGGACCGGGGTGGCCGCGACCCGGATCTCGAGCTCCTCCCCGGCGATGGCGGTGAGGAACTTCATCGACTGCTCGATGCCCGCCGGCGGCGCCACCGTGATCGGCGACGCGGCCACCGGCTCGTCGGCCGCGCCCGCCGGCCGCGCTTCGAGGGCGGGGTCCCAGGTCTCCGGCGGGGGCTTCGCCTGCTGCGACACCCAGATCCACCCGTCGCGCTCGACCGCCTCGTACACCGGCAGGTACTTGGGCTTGAGCTTCCAGAGGTTCTCGGGCTTGGCGTCGCGGGTGGGGAAGACGTTGACGCCGGTGGTGGCGTCGTACTGGTAGCCGTGGCGGGGGCAGCGCATGACCCCTTCGTGGATGGTGGCGTCGTCGAGGGGGGTGACCTGATGGGGACACGAGGGGGCGAACGCCACCAGCCGGCCGTCGGTGAGGCGGGCCACCATCACGTGGCCGTCGTCCGTCCGCACCCGCCGGATCTGGGTGCCCGCCCCCTCCCCCGCCGGCAACTCCTCGCTCCTGAGCGCCTTGAACTCGCTCATGCCCGAGCCGAACCGGTGACGGAAAAGGCCCTGTGAGGGCTGGTGCACCTGCGAACTGGTGACGCTGAGAGCCCTGTGGGGGCTGTAACCGTCACCGGTTCGTAGGGCCGGCCGGCTCTAACGGTCGCGGCCGGCGACGTAGAGGGCCAGCTCGACCAGGGCGGCCACCGCCTCGTCGGCCAACGGCGCCTGCTCCAGGGCCTCCACCGCCGCCTCCACCAGGGCGTCGATGCGCGTCTCGAGCTGCTTGACGGCTCCCGTGTCGAGCAGGATCTCCTGGAGGGCGACGATCTCGTCGTCGGTGAGGTCGTCGGCGCCATAGCGGTCGAGGATGGTGCCCCCGCCGGCGACGGCCTCCGCGGCCAGGGCGAAGAGGACCGTGGGCTTGCCCTCCCGCAGGTCCTCCCCCACCGGCTTGCCGGTGACGGCCTCGTCGCCGAACACGCCCAGCAGGTCGTCGCGGAGCTGGAACGCTTCCCCCAGGGGCAGTCCGTAGGCGCTCAGCGCCCCGCCCAGCTCGGGCATCCGCCCGGCCAGTGCCGCCCCCAGGTGCAGGGGACGCTCGATGGTGTACTTGCCCGACTTGAACCGGCAGATGCGGCGGGCGGCGTCCTCCGGCACGCGACCCCGGGCGGTGCCGACCAGGTCGAGGTACTGGCCCACGTTGACCTCGATGCGCAGCTCGGTGAACACGTCGAGGGCGGCCCGGGGGGCGCCGGCCATCATGCGGTCGGCGTAGACGAAGGCCAGGTCGCCGGCCAGTATCGCCACGCCCTCGCCGAAGCGTCGCCCCTCGCCCCGCCACCCGGCCAGGCCGTGCCGGGCCTCGAACTGGATGTGGATGGTGTCCATCGCCCGGCGGGTGGGCGACCCGTCCATGATGTCGTCGTGGATGAGGGCGAAGGTGTGGAGGAGCTCGAGGGCGGCTCCCGCGTCGACCACCATCCGGTCGGAGAGGTCGCCGCCGCCCGCCCCCACGAAGGCCCAGTGACAGAAGGCCGGCCGCAGCCGCTTACCTCCCGCCAGCACCAGCACCCGCAGGGCCTCGAAGGGCTCGATCAGCTCGATGTCGACCGCCGCCCAGCGGGCCAGCTCGTCGTCGAGGACGGCCCGGATGCGGTCCTCGACCCGGGCCGCGATGACGGCCAGGCTGGGCGGCGCGTCGGCCGAGCGGGGGACGACCCGCATCAACCGGCGCCCACGGCCGACGCCACGGGTGGCGGCCGGTTGACCGACCTGCCGGCAGACCTGGCCTCCAGTCGGGAGGCGATGGTGAAGCCGATCAGCGCCCCGAGCCCGAGCACGACCAGGCCCCCGGCCGCGTCGAGGACGAAGTGGTTGGCCGTGACCACGATGGCGAACAGGGTGAAGACGGGATAGATGATGGCGGCCGCCTTGGCCCACCATGATTTGAGCGCCGGCACGAGCACCAGCGTGCACCACATCGCCCAGGCGAAATGCAGGCTGGGCATGGCCGCGTACTGGTTCGACAGCTTGCTCATGGCGCCGGAGTCGAACGACCACAGGCTCCCGTAGACCCGCAGGGTGTCGACGTACCCGTGGCTGGCGGGCAGCAGCCGGGGAGGCATCAGGGGGTAGGTGGCGAAGCCGATGAGGGCGAGGGCGGTGGTGGCGGCCAGGGTGTTGCGCCACCGCCGGTACCGGACCGGGAAGCGGCGGAAGAGGAAGACCAGGGCGAAGATCGTGACGAAGAAGTGGAACGTGCCATAGAACAGGTTCCAGAACTCGATGAAGCCGTCCCAGGCGAGGAAATGCTGCTGGAGGGCCTCCTCGTGGTAGATCCCGACGAGCTCCTCCCACCGGATGATCCGCAGGGCGTTGCGCAGGGCCCGGGCCTCGGAGACGACGGCCGAGCCCTGGGTGTTCCGCACCACGCTGTAGACGGCGTAGAAGGCGAGGACCAGGCCCACCTCCTTCCACCAGCGCAGACCCCTTCGGGCTGCTGCCTCGGC
Source organism: uncultured Acidimicrobiia bacterium (assembly GCA_963829165.1). Lineage (GTDB taxonomy): Bacteria > Actinomycetota > Acidimicrobiia > Acidimicrobiales > AC-14 > JAXDMK01. The sequence goes on along the minus strand of CAWHIC010000007.1, from coordinate 5,863 downwards.
GGACGGCGGATCGTCGGGTGCGTTGTCGAGGGGCGTCGGGTCGAGGGGCGTCGGGTCGGGGGGCGCCGGGTCGTCGGTGTCGGGGTCGACGCCGGCGCTCACGCCACCGCTCGGAGCGGGCGGTTGCCCACTGCGAACGCCGGGGCGCCCAGGAGGCTGACCGCCAGGTTCATCCCGTACAGGAGCAGTCCCAGGGCTATCGCCTGCCCGGCCGGCACCCCGAGCGGGGCCAGGAGCAGCACCAGCGCGCCCTCCCGGAGACCCAGGCCGTTCACCGACACCGGCAGCACCTGGGCGATGGCCACGATGGGCACGAACGCCATGGCCGCCGACCAGCCCATGTTGAGGCCGAGGGCGTGGCCCGCGGCCCACGCCGCGAACACGATGGTGAGTTGGTAGGCGAGGGCCGTGATCAGCACCGACGCCGCCTCGCTCGGGTGCCGGCGCATGCGGTCGATCCCCAGGTGGACGGCGCCCAGGAAGCTGAGCCAGTTGGCCCGTCCCGCCAGGCGGGCGCCGAGGCGGCTGTTGCCGGCCACCAGCACGATCACGGCCAGCACGACGAGCGTGCCCAGTGACAAGGCGAGGGCCAGCTGGGTGGCGGTGCCCATGTGGAGGAGGGTGGGATTCCCGACGAGAGCCACCAGGGTGATGAACGGCAGGACCACGAATCCGGTCAGGCGTTCGAGCACGACCGAGGCGAACGACTCCGGGGGATGCCCGTTGCCGGCGGAAAGCCGGGTGACCCGGAGCACGTCTCCCCCGACGGTGCTGGGCAGGAAGTTGGAGACGAAGACGCCGGCCAAAACGTGGTTGAGCAGGGTGCGCAGGTCGGACGGGAGGTCGAGGGCCTTCAGGACCCGTTGCCACCGGAGGGTGGCCAGGATGACCGCCCCGAAGGTGACGGCCACGCCCGTGACCACCCACGTCCAGCTCGACGGCTCGTCGATGGGGTTGAGCACCGACAGGTCGAAGCGGGTGAGGAGCAGCCCGAGCATGGTGACGCTGGCGGCCATGCGCAGACCGAGGAAGATCCGGCCCCGGGTGAAGAATCGGCGGGGAGCGGGAGGCTGGGAGTCAGGATCGCCAAAATCGACGGGATCGGCGGCGTCGACGGGATCGGCGGCGTCGGTGGCGGGGGCCGCCGCAGCGACGGACCTCCGGCCCGCGACGAAGCGTCTTCGCGACCGGCCGCTCATCCCTTAAGCCTACGCATTGGACGGGGGAATTGTTCCCGATCTCGCGTCCTTGGCCCGGCTGCCGCGTCACGAGCCCTACCTCGTAGCATGGTCAACCATGCCGACCGACGTTCCGATGCTCGACGAGACCGTTGTCCAGCGGGTCCTGGGGGTGGCGCTGCGCACCGGCGGCGACTTCGCCGAGGTCTTCGCCGAGGAGCGGCGGTCGTCGTCCGCCCGCCTCGACGACGGCAAGGTGGAGGAGCTCACCTCCGGCCGCAGCCGGGGGGTGGGCATCCGGGTGGTGGTGGGCGACACCACCGGTTTCGCCCACACGTCCGACCTCAGCGAGTCCGGCCTCCAGGCGGCGGCGGAGGTGGCGTCGGCCGCGGCCAGGGGCGGTGGCGGCGGCGTCCGGGAGGTGGCCCTCACCCGCTCCGAGCACGGGCGGAGGCAGTCCGACGCCGAGATCCTCCCCCAGGACGTTCCCAAGGCGGACAAGGTCGACCTCCTGCTCAAGGCCGACGACGCCGCCCGTTCCGAGGGTGGTGGCGTGCGCCAGGTGGGCGTGTCCTACGCCGACAGTCGCCGGCGGATCATGGTCGCCAACAGCGACGGCCTGCTCGCCGGCGACGACCAGGTGCGCACCCGGTTCATGGTCTCGGCCGTGGCAGCGGGCGACACCGGCATGCAGACCGGTTACGAAGGTCCCGGCGGTACCGTCGGCTTCGAGTTCTACGACGGAGTCGACGTGGCCGACGTGGCCCGCACCGCCGCCCGCCGGGCTCTCGACATGCTCAAGGCCCGTCCTGCGCCGAGCGGACGGCTACCGGTGGTGTTGAAGCGGGGCGCGGGCGGCGTGCTCTTCCACGAGGCCTGCGGCCACGGGCTGGAAGCCGACCTGGTGGGCCGCGACGCCTCCGTCTTCCGGGGCCAGGTGGGCACCATGGTGGCCAGTCCCCTCGTCACCCTGGTCGACGACGGCACCTACGCCAAGGAGTGGGGCACCTACGCCATCGACGACGAGGGTCACCCCGCCCGCCGCAACACCCTCATCGAGAACGGGCAGCTCACCGACTACATGTGGGACCTGCTGCGGGCCCGCAAGGAGGGACGGGAGTCGTCCGGCAACGGCCGCCGCCAGTCCTACCAGCACCTGCCGATGGTGCGCATGACCAACACCTACGTGCTGGCGGGCGAGGACGACCCCGACGAGATCATCCGCCAGACGGCGCACGGGATCTACTGCGTCCAGCTGGGGGGCGGATCGGTCAACACCGCCACCGGCGACTTCGTCTTCGGGATGACCGAGGCCTACATGATCGAGAACGGCGAGATCACCGACCCGGTGCGGGCGGCCAACCTCATAGGCAACGGGCCCGACGTCCTCCGCTCGATCGACGCCGTCGGCGACGACTTCGACACGTGGGCCGGGACGTGCGGCAAGGACGGCCAAGGGGTGCCGGTCTCGGCCGGCCAGCCCACCCTCCGGGTGTCGGGGATGACCGTCGGCGGGACGGCGAATGCCTGATCCGGCCACCTTGCTGGAGCTGGCCGAGCGGGTCGTGGCCGAGGCCCGGCCCGGCGAGCAGGTCGAGGCCTACCTGGGACGGGCGTCGCGCACCGAGGTGAAGGTGTTCGGGGGCGAGGTGGAGTCGCTCTCGTCGGCCGACACCGCCGGGATCGGCGTGCGGGTCGTGGTCGACGGCCGCCAGGGTTTCGCCTACGCCGGCTCCCTCGACGCCGACGCGGTGGCCGACGTGCTGGCCGAGGCCCGCGACAACGCCTCCTTCGGCACCGTCGACGAGTATTTGGGCTTGGTCGCGCCGGACGGGGTGGCCGCGGCCGACCTCGACCTGTTCCGGGAGTCGCTGGCCGCCTTTCCGACGGACCGCAAGGTGGAGCTCGCCCTCGACGTCGACCGGATCACCCGGGCCGCCGACCCTCGCATCCGGGGCCTGGAGAGCGCGGGGTACGGCGACTCGTCGTCGGAGTCGGCCATCGTGTCCAGCGAGGGCATCCGGGTCACCGGCCGGCGCACGAACTGCTCGGTGTGGGCCGAGGCCCTGGCCGGCGAGGGGTCGGAGACGCAGACCGGCTACGGCTACTCGGTCGGCCGCACGCCCGAGGACCTCGACCTGTCGAAGGCCGCGGCCGATGCCGCCGACCGGGCCACCCGCCTGCTGGGCGCCCGCAAGCCCGCGTCCCGGCGGCTGACGGTGATCTTCGACCCCAAGGTCACGGCCTCGTTCCTGGGGGTGCTGTCGTCCACTCTGAGCGCGGAGTCGGCCATCAAGGGCCGGTCGCTGTTCGCCGGTCGGGAGGGCGAGGCGGTGGCCGTCGACCTCGTCACCCTGGTCGACGACCCCACCGAGGCCGAGGCCTACGGGGCGTCCCGGTTCGACGCCGAGGGCCTCGCCAGCCGGCGCAACCTCCTCATCGACGGGGGCGTGCTGGCCGGGTTCCTCCACAACTCCTACACCGGCCGGCGCACGGGACGGGCGTCGAACGCGGCCGCGGTGCGCGGCGGCTACATGACCGGCCCCGGCGTCGGCAGCCGGGCGTTGACGTTGACGCCGGGCACCAAGTCCCACGACGAGCTGCTGGCGGAGACGGGCGACGGGCTGCTGGTGCAGTCGGTGAGCGGCCTGCACTCGGGCGTCAACCCGGTGAGCGGCGACTTCTCGGTGGGCGTGGAGGGCCTCATGGTGCGGGGCGGGGAGCGGGCCGAGCCGGTGCGGGAGGCCACCATCGCCTCCACCCTGCAGCGGATGCTGCACGACGTGGTGGCCGTCGGCGGCGACCGCGAGTGGCTGCCCGGTGGGGCCGCCGGCGTCACCCTCGTCATCCGGGACGTGACGCTCAGCGGGTCGTAGGCGTCGTCCAGCGGTCTGGCGCACCTGGCGCCGTGCAACGTGGGCCGGGTGCGAGCTCCGCTCGAAAGGTGGCCGGACGCGGTCGGGTCGAGGCAATCGACCACCACCTCGTCGACCGCGCCGATGGCGTCGATCGGGCCGAGGGTAGGCCGCTAGCGTCTGGCTGGTTGTGCTCAGCGTCGCCTCGCCCGACACCATCCCCGTCCTCCACGCCATCGTGCTCGGGATCGTCCAGGGGTTGTCGGAGTTCCTGCCGATCTCGTCCAGCGGCCACCTGATTCTGGTCCCGTGGCTCTTCGGCTGGACGGAGCTGACGGGCGAAGCCAACGCCGACCTCAACCGCACGTTCGACGTGGCCTTGCATCTCGGCACCTTCGTGGGGGCGGCGGCCTACTTCCGGCACGACATCGCGCGCCTGGCCCGGGCCGCGGGGTCGTCGGTGCGGGCGCGGCGGGTCACGGAGCCCGACCAACGGCTGGCGTGGCTGCTGGCCCTGTCCGCCCTGCCCAGCGCCACCGTGGGGGCGCTGCTGGAATCCACCGTCGGCGACCACCTGGGCCAGATCTGGCTCATCGCGGTGCTGCTGATCGTGTTCGGGCTCGTCCTGCTGGTGGCCGACCGGCTGCCGGGAGAGCGGGACACGGAGGAGTTCCGCCTCCGGGACGCGGCGATCATGGGCCTGTGCCAGGCGGCCGCCCTCGCCCCCGGGGTGTCGCGCTCGGGCATCACCATCACCGGCGGACGCTTCCTCGGCTTCCAACGGGACGCCGCCGCCCGCCTCTCGTTCCTCATGAGCCTGCCCGTCATCGCCGGGGCCGGGATCTACCAGGGGACCAAGGTCTTCGCCGGCGACGGCCTGCCGCCGGGCACCCTGCCCGCCTTCGTCTGGGGTATGGCCGCGTCGGGCGTGACGGGGGCGGTGGCCGTGTGGCTGGTGTTGCGGGTGGTGCGTACGCAGTCGTTCACCCCCTTCGTCATCTATCGGGTGGTGGTGGGAGTGGCGGTGCTGGGACTTCTGGCGACGAACTTTCGGTGAGGTCTTGTGACGCGGCGGTCGGCGCCGGGCCGGGCGAGGCGAGGGCGAGGGTGACGACGCCGCTGGCCAGGGCGAACGCGACCCGGGGTGCCTCCTCGGCCGTGACCGCCACCGCCGCCGACTCGTCGCCGACGTCGACGACGAGGGCGTTGGTGGCCACCCGGAACGTCGGGGGACTGCCTTCGGCCTCGTCGGCCAGGTCGTCGAACGTGGCGAGGACGTCGACCGCGTCGCCCCGGACGAGGGCGAGGCTGGGGCGGCCGTTCGGCACCGCCACCGCCCGGCTGCCGGGAGGGAGGAGGGCGGTGAGGCCCCGCCGGCCGTCGGGAGCGAGTTGGGCGGCCACCATCGGGACCTCGGGAAAGACGGGGGCGACCACGGTCCGGCCGGAAGCGTCGTCGATCGATCCGATGACGGTTGGGGGGACCGCGGAGGCGGGAAGCTGGCGGAGGGCGAGGTCGGCGGCGGTCACGACCGTCCCCGGCTCGAGGGTCTTCGTGGCCACCACGACGGGCTGGAGCGGCCCGTACCGGGCCGCGAGGGCGCCGGCGTTGCCCATCACCCTCGCCGCCACCATCCCGGTGAGAAGCGCGAGGACGGCCACGACCAGCCAATAGGCAATCGGAGAACGGGCAAGACGGACGGACCGTCGCACGGCCACCTCCTCGGAAGCACGAACCGGAGGAGGAAGTGGCCCGAGATTACCCCCGTCCGGCGAAGGAGGCGAGACCCGCTCGGCACAGCCTGTGTCGCCGGCGGCGGCGGCCGCCATG